>JAJUJC010000004.1 GCA_029267335.1 Intestinibacillus massiliensis | reverse complement strand
GCATTCCAGCAGGCGGGCGTACTCTTCGGGCCTGCAAAGGCTGCAAACGCGGGCGGCGTTGCAACCTCCGGTCTGGAAATGAGCCAGAACAGCCAGCGCCTGAGCTGGACCTTTGAAGAGGTCGATGCAAAGCTGCATCAGATCATGATCAACATCTACAAGACCTGCACGGAGTCCGCTGCAAAGTACGGCATGCCGGGCAATCTGGTCGCCGGCGCAAACATCGGCGGCTTCGAGAAGGTCTGCGATGCAATGCTGTGGCAGGGCGTAGCATACTAAGAAACCCAATGAAAAGCGGTGTGACCATGTGGTCACACCGCTTTTGAAATTGTCGACAAAGTGGACAATCTTTCAGGTTGCTTTGCTCCGACGCGGGCGCAGAATAGAGCTTTTTTAACATACGAAAGAGACTGCCTGGGGGCAGTCTCTTTTTATACATATTGCTATGAAATAAAAAATAATTACGTTTTGTTATACCATGCCTGCGTGAGCTGTGCGACGGCGCCCTCAATGTCCTCGGTCGGTACGCCTGCATAGCCGAGCAGGATCGTCGCGGCGGGACAGGGCGCGAATGCACTCAGATAGTGGCTCGACAGACCGTACACGCGCACACCCGCGTCGTGTGCGCGTGCGATGAGCGTGTGCTCGTCCATGCCGTTTTCCACGCGCGCGAGCAGGTGCAGACCCGCGTCCGCTCCCGATAAATGGACGACGGGTGCAAGCGGGCTGTGCGCGAACGCATCCAATAGTGCGTCGCGCCGCGCTTTGTACAGGTTGCGGCTGCGGCTGATATGGCGTTCAAACGCGCCCGTGCGCAGAAATTCCGCAAGGGTGTACTGCTCAAAACTCGGCACGGTCGAGGAATAGAACCCGAGCCGCTCGCGAAACTGCTGCGCAAGCGGGCGCGGCAACACGACATAGCCGATACGAAGCGAGGGCGCGAGGCTCTTCGCGAAGGTGTTGAGGTAAATGACGCGATCGGCACGGTCAAGCCCCTTGAGCGCGGGGATCGGGCGCGAGGAATAGCGAAATTCGCTGTCGTAATCATCCTCGATGAGATAGCGATGCGCGTCCTCCTCCGCCCAACGCAGCAGCGCAAGCCGTCTCGCAGCGGGCATCACCACGCCAAGCGGGAAGTGGTGCGAGGGTGTTAAATAGACGATATCGGGCGCGGCGTCGCGCAGGCGATCCTCACGCAGACCGTGGCGGTCGAGCGGCAGCGGCAGCACGGTCGCACCGCTCGCCTCGAAGCTGCGATACAGCTTGGGGTAGCCAGGATTTTCGAGCGCATAGACCTTATCACGCCCCAAAAGCTGAATGAGCAGACCGACCAGATACTCCGAACCTGCGCCCACGATGATCTGGTCAATGTCGACTTCGATGCCCCGATACTGATACAGATAGCGCCGGATCTCCTCGCGCAGTACGGGCGCGCCCTGCGGGTCGGGCGCACGCAGCAGCTCGTGCGAACGCTCGGTGAGCACGCCACGCAGCAGCTTCGCCCAGATGGAAAACGGAAAGCAGTCGGTGTCGACCACGTTCGTGCGGAAGTCATAGCGGCAGTCGTCGACCGGCGCGGCGGGGGGCACGGGGGCAGATTGCGGCGCATTGCCGCGCGGCGGCTGCACGGACGACAGCGTCTGCACAAAGTAGCCGCGCTTGGGCGCGCTCTCAAGGTAGCCCTCCGCGACAAGCTGTCCGTAGGCGGTCTCGATCGTCACCGGACTGACACGCAAATGCGCTGCGAGCTTACGCTTGGAGGGCAGTTTCTCGCGGCTGCGCAGCACGCCGGATACAATATCGTCGCGAATGGCGGTATAAAGCTGCTCGTAAAGCGGCGTTTTGCGCGACGGGTCAAGCATATAGGTCAGCATACGATCCCTCCGGAAAGAAGCTGAGCATGCTCAGCCTTTCGGATGAGCATGCTCACAAATGGAAGCGGCGGTGCAGTTCTTCGAGCAGCACCGGCCCGCTGAATACGCACATTGCGACGAGCGAGATCAGGCTCGCGCCGACCGAAAGCAGGCTCGGCAGCGGCACCGTGACGAGTCCGGTCAGCAGGAAGATCGCGGGGATGAGTCCGAAGCCCGCGACCAGACAGAAATACACCAGATAGGCGCTGCGCGGCAGACGCAAAATGCGCGCAAGCAGCGGGGTAAGCAGCATCATGACAAGGAACACGCAGGGCACGACATAATTGACCGACCAACCGCGCCAGCGCGTGAACACATCCCAGCCGATGGACAGCATGCTGATGACGAATGCCTGCCACGAGATGTTCTTGAGCAGGTCGCGGCGTTTGCGCAGCGCAATACCCAGACTGAGCCACACGCACGCGACCCCTGCGACGACGAACCACGACCATGCGACGGTCGTCGGGATGAGGTGGTCGACGATCACGCAAATGAGCACGGAAACGAGGGAAATGAACACCAGAAGCCGTAAAAACAGCTTGTGTGTGCGCGTCGTTTCGATGGTGGGGAAGGGCGAAGGCTCGCCCTCGCCGCGCAGCTCGCCCTGACACAGCGGGCAGCACGCGCCGTAGCCCGTGACCGAGACCTTGCACGCGGGACAGTATTTCATGGGTCATTCCTCCGTTTCTTCGCCGGACGGCTGTCCGTTGGAGCTGATCGTGACGGACAGACCGAGCGCGGTCAGCATGCGGAAAAAGCGCTGCTCAATGTCGGTCGACTGAAACGCCGAGGTGAACGCGATGGACAGCGTGTCGCCGTAGGAGCACGAGCAGATCTGGAGACCGCCGGTCGTGATAAACACATCGAACTTGCGGATATAGGGCGCGAGCGCGTCGGGCATCGTGACCTTGCCGACGTTCGAAAGCGATACGGTCGCGGCGGTGTCCGCAAGGCTGCCTGCAAAGCGCATGACCGGGTCCTTGAGCGCAAGCGGCAACACGCGCAGAAACGGATTGTGCTCCAAGCCCGCAAGCGCGTTGAGCCGGTTTTGCAGATACTCGCGGGTCAGCCGTTCATGCATGACCGCGGTCAGCGCGGCGATGGCAGGCTCCAGTTCGCACGGCGTGCGGCTGAAATCCAGTCCGAGGTTGACGACGCTGAAAAAGTTGCGCGCAGTCTCGGAAGGAAAATAATTGCGCAGATTGACCGGAACCGTGACAACGACCGGCTTTTTGCGATCGCGCAGCGCCATTTCCTGCCCGACGGATACGAGCAGACACGCGCCGAGCAGCGCGGTAACGGTCGTGCCGCGCGCACGCGCCTGCGCGAGCAGCGCAGATACGGAGGTCTCTCCGATCGTCACACGCAGACCGAAACGGCGCAGCTTTTCGCTGCGGATGCGGTAGGCGCGCGGGTCGTGTTCCTGTCGGCAGCGTCCGCCCGTGTAGTACTTGTCGAAGCTGTCGCCCATGCGTTGGAACGACGATGCGTCGAACCCGAGCGGCAGTTCTGCGTCCGCGAGCACGTCGGGGTGCGCCTCCTGCAAATAGCGGCACACGAGCGTGCGCAGGAATTGCAGCGCGCCCGTGCCATCGGTCAGCACATGGTAGACCTCCAGACTGATGCGATTGCGGTAGTAGAGGATGCGAAACAGCGGGGAGGTCGCGCCGAGATAGAGCGGCTGACAGGGTGCGTCGTCCTCTTCCTCGATCGTCGCGGGCAGGTCAGTGTCCTCCAGATAGTACCAGAACACGCCGTGGCGCAGCGTGTAGCGGAAAAACGGAAATTCGCTCAGCGTGCGCTTTGCGGCGCGGCGCAGCGCGTCCGGCCCGACCTGTTCGGTCAGCTCACAGGTGAAGCGAAACACCTTGGGATCGCGTCCGGTGCTGTTCGGGGGGAATATTTTGGCGGCATTGTCCAGCCGCCTCCACTTTTTCGGGGGGTTCATCGCGGCACCTCGCTCTCAGGGTTCGTGTAAAAAATCATTGATATGGCGGTAGCAGGTCTGCACCGTGGAAAAACGCGGCGGCAGGCTGAAAAATCCGTGCAGCGCGTCCGGCATGCGGCGCACGGTCACGCGGTTGCCGTCCGCAAGCAGGCGTGCGCCATACGCTTCGCCTTCGTCGCGCAGCGGATCGTACTGCGCGGTGACGATGAGCGTATTGGGCTGCCGCGACAGATCGAGCGCGGCAAGCGGCGCAAAATAGGGATTCGTGCGGTCGGCAGGGTCGGCGCAGTAGAGCGACATGTACTCGCACACGCGCTTGGTCGTCAGAAGATAGCCCTCGCCGTTCTCACGCAGCGATTCATAGGGCGAGGTCGCGGGGTCGTGGTCGCCCGCGCACGCGGGATAGAGCAGGATCTGACGGTGCGGCGCAAACCAACCCTCGTCGCGTGCGCGCAGGCACAGCGCGGCGGTCAGATTGCCGCCTGCGGAATCGCCCATGACCGTGATCTCGTGCGGCAGCACGGGCAGAAAAGGTGCGGTAAAGAGCGCCTTGGCGACGGCGTAATAGTCGTCGAACCCCGCGGGGAACGGATACTCGGGCGCAAGCCGATAATCGACCGAGAGCACCATGTGCCCCGTGCACTCGGCAAGGTTCTGGCATACGCGGCTGTAGGTCGATACGTCGCCCGCGATCCATCCGCCGCCGTGTGCAAACAGGATGAGCGGCAGCGGCTCGATGGCGAGATGGGGTGTAAACAGACGGCAGGGCACCTCGTGGTCGCCGTTTGGCACGGAAAAGGGGAACGAGGGGCACTCATCCGGCAGAGGCGGGTGGGTGACGCGGGTCGCCTGCCGCACGAGCAGGTAGTGACGCGTCACGTCGATGTCCGGGTAAGACAGCGCACGCAGCGCGGCGCGCATGTATTTGTTGATCGCCATAGAGAGTTCCTCCGGTTTCAGATGGCGCCGAGGGCGCGCAGGATGTAGAGAAAGGCGGTCAGGGTCACGGCGGAAAGCGCGGTCGTGACCACAATGATGCTTGACGACAATACATAGTCGCCGCCCATGTTCTTGCACATGAGATAGCAGGTGACGGTGCTCGGTGTGCCGAGCATGACGAGCAGCGCGACGAGCGCCTGATCGCGAAAACCGAGCGCGTAGCCGATCGTCAGGAAGATCGCAGGCAGGAGAAGCAGCTTGAGCGCGGACGCGACGAGCGTCGGGCGCAGCTTTTTGATCGCCTTGCTGCCCTCAAAGCCGCCGCCGATCGTCACGAGCGCGAGCGGGGTCGCCATAGACGCAAAATAGTTCAGCGTTTTTGCGGCAACCGGCGGGAAATCAACGCCAAACACCGCAAACGGGACACCGAGTACGATGCCAATGATGAGGGGGTTCGTCAGGATGCCGCGCACGCATTTGCGCATCGCGCCCGCGCCGGTCGCCCGACCGGGGGAGCGCACGGTGAGCACGATGACCGAAAAAATGTTGAAGAGCGGCACGACTGCGACGATCATCAGCGGCACAAGTCCCGCGCTGCCGTAGATATTCTGTGCAAAAGCGATGCCAAAAATCGCAAGCGAGGAGCGAAAAGCGCCCTGTGTGAATGCGCCGATGCTGTCACGCTCTTTGAGAAAGAGCTCTGCGCCGAGCCAGACCGCGGCGAACATGACCGTCGTTACCGCGAC
Organism: Intestinibacillus massiliensis; assembly: GCA_029267335.1. Taxonomy (GTDB): domain Bacteria; phylum Bacillota; class Clostridia; order Oscillospirales; family Butyricicoccaceae; genus Intestinibacillus; species Intestinibacillus massiliensis_A. The sequence continues at coordinate 241,613 of JAJUJC010000004.1, read as the reverse complement.
ACAGTACAGCAGAAAACGCGCGTCAAACTGCTCGGAAATGCGTCCGCCCGCGATGTCGCGGAAGAGCAGAACGGGCAGCAGCACGCGAAATGTGAACCGGTCCGCGCCGGTCAGGAAGGCTTCGGGCAGGATGCCGCGCCGACGCAGCAAATAGCTGATGAAGATGACCGCGAAGATCGGAATGGTCGCGTTCAGGCTGAAAAGCAGACTGTCCAAGGGTGGGTGTCCTTTCTATCCGGGGGTCAGGCTTCTGCAAGCTCCTCAAAAAAGGTTTGCAGCTTGTCGAGCGCACGTCCGAGCGCGCGCTGTTCGTCGTCGTCCATACCGCTGATCGCCGCGTCGATCATGCGGTCGTGAAAGCGCTTGTGAAAATCATACGCCGCCATGCCCTTGGGGGTCAGGCTGACGATGACCACGCGCTTGTCGCGCGCATCGCGCTCGCGGGAGATGAGATCCTTCGTCACGAGCTTGTCACAGGCGACGGTCAGCGTCGCGAGGGTCACGCCGAGCGCACGCGCGATCTCGGACATGCGGCAGCGCGGATTATCCCCGATTTTTTCAAGGATGTGGATCTCAGTGATCGACACGTCGGATTCCAGTCCCGCGGTCAGCGCGCGTTCTTCAATTTTGCCGATACGACTCCAAATATCGACCAAAAAGCTGTTGATCTGATCGTAAGCTGTCACAGACGCTCCCTCCCTATAAAACTTTAGTAGACTAACTAAATTATAGCACAGGGCAGCACGCATTGCAAGCAAAGCGCGGCAGGTGCGCGCGCGCCACGCAAAAAAAGCCGCTCCGGCGTGTCATCCGGAGCGGCCTCAAGTGGACGGTATTGCGCTTATTCTTCCGAGGTTGCGGGCTGCAATGCACCCTCGTCCTCGGGGTGCTTGTGACGGCGGCGGCCGCCGCGGCGAGAGCGCCGGCGCGGCTTGTTTTCACCCTCCCCGCCCTCGACGGCAGCGGCGTCCGTTGTCTCCTCCGCAGCGCGCGCAGCAGGAGCAGGCGCAGGCGCGGGGCGGGCGGGACGATCGTCGCGTCGCTCACGTTTTTCGTGCGGCGGGCGGGCAGGACGGTCGCCTGCGGGCGCGTCGGATGTGCGGCAGTCGCCAGCTGCTGCGCGCGGCGTATCGGATGCAGGGGCACTCTCGTGCGCACCGGGACGCGCGCTCATCGGCTTGCCGCGCCCCTTGGCGGCACGCAGCGTGCGGCAGTCGACGCAGGGGATGATCTGCATGTTTTCCGGATCGTCGTCGAGCTGCACGCGGCACTGACCGCGCAGCATCTGCACGGAAACGACCATGCCGCAACCCAATGGCGTTTCGACGTAGCTGCCCACGCGCGGCGTGACCTTTTGCAGCTCGGAATAGACCTCGTGCTCGTATTTGAGACAGCACATCAGGCGGCCGCAGGTGCCGGAAATCTTCGCGGGGTTGAGCGAAAGATTCTGCTCCTTCGCCATGTTGATGGACACGGGCTGAAAGTCCTCAAGATAGGACGAACAGCACAGCTCACGGCCGCATGCGCCCAAACCGCCGAGCATCTTCGCCTCGTCGCGCACACCAATCTGGCGCAGCTCAATGCGCGTGCGGAACACGCCTGCAAGGTCTTTGACAAGGTCGCGGAAGTCAACGCGACCGTCCGCGGTGAAGTAAAACAGAATCTTGTTCAGGTCAAAGGTGCATTCGACGGTGACCAGATGCATGTCGAGCTTGTGCTCGGCGATTTTGCGCTTGCAGATGTCGAAGGCTTCGCGCGCATGGCGCTCGTTTTCCTGCATGACCTCGTCGTCGTTTTTGGTGGCGACGCGGATGACCTTTTTGAGCGGCTGCACGACGTTGTCGTCCTCCACCTCGGTGTTGGCGAGCACGACCTCGCCGTATTCCGCGCCGCGCGCGGTCTCGACGATGACATGATCGCCCAGCTTGACCTGCATGTCGCAAGGGTCAAAGTAATAAAGCTTGCCGATTTTTTTGAATCGGACGCCGATAATATTGATCAAGAAGTGATCCTCCCGCATAAAATTTGAGATTAAGGAGCGTAGCAAATGGTGAACGCACCCGCGGTGAGCGCGCTGCTCGTCGCAGCGGAAGCCGCGTTCACGTCGAGCCGGTCACCGAGGGTGACGAGGAAGCCGGACAGCCGGAGCAGCCGCTCGGCGTCGACCGCGCGCGCAAGCGCGGCAGTCTCGCCCGACAACGCGGGCAGCAGCCGACCGGACAGACCGCTTGACGCAAACAGCGCGTCGCGCACCGCGGTGCGCAACAGCAAAAGCAGCGCGCGCTGCGTCGGTCGGGGCTGTTTTTCGAGCGCCATCGACGCGCGCAGCAGGGAGATCTCGTCGCCCATGCCGAGCGCGCCCACGATGGGCTTGGCGAGTGCGACGAGCGCCTCGTCCGGCTCGTCCGCAGCGGCGGCGGGCGCAAGCTCGTATTTTGTGCAGCGCGACAGGATGGTCGGCAGCAGCAGCCCGGGCTTGTCGCTTGTCAGGATGAAAAAGGCGTAGTCGGGCGGCTCTTCCAGGGTCTTGAGCAGCGCGTTCTGCGCCGAGGGGTTCATGTGGTGCGCGCCCAACACGATGACCACGCGGCGCTCGCCGTCGTTCGGGCGCACCGCGATCTCGCTGCGCAGCGCGCGTGCGCGGTCGACCTTGATGTCCGCGTCGCCCTCGTCCAGGATGGTCAGATCGGGATGCACGTCATGCGCGAGCTTGCGGCACGCGCCGCACACACCGCACGGACGGGGTGCGTCGCCGGTACACAGCAGCGCGGCGGCGAGACGGTTTGCGAGCGCGGTCTTGCCACTGCCGGTCTCACCGGTCAGCAAAATGGTCTGGGGAAAGCGTCCCGCGGTCAACGCGCGGAAGATCTGCTCCGCGGAGCGTGTCGTTTGTGCCATATTACAGCTTCTCGAAGCGCTCGACGCCCAGCACGAATACCGTCGCGCCGCCGACCTCGACCTCGACCGGCAGGGTGGGGTAGAAGCCCATGCCCATTTCCGCGGTCGTTGGGATGACCTGTTTGCGCGAAGAAGAATAGGTGCGGATGATGGAAAGCGCGCGCTCGAGTTGCTCTTCCTCCAGTCCGATGAGAATCGTGACGTTGCCCGCGCGCAGGAAACCGCCCGTTGTCGCGAGCTTGGTGATCTGGTAACCCTGCTTCATGAGGTTTCCCATGACGCTCGGCGCGTCGTCGGAATTGATGATCGCAAGCAGCATTTTCATATAGGTTTCCCTCCTTTGCCGCAATAACCGGTTGCATTACGAACAAATGACGGAGATTTGTTCAGTTTCAGTATAGCATCTTTGCAGTAGGAATTCAATGTGCGCAGCGGTTATTTTCTCGCCCGGCCACAGCAGCGGGATGCCGGGCGGATAGGGCGTGACCGCGCGCGCACACACGCGTCCCGCAGCGCGGGTCAGCGGCACGTTTTCGTGCGGGGAAAACCATGCCTGCCGCACGGACAGCACGCGCTCGGCATGGGGCAGCGGCGGAATGGGGGCGGGCAGCGGCGCGCGTTGCGCACTTTTACCCTCGCTTGCGAGCGCGCGACTCAGCCGCAGCACATCGAACGGACTGTCCGCGCCGCTCAGGATGAACACAATGTTGCGGTCATCCGCCATTTCGCACGCGACTTCGTGCCGCGCAAAGAGCGCGTCCGCGAGCGCATGACCGGTCAGTGTGGTCGCGGCAGTGCATACAGTCAGGCGGCAGGGGTCGAGCGCGGGAAAATCGCGCGGCGTGACGGGAATAAAGGGCGTATGCGCGGCGATCGTATCGCGCAGATGCCGACTTTCGAGCGCGGCGGCGCGGTAGGCTTCGCCACCCGTGCCCTCGAGCCATACGCGTGCGAGATCGAGCGATGCCATCACGGGATAGGACGGGCTGGACGTGCCGACCATCGCCTCGCCTTCGCGCAGCCGCGCGCCGTTCATCGTATCGGCAAAGAGCAGATATGCGCCCTGTCCGAGCGCGGGCAGCGTTTTGTGTGCGGAAAGCACGGTGGCATCCGCGCCCTCCTCAATGGGGGAGGGCAGACCGAGCGCGGGAAAATGCGCCCCGTGCGCGGCATCGACGAGCAGCAGCCGTCCGTGCTTGTGGCAGATCGCCGCGAGCGCGGGCAAGTCCTGCCGCACGCCGTAATAGTTGGGCGACACGACGAGCAGCGCACGGATGTCGGGACGGGCGCGCAGCGTTTCCTCGACCTCGTCGGGCGCGAGGTGCGCGCGGAAGCCGAACGGCTCGACCGACTCGGGGTGCACGAAATGCGGCGTCAGATCGAACAGTGCGCACGCGGAAAGCGCGCTTTTGTGCCCGGAACGGTCGAGCGCGATCACACCGCCCGCGCCGCACGCGGCATAGAGCATCGCGTGCACGCCCTGTGTCGAGCCGCCGGTCAGGAAGTGGCAGTCCGCCGCCTTATAGAGTGCGGCGGCGCGCGCTTCCGCGGCGCGGATGGGACCGGTGCCCTCGTAGAGGTTGCCCGTGCCGTAGGTCTCGGTGAAGTCGATCTCGAACACGTTTGCGAACGCGTCAAAAACCGGCTTGCCCTTGTGTCCGGGCATGTGGAAGCGGGCGGTATCGCGCGCGGCAAGCGCTTGCAGCGCCTCGTAGAGCGGCGCGCCGCCGGTGGGGTGGTTCATGGGAAAGTCCTCCTTTGGTCGCACCGTTTTGCAGGATAAAAGGAAATGGCATGCAAAAACGATTTAGCAGCGCAAACTATGGAAATCGTTCACAGCGCGTGCTTCGCATTCGACATTTTTAGATATTATACCATAAATAAAATGGAAGGTGAACCTTGCGTTTTGTAAGCGTGCGGTATTATAATTATAAGTACGCACCGCATGATGAACGCGGCGCGCGTGCAAACGCAAAAAATGAAAGGCAGGTACCTCAAAATGTCAGACTTTAGAATCTACAACTTCTCCGCAGGTCCGTCCATGCTCCCGCTGCCGGTTCTCGAAAAGGCCGCTTCAGAAATGACGAACTGTCAGGGCTCAGGTATGAGTGTTATGGAGATGAGCCATCGATCTAAGGTCTACGATGGCATTATCAAGGATACCCAGGAGCGCCTGCGCCGTGTGATGAACATCCCGGACAACTACAAGGTTCTCTTCCTGCAGGGCGGCGCGACGCTGCAATTCTCCGCGATCCCGCTCAACCTCATGAAGACCGGCAAGGCGGATTACGCCGTCACGGGTCACTTCGCCAAGAGCGCGGCGAAGGAAGCGAAGAAGTTCGGCACCGTTTCGATCGCCGCAACGACTGAGGAGACCGGCTTTGACCATATCCCTGCACAGTCCGAGCTGCAGCTGAACGCGGACGCGGACTATTTCTACATCTGCGCAAACAACACGATCTACGGTACCGAGTGGCACTATGATCCCGAAACGCCCGCAGGCGTACCGGTCGTCGCGGATATGTCCTCGAACATTCTGTCGAAGCCCATCGACGTGACGAAGTACGGTGTCATCATGGCGGGCGCGCAGAAGAACATGGGCCCCGCCGGTCTGACCGTCGTCATCGTGCGCGAGGACCTGCTCGGCAACTACCGCGAGAACATGCCCCAGATCCTTGACTGGAAGCTCATGGCGGATAAGGACTCTATGCCCAACACCCCGCCGACCTATGCCATTTACATCCTCGGCCTCGTGCTCGAGTGGATCGAGTCCATCGGCGGTCTCACTGAGATGCAGAAGATGAACGAAAAGAAGGCAAATCTGCTCTACGATTATCTTGATTCGACTGATTTCTACAAGAGTGTCGCGCGTCCGGACAGCCGTTCCAACATGAACGTCACGTTCCGCACCGGCAACGAAGAGCTGGACGCGAAGTTCGTCAAGGAGTCCATCGCAGACGGCATGACGAACCTTAAGGGCCACCGCTCGGTCGGCGGCATGCGTGCGTCGATCTACAATGCGATGCCGCTCGAGGGCGTAGAGCACCTCATTGCGTTCATGAAGAAGTTTGAGCAGGAGAATAAGTGAGGGTATCATGTATCAGGTAAAGCTTTTTAATAAAATTGCCAAGATCGGCACCGATCTTCTGCCTGCGGATCAGTACGTCTGCGGCGAGGAATTCGACAATTACGACGCTGTGCTCGTGCGCTCCGCGAAGCTGCACGACACCGTGTTCCCCGAGAACCTGCAGTGCATCGCGCGCGCAGGTGCGGGCGTCAACAACATTCCTCTCGATCAGTGTGCCGAGCAGGGCATCGTTGTATTCAACACCCCGGGCGCGAATGCGAATGCGGTCAAGGAGCTTGTCATTGCGGGACTGCTCATGTCCTCGCGCAAGCTCGTGCAGGGCATCGAGTGGACGCGTACGCTCGCGGGCAACGGCGAGCAGATCGGCCCCATGGCGGAAAAAGGCAAGGCAAACTTTGCCGGCCCCGAGATCGAGGGCAAGAAACTCGGTGTCATCGGTCTGGGCGCGATCGGCGTCAAGGTCGCAAACGCGGCGATCGGTCTGGGCATGGAAGTCTATGGCTATGATCCCTTCCTGTCGGTCGATGCAGCGCTTGCACTCAGCCGCAGCGTCAAGCATGTGACCGAGATCGAGGATATTTTCAAGGAATGCGACTATATCACCGTGCATGTGCCGCTGATGGACGCAACGCGCGGCATCATCGGCGCGGACGCGCTTGCCCTGATGAAGGATGGCGTGCGCGTGATCAACCTCGCGCGCGGCGAGCTGGTCGATGAGACCGCAATGGTCGCGGCGCTCGAAAGCGGCAAGTGCGCATGCTACGTCAGCGACTTCGCGACCGAGCGCATGCTTGCGCAGCCGAATGCGATCGTGTTCCCGCACCTCGGCGCGTCTACCGGCGAGAGCGAGGATAACTGCGCGGTCATGGCGGTGCAGGAAGTGCGCGATTACCTGGAAAAGGGCATCATCCGCAACTCGGTCAACTTCCCGAACCTCAAGGTACCGCGCGAAAAGGGCACGCGCATCTGCATGATCCACAAGAACATTCCGAACATGATCGGCGCGATCACCGGTGTGCTTTCGGGCAAGGGCACAAATATCGAGAACATGGGCAATCGCTCGCGCGGCGATTTTGCTTATACCATCATGGATGTCGATGTGCAGCCGGATGATGCGATGATCGCAGCGCTCAAGGCGCTCGGCGGCATGATCCGCGTGCGTGTGATCGACTGAATCAGCAGCGTATGACAAGCGCCCCGCCGTAGCTTCGGCGGGGCGCTTGCTTTGCGCAGGACAGTGGGAGGACGATATGATAACCGATATGACGACGGGCAGCCCGTCCAAGATTCTATGGAAATTTTCCATTCCCATGCTCATCAGCGTGATTTTTCAGCAGCTTTATAACATCGTCGACAGTGTGGTCGCGGGGCGGTTCATCGGCGCAGCGGCGCTCGCCGCGGTCGGCGCGTCTTATCCCATCACGATGCTGTTCATGGCGGTCGCAACGGGCGCAAACATCGGCGCATCGGTCGTGGTGTCGCAGCTTTTCGGCGCGCGCGAGTACGGACGCATGAAAACCGCGATCAACACATCGACTGTGTCCATCCTCGGCATCAGTCTGGTGCTGACCGCCGCAGGGGTGATGACCTCGGGCGCGTTGCTGCACCTGCTGCGCACGCCGGATGATATTTTCGCGGATGCGGCAGTCTATTTGAATATTTATATCGCGGGTCTGGCGTTTTTGTTCCTCTATAACATCTGCACGGGCGTATTTACCGCGCTCGGCGACAGCCGCACGCCGCTGTACTTTCTCATCGCGTCCTCGCTCGGAAACATCGTGCTCGACGTCTTGTTTGTCACGGCGTTCCACATGGGTGTCGCGGGCGTCGCGTGGGCGACCTTCCTTGCACAGGGTGTATCTTCGGTGCTCGCGCTTGTGGCGCTGCTGCGCCGCCTGCGCACCGTACCACACGAGGGGGAGACGCAGCTGTTTTCGCTCCCCATGCTCGGACGGATCAGCGCGGTCGCGATCCCGAGCATTTTGCAGCAGAGCTTTATCTCGGTCGGCAACCTGCTCATTCAGCGGCTCGTCAACCACTACGGCGCGGCGGTCATCGCGGGCTATTCGGGTGCAGTCAAGCTCAATACCTTTGCAATTACCGGGTTTACAACGCTCGCAAGTGCACAATCTAATTTTGCGGCGCAGAACATCGGCGCGGCGCGGCTCGATCGCGTCAAGCGCGGCTTCAACGCGGGCGCGGTCATGGCGCTCGGCATCGCGCTGCCGTGTGCGCTGCTGTATTTCTTCGGCGGCGGGTGGGTCATGCGCCTGTTCGTCGACGCGGACAGCACCGCGGTCATCGAGGTCGGGCGCACGTTCCTGCGCATCGTGTCGCCGTTCTATCTGGTGATTTCCATGAAACTGATGGCGGACAGTGTGCTGCGCGGCGCAGGCGATATGGTCGCCTTCATGATCGCGACGTTCAGTGATTTGGCGCTGCGCGTCGTGCTCGCGTTCGTGCTGAGCGCGCACTTCGGCGCGACCGGTATCTGGTCGTCGTGGCCGTTCGGATGGACGGTCGCGGCACTGCTGTCGGGTGGGTTCTATGTTTCGGGCTGGTGGAAACGCAAATGCCCGAAGGCGGGTACAAAATGAGCGCTTGTGTGCGGTGCAAAAATATGCTATAGTGGGAAAAAGACCATGCACAGAGCGGTTTACAGCCGCTGATGGAACAAAGGAGATCATATCATGAACGATGTTGTGGTAATCGGCGGCGGTCCCGGCGGCGTGAGCGCGGCGGTATATGCGCTGCGCGCGGGGCTGTCGGTCACGATTTTGAGCAAGGACAGCGGCGCACTCGGCAAGACCGAGCTGCTCGAAAACTATTATGGGTTCCCCGAGCCGATCACGGGAGAGGAACTGCTGACACGCGGACTGGCGCAGGCGGAGCGTCTGGGCGCGCACATCGTGCACGACGAGATCGTGTCGCTCGCGTTCGAGGACAGTCTGGTCGCGGTGGGTCTGGCGGATCGCTATCCCGCAAAGGCTATCGTGCTCGCTACCGGCGCCCAGCGCACGACCCCGCCGCTGCCCGGTCTGCGCGAATTTGAGGGCGCGGGCGTGAGCTATTGCGCGATCTGCGACGCGTTTTTCTATCGCGGCAAGGATGTCGCGGTTCTCGGTGCGGGCGATTATGCGCTGCACGAGGCGGCGGATCTGCTGCCGGTCGCGGGTTCGGTCACGCTGCTCACGAACGGCGCACCTGCGCCCGAGCACTTACCGGACGGGCTGCTCGTGGACACGCGCGTCGTCGCGGCGCTCGACGGACAGGGCAAGCTGCGCTCCGCGCGCTTCGACGACGGCGGCTGGCTGCCGATCGAGGGCATTTTCATCGCGCTCGGCGTGGCGGGCAGCGATGCGCTCGCGCGCAAGCTCGGCGCACTGACCGAAAACGGCCGCATTCTTGTGGATGCGCACATGGCGACCAATGTGCCCGGGCTGTTTGCCGCGGGCGACTGCACGGGCGGCCTCAAGCAGATCGTCAAGGCAGCCCACGAGGGTGCGGTCGCGGGCATGGAAGCCGCAAAATTCATCCGCGCACAAAAATAAGGCAAAGAAATGACCGCTTCGGCGGTCATTTCTTTAAGTATTTGTCGGTTTCTGCGCGGACAATGGGCGCAAGCGTCCACAGTCCGATGAGGTTCGGGAACGCCATGAGTGCTGCCGCGAGATCAGCGAGCAGCAGCAGCGTATCGAGCGGAAAATGCGCTGCGAGCGCGACCGACAGCATGAGGAGCACCAGATAGGGCTTTTGCAGCCGGTCGCCGCCGGTCAGGAAGCGCAGGCACGCAAGCCCGTAGAAGCTCCAGCCCAAAATGGTAGAAAACGCGAGAAAGCACACGGTCACGCAGATAAAAATGCCAGAACCCGCACCGAAAACGCTTGAAAACGCGTGGGTCGTGAGCGCAAGTCCGGTTGCTCCGCTGTGCTGCGTGCCCGTGACCAGAATGACGAGCGCGGTCAGCAGGCACACAACGCAGGTATCGACAAAGACCTCGACCGCGCCGAGCACGCCCTCGTCGCACGGGCTGATACTGTCTGCACAGCCGTGGGCAATAGGCGCGGAGCCCATGCCCGCCTCATTCGAGAACACGCCCTTGGCAAAGCCATCAGACACGGCGTGCGCGGTCACGATGCCGAGAAGACCGCCGCCCGCAGAGGCAGGGCGCAGTGCATCGGTCAGGATGAGCGTAAGTGCGGGTACGATGCGGTCATGAAAGGTAACGAGCACGAGCACGCCGCCGAACAAATAGAGCGCGGTCATAAGCGGCACAAGCACTGAGGATGCGCGTGCAATGGCGCGGCTGCCGCCGACGAGCACCGGATAGGCGAGCGCGGCGGTCACGATGCTGACGAGCAGGGGAGACAGCGGGGTAACCGCGGAAACTGCCTCCGCGATCGCACCTGACTGGGTCATCGCGCCCGTGCCGAGTGACGCGAGCACGCAGCACACGCAAAACAGCTTCGCGAGCGCGGGATGGCACGCGCCGCGCGTCAGATACACCATCGGCCCGCCGAGCGGCGCACCGTTCACGCGCTCACGAAAGCGCACTGCGAGCACGATCTCCGCAAATTTGGTCGCCATGCCGAAAAATGCTGCGAGCAGCATGTAAAACACCGCGCCCGGCCCACCGAGTGTGATCGCCGCCGCGACACCCGCGAGATTGCCCACGCCGAGCGTGCCGCCGAGCGAGGTGAACAGCGCCTGCAGGGGTGAGATACCACCGGCCGCCGTGCCTCCCGCGCGCAGCTGCCGGCCGAGCCGGCCGACGCACCAGATCTGTACAAAACCCGAGCAAAAGCTCATATAAACACCGGTCAGCACAAAAAGCAGTACGGTGAATGGCCCCCAGAGCGCATAGCGAATGCTGAGTAAAAGTTTCATGTGACAAGCCCTCCTATGCAAGCTATGCGCGAGGGCTGACAACTATGCGCGGATGTGGTATACTACGTTTACCACAAGCAAAGGAGCGGCTTATGCAAAGTGAGCAGGAAAAATTCATGAAAGCGGCACTCGCACTTGCGCACAAAGCGGCGGCGGAGGGCGAAGTGCCGGTCGGCTGCGTCGTTGTGTGTGACGGCAAAATCGTTGGGCGCGGCCGCAATCGGCGTGAAACCAAAAAGAACGCGCTGCACCATGCCGAGATCGAGGCGATCGACAAGGCGTGCAAGAAGCTCGGCGGTTGGCGGCTGCACCGGTGCGACCTGTATGTTACGCTTGAGCCTTGCCCGATGTGCACGGGTGCCATCATCAACGCGCGCATCCGCACGGTGTATTACGGGGCGCCGGATGAAAAAGCAGGTTCGTGCGGTACACTTGTCAACCTGTTCGAGCTGGGCTATAACCATAAACCCGAGGTGGTCGCGGGGCTGCTCGGAGAAGAGTGCGCACAGGTGCTGCGTGACTTTTTCCGCGCACTGCGCGCCCGCAAAAAGCGCGAAAAACAACAAAAAGGAGTGTCGCAATGACACTCCTTTTTGTTTTTATTTATCGGAAAATGCGTCGCGCACCTTATCCCAGAAGCTCTTGCGTTGGCTCTGGTTGTCATCGGTCGCGGATTCCTCAAAATCGCGCAGCAGCTTTTTCTGCTTGTCGGACAGGTTCTTAGGGACCTCGATGTTGACGCGCACGAACTGGTCGCCGCGCCCGCGTCCGTTCACATTCTGGATGCCCTTGCCGCGCATACGGAACACCGTGCCGGTCTGCGTGCCTTCGGGCACCTTATATTCGATCTTACCGTCGATGGTCGGCACCTGTAAGGTGTCGCCGAGCGCCGCCTGCGTGAACGAAATCGGAATCTCACAGATGACATCCGAGCCTTCGCGCGTGAAGATCGGGTGGGGACGGATGCTGATCGTTACGAGCACATCGCCCGCCGGGCCTCCGTTTGCGCCGGCGCCGCCCTGACCGCGCAGCTGGATGGACTGCCCGTCGTCAATGCCTGCGGGGATGTTGACCTCGAGCGTGCGACTGCGGCGCAAATGTCCGCTGCCGCCGCACTTTTTGCACGGCGTTTTAATGATTTTGCCCGTGCCGTGACAGTTCGGGCATGCGCCCTGCGTTTGGAACATGCCGAGCGGGGTGCGTTGGGTCTGCGTGACCATGCCCGAGCCGTGACAGGTGGGGCAGGTGTCCGCGGTCGTGCCCTTTGCCGCGCCCGAGCCGCCGCACTCGTCGCAGTTTTCAATGCGATCGAGCGTGATTTCCTTTTTGCAGCCGAACGCGGCCTCTTCAAAGGACAAAATGACGCTCTTGCGCAGCGTTTCGCCGCGGCGTGGTGCGTTTTGACGGCTCTGTCGACCGCCGCCAAAGCCGCCGCCGAACATCGAGCCTAAAATATCGCCCAGATCGCCGAAGCCGCCCATGTCAAAGCCGCCGAAGCCGCCGCCCTGACCCGCGCCGTAGCTTGGATCGACGCCCGCAAAGCCGAACTGGTCGTACTTTGCGCGCTTGGAGCCGTCGGACAGCACCTCGTAGGCTTCGCCCGCTTCCTTGAATTTTTCCGCCGCCTCGGGATTATCCTTGTTGACGTCGGGGTGGTATTTCTTGGCGAGCTTGCGGTACGCCTTCTTGATCTCGTCATCCGAAGCGCCCTTGGGCACGCCGAGCACCTCGTAATAATCTCGTTTGTCTGCCATTGGAATTACCCCTCAAAACACAGCTTTAGGCGGGCTTGCGCCCGCCCAAATCGCCGCTATGGATTACTTCTTATCGTCGTCCTTGACCTCGGTGAAGTCCGCGTCGACAAAGTCGCCCTGCGCACCTGCACCCGGGTTTGCGCCCATGTTCGGGTCGCCCTGGGGTGCTTGCTGCTGGTAGATCTTGCTCGCGAGCTCGCCGAACTTCTTCGACAGGCTTTCGGTCGCCATACGGATCATCTCGGAGTCCGTGCCCTTGAGCGCTTCCTTGACCTTGTCGATCTCGGACTGAACCGCGCTCTTCTCGTCGGCGGACAGCTTATCGCCCAGATCGGTCAGCGCCTTCTCGCTCTGGAATACGAGCTGCTCGGCGTTGTTGCGGGTTTCGACCTCTTCCTTACGCTTCTTGTCCTCCGCGGCATACTGTTCCGCTTCGTGCATTGCCTTGTCAATCTCGTCCTTGGACAGGTTGGTCGACGCGGTGATCGTGATCTTCTGCTCCTTGCCGGTGCCGAGATCCTTTGCGGAGACATTAACGATGCCGTTCGCGTCGATGTCGAAGGTGACCTCGATCTGCGGGACACCGCGCGGTGCGGGTGCGATGCCGTCGAGGATGAACTTGCCGAGCGTCTTGTTGCCCGCTGCCATCTCGCGCTCGCCCTGCAGCACATGGATCTCGACCGACGGCTGATTATCGGCATAGGTCGAAAAGACCTGGCTCTTCTTGGTCGGGATGGTGGTGTTGCGCTCGATCATGCGGGTGCATACGCCGCCTGCGGTCTCGATGCCGAGGGACAGCGGGGTGACATCAAGCAGCAGAACGTCCTTGACTTCGCCGCCGAGCACGCCGCCCTGAATCGCAGCGCCGACTGCAACGCATTCATCGGGGTTGATGCCCTTGAACGCGTCCTTGCCGGTGATGCCCTTGACCGCTTCCTGTACCGCAGGGATGCGGGTCGAGCCGCCGACGAGCAGGATCTTGGCAAGATCGCCCGCCTGCAGACCTGCGTCGGACAGCGCCTGACGGACAGGACCCATCGTGCGCTCGACGAGATCTGCGGTCAGCTCGTTGAACTTTGCGCGGGTCAGCGTCAGCTCAAGGTGCTTCGGGCCGGTCGCGTCTGCGGTGATGTACGGCTGGTTGATCGACGTCTGGGTCATGCCCGACAGCTCGATCTTCGCCTTCTCCGCTGCTTCCTTGAGACGCTGCATCGCCATGCGGTCGCTTGTCAGGTCGATGCCGTTCGACTTCTTGAACTCTGCAACGATCCAGTCGATGATGCGCTGGTCGAAGTCGTCGCCGCCCAGACGGGTGTCGCCCGAGGTCGACAGCACTTCGAGCACGCCGTCGCCGATGTCGAGGATGGAAACGTCGAACGTGCCGCCGCCGAGGTCATAGACCATGATCTTCTGCTCGGACTCCTTGTCGACGCCGTAAGCGAGCGCCGCTGCGGTCGGCTCGTTGATGATACGCAGCACTTCGAGACCCGCGATGCGGCCCGCGTCCTTCGTTGCCTGACGCTGTGCGTCGTTAAAGTACGCCGGAACCGTGATGACCGCCTGCGAGACCGTCGTGCCGAGGTAGCTCTCCGCGTCCGCCTTGAGCTTCTGGAGCACCATTGCGGAGATCTCCTGCGGGGAGAACTTCTTGTCGTCGATGTCCACGCGATAATCGCTGCCCATGTGACGCTTGATCGAGATGACCGTGCGGTCTGCGTTTGTGACCGCCTGACGCTTTGCGACCTGACCGACCATGCGCTCGCCGTTCTTTGCGAAAGCGACGACGGACGGGGTCGTGCGCGCGCCTTCCGCGTTGGGGATGACGACGGCTTCGCCGCCCTCCATAACCGCTACGCAGCTATTTGTCGTACCTAAGTCGATACCAATGATCTTGCCCATAAATTAACGCTCCTTTTATCAATAAAAGATAGGATTGAGTTTACAATATTGTCAGTTCGCGACCTTGACCATCGAGTGACGGATGACCTTGTCGTCGATTGTAAAGCCGTGCTGGAAGCACTCGGCGATGACATTTTCCCCGAGGTTCTCGTCCTCAATGTGCATAACCGCGTTGTGCAAATTGGGGTCGAACGCTGTGCCGGGCGCGTCGTCGATGCACTTGACATGCAGGCTCTCCAGCGCCTCGATAAGCTGCTTGTGCGTCAGTTCAACGCCCTTTTTAAATTCTGCATCTGCGGTTTCGACCGCAAGCGCACGCTCGAGGTTGTCAAAGGTGGGCAACAGCGCGCTGACCGCGTGGGAGACCGCCTCGGCGTGCACACCCTCGCGTTCACGCTGCGAGCGCTTGCGGAAGTTGTCGTACTCCGCCGCCATGCGCATGTAACGATCGTTCAGCTCGTCAAACTTTGCCTGAAGCTCTTCGAGTGCCTTGTGCTCCTTGCCCTTGCGGCTCTTTTTTTTCTCGTCTTTTTCGCCTGATGCGTGCTGTTCGGTCGCCGCGGCGGTGTCGCATGCCTCAGCGGCGGGCGTAACCTGCTCGGTTTCCGGAAGCTCGCGCTCCGGCGTTTCCATTTCTGCCATGTCTAATCAAGCCTTTCCGGTTTGTTTTGTTATTTATGATTGCCGTCATCGAGGAAAGTATCCGCGATCAGACGGTTGAGTCCCTTTGCAAAGCGGCTCAGCCGCGCGGACAGGTTTGCGTAGTCCATGCGCGTCGGGCCGACGATGCCGATGATGCCCTGGCCGATGTCGCCGATGTCGTACTTTGCGTAAATGACCGAAGCGTCCGACAGCGGGTTTGCACCGTTTTCCGGACCGATCAGAATTTGTACGCCGTCGATCTTGCGCAGCGGGATGAGCTTGCCCGGGGTGTCGTCCAGATAGTCGAGCAGCGCCTGCGCCTTGTGCGTGTCGTGATACTCGGGGTATTTGAGCAGCTTGCTGCCGCCCTCGAGAAAGACCTCCTGCCGGCTCATCTCTTCGATGATCTCGGCGAGATACTCCGCGACCGGGGCAAGCAGTGCGGTCAGTCCCGCAGCCCGGCGCACAATGTCGAAGCGCTCAGCGGTGATGGCGGAGAGCGGAATGCCCGTCAGGGTCTGGTTGAGCACATAGGTCAGAAGCTCGGCTTCGTCTCTGGTGACCGGTGTTGCCGTGCGTGCCATCTTGCTCTTGACCGCGCCCGCCTGGGGCACCGCGACGAGCACGAAAGTCTGTGTGTCGACCGGAACGATCTCGAACTGCTTGAGCACCGCGCGTTGCATGGCCGGTGTCGACGCGACCGCGGCATAATCGGTCAGGTTCGCGATGAGCTTGCCTGCCTCGTGGACGAGCTGGTCGAGTTCACGCACCTTGAGCCGCATCATTTGATGCAGCGCCGCATCATCTGCGCTGTCGACCGCGTCCGAGGTCTCCATGAGTTCGTCGACGTACAGCCGGTAGCCTGCCGGGGACGGGATGCGTCCGGCGGAGGTGTGCGGTTTCTCGAGAAAGCCCAGTTCCTCCAGCTCGCTCATCTCGTTGCGGATGGTGGCGGAGGAAAAAGTCAGCTCGGGACGCTGCGCGATGGACTTGGAGCCGACAGGCTCGGCGGTGCGGATATAGTCACCGATGATCGCCTTTAAAATTTGCTTCTTTCGTTCCGAAAGCTCCATTGTCGGCCTCCTTTCGAAAGGTTAGCACTCTATCTCTTCGAGTGCTAAATACAATTTACCACTCCACCCAGGCGATGTCAAGGGGCATGTATGAATAAATTGTAAAACCTCAATGCGGAAAAGGGGGCGAATCCGGCTTTTTTGCGCCTTGTGTGCGTGTCGAACTTCGTGGTATAATACATTACATATATCGTTATCGTGTGCGGCATGCGTGCCGCACAGTAAACACAGTGCAGAGGTGTACCGAATTGAAGGATAGAAGCAAAATCAGAAACTTCTCGATCATCGCCCATATTGACCACGGCAAATCGACGCTGGCCGATCGCCTGCTTGAGCAGTGTAAGGCGGTCTCGGTGCGCGACATGGAGAGTCAGCTGCTCGATAACATGGACCTCGAGCGTGAGCGCGGCATCACGATCAAGGCGCGTGCCGTGCGCATGGAATATACGGCGGACGACGGCGAGACCTACGAAATGAACCTGATCGACACGCCCGGCCATGTCGACTTTAACTACGAGGTATCGCGCTCGCTCGCCGCGTGTGAGGGTGCGCTGCTCGTCGTTGACGCGGCACAGGGCATCGAGGCGCAGACGCTCGCGAACACCTACCTCGCGCTCGAGCATGATCTCGAGGTCGTGCCGGTCATCAATAAGATCGACCTGCCCTCCGCCGATCCCGCGCGCGCGAAAAAGGAGATCGAGGACATCATCGGCATCCCCGCACTCGATGCGCCCGAGGTGTCCGCGAAAATGGGCATCAACATCCACGAGGTGCTCGAGCGCGTCGTGCGCGATATTCCCGCGCCGGGCGGCGACGAGACCGCGCCGCTGCGCGCGCTCATTTTCGACAGCCAGTACGATTCCTACCGCGGCGTTATCGTTTACATGCGCCTGATGGACGGACGCATCGCGCCCGGCATGAAGGTGCGCATGATGGCAACACGCGCGGAATTTCAGGTCGTGGAGTGCGGCTATTTGCAGCCGTTTGGGCTGACCCCCGCAAGCGAGCTGACGGCGGGCGAGGTCGGCTATTTCACCGCGTCCATCAAGAACGTATCCGATACCCGCGTGGGCGACACGGTCACGGGCGTAGAAAAGCCGTCGGACAAGCCCCTGCCGGGCTACCGCAAGGTGCAGCCCATGGTCTTTTCGGGTGTGTATCCGGCGGACGGCGCAAAATACCCCGACCTGCGCGACGCACTCGAAAAGTTGCAGCTCAACGACGCTTCGCTCACCTTTGAGGCGGAAAGCTCGGTCGCGCTCGGCTTCGGCTATCGCTGCGGCTTCCTTGGGCTGCTCCACATGGAGATTATCCAGGAGCGTCTGGAGCGCGAGTATAATCTCGACCTCATCACGACGGCGCCGAGCGTTATCTATAAGGTGTGCATGACAAACGGCGAGGAGCACATGATCGACAACCCGCTCAACTATCCCGACCCGTCGGTGCTCGAGTGGGCGGAGGAACCGTTTGTCAAGGCGAATATCATGACACCGTCGGAGTATGTCGGCAATATCATGGACCTGTGTCAGGATCGGCGCGGCGTCTTTAAGGATATGAAATATATCGACGAGGGACGCGTCGAGCTGCACTATGAGTTGCCGCTCAACGAGATCATCTACGATTTCTTCGACGCGCTCAAGAGCCGCACGCGCGGCTACGCTTCACTCGATTACGAAATGTTGGGCTACCGCCGCTCCGAGCTGGTCAAGCTCGACATTCTGCTCAACGGCGACGTGGTCGACGCGCTCAGCTTCATCGTCCACCGCGACAAGGCATATGCGCGCGGACGGCGCATCGTCGAAAAACTCAAGGAAAATATCCCGCGCCAGCTCTTCGAGATTCCGGTGCAGGCGGCGATCGGCGCGAAGATCATCGCGCGCGAGACCATCAAGGCGCTGCGCAAGGATGTCCTTGCCAAGTGCTACGGCGGCGACATCACGCGTAAGAAGAAGCTGCTCGAAAAGCAGAAGGAAGGCAAGAAGCGCATGCGCTCGCTCGGCTCGGTCGAGGTGCCGCAGGAAGCCTTCATGGCGGTGCTCAAGCTCGACGAGGACTAATCGGCGCACCTGCGCACAGCACGCGCGCCGAACACTCCCGCGCGCTGCAAACGATGCAGTACGCGGGAGGCAGGGGGAACATTTCATTGAAACTGACAAAGCAACTGGGACTGTATATCCATGTCCCGTTTTGCGTATCCAAATGCTATTATTGCGATTTTTACTCGCTTTCCGGTCAGGGCGGACGCATGGACGCCTATGTCGCGGCGCTGCTCGCGCACCTGCGCGAATACGGCGCGGTGTGCGGCGGCTACACGGTCGATACGGTTTATTTTGGGGGCGGCACGCCGTCCTATCTCGGGGAAAAGCGGCTGACCGCGCTGCTGACCGAGATCGGCAAGCGCTTCACACTCGCGAAGAACGCGGAGATCACGGTCGAGTGCAATCCCGACAGCATGACCAAGCCCTTGCTCAAAAAACTCAAAAAAGCGGGCGTCAACCGCCTTTCGGTCGGTCTGCAATCGGCAAACGATGACGAGCTTGCGACACTCGGCCGTGTGCATACCTTTGCAGAGGCACGCGCGGCGGTCGAGACCGCTCAGGCACTCGGGTTTGACAACCTGAGCCTTGACCTTATGTACGGTCTGCCGCACCAGACCACCCAGGGCTTTCTCGCGTCGGTCGACGCGGCGCTTGCCCTGTGCCCGACCCATCTGTCGTGCTACAGCTTAAAACTCGAACCCGGCACGCGTATGGCGCGCGAGAATCCGCCGCTGCCTGATGATGATGCACAGGCGGAAACCTATCTTGCGCTGTGCGATAGACTTGCAGGCGCGGGTTTTGCACATTACGAAATCTCCAACTGGGCGCGTGCGGGACAGCGTTCGCGCCACAACAGCAAATATTGGGATCTGTCCGAATACCTCGGTCTGGGGCCGGGGGCGCATTCCTATCTCGGCGGCCGCCGTTTCGAGTTCGTGCGCGACCTCGACGCCTATTGCGCGGGGCTGACCGCGGACGGCGGCTCGATCGTATCCGATGAGGAGGACGTGCCCACGATGCAGCGGCACGGCGAATACCTCATGCTGCGTCTGCGCACACGCGACGGCGTGTCCGAAAGCGACTTTCACCGGCTGTTCCAGCGCGATTTTGAGCCGTATGCCGAAAAGCTGCGTCCGCTCGCCGCGCATGGGCTTGCCGCCTGCGATATGGATCGCTGGTATCTGACCGACCGCGGTTTTCTGGTGTCGAACGCCGTCATCGCGGAGGTCCTGTCTGCGGACGAATCCGCACTCGATTTTGTCAATCCATAAAATTCACCATACATGTAGGAGGAACAAATTATGCGTGCAGTCATCACCGTCGTTGGAAAGGATCGTACCGGCATCATTGCCAAAATCTCCAACACGCTCTATGAGCATCAGGTCAACATCGTCGACATCTCACAGAATGTCATGGACGATATGTTCGCAATGGTCATGCTGGTCAATATCGATCGCTGTACCGTCGAGTTCAACACCCTTGCAGACCGTCTTGATCGCGACGGCGAGGAACTCGGCATGAAGATCCACACCATGCATGAGGATATTTTCGACGCGATGCACAAGATTTAAGCGGGGTACAGGACATGTCTATGATTAACACAAAGGATATTCTGGAGACCATCCAGATGATCGAAGAGGAACACCTCGACATTCGCACGATCACAATGGGCATTTCGCTGCGCGACCTTGCGGCGGACGACATCCATGTGCTGTGCGACAAGGTGTATGACAAGATTACGCGTCGCGCGGAAAAGCTCGTCGCGACCGGCGAGCAGATCGAGCGGGAGCTCGGCATCCCGATCATCCACAAGCGCATTTCCGTCACGCCCATTGCAATGGTGGGCGCAACGTCGACCGCGGACAGCTATGTTCCGCTTGCGCACGCGCTTGACCGCGCGGCGGCGACGACCGGCGTCAATTTCATCGGCGGCTTTTCCGCGCTCGTGCAGAAGGGCTTCGCCAAGGGCGACGAAATTCTCATCAACTCCATCCCCGAGGCACTCGCAACAACCGAGCGCGTGTGCTCGTCGGTCAACGTTGCCTCGACCAAGGCGGGCGTCAATCTCGACGCGATCGCGCTGATGGGTAAGATCATCAAGAAAACCGCGGAGATCACCGCGGATAACAACTCGATGGGCTGCGCAAAGCTCGTCGTGTTCGCAAACGCAGTCGATGACAACCCGTTCATGGCGGGTGCGTTCCACGGCATCGGCGAGCCTGAGACCGTGCTCAATGTCGGCGTATCCGGCCCGGGCGTCGTGCAGTCCGCCATTCGCCGTGCGGGCGACTGCTCGATCGGTGAGATCGCGGAGGTCATCAAAAAGACCGCGTTCAAGATCACGCGCATGGGTCAACTCGTCGGCTCGCTGGCAAGCGACCGTTTGGGTGTGCCGTTCGGCATTGTCGATCTGTCGCTCGCGCCCACGCCCGCCATCGGCGACTCGGTCGCGCGCATCATCGAAGAGGTCGGCCTTGAGGTGTGCGGCGGCTGCGGCACGACCGCGATCCTCGCGATGCTCAACGACGCGGTCAAGAAGGGCGGCGTTATGGCATCCTCGTCGGTCGGTGGTTTGTCCGGTGCGTTCATTCCGGTGTCCGAGGACGAGGGTATGATCGCGGCGGCGGCGTCCGGCGTACTCACGATGCAAAAACTCGAGGCGATGACCGCGGTGTGCTCGGTCGGTATCGACATGGTCGCCGTGCCCGGTGATACGACGGCGGACGTCATTTCCGGTCTGATCGCGGACGAAATCGCGATCGGTGTCGTCAACACCAAGACGACTGCGGTGCGCGTCATTCCTGCGGTCGGCAAGCAGGTCGGTGACAGTGTGGAGTTCGGCGGTCTGCTTGGCGCAGCGCCCATCATGCCGATCTCGACCGTATCTCCTGCGAAGTTCATTGGGCGCGGCGGTCGTGTTCCCGCACCGATCCACAGCCTGAAAAACTAAAGCGAACAAAACGAAAAGCGACAGCCACAAGATATTGTGCTGTCGCTTTTTTCGTGCACGGAAACTTAAAGCAGAGAGCACTTCGTTTCACAAATAAGGTCGTCAATCACTTGAGACGGGTGGACTGCTTTTCATCACTGGTCGGGTCCAAAAACCCTGTCGAAAAAAATGAAAGAACGCTACACCAAAAAGAATGCCCAAAATATTATTGCACACTCTCAAAAGAATCGATCCCCCCAAACCATAAATGGTGGTTGCCAAAGAAAGTGCACCAAAACAATTAAAAACCGTCTTATAACGATAAGTGGCACACAGCCCGAGACATAAACCGGAAATAGGGCCAAGCAGGAAAAGCCAACTCGCAGGTATCAGAACAGCAACAATTCCGAAAAGGGCAGAGCCAAGAACCACACCGGATACACGTTCCCACAAACGTTCCTTCACCCGAACCGGATATGTAGACAAGAGAGAGGAGCAGGCAAATCCGGCCCATACAAAACGTTCCATATGTATGACACTGCCCAAAAAAAGCAAAATGCTCACACCAAGAGCCAGTTGTAACTGCCACTGTGACTTTGAATTGCTAAGCTGAAAATGCCCAACCACATGACGAAGTGTAACGTCTGTATGTTTATGGCGATGATTTCGTATCAGCACACCTGCACAAATGACAAATCCAATCAAGGTCAATAAGCCACGCGCAAGCATTGCAGGATAAGTCACATAGCTCCCGGTCAAAAAGATATAGCCAAATAGATATAAACCGCCATTGCCCATCT
This sequence comes from Intestinibacillus massiliensis, assembly GCA_029267335.1. Classification (GTDB taxonomy): domain Bacteria; phylum Bacillota; class Clostridia; order Oscillospirales; family Butyricicoccaceae; genus Intestinibacillus; species Intestinibacillus massiliensis_A. The sequence goes on along the minus strand of JAJUJC010000004.1, from coordinate 219,604 downwards.
CCGGGTTTTCACAAGCTAGAACAACGATAAGAAGCAGGGAGAAAAAATTAATCACCAAACCAAATCCTGCAGGAACCTGATGCTGTAGCCAGGGAGAAATCCAAAGAAGCAAAAAGAGAATGGACAGACTGCATAAGGAATGTCTGATGTTATACCCAAAGTCTACCATGCGCACGCTGAGCAAAATGCAGAAAATCACAACTGCCATGCTACTGTTTTCACTGCCAAACAGCTCAGACAGCGTTGTGACAAATACAATGGCAAAGAGAACCAACAGTATGTCCCGTACTACAAGTGCGCTCAGCCATTTTCGCTGTTCGTGTTTGGTTTCTGCAGCCGCGAAATTACCCTTCAGAACAGCAGGATCGAGCTGCAGTGCATTATAAAAGTTCATTTGCCTTCCTCCGTTCCCTTCGAGTGCTTAATAAACAAACAATAATTTTATCACAGATCAAGCTGTGCTTCAAGTTGTTTTTTTACTATCTTTTTGAGCTGTATTCATCAGGCATCGCATAAAAGCGCGCTGGGGTAGGATACCGTACCATCGTTTTTGACAGATAATGTTGCGCAATAAGCATCATTGTTACGCCGCCACATTACGTTTGCTTGCAGGGGCGACAGTGGCATATAAAATCAGGGCATCACCGCAAAAGACAACGGTGATGCCCTGAAAATATCGGGTGAAATGCGTGCAAACACTGCTGCGCGCGTTTTTAGGTGTCGTGTGCAAGTGTGTCGAGCGCCGCGGCGTCGCGTTCGAGCGCCAGCAGTGCGTCGTCGAGCGCATCAATGCGCGCACCGAGCGCGTCGCTGTCGCATCCGCTGAACACCAGCTCGTTGTGGCGCGCAAGCCATCCCGCGCGCGTGCATTCAAGTAGTGCACAGCACTCCGCGAGCGCGGCGCGCGCCTGCGTTAGGGTGTCGCTGTCGTCCGCTTCATCCTCCTCATCTGCGTGCACGCCGTGCAGCGCCATCTGTTCCTCGAGAAAGGTCGCCTGCATGCGCGCCGCCGCCGTCAGCGCATCCTCAAGCGCTTCACGCTCGTCCTGATCGTTCATCTGTGTTCACGCTCCTGTTCTGCTTTACAGCATAGCATAAAGCGGCGCAAAAAGAAAGGGCGTACTCAGCGCGGCAGCGTTTTTTTGCACCGCAGTAGCCGCTCGAACCCGAGGAACGCCGTGCGTAGCCCGCGCGCCGCGACCAGAAAGAGCACCGCGAGCCGCGCAAGCTCGCACAGCGTCAGGCAGCCTGCGATGAGCGCTTCGCCGCGCTGAAAAAAGTCCCCGACCGAAACCAGTCCGGCAGAGGCAAAGGTGGGGTAGGGGATGCGCGCCGCCGTGCCCGCGCCGAGCAGCATGAGATTGCGCGCAGCGGTCGCGCTGAGCACAACGGACGCGAACAGTACGCCGGATGCGGCGGCTTTACCGGGTTTTTCGCGTCCGAGAAGCAGCAAAAACGGGAAGCACGCGGGCAAATACACATCGCGCAGGCACACAAGAACGAGTTTGCCGAAGCCGCGCGCGGGCAACAGGGGGAGCAGCTCGGACACGCGCCAGTCGTGCGCGGTCAGCAGCAGCGATAGCGTGAGCGGTACGAGCACCGCGATGAGCGTGGGCAGCGCCCACATGGTCAGATGCACTGTGCCCGCGCGCGCGAGCCGCATGCCCGCCGCGACGAGCAGCACAAAGCTGACAAAGGTGGGCAGCAGCGGAAAGGTCGTGCGATGCCAGAACGCGACGAGCCGCAGCGCGGAGCCGAGCGCGGCGTACATTGCGAGCACCGCAAACAGCGCGGCGAGCAGCCGGCTCCATACCCCGCTGCCCGCGAGCGGGTCGTGTCCGCGCAGCACGCGGCATGCAAGCCAGAGCAGCGGGAAGGCGATCAGTCCGGCGGCGGGCAGCGCAAGCCATAGCGTGCGCGGCGACGCGGGCAGATAGAGCGCGTCCGCGAGCACGAACAGCGCAGTCAGTGAGAACTGCCAGCGCGGGAAAGCGGTCTCACGCATGGCGCGGCACCCCCTCCATAAAACCGGTCAGCTTGCCGCCCGAAAAGAGCGCGGTGCCGTCCGGGATCGCCTGTCCGTCGATGCCGAGCGTGACCGCGGGCAGCGCGCTGTCCCGCTGCGCGATCAGGTCGTCGAGAAAGCGAAACAGCGGCATATCCACGCCAGTGCCGCGCTTTTCCCCCTGCGCGAGCAGGCGGGACAGCGAAAACCCCGGCACCTCGCCGTTGGGCGCCCAGGCGCGCAGCACCTGTTCGGCAGTCACACCACGCGCGACACACAGACGCACATCGAGCCGAATTTCGCTCTTGTCGCACAGATATTCACACAGCGGCGCAAGCCCCTCGCGCGCAAATGCATCGTCGAGCACAATGACCTGCGCATGGGAGAAGTAAAACTCCCCGCCGACATTGTTTGCGATGGAGCGAAATACATTGGGCACGGTCTGCGCCTCGGCGGACAGATACTGCGGAGTCGCCTTGCCCTCGGTGCTGTCCTGAAAGACGGTCTCCGCGCTGAGTTGCAAGCCGTCCGTCTGCCGCGACAGCGCTGCCGAGGACACCGGCGCGAGCAGTCCGGTCTCGCGCGCGTCGCCGCAGCCCGCTAGCAGCAGGAACGCAAGCAGTACAAGCAGTTTTTTCATGGCTTTTCCTCCTCCTGCGCGACGAAACGCCCGCGCCGGCGCATCGCATACCACGGCGCGCGTACATACGCATCCTCCAGATGGGGCGATACGCGTGGCAGCAGATTGAGCAAATACGGCACACCGAAGGAATCGAGCGCGCACAAATGCGCAAGCAGCAGCGCACACCCGAAGAACACGCCGTACAGCCCGAGCACCGCGCCGCACGCGAGCAGGAAAAAGCGCGAGATCATTGCGGCGGTCGTCAGCTTGGGACACAGCAGACCGAGCACGCCCGCGACCGCGACCACGATGACGACCGGCGCGGACACGAAGCGCGCGGATACCGCCGCCTGTCCGAGCACCAGACCGCCGACGATCGACATCGTCTGCCCGATCGCGCCGGGCGTGCGCGTGCCTGCCTCCTTGAGCACCTCGAAAATGAGCAGCAGCAGCAGGGTCTCGGGCAGCGTGGGCATGGGCACGCCCTGCCGTGCCGCCGCAATCGCGAAGAGCAGCCGCGTGGGCAAAATCTCCTGATGATAGAGCAGCAGGCTGACATAGAGTGCAGGGATGACGACGCTTAGCGCAAAGCCTGCGAGCCGCAGCAGGCGTGCCAGTCCGACGTAGAAAAAGTTGCGGTAATAGTCGTCGTTCGCCTGAAAGCACGCTTGCAGGATATAGGGCGCGGTCAGCGCGACCGGTGTGCCGTCGACGAGCAGCGCCGCCTGTCCCTCAAGCAGCCGCGCCGCGACGACGTCCGGTCGCTCGGTCGTGCCCATCGTCGGAAACGGAGACAGCCGGTGGTCACGCAGCGTTTCGGAAAAATAGTTCGCGTCGAGCACGCTGTCACGCGAAAAACGCGACAGGCGGTGCTGCCACTGCCGGATCACCGCAGGGTCGCACACGCCGTCGATGTAGCACAGGACCACCGTCGTGTGCGACTGCTCTCCGAACGGATAAAAGGTGAATTTGAGATGCGGCGTGCGCAGACGGCGGCGGATCATGGACAGATTGGTCATAAAACCCTCGGTAAAGCCCTCACGCGGGCCTTGCAGCACACGTTCGTTGTCCGGTTCGCCCGAGGAACGCAGCGCAAAGCCCTTGGTGTTGACGACGACCGCACGCGGGTCGCCCTCGGTCAGGATGACCGTATCGCCGTACAGCAGGGAGGACAGCATGTTCGACGGGTCCGGCTCGACGCGGCTGTCGTTGATCTGCGAGATGCGCGTCGCGAGCACCTCGGCGGATACGGGCGCGCCGCCGTTCCAGTCCGCGATCGGGCGCAGCACGCTCTGGTTGATCGCGAGATTTGTGACCATGCCGTCGAAGAAAAAGACCGCGCAGCGCAGATGCGGTGCGGTACGGCTTTCCATCGCGCGCACGACGAAGGTATTGTCGTTTTGGAACAGCGCGCGCATTTGTGCAACGTTGTCCTCCAAATTGTCCGTAAAATGCAGAAAATCCGAGTGAAGCGGCTGACCGGGCATAAAAAAATCCCTCCCTTGACAAACGCAGTTTGCCACAGAGAGGGGATTTTTATGCGGGTATCACGCGGGTTTACCGGTCAGATCGTCGGCAAGGCACTGGGCGAACCGCGTTGCCGCGTCGATCGCTTCGGTCAGCGTGTTGCCGGAGGAGCCGACCTCGATGAGCATGGAGCCGGGCGAACGGGCGCTCTGGTTAAAGCGCTGCTTGCGCAGGTTGACCGGACGCATGAGCGTGGGATACTTCGCAAGGATGTGACTTTGCAGATTGACTGCGTAGTTGAGGTTGCGCCGCCACTCGTCGTGCTTTAGCCCGCCTGCGTTCGTGCCCACGACCATCATGACCTGCGCCATGCGCTTTCCGTCGACCGTGCACGAGGTTTTGTACATCGTTCCATCCTCCTTGACGATGGAGTCGCGGTGTACGTCAATGACGATCTGGATGGACGGCGTTTTGGCAAGCTGCGCCTCAATCGCTTTGAGCGAGCGGTCGTACGAACCGTTATAGGCGGGATTGTCAAAGATTTCGCGGCAGTGCACGGTTCTGACCCCGCGCGCCTCGAGCACCTTGGCAATCTCATCGCCCACGCGAATGACGTTATAACGCGTGTCGAGGGTGCGGTCGGTCTCGCTTGGCGTGTAGCGATTCGCATCGTCGGGCTTATAGGATTCCGTGCTGTGCGTATGCACAATCATGACCTGAGGACCGTCGCCCTGCACGCGCAGCGTTTCCGGGGAGGCGAGCATGGCGCCGATGTCATAGCTCAGACTGGTGGCGTTGTTGATGGTCACGTTTGTCGTTGCCTTACCGTCCCCGATGGTCGGCGTTTCGGCGGGTACCGTCGGCGCATAGCCGCTTTCTCCGGTCGAGGTCGCGTCCGCGCTTTCTGCGTCGTCCTCGTGCTCCGCGGCGGCGGCAAACGGACTGCGCACCTCGGTGGATGCCGAGGCGGGATCGGGATAAATGCCGGTTTCCAATGCCATCGTCGACAGCACAAAGCGCGGGTTGGAGGCAAGCCGCGATAACAGTGCGCGCACCTCCTGTTCGCCGCCTGCCTTTGCATAAACAAGCAGCGCTGCCGCGCTCAGCACGCACAAAAGCGCCGGCAGACCGATTCCACCGCGCCGCGCCGGTGCGCGTTTTCGCCTGACCCGCATGGCTGTCCCACCTTCCGTTTGTTTTGGATACTAACAGACTATGCGGGTGGGAACGTGCATATGACGGCAATTTTCAAATACCATTTGTAATTAGATATAAAATAATAACAGAATAGCGGCATTTAGGACAAGAACTGGTCGATGTCCTCGACCGAAAGCTGCGGATGCAGCGCCTTGTCGATCGCATAGCCGATGACGCGCGCGACCTCCGCGACCTCACGGTCGATGTCGCGGGTGGTGACAAAGACCGGCGCGCCCAGATCGTCGAGCGCCTCACACGCCGCACCCGACTGGCGCGTGATCTCGCTCGCGATGGTCGCGCCGTCGACCACCGTGGGCACGCCGACCGCAATCACCGGCACGCCGAGGGTTTTGCGATCAAGCGCAAAGCGCGCATTGCCCACGCCCGCGCCGGGCACGATGCCTGCGTCGGAAAGCTGCACCGTGCGCAGCAGATGCGACAGCCGCCCCGCCGCGAGCGCATCGACCGCAATGACCGCGCGCGGCGCAACGGTTTTGAGGATGCCACAGACAAGCTCTCCGACCTCGACGCCGGTCTGCCCGAGCACACCGGGCGCGACCGCGGAAACCGCGCGCCAGTCCTTGAAATAGGGCAGTGCGCCGCCGACCAGATGGCGCGTTGCGAGCACGTTTTCGATGGTCAGCGGCCCGAGTGCGTCCGGAGTGATGTCGCGGTTGCCCAGACCGACGACGAGTACCGGCCCTTCCCCGGTATCCGCAAGCAGCGCGGAAAGCTGCTGCGACAGCGCGTCGACCGCGCGCGGAAAAGCATCCTGCTCGCGCCGCAGCGCACCGCCGAGCGTCAGCGTGATGTAGCTGCCGCGCGGCTTACCGATCGCGCGTGCACCCTCGTCGCTTTCGATGCGCACACAGGTGACGCTGTAGCCCGCGATGTCGCGGGTTTCCTGCCGCACGCCGTGCCGCGCATCCGTGCGCACGCCCGCGCGCGCGGCAGCTTCGAGCGACTCGACCGCGAGGTCCGTACGATAAGACATGGGAATCTCCTCCTTTATACGGCTAGTTTGCGGAAAAAAGCGGGCATGATACGGAAAAAGCGAAAAAAAAGCTTGCTTTTTTGCGCGACCGGTGGTAAAATAAAAAGCACTGACGAATAGGCTCAAAGGAGGTGTAACATCAATGCCGAATATCAAGTCCGCTAAGAAGCGCGTCCTCGTGACCCGCGTCAAGAACATGCAGAACCAGGTGGTAAAGTCCGCTCTTAAGACCGTCCTCAAGAAGTTCGACGCCGCTGTCGTTTCTGGTGATAAGCCGGAGGCTGAGGTCGCGTATAAGGCTGCCGTTAAGGCTGTCGATCAGGCGTGTGCCAAGCACATCATGCACAAGAACAACGCAGCGAACAAGAAGAGCGCCCTGACCTTAAAGCTGAATGCCATGGGCTAAAAGCGAATACAGGAACTGTGAAGCCTGCCTTTGGTTGTAGAAGGCGGGCTTTTTAGTTACAAGTGGCAGGAAAAACCGGCAGGATCGCCGGTTTTTTCATGTCCTGAGATATTTTGATAAACATCTAAATGTATCTTGACAAAACGCAGCCGAAGCGCTATCCTACATTTAGACAAACATCGAAATGAGGAAGAGCCTATGGGATTTCAGCAGAGCTTTCGCGCGCTGTCCGACCCGATCCGGCGCGACATTCTGCATTTGCTGCAAGGTGGGCCGATGGCGGCGGGCGACATCGCCGCACGCTTCGACGTATCGGGCGCGACGGTCTCCCATCATCTCGCGATTTTGCGTGATGCGGGACTGGTGCTAGATGAAAAACAGGGGAAATACATTTATTATGAGCTGAACATGTCGGTCGTGGACGAACTGATCGGCTGGATGACCGCGCTGCGGGGAGGAAACGAGGATGCCTAAAATAACGAAAAAAGAGATCGCCTACTGGGTGATGGCGCTGCTGCCGATGGTGCTTGTGGCGGTATGTTATGCGCATCTGCCCGAACGTATCCCGATGCACTGGGATGTGGAAGGCGGTGTACGTTATGATGCGAAGTGGCAGCTTTGGATCGTAGCGGCGCTTTCGCCCACGTTTGCGGTGCTGTTCCGCGTGCTGCCAAAGATAGACCCACAGAAGCGCAACTACACCAAATTTGCCGTGCCGTATCGTACTTTTCAGTGGTTTATGCTCGTCTTTCTGACGGTAATGGTCGGCGTGGTGTTGGTCGAGAGCTTTTACCCGAACACGGTGGATGTCGGCGTGGTAGTCACGTTGCTCGTCGCGCTGCTGTTCATCGGGCTTGGTAACATGATGCCCCAATTCCGCCGCAACTTCTTTTGCGGCATCAAGACCCCGTGGACGCTGTCGAGCGACAGCGTGTGGACGCGCACACACCGTTTGGGCGGACGGCTGTTGTTCGCTGCGGGCGTGCTCATGCTGCCGGGCGCGCTGCTGCCCGCCACACCGCGCTTTGTCGTGATGATGCTCCTGATTGCGGCGGCAACGCTGATACCGACGATCATGAGTTATTTTTGGCATCAAAAAGAGCAGAAAAACGCAAAATAAACGCAAATTTGCGGTAAAGAAATACTTTTTCTTTACATCTCTTGTGACGATGTGATATAATGACACGATGGTAACAAAGGTTACGATATAGTTACAAGAGGTGAATCAAGTGAAAGAACTTTGGAAGCGGACGCTGCGCGCACTCTGCCTGCTGCTGCTGACGGCGTTCGTGACGATGCAGAATATCACAGTCTATGCGGCGGATACGCCATCCAGCGCACAGTATGCGTATGTGACCAATCAGTCGGTGTATTTTTACGATGTTACTGCGGATTACGGCTGGGCATTCCATCAGATCGATTATCTGGCAACGGTTGGCGTGGCAAAGGGAACAGGACAGTATCTGTTTGAGCCGGAGGCGGGCATGACACGCGCGGATTTCGTGCTGATGCTGTACCGTGCGTACGGTATGAGCAACTACGCGACAAGCGGCACGCTGTTCCCCGATGTGCCTGCGGATGCATACTATGCCGATGCGGTGCGCGCGGCGCGCAGTCTGGGCATTACGAGCGGCGACGGCGGCAAGTTCCTGCCGGATGCGCCGATCTCGCGGCAGGATGCGATGGTATTCCTGCTGCGCACACTCGAGAGGGCAGGCTATCAGTTCACAAACAGTTCGCTCGACGGCTTTGTCGATGTCGCGCAGATCGACGATTACGCGTCGGATTCCATCGGCAAGCTGGTCGCGGCGGAGGTCATCGGCGGGGACGAACAGGGGCGGCTCGCGCCGCGTGCCGGCGTGACCCGCGCGGAGATGTCCGTCATGTTGTACCGTGCGATGATGATCGAAAACAGCGCGACGGGCCCGCATTATGTCGCACATCCCGCACGCGTCAATGTATGCGTCGGAGACAAAATCTACAGCGGTGCAACGATCGTCGATTATGACAGCAAGCGCAACTATGCCGGACTGATGACGCTGCTCGATTTTCGCAAGACCGACAGCGGCTATGAGGTCAAACTCGGCGCCTCCGAGCCGATCGACAAGCAGATCACCTGGAGCGGCGGCAAGCTGCTCGTGAACGGCAGCGAAGTGCCGGTCGCGGAAAACTGCCTGTCCATTCAGGTCGCGCCGTATTGTGCGCTTGCCGGTCTGCAATCGACCAGCGGGGTATACAGTGCGGGCGAACCCGCCTTTAACGACAAGGGCGAGGTCGTCGCGGTCTATTATCAGCGCGGATAAACGAAAAGAAGAGAGCGTAAAAACAGGTCGAAGCCTAGGCTTCGACCTGTTTTTTTGCGCCGTTGTATGCGGATCAGCGGAAGACCGTTACGCGGCGGCTGATGTCCTCTTTTTCCTTGGCTGCCGGCTCTGCCGCGATGCCGCCGAAGGGCATCTGCGCGATCAGGCGGTAGTGCTCCGGTACCTCAAACAGCTCGCGCACCTTGCTGTCGATGACGGGATTATAATGTTGCAGCGATGCGCCGATGTCGAGATCGCGCAGACCGCTCCAGACGGAAAGCTGTAACATACCGCTCGCTTGCAGCGCCCACAGCGGAAAGTTATCCGCATAAGCGGGGAACTTTTGCTGCAAGCGCTCGACCGTGGCTTCGTCGTAGAAGTATAGCACCGTGCCTGCGCCCGCGCGGAAGGAGTCGATCTTCTCACGCGGTACCTTGCCGCCGAACGCGTCATAAATGGCATCCCACAGCTTGCGGTGCGCATCGTCAAAGGCGACGACGACGCGCGAACTCTTCATATTTAACGCATCCGGCACAAGTTCGGTAAGCTGTGCGATGTGCTGTTCCACGATCTCCTGCGAGACCGGCAGGTCTGCGTTGATGCCGTAATAGCTTCTTCTGCCCTGTAAAGATTGTAATATTCCCATGATATTGTCCTTCCTGCGGCGATTCCACTTAAAAAATATTGTATTTATTCCTAGGTGATGTTGTTTTTGAGGAAAGTGCGCGCTCGAACAGTCCATCTGCCGCAGGATCATTTCTTCGTTGAGGGGGTAGATCTGCGCAATCAGCGCGCGTCCCGCCGGGGTGCGTTGTAAAATCGAGCAGCGGCGGTCGATTTCGTTCGCGGTGCCATGCAGCCGGATGAGTATATTGAGTTCCGTTTTTGCCCTACGGTGTCCTACTTTGATTCCATGCTATCTCTAACTAGAGATAATGTCAAGCATCCTCTCAAAAAAATCACCGGCGAAGCAAATCGCCGGTGAAGGGTGAACGGTCACAGTGTCGCGCGGTCGATGCGCTCGAAGCGATATGTCTGGGGCACGTCGGGGTATTTGGTGCGGTCGACCTCGCTGAGAAACATGTCGAGCGGGCGCGCAAACACGCGAAAATCGCCGTAAAGCGCCTGGTAGACGACGAGGGTTTCGCGGGTTTCGCTGTGCTCCGCTATCGCGACGATCTGGTAGAGCTTGTTCTTAAAGTGCCGGTAAAGTTCGCCCGGCTGCGGAATAGCACGCATCAATCTTCTCCTTTGTGGGATGAAAAGCCGGCAGGCGCGTGGCCTGCCGGCTTTGTTGCTGCTTATTTAAAATAGTTGACGCCGTTTTCAAACAGCGGCTGATACTTTTCGCCGTAGATGTTGCGGCCGACAAACGGGGTATAGCGTTCGGTATGACCCATCTTGCCGAGCACACGACCGTCGGGCGAGGTGATACCTTCGATCGCGCACAGCGAACCGTTCGGGTTCCACGCGATGTCCATGGACGGGTTGCCTGCGAGGTCGGTGTACTGGAAGGCGATCTGACCGTTCTTCGCGAGGTCGTCAATGACGTGCTGTGGGGCGACAAAGCGACCCTCGCCGTGGGATACCGCAATAGAGTGCAGATCGCCGACCTCGCACGAGGACAGCCACGGGCTCTTGACCGACGCGACGCGCGTCGTGACATAGCGGCTCTGGTGGCGGCCGATCAGGTTGAAGGTCAGGGTCGGGTCATCAGCGGACAGGTCGCGGATTTCGCCGTAGGGTACCAGTCCGAGTTTGACGAGCGCCTGGAAGCCGTTGCAGATGCCGAGCATCAGACCGTCGCGGTCGCGCAGCAGTTCGTGCACCGCATCGCGGATACCCGGCGCGCGCAGGAAGGATGCGATGAACTTGCCCGAGCCGTCCGGCTCGTCGCCGCCCGAGAAGCCGCCCGGCAGAATGACCATTTGCGCGCGGTGGATCGCCTGCTCGAGCTGCTCGGCAGATTGCGCGAGTGCATCGTGCGAGTAGTTGCGCACAACGATGATCTCGGCGGCACCGCCCGCGGCTTCGACCGCCTTGGCAGTGTCATATTCGCAGTTCGTGCCCGGGAACACCGGAATGACCGCAAGCGGCTTTGCGGACTTGACCGCAGGCGCGTGTGCACCGCGCTCGGTGTAGGACACCGTGCGCAGGTTGTCGTCCGCTGCTGCTGCGCGGGTCGGGAACACGTTCTCGAGCGTACCCTCCAGCGCGGATTTGATGTCGCGCAGCGCAATGCTGCCGCCCTCGATCGTGACTGTCTGCGCCTCGGTCGTGTAACCGACCAGCCAGACGGCGGGCAGCGGCTCGACCGCTTCGACGAGGATGCCGCCAAAGTTCTTGAGGAACAGCCCCTCGGGCGGGAAGCCGCCGTCAAAGGCGAAGCCGATGTCGTTGCCAATCGCCATTTTGCACACACCCTCCGCGACGCCGCCCGTCGACAGCGCCCATGCGGACACGATTTTGCCCGCAGTGATGAGGTCGTGCACCTCCTGCCACATCTGCATGATCGCACCGTAATCCGGCACACCGTCGGTGTCGAACGCCGCGTCATAGCAGTAGACCGGATGCCCCGCCGCCTTAAACTCCGGAGAGATCAGCCGGTCGGCGCGCTCGGGCGCGATGGCGAAGGAAACGAGCGTGGGCGGCACATGCATATCATCATAGGTGCCGGACATGGAGTCCTTGCCGCCGATCGCGGCGAGGTGCAGCTCCTCCTGCGCCTTGTATGCGCCGAGCAGCGCGGCGAGCGGCATGCCGAAGCGATGCGGGTCGCGGTTCAGGCGCTCGAAATATTCCTGGAAGGTCAGATAGGCGGTGGTGTGGTCGCAACCTGCCGCGACGAGCTTCGCGACCGACTCGAGCACCGCGCAGGATGCGCCGAGGAAGGGGTTTTGCTCGGTGAAGTAGGGATCGAAGCCGTATGCCATGACCGACGCGGTCGCGCATTGGGCACCGAGGGCGGGCATGGTCGCCGCCATGACCTGTGTCGGGGTGAGCTGGTTTCTGCCGCCAAAGGGCATAAAGACCGAGGACGCGCCGATCGAGCCGTCGAAGCGCTCGACCAGACCGCGCTCCAGGCAGATGCCGAGCGAGGACAGGTGATTGAGCAGCTGCTCGCGCAGACCGTCGCCTGCGGGGTCGCACAGGAAGGAGGGCACATCGAGCTTGGGCACGATCGCGTCCGCGTGCTTAGCGCAGCCGTTCGTGTTGAGAAAGTCGCGCGAAACGTCGACGATGGTCGCACCGTTCCACGTCATACGCAGGCGGTTCTTGTCCGTCACCTTGGCGACGATGACCGCCTCAAGATTCTCACGGCGTGCCTTTTCGATGAAGTGATCCGCATCCTCGGGGGAGACGACGACCGCCATACGCTCCTGCGACTCCGAGATGGCAAGTTCGGTGCCGTCAAGACCGTCATATTTCTTGGGGACCTGATCGAGGTCGATGTCCAGTCCGTCGGCAAGCTCGCCGATTGCGACCGACACGCCGCCCGCGCCAAAGTCGTTGCAGCGGCGGATCATACGCGTGACCTCGCTGTCGCGGAACAGACGCTGGATTTTGCGCTCCTCGGGCGGGTTGCCCTTCTGCACCTCCGCGCCGCAGGTCTCGAGCGACTCCGCAGTATGGCTCTTGGAGGAGCCGGTCGCGCCGCCGCAGCCGTCGCGTCCGGTGCGGCCGCCGAGCAGAATGACGATGTCGCCCGGATCGGGCACTTCGCGGCGCACATTCGCAGCGGGCGCCGCGCCGACGACCGCGCCGATCTCCATGCGCTTTGCAACATAACCGGGATGGTAGATTTCGTGAACAAGACCGGTGGCAAGACCGATCTGGTTGCCGTAGGAGGCATAGCCCGCGGCGGCGGTCTGGCACAGCTTGCGCTGCGGCAGCTTGTGGGGGAGAGTGTCGGACAGCGGCACCGTCGGGTCGCCCGCGCCGGTCACGCGCATCGCCTGATAGACATAGGAGCGGCCGGAGAGCGGATCGCGGATCGCGCCGCCGAGGCAGGTCGCTGCGCCGCCGAAGGGTTCGATCTCGGTCGGGTGGTTATGCGTCTCGTTTTTGAACATCAGCAGCCACGGCTCGGTCTTGCCGTCGATTTCCGCGTCGACGCGGATGGAGCACGCGTTGATCTCCTCGGACTCGTCGAGATTGCCGAGATAGCCGCGCTTTTTGAGCACCTTGGCGGCGGCAGTCGCAATGTCCATGAGCGTGACCGGACGCTTTGCCGCCTTTTCCTCGCCGTAGACCTCGACGCGCGCGGCGAGATAGCGGTCAAACGCTTCCTGCACCTGCGGGTCGTCGAGCGTGACATGGTCGATCTCGGTCAGGAAGGTCGTGTGGCGGCAGTGATCGGACCAGTAGGTATCGACCATGCGCACCTCGGTGATGGTGGGGTCACGCTGCTCATCCTGCGCAAAGTAACGCTGGAGGAACTTGAGATCATCCAGATCCATCGCAAGCCCCAGACGGTGCAGCAGCGCGGACAGCGCGGTCTCGTCCATCGCCGTAAAGCCGTCGACCGTCGCGACCGTGGTCGGGATGGGATAGCGCACATGCAGCGTTGCGGGCTTGTCCATCGACGCTTCGCGCGTGTCGACGGGGTTGATGAGGTAGGAGCGCACCTTGTTGAGCTCATCCTCCGATAGCTCGCCCTCGAGCACATACACCCGTGCCGCGGCGACCGCGGGACGCTCGCCTTGCGTCATGAGCTGAATGCACTGTGCGCACGAATCTGCACGCTGGTCAAACTGACCGGGCAGGGGCTCGACCACGAGGACCGTATGCGCGCCTGCCGGACGCGGAAAATCCTCGTCATAGCAGGTATCCGCCATCGGCTCGGAGAAGACGATGTGCTTCGCCTTTTCGTATGCGTCCGCGTCTACCCCTTCAACATCGTAGCGGCACAGGTAGCGCACGCGCTTGAGTCCCCCGATCTCAAGCAAGTCGTGCAGGCTCGTAAACAGGCTTTGCGCCTCCACATCGAACCCCGGACGTTTTTCGGCGAAACATCTTAAAACTGCCATCTTGTAAACTCCTTTTCCACGGAAAAATCCACTTTTGCCGGAACTATTTCTATCATACCTTTTTTTTGCCGCAAAATCAAGGCGCACCGTCGCACGAAACGACAAAAACACTTGGATTTCCACACGGATTGGTGTATAATATGCATATAGAGATGCAAGGGGAGCCGCGTCCGGTCGGGCGCGGCTCCGTATCTGAAAAAGCGGCGGCATGAATCCACGAACAGACGCGGCGGGAGCCGCCTGTGCCGCCGCTGTAGTAACAGACTATGCCGCGCGCTAAGTGCGGGTGCATGCGCAAACAAGGGAGGAACCAGTTATTATGCAAATCAAACTTTCTCCGTCGATCCTGTCGGCGGACTTCGCAAATCTCGCGCGCGACATCGCGGTCGCGGTCGATGCGGGTGCAGAATATGTCCATGTCGACGTCATGGATGGGCATTTTGTGCCCAACCTGACGATCGGCGCGCCGGTCGTCAAGGCGCTGCGCAAGGCGACGGACGCGGTGCTCGATGTGCATCTGATGATCTCGAACCCCGACCAGTATCTGGACGATTTCATCGCCGCGGGTGCGGACATCATTACGGTGCATGCGGAATCAAACGGCGATACGCGCGCACAGCTGGAGAAAATTCGCGCGGCCGGCGTCAAGGCGAGCTGCACGATCAAGCCCGGCACGCCGGTGACCGAACTGATCCCGCTGCTGCCGCTGTGCGATATGGTGCTCATCATGACGGTCGAGCCGGGCTTCGGCGGACAGGGCTTCATTCCGGAGTGCATGGATAAAATCCGTGCCGTGCGTCAGGCGATCCAGGACGGCGGCTATGCCTGCGAGCTTGAGATCGACGGCGGCGCGAAGCTGGCGAACGTCGCGGACATCGTTGCGGCGGGCGCGGACGTGATCGTCGCGGGTTCGGCGGTGTTCGGCGGCGATATTGCGGGCAATGTGCGCGCGTTCCATGACAAGTTCGCGGACGGCGTCAAAATGGCGCAGTGGAGCAAGTAACAAACGCAAAAAAAGCGTCATCGGAACTTCCGGTGACGCCTTTTTACGTTGCGGGGAGGTTTTGTCATACAAGCCGCACCGCAGTGCCATATGCCATGACTTCGGCGGCGCCCTGTGCAATTTCAGAGCTGTTGTAACGCACGCCAACAATCGCATCCGCGCCGAGGGCTTGTGCCTCTCTGGACATACGGCGGGTAGCGACCTCTCGAGATTCGTTCATGAGGTCGGTGTAGGAATCCATTTCACCGCCGACCAGATTTTGCAGCCCCGCAAAAAAATCATGTCCGAAGTTTTTACACTGCACGGTGCTGCCGCGCACCAGTCCCAAAATTTCGTAGGTATGCCCGGGGATGGTTTCGGTGGTTGTCAGAAGCATGGGGGGACGTCCTCCTTGTGTTCCCGTAGTTGTCGTTCCAGCCAGCGTGAAATGTCACCGAACACCTCGGCGCTGTTCACCTCGTTGAGCAGGTCGTGCCGCCCGCCCTTGTAGAAGATCACGTCGAGATCGCGCACGCCTGCGCCGCGATAGAGATTTGCGACCTGCCGCACGCCCTCGCCGTAGGAGCCGACCGGATCCATATCGCCCGAAAGCAGCAGCAGCGGGAGTGCACGCGGCGTGCTCTTGTAGCATTTTGGTGTGTTCGCGTGCAGCAGCAGCGAGAAAAAATCGCGATAGCCTGCGGCGGTCAGCATGAAGTTGCATTTTTCGTCGGATAAAAACAGTTCGACGACCTGCTTGTCGCGCGAGATCCAGTCGAAAGGCGTCACGCTGTCTTTGATCTTGCGGTTAAAGTTGTTGTAGGTAAGGCGGGACAAAAACGCGCTGCGATAGGTCGTGCCGCGCGAATGTGCGACCGAATTTGCCAGACGCACCGCCGTGCGTGCGAACGGATTCGGTCCTGCGGTGCCGAGCACGATCATGCCGCGCAGTTCCGTGCCGTGCTGTGCGGCATGCAGCCGCGTCACGAACGAGCCCATAGAGTGCCCAAGCGTGAAATAAGGCAGGTTGGGATACCGCGTGCGCATGAGCGCATGCAGCGTTTCCATGTCGTCGACCAGATACCGCCAGCCGTCCCGCGGCGCAAAAAAGCCCAGATCGGTGCTCTTTGCTGCGGAGCAGCCGTGACCGAGGTGGTCGTTGCCGCATACAATGAAACCCAGACCGCAAAGATACTTCGCAAACTGCGTATAGCGCGAGAAATAATCGCACACGCCATGTGAAATTTGTACGATGCCGCGCAGCTCAACGCCTTCCGGCCGCAGAATATAATAGGTGATATCGCTGCAGCCGCTCGCGCTGCGGAACATGTTTTGGGTGCATTTGATATCCATAATACCAATCCTAATTGCATCATAATGGTTTTCTATGCTTTATGATACCACAAACACGCGCGCCGTGCGAGACATTCCGACAAAATTTACAGACGGTTAAAAAATACGAAAATATCCGGAATGCATCTTGCGTGCACGCACGGCTGTGTTATAATTTTAATGAACGGCGTCGAAAGTGGTGCCGATGAAAAACGTTTCAGAAAATCGGAGGGCGTATCACAATGCCTTATATCAGTGTGAATGTGACCGGCGAACTGACGGACACGCAGAAGGACGAAATCAAGCGCGGTTTGGGAGATCGCATCGCGGTCATCCCCGGAAAAAGTGAAAAGGCGCTTATGATCGACATTTCCGACCGCCATACCATCTACATGGCAGGGGAGAAGCTCGCGCATACCGCATATCTCGATGTGAAGATCTACGGGCATACCGACCTTGAAGCAAAGCGCGCGTTCACCGAGGCGGCGTTTGCGGTCGTGTCACAGGCGACCGGCATTCCGGCGGACGGCATGTATCTCAATTTCAGCGAATATGACAACTGGGGCACCCGCGGCACGATGAAATAACGTGCTGCGCGCGCACAAAACAATACGGGAGCAGAGATGACAGGAAGGGAGATGCCAGACGCAATGCGAGAGGATGGAAACGGTGATCTACTGGAGTATCTCTCCGCGCGCATGGGATGTATCTATCTGTCGGATCTGCGCAGGTCAGACATCGACAGGGAGTGTGTGCTACAAACACTGGAACAGCTTCCCGAGGGATGCTATTCGCTGCGGGCGTGGCAGGATGTCGTCGCGTATTTTGAATGCGAGGGCGGCACGCCGCTGAGCGAACGGCAGGCGCGCGCGCAGATGAGAGATCTGCTTGCGGGCTGAATCATAGCACATACTGGACATTTGAAAAGAGGTGCATTCCGACCGGAATGCACCTCTTTTTTTGATACAGGGAAAGCCCCCGCCGCACAGGGAGTTCAAGTGCTGCGGGGGCTTTTTTATGCTTCGGATGCGGTGGACAGTCCCGCGCGTTCATAGAGTTTCAGGACAAGATTGGTGACGACGTAAAGCAGCACGACCTCAAAGGGCAGCAGAATGAGGTTTTTGAGGGCACGAGCGGGCAGGAGAACCATCAGGGCTTTTCCGCCGGTCATACTTGCCCACACGGTGTTGAGACCGATGTTGCAGAACAGGTTGACGCAGGTCTTTGCGCCGAGTGCACGCAGACGACCGGGCTTGCGCGGGTAGAGCCACAGACCGTAGATCAGCCCACCAAGCATTGCGGTCAGGGTGTAGCCCGGAAAATATGCGCCACCCCCGGAGTTGACCAGATAGCCGAGTACATCGGTGGAGAAGCCCGCCATGATACCGACTGTCGGGCCGAACAGCATGCCGATGGACGCGTTGAGCACAAAACCAATGCCGATGCGCAGATCAGGCGTGAGCTGGATGCGAATGCGCAGCAGATCGAGTGTGACATTGAGCGCGATGAACAATGCCGTCACGACGAGGCAACGCGGGTTTTTAAGTTCGTGCAGCGAGCGCACGAAGAGATTTTTGGTTTTTT
Source organism: Intestinibacillus massiliensis (assembly GCA_029267335.1). GTDB lineage: Bacteria > Bacillota > Clostridia > Oscillospirales > Butyricicoccaceae > Intestinibacillus > Intestinibacillus massiliensis_A. The sequence continues at coordinate 201,682 of JAJUJC010000004.1, read as the reverse complement.
GCATAAAAAAACACCTCCGTATGAATTGAGCAGCGGTTGCTGCAAAATTCGGACAGAAGTGCTGAAAATGTCCGCATTGTTGCAGCAGCGGGATGCGACGACCGCACCGCAAGGAGGCTTTCGCTCCCTTTCGTCCGATGAACAACTCCCCGTTTCACCGGCACTTTACGCGCGGACATCTACTCTGCTTGTATGCGCATATTATACGATTTGGAGGTAATAAAGTCAATCGGCAGGATGACTGAAAAACAGCTCGTCCAGCACGCGGGCAACGCCGGATTCGTCATTGGACGGCGCGCGGTAGCGGCTGACCGCGAGCAGGTCGGGGTGTCCGTTCGCCATGCCGTAGGAATGGGTGACCGACTGCATCAGCTCACGGTCGTTGAGGTAGTCTCCGAATGCCATGCACTGGTCGGGGGTCAGCCCGAAGCGCTGCTGAAGCTGCCGCATCGCGCTGCCCTTGTTGACGCCCGGCAGCATGAGATCGACCCAGCTGTCGCCCGACAGCACGACCTGAAACGCGCCCTCGAAGCGCTTGAGCGCGGGGTAGACCTCATCCTCGATCGTGCGGTGGCGAAATACCGCGATCTTGCAGATATGGTCGTGCTTTGCCGCTTCGAGCACGTCGGGCACATGTTGCAGTCGCGCATAATACATCTGCGCATTTTCGCGCAGGATGGGCACATCCCCCTCGTAATATGCGCTTTCCGCGCCGCACAGGATGGGATGCGCGTCAGGCAGGGTGCGAACGAGGCGCACCGGTTCGGCAAGCTGCTCATAGGGAAGCTCGCTGAGATAAAGCACGCTGCGCTCGCCGACGACCATCGCGCCGTTTTCCGCGAGGAAGAGCATATCGTCCTCCATACCGGGGAAGTTGCGCAGCAGGTCGTAGTACTGTCTGCCGCTCGCCGCGACGAAGCGGATGCCGCGTGCGTGCAGTGCGCGGATACGCTCGAACATGCCTGCGGGCATGCGCTTGGCGCTGTCGAGCAGCGTACCGTCCATATCCGCGGCGATCAGGCGAATATCAGGAGTTTTCATGTTGTTTGTCCTCCATCCAGTGCGAAATGTGTGAAAGCAGTTCCTCGCTGACCACATGTTCGATACGGCAGGCGTCGTGTGCGGCAATCTCCGCTTCCACGCCCAGACCATCGCGTAAAAAACTGCATAGCAGGTCGTGCCGCGCGCGAACCTGCTGGGCGCGTGCACGTCCGGCGGCAGTCAGTACCACTTCTCCGTAGTAAGACGGCTCGACAAAGCCCGCTTCGCGCAGTACGCCGAGCGCTTTGCTCACGCTCGCACGCGACACGCCGACGCGGCGCGCGATCTCGATGGAGCGCACTTCACCGCACTCTCGGGAGATGTCGAGAATGACTTCCAGGTAATTTTCACCCGATTCTCGTAATTCTTTCATGATATACCTCGCTTAGACGCCCACAAACAGCCGCCCGATTTGATAGATGAGATATGCGATCCCGTAGGCGAGCGTTGTCTGGAATGCCGCAGAGCCGAGCGCCCATTTCATGCCGCCCATTTCGCGGCGAATGGTTGCAAATGCGGACATGCATGGCATGTACAGCAGCGTAAACACCAAAAAGGAGTAGCCCGCGAGCGGTGTGAACACCTGCCCGAGCAGAGAACCGAGCACCGCGGTGTTGCCCCCCGCACCGTAGAGTACACTCATCGTTGACACGACCGCCTCTTTGGCCACAAGACCGGTCAGCAGCGAGACCGACGCCTGCCACTGACCAAAACCGAGCGGGGCAAAGATCGGTGCGATCATCGTGCCGAATACGCCGAGAATGCTGTGCGCGGTGTCGCCCGTCGGCTGTAGTGCGGGGCTGAAGTTTTGCAGCAGCCAGATGATGATACTCATCAGGAAGATGACTGTGCCCGCCTTGGTCACGAAGTCGCGCGCCTTGTCCCACATGTTGCGCACCGTACCCTTGAAGGTGGGCAGACGGTAAGGGGGCAGTTCGAGTACAAATCCTGCGGAAACGCCGCGGAAGAGCGTGTGTTTGAGCAGGAAACCCGCAAACACCGCGATCACAATGCCCAGAATGTACAGACTGAACGTGACAAGTCCTGCGTGCGCCGGGAAAAGCGCTGCGGAAAACAGCGCATAGACCGGCAGCTTCGCGCCGCACGACATGAAGGGCGTGAGCATGATGGTCATGCGGCGGTCTTTTTCGTTTTCCATGGTGCGCGCTGCCATGACCGCGGGCGTGGTGCAGCCGAAGCCCATGAGCATGGGCACAAAGCTCTTTCCCGACAGACCGATTTTGCGCAGCAGCGTGTCCATAATGAATGCAATGCGCGCGAGATATCCCGTGTCCTCGAGTATGGACAGGAAGAAAAACAAAATGACGATCTGCGGCAGGAAGCTGACCACGCCGCCTACGCCCGCGATAATACCGTCGCACAGCAGCCCGATGAGCCACGGCGCGGCGTGCGCGCCCTCAAGGGTCGTGCGAACCCACGGCGCGAGCACACCGTTGATGAGGGTTTCCAGTCCGTCCTTTAGAAAGCTGCCGAGCGGCCCGAACGTCGTTGCAAACATCACAAACATGAGCAGCGCGAAGATGGGCAGCGCAAGCCACTTATTGATAACGACGCGGTCGATTTTTTCGGTCATCGTGAGCGGCGGATGCTCTGGACGGTGCACCGCCTGCTGTACCGCGTCCTCAATGTAGTCATAGAGCGCATCTGCAAAGATCATCTCGCGGTCGCCGCTCACGCCGTGGCTCGACAGACCGCACGCGATCGTGTCGATTTCGTGTGCGGTGTCGGGCGGCAGCGCGACCTGCTCGCACATGCGCGCGTCGCCCTCGAGAAATTTGGCCGCGTAAAACGGCAGACTTGCGCGGCGCAGCGGGAGCGGCTCGAGCGCCTTCGCCGCCTTGGTGATCCCCGCGCCGACCCCGTGCAGATAAGGCGGCTGCCGCTTGGGAGGCTGCATGTCGCCCGTCAGCAGATCGAGCAGCGCTTCGATGTTTTCGCCCTTTTTCGCGGAGATCGGTACAACAAGCACGCCGAGCAGGTCGGACAGGCGCGCGCAGTCGATCTCGATGCCCTGCGCGCGGCAATCGTCCATAAAGCCGAGGGCGACGACCATAGGCAGACCGAGCGCGATGAGTTGCAGCGTCAGATAGAGGTTGCGCTCCAAATTCGACGCGTCTACGATGTTGAGGATGCCGTCCAGCTCGTCCGACAACACGAACTCGCGTGCGATGATCTCCTCCTGTGTGTAAGGGGAAAGGGAATAGATGCCCGGCAGATCGACCATATCGAGCTGCCGGCCCTTGTGCGTGATGTGCCCGGTCTTGCGGTCGACCGTCACGCCCGGCCAGTTGCCGACGTGCTGATTGGAGCCGGTCAGACGGTTGAAAAGCGTCGTCTTGCCGCTGTTGGGGTTGCCGATGATGGCGAGTGTTTTGGTTGACATTGCCTGTGTCCCTTCGTTTTCACGTCATTGCAGACGAATCTTTTTGGCTTCCTCGCGCCGCAGCGACAGACTGTAGCCGCGCACGCGCACCGCGACCGGGTCGCCGAACGGTGCAACCCGCTCCAGTGTGATCGGCACGCCCGTCGTGATGCCCATGTCGAGAAAATGGCGTTTCATCGCGCCCTCCGCGGTGATGCCCGCGACAAAGCCGCGTTCGCCGGGCTTCAGCATATCGAGTGTTTTCAATCGTAATATCCCCTTCGTGCAGATGTTAACTTTGGTTAACAATATTGTATGCCAATGCTAACCCCTTTGTCAATCACACGGCGGAAAATACCTGTAAAAATGTCGACCGCTGCGGGCGGGTTTTTTATAACATATGAGAAAGGACAAGCAAAGCATGCAAAAAAGCCGCCGCCCAAAGGCGACGGCTTTTGCGGGTGCGGCAGGTCAGCCGTAGATACGGTTTTCCCAGTGCGGCTGATCGAAAATATCCTGCAATACCGGGGGAGGGGTGGATTGTGCCAGCCGCGCTTGCCGCCAGCCGTAAAACCGCCATGCGCCAAGCAGCACCACCACAAGCAGCGCTACCGCGGCAAGTTCACTGTCGATTGCATTGCGTTTCATCCCCCATACCCCTTTCCGTTAATGAAAATACTTTTGAAAAATACCGGTGGGAACGTGTCCCTGCAAATAATAAATCGTGCGGTTATCCCCGTTGCGATAGACAACGTTGACTTGGAAACTGTAATCCTGCAAGATGGTCGATGCGAGCGTCAGCGGACGCGGCGTCAGACCCGACGCAATGCCGTCTTGCAGCAGCAGCGCGATATCGGCGGGATCGGTAACGGTGCGGGTTTCGCCCCGGGTCGCGCCAGGCTGTTCAGCGGTCGGATCAGGAATGTCGTAGAGCGAAAGGTCGATACTGCGCACGTTTGCCGCGGAAAGCGGCATGGGTACAGCGCTCGTGTACTTCTTGAGAAGCGCAAGCGTGCGTGTATAGGTTGGATAGACGTAGATGCCGTCATCGGAAATGGCACTGTAAACATGCTGGTCGTCGTCACGAATATTATCGCGGCTAGGAGCGGTTGCATAGCTTAGCAGCTCGATGCGCAGCAACGGCGCCACCGTATGCACCTGTTCGGGTGTCAGGGTGAGCGTTTCCTCGCGCAGCGTTTTAATGATTTCGCCGATCTGTGCGGCATCTTCAGTCACACCTGCGGAATTCATGCGCTGGTCATGCTCCCCGTCGAGCACGACCAGACGGTCGTTGCCGGTGGGCGCAAAGTTATAAATAGGGGAGCGCTTGATGATGTACTCTTGCGAGAAAGCGATGGATTCGAGCTTTTTACGCAGCGTATGATCGGAATTCGGAAGGAGCACGTTGTATTGCCGCTGTACCTGGCGTCCACTATGCAGCAGATACCGGATGCTGAGGCTGTACAACGTTTGATCGTCGGAATTTTCAGGCCATGCTTGATTGGGTTCGACAGTATAAGGATGCTCCACGCCATAGGCGGCAAGATCGAGAACAGTCTGAATATTTGCAGGATCGGTCAGGTCTGCAAAGGTGGATTCTTGACCGCCTGCATTGCGTGGCATATCAAGGATGTCATAGTCGCTGATCGCGACTGCGGCGACCGTATCTGCGGACGGAATATAGCGGTCATAGCCCAGAACATCGTGCGCCGACATGGTAATGACTGCTGCAAAGATCACGCCAAAGACCGCAAACGAACGCAGATTCTTGAGGCACGCCCGAAAATCGAACGCGTATATGATCTCCATGAGCATATGCGTGAGCACTGCGCCGAGCGCGAAGCCGAAGTACATCCAGAAGCGGTTGACCCACGACTGGAACAGCAGACCGAGGACGGCTGCCATGACCGTGACGCACCAGAATTTGAGCGGTGCTTCCAGTGCGCGGAACGCGATGGCGCAGCCGGCGCGCTCGCTTGGACGCCGGACAAAGAGCACTCGTGCAAGCAGCGTGAGCAGCACGAACGCGACCGCATAGCCGAGCAGCAGCCGCGCGGTGTGCGGCGCGGCGATCGAATCCGCGGTGTAGTTGCTGGCGCGCGCGCCGGTCGAGAAGAGAAAACTCTGGATGACAGGCGACAGGCGCACGGCGAGCAGCGAGCTCAGCCGGTCCATACCGACGTGCGTGGTATAGAACGCGCTTTTGAGACCGTCAACGACTATGAGAAGCACAGAGGGCGAAAAGAGCGCCCATCCGACGAGCAGCAGGGAAACGATCGTATTGCCGCACAAGATCGTGCACAGTACGCTGACAGCATAAGTCGCTGCGAAAAAGATGAGATGACCGAGCAGCCCTGCCGCGGCCATGCCCATGCCGATCGCTGCGCTGTAGCCGCTCGCGGCTGCCGTGAGCGCGGCAAGCACCCAACCGAGCAGGTATGTGGGCACAACGATGACGAGACCGGATGCAAAGTTGACTGCAAACAGCCGCCCGCGCGAGATGGGCAGACTGTGGTAAAAATCGGTCTGCTGCCGCGTATGCAGATAGCGGAACAGCGACACACCGCACACGACCGCGAGGATCGCAAGCGCGACCTTGACCGCGTAATTGTCCATGCCGAGCATGCCGGAAACCGAGGCAAGCACGGACTGGGTGCGCACGGCTTCGGTTTCAAAGTAGCCCTCGCGTGCGTTTTGAATCATCATGGCGACCGGAAGCGGGAGCGTGCACAGGAATGTGAGCATGCTCAGCGCAAGCGCCCAAATGTTGCGGCGCAGCGTATCACGCACCAGACCGCAAAAATCAGAAAATGAGCTTCTTGACGTCATAGCCGACCACCTCCGTTTCACTGATAAAGATTTCCTCGAGCGACAGCGGCAACAGCTCGAAAAAGACGGGCTGCAGTGCCGCAAGGCGGTTTTGCAGCGTTTCGCGGTCGCCGCGCGCCGTAATGGTATAGAGCGAGCCGCGCTGCTCGAAGTGCAGCACCGGGATATCCGCCCCGAGCATGCTCACATCGAACGGGCGGTCGAAGATGCATTGCAGCTTGTGGATGCCGAGCTTCATGTCGTCGAGATCGCGCGAGAACAGGATGCCGCCGCGATGAAGCAGACCGACGTGGTCGCAGATGTCCTCGAGTTCGCGCAGATTGTGGCTCGCGATGATAGGCGTCATGCCGCGCTCCGCGACATCCGCCGCGAACAGGCTCTTGACCGCCTGGCGCACGACCGGATCGAGACCGTCGAAGGTCTCATCGCAGAACAGGTAATCTGCGCCCGCGCATACGCCGCAGATGACGGACACCTGCTTTTTCATGCCCTTGGAAAAGGTGCGGATCTTGCGTCCTCCGTCCAGTTCAAAGGCGGTCATCAGGTGGCGGTAGCGCGCGTCGTCAAACGCGGGATACAGCCGTTTATAGTAGTTTTTCATTTCGTCCGGCGTGCAGTTAGAGAAAAAATACTGCTCGTCGGAAATGTAAAAGCAGCGGCTCTTGAGCGCGACGTTCTCGAAAACGTCCTGCTCGTCGATCGTCACGCGCCCCTCATCGGGTCGTAAAATGCCCGCGAGCATGCGCAAAAAGCTCGACTTGCCTGCGCCGTTTGAGCCGATCAGCCCGAAGACCGAGCCGTTTCGGATGACTGCGTCGATGTGATCGACTGCGCAAATCTCCGCAAAGCGCTTGGTTGCGCCGGTTGCCTGAATCATGCTTCCCCCTCCTTTATCAAGCGGATGCCGACCCAGTGCGCAAGCACCGTGTCGTCCGCGCCGAGTTCGCGCGCCTGCCGTGCGCGCTGCTCGATCTCGCCGTGTAGCTCTTCGAGCCGTCTGGCGCGCAGCGCACCGCCGTCACCCGAAACAAAATTGCCGCGCCCTTTGACCGAATAAATGACGCCGCGCTTTTCCAACTCGCCGTAAGCGCGTTGAATGGTGTTCGGATTGATCGCCAGCTCTCCTGCAAGCTGGCGCACGCTCGGCAACTGCTCGTCGGGCGCAAATACGCCGCAAACCGCCATGCGTTCCAATTTGTCGGCGACCTGCTCGTAGAGGGGACGGCTGTCCCGATAATCAATGTCCAGCATGGTGCGCCTCCTTTCTGTGTATCAAGTGTACTGTGTGTCTTAGTACACTTAGAGTATATCAGCTTTTGAGATTCTGTCAATAGCATCCATGGGATTTTTATGTTACAATACAGTAAAACACACGCAAAGGAGCGACGCGCATGGTCAAACTGGGGAATGAATGGGACGATTTGCTCAAAAATGAGTTTGAGAGTGAGTATTACGCGCAGATTCGCGCGTTTTTGAGCGAGGAATATCGTGCGCATACGGTCTATCCGCCGCAGGAGGATGTTTTTAACGCGCTGCGCTATACCTCGTATTCTGGCGTCAAGGTGGTACTGCTCGGGCAGGATCCTTATCACGGCGCAGGACAGGCGCACGGTCTATGCTTTTCCGTGCGTGCGGGCGTGCAGCCGCCGCCGAGCCTGCAAAATATCTTTAAAGAGCTTCAAGCGGACGTCTATGTCGAGCGTCCGCCCTCGGGCGAACTGACCGCGTGGGCAAAGCGCGGCGTGCTGCTGCTCAACACGGTGCTCACCGTGCGTGAAGGACAGCCCAACAGCCACAAGGGGATCGGTTGGACACGCTTTACCGATGCCGTCATCGCGAAACTCAACGAGCGCGAAGCACCCACGGTTTTTCTGTTGTGGGGTGCCAACGCCCGCGCCAAGCATGCGCTGCTGACAAATCCGAATCATCTGGTGCTCGAGGCGCCCCATCCCTCGCCGCTGTCGGCGTATCAGGGCTTTTTCGGCTGCCGGCATTTTTCCAAAGCCAATGAATTTCTCTATGCGCACGGCGTCGATCCGGTCAACTGGGATCTGACCGACACGAGCGATGTTGCGCATGCGTGAGACATATGCCGCCGCAAAAAGCCGGAGTGACCCTCCGGCTTTTTGTGTATCCGGAAAAAGTTTGCGGCGGTTTGACCAGTTGCATCTGCCCATGCGGCTAACAAATGCCGGCCAAAACGCCGCGCGACCGGCTCGAAGAAAAAAACCGAACGGTCGTGGTGCTGCGCTTTATGGGAGGCACACGGGTTGCGGCGATGCTCATGCTGACGATCGCGACGAACGCCAATGCTGCGGCGGCGGACGCACCGGTACGCGGAACAAACCCCGTCCTGCGGCATTTCGCAGGGCGGTTTTTTGCGCGCGTTCGTATATTGGTTCGATTTTACGAGAAAATCCAGCAAAAATTTACATGTTTTCGACAAAAATCCGCATAAGATATGTCGAAATGTAGGGATAATACGAAAACACACGCGCGAAAATGAAAATTTCAGGCGCAGACTTTACAAATAGTAATAAAGACGCTATACTATAAAAGAAGAAATTGACGGAGTTTGACGAACATGGCAAGTGACTTTTCCAGAACCCTGGCACTGCTGCGGCGGGAAAAGAAAATCAGTCAGAGAACCGCCGCGGGTGACCTTCAGGTCTCTCAGGCGCTGCTCAGCCACTATGAGAACGGCTTAAGAGAGCCGGGTCTCAGTTTTGTCGTGCGTGCAGCCGATTATTACGGTGTATCAAGCGACTATTTGCTCGGGCGCTCCATGGCGCGCGACGGCTCGGCAGTCTCGGCAGAAAATCTACCCGACGCATCGGAGGACAAGGGCAACGTACTGCATGGCAGCGTGGCTGCGATGCTGCACAAAAAGCTGATTGTCAATTCCGCGGCTCTGCTCTTTGAGCTGGGCGGGAAGTCGAACAATCGCCAACTGACAAACGAGATATCGACCTATCTCTCCCTCGCGATCTATAAAGTGTTCCGCTACCTCTACGCCGCGGACGAAAGCAGTCCGGCGGCTGCGTTCCGCACGAGTGAACCGCAGTTCGATTATCTGTGCGACGCGCAGATGCGTCTGGCGGAGCTGCGCATTCGCCTGGCGGCACAGGGAGAAGAGGGCTATGGCATCAAGGCGGAGGACACCGCGATGCCGTCGCTCGATCTGGCGGAATTGTCGCGGGAATATCCGGGCATGTCCCAGTCGCTGCTCACGCTGCTGCAAACCGTGTCGGATAATTTGACGGCACTCGACGGTGTGCAGAAAGCCGAGAAGAAAAAAGGAAAATAAACAGAAAAAAACTGTTGACAGCAGGGTGGACGTGTGATATTATAATATACGTCGCTGAGGTCAGTAACCCGCTGAAACGCTGGTGTAGCTCAGTTGGTAGAGCAGCTGATTTGTAATCAGCAGGTCGGGGGTTCAAGTCCGTCCACCAGCTCCATTTTCACAAACGGACGGCGGACAGCGGCACAAAACTTTATATGGGAGGTTTCCCGAGTGGCCAAAGGGGGCAGACTGTAAATCTGTTGTCTTCGACTTCGGTGGTTCGAATCCACCACCTCCCACCATAAACCCTTCATGCATTTGCATGAAGGGTTTTTTATCGTCCTCTCGATTTTATCCTGCGATGCCTGCACGAGGTGTAATGCCTGGCCGTGCACAGCAGCGGCGCGGGAGGGATCGCTGCAAACGCAAAAAAGACCATCCGATCCGGATGGTCTTTTTTTTACGTCATAAGTCAGTCGATACGCGGCGGAGCATTTTGCAGCCGCTCGCGCAGCTCCAAAACCTTGCGTGCAATGGTTTGCGCGGTGGCGGTAAAGACCGCATCACTCTTTCCTGTGGGGTCGTCCAGGCCCCAATCCTCCGTGTGTGAGCAGGGCAGGGTGGGACACTGTACATTACAGCCCATGAGGATGACCACATCGACCGGCGGCAGTGCGGACAGCAGCTTGGGGGTCTGTGTGCGCTCCATATCAATGCCGTAGAGCTGCTGCAAGGTGCGCACCGCATCGGGATTGATACGCGGCGCAAGTGCAGTGCCCGCGGAATAGCTGTCAAATACATCGCCCGCCAGATGCTTTCCCAGTGCCTCCGCCATCTGGCTGCGGCAGGAATTGTGTACGCAGAGAAACGCGACCTTGGGTTTTGCCATACGTTTAGCCCTCCGATTGCCGCAAAAGAGCGATCACTTCGTCTTTCTTGAGCACCTTTCCATAGGAAATCACTTTGTCGTTGACTACCAGTGCGGGGGTGGTCATCACGCCGTATGCAGCGATTTTCGCAAAATCCGTCACATGCTCGATGGACGGATCCATGCCCAGTTCGACGAGTGCCTCGCGGGTGGCGTCCTCCAATGCGTTGCATTTGGCGCAGCCCGATCCCAGAATTTTGACAGCGGCGTTCACCGACATATCATTGGATGCAGCACATCCGTGTGCACAGTTTCCCCCGCAGGAACAGGGAGCAGCCTCCTGCTTTTTCTTTCCAAACAGTCCCATAATAAAAAATCCTCCTATACAAATAAAAATTGAAACGCATTAAAGAGATAGCCGACCAGAATGATACCGATCGTGCAAATCGCAACGAAAACACCGAGCAGCTTGGGCTTGACGGCTTTGCGCAGCATAATCATGGAGGGGAGCGAAAGCGTTGTCACCGCCATCATGAAGCTGAGCACGGTGCCGAGCTGCGCGCCCTTGCTGAGCAGCGCCTCTGCGACCGGAATTGTGCCGAAAATATCCGCATACATCGGCACACCGACCAGTGTTGCAAGCACCACGCCAAACGGATTGCGGCTGCCCAGAGCGGTTTCGATCCAGCTTTCCGGGATCCAGTTGTGGATGACCGCGCCGATGCCCACGCCGATGAGGATATACGGGAACACCTTGCGGAAGGTGGAGGTCATCTGATCGCGCGCATAGAGGAGCCGGTCATGGCGCGTCAGAGTCGGTGACGCAAGATCGACTGTGCTCGCATTACGGATAAAATCCTCCACTTCGTGCTCCAGATGCATTTTTTGAATCAGCGTGCCGCCAATGACCGCGACCAACAGCCCAACAATGACATAGGTCACCGCGACCTTAGGGCCGAAGATGCTCATGAGCAGGATGAGACTGCCCAGATCGACCATGGGAGAAGAAATCAGAAAGGAAAAGGTCACGCCGAGCGGCAGACCGGCACTTGTAAAGCCGATGAACAGCGGGATGGATGAACAGGAGCAAAACGGCGTGACCGTGCCGAGCAGCGCGGCAATGCAGTTTGCCCATAGCCCGCGGAAGCGCCCCATGATTTTTTTGCTGCGCTCCGGGGGGAAATAGCTCTGAATATAGGAAATGAGAAAGATGAGACAGCACAGCAAAAGCGTGATTTTAATGACGTCGTACAGGAAAAACTGCACGCTGCCGCCCCAACGGGTCGAGCCGTCAATTCCGAGCGCGCCGAGCAGCCGCCCGACGAGCACATTGAGCCATTTCATCGCAAGAAGCTGATCTTGCAGAAAGGAGCCGATCATTTGCATGGCGTCACCTCCGTGTTTTCACGGCAGGACAGTCCGCCCACAAACGCCTGAAATGCGCCGAGCGTAGCGCAGTTGAGCGAATAATGGCACCATTTTCCATCCTTGCGCACATCCACAAGCCCGCAGTCGCATAAGGTCTTCATATGATGGGACAACGTGGGCTGTGTAATTTCAAACCGCTCGAGCAGTTTGCAGGCGCACATCTCGCCGCCTGACAGCATGCGCACGATGCGCAGACGGTTGGCATCGCTGAGCGCCTTGCACAGCAGTGCAATATCAATTTCATTCATGGCTACACCTCACATTGATGATTGTCTATATATAGTATATACAACACATAGACGTTTGTCAATCTATAAAATAAAAAAGCAGATGCGTGCTGCGAAAAAGTGTCGGACAACACCGGAAAACTGCCTATTTTATTTTGCCGCGCTTTGTGTTAGAGTAAAAAGGAATTCAAATCGGTATGATCGGAGGAACGAAAAGTGGGAAAGATGGACGAGGTGCTCAAACAGGTTCTGGAGTGGAGACAGCAGACAGACGGCTTCAATCATTATGTCGGGATCCGCGTGGTCGGCATCGGTGACGGCACGAGCGAGGTCGAGGCGGATCTGACACCGCAGATGCTCAATCCGCTCGGCATGGCGCACGGCGGTATGATCTATACGCTGTGCGATGCGGCAGCGGGTACGGCGGCGGCGTCGCGCGGACGCATCGCAGTCACGCTGACCGGTTCGATCAATTATCTGCGTCCGGGCTATGGCGGCAGTCGACTGCGCGGTCATGCGATCGAGATCAAGTCGGGCAATCAGACCGCGGTCTATGATGTACTGGTCGACGACGGCACGGACCGGCAGATTGCGCGTGCGACCTTTACGATGTTCTATACCGGCAAAACGATCGAGGATATGAAGTGTCTGGCAGACTGACTAAGGCGCTGTGCGCGCCGCTGCTCGACTGGTTCGAGCAGCATGCCCGCGTTCTGCCGTGGCGGGAAAACCGCGATCCGTACCGCGTATGGGTGAGCGAGATCATGTTGCAGCAGACGCGTGTGGAGGCGGTGCGCGGCTATTTTACGCGCTTTATGGAGGTGTTCCCGACCGTGGACGCGCTCGCGGCGGCATCTGAGGACACCTATCTCAAGCTGTGGGAGGGACTGGGCTATTACAGCCGCGTGCGTAATCTGCACAAGGCGGCGGTGCGCGTATGCGAGGAATACGGCGGCGTTGTGCCGCGCGATTATGACACGCTGTGCACGCTGCCCGGCATCGGAGACTATACCGCGGGCGCAGTCGCGTCCATTGCGGGTGGTCAGCGCGTCCCTGCGGTCGACGGCAATGTGCTGCGCGTCGTGTCGCGGCTCAATGCGGACGAGCGTTCCGTGACCGATCCCAAGGTCAAGGCGGACCTGCGCGCGCAGGTCGCCGCGATCCTGCCCGACGACCCGGGTGCGTTCAACCAGGCGCTGATGGAGCTTGGTGCGCTCGTGTGTGTGCCGAACGGCGCGCCCCAGTGCGGCAACTGTCCGGTGCTCCATCTATGCGCGGGCGCACACACCGGCATCGCCGCGCGGCTGCCGGTCAAAGCGCTGAAGAAAGCACGCACGATCGCGCCGCGCACCGTGTTCGTGCTGCGGTGGCAGGATAAGGTCGCGCTGCGGCGCAGACCGGAACGCGGACTGCTTGCGAAGCTGTGGGAGTTTCTGGGAACGGACGGCACGCTGCCGCCCGCCGAAGCACGCGCCTTTCTCGGAGAGCACGGGCTGAAAGTGGCACAAATGCGCGCGATGCAGCCTGCAAAGCACATTTTCACTCATGTGGAGTGGCATATGACAGGTTATTATGTCGATCTTGCTGCGCCGCCGGACGATCCGTCGCTCGTGCTCGTCACACCGGACGCGCTGCGGGCGGACTATGCGCTCCCGAGTGCGTTTCGCGCATTTTTGCAGGTATTGGAGTGAGGTTCATGGAGTATCAAACTGTTTATCATAATTTTGAGCCGCTGTATGGACCGGATTCGCGTGTATTGCTGCTCGGCTCGATGCCCAGTCCCAAATCGCGTGAGCAGGGTTTCTTTTACGGGCATCCGCAGAACCGGTTCTGGCGCGTGATGGCGGCGGTGCTCGGCGAAGCTGTACCGCAGACCCTTGCGGACAAGCGCGCGCTCTGCCTGCGGCACGGCGTTGCGCTGTGGGATGTGCTCGCGTCGTGCGACATCGTCGGCGCGTCGGATGCGGCGATCCGCAATCCGGTCGCGAACGATCTGCGCCCGATCCTGCGCAGTACGCCGGTGCGTGCGGTATTCACGACCGGCGGCACGGCATGGAAGTTTTATCATCAGCTCATCGAGCCGGTGACCGGCATGCCGGCAGGCAAGCTGCCCTCGACCAGTCCCGCGAACGCAGCATGGTCGGTCGAGCGGCTGATCGAGGCATACCGAGCCGCGCTCGCACCCTATCTTCAGGCATAAAAAACCCCGTCTCCCGCAGAAAACCGGTGTTTCCGGCGCAGGAGACGGGGATTTTTACGTTTTTGCGGCGGGAGCGAGCAGCAGCGGCTGCATTTGCCTGCCCGCGAGCGCGGATTCGATCGCGTCGGGGATGATCTCCATGTGCGCGACGACCGAACAGGGCTTCGCGGTCGGATTATCCTGCCCCATCGGGACAAAATAATAGTGCTTGCGGTTGAGCAGCGTGCCGATATTTGCGGCGCTGCCCGAAAGCGCGTCGTTTGTCGATACGGCGAGCAGCACGGGCTTTGCCCCGCGCAGATGGCTTTTGACCGCCATGGTCACCGAGGTATCGGTCACGCCGTGGGAGAGCTTGGCGAGCGTATTGCCCGTGCAGGGTGCGACGACCAGAATGTCGAAGAGCGCCTTGGGGCCGATCGGCTCGCACGCGGGAATCGTGTCGAGAATGGGCACGCCGCATGCCGCGGTCAGCCGCGTGCGCCAGTCGGCGGCAGTTCCGAAGCGGGTGTCGGTCGAGCCTGCATTCTCCGACAGGATGGGCGTGACCGCCCATCCGCGCGCGACAAGTCCCTCAATGATGGGCAGCACGCGGGAAAAGGTGCAGAAAGAGCCGGTCAGCGCGAAGCCGACACGGATAGGTTGATTCACAGGATTCCCTCCTCACGCAGGATGTTGTATACGGTGTCGCGGATCGCCTTTGCGGCGCTGAGCGGCGCGACCTTGCCGGGCAGGGACAGCGCCCAGATCGCCTTGCGCCCCAGTTTGCCCGCGCTCGTCAGATCAACGCCGCCCGGCTTGGATGCCAGATCGACGATGAGACAGTCCGCGCGCAGCTCGCTCAGTTCCGCCAAACCGATCACGCGTACCGGAACGGTGTTAAATATTGCGTCGAAGTCTGCCAGATGCCCCGCGAGCGCGCGGGTGTCGAGCGCGGTCAGACCGTTTGATTCAATGCGCGCAAAGTCCGCGTTTGAGCGTGCAGACACACTGACGAGCGCGCCCAGGCATGCCAGTCGCCGCGACAGTGCACGCCCGATGCGGCCGTTGCCCACGACGAGCACACGCGCGCCGTGCAGCGTGATCGGCAGTTCTTCCATCGCGATCTGGATCGCGCCCTCCGCGGTCGGCACCGCGTTGCGAATGGCGAGTTCGTCCCGCGCAAGATAATCGATCATATGCAGACCGTTGGTTTCCGCGCGGGTGCGCACTGCGGGACTGATCGCGCCGCCGAGCACCAACATGCCCGAGGGCAGCGCGTCGAGCAGTTCGTCGATGCGGTGCGGCGCATTGGACAGCGGCGCGTTGAGATGATGTTCGCCCTGTACCACAGGCACGGGCAGTATGATCGCGCGCATGGTATGTAGCTCGCGCACGGGTTCATGAATGACGCGCAGCGCAGGCTCGCCGAGGGTCTGCCGTTCGAGCGCGTAGGTGGAGACCTCGTGACCGTCCGCATGCAGCAGCCGCGCCAGAAAGACCTGACGTTCATCACCGCCGGCGACCGCGAGCGCCACCGCTTTTTTCATAAAAATTCCTCCCCTCTTACATCATGCTATGCGCCGCACGCGAGCGGGGTGCGCGCAGAGACGCACACGACCAACGCAGAAAAAACACCAATGATTGGGAAAACAGATATTGCGTTTGTTATCAATGCGTGATACTCTATAAATAAGAACACAGAATGCGGCAGACGGACAAAATGCCCCTTGTGTCCGTGAAGCACACACCTGCGAACGGAGGGAAGATAGATGGCGGAAGTGGAAGATAAACGCATCCGGCGCACCAAGCGGCTGCTGCGGCAGGCGCTCGCGGAACTGATGCAGGAGAAGGAATTCAAGGACATCACCGTGACCGATCTGGTGGAGCGCGCGGACATCAACCGCGGTACGTTCTATGTCCATTATCGCGACGTGTATGACCTGCGCGAAAAGATCGAAAACGAGATGATCGAGGATTTCCGTGCGATGGTCGAGGACAGTCTGCCGAGCTTTGACCGCCCCGCGTTGCGTCCGATGCTCAAGCGCGCGGTCGATTTTGTCGATGAAAACAGCACGCTCGTGCGTTCACTGCTGCGCGCATCCGGTGCGGTCAGCTTTGAGGCAAAGATGATGGTGATCGTAGAAGAGAGCCGCATGATGATTTTGCAGAGCAAGGCAAAGCAGTACGACCGTTATGTCGCGCGATTCATCGCGGGCGGCGCAGTATGTATGATCGAGAAATGGCTTGCCGACCCCAATCCGCCGCCGAAGGCCGTGCTCGTCGATATGATGGACGAGCTGCTTGGTAAGACCGTCGAACGGATGGAACTGTAATGCAGTAAAAAAAGCACAAGACCGCACAGGCTGAGTACTGTGTGGTCTTGTGCTTTTTTGTAAAATGGTGCGGAGCATGTCTTTCACCGCACGGATGGAAAAAAGGCAGGCGATCCTTATGGGTCGCCTGCCTTTTTGAGATTATGTGCGCGGATCGAGTCCGCGGAACAGCACATCCTCCATGAGTGCGATATTGCGCTCCCAGTCCGCGTCGTCGACCGACAAAATGGGACCGGACAGCACTGCTACCAGCGAAGCCGCGGCGTGGGCGTCAATATCGCGCGCAATCTCGCCGCGCTGCTGTGCGCGAACAACCGCGCTTTCGAGGTTGCTGACGATAAAGTCCCGGAAGCGGTTTGCATACGCGCGTATGATTGCGAACGCGCGACCATCGCTGTGCAGCATGACCATACCCGCACCGGTGTGGCGGATGATGTCGCGCATGACCTCGATATACTGGTGTGCCATGCTGCGAAAGTCCACATCGGGTGCGAGCACCTTGTGGATGCGTTCTGCCGCGGTTTCAAACGCCCATTCTCCTACCGCACCGAGTAGCGCTTCCTTGGAGGGATAGTATTCGTAGATCGTCGATTTTCCGATCCCAGCGCGCTTGGCGATGGCGGCGATGTTTGCGCGTTCATAGCCGTGCGTACCAAATTCCATGCACGCCGCGTGCGCGATCGCGGCGCGGCGGCTGTCTCTGATGTCAGACAAGGCTTTCCTCTCCCTTTTCGGGCAGATAGCCCGGAATATCCTGCCTGGGGTCCTGCGGCAGGTGCTTTTTACGAAAACGCGAGGTCAGGCTGTCGACCAGCGAATAGTACACCGGTGTGAACACCAGTGTGACTACGGTCGAGATGACCATGCCCGCGATCATGACGACTGCCATCGGGCGCATGAGCTCCGCACCCTCGCCGTGGGACAGCGCCATCGGCACGAGACCGAGGATGGTCGTGAGCGTGGTCATGAGCACCGGACGCACGCGGCGTGGGCACGCGTTCAGGATCGCGGTGTCCTTGTCCTCGCCGCGCCCGCGGCGGGTCTGGATGTAGTCGATGAGCACGATGGACGAGTTGACGACCGTGCCCGCAAGAATGATGACGCCGAGCAGCGACACCATGGAAATTTTATTGCCCGTGATGGGCAGCCCGAACATCGCGCCGAGCAGACCGATGGGCAGGATCATCATGATGATGACCGGCAGCACAAAGGATTCAAACTGGCTTGCGAGCACGAAATAGACCAGACCGAGTGCGACGATGAGCGCCATGCCGAGCGTCGTGAACGATTCCGCCATGTCCTTCATTTCGCCGCCGGTCTCCGAGCGCACGCCCTCGGGAAGCTGATACTCGCTCATGATCTGGCTGACTGCCTTGTTCAACTCGACCGTATTGCCGGACAGGCTGTCGCCCGTGACCGTGATGGTGCGGCTCTGGTTCATGCGCGTGATCATCTGGGGGGCAAGCTCGGTCTTGACATCCGCGACGAGGGAAAGCGGCACGGTGCCGCCGGTCTGTGTCGGGATGGCGACCGCCTTGAGCGCGTCCAGACTTGCCTTGGAGGTCTCGTCGCCGCGCACGGTGATGTCATATTCGTCGCCGGCGATCTTGAGCGTGGTCGCGGTCGAGCCGTTGAGCGAGCCGCGCACCGCTGCACCGATCGTCGCCGCGGTCAGACCAAAGCGCGTGGCGTTGGCACGGTTGATGGAAACCTTGACACGCGGCACTTCGTCCGCCGCCGAACTTTTGACCTCGACCGCGTCGGGCAGCGCGGAGATGCGCTCGACGAGATCGTCGCCCGCACGCGTCAGCGCGGTGTAATCATCGCCCGACAGTTCAATGTCGATGGGGGAGCCGGTCGACGACATCGACATGGTCGACGCGGTCGAAACCGACAGCTCGCAGCCCGCGATGTCCGCAAGGTCACGGCGCAGACTGTCTGCCACCTGCATCGCGGAGCGTTCGCGCTTTGCAAGATCGACGAGCTGCACCGTGACGCTCGCGCCGCTCCCGCCGAACGGGGACATGCTGCTCGTCGAGTAGTACAGGCTGTCAAGCTCGGGCACGGTTTTCTGGATGATACCCGTGATGCGGTCCTCGATGCGCGCGGTCTCTTCCATTTCCGCGCCGACCGGCATGCTGACCGAGATGGAGATCTCGCCCTGGTCGGTCTCCGGAATGAGCTCAACGCCCGCCGCGAAGATGGACACGATGAACACCGCGATCATGGCGAACGACACGATGACCGCGACCGAGCGTCGGGTCAGGAGGAAACGCAGCACGCTTTTATAGCGGCGCATGAGCGGACGGTCGACCAGATCGCCCGTTGTGTTGGGTACGCGCAAACGACGGCGTCCGCGATCCATTGTGATATAGCACAGCAGCGGCACAAGCGTGAGCGCGATGACGAGCGACGCCATGAGCAGCGCGACGATCGTGATGCAGAACTCCTTAAACATCATGCCCGCCATACCGCCCGACAGACCGATGGGCAGAAAGACCGCAACGGTCGTGAGCGTGGAGGCGCTGATTGCCAGCGAGACCTCCGCCGCGCCCTTGGTGCACGCGTCCCAGCGGCTGTAGCCGTCCGAGCGGAAGCGGAAGATATTTTCGAGCACGACGATCGAGTTATCGACGATCATGCCCACGCCCATCGCCATGCCACCGAGCGACATCATGTTCATCGTGATATTGAGCGCGCGCATGATGAGGAACACCGAGATGATACACACCGGCATGGACACCGAAATGACCGCGGTCGCGCCGAAATCGCGCAGGAACACGAGCAGCACGAGTGCAGCAAGTACAACGCCGAGCACGATATTCTGGATGACCGATTCCACGGTCTGGTTGATGTACTCCGACTGGTCGAGCACCAAATTCCAGCTCAGGGTCGGATTGTCCTTTGTCAGTCCCGCCATGGCGTCCTTGACGCGGTTTGCCACCTGTACGGTGTTCACGCCGGACTGCTTGCTGACCGACAGCATGACACACGGCGCACCGTCGACCTTGGCGATCGCGGTCTGCTTTTTCGGCTGCATCGACACCTTGGCGACCTCGCCCAGACGCACCGTGCCACCCTTGGGCAGCGGGATGAGGGTGTTTGCGACATCGTCGACCGACTTGTACTCGCCGTCGGTGCGCACGGACAGCGTGTGGCTGCCGTTGTCCACCTCGCCCGCGGGCATCGCGACGTTATCCGCGCCGAGCATCTGCGCGAGATACGCGACCGACAGACCGTAGCCGTGCATGCGGCCGGCGTAGGTGTCGACCGAGATCTCGTTTTCATAGCCGCCTGTGATACTGACCGACGCAACGCCGTCGATGCGTTCGAGCACGGGGGACACATCGTCCTGTGCGATGGACTGAAGCTGCGCGAGATCCGCGCCCTTGAGACCGATGACGACGACCGGCATCGCGTCGACGTCCATCTTCATAACGGTCGGTGCGGATGCGTCGTCCGGCAGGACGGATTTCGCAAGGTCGACCTTTTCGCGCAGGTCGACGAGCGCCTGATCCATATCCGTGCCGTCGGCAAAGGTGACCATGACAAGGCTCGCGTTTTCCTGCGAGCGCGATTGCAGCGTATCCATGCCCGCAACGCGCGCGCATGCTTCTTCAAGGGGCTTCGTGACCAGATTTTCGATTTCCTCCGGACCTGCGCCCACATAGGTCGTCGTGACGATCGCCATGGGCAGGTCGATGGACGGCATGAGCGCGAGCGGCAGCGAGCCGAACGTCATCAGACCGAAAATGACCACCATAATGAAGGAAAGAATGGTCGTGACCTTGTGCTTGATGCAAAATTCCGCAATTTTCATGCCTTATGCATCCTTTCCGGTCACGATGCGGACGCCTGCACCGTCGGACAGATAGCTCTGTCCCTTGACGACCAGACGCTGTCCGCGCGTCAGCCCGCTCGTGATCTCGGTCACGCCGTCACCGACCAGTCCGGTCGTGACCGTGACCTTCTTCGCCCAGTGGGTGATGGGCTGCTCCTGCGTGTCCGCGGCATCCTTGTTCGCTGTTTTGTCGTCCTTCGCCTTGCTGTCGTCGGTCTCGGTCTGTGCCGCGTCCGCCGTCTGCGCAGGCTGCTGATCGGTCACGACAAAGACATACTGTGTTTCGCCGTCGGTCAGGATGGCTTCGGTCGGGATGCGAATGGCGTTGTCGCGCTTATCGGTGTAGAGCGTGACGTTCGCGAATGCACCGATGGGCGGCTTTACCCCGCTCGGCAGGGAGAGCGTCACGTCATACAGCTTGGTTTGCGGGTTGGACGCGTTTGCGATCGTCGTGATGGTCGCGTTCATCGGCTCCTTGGAGACCGACTCGAGCGTGCACGACGCGCTGTCCCCGATTTTTAAGCCCGCAAGCACGGTCTCGCTGACCGCGACCGTAAGTTGGACGTTGCCGCCCTCCGCAATGATGACCGCGGGCGCGGACTGTGCCGCCATGCCGCCGCGCTGCAAATTGACTGTCGTGACCAGTCCGGAGACCGGCGCGGTGACCGTGCCGAGCTTTGCTTGTGCCTGGATCTGCGCCATGCTTGCGGAGACCTGCGCAAGCGACGCCTGCTGCTGCGCCTGCGCCTGCTGCACGCCCGCCTGTGCCTGCTGCACGCCGACCTGCGCGTTTGTGACCGCCTGCTGTGCGGTGGTGAGCTGCTGCTCGCTCGCGGCGCCGACTTCAAGCATCGCTTTGGTGTTGTCGAGTGCGGTCTGCGCCTGATCGAGTGCAATCTGCGCGCGCTGCACACCGAGCTGCGCGTTCGCGATCGACTGGTCGGTGGCCTGCTTGGTCGCGTTGTAGCTTTGTTGCAGCGAGGCGTAGGTGCTCGTCACGGTCGAGGTGTCGACCTCAAAGAGCAGTTGGCCTGCCTGCACAGTGTCGCCCTCCGCGACGTTCAGCGTTGTGACCCGTCCCGCGAGCATCGGGAACACCTGCACTTCCTTGACGGCGGTGACCGTGCCGGCGAGCGCGTTTTGCGCGGACATATCGCCCGATGCGACCGGCTGCACCTCGACCGGCGTGCCCTTGGGGGCGGCGGTCTGTGTGGATTCCGTCTTGCCGCAGCCCGCCGCGCCGAGCAGCAGCAGACCCGCCAGCGCGAGCGCCGGCAAACGTGTATGCTTCATTGTCATTCCTCCCAAACTCATGCGTTGGTGTTCATCACGCCGCGTTTTGCCCAGTTATACTGGTTGTACGCGGTCAGAAGATTGATTTTAGCATTGGTCTGCGCGCGCTCAAGCGCGGCAAAGGTGTCCTGCGCCTGCAAATAGTCGTTTTTGGAGAGCGCGCCGCGCGTGTACTGCACCTGCTTGGATGCAAAGGTCTTGCTGCCCTGCGCGGCATCCGCGTTTGCCGCGTCGAGTGCACTCTTCTTGTCGCGCACGGCATTGTAAAGCTGACGGAACGCGGTCTTGACATTGTCCGGTTCGGCTTGCGCGGTGATTTTTGCAGCTTCGTACGCGTAAATGTTGTCGGTCACGTCGTTTTCGTAGTCGTCAGACGCCTGCTGCGCCGCGTCCTGCTTCGCCCAGATGGAGTAACTGTTTTTGAGCGCCTCGGCGAGGTCTTGATCGTAGTTCATCGCGGCAAGCTGCTCGGCGGTGACCTCGGGCAGCGCGGTGAGTTCAAGCTTGGTATCCGCGCCCAGTCCGCACTGCACGGCGAGACTGTTTTGCAGGTTTGCACGCTGTACTTCAAGTGTTTTCTGATTGGCAAGCAGCGTTTCACGTTGGCTTTGCAGCGCGAGCAGGTCGAGCGCGCCCGCCATGCCGCGGCGCACCTGTGCACGCAGGATGGCGATGCTGCGGTCAAGCTCGGCGAGAGAACAGGTCATTTCGCTCTGCGACACCGCAAGCGTGTGCAGCGACACAAAGGTGTTCTGTGCACCGAAACACAGCAGGTCAGCGGCATTGGCGACCTGCCGCTGCGTTGCGGTCACGGTGTCCTTATGCTTATCGGCTGCGTTGTCCTCGCTGTCCTTCAGGTCGCCGTAGGAGACCTGAAGCGCGCGCAGACTGCCTTGCAGCGCACTGCGCTGTGCGATGAGCGTCTTGCACAGCGCGTCATTTGCCGCATCCGTGCCGAGCGCGGAAATGGCGGCATCCAGTTCGTTGATCTGCGCCTGATACTGGCTCATCTGCTGCTCGAGCGTGAAATACTGGTTGTCATAGCTTGTGCTGACCTTGGTCTCCTCCACGCTCTTGAGCTGCTGTGTCAGCGCCTTGACCGACAGGTTGTTTTCGCGCACGGTGCGCTCAAGCTCATCAAAGCGCAAGGTCTTGACTGCGGGTGTGGTCGTCTGTGCGGCGGTCGTGTTCGCCGCGGAAGCGGGCGCGCACAGCCCTGCCGCGAGCACGGCGGTCAGTGCGAGCGCGATCGGTTGTTTCATGGTGTTTCCCTCCGTCATGCGTTTGCGGTCAGCAGACCGCGTTTGGCCCATTCGTAGCGGTTATATGCGGAAATGAGGTCGATCTTTGCGGTCTCGACTGCGTCCGCAGCGCTGTCCGCCGTATCCTTGACCTGTAAGTACGCAAGCTGCGGCAGCGCGCCGCGTGCGTACTGCACACGCGCCACCATCAGATCGCGCGCCGCTTTGTCCGCTGCCGCCTGCTGTGCGCTGATGGCGGTCTGCTTGACCGCGACCGCGTCATATGCCGCGCGGAAGCGCACGCCGACCGATTCGCGCTCCGCGGCGAGCGCGGTCTGTGCGCTCTCGAGCGCATCGACCGAGCTGCGGATGCTGTCGTCCTTTTTGTTGGACGTGTTCCACACATCGACCTGCTTCGTCCACACGGTGAAGCTGTTTTGCAGCGCAAGCGCGGCGTCGCTGTCGTAGCGCATCGCGCGGATCTGCTTGTCGGTCACGAGCGGCAGCGCGGACGGGCGCACGAGCGTTTCCGCACCGTAGCCGCACAGCAGCGCGAGCTGTCCGCCCAGATTTTCCTGCTGGTTTTGCAGCGAGGACAGTGTGGTCGCAAGCGATTCACGTTGACGCCGCAGCGTGTCGACCTGCAAACGGCTGACCATGCCGCGCGCAAGCTGTGTGTCGAGCACACCAAGCTGACGGTCGAGCGCGGCGATCGTGCGCGTCAGTCCGGCGGCGGAATATTTGAGCGACTGCATCGTGATGAGTGCGCTCTGCGCGCCCATCGCAAGCTGATTTGCCACGTTGTCCGTCTGACGCTGCAAGGTCGCGCGCGCGTCGTCGATCTGGGTCTGCGTCATCATCTGCCTCGTGGGCAGACTCGCAAGCGTGCCCTGTAAACTCGCGACATTGCCCTGCATGACCGCGATATGGCTCGCATAGGTTTGCTGAAGCGCGGTATCCGAGGTGCTGCCTGCCGCGCTCTGCATGCTGTCGATGAGTTTTTGATAGCTGTCGATCTGTGCGGTAAGCTGCGCCGACTGCGCCGCAAAGCCCGCACCGAGCGAGGACGAGCCGATCGACGCGACGGTCGCTTGCAGCGAGCGCACGGTCGGGTTGCTGTCGCGCACGCTGCGTTCCACACCAGTCAGGCTAAGCTCCTGCACGCGTCGCGCGGGCGGCGCGGCAAGCGTACCGTCCTCGGCGAAGCCCTGCGTACACAGCCCGAGCACGAGGACAAGGGCAAGTGCCCCGCGTCGGAAAAGTTGTTTCATGCAATTCCTCCTAATCCCGATGCGCCTGTCTGTGCAGACGCTGCACACCGTCCCGCAAAGCGGTTCCGAATCCCGACCGACCGTCCGGTCGGTCGGGCGCGTTGTTATTATACGGCGCGCGCGCCACCGTGTCAACTGCGCGCCGCCAAATTGTATAAAATCTTTCCATGCATGCCGCGGACATAAAAAAAATCCCCCTGAAAGCGAGTGCTTTCAAGGGGAACGGGCGAACGCTAGTCCTGCATTTCTCGCAGGGTGGGATAAGAAGCGATCGCACCGGAACGCCGGACGCTAATGCCACAGAAGCGGTGTGAGAAGGTTAGGTATGCTTCCAAAGCCTGTGCGTCCAGCGAACCGATCGTATGGAGGGTCACACCGTCGCGGTGGAGCTGATAGAGCAGCGAGCCTATAAAGCCGTCGCCTGCGCCGGTGGTGTCGGTCGCGGCGATGCTCTGCGCCGCCGCGAACGCCTGCGCGGTGCGGGTGAACGCATACGCGCCCCCGCCGCCGCAGGTATAGATGACGATCTGCACGCTGCCGGTGAACAGCTTGGGCAGCGCCGCGTGAATGTCGGTCTCTCCGGTCAGGAATGGGAGCTCCTCATCGGAAATCTTTAAAATGTGCGCCTGCGGCAGGAACTCCCACACCGCGCGGTGGAGCGCGTCGCGGTCGGGCCAGAGTGGAAAGCGCAGATTCGGATCGAAGCTGATGAGCATATCGCTCTCACGCGCATAGCCGATCGCGGTCCGGTGCGCGTCGCACATTGGGAATTCCCCGAGGGATACACTGCAAAAATGCAGCGCATAGCCGTCCGTGAAGCACGCGGGGTCGACCTGCTCGGGTGCGTACAGCATATCCGCCGCGGGATTGCGATAGAACGAAAAGGTGCGGTTGCCGTCCGCCGCGAGGCTGACGAATGCCAGACTGGTGTTCGCGTCCGTCGTGTAGCGGATGGCGGAGGTGTCGATGCCGAAGCCTGCAAGCTCGCCGGCGATCTTCGCGCCGAACGGATCCGCGCCGAGCTGTGTCAGCAGGCGCGCCTTGCCGCCGAGCCGCACAAATGCACCGCACACGTTGGCGGGCGCACCGCCCACCGCCGGGTGAAAACCCTGTACCTCGGAGAAGTGGCAGCCTACCTGTTCGGGGATAAAGTCGATCAGCGCTTCACCGATCGAGAGCAGGGTGTCACGGGACATTGTGTGTTACCTCCAGTCCGTTCATACGCCAGATGGTACCGGTCAAGCCGGTGGATTGCAGAGAAATCAAATCGCTTGCGGGATAAAAGCGCGTCGTAAAGACGCACGCGCCGGCATTCAGATAAATTTCTACGCTCGAGCGATCAACGATTGCACGCACGGTGCGGCAATCAGGCACGAGCGCGGTGCGTGTCGTGCGTCCGCCGCCGAGCGATGCGTCGGTAAAGGTCAGCGTGACGGTCTCACCCGTGCAGGTAAGGCTAAGACCGTGCGCGAGCGTGAGGGTGAAGTCTCCCTGCGCCTGTGCTTCAAGGTCGAAGGGCAGCGAGAGCGTGGTATCGGTCAGCGGGCGTGCCCCGGCGCGCAGTGCGTCGAGTTCGCGTACCGGGCGCTGCCGGAGGTGTCCCGCTGCGTCGCGGAACACCTCGCGCGGCAGCGTCAGGCAATGCTGCCAACCGCGTGCGACGGTGGGGTTTGTGTAGTCGATGTCGGGCAGTCCCATCCAACCGAACATGACGCGCCGTCCGTCCGGCGTGACGAAACTCTGCGGCGCATAGAAGTCAAAGCCCATGTCCCACTCGGTGAAGGTTGTGGGACGGTCGCCGTCGAGCACGAAATAGCCCGACTGATAGACGTTTTGGAAGCGGGTTTTCTCGTGCGGCAATCCCTGCGGGGAAATGCTGAGCACGCGCACTCCGTTGACCGCATACAGGTCGGGGCACTCCCACATGTAGCCGAACGGCGCGTCGCTCGTGAGCACGCGGTCGAGCGTCCAGTGGGTGAGATCATCCGAACGGTAGAGCAGCACCGCGCCCGTGTCGTCGCGCCGCCGCGCGCCGAGCACCATGCGGAACGCGCCGTTTTCGCGCCAGACCTTGGGGTCGCGCACATGCTGCGTGCAGTCCGCGGGGTAATCTTTGTTGCGCAGCAGCACGCTCTTAGCGCTCATCGTGTCGCCGTCGTGCGTCGTCACATGGATGACGTTCGCGCCGCGGCCGCTCGTGATATAGTCGTGGTCGCCCGGCTCCTTGACGTTGCCGGTATAGAACAGGTGCAGCGTATCCTCTTGAACAAGGGCGCTGCCCGAATACACGCCGTCGCGATCATCCGGCGTATCCGGATGAAGCACGACGCCGCGAAATTGCCAGTGCAGCAGATCGGCGCTGCGATAATGCCCCCATAGCTTGTCGCCGTTTCCCTCGGCGCTCGTCGGGCAGTATTGGAAGTAGACATGGTAGAAGCCATGAAACCAACACAGTCCGTTGGGGTCGTTGAGCCAGCCTTGCGGTGGCTCCAGATGCAGCGCCTGCCGCCAGTTATCCTGCATAAACAGGCTCCTTTACAGTGTTTGCCTGCTGCGTGAGCAGCGGTGCGAGTGCGGAAATCATGGTGTGTGCCTGCGGTGCGGGGACGAGATTGTCTGCGCCGTCCGTCACGATCACGGGGGTGATGATGGAGTAGCCCTGCGCGGTCAGATACGCGGGGTCGAAGGTCAGGATCGTTTGTCCCTTGTTGACCTTGTCGCCCTCGCGGACGAGCGCGGTGAAGCCTTCGCCTTTCAGCTCGACGGTATTGATACCGATGTGGATGAGCAGCTCGGTGCCGTCGTCCAGCGTCAGACCGACCGCGTGGCGCGATGCCGGCAGCATGGATACGGTCGCGTTCGCCGGAGCGACGATCTTGCCCTCGGAGGGCAGGATGGCGACACCGCCGCCGAGTACGCCGCTTGCAAAGGTATCGTCGGGCACTTCGCTCATCGGGATAACCTCGCCGGAGAGCGGGCTTGCGATACCAGTCACGACCGGCGTCGCGTTGATGTCAAGTGCGGGCTGGGAGGACGTCTCTTCGTCACGATAGAGGACAAAGGTTAGCGTGAATGCCACCCCGAATGCAACCAGCATGACGAGCAGATACTGCATGAGGTTCTGTGTGGTGATGAGGATGCCGAACAGACCGGTGATGCCGTAAGCGGTCGCGCCGACGTGCAGCCATCCTGCAACGAGTGCACCCGCCGCGCCGCCTGCGCAGCCTGCGAAGAAGGGACGGACGTAACGCAGGTTGACGCCGAAGATCGCGGGTTCCGTGATGCCGAGGAAGGCGGAAAGGGAAGCGGGCAGCGCAACTGCCTTGCTCTTGCGGTTGCGGGTCTTGAGCCCGAATGCGAGCGCCGCCGCGCCCTGTGCGACGTTTGCTGCGGTCGCGATCGGCATCCAGGTGTTGACACCGGTCGAGCTGAGCATGCCGGCTTCGAGTGCGTTATACATGTGATGGATGCCTGCGACGACTGTCGGTGCATAGACCGCGCCGCACAGCGCCGCGCCAATGCCGAACGGAATCGCGATGAGGGTCTGCATGCCAATCAGCACGCCGCTTTCCAGCCAGCTGAAGATCGGGCCAAAGACCGTCAGGGTCAGATAGCCCGTGACGAGTACGGTGACGAGCGGCGTGACGAACAGGTCGATCATTTCGGGGACGATCTTGTGCAGCTTTTTTTCGAGCGTGCTCATAAACCAGACCGCGATGACGACCGGTATGACGTGTCCTTGATAGCCGACGAGGTTAATATCGTAGAGGTTGAACCAGACCCCGACGGACGGGATCTTGTCCGCGCCCGCGACCGCCCATGCGTTGAGCAGGTCGGGGTGAATCATAATCATACCGATGACCGCGCCGAGGAATGGGTTGCCGCCGAAGGCGCGCGCTGCGCTGAACGCGATCAGGATGGGCAGGAACACGAACGCCGCATTGCTGAACAGGTGGAATACGGTATAGGTACCGCTCTCTGCAAGGGCGGGGGAAATCTTGGTGAAGCCTTCCATCAGACCCATGAGCAGACCGCTTGCAACGATCGCGGGGATGATGGGAACGAAAATATCGCCTAGTGTCTTGATAGCGCGCTTGGCGATGGGCTGCTTGGCAGCTGCCGCCTGCTTGACGTCATCCTTGCTTGCGGCGCTCACGCCCGCCAGTGCGATGAATTCGTCATAGACCTTGTTGACGGCGCCCGTGCCGATGATGATCTGGAGCTGTCCCGATGCCTCGAACACGCCCTTGACGCCGTCGACGTTCTCAAGGTCGGTCTTGTGCACCTTGCCGTTGTCCGAGATGACGAGCCGCAGCCGCGTGGCACAGTGCGCGGCGCTGACCAGATTGTCCTTGCCGCCGATCGCGGTCAGGACGCCTTTTGCAGTCGCTTTGTAGTCCATAATGCTTCTCCTTTAGTCGTTGTCTCTTTTACGCCTTTTATGAAATCAGTTTCATATCATGGTTTTATTATAGTAATGATTTGCCGCAAAGTCCATTGGCAAAGGCAATCAAAGTAAGAGAAGTCATATATAGATTTCATATGGTTTCAGTTTTTAGGGGCGGTGGAGGTGCGCTCTATGATCTCGAAGGGCAACTCGGTCGAGCCGGTCGCGCCCTTGTCCTTGTGCAGCAGATGCAGCAGGGTGCTCGCCGCCTGCTCGCCGCTCGTGTGGTAGTGCAGGTGCGCACTCGTCAGCGGGGTGGCGCATACGCGGCCGAGATCGTTGTCGCCGATTGCGGCGAGCAGCAGATCCTCGGGGATGCGCACGCCGTGCTCGCGGCAGCACTGCATCGCGCCGATGGCGATGTTGTCGGTTGCACACAGCAGCCCGTCCGGACGCAGCCCCTTTTCGAGCAGGAGCTGCATCTGGGCATAGCCTGCGTCCATGCGGAACTTGGACACGCGCATCAGGTTGGGGTTCGGGCTGAGATCGTGCGCCGCGAGGGCACGCACAAAGCCCTCGCGCCGTGCCTGTCCCGCCGCGCGGTCCTCGATGGTCACGCCGATGTACGCCGGACGGCGGCAGCCGCGCGCAAGCAGCAGCTCGGTCAGCGCGTACGCCGCGCCGTAGTCGTCGTGATAGACACAGTGCGCCCCGGGGTACTCCTGCCCGACGATGACGAGCGGGATGCGGATATTTTGCAGCACCTCCTCGTGCGCGGGCGTGAAAATACTTGCAAGGAATATGATGCCGTCCACATGGTTTTCGCGGAACAGTTCGAGATAGCGCACCTCGCGCTGCGGGTCGTTATAGGTGTTTGCGAGCAGCAGCAGATAGCCCTGCGCGTCGAGCACGCGGCTGATGCCCTCGACGACACGCGCGGTGCTCTCGCCCGACAGCTTGGGCAAAATGACGCCGACCTGCCGGGTGCGGCGCGTGCGCAGCGTCTGCGCCTGCGCGCTCGGTGCATAGCCGGTCTCCTCGACCGCGCGCGCGATGCGCGCATATTTTTCGTCGCTCAGGTAGCCGTCATTAAAGAAGCGGCTGACCGCCGCCTTGGACACACCCGCGATGCGGGCAAATTCGGTAATGTTCATGTGCGATGCACCTCCGGCGTCGTTGTATCCTTATTATTATAGCATGCACGCGAAAGAAAGCGAAGATGCGTTGTGACATTGTCACGGAAGGAAGATACCGCTATGGGGTATACTGTTAAAAACAAGACAATGTTTATGACTGGTTCATTTGAATAGAGGAGGATACATTATGCGCAAGGTTGTCATTATTGGCGGCGTCGCGGGCGGCGCAAGCTGCGCGGCGCGTCTGCGCCGGGTCGACGCGGAGGCGGAGATCGTACTGCTCGAGCGGGGCGAGCATATCTCTTATGCAAACTGCGGTCTGCCGTACCACATCGGGGATGTCATCAAATCGCGCGACGCGCTGTTGCTGCAAAAGCCCGAGGTCATGCGCGCGCGCTTCGGCGTGGACGTTCGCGTGAAGAACGAGGTCATGTCGATCGACCGCGAGCACAAGTTTGTCACGGTCAAGAGGATCGACAGCGGTGAGATATACAGGGAGCCGTATGACGTGCTCGTCCTTTCGACCGGCTCGTCGCCGCTGCGTCCGCCGATCGAGGGCATTGACTCCCCGCGCATCCAAACGCTGTGGACCGTGCCGGATACCGACCGTATCCGCGCGATGGTGCGCGAGCAGGGCATCCGCAGCGCGGCAGTCATCGGCGGCGGCTTCATCGGTCTGGAGATGGCGGAAAACCTGCGTCACGCAGGCTTGCAGGTATCACTCATCGAAATGCTCGATCAGGTCATGGCGCCCCTCGATTATGAAATGGCGCTGCTGCTGCACGAAAACATCGCGCAAAACGGGGTGGAGCTGCATCTGGGCGACGGCGTCAAGTCGTTTGCCGACCGCGGCGATACGGTCGACATCGCGCTGACGAGCGGCAGCACGGTTTCCGCTGATCTCGTCATCCTGTCCATCGGCGTGCGCCCGAACAGCGCGCTCGCGAAGGATGCGGGTCTGCCGCTGAACGCGCGCGGCGGCATCATCGTCGACGAATATCTGCGCACCGCAGACCCTGCGATCTATGCGGTCGGTGACGTCATCGAGGTCGAGGATCTGGTGTTTGGTGACCGCACGATGATACCGCTCGCAGGCCCGGCAAACAAGCAGGGACGCATCGCGGCGGACAACATCGCGGGCGGCAGCGAGCGCTATCGCGGCACGCAGGGCACCTCGGTCGCAAAGGTGTTCGACCTGACCGCGGCGACGACCGGTGCGAACGAAAAGACTCTCCAAAAGCGCGGTCTGGTGCGCGGCAAGGACTACGAAACCGTCATCATCACGCAAAATTCGCACGCGGGCTACTATCCGGGTGCGCTGCCCATGAACCTCAAGCTGCTGTTCTCGATGGATGGGAAGAAGCTGTTCGGCGCGCAGATCGTCGGGCGAGACGGCGTGGATAAGCGCATCGATACGATCGCGACCACGCTGCGTCTGGGCGGCGGCGTAGAGGATCTCGCGCAGCTCGAGCTGGCGTATGCGCCGCCGTATTCTTCGGCAAAGGATCCGGTCAATATGGCAGGCTTTGTCGCAGGCAACGTGCTCGGCGGTCTGGTACGCTTTGCGGATTGGGACATCGTCGAGCGCGAGCCGGATACCGTCCTGCTCGATGTGCGCGAGGAAGCCGAGCTGATGGCATTCACGCTGCCGGGCGCAAAACACATCCCGCTTGGTCGTCTGCGCGACCGGCTGAGGGAACTGGATCCCACCAAGCGCATCGTTACGTTCTGTGCGATCGGCGTGCGCTCCTATAATGCCGCGCGCATCCTGATGCAGAACGGTTTCACCGATGTGCTGCTGTATCCGGGCGGCACGCGCTTTTATCAGTCCATCCACCCCGAAAAGGAGGAAGAAACTATGCCGGAAACGATCCAGACCCCTGTCGTCGAGACCATCCCGACCCTGTCGGTCAAGCTCGACTGCTGTGGCATGCAGTGCCCCGGTCCGATCATGCAGGTGTATGAGACCATGAAGCAGCTTGGCGAAAACGAGTCGCTCGAGGTCGTCGCATCCGATCCGGGCTTCGTGCATGATGTGCGCGCATGGTGCCGCCGCACGGGCAATACACTGGTATCGACCGGCGAGCGCGACGGTGCGTTCGTGGCGACCGTGCGCAAAGGCGGCGCGGCTGCCGCATCGACCTCGACCGCGGTACAGGCTGCGCCCGAGGGCAAGACCATCATCGTGTTCTCCGGCGATCTCGATAAGGTGCTCGCA
The DNA here is from genome assembly GCA_029267335.1 of Intestinibacillus massiliensis. GTDB lineage: Bacteria > Bacillota > Clostridia > Oscillospirales > Butyricicoccaceae > Intestinibacillus > Intestinibacillus massiliensis_A. The sequence goes on along the minus strand of JAJUJC010000004.1, from coordinate 169,721 downwards.
AGCTTCATCATTGCAAACGGCGCGGCGGCAATGGGTCGCCCCGTGACAATGTTCTTCACCTTCTGGGGGCTGAACGCGCTGCGCAAGCCGGAAAAGCAACCGGTGCATAAAACACTCGTCGAGTCGATGTTCGGCAAGATGCTGCCGCGCGGCACGCGCAAGCTGCGTCTGTCCAAGATGAACATGGGCGGCATGGGCACGGCAATGATGAAGAAGATTATGAACGACAAGAATGTCGATTCGCTCGAAACCCTCATGCAAAAGGCGATGAAGCAGGGCATCAAACTGGTCGCGTGCACGATGAGCATGGACGTCATGGGCATCAAGCGCGAGGAGCTGATCGACGGCGTGGAACTGGGCGGTGTCGGCGCATATCTCGGCGACGCGGAGGAATCCAATGTCAACCTGTTCATTTAATCATGTAATTCCGTCTTTTGCGGGCTATGCGTCCCGAAAAGACACATAGCCACCCTGAACGGTTGCCCATTTTGTCGACAACCAAAAAAAGAGCCGATCAAATCGGCTCTTTTTTGGTTTAACAGGTAGCGGCGTAGGTCTGACGCGGGGCGAGGCTGCCCAGCCGCCGGATGCCCGCGAGCACCGCGGGGGGAAGCGGCTGCCGCCGCAGCTTGCCGAAGCGCTCGGGATAGCGCACGCCGTGGGACGACAGATACTTATCAAGCGCCAGAAACCGCTCTTCGCGGTCGGGCATCATTTGATACAGCACCCACCAGTCCTCGAGCGCGGTGCACGGCACATACACATGTCCCACCGGCTGCATGGACACGATCGCGTCGCGATCGAACGGATAACGGTAGAGAAAACCCTTGTAGTGGAGCGTCAGCCCGCTGATGATCGTCAGGTGTACCCCATCGACGTCATAGCGGTGAAAAAACTGGGTCGCGTAAGATGGAGTGGGTACGCGGGGATATTTTTTGCCGAGGGAGGACAAGATCGCGTCGGCTTGCGGCGCGTCTTCAGGTGCGAGAATGAGATCAATGTCGTCGGAATGGTCCACAATACCGTTTTTACAAAGCAGCATCGAGCCGCCGAGCGCCCATAGGATGTTCGCCGCGCTCAGTTCCTCCGCCACCCTGCAAAGAACCGTGATTTGCTGAGCCTGCATCATACTTGCACACCTCCGGTTGTTTTCTATCCTTCAGTATACCATACCCCCGCAGGGTTACAAGGGGCGGCGCGCAGAATTAACAATTTCGCAATGATTGACGCGAACAGCTTTGTGCTGATTGCAAAGCCGATGCCCGGAAAAGCGCGCACTTTGACTTTGTTTTTGCCGTGTAATGTGATACAATGTCTTTGTTACAAACATCGACCCAGCGCAGGAGGACTCTATGCAGGAAGAACAGGAAATCATCTCTATCCATCAGTGCTTTTCACGCATCGGCGGGGCGTTCTGCACGCTCGTGCTGGTCACGGTCGCGCTGCAGCTTGTCATATCGTACGTTGTCGCCACGGTCGCGCCCGCACTCATGGAGGAAAACGCATATTTATGGATCGCGTCGCTCGCCCCGATGTACTGCGTCGGCGTGCCCGTGTGCGCCGTGCTGCTGCGCCGTGTTCCCGCCGCACAGCCCGAGGGACAGCGCCTGGGTGTGCGTGCTTTTTTCAAATGGCTGCTCATTGCGATCTGTGTAATGTATGCGGGCAGTCTGCTCGGCAACGGGCTGATGAGCGTTGCACAGTGGTTCGGTGAGGTGCCTATGGACTCGGTCAGCGACACCATCACCTCTTCCTCTCCGCTGAGCAATCTGATCGCGGTCGTGTTGCTCGCACCGGTCATCGAGGAGGTGCTTTTCCGCAAGCTGCTCATCGACCGCACGAAGCAATTCGGTGATGTGGTCGCGATCGTGCTGTCTGCGATCGTATTCGGGCTGTATCATGGCAATTTTTATCAGTTTTTCTATGCAACGGGTGTGGGCACGGTGCTCGCCTACCTCTATTGCCGCACTGGACGGCTGCGTTACTCCATTGCGATCCATATGTTCATCAATTTCATGGGCTCGATCGCCGCGCCCTATATCTTTGACCATGTGTTCAGCGGACCGGACGATCCGGTGCGCATGGCATTGTCCGTCGCCTATGTCGGCGTGCTGTTGCTGTGCACATTGGCGGGCGCGGCGCTGCTGCTGAACTCCCGCCGCAGCCTGTACCTTGCCCCCGGCGCGTGTCCGCTGCCGCGCGGGACACGCCTGTTCACCGTGTGCACCAACGGCGGCATGATTGCGTATTTTCTCGCGATCATCGGTCTGTTTTATCTTAATCTGATGGCATAACAATACCCCGCAGCCTGTTTTTCGGCTGCGGGGTATTGTTTTAGTCGCGATGCAGTTGCAAGACAAAATCTGCAAGCACCTCGGTCGCGTTGGGATGGCTGATGGCGCGCATCGTTTCGCGCACGGTATCAAGCCGCACCGGATTTTGGAAAAGCTGATAGATCGCCTCGTCGATCGGAAAGGTCTTGGTGACGAGCGAGGAAATGCCGTTATTTGTCAAAAATTCGACGTTGCGCTCCTCATGTCCCGGGATAGGGTCGACCAAAATCATGGGCAGATTCTTCGCGAGCGCCTCGGATACGGTCAGCCCGCCGGGCTTGGTGACGATGCAGTCTGCCGCGCTCATCATGACCTCGACATTGTCGACGAAGCCGTAGGGATGCAGCTCGCAGTTCGCGGGCATTTTGGGCTTGAGACTGAGCAGCTGCTTGTACTGTTTCTGGTTGTTGCCGCACACTGCGAGCAGCTGGAACGGCAGATCGACCGAACTGAGCTGCGCGATGAGTTTTTTGCTGTTTGAGTAGCCCATGCTGCCGCCCATCATCAGGATGGTCGGGCGTGTGGGATCAATGCCGAGCAGAGCGGCGGCGTCCGCACGCGTGATCGGTTGATTGAACTTGGGATGGATCGGGATGCCGATGGGCAGGATGCGATCGCGCGAAATGCCGCGCTTGACCGCGAGATGGGTGAGCAGGTCGCTCGCGGTCACGATATGCTCGACAAACGGCACATCCTCCCAGAACGGATGGATCGTATAGTCGGTCACGATACCGACGACGGGCGCGGTCACCTTGCCGCGCTTTTTCATCTCATTCATGAGCTGCGCGGCGAACACATGGGTGCATACGATCGCGTCTGGCGCAAAATCGTTGACGACATGCGCAAACTTGGTCGAACCGAGCGCGTTGACGATATTGATGATATTGAGCTTGGGCGTATTGAAATAGCCCTGCCCGTGATTTTCCGCCAGTCCATAGCATACGCGGTAAAGCTCGGGCGTGCGCTTGCTCGTCAGCAGATAGCCCTTGTCGATCGTCTGCTGCACGACGCGGTTGATATACTTGTAAATATCGACAGTTTCGACCTCGGCGCCCTTTTGCGCCAGCATATCGCTGACCGCTTTCGCGGTCGCGTGATGGCCGTAACCGGCAGTCACTGATAGAATCAGAACTTTCATCTTGTATTTCTCCCCTCTGTTTCCATGGATTATTCTACATTACGAGGGCAAAAAATGCAAGAACATTCATAATTACTGCGGTGTGGTTGCGTTCAGGTATTCGGTAATGACGCGGGTCTCGAGTGCGTCGCGCAGCTCGCTGCCGATGGGGTGTACGATGTCGCGATACTTGCCGTCGGGCATGCGCCGCGAGGGCATCGCGAGAAACAGTCGGTCGTGCCCCTCAATGACCTTGATATCATGCACGGCGAACACATCGTCAAACGTGACCGAAACCAGTGCCTTGAGCTTGCTGTCGTCCTGTAGGTGGCGAAACTTCACATCTGTAATACGCATTTGTACCGAACTCCTTTTTAAACTGTCAAAATTGTGAGAAAGGGTATTTATATTCTGGACGAAATGTCATATAATAATACTCAGTGATTGAAAATTTTTCGGGGGTCTTGAAATGAACGTATCCATTAAACCTTATATAGAACAACACGGTACCATCCACCTTATCGGCATCGGCGGCGTTTCGATGAACTCGCTCGCCGAGCTGCTGCTCTCGCTCGGTGCATGCGTGACGGGCTCCGACCGCAGCGAGACCGAGGTCAGCGAGCGACTCGAAGAACTGGGCGCACGCATCACCTACGCGCACCTGCCCGAAAACGTCGAAGGCGCGGACCTCATCGTGCGCACCGCCGCGGTACATGACGACAACCCCGAGATCGTGCGCGCGCGTGAGCTAGGCATTCCGGTCATGGAGCGCGCGGAGGCGTGGGGCTGCATTATGCTCGACTACCAAAACGCGATCTGCCTTGCGGGCACGCACGGCAAGACCACGACCACATCCATGATGACCATGGTCGCGATCCAGGCGGCACTCGACCCGACTGTCATGGTGGGCAGCCAGCTGCCTGCGATCGGCGGCACGCTGCGTATTGGCGCAAAGGACTGCTTTATCGCGGAATCGTGTGAATACTGCAACTCGTTCCTGAGCTTTCATCCGAGCGTCGCGGTCATCCTCAACGTAGAAGCCGACCACCTCGATTTCTTCAAGGACATCGACGACATCGTCCATTCCTTCCACCGGTTCTGCCTGCTTACGCCGGAGACCGGCGCGGTCGTCGTCAATGCGGATGATCCGCACGCCATGCAGGCCGTGCGCGGTGTCGACCGCCGCATCATCACCTTCGGCAGCGACGCGCACGCCGACGTGTATCCCACGAATATCGTTTCCCGTCACGGCTATTACTGCTTTGACGCGATGGTCGGCGGCAAACGCTATGCGCAGGTCGAGCTTTCCGTGCCCGGTCGCCACAATATGATGAACGCACTCGCGGTATGCGCAGTATCCGCTTTCCTCGGGCTGCCGGGCGAGCAGGTCACGACCGGCCTCGGACTGTTCACCGGCTCGTCGCGCCGCTTCCAGCTCACCGGTCATCTGTCGTGCGGCGCGACCGTCGTCGACGATTACGCGCACCATCCGAGCGAAATGCGCGCCACGCTGTCCGCTGCCCGCCAGATGGATTTCAAACGCATCATCTGCGCGTTCCAGCCCCACACCTACACGCGCACCAAGGCGCTCTTTGACGAGTTCGTTGAGGCGCTGCGCCTGTGCGACCATGCGGTGCTCGCGCCAATCTACGCCGCACGGGAGCAGAACACCATCGGCATTTCCGCCGCCGATCTTGCCGCGCGTATCGAGGGCGCGCGCAGCTTTGAGTCCTTCTCCGAGATCGCGGACTACCTCGCCGCAGAAGCGCGGCAGGGCGATCTCATTCTGACGATGGGGGCGGGCAATATCGACGCGGTCGGTCGTATGCTGCTCGACCGGGATGCCGGCTGAGAAAATCCACAAAAACACTTGACATTTCGACCAATAAGAAGTATCATGTTGCTACAGAGATTATGCACTTTGCATGAAACTCGTCTGGATTGGAGTTGAGCGAATATGAAAGATCAGGTTATCATCACGATCAGCAGACAGTACGGTACCGGCGGACGGGAAATTGGTCAAAAACTGGCAGAGCAACTCGGCATCCCGTATTATGACCGCGAACTCATTTCCCGCGCCGCAAAAAAGAGCGGCTTTTCCGAGGAACTTTTTGACCAGCTCGATAAGCGCGCCACGAACAGCTTTCTGTATTCGCTGACAATGTTTGGCTCGACCGGCACAAACGGCATGACGCTGACCGACCAGTTGTTCCTCGCCCAGTGCAAAGTCATCCGCGAGGTCGCGGACGCAGGCTCGTGCGTCATCGTCGGGCGGTGCGCGGATCATGTCCTGCGCGAGTACAAAAACCGCTATGATTTCTTCATCCACGGCAGCTTGGAGGATCGTTTGCAGCGTGTCCGCACCTGCGGCGACTACGAACTGACCGGTAAAACGCCCGAAGCCGCGCTCGAAAAAATGGATAAGCAGCGCGCTACTTACTACAACTACTACACGGGCAAGGTATGGGGCAAATGCGACCACTATGACCTGTGTGTCAATGCGGGCCGCATCGGTGTCGACGCTTCGGTCGATGTCATTCGCCACTATATTAGCGCCGCACAAGCATAATCGCTGCCCATTTTTGGGGGAGAAGAGAGAATTGAGAGTGAGAGAGCCGCCCTACTTGGGCGGCTCTCTTGCATTTACACAATCGGCGGATATGAAAAAGTCTCCCGTACGGGAGACTTTTTTATGCATTAGCCTTTGTCGTGCGGCAAATCGTTCGACAGCTTGAGCCTGTCAAAGATATAGAAGATCAGGCTGAGTGCCATGCCCACGAGCGCGGACAACACCATGCCCTTGAACTGCACATCACCGATCGACAGTGACACGCCCGACAGACCGACAACAAAAATGACCGAGGTCAGTGTCAGGTTGCGGTTCTTGCTGTAGTCAACGCCGTGATCGACCAGAATACGAATGCCGGACGTACCGATCATACCATATAGCAGGAACGAGATACCGCCGATGACCGGACCGGGGATGGTCTGGATGAGCGCCGCAAGCGGTCCGATGAAAGAGCAGATGATGGACAGCACCGCCGCGCCGCCGATGACGCGCACAGAATAGACTTTGGTCATCGCCATGACACCGATGTTTTCGCCGTAAGTCGTGGTCGGGACCGAGCCGATAAAGCCCGACAGCATCGTCGAGAAATTATCTGCAAACAGCGAGCGATGCAGGCCGGGGTCCTTGAGCAGATCGCGGCCGATGATCTTGCTTGTAACGATCTGATGACCGATATGCTCCGACGCAATGACCAAAATGACCGGCATGATAATTGCAATCGCTTCGGGCTTAAACACGGGGAGCTGAAAGTGCGGAAGCTGGAAAATCGGCTGTGCGAGCGCTTCCATGATGTTCGCAGAGGTGATGACACCCGTGGCAAGCGCCGCAACATAGCCGGAAATGATGGCAATCAGGATCGGGATGACCGACAGAAAGCCGCGAAACAGCACGTTGCCGAACACCGCCACACCCAGCGTCACACAGAACACGATAACATTCCCGGTCTGCACCTGCGGCACGGCATCGGTCGGCACGATGAGTCCGGTCTGCGCCGCGGTTGCCGCAAGCTCCAGACCGATGAGCGCGACCACCGGACCCATTGCGGCAGGCGGAAGCACAACGTTGATCCAGTCGGTTCCGAATTTGTAAATAATGAGCGCGAGGATGCAGCCGATCGCGCCGACCGCGACAAAGCCGCCCTGTGCGTATTGATATCCCCACTGCGAGATGACGACACCCGCGGGCGCGAGAAACGCGAACGATGAGCCGAGGTATGCCGGTGCCTTACCCTTCGTGATGAGGATGAAGAGCAGCGTGCCGATACCGTTCATGAACAGCACAATCGCGGGATTGATGCCGAAAATGAACGGCACAAGCACCGACGCGCCAAACATGGCGAACATGTGCTGGATAGACAGCGGCACAAGCAGCTTCGCGGGTACCTTGTCCTCTACCTGGATGATCTTCCGATTGTCCAATGGTTTTACCCCCCCAATATGTTTTATCTTTTCCATTATACCACAGGAAATACCGCGTGAAAACAAAAAATATGCCCTTTTTCGCGCAAAAAAACGCGTGCTTTCGCGCGCGTTTTCCGGCGTTTTGTTCAGATGGGCTTGCCGCAGTGCGGACAGAAGCGAAAACCCTCGTCAACCTGTGCGCCGCAGGACGGACAGCGCCGCGGCGTGTGCGCACCGGTCGGGCGCAGATCGGCGGCAGTCAGTTCGACTGGCTCGCCGCGCTCGATGCGCCGACCGAGCGCACTGTCGATCTCGCACACCGCACCACAGCACGACGCGCGCGCATAATACCGCCTGCCCCACTTGAAAAGCGGCACGAAAAACAGGCTCAGGCAGGTGTACATGACGTACACCTCGAACCGTCCGAGCCGCCCGCAGCACGGGCAGACAAGCTGCCGCGCATAGCCGAGGGCTTTGTCGCGCGTGTCGATCCCGCAGATAAAAAACATGCCGTTCCTCCCGCTTCTCAGTCAAAATGCCAACGATAGGGCGTTTGCGGCGGCGTATCTGACAAAATGTGCGCGAAAAAGGCGCGTACACTGTCCGCCATGCGCGCGAGAGGCCCGTCGTTGTAAAAATAGTAGTCGTAAGCATATTCCGCGACGTTGTCATCTGAGCGGTTGCCGAGCGGCGCTTCGCGGCTGCCGCGCCGCACGAGCAGCGTATGACACGGCGTGCCGATCGCGCGGCGGAAGCGCTCGATCTCCTCCGGCTCGCGGATGTGCACAAACAGGATGTCCTCGTCCCCCGCGAGAAATTCCTGATACTGCGCCAGACAGTAGCGCTGCGACAGATCGCCCCACTCGGTAAACGCCTGCTTGAGCTGCGAAAGCAAGCGGCGCGACGCGGGTGTTTTCACGCCGTCCCAGCCCGCATAGCGCGCGATCTCCACGATCGGCGTGATAGAGGAAATGTTGCGCACGCGATAAAACCGCGCTGCAAGCCTGCAAAGCGTGTCCTTTCCGACCCCGCCGCGTCCGTTGACGACGATCACCTGTTTGTCCAAAACCCATTCCTCCTACGTTTTTCATAGTAGTTATTTCATTATAACACACAGGTGTCTTTCACGCGACCCCTCTTTTCCAGCGGTCGTTTCGAGGACAAACACGCGCTTTGTCCTCTTTGTGAGGACATTTGTGCATAATACAAGGACGATTCCGACGTATTTTGTGAAAAATCGCCATTGCACACCGCGGAATTTCAGCGTATACTTTACCTCGTTAGCACAAAAGAACGCAAAGACCAAGACGGAGACAGTAAGCCGCCGCACGCGAACGTCGCAGCGAGCCGGGGACAGTGCAAGCCCGGTACCAGTAGCAGGCAGCCGAATATCACTCCTGAGTTGCACGCCAAACCTGCGCTTTGCAGGGGAGATCGTGACGGCGTCCCGCCGTTATCGGGAGACGTATGATGGTACGGTAACAGGTGGTACAGCGGCGTTAAAACAGCTTTTAACGATCGTCCTTTTACAGGGCGGTCGTTTTTTTATTGCCAAAAAAGAACTGAAACGATAAATGGAGGGGTCAAGTCATGAAAAAGACGAACAAACCGGTCGAGATCCGCTGGCACGGGCGCGGCGGTCAGGGCGCAAAGACCGCATGCCTGCTGCTTGCGGACGCGGCGTTTTCCTCGGGCAAGTATGTGCAGGGTTTTCCGGAGTACGGTCCGGAGCGCATGGGCGCGCCGATCACCGCGTACAACCGCATTTCCGACGAGCGCTGCACGGTGCACTCCAACATTTACGAGCCGGATTACGTCGTTGTCGTCGATGAAACGCTGCTCGACGCGGTCGATGTGACGCGCGGACTGCGCGCAGACGGCGCGATCATCGTCAACACCGCAAAGTCGCCCGACGAGGTGCGTCCGTTGCTCGGCGGCTTTTCCGGCAAGGTGTGCACGATCGACGCGCGCGCCATCTCGGAAAAAACGCTCGGCAAGAACTTCCCGAACACGCCCATGCTCGCGGCGGCGGTCAAGGTCTCGGGCGTGGTCGAGCCGCACAAGTTCGTTGCGGACATGGAAGCCTCTTTCCGTCACAAATTCTCGCACAAGCCGCAGGTCATTACGGGCAACATGGCGGCGCTGACCCAGTCGATGCAGGAGGTGCAGGTAGGATGAGCTTCAAAGCAGCGGAAATCCACGAAAATACGCCGTGGCAGCGCATGACGGTCGGCGGCGAGATCTACGAGGGCGGCACCTCGCGCCTGACCCATACGGGCGAATGGCGCACGCGCACTCCTGTACTCGATGCCGAGAAGTGTAAGCACTGCATGCTGTGCGTGCCGTTCTGTCCGGACAGCTCGATCCCGGTCGTGAACGGACAGCGGCTCGACTTCGACCTCGATCATTGCAAGGGCTGCGGCATCTGCGTCAAGGTCTGCCCGTTCGGGGCGATCTCATTTGCAAAGGAGGAGGCATAACATGTCGATCAGAGAACGCCTTTCAGGCAACGAAGCGGTCGCTTATGCGATGCGCCAGATCAACCCTGACGTAATGGGTGCATTCCCCATCACCCCTTCGACCGAAATTCCCCAGTACTTCGCGCAGTATGTCGCGGACGGACTGGTCGATACCGAATTTGTCACGGTCGAGTCCGAGCACTCCTCAATCTCGACCTGCATCGGTGCGCAGGCGGCGGGCGGGCGCGCGGTCACGGCAACCTCGTCGTGCGGTCTTGCGCTTATGTTCGAGCTGCTCTATGTCGCGTCGTCGAGCCGTCTGCCCATCACGCTCGCGTGCGTCAACCGCGCACTCACCGGCCCGATCAATATCAATAACGACCATTCCGATTCCATGGGCTGCCGCGACGCAGGTTGGATCCAGATCTATTCCGAAACCAATCAGGAGGCATATGACAACTTCCTGCAAGCCATGCCCATCGGGGAACATTCCGCCGTGCGTCTGCCGGTCATGATCTGTCAGGACGGCTTCATCACCTCGCACGGTGTGGAAAATATCGAGCTGCTCGAGGACGACGTCGTCAAGGGCTTCGTCGGGGAGTATCAGCCCGAGCACTATCTGCTCAAGCACGAAAATCCGCTCGCGGTCGGCCCCTACGACGTGACGCACTACTATATGGAGCATAAAATCCAGCAGGCGGAGGCGATGAAAGCGGCGAAGCCGGTCATCTTGCAGGTCGCGGAGGCATTTGAACGCGTTTCCGGCCGCAAATACGGTCTGTTTGAGAGCTACCACATGGAGGACGCGGAGCTTGCCCTTGTGCTCATCGGCTCGTCCGCGGGCACGGCGCGCGCGGCGGTCGATCAGCTGCGCGCACAGGGGCGCCGCGTCGGCATGGTCAAGCTGCGCGTGTTCCGCCCTTTCCCGATGGAAGAGCTTGCGGCCGCGCTCGCGGGCTGCAAGGCGGTCGCGGTCATGGACAAGGCAGAGAGCTTTTCCGCTGCGGGCGGCCCGCTCTTTGCGGAAACGCGCAGCGCGCTCTACGATCTGCCGCAGCGCCCGCTTTGCGTGAACTACGTCTACGGTCTGGGCGGCCGCGACTTCACGGTCGACACCGCGTGCACCGTGTTCGATGCGCTTGCGGACATCGCGCGCACCGGAAAAACCGGCGAAACCTATCGCCACATCGGACAAAGGAGCGAATGACATGGGATACAGTCTGAAAACCGAAGTGCAGAAAAAGGAACGCTTTGCGCCCGGTCATCGCCTGTGCGCGGGATGCGGCGCGGGCATCACGGTGCGTGCAGTGCTGCGTGCGCTGAACGAGGACGATCGCGCGGTCGTGACGAATGCGACGGGCTGTCTGGAGGTGTCGTCGTTCCTCTATCCCTATACCGCGTGGGAGGACAGCTACATCCACAGCGCGTTCGAAAACGCGGCAGCTACCTGCGGCGGCGTGGAAGCGGCGTACAACGTGCTTAAAAAGAAGGGCAAGATCGACGATACGTTCAAGTTCATCACCTTTGGCGGCGACGGCGGCACATATGACATCGGTTTCCAGTCGCTGTCGGGCGCGATGGAGCGCGGACACGACATGGTCTATGTGTGCTATGACAACGAAGCGTACATGAACACCGGTATTCAGCGCTCCAGCTCGACCCCGCGTTTTGCCGATGCAACGACTTCCCCGACCGGCAAGGTATCCGACGGCAAGCGTCAGAACAAAAAGGATTTGACCTCCATTATGGTCGCGCACGGCATCCCCTATGTCGCACAGACGACCTTTCTTGGCAACTTCCGCGATCTGCACGAAAAGGCGCACCGCGCGATCTACACCCCCGGTCCGGCATTTCTCAACGTGATGAGCCCGTGCCCGCGCGGTTGGCGCTATCCCGCGGACGAAATGGCGGAAATCTGCCGCCTCGCGGTCGAGACCTGCGTCTGGCCGCTGTACGAGGTCGTAGACGGCGTATATCACCTGTCCTATGCGCCGCAAAACAAGCTTCCTGTTGCGGATTTCCTGCGCAAGCAGGGGCGCTTCAAGCACATGTTCGCCAAGGGCAACGAGTGGATGCTCGAGGTCGCACAAAAGGATGTCGACCGCAAATGGCGCGAGCTTCTCGCAAAATGCCGCTGAAATACGCAAAAAGAGCCGATTCGATCGGCTCTTTTTTGCTGTTGTAATTATCGGGTGCGGTGGTCTCCTTTATGCTGTACTCGCCGGGGGGAATGCCGCGCATCGTGATGCCGCTTGCACCCTGTGCATCGTCAGGCCATACTCGAACGGTGTGCCGCTGAAAAATGAGTGGAAAATCGGTATTATTGTACGGGTGTGATTTCCCAGATGTCGCTTGCGTATTCGCGGATCGCGCGGTCGGACGAGAACTTACCGCAGTGGCAGATATTGTGCCATGCCTTCTTAGCGAAGGTCAGGCGGTCTGCGGCGTCACGGTTGATCTGGATTTTCGCGTCGAGGAAGCGACCGAAGTCGAGCAGCAGGTAATACTGGTCGGGCTTGTGCCACGAAGCGCCCTTGAGGATGCTGTCGTACAGCTCACGGAACATGCCGGTGTCCCCGTCGTCGAGCGTGCCGTCGATGAGCGCATCGAGTACGCGGCGGATACGCGCGTCGGATGCATAGAGTGCGTTCGGATCGTACTGCGCTGCGCGGTCGCGGATCTCCTCGACGTGTGCGCCGAAGATGTATTCGTTCGCCGCACCCGCCTCCGCGAGAATTTCGACGTTCGCGCCGTCGAGTGTACCGAGCGTGACCGCGCCGTTTGCCATGAGTTTCATGTTGCCGGTGCCGCTCGCCTCGGTGCCCGCGGTCGAGATCTGCTCGGAAACGTCCGCCGCCGCGATGATGTGCTCGGCAAGCGAAACGTTGTAGTTTGGCACGAACTGCACCTTGAGCACACGGCTGACGACCGGGTCTGCCGCGATGAGATCGGAGACCGCGCCGATGAGCTTGATGATGCCCTTTGCGCGCGCATAGCCCGGTGCGGACTTTGCCGCGAACAGGAAGGTCGTGGGCGTAAAGTCGCGCAGCGTGCCCTCCTTGATCTCAAAATACAGCTCCAAGATCGCGAGAATGTTCAGGAACTGGCGCTTGTACTCGTGCAGACGCTTGATCTGTACATCGAGCAGGGTGTTCGGGTCGAGCGCGATGCCGTGCAGCTTTTCCACATAATCGGCAAGCGCATGACGACAGTCGCCCTTGAGCGCGACAAATTCCTTTCGGATGGTCTCGTCCTCGGCGTAGTGATCGAGGGTTTCCAGACGGGACAGATCGGTCAGCCAGCTGTCGTCCCCGAGCAGACGGGTGAGCAGCGCGGCAAGCTTGGGGTTGCACAGCGCGAGCCAACGGCGCTGCGTGATGCCGTTGGTCTTGTTCTGGAAACGCTCGGGCCAGACCGTGTACCAGTCATGCAGCACATCATTTTTAAGGATCTCGGTGTGGAGCTGTGCTACGCCGTTGACATAGCGTCCCGCAAAGCACGCGAGGAACGCCATGCGCGCGACCGCGCGCTCGCAAACCGGCGTGTCCTCGTCGTCGGTCTGCTCTTCCCAATGGTGTACGATCGACATGCGCGCCATCTGCGCCGCGTCGACCTTCTTCGCGGTCAGTTCGTGCGCGAGTACTGCGTCGATGCGCTCGATGATCTCGAACATGCCCGGCAGCGCGCGGTCAAGCAGCGCGCGATCCCAGGTTTCGAGCGCTTCCGCCATGATCGTGTGGTTCGTGTAGCAGAATACCTCACGCGCGATGCCGAACGCTGCGTCAAAGGTCAGCCCGCGTGCCATGAGCAGGCGGATGAGCTCGGGGATGGCGAGCACTGGGTGCGTGTCGTTGAGCTGAATGGTATGCAGCGCGGCGAAGGACGAATAGTCCGTGCCGTGGACCGACTCATAGGCGCGCAGCATGTCTTGCAGCGACGCGGAGGAGAAGAAATATTCCTGCTTCAGGCGCAGCACCTTGCCCTCGTCCGTCGAGTCGTTCGGGTAGAGCACGCGCGAGATGTCCTCGGCACGGTTCTTTTCCGCGACCGATGCGTCATATTCCTGATCGTTGAAGCGTACGAAATCGAACGGGACGAGCGACTCGGACTGCCACAGGCGCAGGGTGGAAACGTGGGTCGTGCCGTAGCCGAGGATGGGCATGTCGTAGGGTACGGCACGCACGGTCTGGTCACCGAACGCGACCTCGACCGCAAGATCGTCGCGGCGCAGCGACCACGGGTCGCCGTGCGCGGTCCAGTCGTCCGCCTGCTCCTTCTGGAAGCCGTTTTCGATGGTCTGCTTGAACAGGCCGTAGCGGTAGCGGATGCCATAGCCGTCAAGCGGCAGGTTGAGCGTCGCGCCGGAATCGAGGTAGCACGCGGCAAGACGGCCCAGACCGCCGTTGCCGAGCGCAGCGTCCTCGATCTCCTCGAGCGCTTCGAGCGATGCGCCCTGTGCCTCGAGCAGATGACCGATCTCCTCGGTCAGACCGAGGCAGAGCAGGTTGTTATAGATTGCGCGTCCGACGAGAAATTCTGCGGAAAAATACAGCGCGCGGCGCTGCGACGCATGGCGGCGCTGACTGACGTCCCAATCATCCGCGATGCGGGACATGAGCGCCTGCGACAGTGCGGCATGCAGCTCGACCGGCGATGCCTCAGCGGGCGTTTTGTGGTATTGGGTCTTGAGAAAGACCTTGAAGTCGGAGAATACTTTCGTTGCGGTTTGCGTCATCAAAGTGTGTCATCCTTTCTGGGCGAGACGACCGTACAGTCTCGTCATATGCCTGAGTTTGCGCGCCAGAGCCGGGGTGAAGCAGCCCGGGAGCGCCCGCCAACGCCAGTTGGCGCCGACGGTGGACGGTGTGTTCATGCGCGCTTCGCCCCCGAGTCCTAGCACATCCTGTGCCTGCGCGACGGTGAGGGACGCGACGCTGCCCCACAGCGCGCGCATCATGCCCCAGTGGTAGCCCTCCTGCTCGGTCAGCCGCAAATACTCGACCGCGTATGCGGCGTCTACGGGATCGGCGGAGTCGAACCAGCCGAGGATGGTATCGTTATCATGCGTGCCGGTATAGGCGACACAGTGAGGCACATAGTTGTGCGGCAGGTATTCGCTGCCTGCGGAGTCGCGGCTGTCGAAGGCAAATTCGAGCACGCGCATGCCGGGGAAGCCGCTCTCGTGCAGCAGCTCGCGCACGGAATCGGTCAGGAAACCGAGATCCTCCGCGATGATGGGCTGCTTGCCGATGGCGCGTTCAACCGCGCGGAACAGCTCCATGCCCGGCCCCTTGCACCAATGACCGACCTTGGCGGTCATTGCGCCGTAGGGGATGGCGTAGTAGGAATCAAACCCGCGGAAGTGGTCGATGCGCAGAATGTCATAGATCGCGCATAGGTGACCGATGCGGTCGACCCACCACGCGTAGCCGTCGTGCGCCATGGAATCCCAGTCGAACAGCGGGTTGCCCCAGAGCTGACCGTCGGCGGAGAAACCGTCCGGCGGGCAGCCCGCGACCTCACGCGGCCGCTTGTTTTCGTCGAGCTGGAAGAGCGCGGGCTGCGCCCACACATCCACGCTGTCGAGTGAAACGTAGATGGGCAGATCGCCGATGATGGAAATGTCGTTGTCGTGGGCATAGGTCTTGAGCGCATCCCACTGGGCGAAGAACAGATACTGTACCGCCTCCCAGAATGCAAGCTCATCGGCATAGCGCGTGCGTGCGTGCGCGATGGCATCGGGGTCGCACACACGCAGCGGCTCGTCCCACTCCCACCACGGTGCGCCGCCGTGGGCGTCCTTGAGCGCCATAAACAGCGCATAATCGGGCAGCCACGCCGCGTTTTTACGGCGAAACTCGTCAAAATCCGCACGCGGCTGCTGTAAAAACCGCGACGCGGCACGTCGCAGCACGGGGTAGCGTTTTTCGTAGAGCGCACCGAAATTGATGTCGTCGGGCGCGCTCTCCCAGTCGATGGAGCAGAACTCGTCGCGGGTCAGCAGACCGTCCGCCGCGAGCGCGTCCAAATCAATAAAGTACGGGTTGCCCGCAAAGGTGGAAAACGACTGATAGGGGGAGTCGCCGTAGCTTGTCGGGCAGATGGGCAGAAGCTGCCAGTAGGACTGGCCGGCTTCGCGCAGGAAATCAATAAAATCACGGGCAGACTGTCCCATTGTCCCGATCCCGTAGGGAGAGGGCAGGGAGGACAGGTGCATCAGGATACCGCTTTTTCTCAAAGTGTGTCACACCTTTATTCGTTGTTCTGTGGGTGGTTTGCAGGCAGCGCGCGCACGCTTTCGCCCGGAATGAGCAGGAAGGGGGTCTGCTCATGCACGGCGGGTTCGCCGCCGATCGAGCGCAGCAGCAGCTCCATCGAGCGGCGCGCGAGCGTGTCGCCGTCCTGCCGCACGGTGGCGAGCTGCGGCGTGAGATAGCGGCCCAGCTCGATGCCGTCGAAGCCCATGACCGAAACATCCTCGGGTACGCGCAGACCACGGTCGTGCAGCGCACGGATCGCGCCGACCGCCATGACGTCCGACATCGCAAAGACGGCGGTCAGGTCGGGCATGCGGTCGAGCAGCCGCTCCATCGCGGTGTAGCCGCTCGGCATGGCGAAACGCGCCGCTTGGTACTGGGTCTCCGCATCGAACGGCAGTCCGTGCGATGCAAAGGCGCGCTGACAGCCGACGAAACGCGCGGCTGCGGCATGGGACAGCTCGGTCTTGCCGCCGAGCACGCCGATGCGGCGATGCCCCAGGGAGAGCAGGTGCTCGACTGCCGCCTGTGCCGCGGCTTCGTCGTCCGTGCTCACACTCGACAGATTGTCGAAGCCGAGGGGGGCGGCGGAGTTCGTCACAAGTACGCAGGGCACGCCAAGCTCGTCAAAGCGTTCGCGGAAGTAGCGCAGGCTGCTGCCGAGGAACAAAATGCCCATCGGCCGCCGCTCGCGGGATACCTGCAGCGCCTGCTCGACCTCGTTGTCGTCCTCGTCGATGTAGTAGATGAGGCAGGCGTAGCCCTTGCGCTTGATGAGTCCCTGCAAATTTTCCAGAATCGTGCCGAAGAGCATGTTTTTCGTGCCCTTGACGATGACTGCGATGCCGGTGTTCGCCTGCTGCTTGAGGTGCTTGGCGTTGTTGTTGAGTGTGAAGTGATGCTTCTTGACGACCGCCATGATCTTGGCGCGCGCCGCGTCGGAAACATCGGGATGATGATTGAGTACACGGGAAACGGTGCCGACCGCATAGCCGGATTCCCTTGCAATGTCCTTGATGGTCATAGGATTTCCGCCTCCTCTGTGTTTATGTGTGTGGTCAGCCCTTGACCGCGCCCGCTGCAACGCCCTTGATGATATGCTTCTGGCAGGACAGGTAGAAAATGATGATCGGGATGATCGCCATGATGAGCGCCGCCATGATCGCGCCCATATCGACGCGGCCGTAGCTGCCCTTCATGTACTGGATGACGATGGAGATCGTCTTATACTTGTTGAGATCGAGCACAAGATAGGGGAGCAGGAAGTCGTTCCAGATCCACATGGTCTCGAGGATGCCGACCGAGATGTAGGTCGGCTTCATGATCGGCAGTACGACGGAGAAGAAGGTGCGCAGCGGGCCGCAGCCGTCGATCAGCGCCGCTTCTTCGATCTCGACCGGGATCGCCTTGACGAAGCCGCAGAACATAAACACCGCCAGACCTGCGCCGAAGCCCAGATAGATGATGATGATGCCCCACGGGGTGTTGAGGTGCATGCGGTCGGAGATGAGCGCGAGGGTGAACATGACCATCTGGAACGGCACGACCATCGAGAACACGCACAGCATGTAGATGCCCTGCGTCACGCGGGTCTTGACGCGGGTGATGAACCATGCGCACATCGAGGTGCACACGAGGATGACGGCGACCGAGCCAATCGTGATGAGCACCGTCCAGCCGACTGCCTTGAGGAAACCGTACTGGTCGATCGCGGCGGAGTAGTTCTTCAGACCCGCAAAGGTCTTGCCCGCGGGCAGTTCGAAAGGCTTGAGGTTGATGTAAGACTTCTTTTTAAAGGAGTTGAAGAGCACGACGATGATCGGTGCGATATAAAATAAGCTGACGATGGAGAAGAACAGCGTGCCGAAACGGTCTAGCTTCTTGTTTTCTTTCATTACTGCTGAACCTCCTTCGAGCGTGTGATGCGAAGCTGGATAAAGCCGATACCGACGACGATGAGGAAGAAGATGACGGCCTTTGCCTGGCCGACGCCTTCCCAACCGGTGCGGCCGTAGAAGGTGTTGAAGATATTGAGCGCCATCATTTCAGACAGCTTAGACGGTTCGCCGGCGGTCAGGGACAGGTTCTGATCGAACAGCTTGAAACCGTTTGTGATCGAAAGGAACGAGCAGATCGTGATGGACGGCATCATCATCGGGATCGTGACCTTCCACAGACGCTGCCAACTGGTCGCGCCGTCGATCGCCGCAGCCTCCATCACGTCGCCCGGGATGGACTGCAAGCCTGCGATGTAAATGATCATCATGTAGCCGATCTGCTGCCAGCTGACCAGAATGACCAGACCCGCGAAGCCCCACCACTCGTTGAGTGCGAGCGCGGTGCCGTATTTTGCGAGAATGCCGTTAAAGATGAGCTGCCAGATGTAGCCCAGAACGATGCCGCCGATGAGGTTCGGCATGAAGAATACGGTGCGGAAGATATTGGTGCCGCGCAGCTTCTGCGTCAGCGCGAGCGCGATGGCGAAAGCGACGCCGTTGATCACGACGAGTGAGATCACAGCAAACAGCGCAGTATACCAAAAGGAATGCAAAAAAATCGTGTCCTGAAACGCTTTGACATAGTTGCCGAAGCCAATGAACCGCGCATCGGAAACCGTGGTAAATTTACAAAAAGACAGCCACAATCCCATGATAAAGGGGACGATAAAGCCGATGGTGAACGCCGCGAGTGTCGGCAGAACGAAAATAGGGAAATATCGTTTGATCGCTTTCTCCACAAGAACCAGCCTCCTTCTCTCTCTTTTTTCATAAAAAATAATTTGCGGGGAAAAGAAACGGCGGGCGGACAGAGCCGTCCGCCGTTTCCGGCAGGAGCAAGATTTGGGGGTTATGCCTTTGCAGCCGCCGCTTCGGTCTTCCAACCGTCGACGAATGCGGTGACAACGCCCTTCCAGGTGTCGTCGGACTGGTTTGCGGCATATGTGGTCAGGGCAGAGCCTACGCCATTCTTCCACTCCTCAGAGGGCATTGTGGAGAAGTTCCACGCGACCGGCTGATAGCCGTCCTTCACATACTGGTTTGCAATGTTGACGAGCGGATTCTCGGACTCGAGGTTGCCTTTGAACGGGATGACGAAGCCCATGCCCGCCTGACCGGAAGGCATTGCGCCCTCGCCGCCGCACATCGCCTTGGTGCCGGTTTCGGAAGTGACGCACCAGTTCATAAAGTCGAGGGTTGCCTGAATGTCTGCTTCGGAAGCCTTGCTGTTGACGCACCAGTAGTTCTCGGTGCCGGTGCACAGACCCTGCTGATCTTCGCCCTCTGCACCGATGTAGATCGGCAGCATGCCGAGGTTGTCGTTGCCCAGCTCCGCGATGTCGTTGTACGCCCAAGTGCCGTTCTGATAGAAGACCGCCTGCTCGGTTACGAACTCTGCAACCGCGTCGTCACCGGTCTTGGTGGACAGAAGGGAAGGCTCGGTCGTGGAGTTGTTGATGTACAGATCCCAGATCTTGCGGTAGTTGTCGAGGTAAGTGCCCTTGATGGCGTCGGTGTTGTCGATGCCGTCCTTCTTGTATTCATAGTAGATGGGCAGGTTTGCAAGGTGGGTCTTGAAGCGCCAGTCAGAGGAGCCGTCCATGCCCGCCGAGGTGAATGCGGAGAAACCGAGTTCGCTCTTGCGCTTGGTGATGTCCTCCGCGACCTTCTTCAGATCGTCGAAGCCCTTGATATCCTCCTGCTTGTAGCCTGCCTTCTCGAGCAGACCCTTGTTGTAGATGAGGCCGTAGGTCTCGATGACGTAGCCGATGCCCGCCATCTTATCGCCGTCCATCAGTGCGAAATCCTTGGAGGTCAGTTCGCTTGCGATCGGGGTTTTGGACAGATCGTAGCAGTAATCCTTCCACGCGGACAGACCGACCGGACCGTTGACCTGAAACAGGGTCGGCGCCTTGGTCTTTGCCATTTCGGATTTGAGCGTGGTCTCATACTGACCGGAAGCTGCGGTGAGGATCGTGACCGGTACGCCGGTCTCCTTGGTGTAAAGCTCTGCAAGTTCCTTCCACTGTGCATCCTGCTCGGGCTTAAAGTTCAGATAGTAGACCGAACCGCCGGAAGCCGCCGCGGTCTTGTCGCCGCCGTCCGCAGCGGGCTTGGTCGCGTCCGCGCCGCCGCAGCCTGCGAGCATGGAAAGAGAGAGTGCGCCTGTCAGCGTGAGTGCCAAAAGCTGTTTCTTCATTTCAATTCCTCCTACAGTTGCTAAAAAAAGCTTCCCCGTCTGGAAACGTTACTGGGAACGTTTCCAACTCTTCTGTGCATTCATCATAATCCTTTTTCAGGGAAGAAGCAAGCAAAACACAAGAGTTTTTTGAAGTTTGGAGAAATGAAAAAAAGCGGCGTTTTGCTTTTGTGTAAAATGCTGGGCATTCTAGAGCGTTTTGTTAAAATGCACAGAAACGGTGTACAGTTTCCGTCAGGCAAGCGGCGGCGCGGCGTGGCATATCGCGGTAAAATCCGCTATAATCAAAGAGGACCTATGACAGAACGGGGGAAAACAGAATGAAACAAAAGAGACTCTGGGTCAGATGCGCGGTGGCGGCGGGGGCCTTGTGCGCTGCGCTCATGACGAGTGCTTGGGCTGCAAGCGGCGTTATTACGGACAGCCCGTCGATCGGCGGCAATCGCGCGCATCTGGTCTACGCGCAGATGGGCGGCAGCCGCTCGGTGGAGATCCCGCTCGCGGAGGGCAGCGTGTTCCGTGCCGCAGGGGTGGATGCACTGATGGCGCGCGCGAAAACGCAGGGCACGGTGCTTGCTGCGCTCAACGGTACTTATTTTACGGAATACGGCAACGGGAACGCGCGCCTGTATGCGACGATCCTGCACGACGGCGTGCTGCAAAACGGCATCGGAGAAGGCAATATGCTCGGCGTGACATGGGACGGCAAACCCTATATCGACCGCGTGACATACGGCACAAAGGTTATTCTGAACGGCGAATACGAGCTTGGTCTGTGGGGCGTGAACGCTTATTATAATGATGCGAAGTCCATCGTACTGCTTACACCGCAGTATACGAAGGCGGTCACCGTGCCCGCAGGCGGCAGTGTGTTCACGCTCAAAAACGGCGCGATCGCGGCGGTATCGGGTGCGGGCAGCTATAACGTGCCTGTGGGCGCCAATCTGCTCGTCTATAACGCAGGCGCAGTCGCTGAGGCGAAGAAGTATAGCAGCTATCCGGCGGTCGGCACGAGCGCGGTCGTGTCCACGCACGCAACTGCATGCAAGCGCAGCGCAGATCTCGCCGCATGGAACAATATGAAGAACGTGATGAGCGGCGGCCGTATGCTGCTACAAAACGGCTATAACGTCGCGCGGGACGCAAGCTATAACAGCACGATCACCGAGGCAAAGCAGACGCCGGACTATGTGTCCTCGCGCGCCTTTGTGGCAACAATGAAGGATGGCAGACTGGTGCTCGGCACCGCGACCGCGTCTATGTATCAGATTGCGGAATACCTGCGCGGCGCGGGTGCGGTCAACGCGATGGGACTCGACGGCGGCGCATCCACCGCGCTGTATACCCCACAGACAGGCTACCTCGTGTCACCCGGGCGGCAGATCTCGTGCGCGATCGTACTCGTCGATCAGGGCACGGCGGATGTGAAACCCGCAGGGCTGAATCCCGCGTGGAGCGGCGGCACCGGACCGCTCGCCGACGCGAACGAACCGTCCGACTGGGCGGTCGGTACGGTGGCACGCGGCAAAACGCTCGGGCTCATCCCCGACTGGCTGCAATACCAATACCAAAGCAATCTGACGCGGCAGGAGTTCTGCGTGCTCATCGTCACGCTTATCGAGAAAAAGACCGGACAGTCGATCGACGCGTTCCGGAATGCCAAGGGCAAGGCATATGCGGGTGCGTTCACGGACAGCGCGGACTGGTATGTGCGCGAATGCGCGTCCCTCGGCATCGTGACGGGCGGCGGCGACGGACGCTTTGAGCCGCGTGCGGTGCTCACGCGCGAGCAGGCGGCGACGATTTTGCAGCGCACGGCGGTCGCACTCGGCGCGTCGGCAAACGGCGCGGGCAAGACCTTTACCGATGCTGCAAGCATCAGCGACTGGGCGAAGGGTGCGGTCGACTATGTCACGGCGGTCGGCATCATGAACGGCGATGGCGCGGCGTTCCAACCTGCGCAGACCTTCACGCGGGAGCAGGCGTATATCACGATGGTCAACGCCTATGACAAAATCAAGTAACAACCGATAAAAGAGTCGTTTTACGATTTGGAGCATCGTATCCGGTCAGTGGGCGGGACAGGCTTTGCAGGACGAGCAGGGCATGGACACCGTGTGCCGGTTTGGGCAAAATGTCGCGTTTGCGGTGCGCAAGCGCAACGATTGACGCAAAGCACCGTGGAATGTGGATTTTTGTGCGCAGCCGTGGTACAATAAACACGATCATGCCATTCACCGAAAGGAGAACACCCGATGAAAGAACTTAAGGCGCGCTGCGTGCCGTTCGGCGCGAATGTGCCGCTGCCTCTGCGCGAGCGGCTCAGACGATTGGCGCTCATCGTGCTCGCCTCGGTGCTCATGGCGTGCAATATCAAGAGCTTTGTGGATGCAGGCGGGCTGTTTCCGGGCGGCTTTACCGGGCTGTCGCTGCTCATTCAGCGCAGCGCGCAGCGTTTTGCGGGCGTCGCGCTCCCGTTTTCCGTAATCAACTTTGTGCTCAATGCCGTACCCGCCGCCATCAGCTTTAAGCTGATCGGCAAGCGGTTCACGCTCTATTCCTGCGCAATGATCGTGCTCACGAGCGTACTGACCGATCTCATCCCTGCCGTGCCGCTGACGAGCGACGTGCTGCTCGTGTGCATTTTCGGCGGTCTCATCAACGGCGTTGCCATTAGCCTGTGTCTGCTCGGCGGCGCAACGAGCGGCGGCACGGACTTCATCGCGGTCGCGCTATCCGAGCAAAAGGGCGTGGACGCCTGGAACTATATTCTGCTCGGCAATGCGGTCATGCTAGGCGTGGCGGGTGTGCTGTTTGGATGGGATAAAGCGCTCTATTCGATCATTTTCCAGTTCACCTCGACCCAGATCGTGCATCGGCTCAACCCGCGTTTCAAGCGCACAACGCTGTTCATCATCACCGACCGCGCACGCGAGGTGTACGACAAGATCGGTTGCTCGACGCATCACGGCGCGACCTTGTTTCAGGGCACCGGACTGTATAACGGCACGCCGCGCGAGATGATCTATTCGGTCATCGCGGGCGATCAGGTCAAACAGGTCATCCGGCAGGTGCGCGCAATCGACCCCAACGCGTTTATCAACATCTTAAAGACCGATCAGGTCGCGGGCAACTTCTATCAGCAGCCCCACGATTGACGCATCAAACGACATCCGTGCTACACCGTATCGACAGGAGGAAACATATGCGCTTGACGGTGCACTATGACAAGAACAGGGAAAGCGATTTTGTATATACGACGTTGCTGCTGTTTGCCGCGGCGCTGCTGCTGTTCGCGTTTTGCGTGCAGTCTCCGCGCGAGATCGCACAGGGCATGGTGCGCATTTGCACTGAGCCTGCGCGTCTTGTCACAGATTATATCGAGCTTGCCGGACTGGGTGCGGCGTTTTTTAACAGCGGCATGCTCATGCTCGCATCGGTGCTTCTGCTGCGCGCGTTGCGTCTGCCGTTTACCGGCATGAGCGTTGCGTGTTGCTTTCTGATGGGCGGATTTGCGCTGTTCGGCAAGAACCCGCTTAATATCCTGCCAATTTTGGGCGGCACGGCGCTATACGCTGCATATCAAAAGGAAAAAGTCAGCAAATATATCTATGTCGCGCTGTTCGGCACGACGCTGTCCCCCATCGTCACGGAAATGTCGCTGCTGTCCGCGGGTTGGCGGGGAATGCTGCCGCACCTGTTCCCGCTCGGGATCGGGCTGCTGATCGGCTTTATTCTACCCTCGATCTCCGCTTATACGCTGCGCGTGCATCAGGGGTATAATCTGTATAATGTCGGCTTTGCCGCGGGACTGATCGGCATGGTGCTCGTGTCCATACTCAAATCCTTCGGGAACAGCTATGAGTCGCGCCTGATCTGGAGCAGCGGCAACAATGCATTGCTCGGCGGACTGCTTGCTGTGCTGTTCGGAGCGCTTTTTGCGATGGGATGGTATCTGGGTGGCAGGAGTGTGCGCGGACTGTGGCATTTGACGTGCCATTCCGGTCGCGCGATCGCGGACTTTATCGTGCTCGACGGCTATCCGGTCACGCTCATGAACATGTCTGTCGTCGGATTGTTCGCGACGGGATTCGTGGTCGCGGTCGGTGGTGCGCTCAACGGTCCGACAATCGGCGGCATTTTCACGATCGCCGGGTTCGGCGCGTTTGGCAAGCATCTGCGCAATATGATCTGGGTCATGCTCGGCGTGGTGATCGCGGCGGAGCTGTCCATCCATCGGGTGAATGACCCATCGGTCCTGCTTGCGGTGCTGTTTTCGACCGGACTTGCACCGATCGCGGGTCAATTCGGACCGTTTTGGGGCATCACAGCGGGTATGCTGCACACTTGGGTGGTGCTCAATGTTGGGGTGGTCTATGAGGGGCTGAATTTGTACAATAACGGTTTTTCGGCGGGGCTCGTGTGTATCGTGCTGCTGCCGCTCATGCAGGCGCTGCGGAAAGAGGGGGAAAAATGAAGCAGGCAAGAAAAAAAGTGATTCGCATCATCGACGAGATTTTGCGGTTTCAGTTCCATGCGGGCATCACGGATACGCATATGGATCTGCGCAAGGACGACGAGGGGTTTCATATCGTGTTCACGGGGGACTGTCCCGATCCTGTGGCGGGACAGCATGCGGTCGATACGCTCAACCGCTTCCTCAAGGTCGAGCGCAATGAAGCAGTCGAAAATTATTTCTGGGAGCTGGCAGGGGACGACGAGGGCGGAAACAATTCGGAGCTACAGCTTGTCGGGCAGATGCTCGACGAGGCGGACGCACGCATGGAAGGCAATCAGATGATCCTGTCCATGCGCAAAAACTGCCGCTGAGCGCCATAAAAAAAGGCGATAGCGTAAGCTGTCGCCTTTTTGTGTGTGCGGAAAATCCTGAGCATGCTCAGTTTGTGCGCTCGCGGCGGAGCAGCGCAAGGGCGCACAGCAGGGTGAGCGTTTCCGTGATCGGTACGGTCAGCCAGATGGTGTGCGCACCGAAGCACACCGGCAGCGCGAGCACGAGCAGGAGCGGCAGCGCGATGCCGCGCAGCAGCGTGAGGAAGAGCGACTGCGCCGCGTGCACGCGCGATTGGAAATAGGTCGATAGGAACAAATTGAGTCCCATCGGGATGAACGCAACAAAGTACAGCCGCAAAATGGGCGTGCCCTCGGTCAGCAGCGCGGCAGTCGGATGGACGAACAGAGAAATGAGCGTGTGCGGCATCCAATAGGCGGTCGAGGTGAGCACGCCGCCGATACAAAATGCGACGATCAGTCCCAAACGGCGCACCGCCCGGACGCGCTGCGGCAGGTTTGCACCGTGATTTGCCGCGATCACGGGCTGCGCCGCCTGCGACACCCCATTGAAGAGCGACATGCACACGATGGCGCAGTTGGCGATGATGCTGTAGATGGCGACCGCGGTCTGCCCCAGAAAACGCAGCAGTTGGCGGTTGAACGAAAAGGTTACGATGCCCTGTGCGCTCTCAATGAGAAAGCTCGGCGCGCCGCTCGGGATGATTTGCCGCAGCATGTTGCCCGAAACCGCGCGGCGCGAAAAGTGCAGTGAGTTCACAGGCGAGAAAAAGTGGGTGAGCAACAAGAACACGGTCAGACCGTTGCCCATTACGGTCGCGGCGGCACCGCCCGCGAGCCCCATCCCAAGCGGGAAAATGAAAATATAGTCAAAAACAATATTGGTCACCGCACCCGCAAGCACCGCCGCCATCGCACGGCGCGGGTCGCGATCATTGCGCACGATCGCCTGTAAAAACGAGGAAAACATGAAAAATGGCGCAAAATATACGATGAACTGTGCATAATCACGCACCATGGATAGATTGCCGTCATCTGCGCCGAGTACACGGCACAGCGGCGTGAGAAAGATGCAACCGAACACGGTCGCCAGGATGGCGCACAGGCTGACAGCGGCGGTCGCAGTCGAAAACGCCTCGGTCGCGCGCTGCTCATCGCCTGCGCCGTGCGCGACGGACAGCAGTACGCCGCCGCCTACGCCGAACAGCATGCCGAACGCAAACAGCGCAGAAAACACCGGCAGCACCAGATTGAGTGCGACGAGTGCGTCGCTGCCTACGCCGCGCCCGATCATAATCGTGTCGACGATGATATAGATAGAAGTGACAAAGGTTGCACTGATCGAGGGCAGAAGATACCGTCCGAACAGCTTTTTGGGGTCGTCCTGCAATAAATCGAAAGCCTTCCCAGGCATAAGCGCTCCTTTCACAACGCGCTTGACAGGCGCGGGGCGGTGTTTTACAATCAAAATCAAAGAATCTCAACAGAAAGCAGGGGGAGAGCCGCCATGGATCTGAGCATGCTCACGACAAAGGCGATCGAATACGACGCGGGAGACCCGCGCCGTGTGCAGCACTTTATGAAGGTACACGCCTTCTGTCACGCAATCGGGATAGCAGAGCGCTTGTCCGCACACGAACAGGAACTGCTCGATGCCGCCGCCATTTTGCACGACATCGGCATCCACAATGCTGAGCATGCTCACGGCTCGTCCGCGGGCAACTGGCAGGAGATGGAGGGGCCACCAGTCGCGCATGCACTGCTGTGCGCGCTGGGGTGCACGGAGGATGAGATCGAGCGTATTTGCTGGCTGATCGCACATCATCACAGCTATCAGGCGTCCGAGGAACTGCCGTTTCGCATTTTGCTCGAGGCGGATTTTCTGGTCAACGCCTATGAGGATGCGCTGCCGCGTGAGGCGTGCGAAGCGGCGCGAGACCGTATTTTCCGCACGCAGACAGGCAAGCATTATCTCGAACAGCTTTTCCTCGCGCCGCCGTGGCAAGCTTAGGGTGCCGCCGCAATATCGGTCAGCGTCGCGCCGAGCAGCCGCGTGAGCGACACGATCGATGATAATTCCACGCGCTCATCGGGAGAATGTGGATGTAAAATGGTCGCACCGATGCTCACAAGCTCCATTTGCGGATTTTTTGCGTAAAAGACGGACGGTTCCAGTCCGACGTGGGTCGCGACCAGTTCGAGCGGCGCACCGACAAGTCGGCGGCGCAGTCTGTCCATGCGGCGCGCAAGCGGGGAAGCAGTCGAGCCCGGCCACGCAGGATACCCGTCGGCATGGCGCGTAAAGCCCGTGCCTTCCGCGGTGACCTCGTGCAGTGCCGTGAGCACGCGTTCCTCACGCGGGTCTGCGCAGCGCACCATCGTATGCACTTCAATCGCATCGCCGGTGGTAACGATCGTACCAAGGTTGGAGGACGCGCGCACGCAATCGCGTATATCGCTGCGCATCGCATACACGCCATCGCGCAGCGAGGTGCACAGATCGATCACGGCACGGGTGCACTCCGGTATCCACACAGCAGCGGGTCGATCCACGCGCGTAAGCGTGACCGCAATGTCGGGTTCCTGTGTACCGAAGCGCTTGAGCAGTGCGGTTTGAAAACGGCGCGCGCTCGCGCGCAGACGGCTGATGTCCTCCTCCGCAATCACAAGTGTCACCTCGCAGGAGAAAGGAATGGCATTGCTTGCCGTGCCGCCATGGAGGTCGGTAAGTTCGTAGGATACAGGCAGCGCGCGCAGATAGGTACAAAGTTCGCGCACCGCATTGGCACGGTTCTTGCCGATGTCATAGCCTGAGTGCCCCCCGCGTAAACCGGTGAGCGCGAGGCGTACCGCAGTTTGTCCCTGCGTGGGGCAGGTTTTGAGCGAACGGCGGAAGGTCTCGCGCAGACCGCTTGCCGAAGAAATCACCGCTTGATGGGCACTGAAACCATCCAGATTGATGAAGTAACGTACGTCGCGTACACAGGATGCATCCATCGCCTGCGCGCCGCGCAGACCGGTTTCTTCGTCGACTGTGAGCAGCAGCCGTACCGGACCGTGCGCGATCGCTGCATCGGTCAGCAGCCAGATCGCCGCCGCATTGCCGATGCCGCAGTCCGCACCGAGAGAGGATGCACCGTCCGAGCACAACCAGCCGTCGATGATTTGGGTGCGCACCGGATCGGTACGGCCATCCCAACCGCTGCCCGCACGCGCCGCACAGACCATATCGAGATGTCCCTGAACGGCGGTGAGCGGCGCATGCTCGTGGCCTGCCGTTGCGGGAAAGTCCACGGTGAGATTGCCGTGCACGTCTTGTGAGGCAATCAGCCCGGCGGACTGAAAACGTTTCAAAAGCTGATCCGAAAGCGGCTTCTCCGCGCCGGAAGCGTGGGGGATCCCACAAAAAGAATAGAACACCGATAAAATGCCCTCAAGTAAGGTTTTATCCGTGATTTTTGCCAGATCAAACAAGAAAACAACACTCCTTTGCATTGTCTTGTAGTCTATCACATTTTATGATAAAGTTCTACTGCAAAAATACACAAAAGGTGTTGACAGAGCGAAAGCGCTATGATAAAATAGTAAATGCTTATCGGGCTAGTGATACGGAGAGGTATCGAAGTGGTCATAACGAGGCGGTCTTGAAAACCGTTTGTCCGAAAGGGCGCGTGGGTTCGAATCCCACCCTCTCCGCCAAACGCTGTCCGGCGGAGCAACAACTCACACACTTGACATGGAGACGTACCCAAGCTGGTGAAGGGGCTCCCCTGCTAAGGGAGTAGGTCGAGAAATCGGCGCAAGAGTTCAAATCTCTTCGTCTCCGCCATAAAAGCTCAGAAACTTCGGTTTCTGAGCTTTTTTGCGTCTTAAAGCGTGGTTTTAGTTTCGATAAAAGATATTTTGAAAATGTCAAAAGTCCTGAGAAATAGCGGGATTGCCACCGAGACAGCGCAGGGCGAAAAAAAGATGCACCCGATCAAACGATGAAAGGGTACATCTATCGCAAAGTGACGGTCAGTATAGACGGTATCAGCCCAACTGACTCAGCAGCAGACGAATTAAATCACGCATTGATAAATCGCCGTAATACATGGGATATCTCCTGCGGCGATAATAGGGATTTGTACGGCGATATCGCCAAAAGTTATTCATATCGCCTCTATAATAATTATCCCAAGCTTGTGTTGGCACTGCCTCGTCCATGTGTTCCGGCAGAAGATCTCCATACTCGCCCATTCTGTTTATAATATCGTCCACGATGGCATCGATCAGGCTGTCGTTTAACTCCTGGTTTTGCAGAATCTTTACAATTTCATCAATATGCGGTTTAATTTGCGGATACAGGTCAGGGAATAGCTCTTGAAGCCTCGAATTGTCTGTCCCAAGTTGATTTTGGGTGCTACGTGGGGTATTCGGTAAAACGCTGCGATTAATATTGGAATCCATTAAAAACACCTACCATTCATAGCATACTATGAGGCTACAACGCCGCTGGTCACTTACCCAACGCTATATCCGCCGCAGGGATCTGGAGTCTATGTTGCACGCAAAACCAATTTTAATTGTCATCCAAGTGTCAATCGTTTTTAGATATAGGGGCACATGAGATGCAAGAGGTCATTACGCGTGAACAGCATATGGCAAATATTAGTTGGCAGATGAAGTTGACCGGGCACAATGTACCCCTGATGGACAGCGCGGTGCGCAGCATTTTCTCCGATTATGCAGAAGAAGTACGAATTGCGCAGTCGGCGCCGGCGCTATGGATATGCGTCGTTCACAAAATATGCAACAACAAATGCTTGACATTTTCAAATGTAATTGATATGATTACAGTATAAGCTGAAACAGAAGAAAATACAGAACGGAGGACGGTTATGAAACGAACGCTGCGAGGCATCCTAATTGCGAGCAGTCTCGTGCTGCTCACTGCGTGCGGTGCGGGAAAGACCGACGCGTCTCAGCCGGTGGACGGCACAAAATCCGCGGCAAAGCAGACAGACGGAATGACCGAGACGAAGAACACAGACGCTGCCGCATCCGACGCATACCATAAGATCACTGCCGAGGAAGCGAAAAAGATGCTCGACGAGGGCGGTGTTACCCTTGTAGACGTGCGTACGGAAGCAGAATATAAAGAAAAGCATATCGAAAATGCGCTTCTGATTCCGAACGAGACAATTACGACCGAGCCGTCCGAAGAACTGCCGGATAAGAGTGCGACTGTGCTGCTCTATTGCCGCAGTGGACGGCGCAGCAAGGAAGCAGCGGATAAACTCGTTGCAATGGGCTATGAAAAGGTCTATGATTTTGGTGGAATCAAGGATTGGCCCTACGATACCGTCACCGAAAAGTAACACACGAATTATTTTATTTCAAAGGAGAATTTTTATTATGAAACCGATCGAAATCACCAAGGAAAACTTTGAGGAACTCGTACTGAATAATGTGCAGCCCGTTCTGGTGGACTTCTGGGCACCGTGGTGCGGCTATTGCCGCCGTATCTCCCCCGCGGTCGATCAGCTTGCGGAGCAGAATGCAGACCAGTTCGTCACCGGCAAGATCAACGTTGACGAGCAGCCCGAGCTGGCGCAGCGTTTTCAGGTAGAGACCATTCCGACCCTGCTGCTGTTCAAGGGCGGAAAGGAGAGCGAGCCGCTGATCGCGCCCGAATCCAAGGCGCGCATCCTTGAGTGGGTGGCAGAGCACTAAGAAATACGGGGAGGGTTCCTGCATGAGCGAAAAAAGATACGACGTCGCCGTGATCGGCGGCGGACCGGGCGGTTATACCGCGGCGCTGTACTGCGCGAGAAGCGGATTTTCCGTGGTCGTGCTCGAGCGTCTGTCCGCAGGCGGTCAGATGGCGACGAGCGAACAGATCGACAATTATCCCGGCTTTGAGGACGGCGTAGACGGGTTTGAACTGGGCGAAAAGATGCAAAAGGGTGCGGAGCGCTTTGGCGTCGAGACCCTGTATGCAGAGGTGACCGGCGTGGACTTCTCGGGTAGCACCAAGCGCATCGAGAGCAGCGAGGGCGTCATCGAAGCACGCACGGTCGTGCTTGCGACCGGTGCATCCCCGCGTGAGCTGGGCATCAAGGATGAGCGCAATCTGCGTGGTCGCGGCGTTGCGTACTGCGCGACCTGTGACGGCATGATGTACCGCGACAAGACGGTCATTGTGGTCGGCGGCGGCAATACCGCGGTCGGTGACGCGCTTTATCTGGCAAAGATTTGCAAGAAGGTCTATCTTGTGCACCGTCGCGACAGCCTGCGTGCAACGCCCATCTACATGAACGCGCTGCGGGAAAACAACGTCGAACTCGTTTGGAACAGCCGCATTGCAGAGTTCCGGTATGATAAGCGTCTGACGGGTGTACGCATCGAAAACATCCAGACCGGCGAAATGCGTGACATTGCGGTCGACGGCGTATTCGTTGCGGTTGGCCGCGTGCCGGATACCAAGGTATTTGCGGGTCAGGTGCGCACCGACGATGCGGGTTACCTGATTGCGGACGAAACCACGCGCACCAATGTGCCGGGTGTATTCGCGGTCGGTGATGCACGCACCAAGGAAGTGCGTCAGATCGTGACCGCTGCGGCGGACGGCGCAGTGGCGGCGCATTATGTCGAGGAGTATCTGCTCGAGCGTTCCGCCAAGGCAAAGGAGGCGCACCGCTGATGAACAGCGCATTTTGTGTCGCGGTGCATGCGTTGGTTTACCTCAACCACAGGGATGAAATGCTGTCCAGCGACGAACTGGCACACAATATCTGTACCAATCCGGCGCGTGTGCGCAAGATCATGGCGAGCCTCAAAAAGGCGGGTCTGATCGAAACCAAGGAAGGTCATGTCGGCGGCTACCGTTTCAGCAGTGCCGCCGATGCACTGACGCTCGACCGCGTTGCACAGGCGCTCGGCATCCGCTTTGTGGAAGCGAACTGGCACAGCGGCGACAGTGATATGGAATGTCTCATCTCGTCCGGCATGTCCGGTCTGATGGACGACATTTTAGACGATCTCGACAATCGCTGTCGAGATCGCCTGCGACAGATCAGTATTGCAGATCTGGATCAAAAAATCTTTGACAAACAGAAGGAGCGTCGACACGCATGAAACAGTTTGACCATATCATCGTGGCTTTTGCCAAGGGCGGCAAGACCCTTGCCGACGCGCTATCGCAAGGCGATTGAGGAAAAGCGCGCGCTGACCGGCATGCTGCGCGGGAAGAACTACGATAAGGCGGTCCGCGCAGGCGTCGGAGTTATGGTACGCGGCCCGGTCAAGGTCGACGAGCATTTCAAGACCTCGGTGTCGCACATCTGGGCGATGGGTGCCGTTCCCAAGGCGCACGTCCTGCGTCGTCCGGTCGACGTGCTCAAGACGGTCGTCGATGCGGACACGGACCGCATCCTCGGCGCACACTTCTTCTGCGTGGAGTCGCAGGACATGATCAACCGCATCAAGTCCGCAATGGACGCAGGTCTGCCTTATACGACACTGCGCGACGTGATCTATACCCACCCGACCATGAGCAAGGCGCTCAACGATTTATTCGCAACCATCTGACACCTGACCTGAAAAGGAGATGTTTATGGGATTTTCCCTGGCAACCAGCGTTCCCGCGCTGACGGTATTTTTACAGGGATTGCTGAGCTTTTTCTCACCCTGCGTCCTGCCGCTCGTGCCGCTTTACGTCAGTTATCTGGCGGGCGGCGCGCGCAAGACCGACGAAAACGGCGTGGTGCATTATCCGTGCGGCAAGGTCATGCTGAACACCCTGTTCTTTGTACTGGGTATCAGCTTTACATTCGTACTGCTTGGCTTCGGCTTTACCGTGCTCGGACAGTTCTTTAACAGTAACCGCGTCTGGCTCGCACGCATGAGCGGCATCATCATGGTCGTGTTCGGATTGTATCAGTTCGGCGCGCTCGGACGCAGCGACGCTATCGAACATGAGCACCGTCTGTCCTTCCGGCTCGACCGTTGGGCGATGAATCCGCTCGTCGCGTTCGTGCTCGGCTTTACCTTTAGCTTTGCGTGGACGCCCTGCGTCGGTCCGACCCTCGGCAGCGTGCTGCTCATGGCGTCCTCGACCTCGACGATGAATGCAGGTCTGCTGCTCATCGGCGTGTATACGCTGGGCTTCATCCTGCCGTTCCTCGCGGTCGGCATGTTCACGGGCACGGTGCTTGAGTTCTTCAAGAAGCACCGCAACGTCGTGCGCTATACCGTCAAGGCGGGCGCAGCGCTGCTCATCCTGATGGGCGTGATGACGCTGACCGGCTTTATGAACAGCCTGACAGGTTATTTGTCCTCCGCGACTGGTACCACGGCTGCGCCTGCACAGACTGACAGCACCGCCTCCCGCGTGGAATCCTCGCCCGAGAGCGAACCACAGACACCCGATGAAACACCAGCGGCAAACGATGCCGCTGCGGCCCGGCCTGAGACAGAGGACGCGCCCCCGGATACCGACGTCATCCCTGCGCCCGACTTCACCCTGACCGATCAGAACGGCAACCCCCACAAACTATCCGATTATCGGGGCAAGACCGTGTTTCTCAACTTCTGGGCGACGTGGTGCCCGCCGTGCCGCGGCGAAATGCCCGACATTCAGGCGATGTACGAGAAGTACGGCAAGAACGAGGGCGATCTCATTGTGCTCGGCGTGGCAAGCCCGCGTACCGAGCAGAACGTCAACACCCGCGAGACCGATCAGGCGGGCGTGGAGAAGTTTCTGAGCGACAGCGGCTATACCTTTCCGGTCGTCATGGACGTCACCGGCGAGATCTCCGCTACCTACGGCATCACCGCGCTGCCGACGACCTTCATGATCGACAAGGACGGCAACGTGTTCGGCTATGTGACGAGCGCGCTGACCCCTGACATGATGGAGAGTGTCGTACAACAGACGATGACCGGAAAAAGAACCCATTAACCGCACAAAAGCCGCCTGAAATGCGCTTCGGGCGGCTTTTGTGTGCGTGCACGCAAAAAAGACAAAAAAGCACCCGTCCGCGGGGGTGCGGACGGGCTGAAAAGGGAGGGGGAAGAAATAAAAAATGAGATTAACGGCATTTATGAGAATAGTCGGCGCGTACAGGCTGTAGCCGCAGACCGGTCAGTCTGCCGAGCAGCGCGTTGAAACGATCAAACACGCCATGTGCGGCGGCGAGTGCGCCCAAACGGTAAAATATCGAGTTCATGGTGGTGTACCATCCTTTCTGAAATGATTATACCAGAAAGGCGGTGGGAAAAAAGCGTCGAAACATGGACAGAACATGAACAGTTTTTGAACATTGGAGCTTACAGCGGTGCAAAACCGAAATAGCTGAGCAGTCCGTTGTAGATACCCTGCGCAAACCCGTAGGGATCGTCGCGCAGCTTTTCCGCGTCCCCCGCGTTTGTCAGATAAGCAAGCTCGATGAGCGCGGCGGGCATATCCGTGCGGCGCAGCACATAAAGCGCGGGATTGAGCCGCACGCCGTTGTCGCGCGTGCCGACCTGCGCCACGATCGCCTTGAGAATATGCTCAGCAAGCCAGTAGGACTGCGTATATTGCGCGTAAACATAGACTTCTGTGCCATTAATGGCAGGATTTGTGTTCGCGTTGCAGTGGATACTTAAAAAATAATCCGCGGGCCAACTGTTCGCCAGATTGACACGCTCGGCAAGGCTGGTCGCGTTGGATGTGCCGAGGATGGTCTCGGGTGTGCCGCGCGATACCCGCACATCGAAGCGTGGGTCCTGCGCGAGCAGATCGGCAAGATAAGAGCCGACAAGAAAGTTCACATCCTGCTCGAGCAGCCCGTTGCCCTGCGCGCCGGTGTTTGGTCCGGACGGATTATGTCCCTGATCGATAAAAATTCGGATCGCCAAATGAATCACCTCCGACCCATCCTATGCGCGGCATGAGGCTGCCGTGTTGTATAAAAGACTTGAAAAATTCGGAAAATGAAGTATAATAGAAAAGAAGAAGCCCGTGGACAAAACGATAGCGGGGGAAAGCGAGGCGAAACAACATGGGACTGACAGCTAGACTGCTCGATTGGATCGAGGGCTATGACGAGTATGAGGACGAGCAGACCTATGCTATGCCCGCACGGTCCGCCCATGAGGCACATCGGCAGCATTCTGCCATCGCTACCGCACCCATTGTAAATGCTTCGGTGACCCTAATGGCCCTGTGCAGCGCACAGGATGCGCGCCAGATCGCGGATCTGATCGTTGAGGGCAAAACAGTGATTTTTTCCATTGCGGCGACACCGCGTGCGCTTGCGCGCCGACTGGTCGATTTTGTCGGCGGCGCACTGTA
Source organism: Intestinibacillus massiliensis (assembly GCA_029267335.1). GTDB lineage: Bacteria > Bacillota > Clostridia > Oscillospirales > Butyricicoccaceae > Intestinibacillus > Intestinibacillus massiliensis_A. Next base: position 134,259 of record JAJUJC010000004.1, on the reverse strand, counting down.
TGCGAAAGATGCGCAGATCGAGCGCATCGCGACCGATACCTTTTTGGCGGCGCCGGCGGATATGGAAATCTACAATCCGTAACGCTCCCGCAAATGGAAGCACAAGCCCGCAGCGGCTCTTTTCCTGGTGAAGAGAGCTGCCGCGGGCTTTCTTTTTTTGCCTGCGCAGAGGGTTAAAAAATCCCGCCGCATGCGTGCAGCGGGATTTCGGTATCATTTGTAGCGGCGATAGCGCGTTTGCTTGGAGCGCATCATGCGGTCGCGGCGCTTACGGCGGCGGCGACCGAGCAGGACGATGTACAGGATGTATACGATGAGCAGGAGCGCAAGCACCACAACGATCAGCTTAAAGAGCGTGCTGCGGAAAAAGTTGTTGAGCTTGTCCGCATAATAAAGCACCTTGGATAGTGACACATTCTGCATCGCGACCAGATCGACCGTGCCGTATTTGACGCCGTTGTAGCTCACATCCATCGTGCCGATGACCTGACCCGCCTTGACGGGCGCGCACAGATCCTCGGGCAGATGCTTGGTCATGACAAGCTTGTCAAGGTCGATGTCCTTGGGGACGATCGCCTGCAAGGTCTGCCCGACCTGCGGCACGATATGGTCGGCGTCGGTCGACAACCGGATGGGGATCTCTTCGGTCGTCGTGCCTTTTTCGATCAGCGTGCGCGTGTCAAAGTTGGAGAAACCCCATTCGTACAGCGTTTTGGATTCCGCAAAGGACAGCGGCTGACTTGCGCCTGCGGGTTTTGGCGTTCCCAGCACGACCGCGATCAGGCTCGAGCCGCGTCGCTCGGCGGTCGAAACCAGGCAGTAGCCCGCCTCCGAGGTGTGACCGGTCTTGATGCCCTTGGCGTAGCTGTAGTAGTTGGGGTCGTTGCGGCTGAAAATGAGCATATTGGTCGTGAACACCTTGAGCGGCTTGCCGCCGTGCTCGGCGAGCTTGTTCGTCGGGCTGAGCGTTTTTTGCGCGGTGTCCGCGATGAGGGCAAAGGTCTCGTTTTTCATCGCTTCGGACGCGATGAGGGCGAGATCGTGCGCGGTGGTGTAATGGTCGGCGTTGTGCAGACCGTTCGGGTTGGCAAAGTGCGTATTCGTGCAGCCAAGCTGCTGCGCGCGCTCGTTCATCAGCTTGACGAAGCCCTCGATCGAGCCGCCGACATGACGCGCGAGCGTGTTCGCCGCCTCATTGCCCGAGGGCAGCAGTAAACCGTACAGCAGGTCAATGATCGGCACTTCTTCTCCGACGACGAAGCCCGCCTTGGAGGAGTCCGCCTGCACGCCTGTAAAGTCCTCCTGCGTGACCGTGACCTTTTCGTCGAGGTTTTTGATCTTGTCGAGCGTGACGAGCGCGGTCATGACCTTGGTCGTGGATGCGGGATAGCGTTTTTCATCCGCATTCTTCTGGTAGAGCACCATGCCGGTCGCGGGGTCGAGCAGATAAGCGGCAGTCGCCTGCAAGGTGGGTTCGGTGAGCGCGGCGGCGCGCGAGGGGAACGCGGTCAGCAGCATTGCAAGCAGCACAAACACGGACAATACGCGGGGAAGGGGTCTGGTCATGCCTCGTCGTCACCTCCCCACAACTTGAAATCGTCGTCGGTGAACGTGCCGCGCAGCACCGCGGGCTTGGGCGGAATGCGGCGCAGCGCATCATATTTAAAGGAACGGCAGTGATCGCTGAGCGAGACGATGCCGCGCTTTTTACAGGTGGCGCTCATGTCATCGAGCGGATTGGAACGCGCGCAATAGGCGCAGCGCGGCTCGATGTTCCGGCGAAACAGGGTATAGCGTGCCATACAAGGTCAAATCCTTTCAAATGTTACATACCTATCATTATAGCGGATTTGAACGCGCTTTACCAGAGCCTTTTCTTAACAATCTAATAACAATCACGCTGAGCACGACCAGACCGGGCACAAGTGCGGCGGTCGCGGACGGCGGTGCGGCGGGTGCGAACACGGGCAGACTCGACGGCGCGGCGCGGCACCAGATGACTGCGAGGGCGGCGGCGATCACGCCGTGCAGCGCCTTGCCGAGGGTGTGCCGCCGCGCGCTGAGACCGCAGCTTTGCAGCAGACTGAGCGTTTGACAGTGCACCGACAGTCCGCCGAAGCCAAGCAGGAACGATACGAGCGGCAGCAGCACATGCGGCGACAGCCGGAGCGCGGGCAGCGCGGCAAGTCCGTTCGTCAGCTCGACTGCACCCGCCGCGAGCGCGTCCGCCGTGCCGACGGGCGCGCCGAGCAGCGTGAGCACAGGCGATAATGTGTGTGCGAACACGCGCAGTACGCCCGCGCGGCGCAGCATGGCGAGCGCGACCGAGAAAAAGGTGACGAAGGCGGTCACGTTGATGGCGATGCCGAAGCCGTCCCGCACGGCGGACACGAGCGCGGCGGCAGGCGAGACCGTGCCGCGGGCAGCGGGACGCGGCGCGGGCGCGCGCACACCCTTGGGGGGCGGCGTGACCACCAAACCAGTGAGCAGCGCCGCGAGCGCGTGAATAACATAGAGCGCCGCGCCTGTGCGCGCGGAACCGCACACCGCGACCCCCGCCACGCCGAGGATGAAAGCAGGACCGGAATTGTTACAAAAGCCGAGCAGCAGCTCCGCATCGCGCTTGGAAATCAGCTCGGCGCGATACAGTTCGCAAGCCGCCTGCGCGCCGACCGGATAGCCGCCCGCAAGCCCGAGCACGAGCGCGGCGGCGCAGTTGCCGTTTAGCCCATACAGCATCCAGACCGGACGGGCGAGCGCACGCCCGAGGAGCGCAGCAAGTCCGCTGTGCGTCAGCAGCGCACCCGCCACAAAAAACGGGAACAACGCGGGCACAGCCGTGCGCAGCGACAGTGTCAGCCCCTCGCGCGCCGCCTGCGCGGCATCGCCCGCCCACAGCGTGAGCGCGGCAAAGAGCGCGAGCGCCGCCGCGGGAAAACCCAAGGCGCGCACCTTTTTCATGAACAGACCCCCTCCTTGCAAATGTCAGTTCAATCTATTGCCGCGGCGCAAGTTTCATGACTGCCGCGCATAGGAATAGGGAAGGACAGGAGGCTGGTGAGATGAAGGAATGGCTGGGCGCACATCTGGGACGGGAAAGCGCGCTCGCGGACGACCTCGCACCCGGCGCGCCGCGCATCGAGCTGCTCGGGGATCGCAGAGTACTGGTCGAGAATCATAAAGGTATCTTGGAATACAGCGACACGCTCATGCGCATAAACTGCGGCACGAGCGTGCTGCGCATTGTCGGTGCGGAGCTGGAGCTGCGCTCGCTGTCGCTGACCGAGCTTGCGGTCACGGGTAGGATTTGTCAGCTGGGCTACGACGAATAGAGGGCGGCGCGATGGTACTGAAAAATTTTTTGCTGTGCATGCAGGGCACCGTGCGGGTGCGCGTGACCGGCGCGTCGATCGAGCGCTTTCTTAACCTGTGCTCGCGGCATGACATCACGCTGTATGACATCTGCCGCCGCGATCTCGGCGCGTTCGACGCGACCATGACGCTTGCGGATTTCAAGCGGCTGCGCGGGCTGATGGGACGTACGGGCTGCCGCGTGCATCTGCTGCGGCGCGGGGGCGCGCCCTTTGTCGCGCACCGCTTTCGCAAGCGGTATGCGCTGTTCGGCGGGCTGCTTGCGCTTGGCGCGCTTGCGTGGGTGCTGACAAGCTTTATCTGGGTCATCCATATGCCCGCGGCGGACGGCCTGCCCGTGCGCGAGATCGAGCGCAACCTTGAGCAGCTCGGTGTGCACCCGGGCATGCCGGTGTCCGCACTCAATGCAAAAGGCGTGCAGCAGGCGATGCTCACGCGCATGCCCGAGCTGGCATTTATCGCGCTCAACCGCCACGGCAACCGCATCGACATTGAGCTGCACGCGCGCGTGCCCAAGCCCGAAATGCTTGATCGCGAGATCAATACCGATGTGCGCGCGACCAAACCGGGCGTGCTGTCGCGCATCGACGCGCGGGACGGACAGGTGCGGCTCAAAGCGGGGCAGACCGTTGAAACGGGCGACATCGTCATTTCCTCGCTGGTCGACGCGACGACCGACCGGGGAAAGCCGCGGCTGACACACGCCTGGGGAGAGGTGTGGGCACGCACCTGGTACGAGTGCACCGCGCGACGTGCGACCGTGACCGCGTACAAAACCTATACCGGACGTGAAACCACGCATTACGCGCTTGTGTTCGGGAAAAAACGGGTCAATTTGTATTTTGGTAGTAGTATTTCGCAGGGCAGTTGTGATAAAATAATAACGGAACGGAAAATCGTGATCGCGGACAGTCTGGAGCTTCCCGTGCGGCTCGTGTGCGAAACGCGCAGGTTCTACACGGCGCACGAGGTCACGGAGAACGCCCAGGCGCTGCGCGACACGCTGACCAACATCGCACGGCAGCGGCTGCGCGCGTCGATCGACGGGGAGATCACGATCTCTACCGGCGTGCTGCGACCGCTCGAGGGCGGCGCGGAGCTGACCCTGTACGCGGAATGTTTGGAACAAATCGGTCGAGAGACCGTCACAACACAGCAGTTGCCACCGCCTGCGGCGGCGGAAGGAGAACCAAAAAAATGACCGAACAAACCCTGCAAATCGAGCGCATTGATCTGGTCATCAGCCTGTTCGGCGCGTTCGACGAAAACATCAAGATCATCGAAAAGGAGCTCGGCGTGTCCGTCGTCAGCCGAGACACCGAGCTCAAGGTCTCGGGTGCGCCCGAGACCGTCGCCCTCGCGGTGCGCACGATCGACACACTGCTCGCGATGGCGCGGCGCGGCGAGGCGATCGGCACGCAGACTGTGCAGTATGTCCTCGGTTTGGTGCGCGAGGGGCGCGAGGACGAGGCGCAGACCATGGGGCGCGACGTCATTTGCATTACAGCAAAGGGCAAGCCCATCAAGGCAAAGACCGTCGGGCAGAAAAAATACCTCGAAGCCATCCGCAAGCACACCGTGACCATCGGCGTGGGACCCGCGGGTACGGGCAAAACCTATCTCGCGGTCGCCGCCGCGGTCGCCGCGTTTCGGGACAAGCAGGTCTCGCGCATCATCCTGACACGCCCCGCGGTCGAAGCGGGCGAAAAGCTCGGCTTCCTGCCGGGCGATCTGCAAAGCAAGGTCGACCCCTATTTAAGACCGCTTTACGACGGTCTTTTTGACATGCTCGGGGCGGAGAACTATCAGAAATATCTGGAGCGCGGCGCGATCGAGGTCGCACCGCTCGCATATATGCGCGGGCGCACACTCGATGACAGCTTCATCATCCTCGACGAGGCGCAGAACACCACGCCCGAGCAGATGAAAATGTTCCTCACGCGCATCGGCTTCGGCTCCAAGGCGGTCGTCACGGGGGATGTCACCCAGATCGACCTTCCCGACGGCAAGCTGAGCGGGCTCAAGGAAGCGTGCCGTGTGCTCGAGGACGTTGAGGGTATTGCGCAGTGCTATCTGACTGACAAGGACGTCGTGCGGCACGAACTCGTGCAGCGCATCGTGCGCGCCTACGCCGCCTATGAAGAAAAGAAGCACAGCCGCGCGCAGCAACCCAAGCCGCGCCGTGCCTATCGCCGGATGGAGGTCAAACGCAATGACAGAAGCGGAAATTAACATTGGATTTGAGACCGCGGTAGAGGGCGAGGACGAATTGCGCGCGCTGGTCACACGCTGCGCACGCGCCGCACTCACCGCCGAGGGCGTGGATTTTCCCGCGCAGATCGACGTGACCGTCGTTGGGGACGAGGACATCCGCGCACTCAACGCGCAGTACCGCGAAAAGGACACTGTGACCGATGTGCTGTCCTTCCCGCTGTATGAGTTCTATAACGGCGAAGCACGCGAGGAACTGGATGGTGAGGAAGATCCCGAGACCGGGCGCATCCTGCTCGGGGATATGATCTTAAACTACAAGCGTGCCTGTGAGCAGGCGCAGGAATACGGGCACAGCCCCGCGCGCGAGTGCGGCTTTCTGACCGTGCACTCCTGCCTGCATCTGCTCGGGTACGACCATGAGCGCGGCGAGGAAGAGCAGCGCATCATGCGTGCGCGCGAGGAAGCGATTTTGGGCGCGCTCGGACTGACCCGCGCATAAAGGTACCATTCGGGGGAAGCTATGAACAAACAGATCCGCAAGCTCTCGCAGAGCTTCAAATACGCGGCGCGCGGCATCCGGCAATGTGTGCACACCGAGCGCAATTTTCGCATCCATCTGTGCGCGGCGGTGTATGTCACGCTGCTCGCACTGATGGGGCGGCTCGACGGCACGAAATGCGCGGTGCTGTGCGTGTGCTTTGGGCTGATGCTCGGCGCAGAGCTGATGAACACCGCCATCGAGCGGCTGTGCGACCGCGACGCGCGCGGCTATGACGGCGCGGTGCGCGACGCGAAGGATATCGCCGCGGGCGCGGTGTTCGTGTGCGCACTCGCGTGCGCGCTCGTCGGCGCGCTGTTCTTTTTGGAGCCGCGCACACTGCATCACATTTATCTATTTTTGAGGGACAGAGTCTGGATCGCGGGCGTGCTTGCGCTGAGCATTCCGGTTTCTGTCGCGTTTATTTTTGATTTGAGAGGGAAACTATGAGTGAAATCCTGAAAAGTGCGGTCATTTCCATCGTCGGCCGCCCCAATGTCGGCAAGTCGACGCTGACAAACCGCCTGGTCGGCCGCAAGGTCGCCATTGTATCCAATAAGCCGCAGACGACCCGCACCCGTATCACGGGCATCCTCAACAGGGACACCTGCCAGTTCGTGTTTCTGGACACGCCGGGTCTGCACAAGCCGCGTTCGCGTCTGGGCGACTTTATGGTCAAGGTCGTCACGGACACAGTGTCCGATGTCGACGTTGCCGCGCTGCTCATCGAGCCGACCACCAAGGTCGGCCCCGCCGAGGAAAGCCTGATCGCAAAGATCAAGGAAAGCGGCATCCCGTCGGTGCTCGTCATCAATAAGATCGACACCGTGCCCAAAGAGGAGCTGCTCGCGGTCATTGCGGCATACAGCGCACTGCATGAGTTCGACGCAATCATACCGGTCTCCGCGCGCAAGGGCGAGGGACTTGACGAGCTGCTCGACGAATTTGAAAAATTTGCACTCGACGGCCCGCAGCTTTTCCCGGATGACATGGTATCCGATCAGCCCGAGCGCCAGCTCATCGCGGAGATCATCCGCGAAAAACTGCTCTATCTGCTCGATCGCGAGGTGCCGCACGGCGTCGCGGTCGGCATTGAGAAGATGGAAACGCGCAAGGATGGCTTGGTGTCCATCCACGCGACGATCTACTGCGAAAAAAACAGCCATAAGGGCATCATCATCGGCAAAAACGGTGCGGTGCTCAAAAAAGCGGGCGAACAGGCGCGGCAGGACATCGAGCGTCAGCTCGGCACCAAGGTGTTCCTCGACCTTTGGGTCAAGGTCAAGGAGGACTGGCGCAACAATCAGTATCAAATGAGAAACTTCGGCTACGAGGATCAATAAGCAGCAAATCATTCCCACTTATGTTTTGCCGCCATACCGCGCACACTATTCGTGCGAAGGAGGCGGGAATATGCTGGATGAACGGGAATTTTGGCAGCTTTTTGCACAGACGGGCGACCCGATCGCTTATGTGCTCTATCGCGGCGCAGCCGAGCAAAGCAGCAGGAAGGAAGAGGCATGCAGCAGCACACCACCGTCCGCGGTCTCGTGATCCGCGAGACCGATTTTGGCGATGCCGATCGTTACATAACCGTGCTCACCGACGCGGGCGCGAAGATCGAGGTGCTGTGCCGCGGTATCCGGCGGCGCGGCAGCCGTCTGGGCGGCGCGGTGCGCCTGTTCTGCTACAGCGAACTGACGCTGTACGAAAGCCGCGGGCGCTTCACGCTCAACGATGCGGCACTGCACACAAGCTTTTGGGGCGTGACGCAGGACATCGAGGGGTATGCGCTCGCATGCTATTTTGCCGAGCTTGCCGCGCTCGTCGCGGAGAGCGACGAGCCGAATCCCGCACTCACGCGGCTCGTGCTCTATGCGCTGCATGCGCTGACGGGCGGAAAACGTCCGTTCCCGCTTATCAAGGCGGCGTTTGAGCTGCGCGTTTTTGCGGATGCGGGCTTTGCCCCGCGGCTCGATGCGTGCGGCGCGTGCGGCAGCGTGCTCGACGAGGGCGCGCTGTTTTCCGTACGCGAGGGCGTGGCGGTCTGTCCGGACTGCGCGCGCCGGCTCGGCGGCGGCTGGATCACACTCGCACCGGGAACGCTTGCCGCCATGCGGCATATTGTAGCATGTGAGCTAAAACGCGTGTTCTCGTTTACACTGGGGGCACAGTCGCTCGTGCAGCTTGGGGAAATCTGTGAACGCTACGCACTGCTGAATGCGGATCGCGGCTTTGACAGCCTGACGTTCTATCATTCGCTGCTCGCGCCCGCCCCGGGACGCTGAACACACGCGATCATCGCAACCACAGGAGAAAGAAACCATGAATAAATTAGGAGAAAAATCCCTCAAGACACTGGAATACTTCACCGTGCTCGACCTGCTCGCAAGCGAAGCGGTATCCGAGCGTGGGAAAGAACTGTGCCTTGCCCTGCGCCCGATCACCGACCGCGAGGAAGCTGCGCTGTGGATGCAGCAGACGACCGACGCGAAAAATATGATGCAGGTGCACGGCTCGCCGTCGTTTTCGGGGGTCAAGAACGTACTTGGCTCGGTCGCGCGCGCGGAGATCAGCGGCGTGCTCAACCCGCGCGAGCTGCTCGGCGTGGCGGGCTTGCTGCGCGCGTCGCGGCAGGCGCAGGGCTATGTCGCGGAGCAGGAGGGCAAGACCTCGCTGTCGCCCCTGTTTACGCTGCTAACCGGCAACCGCGCGCTCGAGGAGGAGATCACAAACTGCATCGTCAGCGAAGAGGAAATCGCAGACGGCGCATCGCCCGAGCTGCTGTCCATCCGGCGGGAGATGCGCCGCGTATCGAGCAAGGTGCGCGAGGTGCTCAGCCGCATGATCTCGGGAGAGCGCGCAAAATACTTACAGGAGTCGATCGTCACGCAGCGCGGCGGCCGCTACGTCGTGCCTGTCAAATCCGAGCACCGCGGCGACGTGCCCGGTCTCGTGCACGATACCTCGTCGACCGGCGCGACGCTGTTCGTCGAGCCTGCGCAGGTTGTCGAGATCAACAACCAGTTAAAGGTGCTCGAAGGGCGCGAGGAGCAGGAGATCGAGCGCATTTTGTACGATCTGTCCTCCAAGGTCGCAGCGATCGGCGGTGTCCTCCGGCAGGATTATGACATGCTGACTACGCTCGACTTTATCTTCGCCCGCGCAAAGCTGTCTTACAAGCTGAACGCAAGTGCACCGATTTTCTGCGAAGCGGGCGGGGTCAAGCTTGTGCGCGCGCGTCATCCGCTGCTCGACCAGAAAAAGGCGGTGCCGATTGACATCGCGCTCGGTGGGACGTATGACACGCTCGTCATCACCGGCCCGAATACGGGTGGCAAGACCGTGTCTCTCAAAACACTCGGACTGCTCAGTCTGATGGCGGCCTCCGGTCTGCATTTGCCCGCAAGCGAGCTGTCCGAGGTGTCACTCTTTGAAAATATTTACGCGGACATCGGTGATGAGCAGTCCATTGAGCAGAGCCTGTCGACCTTTTCGTCGCACATGAAAACCATCGTGTCCATCGCAGAGTGCGCGGGCGCGGGCGATCTCGTGCTGTTTGACGAACTGGGCGCGGGCACCGACCCGGTCGAGGGCGCGGCGCTCGCGGTCGCGATCATCGGTTATGCGCGTCAGATGGGCGCGTGTGTCGCCGCAACGACGCACTATTCCGAGCTGAAAACGTTCGCGCTGACGACCGACGGTGTGGAAAATGCATCGTGTGAGTTCGATGTGCGCTCGCTGCAGCCGACCTACCGCCTGCTGACCGGTATTCCAGGCAAGTCGAACGCCTTTGCCATCGCGGCGCGACTGGGGCTTCAGCCGACCATTATCGAGCGCGCAAAGGATCAGCTTTCGTCCGAAACGACACGCTTTGAGGACGTTTTGGCCCAGCTTGAAAAGGAACGCCGCCAGATGGAGCAGTACAAGGCGGAGACCGAGCGTCTGCGCCGCGCCGCACAGAGCGAAAAGGACAAGGCGCTGTCGCTCAAGGATCAGACCGAGGACAAGGCCGATCAGCTCTTGCAGCGTGCACGCGATCAGGCGGACGCCATCCTCAAGGACGCGCGCATGACGGCGGAGACCGTGTTCGGGGAACTGGATGCGCTCAAAAAGAAGGCGACCGCCGATCCCGCAAGCGAAAATCTCGCGGCGGCACGCGCCGCCCTGCGCGGGATCATCACGGAAACCGAAACGCAGAACCGCAAAAAGCGCGAAAAGCGCACGGTCGCACCTGAAGAAGCTGCGCGCGTCAAGCCCGGGGACGAGGTGCAGCTGCTCAATGTGTCGAACATCTCCGCCACCGTGCTGACCGCGCCCGACAAGGACGGCAACGTACAGGTGCAGGCGGGCATCATGAAGATGACGGTCAAGCAGGACGAGATCCGGCTCGTCAAAGCACCCGAAAAGCCCAAGCAAAAGACCTTCCGTCCGGGTTCGGGCAGCGTGCGCGAACTTCGGCTGCAATCCGTGCCGTCCGAACTGGATGTGCGCGGCATGAGTGCGGACGAGGCGCTCATGGAGGTCGACCAGTTTATTTCCACCGCGCTCATGGCGGGCCTGCCGCAGGCGACCATCATCCACGGCAAGGGCACGGGCGTGCTGCGCGCCGCGGTGCAGCAGCATCTGAAACCCATGAAACGCATCAAAAGCGTGCGCAACGGACGCTATGGTGAGGGCGAAATGGGCGTTACGGTTGTGGAATTCAAATAGGGCAAAATCAACAGAAAGAATCTGCGGCAACACTGAAAAAGTGTGTAATATAGCATTGTGGCAGAAAAAAGACGGTTTTTTGGTCGATTTTTTTCGCTTAACGCCGAGCCAGTCCCAAAATCACTATTGACGAACCGCCAAAAAAAAGGTATTCTATATGCATATTAAACTGTAATGAATTAGAGTTATAGGAGCGATGCAGATATGTTTTCTAAAGAAGTGCAGGTAACCAATCAGGTAGGTCTGTATGCAAGACCGGCAACTTTCTTCATCCAGAAAGCAAACGAATTCAAGAGCACGATCCTGGTTGAAAAGGAAGAGCGCCGCGTGAACGCGAAGAGCCTGCTCGGTATCCTGTCCCTCGGTATCACCAAGGGCACCACGATCAACCTGATCGCGGACGGTCCGGACGAGGAAGAGGCAGTTGGCGCGCTGGTCGAGCTGATTACGTCCAACTTTACCGACTAATTTACCGGGAACACACGAAAGCACCGCCGAATAAGCGGTGCTTTTTGTCGTAATGGAGGGTGCACATGCCCAGCTACGAAGAACTCAAGGCGCGCGTGCTCAGTCTGCCCTATGAGCCGGGCGTGTATATCATGAAAAACGCGGCGGGGCAGGTCATCTACGTCGGCAAGGCGAAGGCACTCAAAAACCGTGTCACAAGCTATTTTCAAAGCCCCGCGGGCATGACGCCCAAGACCCGCCGCATGGTCTCACAGATCAACGACTTCGACATCATCGTCACCGAATCCGAGTTTGAAGCGCTCGTACTCGAAAATTCGATGATCAAAAAGTACAAACCAAAGTACAATATTTTGTTAAAGGATGACAAGGGTTATCCGTATATCCGCGTGACGACTTCGCAGCCGTATCCGGAATTTACCATCGTCGCGAAACCGGTCGCAGACGCAGACCGCTATTTCGGGCCGTATTCCAGCCGCCGCGCCGCGCGGCAGGCGATCGACACGATCAGCGAAGCGCTCAAACTCAAGACCTGCCGTCGACGCTTCCCGCGCGACATCGGCAGGGAACGCCCTTGTCTGTACCTGCACATGGGGCGGTGCGTTGCACCGTGCACGGGCAAGGTATCGCCCGAGGAATATGCCGATCTCGTCGCGCAGGCGACCGCGCTGCTCGAGGGCAACTTCAAGGGGCTTGCGCGCGAGGTCGAAGCCGCGATGCTCGAAGCCTCCGAAGCGCTGCAATTCGAGCGTGCGGCGATGCTGCGCGACCGCTTGCGCGCGGTGCAGACGCTCGGGGAACGGCAAAAGGTGGTCGCGGGCAGCTTTGCGGATTTGGATGTGCTCGCGTTCGTACAGGGGCAGACGCGCGGCTGCGTCGTCGCGCTGCACTATCTGGGCGGCAGCCTGCAGGACAAGGATTACACGGTCATCGACGGCGTGACACAGGCGGATGCGGGCGAGGTGCTGGGGGATTTCCTCAAGCAGTATTATGCGCTGCGGCAGGCAGTACCGCGCACAGTGCTGCTTTCCGCGGACATTGAGGACAGCGACGCGGTGGCGGAGTTTCTCGCGTCGATCGCGGCGCGCAAGGTCGAGCTTGCCGTGCCACAGCGCGGCAAACGGCACGATCTCGTGCGGCTCGCGGAGAAAAATGCGGCGGAGGAGATCGCGCGCATTGAGACCGGACAGGAGCGGCGGCTCAAGTCGCTCGAACTGCTGCAAGGTATGATCGGACTGGATACGCCGCCCGTACTGCTCGAAGCATACGATATTTCCAACTTTGCGGGCGAAGGCACGGTCGGTTCGATGATCGTGTTTGAAAACGCGCAGCCCAAGAAGAGCCGCTACCGCAAATTCAAGATCGAGGTCGCGGCGCAGGGACAGGACGACTACGCCTCCATGCGCGAAATGCTCACACGCCGCGTGCAGCGCTATGTCGACGGCGACGAAAAGTTCGCACCCCTGCCCGATGCGTTCCTGATCGACGGCGGCTTGGGACATGTGCGCATTGCAAAAGAGGTGCTGAACAGCTTCGGTCTGACGACGCCGTGCTTCGGCATGGTCAAGGACGATCACCATCGCACGCGCGGTCTGGTCGCGCCCGACGGACGGGAGTTTGGCATTTCGACCGTGCCCGCGGTGTTTGCGCTCATCGGACGCATGCAGGAGGAGGTGCACCGCTTCGCAATCACCTATAACCGAAAGCTGACGGGCAAGACCGTGCGTGGCTCGACGCTCGACAAGATCGAGGGCGTGGGCGATAAGCGGCGTGCGGAGCTGCTCAAGCACTTTAAGAGCATTGAGAATATTCGACAGGCAAGTCCGGAGCAACTGCGTCTGGTCGTGCCGGCACAGGTCGCAGACGCGGTCTATGCGTTTTTTCACAAGGAGGAGTGACGATATGCGAGTGATTTCCGGCACCGCGCGCGGTAAGCAGCTTTTGCCCGTGCCCGGCATGAAAACCCGTCCGACGACCGACCGCGTCAAGGAATCGGTGTTCAATATCATCCAGATGCGCTGCCGCGGTGCGCGCGTGCTCGATCTGTTCGCAGGCACGGGGCAGCTCGGCATCGAGGCGCTGTCGCGCGGCGCGGCACACGCGGATTTTGTCGATATGGACAAGAGCGCGCGTGCGATCATCGAGAAAAACCTGCGCGGTGCGCGCGTGGAGGATCGTGCAAAGGTGCACGGAGGCGATTTTCCCGCGTTTCTCGCGCAGGTAAAGCCCCACAGTTACGACATGATCTTCCTCGATCCACCCTATGGCGGGAGACTTCTGGAAAATGCGCTCCACGCCATAGAAAGGTTTGACATTTTGTCGTCTGATGGTATAATAATATGCGAAAGCGCCGTGGAAGACAAATGGGAAACCGGTTTTTCTCGCGGTAAAGAGTACCGTTACGGGGGCATCCTCATTACGCTGCTGCACCCGGCGGAAGAGACGTAATTGGAACGTATATGAGAATTGGAATCTATCCGGGCAGCTTCGACCCGGTCACCCTGGGGCATCTCGACGTGGTCGAACGCGCCTCAAAGCTGTTCGACCGCCTGATCGTGGCGGTCATGCACAACGGCGCAAAGCGCCCGAGCTTTTCCTGCGAGGAGCGCATGGAATTCCTGCGCCGCACGACCACGCATCTGTCGAACGTCGAGATCGACGGCACGGACGACCTGCTTGCAGAGTATGCACGGCGTAAGAATGCATGCGCGATCGTCAAAGGACTGCGCGCGGTATCGGATTTTGAGTATGAATTTCAGCTCGCACTCGGCAACCGCAAGCTCAACCCCGAGATCGACACGGTGTTCCTGATGACGAGCGCGCAGCACATGTTCCTCAGCTCCTCAATGGTGAAAGACATCGCATGCCACGGCGGAAGCATCAGGGATTTTGTGCCGCCCGAACTGGAGGAAGAGATCGCCGCACGCATGAGAAAGGATGATGACAAATGGCACAGCTAGAAGAAATCGTAAACAGTCTGTACAATATGGTGCAGGATGCGTGGGCGATGCCGCTCGGCGGCGAAAAGTGCGTCATTGAGCGCGACCGTGCACTGGACCTGCTCGATGAACTGCGCACGACTCTGCCCAGTGAACTTCGCATGGCGAAGGATATTGTGGATAAGCGCAACGATCTGGTCGCTGCGGGCAAGCGTGAGGCGGAAGCCATCCGCAAACAGGCGGAGGAAACCGCGCGCATTCAGGTCAGCGAAGCCGAGATCGTGCAGGCGGCGCGCCGCAAAGCCAAGGAGATCCTCGGTAATGCGGAGATCCAGGCACGCGAACTGCGCCGCGTGGCAAACGAATACTGCGAAGACACCCTCAAGCGCGCGGAGGAAGCGGTCGCGCTCTCACTGGAAGAAGTGAAGAACGCCCGTGCACGGTTCAAATCTGCCGCAAAGTAAGCGATCATCGTCCGGAGGTGCAAACCTCCGGCTTTTTTTTGCATAAAACTTCCAACAAAAGGAATAAAGAGAAATGGACAAAAATAAGAACAAGCGTTTGAAAATCCGGAAAACTTGTGAATAATGCAAAAAAAAGGCGTTTTTTTGCACAAGAAAATTGAAGAATTGCTTGCAATCAAAAACCAGCTACAGTATAATAAAAACAGAGTGGTGGAAAGTGGTGCAAAGTGTTGCATCCGTGCGCACAAGCGGGACGGAGGGGACGGCTGTGAAAGGCGAATATCGGCATGCGATCGACGCCAAGGGCCGCGTCATTGTCCCTGCAAAGCTACGCGAAGAACTGGGCGAGCACTTTGTGGTCACAAAAGGGCTGGACGGCTGCCTGTTTGTCTATCCGATGGACGGTTGGCGTGTGCTCGAAGACAAGATCCGCGCGCTGCCCATGAGCAAGTCCCGCGATCTGCAGCGTTTTTTCTTTTCCGCCGCTGCGGACTCCGAACTGGACAGCCAAGGACGCGTGTTGCTTCCCGCAAACCTGCGTGCCTATGCCGGTCTGCAAAAGGAGGTCGCCATCATCGGCGTTTCCGGTCGCGCGGAGATCTGGGACAGCGCGCGCTGGGACGAATATAACGGCAACATCACGACCGAAAACGTCGCGCAGGCGATGGAGGACATCGGTTTTTAACAGTACAGAAAGGCAGGACAGGCAATATGGAATTCCAGCATGAGTCGATCCTGCTGCAAGAGTGTCTGGACGCACTCGAAATCAAGCCAAACGGGGTGTACATCGACGCGACGCTCGGCGGCGCGGGACACTCGCTGCATATTGCGCAGCACCTGTCGGACGCCGGCAAGCTGCTGTGCATCGACCGTGACGACGAAGCGCTCGAAAACGCGCGCACGCGCCTTGCATCGGTCGCTACACGGGTCAGTCTCAACAAAAGCGATTTTCGTGCGCTCGACAGCGTGCTTGCGGCAAACGGTTTTACCGCGGCGGACGGCATCCTGTTCGATCTCGGCGTTTCCTCGCCGCAGCTCGACCATGCTGAACGCGGCTTTTCCTACATGCAGGACGCACCGCTCGATATGCGTATGGACCGGCAGCAGGGATTGACCGCCTTTGACGTCGTCAACCACTGGAGCCGCGAAGACATCCGCAAGATCCTCTTTGAATACGGAGAGGAACGGTATGCGCCCCTCATCGCGGCGGCGATCGAGCGTGTGCGTGCGGACAAGCCCATCGAGACAACACTCGAGCTAGTATCGGTAATCCGCAGCGCAATGCCCGCAAAGGCGCTGAGAGAAAAGCAACATCCCGCAAAACGATCGTTTCAGGCGATCCGTATCGCGGTCAACGATGAACTCGGCGCGGTGCGCGAGGCGATGGAAAAGGCGATTGACTGCCTGTCCCCGGGGGGGAGACTTGCGGTCATCACCTTTCACTCGCTCGAAGACCGTATCGTCAAAAATGCGTTTCAGCACGCGGCACAAGGGTGTACCTGCCCGCGCGATTTCCCGGTGTGCGTGTGCGGAAAAAAGCCGAGCATCAAAATCGTCACGCGCAAGCCCATCGTGCCGGACGACAGCGAACTGACCACGAACCCGCGCGCCCGCAGCGCCAAGCTGCGCGTATGTGAAAAGCTGGCATCGACCACTGAAGTTTAACCACATCGCTTGAGGAGGGGGGATACCATTGGCAAGGAAGCCGCGTGCATCTCGCGAAAGCGTCGCGTATCGGGAGGAACATGCAGCCGTACAGCAGGTGCAGTCACAGCCCCTGCGCGTTGTACGACCGCGGACAAAACGTCATATGGGCGCGGCGCGCGCACAGCAGCTTTTGTGCGTTGCGTTGGTGCTGTCGATCGCCGGCGCGATCCTCTATAGTCAGATGACTCTGACCCGCCTGACCCGCGAGGTATCCCAGAAGGAGGGACAGGTCGAAACGCTGAGCAGCGAATATGTTTCGCTCAAGGCACAGCAGGATCGCACCCTGAGCCTGAGTTATATCGAGCAGTATGCGCAAAACAAGCTTGGTATGGTCAAAATGGACGTAAATCAGATCGAGTACATCGAGATGGCGAATCCGGACCGTATCGAAGTCTCTCGGCAGAACGGCAGCCTGCACGGCGCGATCTCCGGGCTGGTCAAGAGCTTCAATGCGATCTTGGAATATCTCGGCTGACATCCAGAATAAGATATACAGAAAGCGGGAGTGAGAGGTGGAGACATTTCTGACTCCCTCTTTTCCGTCATGCGGCGCGCAGTCCGCAAAACGCGAGCAGGAGGAAGCAATCTATGCCCATTAAGGGTCCGAACAGCAGCATGAAAAAGCGCATCCGTATCATGATTGCGCTGATGGCCGGTCTGGGCTTTTCGATGGTCGCGGTTCGGCTGTTCTATATGCAGGTCATCCAACATGAATTCTATCAGGAACAGGCGACGACGCTGCAAACGCGCGATACCGTCGTCACCCCCAAGCGCGGCACGATCTACGACCGCAACATGAAGGAGCTTGCTGTGTCCGCGGGCACGGAAATGGTCGTCATCAGCCCGAAAACTGTGCTCGATGCAAACGTCATCAAAAAAGGGGAGGTCACCAAGGAGGAACAGCAGCAAAAGCTCGCGAAGATCCTCGCGGAACAGCTTGACCTCGACTATGACAAGGTACTCAAAAAGGTACAGAAAAAGTCCAGCTATGAGATCATCAAAAAAGGCGTCGAGCAGGATACTTTAAAGACGCTCAAGGAGGCGCTCAGTGCGGCAAAGTGCGCCGCAGGCGTGACGACCGAGCCGGACAGCAAGCGCTATTATCCCTACGGCAGCTTCGCTTCGCAGGTCATCGGTTTTGTCGATGACGACGGCAAGGGCACATGGGGCATCGAGTCGCAATACGACGATGTGCTGCGCGGCGCGGCGGGGCGTGTCGTGCAGGCGCGCAACGCGCAGGGCGGCGACATGCCGTTTGAGTATGAGCAGTACATCACGGCGGAAAACGGCGGCAGTGTGGTGCTGACGATCGATGAGGCAGTACAGCATTTCCTCGAAAAAAATCTCGAGACCGCGATGGAGGACAATCCGCAGGCGCGCGGCGGCGTTTCGGGCATCGTCATGAACGTCAAGACCGGCGAGATCCTTGCGATGGCGAACAAGCCGGACTTCGACCTCAATCAGCCGCGGCAGATCACCTCGGAGAAGCTGCTTGGCGAGCTGCAAAGCAACATCAACAAGGCGATGACCGCCGAGGGTGTGTCCGCTGCGATCAGTGAAGCCTATCTCAAGGAGGGCGGCGC
The DNA here is from genome assembly GCA_029267335.1 of Intestinibacillus massiliensis. Taxonomy (GTDB): domain Bacteria; phylum Bacillota; class Clostridia; order Oscillospirales; family Butyricicoccaceae; genus Intestinibacillus; species Intestinibacillus massiliensis_A. The sequence goes on along the minus strand of JAJUJC010000004.1, from coordinate 116,264 downwards.
ACAGAATCTGAGCGACAGCGATAAGCAGAACGAAAAGCTCGTGGATCTGCTGACCAAGGAGCGTGCAAACGAGCTGTATAAGATGTGGAAGAATAAGATCATCACCGATACCTACGAGCCTGGCTCGACGTTCAAACTCATGAACGTTGCGTCCGCGGTCGAAACGCAGGCGGTCAGTCAGTCCGATCACTTCTTTTGCGGTGGCTCGCTCAAGGTCGCGGGCTGGGGCAAACCCATCAAGTGCTGGAAGACCGCGGGTCACGGCGATGAGGATCTAATGCATACGCTCATGAACTCGTGCAACGTTGCGATGATGCAAATTGCCTTCAAGAACGGACCGGCAAATTTCTATGAATATTTCGACGCGTTCGGACTGAACAAAAAGACCGGTATCGACCTGCCCGGCGAGGCGTCGAATAACTCGCTATACTTCACGCAGAAGTCGCTGACCGAGACCCCCTCGAACCTTGCGGTATCGTCGTTCGGACAGCGCTTTCAGGTCACGCCGATGCAGATGCTCATGATGGTCGACGCAATCGTGGACGACGGCAAACTCAAGACCCCGCACATGGTCAAGGAAGTGCTCGACAGCGAGGGCAACGTCAAGCAGACGATTGGTACGAACGTTGTGCGTCAGGTCGTGTCCGAGGATACCTCCGCGTTTATGCGGCAGGCGATGGAGCAGGTCGTTTCGGGCGGTACGGGCGCAAACGCCTATGTGGCAGGGTATCGGGTCGGCGGCAAGACCGCAACCTCGGAGATCCAGAAGCAGCCGGGTGATGCGGAGGATCGCTACACCGCGTCTTTCATCGGCGTTGCGCCGATGGACGATCCCGAGATTATCGTGCTCGTCGCGGTGTCCGATCTGCCGCAGTCTGCGGTGCATGGCGGCGGTGCGGTCGCGGCACCGGTCGTCGCGCGTGTTATGAGTGATGCGCTGCCCTATCTCGGCGTGGAAGCGGTCTACAGCGAGGAAGAAGCGGATCGCCGCGAAATCACGACCCCGACGCTTGTCGGCAAGACCGCCGAGGAAGCGGAAAAACTGCTCAAGGAAGCGGGCATGGAATATAAGCTCGTGGGAAGCGGCGACAAGGTCACCGATCAGGTACCGTCCTCGGGCGCAAAGGTACCAGTCTCCGCGCGTGCGGTCGTTTATCTCGGCGGCGCAAAGTCGAGCGAACAGCGTTCCGTACCCGATGTGCGCGGGCTGTCTCCGGCGGAGGCGCTCGACCGTCTGCAAAGCGCGGGACTGTATATGAAGCGCACCGGTATCGCGACCAAGCAGACCGGCTATATGACGAACGCTGCAAAGCAAAGTCCGGTCGCCGGCACCAAGGTCGGCGTGGGCACGGTCGTCACCGTAGAATTTTCCAACAGCGCCAATATCGGCGACTGAGTTTAGTGTAAAAAATAAAGAGTATGCCGCAGGACGGAATGGAAACGGCACAAGGAAAGAGAGGAATTCATCCATGAAATTGCAGGAGCTTTTGCAGGGCGTTGCAGCCGAGTATCGCGGTATCGATTCCGGGCTCGAGGTGCACGAGGTGCGCTATGATTCGCGCGCGGTGCAGCCCGGCGATCTCTTCGTCGCGATCCGCGGCTACGCGACCGACGGACATCAATATATCGACAAGGCGCTTGCGCAGGGCGCAGCCGCGATCGTGTGCGAGGAAGCACCCGCGGGCGTGCCTGCGGTGCTTGTGGCAAACAGCCGCGCCGCGCTCGCAGATATCGCCGCGAACCGCTTCGGACATCCGGCGCACGCGATGACCATGATCGGCGTGACCGGCACGAACGGCAAAACGACGACCACCTATCTCGTTAAGCACATTCTTGAGGCGCAGGGACACAAGGTGGGTCTGATCGGCACGAACCAGAACCTTATCGGTGATGAGGTCATCGAGACTGAGCGCACCACGCCCGAATCGTACGAACTGCACGCGCTGTTTGCGCGCATGCGGGACGCGGGCTGCACCCATGTGATCATGGAGGTATCGTCTCACTCGCTCGTGCTCGACCGTGTGCGCGGCATTCCGTTTGCGGTCGGCGCGTTCACCAACCTGACGCAGGATCATCTCGACTTTCACAAAACAATGGAGGAATACCGCAAGGCAAAGGCGATCCTGTTCTCCATGTGCCGCAAGGGCGTCATCAACCTCGACGATCCGGTTGCGGATAAAATGGTCGCGGACGCCCAGTGCCCGGTATTGACCTTCTCGGCGCAGTCCGATGCCGCCAGCCTGTCGGCAAAGAATTTGCAGCTTCACGCGGACGGCGTGGACTTCATCTGCGCGACCGAAGGCTCGCTTGCCCGCGTGCATTTGGGCATCCCGGGCATGTTCTCGGTGCACAATGCGCTGTGCGCCCTCGGCTGCGCGGTCGCGCTCGATATTCCGCTCGAGCGCGCGGCACTCGCGCTCGGTGACGCACACGGCGTCAAGGGGCGCGCCGAGGTCGTGCCGACCCCGACAGATTACACCGTACTCATTGACTACGCGCACTCGCCCGACGGCGTGGAAAACATCCTCAAAGCCGTGCGCGGCTTCTCCAAGGGGCGCGTGGTCGCGATCTTTGGCTGCGGCGGCGACCGCGACCGCACCAAGCGCCCCAAAATGGGTGCGATCGCAGCGCAGCTTGCGGATTTCTGCATCGTGACCTCGGATAACCCGCGCACGGAGCAGCCGGAAGCAATCATTGACGACATTCTGGAGGGTATGCGAGACTCCAAAACGCCGCGTGAGGTCATCTGTGATCGCCGCGAAGCGATACGCTGGGCGCTTGCACATGCGCAGAAGGACGATACGCTCGTCTTTATGGGCAAGGGACACGAGACCTATCAGGAGATCAACCACGTCAAGTATCACCTTGATGAGCGGGAAGAGATCGCACAGTATTTCGCCAAATAAGAAAAATAGGATGCTGAAAAGACATGGAACATTTTAAATTGGAACAGGCGGCGCTCTGGACACAGGGAAGGCTGCAAGGAGACGGTGCACTTGAGATCACGCGCGTGTCGACCGATTCACGTGATGTGGGGGAGGGCTGTCTGTTCATTCCGCTCGTCGGAGACAAGTTTGACGGACATGATTTTATTGACAAGGCAGTCACAAACGGTGCGTCCGCGATTCTGACTCACCGCGACGGCGCATACGCTGTACCGTCTATCCGCGTGGCGGATACCCGTCAGGCGCTGCTCGATCTCGCAGGCGGTTACCGCGCGGGCATGCCCGCGAAGGTCGTCGGCGTGACCGGCTCGGTCGGCAAGACCACGACCAAGGAGATGATCGCGTCCGTGCTCGCACAGCACTGCGACACGCTCAAGACCGAGGGCAACCTGAACAACGAGATCGGCATGCCGCAGACGGCGCTGCGCATTGAACGTCATACACAGGCGGCGGTGCTCGAAATGGGTATGAATCACTTTGGCGAGCTGTCGCGTATGACGCGGGCGGCGCGCCCCAACCTCGCGGTCATCACAACGATCGGCACCTCACACATCGAGTTCCTCGGCTCGCGCGAGGGCATCTGTCAGGCAAAGCTTGAAATTCTTGAGGGCCTGCAGCCCGGCGGCGTCGCGATCCTGTGCGGCGACGAGCCGCTTTTGTGGGAAAAGCGCGGAACGCTGCCCTGCCGCACCATCTACTATGGCATCGAGAACCCGAACTGCGATCTGACCGCCGAGGACATCGTCAATGAGGGCGAGATTGTACGCTTTGAAATTCGCAATCGCAAGCTGTGGGAATGCCGTCAGATTCCGGTAGGGGAGACCATCCGCGCGCATCTGTGTGTCGCGGGACGGCACAACGTGCTCAACGCGCTCGCGGCGACTGCGGTCGCGCTCGAGTTCGAGGAAGAGCCGTGCGACATCGTTGCGGGACTGGCGGACTACAAGCCCGACGGTCTGCGCCAGAACACCTATGAGAAAAACGGCTATCTGCTCTTTGCCGATTGCTACAACGCCTCGCCCGACGCGGTCGAAGCTGCGTTGCAGGCGTTTTCCGAGCTGCGCTGCAAGGGTCGCCGCTTTGCGGTGCTCGGCGGCATGCTCGAGTTGGGCGATTACGCCGCCGAGGGACACCGCCGCGCAGGCAAGGCCGCCGCACGCTATGCCGACGCGCTCTATCTGTACGGCGCGGGCAGCGAGCACATGCGCGAGGGCGCGCTTGCTGCGGGCATGCCGGAAGAACACATCCGCTGTTTTGACACACATGAGGCACTTGCCGATGCGCTGCGCGCGGACGCACAGCCCGGTGACGCGCTGCTCTTCAAGGGCAGCCGCGGCATGAAAATGGAGCGCGCGCTCGCGCTGTTCACGGGGGAAGAAGGATAAATGACAGGAATACTAGGGATGGCATTGCTCGTTGCGTTTATCGTGACGGTCGTGCTCGCGAAGCCGGTCATTCACTGGCTGCGCAAAATGAAGTTTGGACAGAAAATTCTTGAGATCGGGCCGAAATGGCACATGAATAAGCAAAATATTCCCACGATGGGTGGTATCATGTTCATGGCCGGCATTACGGTCGCGGTGCTCGCGGGCATGTGCTATCTGCGCGCGACGAACGGTGGCTGGGCGGAAGCCTGGGCGGTCGGCGCGGCCGGCATCATCCTGCTCGGACTGGCGCTCGCGTACGGTTTGGTCGGCATGGTCGACGACCTTGCGAAAATCAAGAAGAAGCAGAACGCCGGACTGCCCCCCACACAAAAGCTCATATTACAAATTGTAGTAGCTGCCGTTTTTATTACAGTTTTGCGCATCACAGGCGATGTGGATACCGCAATTTGGGTGCCGTTTTTCGGTGTGAGCTTTACCGTGCCGTGGATCGTCTATATCATCCTCGCGGCGTTTATCATCGTCGGTGCGGATAACGCGGTCAATCTGACTGACGGCATCGACGGTCTTGCAGCAGGTGTGACGCTGCCGGTCGCGCTGTTCTTCGCGTGCGTCGGCATGCGCATGCAGAATGCGGGCGTCGTGCTATTCGCGGGTGCGCTCGCGGGCGCGCTCGTCGCGTTTCTGCTCTTCAATTTCAATCCCGCAAAGGTGTTTATGGGCGATACCGGCTCGCTGTTTCTCGGCGGCGCGGTGGCAGGTCTGGCGTTTGCATGCGACATGCCGCTCATTTTGATTCCGGTTGGTATTATTTACATCTGGGAAACACTCTCTGTTATCATTCAGGTCACCTATTTCAAGCTCAGCCATGGCAAGCGCGTATTCAAAATGGCGCCGTTCCATCATCATTTGGAAATGTCGGGCTGGGGCGAAAAGAAAATCGTGATCGTGTTCACGCTGATCACGGCTGCGCTGTGTGCGCTGAGCTGGCTTGCGGTGCAGCCGCGCCTGCCCATGCTGCCGTAAACGACAAGGAAGGAGCTTCCCCGTGCCGACGATGTCCCGACAACTTTTGGAACGCGAGCCGCCGCGTGAGCGCGCGCGCCGCAGACCGATGGACGGCCCGCTGCTGCTCATGGTGCTCATGCTGCTGGCGACCGGACTGCTCGCGCTCTTTACCGCGAGCTATTCCAACGCGATCTACTATAACAATAACGGTCTGTATTACGTTACCCGTCAGGGCATCTTCGCGGTGCTCGGCATCGTGGTCATGCTGCTTACCTCACAGATTAATTACCATATCTATGCGAAATTTCAAAAGCCGATCTTTCTCGTATCGCTCGCGATGCTTGCCGTTGTCCCGTTTATCGGGCAAACACGAAAGGGCGCGACACGCTGGCTCGGCATTGGAGATCTGATCTCCTTTCAGCCGTCGGAGATCATGAAAATTGCCATCATCATTTCCTTTGCATACTACATTGCGCGCGACCAGAAAAGCATTCGCACGTTCAAGGGGCTGGTCAAGCCTTACGGACTGGTGCTCGTGCTCGTCGCGGGGCTGCTGTTTCTCGAGCCGCATATGTCCGCGACCATGATCATGTTCCTCATCGGCTTCGTTATGCTGTATGTCGGTGGTATGCGGCTGTGGTATTTCATCCCCATTCTCATTGCAGCACCGGTCGCAATTTTCGGATATGTGCATATTAAGCCCTATGCGATGCAACGCATTCTGGTCTGGCTCGATCCGTGGGTTGATTTCCGCGGGGACGGTTGGCAGGGTGCGATGAGCGCAATTTCGATTGGTTCGGGCGGACTGTGGGGGCTGGGACTGGGACAGGGCAGACAAAAGCACCTGTTCCTGCCCGAGCCGCAGAACGATTTTATCTTTTCCGCGCTCAGCGAGGAGCTGGGTTTTATCGGGGCAACGCTCATCATGCTCATGTTTGCGTATCTGGTGTTTCGGGGCTTCTATATTGCCCGTTCCTCCCGCGACAAGTTCGGCTGCCTGCTCGCAACCGGTATCACCGCGAAATTCGGCATCCAGACGCTTATGAACCTGTTTGTCGTTTCGGGCATTTTTCCGGTCACGGGTGCGTCGCTGCCGTTTTTCAGCTACGGCGGTACGGCGCTCGTCATGCAGCTATTTGAAATGGGCGTGCTGCTCAATATCTCAAGGTATCTGGTCGCGGGCAGTGAATAGCACGCAATCTAAGTACAAACCCTAAGAAAGGTCCGTTTTTTGTTATGAAACTGTATATCACTGGCGGCGGCACAGGCGGCCATGTCAATCCGGGGCTTGCGATTGCGCGCTACTTTCAAAGCAAGCGCCCCGACACGCAGATCCGTTTTGCGGGCACGGCGCATGGCATCGAGTCCAAGCTTGTACCGCGCGAGGGGTATCCACTCGATACCCTGGATATTGTCGGACTGCACCGCAGTCTGAAACCCAAAGAGGTGCTTTACAACCTTGGTGCGGCGCAAAAGGCGCTCACCGCGACGGGCAAGGCGAAAAAGCTGCTTGAGCAGGCAAAGCCCGATTGCGTCATCGGCTGCGGCGGCTATGCGAGTTTTCCCATCGTCAAGGCGGCGCAGAAAATGGGCATCCCGACCGTGCTGCTCGAGGTCAACGCCCTGCCGGGCAAGGTGACCAAGATGCTCGCACCCAAGGCGGATCGCGTGCTCGTATGCTTCGAGGAGGCGCGGCGGCTGCTCGGAGACCGTCCGAACATCCATCTGACCGGCGCACCGGTGCGCGGGGAAATCGTTTTTGCAAACCGTGCGGAGGCGCGCGAGACTCTTGGGCTGGGCGACCGTAAGCTGGTCGTGTCGTTCTGGGGTTCAATGGGCGCGCTGTACATGAACCGTCATATGGCGGGCGTGGTCGCGCAGGAGGCCAAAGACGCCGTCGACTATGTGCACATTCATGCAACCGGAGCAGCGGCGTTCCAGTGGATGCCTGATCTCGTGCGCCAGCACGGCGGCGACCTGACACAGCACGCCAACTTGCAGCTCGTTGAGTATATCTACAACATGGCGGATCTCATGGCGGCGGCAGACCTTATCGTGTGCCGCGCAGGCGCCGCGACGATCGGCGAACTGTGCGCGCTCGGTCGTCCGTCGATCATGGTGCCTTCGCCCTATGTTGCGGAGAATCATCAGGAGAAGAACGCGCGTGCGCTGGAGCGTGCAGGCGCATGCCGTGTGCTGACCGAGCCCGAGTGCACGCCGGAAAAGCTCTACGGCATGATGCGTGAGCTGCTCGCGCACGACGATAAGCGCACCGAAATGGGACGCTGTGCGGCACAGCTTGCTACGCTCGATGCCTCGGAGAAAATCTACCGCTACATCCTCGAAGCTGCACGCTGACAGGGAGAATACGCATATGGCAAAGAAACCAAAAAGCAGACGGGTCAGGCTGCGGCGCAAAAACCGGCGGCGCGGCGTGAGCGGCGTGCTGTATCGGCTGGTCTGCTGCGCACTCGTCATCGGCGCGGGCGCATTCGCAATGACGGTGTTTTTCAAAATCAACACGATCAACGTGACGGGCACTTCGCGTTATCAGCCCGCACAGATCGAAAAAACACTGGGCGTCGCCACGGGGGACAACCTCTTCCTCTGGGGCCGCACAAGCGGCGTGCAGCGCCTGCTGCGCGAGTATCCGTATATCAAAGAGGTCAAGATCTCACGCGATCTGCCGAGCACGCTCAATGTTGAGATCGTCGAAAGCCCCGCGTTCGCGATGATTCCGGACGGCAAGACCGGCTGCTATCTCATCAGCGGCAGCGGCAAGCTGCTCGAGCATGCGGAAAACGCGGCGGCAGTCAAGCTTGCGCCGGTCACCGGCGTAACAGTCGGTTCGCGTAAGGTGGGCGAGACACTGGGCGAAAAGGACGGGCCCGCTGCCGAGCAGCTTGCTGCGCTACTCGGCGCATTGACAAAGAATAATCTGCTACAAAATGTTAGTTCCATCAATCTGATCAATTTGACAGATATGCATATCGGTTACCAAAACCGCTTTGATGTGCGGCTCGGCTCGTCCGGCGATCTGGCGCGCAAGCTGCGATTTTTACAGGAGGTCGTGAATACAAAGCTGTCACCGTCGGACATCGGCGTGATCGACCTGTCACAGCCGCCGCGTGCCAATTACTGGCCTGTGACGCTTGCCGAGGTGCAGGCGGCATCGGGCAAGACCACGACCGCAGCACCCGCAGCGGACAAGCCCGCCGCGCCGGCGGATGCGGCGCAGAGCGCGGCAAAGCCTGCTGCAGACGCACAGACCACCGACGACGCGCAACCGGCGGACGATACACAGGCCGATCCTGACTATGCCGCCGACGCGCCGCCCGAAGCATGATCGCTTCCGGCTCAAATCCCCATGATAGGAGAAGAGAATGAACAAAAAAGGAAGTATTGCGATTGCAATCATCTGCATGCTGCTGACGTTCATGCTGACCTGGCAGTTTCGCAGTGTGACCGCTTCGGGCGGCCTGACAAATGATACCGCGCGCGCACGCGCGGATCAGCTACAGGGTCAGCTCATCAGTGAGCAGGAAAAGAGCGAAGCGCTGCTACGGCAACTGCTCGAATATCAGGAGGAACTCAAAGAATTCTCCGCGAAAGCAGAAAAGAGCGGTGGTTATGCCGAGGTGCTTGCCGATCAGCTTCAGCAAACGATGATCCTGTCGGGACAAGCCACGGTGCAGGGGCAGGGCGTGATCGTGAAATTGAGCGATTCACGCCGTCCAAACACGACGGGAGTAGACGAAAATAATTACGTCATCCATGACGAGGATCTGCTCAAGGTGGTCAACGAGCTGCGCGACGCGGGCGCAGAGGCGATTGCCATCAACGGCGAGCGCATGTTGGCAACGAGCGAAGTGCGCTGCGCAGGCTCGATCGTGAGCGTCAACAACAAGCGATTTTCCGCGCCGTATACGGTCAGTGCGATCGGCAACCCTGATCAGCTTTATAACGCACTGACCATGCGACAGGGCGTTGTGGATTCTTTGGCTGTCTGGGGCATCCAGTGTGATGTCAGCCGCGCCCCCTCTATTACAATCAAGGCCTATGAGGGCGCGCTCGACTACAAATATGCCAAGCCGGTCAAGGAACTGAACACCGACACCCAGACACAGGGAGAAGAAAGATGAGAATTTTGATCGCTGCCGTCATCGGTGTCATCGGCGGACTGCTCATTCCGTGGAATATTCCCGCGGCATATACGCCGTTCGTGGCGATGGGGCTGCTCGCGGCGTGCAACACACTCTTCGGCGGTATTGCCGCAGAGGTACGGCATCGCTTCGATCCGCGTGCGTTTATCAGCGGCTTTTTTATCAATACCATTCTCGCCGCATTGCTGACAATCCTTGGCACACGGCTGGGAATGAACTTTTCAATCGCGGCGATCGTGTACTTCGGAACACGAATTTTCAATAATCTCGCAAAGATTCAGCATTATATATTGCAAAAAAAACCTATAGGCGTTAAAATGGAAGAGATAAGTAAGGATGCCGGGCGCATCCTTGGGCAAGCGCACCAAGCGACATCTTCAGACGAAGATGACGATGAAGAATAATTGTGAAATGTTACGGAGGACGGCACAAAATGGGTTTCGAGTTTGAGATGGGCATGGACAACGTCGTCACCATCAAGGTCATTGGTGTCGGCGGCGGCGGCAACAATGCGGTCAACCGAATGATTTCTAGCGGCGTGCAGGGTGTAGAATTCATCGCCATCAATACGGACAAGCAGGCACTCAACTATTCGGCGGCAACGGTCAAGATCCAGGTCGGTGAGAAGCTGACCAAGGGGCAGGGCGCAGGCTCGAACCCCGAGATCGGCCGCAAGGCAGCGGAGGAGAGCCGCGAGGAAATTGCAAAGGCACTCGAGGGCACGAACATGGTGTTCATTACCGCAGGCATGGGTGGCGGTACCGGCACGGGCGGCGCGCCCGTTGTCGCGCAGATCGCGCGAGAAATGGGCATCCTGACGGTCGGTGTTGTCACCCGTCCGTTCAACTTTGAGGGCAAAAAACGCATCGAGCAGGCACTCGGTGGTATCGAAGCTCTGCGCGAAAACGTTGATTCGCTCGTCATCATTCCGAACGAGAGGCTCAAGTTCGTTTCCGAGCAGAAGATCACCTTCAAAAATGCATTCGACATCGCAGACGGGGTACTCCGTCAGGCGGTCGCAAACATTTCCGAGCTGATCACCGTTCCGGGCTTCATCAACCTCGACTTTGCAGACGTTACCTCGGTCATGAAGGGCGCGGGCTTTGCGCACATCGGCACCGGCAAGGCTGCAGGCAAGGACAAGGCGGCGGAAGCGGCGAAGATGGCGATCTCCAGCCCGCTGCTCGAGACCTCGATCGACTCCGCACACGGCGTCATTCTGTCGATCACTGGCTCGTCTGATATCGGTCTTGACGAGATCGAAACCGCTGCGGGCATGGTGCAGGAAGCGGCACATCCCGATGCGCACATCATCTTCGGCGCCTCCATCGACGACGATCTGGACGATGAGATCCGCGTCGTCGTCATCGCGACCGGTTTTGATAAGACCCCTGCCGCGGCGGAGGAAGAGACGCAGCAGCACGCACGGCAGACGATGGCTTCCGGTGCTCCCGTGGCACAGGCATCGGCAGTATCGACCTCTCCTTTGGACGCGGCGGTTCAGCCTGCCCCGAGTGGAGATCATGATACATTCGATGACATCCTCAAGATTTTCAGCCGCGGCAAGTAAGACATATTGACGAAAGTATCACAAAATCGGTTTCGTTTTTCGGGACCGATTTTGTTGCTTTATGCGCAAATTTAGTGTAAAATAATAAGAAGTGAAAAACATTTGAACCCACAAAGGAGTGAGAGACTGTGAGCCCGGAACCGCGAAGTATTGATCGAAAACGAAATATACATAGCGGCAGGGCAGCACGGTGATCCTGCCGCGGAAAGGCAGGACATAAAATGGTGGAATATTACAAGACCATCGGCAACCGCATCGAGCGACTCGATGAGATCACGGACGGTTGCTGGATCAATATGGTGCGCCCCTCAAGCGAGGAACTTGTGCATGTGATCGAAACGCTGCATGTAGAGCCGGATTTTGTACGCGCAGCACTCGACCCGGAGGAAAGCTCACGTGTGGAGGTCGAAGAAGAGCAGGTGCTCATGATCGTCGACATCCCGACCGTAGAGCGCGAGGGGGACGAAAACGGAGGACAGATCTTTGCTACGCTGCCGCTTGGTATCATCGTCGTGGAGAACGCCGTCATCACCGTTTGCTTGCAGGAGACCTCGGTCACACGTTCGATCGCGGAGGGCGTCGTTAAGGATATCCATACCGCGCTCAAAACACGCTTTGTGTTTCAGCTTTTGTTGCGCGTTGCGGGACGTTTCCTCAAATATCTGCGCCTGATCGAGCGGAACTTTTCCAAAATCGAGCGTCGTCTGTACGATTCGATGAAGAACGAAGAGCTGATCCAACTGCTCGGGCTGTCCAAATCACTCGTCTATTTCTCCACCTCGCTCAAGGCGAATGAAGTGACGATGGAGAAAATGCTGCGCGGACGCATCCTCAAGCTGTATGAGGACGATCGTGATATTCTCGAAGACGGTTTGATCGAGATTCGACAGGCGATCGAGATGGCGGGAATTTACTCGTCAATCTTGTCGGGCACGATGGACGCCTATGCTTCGGTCGTATCCAATAACCTTAACATCATCATGAAAGTCCTGACGGTCATTACCATTATTATGACGATCCCCAACATCATATTCAGCTTTTATGGCATGAATATCGGAGATGGCGCGATTCCGCTCAATCTGTTTTGGTGGGCGCCGCTGGTCATCGCGCTGGCGGGCTGCATCGTCGCGTGGTTTTTCCTCAAGAAAAAGAACTTATATTAAGATAAAAAGCCAAGATGTGTATGCGTCTTGGCTTTTGCACAATCTTGAAAGCTTACGCATGAAAAACGCGGGAACACATATGCTAAGACAGGATGGTATTAGCAACTGAAAGGAAGGGATAGATCATGGCAGGGTGGATCATCAGTATACTGCTGCCGCTTGCGGTAGGCGGGCTTGCAGGCTTTCTCAGCATGAATAGTATGTCAGTATATCAGGACCTTGTGCAGCCTGCTCTCGCACCGCCTTCGTGGCTCTTTGGCATCGTATGGACTGTTCTATATATTCTCATGGGCGTGGCCTCTTATTTGGTGTTCCGATCGGATGCAGCGCCCCAAGAAAAAAAGACTGCGCTGACACTGTATGCAGTACAGTTGTTTCTCAATTTCTGCTGGCCGTTGCTGTTTTTCCGCATGCAAAACTATTTGGGCGCGTTCCTGCTGCTTGTGCTACTCATTCTGGTGTTGATTGCGACGATCAGCCGCTTTGCAGCGATCAGCAAGCCCGCAGCGTGGCTGCTCGTGCCGTATCTGCTGTGGACGCTGTTTGCAGGATATCTCAACTTCTCGATCTGGCTGCTCAACCGTTAAGCAATAAAATGAGTCTATGTTTTTTATGCAAACAAAGCAAAACCCCGATTTGGAAATCCAAATCGGGGTTTTAAACTGGTGAAGATGAGAGGACTTGAACCTCCGACCTCCTGCATGTCAAGCAGGCGCTCTAACCAACTGGGCTACACCTTCATATCAGCAGCTTGTTTATTATAGCATAGCAGGGCGGGTGCGTCAAGTATTTTTCATAAAAAACGCAATATTTTGTCAAAAGAAAAAACAAAGCCGCGCCCGATGGACGCGGCTTTGCAAACAGAAATCCGTTTTAGACTCTTACTTGAGCTCGACCTTTGCGCCAGCCTCTTCCAGCTTCGCCTTGATCGCCTCAGCGTCGTCCTTGGAAGCGCCTTCCTTGATGGTCTGCGGAGCGCCGTCGACCTTCTCCTTCGCTTCCTTCAGGCCGAGACCGGTGATCTCACGGACGACCTTGATGACGTTGATCTTAGAAGAGCCAGCGTCGGTCAGAACGACGTCGAACTCGGTCTGCTCAGCAGCAGCAGCAGCTTCGCCAGCGCCACCCGCAGCAGCGACCGCGACCGGAGTCGCAGAAACGCCAAATTCTTCTTCCAGAGCCTTTACCAGCTCGGAGAGCTCGATAACCTTGAGCTCTTTTACAGCTTCCATAATCTCAGTAACCTTAGACATGGTAGTATACCTCCAATTTTTTTAAATTAAATCGTGATTCCGTATAAAACGGACTTACTCGGCAGCGGTCTCCGCAGCGGGAGCCTCTTCCTTGGCAGCAACCAGTGTGCTGACCAGTGCTTCGCCATCCTCAGACTTCTTAGCGATCGCGTCAAGCGCAATAGCCAGCTGCATGATGGGGAAGTTGAAGGAGTACAGGGTCTGCGCGATAAGAACTTCCTTGCTCGGCATAGAAGCCAGAGCGTGTACTTCAGCAGCCGGAATGACAGCTCCCTCCAGGAAACCGACCTTGACCGTGAAGTTCTCGTGCTTCTTCGCGTAGTCGCACAGGATCTTTGCCGGAGCGATGACATCGTCCGTCGTGCTGATTGCAATTGCGGTAGTACCGTTCAGGTGCTCCTCAAAGCCATCGAAGCCCAGTTCCTTTGCAGCAAAGCGAATCATGGTGTTCTTGACAACAGCATACTCAACGCCGGCGTTACGCAGCTCACGGCGGAGCTTAGTATCGTCCTCAACGCTGATGCCCTTGTAATCGACCAGAACACCAGCCGGGGAGTTCTTGATCTTTTCGACAAGAGAAGCGACAAGCGCCTTCTTTTCTTCCAGAACCTTTGCGTTAGGCATCGTATTTCACCTCCGTATCGTAATAAAAATGCCCTCCTGTCAAAGACAGAAGGGCACAAAAGCTCGAAAACTTTGTGTTGACCTCGGCAGGCGGCGAAATACGCCATTGAAGCCTTGCGGCAGCCTGCTGTCTTTGACCAAGCTTATTCAGTATAGCAGAGAGCAAGTGAAATGTCAACACATTTCGAAAAAAAGGCGGCATACGAAAAATAAAAATCCGTCGGATGCCGCCGTGTGCATCGAATTAGTCAGCGAGCTTTGCAGAGTTGACCTTCACGCCGGGGCCCATCGTGGACGCAACGACACAGGACTTGACGTACTGACCCTTTGCGGCAGACGGCTTCGCCTTGATGATTGCACCCATGAGCGCGTTGAAGTTATCCGTAAGCTTCTCCTGACCGAAGGACGCCTTGCCGATCGGGCAGTGAATGATGTTGGTCTTGTCGAGACGGTACTCGATCTTACCAGCCTTGGACTCCTGAACCGCCTTTGCGACGTCCATGGAAACCGTGCCCGCCTTCGGGTTCGGCATCAGGCCCTTCGGACCCAGAACCTTACCAAGACGGCCAACCAGACCCATCATATCCGGCGTTGCAATGACAACGTCATAATCGAAGAAGTTTTCCTTCTGGATGCGCTCTACCATATCCTCAGCGCCGACGAAATCTGCACCTGCGGCCTCAGCCTCAGCAGCCTTCGCGCCCTTTGCGAATACGAGCACACGGACCTGCTTGCCGGTGCCGTGCGGCAGAACGATCGCGCCGCGAACCTGCTGGTCAGCGTGACGGGAGTCAACGCCCAGCTTGACGTGCAGCTCGACGGTCTCGTCGAACTTCGCCTTCGCGGTGGAAACTACGGTCGCGAGCGCCTCAGCGGGATCGTACTGCTTGGAGCGGTCGATCTGCTTTGCGCTGTCTACATACTTTTTACCCTTGCGCACTATAAATATCCTCCTTTAGTGGTCAATGCGGGAATTCCAGAAACGCCGCCGCACCGGGTTGCCGGTGATCGGAGGAACGTTCCCTAACCCTCCCACTCGACGGCGGGGACGCCGTCTGTGAAAAAAATCGGTTTTGAACGCCGCTGTCCGCAGGGGACGCAGCGGCGGGTCGGCAATCAATTACTGCTCGACCGTGACGCCCATGGAACGGGCAGTGCCTGCGACCATGCTCATAGCAGCTTCGATGGAAGCGGCGTTGAGGTCGGGCATCTTGATCTCTGCGATCTTCTGCAGATCAGCCTTGGACAGCTGTGCGACCTTGGTCTTGTTCGGAACAGCGGATGCGGACTCGATCTTGCAAGCCTTCTTGATCAGCACCGCCGCCGGAGGGGTCTTGGTGATGAAGGAGAAGGAACGGTCAGCGTAAACCGTGATGACGACCGGGATAATCATGCCGACGTCGTTCTTGGTGCGCTCGTTGAATTCCTTCGTGAAGGCCATGATGTTAACACCATGCTGACCCAGCGCAGGACCTACCGGAGGAGCCGGAGTTGCCTTGCCTGCGGGGATCTGGAGCTTGATATAACCTACTACTTTCTGTGCCATGGTTGAGGTATCCTCCTTAAATCAATGTGGTGGCTGGCGAACCGCGGGACATGCCGAACGGTTCTCCCACGCGCCTTGCTTGGGGAGCCGCATTGCTGCGGCCCGACACGGACGCAAGGCTTATTCGTCCAGTGTCTCTACCTGGTCGAGTTCCAACTCGACCGGGGTCTCGCGCCCGAACATGGATACGACGACACGCACCTTGTTCTTCTCCGGCTCGAGTTCGTCCACGACGCCGATGAAGCCCACGAGCGGACCATCGATGACGCGAACGCTGTCTCCGAGGGCGTAGCTGATCTCGATCTGGCGCTTTTCAACGCCCATCTTGATCACTTCTTCCTCGGTCAGCGGCAGGGGCTTATTGGAGTTCGGACCGACAAAACCCGTGCAGCCGCGCGTATTGCGGACGAGATACCAGCTCTCATCCGTCATAATCATTTTGACAAGGACATAGCCGGGGAAGAGCTTACGCTCGATCTCGCGGGTCTTGCCGTCCTTGACCTCCGTGACCTTTTCAACCGGGATATTGACCTCGGTGATGAGATCGTGGAGTTTACGGTTTTCGACCGCTTTCTCAATCGAGGAGGCTACTTTGTTTTCATAGCCTGAATATGTGTGCACCACATACCATTTTGCTGTATCGGACATTCAAAAGACCCCTTTCTGCATTACGAGAAGTGGCTGATGAATTTTGTGATGCCCAGATTGAAGATCGCATCGAGCACCCAGATAAAGACACCAACGACAAGGATCGCCACAATGACGACAACCGTATTGTTGACGGTCTGCTCACGGGTCGGCCAGACGATCTTCCGGATTTCGCCCTTCAGCTCGCGGAACCATTTGCCGACGCGGGCAAAAATGGACGGCTTCTTCGCCTTGGCGGGCTTCTCCGTCTGCTTCTTCTCAGCAGAGGGATTGCCCTTTTCAAGATCTGCCATGAAGCGACTTCCTTTCTCCGTTACTTGGTTTCACGATGCAAGGTATGCTTCTTGCAGAACTTGCAGTACTTGTTCATCTCAAGACGGTCGGGATCGTTCTTCTTGTTCTTCATCGTGTTGTAGTTTCTTTGCTTGCACTCTGTGCATGCGAGCGTTACCTTAACGCGCATTAACGGCACCTCCTTATTCGTTCCTTCCACACGTTAGCGTGCGGAAAACATTGCCTCCCTTTACAGTGTTCCGAAGAAATTCTTGTCCGCTTTTCCAGACTGCAAAAAACGGGCAAAAAAAAGAACCTGCATAGGTGTAATTATTATAACATGGGCAACACGGTCGGTCAATGCTAATTTTTTCGTTTTTTTATACAATTTTAGCTTGTAACGTGTTATAATCTGTACAGCAACGGATAAAAGGAGAAGATGTATGAAGATTCTTGGCATTGACTACGGCGACGCGCGCACCGGACTTTCGGTGTCCGACCCGACCGGTCTGCTCGCGGGCAGTCCGTCGGTGCTTGCAGAGTGGAACCGCGACAAGCTGCTCGAGCAGCTGATCGAGTATGCAACACAAAACCGCATCGAGGAGATCGTGCTGGGCTGCCCGAAGAACATGGACGGCACGATGGGGGAGCGCGCGCAAAAGTGCATGGCACTCGCGGAAGACCTGCGTACGCGCACCGGTTTGCCGGTCGCGCTGTGGGACGAGCGACGCACCACGGTCGCAGCGCACGACATTCTGCGCGCAAACGGCAAAAAGGAGAAAAAGCATCGCCAGAACGTGGACGCAGTTGCGGCAACGCTCATTCTGCAAGGCTATCTCGACTGGAAACGCAACAACCCCAACGCATGACGGAAATGACCGCGCACCTGACGGCAGGTGGCGGTCATTTTTTACATTCTTGTTTTTTGCAGAACAGTTCGCGTATGCCGATATACAGTAGCAGAACGCCAAAGCCGCGCCGCAGCCAGGCGGTATCCATCCGCGCGGCGAGCAGAGAGGCGGCCACGGAGGTCGGCAGACCGGCGAGCACGCACCACAGTACCGCTTTGCCCTCGACGAGTTTGTTGCGGATATGCGACCACAGCGCGGTGGGTGCGCAGCACAGAAAGTACAACAGGTTGATGCCGCCCGCGCACAGCTGCGGGATGCCCTCGACTGCGGTCAGCCACAAAATCAGCAGTGAACCGCCGCCGATACCGAAGCCGGACAGGATGCCGGTCGCCAGACCGACGGCAAAATCAAAAAGCATGCGCGCCTCCTTACAGCAGAAGCAGCGCACGCACGCCGCCGTATAAAATGAGTGCGCCAAACACCCGGCGCAGCAGTGTCAGCGGGATCTTTCGAAAGACGCGTCCGGAAATGAGCCCGCCCGCCGCGCCGCCGAGCAGATACGGCCATGCAACGCCGAAATTGAGTGCACCCTTCATCCAGTAGATCGCGACGGATACCGTGGACAGCGGCAGGATGACCGCGACCGAGGTTGCAAAGGCGCGGCGCTGCTCGAGCTTGCTCCAGCGCGTTAGCAGCGGCACGAGGAACAGCCCGCCGCCCGAACCGAAAAAGCCGTTGGCAAGTCCGGCGAGCGCACCGGTCACCGCATAGCGTGCGGTATTCTTCATAAAAATCCCCTCCGGCGGTAGTATGACCCACAAGAGGCAGCGCTATACTGCGTGCACAATCAAAAAAGCACAGCATATCCTGCGATACGCTGTGCTTTTGGGGATCAGCCGGAGGTTGTGGCGGTCGTAGCGTCAGTCGTGGTCTGCGTGCCGGAATCGGACTGCGGCTTTTCGCCGCTGGGCGCGCCGTGCCGTTTGCCGCCCGCGAATCGTTCGGGCGGCGTGCCCTGATCGCCTGACGGTGCGTCGTCTTCGTTGGGGGTCGCAGAGGTGTTGGCATCGGTGCCGCCCTCGCTCTGTGCCGCATTATCGGTCGAAGCGCTCTTGTCGGACGCTGCGGCACTGTCGCTCGAGGAAGCCGTGTCACTCTGTGCGGCAGTGCTCGTCTGCGCGGCGGCGGTGCTCTGTGTGCTGCCGCAGGCGGCGAGGGAAAGGGTGAGAGAAGCGGCACAAAACGCCGCGAAAACTACTTTTTTCAGCTGTCTGTTCATATGGGTCAAACTCCTGTCAACTTGATAATTTGTCTTGGAACAAGTATCAGCATAGTCGAGCCGTATGAAAAACACGCGGCGTTTTTGTGAACGCCGCGTGTAAGTTATGTTACATTATGATTTTGTCGCCCAGTTGCCGGTTGCGAGCGCGGACAGATACGCGTTGATGAAACCGTCGATGTCGCCGTCCATGACCGCGTTGATGTTGGTTTCCTCGTGCGCAGTGCGCGTGTCCTTTGCCAGCGTGTAGGGCATAAACACATAGGAGCGGATCTGGCTGCCCCATTCGATCTTTTTCTGGTCGCCCTTGATGTCGGAGATCTTGTCGAGGTGCTCGCGTTCCTTGATCTCGACGAGCTTGGAACGCAGCATGCGCAGACAGGTCTCCTTGTTCTGGAACTGGGAACGCTCGGTCTGGCACGAGACCACGATGCCGGTTGCCTTGTGGATCAGACGAACCGCGGACGAGGTCTTATTGATGTGCTGACCGCCCGCACCGGACGAACGGAACACCTGCATTTCGTAGTCGTCGGGCTTGATCTCGAAGTCCTCGGAGGTATCCTCAATCTCGGGGATGACCTCGATCGCGGAGAACGAGGTGTGGCGGCGACCGGACGCGTCGAACGGCGAGATACGCACCAGACGGTGTACGCCGTTTTCGCCCTTGAGGAAGCCGTACGCATTTTCGCCCTCTATGAGGATGTCTGCGGACTTCAGACCCGCTTCGTCGCCATCCTGATAGTCGAGGATCTTATAGGAGAAGCCGTGACGTTCCGCCCAACGTGTGTACATGCGGTACAGCATTTCGCACCAATCCTGAGCCTCGGTGCCGCCTGCGCCCGCGTGGAACGACATGAGCGCGTTGTTGCCGTCGTATTCGCCGGTCAGCAGCGTGGACAGACGCTGGGTCTCCAGACCCTCTTCCAGTTCGCGATAGCCCTCGGTCAGCTCCTCGAGCATGGAGTCGTCGTTTTCCTCGAGCGCCATTTCGCAAAGCGCAAGCAGATCCTCGTGCTGCGTGCACAGCTTGGCATAGGCTTCGATCTTGCCTTTGAGCGCACCCATGCGGGATACGACCTTTTGGCTTGCCTCGGGGTCGTCCCAGAAGCCGGGCTGCGCGGATTTCATCTCAAGCTCCTCGACCTCGCGACCTGCCTGCTCAAGCCCCAGACTGCCGCGCAGTTTTTCGAGTTCGGGCGCGAGTCCGGCAAGCTTTACCTTGTATTCTTCAAATTCCAGCATGAAAAATCTCCCTTTATTGATCTTCATCGTATTTTCGTTCCCATATAGTATAATGAAAAACCTTGAAAATGTAAAGAAAATTTCGCGCGACGCTTGACAAATCCGCACGGATTCCGTATGATGGACAAGATAAAGGGGAGTAGCTCACGCCGCGCGCGTGGGGCGGTACCGTCAGGACGATCGTACGCGATCCGGACCGCTCTGTCAAGAAGCGAGACTTTTATGCACATATTCTGGGGAAAGTGCATAGAAAGTCTTTTTTTTATGCACAAAAAGAAAGGAAAAGGTATTTATGAAATCTATCATCCTGCTCGTCATCGGCTTCGCACTGCTCGTATGGGGCGCGGACAAGTTCGTCGCGGGTGCGTCTGCGGCAGCGCGTCGTCTGGGTGTGCCGAGCCTGCTCGTCGGTCTGACGATCGTCGCGTTCGGCACCTCTGCTCCCGAGCTTGCGGTCAGTGTGACAGCGGCGCTCAAGGGCGCAAACGAGATCGCGGTCGGCAACGTAGTCGGCTCGAACATCTTTAATCTGCTCGTGGTCGCGGGCATCAGCGCGGTCGTATGTCCGCTCGTTGTCAGCCGTGAGATCATCCGGCGCGACTGGCCGCTCTCGCTCGGCGCGGCGGTCGTGCTGCTCGTGATGATCGCGCGCGGCAGCGATATCACGCGCGTTGAAGGCATCGTACTGCTCATTTTCTTTGCCGCGGTCATGACGGCGCAGATCCGTGCGGCATTGCGCGCGCGTGTCGGCATGGAAAAGGAAGAAGAGCCCATGCGCACACCGTTTATCGTGCTGTATATCGTGCTCGGTCTGGTGTGCATCATTGCGGGCGGACAGCTTTCGGTCGACGGTGCGACCGGTCTGGCGCGCGCGCTCGGTCTGTCGGAAACGCTCATTGGTCTGACAATCGTCGCGATCGGTACCTCACTGCCCGAACTGGTCACCTCGCTCGCTGCGGCGCGCAAGGGCGAGAACGACATCGCAATGGGCAACGTCATCGGCTCAAACCTGTTCAATATCCTGTTCATTTTGGGTATTTCTGCGGTGCTCAATCCGATCACGGTCGCGTCCACGGCGATTATCGACTGCGCGGTGCTGGTGGTCATCAGCGTGTTGTTCTGGCTGCCGTCGTGCCGCGGCAAGATGAGTCGTCCGGTCGGTGCGATCATGGCGCTCACCTATGTGGCATACACCGCATACCTGATCCTGCGCTGACCGTGCAGCATTTTTCGGGAATTTGTCATGTACAGCGGCACTTTTGCAATGTTTTCAAAAAATTCATTGTTGTACCCATGCGTTATGTGATATAATATCATGTGGCAAATCGTCATCTGACAAATTCGCATTGCATCCTTATTTTATAAGGTAATATACAGGAAAGGCAGTTAGGATACATGGCTAAAATTCTCGATAAAATCTTCGGAACCTACTCCAGCCGCGAACTGAAACGCATCACCCCGATCGTCGATCAGATTGATGCACTCGAGGACGAGTACCGCAAGCTGACCGACGCGCAGCTGCGCGCCAAGACCGAGGAGTTCAAGGAGCGTTTGACCAAGGGCGAAACGCTCGACGATCTCCTGCCGGAGGCATTTGCGACCGTGCGCGAAGGCGCGGATCGCGTGCTTGGCATGCGTCATTACCGCGTGCAGCTCATCGGCGGCATCGTGCTCCATCAGGGACGTATCGCAGAGATGCGTACCGGTGAGGGCAAGACCCTCGTCGCGACCCTGCCGGCATATCTCAACGCGCTCAACGGCAAGGGCGTGCACATCGTCACGGTCAACGATTATCTCGCAAAGCGTGACTCCGAGTGGATGGGCAAGCTTTACCGTTTCCTCGGTCTGAGCGTCGGACTCATCATCCACGACGTACCGCCCGCAGCGCGCGGTGCGATGTATGCCGCGGACATCACTTACGGTACGAACAACGAATTCGGCTTTGACTATCTGCGTGACAACATGGCAATCTATCAGGCGAACATGGTGCAGCGCGGCCATGCCTTCGCGGTCGTCGACGAGGTCGACTCCATCCTGATTGACGAAGCGCGTACCCCGCTCATCATTTCCGGTCAGGGCGATAAGTCCACCGATATGTACCAGATCGCGGATCACTTCGCACGCACGCTGACCCCGCTTCGCGTCAAGGAAGTCGACGCGAAGGAGGAGCAGGACGACATTGAGGCGGACTATATCGTCGATGAAAAGGCAAAGACCGCGATGCTGACCCCGCACGGTCAGGCGCGCGCAGAGGCGTATTTCAAGGTGGAGAACCTGAGCGATCCGGAAAATACGACGCTGCAGCACCACATCAATCAGGCGATCAAGGCGCATGGCGTCATGCAGCGCGACGTTGACTATGTCGTGCGCGAGGGACAGATCATCATCGTCGACGAGTTCACCGGTCGACTGATGTTCGGACGTCGCTACAACGAGGGCCTGCATCAGGCAATCGAAGCCAAGGAAGGCGTTGAGGTCCAGCACGAGTCCAAGACCCTTGCGACGATCACCTTCCAGAACTTTTTCCGCCAGTACGGCAAGCTGTCCGGCATGACCGGTACCGCGCTGACCGAGGAGCAGGAGTTCCGCGACATCTACAAGCTCGATGTCATCGAAATTCCGACCAACCGTCCGATCGCGCGTCACGACAATCCGGACGCAGTTTATAAGAACGAAAAGGGCAAGCTCATGGCGGTCATTCGCAAGGTGGAGGAGTGTCACGCCAAGGGTCAGCCCATTTTGGTTGGTACGATCTCCATCGAAAAGTCGGAGGAACTGTCCAAGGCACTCAAGAAAAAGGGTATCAAGCACACCGTGCTCAACGCGAAGTACCATGAGAAGGAAGCGGACATCGTTGCGCAGGCAGGTAAGTTCGGCGCGGTCACGATCGCAACCAACATGGCAGGTCGTGGTACCGACATCATGCTCGGCGGCAACGCGGAGACCATGGCGCTCGACGAGCTGCGCAAGGCGGGGTATCCGCCCGAGCTGATCGTAGAAGCGAACGGTCACAGCGAGACCGAAGACCCTGCGATTCTTGAGATCCGCGCGAAGTTTGAAGCGCTGTATCGCGGCTTCAAGGCGGAGACCGACGAGGACGCGAAGAAGGTACGCGAGGTCGGTGGTCTGTATATCCTCGGCACCGAGCGTCACGAGTCCCGCCGCATCGACAACCAGCTGCGCGGTCGTGCAGGCCGTCAGGGCGACCCGGGCGAATCGAGCTTCTACATCTCGCTGGAGGACGACCTCATGCGTCTGTTCGGCTCGGAACGCATCCAGAACATGATGGATTCGCTCGGCATTGCGGACGACGAACCGATCGACCAGAAGATCCTGTCGGGCGCAATCGAGTCCGCACAGCGCAAGGTCGAAAGCCGCAACTACCAGATCCGTAAGAACGTCCTCGAATACGACGACGTCATGAACAAACAGCGTGAGATCATCTACGGTCAGCGCCTCAAGGTACTCTCCGGCGAGGATGTCAAGGACGCGATCGTCGGCATGATCGACACCACGATCGACCGTGCAGTCGATGCGGCGGTCGGTGAGCAGCATTATATCGAGCAGCCCATGCTCGATCAGCTTCGCATGCGCTTCCATGGCACGATTCTGACGGAGGATGACCTGCAGTACACCACGGACGAATTGGATGATCTGTCGAGCGAACAGCTCAAGAACATTCTTAAGGACCGTGCACACGAGGTTTATGCACAGAAAGAAGAGGAAATCGGCTCGCCGATCATGCGTGAGTTGGAACGCGTCGTACTGCTGCGCAACGTCGACGAAAAGTGGATGGATCACATCGACGCGATGCAGGAGCTGCGCAACGGCATTGGTCTGCGCGCCTACGGTCAGCACGATCCGGTCGTCGAATACAAGCGCGAAGGCTTCGACATGTTCGACGCCATGATCGACGCCATCCGCGAGGACACCGTGCGTATGATCTATTTGGCGCGTGTACGCACCCAGGAAGAGCCCAAGCGCGAGCAGGTCGCACACGAGACCGGTGCTGCCGGCGCGGACGACGGCAGCCTGCAAAAACAGCCGGTGCGCGCCGCCAAGAAAATCGGTATGAACGATCCCTGCCCGTGCGGCAGCGGCAAGAAGTACAAGAAATGCTGCTACCTCAAGGAAAGCGGCCATCCGCAATAAAAGCCGAAGGGGGAGCGAGTTAGGTATCGCTCCCCCCTTTTTTGAAAAAACATTGAGTACAGGGGGAATTTGTAATGTCTGCAATTCAGCTTCGCGAAAATATTTATTCGGTCGGCGTATGTGACCCGGATGTCCGCATCTTTCACGGATACCAGACGCCGAGCGGTACGAGCTATAACGCGTTTCTGGTCAAAGCAGGTGAGGACTATGTGCTGATCGACAACGTGAAGGAAAAGTGCACGGACGAGTTCATCCGCAATATCGAGGAGGTCGTTCCGCTCGAACGCATCCGGTATATCATCCAGAACCACATCGAGCCGGATCATTCTGGTTCGCTGCCCGCGATCGCCGCGCGTCTGCCCGAAGTGCCGATCTACTGCACCGCAGGCGCACAGAAGGGCATCAAGGCGTATTACGGCGACGGTTTTGCGTGCCACATCGTCAAGAACGGCGACACGCTCACGGTCGGGCAGTATACGTTCCGCTTCATCCCCGCGCCCATGGTGCACTGGCCGGACTCCATGCTGACCTATCTCGAGGGCGAGAACATCCTGTTCTCGAACGACGCGTTTGGACAGCATATCTGCCGCGCAGGCAGCATTTACGACGTCGATCTGGGCTATGAAACGCTCATGGAGCGCGAGGCGGATTACTACGCGAACATCGTGCTGCCTTACGGCACGCAGGTCGTCGGTCTGCTCAAGCAGGCGGCGGAGCTGCCGATCGACATGATTTGCCCGGCGCACGGCGTGCTGCTGCGCGAGCATATCGCCCCGGTGCTCGAAGCCTACAGCCGTTGGTGCAAAAATGACTGCGACGAGAACAAGGTCGTCATCGCGTTCGACTCCATGTGGGGCTCGACGGAAGAGATGGCGGAGCAGCTTGCCGCAGAGTACGAAGCACAGGGCAAGCAGGTCGAGCTGTATCACCTGCGCGACATCCATCCGTCCGCCATCATGGGCAAGCTGCTCGAGGCAAAGTATATTTTTGTCGGCGCGTCTACGCTCAATCGCGGTCTGATGCCCACCGTCGCGGCGTTCCTGACCTATCTCAAGGGACTGTATCCCAAGAACCGTGTGGGCATGGCGTTTGGTTCCTACGGTTGGGGCGGCGAGTCGGTTGCTATCACGGAAAAGGAACTGACCGCACTCGGTTGGGAAATGCTGCCGAGCCGTAAGCAGGTCTATCGCGGAAAAGCGTAAAAATACAAAAAAGATGCTTGACAAAAGCACCTTTTTCGCGTATCATCTTCAAGGAATGTAACTGATATATGCCTGAAAATCGGTTCAGGCGTTTCTACGAAGCTACCGGAAATAGCGCGGCTATGAGTTACCCCGATACGGGGGCATGCTATATACGCCAAAACGCTGTTTTTGGTGGCTTTTTTCATGTCCTGACGACGATTAGGAGGAGAAAATCATGAAAAAATACGATCTGGTCATTGTGGGCGCAGGGCCGGCGGGCATCTTCACCGCACTGGAACTGCGCAGGAAGCAGTATTCCGGCAGCATCCTCATGCTTGAGCAGGGTGCAGCGATCGAGCAGCGCGGCTGCCCCAAGAGCAAGACGCACGAGTGTGTGCACTGCAAGCCGTTTTGCCATATCACGACGGGCTTTTCCGGCGCGGGTGCGTTTTCGGACGGCAAGCTGTCGCTGTCGAGCGAGGTCGGCGGCGATCTGCCCGAGTTGATCGGCGCGGACTTTGCGCAGTCGCTGATCGACGCGACGGACAAGCTGTATTTGGAGTTCGGCGCGGATGAGCACGTTGAGGGGCGCGACGTCGGAGAGGCAGTCAAGGGCATCCGCCGCCGCGCAATCCAGGCGGGACTCAAACTGGTCGACTGCCCCATTCGCCATCTGGGCACGGAAAAGGCGCAGGAGGTGTACGGCCGCATTCAGCACTGGCTGATCGAACAGGGCGTGGAAATTCGCTTCGGCGTGATGTGCCGCGATCTGTGCATCGAAGACGGTGTATGCACGGGCGTGCAGCTTGAAAACGCACGCACGGGTGAGACCGAGACCGTCGCAGCAGACCGCGTGGTCGTCGCCGCGGGACGCAAGGGCGCAGACTGGCTGGAAAATCTGTGCCGCACGCACGGCATTGCGCACGAGCCGGGGCCGGTCGATGTCGGCGTGCGTGTCGAGGTGCGCAATGAGGTCATGGAGGAGGTCAACAACGTCCTCTACGAATCCAAGCTGATCGGTTATCCCAAGCCCTTCGGTGATAAGGTGCGCACCTTCTGCCAGAATCCGGGAGGCTTTGTTAGTCAGGAGAACTACGACAACAACCTCGCGGTCGTCAACGGACACAGCTACAAGGATCTCAAGAGCGGCAACACGAACCTCGCCATCCTGTGCTCGCACCATTTCAGCGCCCCGTTTAATGAGCCGATCGCCTATGCCAAGAAGATCGGTGAGCTGACCAATATGCTCGGTGACGGGCATCTGCTCGTGCAGCGTTTCGGAGACATCCTCGAGGGCAAGCGCACCTGGGCAAAGGAGCTTGAACGCTCCAACGTGCGTCCGACGCTGCCCGACGCGGTCGCGGGCGATATTTCGAGCGCGATGCCGTACCGCACGATGGTCAATATTTTGAGCTTTATCCGCGCGGTCGATCAGGTCGTGCCGGGCTTTGCGGCGGACGAAACGCTGCTCTATGCGCCGGAACTGAAATTCTACTCCAACCGGGTCACAATGAACGACCGCTTTGAGACCAGTGTGCGCGGGCTGCACTGTCTGGGCGATGCGTCCGGTTGGACGCGCGGACTCATGATGGCTTCGGTAATGGGTGTGCGCATGGCGCAGCTATTGACCGAACAGGCGTAAAACACAGAAAAAAGACCAAAAGGCGCGCCAAACGGCGCGCCTTTTGATAGGGATATGGGATATAGGATAAAGATAGGGGACGCAATATGAAAGAGGATCGCGCCGACAAGGCGCGTCATCGGCGGTGTTCCCGACCGATGACTATAGTATAAAATAAGAATATGTCGTTTGTGTGTACAAATTGCGGAAATCATGCGGGTTTTATAAAAAAGTATGTCAATTTTTTGACAAATAAGGGCTGCCGAAAAATCGGCAGCCCTTTGTATCAAACATAGTTTGCGGGGTTGACATTTGCGTCGTTGATGAGCACTTCAAAGTGGCAGTGCGGACCGGTCGAGTTGCCGGTGTTGCCCGAACGGGCAATCGTCTGTCCCTGCTCGACCACATCACCGACATCGACGAGCAACTGCGAGTTGTGGCCGTACAGCGTTTTCATGCCGTTGCCGTGGTCGATGATGATATAGTAGCCGTAGCCGCCGGTCGAATATCCCGACACGATGACCTTGCCGTTATCCGCAGCGCGGACCGTGGTCCCGGTCGGCGTGCCGTAGTCGATACCCTTGTGGAAGCGGCCCCAACGCCATTTGTAGCCCGAAGTGATTGTGCCGTTTGCGATCGGGGAGATGAGGTTTCCGGTGCCGATGCCGAGATTCTTGGTGCCGACCTCGACGATCTTGCTGACCGGCTGCTTGGTGACAGTGCGGCTGAGGATCGTGCGGTCGGTCTCTTCGCCGTTGACGGTGACGACCTGTGCCGTGACGGCAGCCGCACCCGCCGCGCCTTGCTGCGCGACCTGTGTCTTGCCGCGGCCAAGGTTGGCGTTTTCACGGGTGACCGTAGTGTACGGAATGTTTTCGGTATAGCTGACCTTGCGGGTGACCTGTACGGAAACCACCGGTGCCGCCGCCTTGACGGTCAGCTTGAGCCCGGGCGCCATGCGCTCGGGCACGACGTTCGGGTTGAGTGCCTGTAATTCACTGACCTTCATGCCCTGCGACTGCGCGATCGAGGTCATCGTATCGTCGTCGTCCACCGTGTAGGTCTGCTCCTGCAGCGTGGTGGAGGACAGCTTGTTCAGCAATGTGCTTTCATCGAGCAGCAACTCGGTAGGAGCCTGCATGGTTTCGACCTTGACATCCTGTAGAAACTGTACGCTCGCTGTGGGATCGTCCTGCGCATATTCCGCCTTGAGCTCTTGCAGCACCTGCTGTGCCTGCGCGGCATCCGCTGTCGCACCGACCGACTCGCCGTCCACCGTGACGACCGCGATCGTCGCAAGCGAGTCGACATTCTGTGCGATGACGTCGGGCAGCTCTTCCGCGCTCAGGAAGCTGGTCTGCGGCGCGACCGCGACGGTGTAGGAAATGTCCGCATTGAGGTCGAACGGCTGACCGAGCACCTCGCTCGAGTTTTGCTCAAGTGTGCGGCACGCCTGTGCGACTTCGCTTTCGCTTTCGGCATAGCCGAGCACGCGGCCGTCGACCGTGACCGCAACGCCGACCCGCATGAAGGAGATCATGGGGACGAGCAGCACGACCGTGACGATGAGAGACCAGAGCTGCACGCGGCTGTGCCGCAAAGCCTCTGCCGCATGGCGTACGCCGCGCAGACGGTGGTACAGGTGGTCATAGTAAAAGCGCAGCCAAGCCATGCGCACGGCATGCGCAGCGTTGGTCAGCGTGAGCCAAACAAGCGAAAACAGCAGTACAATGCGCGAAACGAGCGCCGTCCACCGTTCGCGCCCACGATGGGGATCGTGTGAATTTTGTGACATAAGCATCTCGCGGCGCACTGAGGGAAGTCCCCCGCGCGGCACGCAGTCAGCCCCTTTCCGTTACAAAGTAGAATAGTTACAAATCGGTAACGAAATCTATCATACTACCAATTTGATTTTTTGTCAAGGAAAAGGGAACTTTTGCGGGAATGTTCACCAAATATTCACGGACGGCGCGTATCATATCGGCTCACAACTCGGGCATGCCGTTGTAATTTGCGGGGAAGAACAGCGGATTGAGCGGAGTGCCGCGGTGATAGCAGTTGGAAATCGCGCGCCAAAGCGACAGTGCAGGCTGCACGGAGGACTCAAAAAGCTCAAAAAAGCTATCGGTGCGGTCGATTTCCGGCACGTCGGGCTTGTGCCACACGCGATGCGCGAGATTGGCACAGTCCGCAGGCAGTGGCGTGACTGGGCGCAGCATGGTCGAGAGCAGTCCGGGCTGACCGAGCATGCGCTCAAACAGCTCGATCTGTCCGCGCGCACCATCGCGGCTGCCGCCGTGCAGGATGTTATAGACGAGCCGCATCGTGCGCATCGCGCTTTCCACGCGGGGCGGGGCGGTATCCACATGATAGACCGGCTCACCCACGTCGGTCAGCATCCGCCCGATCAGCCGCCCGACCTGCGCGCTCGGCGCATCGAGCAGGCGGAACGCTTCAAAGCTCTCCTGCTCGCCGGAAATGTAGTTTGTAATGATCTGTCCGTCAAGGTCGGCTTCGCACAAACGGTGGCATGCATCCTCGTCATAATCGGGGTAGCGCGACATGAGCTGCGTTTCAATCGTGTCCTGAATATAAGGATGTGTGCGGCGGTCGAGCACATAATGTGTGCAGAAGCCGAGCAGATAAGACAGCGCGGCAGGATCGTGCTGTCGCACGGCACTGTGCACGAGCGCATTGAACGCTTCCGCGACGCGTCCGGCATGCATGCGATGCCCTAAAAGCGAGGTGCGGCTGCCGAACGGCGCATTGTGGAAAAACAGAATATCCGGTCCCTGTGCGCCCCAGCGATAGGCAGACGGACTGACATCGCAGGCGTTGCGCAGATCGGGTTCGGCGGCTTGCTGTACCAAAACCGCAAAATGATGATGTGTGACGAGCGATGGCATATGCTTTCCCTCCTGACGCTCCGTATTTTCCATTCCTTTGCTTCTATTATACAGGGCGCATACACATTACGCAATGCCCAAAGCAGTGGCAAAAACGCAAGTTATTCCTTGCAAAAAGTGCGAAAAAACGCTATACTGTTACAGGACAAGCAAGCGAACGCGATGCAACGCGTACAGAAATATTATAAAAATTAAAAATATTACAATTTGTATAGAAACAATCTGGAGGAATCACACTATGAAGCTCGGAATCGTGGGACTGCCGAACGTCGGCAAGTCCACCCTGTTCAACGCCATCACGGATGCCGGCGCAGAGAGCGCCAACTATCCGTTCTGCACGATCGACCCCAACGTCGGGATGGTCGCCGTGCCGGATTACCGCTTGCAGCCGCTAACCGATCTGTATCACGCGAAAAAGACCACGCCGGCGGTCGTTGAGTTCGTCGACATCGCGGGTCTGGTGCGCGGCGCATCTAAGGGCGAGGGCTTGGGCAACAAGTTCCTGTCCCACATCCGCGAGGTCGACGCCATCGTGCACGTCGTGCGCTGCTTTGAGGACGAGAACATCGTCCACGTCGAGGGCAGCGTAGACCCGTCGCGCGACATCGAGACGATCAATCTTGAGCTGATCCTGTCGGATATGGAAATGGTCGACCGCCGCATCGAGCGCACCAAGAAGGCGGCAAAGGCGGATAAAAAGCTGATGCTCGACGTAGAGATCCTTGAAAAGCTCAAGGCGCACCTCGAGGACGGCAAGACTGCGCGCACCTTTGCGGGCTTTGCCGACGACGAGGACGTACAGCGTGTGCTGAGCGAGAGCGAACTGCTCACCGCGAAGCCGGTCATCTATGCCGCGAATATGGATGAGGCGGGCTTCACGGGAGACGCGGCGGAATCCGCGCGCTTTGAGGCGGTCAAGAGCATCGCGGCGGAAGAGGGTGCACAGGTGCTGCCCATCTGCGCAAAGCTCGAGCAGGACATTGCAAGTTTGGAGCCGGAGGAGCGCGAAATGTTCCTCGGGGAGCTGGGTCTGGCGGAATCCGGACTCGACCGCCTGATCCGCGTGTGCTACGATCTGCTCGGACTGATGAGCTACCTCACCGCGGGTGAGCAGGAGGTGCGCGCGTGGACGATCAAGAAGGGCACGAAGGCACCGCAGGCAGCGGGCAAGATCCATACCGACTTTGAGCGCGGTTTCATCCGTGCCGAGGTCGTGTCCTATGACGATCTCATGGCGTGCGGCTCGCTTGCGGCGGCGCGTGAAAAGGGTCTGATGCGCTCGGAAGGCAAGGAATACGTCATGCAGGACGGTGATGTCGTGCTGTTCCGCTTCAACGTGTAAGGCGATGCAAAAAACGGTGGTACGATCTGTACCACCGTTTTTTTGCGCTTATACGGTTGTCAGGAGCAGTTCGCCCGCCTTGACGGTGCTGCCCTCCGCGACGAGGACACGCTCGACCATGCCGTCCATGCGCGCGACGACCGAGGTCTCCATCTTCATCGCCTCGATGACCGCGACGACCTGATTTTGCGTCACACGGTCGCCCGCCTTGACGCATACCTTGGATACCATGCCCGGAATGGACGCGCCGACCTGACTCTTGTCTGCGGGGTCTGCGAGCACGGTATGGCTTGCCTTGGTTTCTGCGTGCTCGTCGGGCACCGCGACCTCGCGGCGCATACCGTTTAGCTCAAAGAGCACATTGCGTGTGCCGTCGTCGTTCCAGTCGCCCAGACCAAGGTACTTGATGACCAGCGTTTTGCCATCCTCAATGTCGATCTTATTGGTTTCACCGAGCGCCATGCCATTGAAGAACACATGGCTGCCCATGCGCGCGATGTAGCCATATTCCTTGCGGTGGCGGCAGAACTCCTCGACCACCTTGGGATACAGGCACCACGACAGCACCGAGCGGTGAGACGCCTCAGGATAGAACGCCCGCACTTCATCTGCGGCTTTCTCGAAGTCGATGGGCGGCAGCAGCTCGCCAGGGCGGCAGGTGATCGGTGTTTCGCCCTTGAGCACGACGCGCTGCAGCTCAGGCGGGAAGCCCCACGCAGGCTGACCCATCATGCCCTTGAAGTAGGACACGACCGAGTCGGGGAAGGTGAGCGCTTCACCGCGTTCGACGATGTTGTCGGGCGTCAGATCATTCTGCACCATGAAGATCGCGAGATCGCCCACCATTTTGGAGGAAGGCGTCACCTTGACGATGTCGCCGAGCATAGTGTTGACGGTCTTGTACATCTCCTTGACCGCGTCGAACTTTGTGCCCAGACCGAGGCTTTCCACCTGCGCCTTGAGGTTCGTGTACTGTCCGCCGGGCATTTCGTAGCGGTAAATATCGGTCGAGGGATTTTTAATGTGCGCTTCAAAGCTGTCATAGCGCAGGCGCACATCCGACCAGTAGTCGCTCAATTCCTGCAAACGGCACGGGTCCAAACCAGTGTCGCGCTCCTGCCCTTGCAGTGCGGTGACGATCGCGTTCATAGAGGGCTGGCTCGTCATCGAGCTCATGGAGTCGATCGCAACATCGACGATGTCGACGCCTGCCTCCGCCGCCATGAGCAGCGCCGCCACCTGATTGCCCGAGGTGTCGTGCGTGTGCAGATGAATGGGCAGTCCAACCTCGTTTTTGAGCGCGGTGACCAGTTTTTTTGCCGCATAGGGCTTGAGCAGACCCGACATATCCTTGATGCACAGCGTGTGCGCACCGCGCTTTTCCAGTTCCTTGGCGAGGTTCACATAGTAGCCCAGTGTGTATTTGTCGCGCTTGGGGTCGAGGATGTCGCCCGTGTAGCACAGCGTTGCTTCGCACAGCTTGCCCTGCTTGAGGACTTCGTCCATGGCGATCTCCATGCCGGGTACCCAGTTGAGCGAGTCGAAGATGCGGAATACGTCGATGCCGGTCTTAGCGGCCTCTGCGATGAACGCGCGCACGAGATTGTCAGGATAGTTCGTGTAGCCGACGGCATTCGCGCCGCGCAGCAGCATCTGGAACGGAATATTCGGAATTTTCTTGCGCAGCAGATCGAGACGCTCCCACGGGGACTCATGCAGGAAGCGATAGGCGACGTCGAACGTCGCACCGCCCCACATTTCGAGCGAGAAGCAGTCGCGCAGGATGTCCGCCGTGCCGTCCGCCGCGCCCACCATGTCGCGCGTGCGCATGTGCGTTGCGAGCAGCGACTGGTGCGCGTCGCGCATCGTCGTGTCCGTGATGAGCAGCTTTTTCTGACTGAGCACCCAGTCGCGCACCGCTTCCGGGCCTTTTTCGTCGAGCAGCTGCTTGAGCCCTGCCTGCGGCGCGTGCTGCGCTTGCGGGAATCGCGGGATGTCGTACTGCGCGCGCTCGGCGGATGGGTTGTCGACCTGAATTTTTGCGATGTAGCGCAGCACCTTGGTCGCGCGGTCGCGGCTGTCGGCAAACTCGAAGAGCTCGGTCGTTTCGTCGATAAAGCGCGTGTGACACTGCCCTGCGCGGAACACCGGATGCTGTAAAATGTTCGTCACAAAGGGGATGTTGGTCTTGACGCCGCGGATGTGCTCCTCGCTGATGGCGCGCAGCGCCTTGCGACACACGCCCTCGAACGTGTTGTCCCATGTCGTGACCTTGACGAGCAGCGAATCGTAATAGGGGGAGATGACCGCACCGGTGTAGGCGTTGCCGCCGTCGAGACGTACACCGAAGCCACCGCCCGAGCGATATGCGGTGATCTTGCCGGTGTCAGGCGCAAACTGGTTCGCGGGGTCCTCGGTCGTGACGCGGCATTGCAGCGCGTAGCCGCTCAGATGCACGTCGTCCTGACTGTGGATGCCAATCTCAGGGGTCGACAGCGCGTGTCCCTCCGCAATGAGGATCTGCGCGCGCACGAGGTCGATGCCTGTCACCTCCTCGGTGACTGTGTGCTCGACCTGAATGCGCGGGTTCATCTCGATAAAGTAGTGGTTGCCTGCCTTGTCGACGAGAAACTCGACCGTCCCCGCCGAGACATAGTCGACGTACTGCGCGACCTTGACCGCGTCGGCATAGAGCTGCTCGCGCACGGACTGCGGCACAGACCACGCGGGCGCGTACTCCACGACCTTCTGGTAGCGGCGCTGCAGCGAACAATCGCGCTCGAACAGGTGCACGACGTTGCCTTGGCGGTCGCCTAAAATCTGCACCTCGATGTGCTTTGGCTCGACCAGATATTTTTCCATGAAAATATTGGCATTGCCGAATGCCTTGCGCGCTTCGCTTTCGACAAGGGCGAAGGCGGGCTTGACCTCGTCCGCGCTGTCGCAGCGGCGCATGCCGCGTCCGCCGCCGCCGCCCGCCGCCTTGAGGATGATCGGGAAGCCATAGGCGAGTGCTTTTTCGAGCGCTTCGTCCGCGTCCGCGAGCGGCTGCTCCGAGCCGGGGATGGTCGGCACATCGCACGCCTTGGCAATCGCCTTGGCGGTCAGCTTGTCACCCATACGGTCGAGCACGGCCGAATCCGGACCGATGAACGTGATGCCCTCACGCTCGCAGGCGCGTGCAAAGTCCGCATTTTCCGATAAAAAACCGTAGCCGGGGTGGATCGCGTCGACGTGGCGGCGCTTGGCGAGGTCGATGATGCCGTCGATGTCGAGATACGCGCCAAGCGGGCTTTTGTTGTCGCCGATGAGATACGCCTCGTCCGCGCGCGTGCGGAACATGGCGTAGGTGTCCTCCTTGGAGTAGACTGCGACGGTCTGTAGACCGAGATCGTAGCACGCGCGAAAGACACGCATCGCGATTTCTCCACGATTTGCAACAAGAACCTTATTGAACTTGCAAACTTGCACGGGTATGCACTCCTTTCTGTATAGAACCACTTGCGATAAAATAGGTAAAAATTCGATATACAATGAAATGCCGTGAAAAATATGCCGTTAGTGCCATGCGATAGCTTGGCTTCATTATACCGTTTTGCGGGTCATCCTGCAATCTAACATTCTACAAATTGCAATTTGCATTTCTGTGCAAGTTGTCTGTGTGCGTGCTGCGCGGACACAGCCGAGACTGTCGCCGTAAGACAAACCCGTTCGTTTCGACCGTAAAAGTCACGAAGCGACCTTTTCTCTCTTGTGTTTCGCGGCTATAATGGATATAATAAGGAATAGACGGAATAAAAAGGAGCGGAAACAAAGGCTATGGAGAAAAAACCCTATTATATATCGACCGCAATCGCCTACACCTCGGCAAAGCCGCATATCGGCAACACCTACGAGATCGTGCTGGCGGACGCGATCGCGCGTTATAAGCGCATGACCGGTTACGACGTTTATTTCCAGACCGGCACGGATGAGCACGGCCTGAAGATCGAGCAGAAGGCGGCGGCAGCGGGCATTACACCGCAGGCGTATGTCGACGGCGTTGCGGGACAGATCAAGGACATCTGGGATCTGATGAACACCACCTACGACAAGTTCGTGCGCACGACCGACGCGGAGCACACCGCCAAGGTGCAGAAGATTTTTCAGAAGCTCTACGAGCAGGGCGACATCTATAAGGGCAGCTACAAGGGCAAATACTGCACGCCGTGCGAGTCCTTCTGGACCGAGAGCCAGCTCGTGAACGGCTGCTGTCCGGACTGCGGCCGTCCGGTCATCGACGCGGAGGAAGAAGCGTATTTCTTCCGCATGAGCAAATATGCCGACCGCCTGATGCAGTATATCGAGGAGCATCCCGATTTCATTCAGCCCGAGAGCCGCAAGAACGAGATGGTCAACAACTTCCTCAAGCCGGGATTGCAGGATCTGTGCGTGTCGCGCACCTCGTTCACCTGGGGCATTCCGGTCACATTTGATGACAAGCATGTCATTTACGTCTGGCTGGATGCGCTCACCAACTATATCACCTTCTGCGGCTACGATCCGGACGGAAACCACGACGCGCACTACAAGCGCTTTTGGCCGGCGGACGTGCACCTGATCGGTAAGGACATCATCCGTTTCCACACCATCTACTGGCCGATCTTCCTCATGGCGCTCGGAGAGGAACTGCCCAAGCAGGTCTTTGGTCATCCGTGGCTGCTTGTGGGTGACGGCAAAATGTCCAAGTCGCTCGGCAACGTCATCTATGCCGACGATCTCGTCGAGCTGTTTGGCGTGGACGCGGTGCGCTATTATGTGCTACACGAAATGCCGTTTGCAAACGACGGCGTGATCTCGTATGAGCTCATGATGGAGCGCATCAACTCCGACCTTGCAAACGTGCTGGGCAATCTCGTCAACCGCACCATCGCGATGACGCACAAGTATTTTGATGGTAAGATCTGCGCGCCGACCGCGGCGGAGCCGGTCGACGAAGAGCTGCGCGCGCTTGCGCTTGCGCTGCCGGCGGCGGTCGAGGCGAAGATGAAGGGCCTGCACGTCGCGGACGCG
This sequence comes from Intestinibacillus massiliensis, assembly GCA_029267335.1. Taxonomy (GTDB): domain Bacteria; phylum Bacillota; class Clostridia; order Oscillospirales; family Butyricicoccaceae; genus Intestinibacillus; species Intestinibacillus massiliensis_A. The sequence goes on along the minus strand of JAJUJC010000004.1, from coordinate 80,057 downwards.
ATCGACGAAATCTTCACGCTGCTGCGCCGCTCGAACAAATATATCGACGAAACCATGCCGTGGGCACTCGCCAAGGATGAAAACGCGCGCGAGCGTCTGGGCACGGTGCTGTACAATCTGCTCGAGTCCATCCGGTTTGCGGCGACCATGCTCGAAGCGTATCTGCCCGCGACCGCAGGCAAGATTTTTGAGCAGCTCGGCGTGGACAACAAGGGCGTTCCCTCGCTCGCATCGTTTGATGGCATGCCGGTCGGCGGTACGGTCGGCACGGCAGAAATCCTGTTCAACCGCATCGACATCCCCAAGGTGCTCGCGGAGATTGAAGAGAAGCACGCCGTGCAGAACGCACCCAAGGTCACGTTCCTGCCCGACATCGACTTTGACACCTTCTGCAAGGTCGACATGACGGTGTGCAAGGTCGTGTCCTGCGAGAATGTCAAGAAGAGCGAAAAGCTGCTCAAGTTCGCGCTGGACGACGGCTCGGGCACGCCGCGTCAGATTCTGTCCGGCATCGCAAAGTATTACAAGCCGGAAGAGCTGGTCGGCAAGACCGTCGTCGCAGTCACCAACCTGCCGCCCCGTAAGATGATGGGCCAGGAGAGCCGCGGCATGCTGCTTTCCGCCGAGAAGGACGGCAAACTCAACCTTGTCATGCTCGATGACGCCATCGAAGCGGGCGCAAAGTTCTGCTAAGCACAAAGATCAAGAGCCGCACCCTCGGGCGCGGCTCTTTTCTCCATCGAAAGGAGTTACCGATGTTCATTGATACCCATGCGCATTATGATGACGCACAGTTTGACCACGATCGCGACGCGCTGCTGCGCTCGATGGCGCAAAACGGCGTTGCATACATTGTAAACCCCGGCTGTGACCTTGTCACCAGTCAAAAGGCGGTCGAAATGGCAAATACCTACGATTTCATGTATGCCGAGGTCGGCTATCATCCGGAAAACCTCGATGGGGAGGTCGATCTCGACGCGATCGAAGCACTGGCACGCAACAATCCTCGCGTGCGCGCGATCGGGGAGATCGGACTGGATTACTACTGGGAAAAAGATCCGGAAAAACGCAAGTATCAGCAGGAGATTTTTCACGCGCAGATGCGCATGGCGAAGCGGTTGGGGCTGCCGGTCGTCATCCATGATCGCGACGCGCATCTTGATACGCTGACCGTCGTGGAGCAGCATCCCGGCGTGACCGGCGTGTTCCACTGTTATTCGGGCAGCGCGGAAATGGCAAAGCAGCTGCTGGAACTCGGCTATTATCTGTCGTTTACGGGCGTTGTGACCTATAAAAACGCGCGTAAGGCACTCGAGGTGCTCGAAATGATGCCGCTCGATCGCATCATGATTGAGACCGATTCGCCCTATCTTGCGCCCGAGCCTTATCGCGGCAAGCGCAATTCCTCACTCTATGTGCACCGCGTTGCGGAGCAGATCGCGCAGGTGCGCGGGCTGACAGTTGACGAGGTCGCGCGCATCACGACCGAGAACGCCAAGCGGTTTTTCCGCATCGACGAACCATCTAAATAAGACTGCCACAGGGGCGGATAGCATTGCGGTGCTGTCCGCCCTTTTTTGCTGCGCGGTCTTAATGCGTTCTTAATCTCGGTGCGATCACATTTATACCGTTTTCATGTGAAGGGCGCTATCATAAAAGGCATCACAGAAACAAGGAGGGCATGTTATGCAGTATCTGGTAGGGCTGATCGGCGCAGCGGCAATCGCGCTGCTGCTGTATTACATTTACATCCTGATGACGGGAGACCGCGCGGGATGACAACGGCTTCGGACAACGGTATGAAACGCGTTCTTATCCATCCGCACGGCGCATATCAGCGCGCCGCGCGGGGAATTCGATCGCAGAGAGGTACAAAATCATGATGACAAATTTGATACAATACGCTTTATATCTGGTTCTGCTTGTGGTGCTCGCCATCCCATTGGGGGCGTACATCAAAAAAGTCCTGTTCGGAGAGCGAACCTTTTTTTCAAAATTCCTGACCACCTGTGAAAAAGGGATCTATAAGCTCCTGCGCATCCAAGCACGCGAGGAAATGACATGGAAAACCTATCTGCTTTCCGTGTTGGTGTTTTCGGGCGTGAGTCTTGCGGCGTTGCTGGTGCTGCAACTGGTGCAGGGCGTTCTGCCGGGCAACCCGCAGGGCGTGCCCGGAACCTCATGGCATCTTGCCTTTAACACGAGCGCGAGCTTTGTGACGAACACCAACTGGCAGGCGTATGCGGGCGAATCCACCATGAGCTATTTGACGCAGGCGCTTGGGCTGACGGTACAGAACTTTGTGTCTGCGGCGGCGGGCATTTCCGTGCTGTGCGCGCTGCTGCGCGGCTTTATCCGCGTGCAAGAAACGGGCGTAGGAAACTTTTGGGTCGATATGACGCGCACGGTGGTGCACATCCTGCTCCCGCTCAATCTGGTGCTCGCCCTGTGTCTGGTGGGCGGCGGCGTGGTGCAGAACCTGAAGGGCGCGGAGGAAGTGACGCTGCTCGAGCCGGTGGCAGTCAGTGCACAAGGCGAGCTGCTGCATGATGCGGTGATCGACCCCGCAACCAGCACCGTGAGCGTACAGGGCAAACCGGTGGCGGGTGCGCAGATCATCACGAAGGAATTCGTACCGATGGGGCCTGCGGCAAGTCAAATCGCCATCAAGCAGACGGGCACGAACGGCGGCGGCTATATGGGTGTCAATTCCGCGCATCCGCTCGAGAATCCCAACGCATTCACCAATCTGCTCGAAATGCTGTCGCTGCTGCTCATTCCCGCGGCGCTGTGCTTTACCTTTGGCAGCGCGGTCAAAAACAAAAAGCAAGGTGTCGCGCTCTTTGTCGCGATGTTCCTGATGCTGCTCGTGGCGCTCACGGTCATCGGTGTGAGCGAGCAGAATGCCACACCGCAGCTTGCGCAAAACGGCGCGGTCAATGTGAGCATGGTCGATCAGGCGGGCGGCAATATGGAGGGCAAGGAAGCACGCTTCGGGATTGTCTCCTCTTCGACGTGGGCGGCGTTTACGACAGCGGCGTCCAACGGCTCGGTCAACTCCATGCACGACAGCTACACCCCGCTCGGCGCGATGATGCAGATGCTGCAAATACAGCTTGGCGAAGTGGTTTTCGGCGGCGTGGGCAGCGGTTTGTACGGCATGCTCGCGTTCGCCATCCTTACCGTCTTTATCGCGGGACTCATGGTCGGCAGAACGCCGGAATTTCTGGGCAAAAAAATCGAGCCTTATGAAATGAAATGGGCGGTGGTGGTCTGTCTCGCCACGCCGATCGCGATTTTGGTGGGCAGCGGCATCGCCGCCGTCGTGCCGCAGGTCGCGGACAGTCTGCATAACAGCGGCGCGCACGGCTTTTCGGAGCTGCTGTACGCCTACACCTCGGCGGGCGGCAACAACGGCTCTGCCTTTGCCGGATTCAACGCCAACACCGTATTTTTGAACGTATCCATCGGACTCGTCATGCTGTTCGCGCGCTTTTTGCCCATCGCCGGCACACTTGCGATCGCGGGCGCGCTCGCGGCAAAGAAAAAGATCGCGGTGACCGCGGGCACGTTATCCACGACGAACGGCATGTTTGTGTTCCTGCTGATTTTCGTGGTACTGCTCGTCGGCGCGCTGAGCTTCTTCCCCGCATTGGCGCTCGGACCGATCGCAGAGTTCTTCCAGCGCATGGTTTAAGGAGGTACGGAATATGTCCGTCAAATCGAAAAACAGCTTTGCAGACCGCAGCATGCTCGGCAGAGCGATCAAGGATTCTTTTATCAAGCTATCCCCCAGAACACAGGCGCAAAATCCGGTCATGCTGCTCGTGTATCTGTCCGCGGTGCTGACGAGCGTGCTCTGGGTCGTATCCCTGTTCGGCGTCGCAGACGCGCCGTCGGGCTACACCTTGGCGATCGCCGTCATTTTGTGGTTCACCTGTCTGTTTGCAAACTTTGCGGAGGCGATCGCAGAGGGGCGCGGCAAGGCGCAGGCGGATGCGCTGCGCGCTTCGCGCAAGGATGTTCCCGCGCATCGCGTCCCGTCCGCAGACCGCAAGGAGGACAGCACCGAGGTGTCCTCTGCGCTGCTCAAAAAGGGCGATCTGGTGCTGGTGCGCGCGGGCGAGCAGATTCCGGCGGACGGCGAGGTCATCGAGGGCGCAGCGTCCGTGGACGAAAGCGCGATCACCGGTGAATCCGCGCCGGTCATCCGCGAAGCGGGCGGCGACCGCAGCGCAGTCACCGGCGGCACGCTGCTGCTGTCCGACTGGATCGTGATGCAGGTCACAAACGAAGCAGGAGAGAGCTTTCTCGACAAGATGATCGCCATGGTCGAGGGCGCGTCGCGCAAAAAAACGCCGAATGAGATCGCGCTTCAGATTTTTCTCATCGCGCTGAGCATCATCTTCATTCTGGTCACGCTCTCGCTTTACACCTATTCCGTGTTTTCCGCCAAGCAAGCGGGTGTGGCGAACCCCACGTCCGTGACAACGCTCGTCGCGCTGCTCGTCTGCCTTGCTCCCACCACGATCGGCGCGCTGCTGTCCGCGATCGGCATTGCGGGCATGAGCCGCCTCAATCAGGCGAATGTGCTTGCGATGTCCGGCCGCGCCATCGAGGCGGCGGGCGATGTCGACATTCTCATGCTCGATAAAACGGGCACGATCACACTGGGCAATCGGCAGGCATGTAATTTTATTCCGGTGGATGGCGTGGCGCCCGAGGTGCTCGCGGATGCGGCGCAGCTTTCTTCGCTTGCGGATGAGACCCCGGAAGGACGCAGCATCGTAGTACTGGCAAAAGAAAAATTCGGGCTGCGCGGCAGAACGCTTTCCGAGCAGCATATGCAGTTCATCGCTTTTACCGCAAAAACGCGCATGAGCGGCGTGGACTGCGGCGGGCATGAGATCCGAAAGGGCGCGGCGGATTCTGTGCGCGCCTATGTGGAGGCGGCGGGCGGTGCTTACACCGAGGAATGCGACCGCGTGGTGAAAAGCATTGCAAAACAGGGCGGTACACCGCTCGTCGTGGCGCAGGATCATAAGATTCTGGGTGTCATCCATCTCAAGGATATCATCAAACAGGGCGTGCAGGAAAAATTTGCAGATCTGCGCAAAATGGGCATCAAAACCATTATGATCACCGGCGACAACCCGCTGACCGCGGCAGCCATCGCGGCGGAAGCGGGCGTGGACGATTTTCTGGCGGAAGCCACGCCGGAGGGCAAGCTGGCGATGATTCGGGACTTTCAGTCCAAGGGGCATCTGGTCGCGATGACCGGCGACGGCACGAACGACGCACCGGCGCTTGCACAGGCGGATGTCGCTGTCGCGATGAATACGGGCACACAGGCGGCAAAGGAAGCCGGCAACATGGTCGATCTGGATTCCTCTCCGACCAAGCTCATTGACATCGTGCGCATCGGCAAGCAGCTTTTGATGACGCGCGGCAGCCTGACGACCTTTTCCATCGCAAACGATGTTGCAAAGTATTTTGCCATCATTCCGGCGCTGTTTCTCGGTCTGTATCCGGGACTTTCCGCGCTCAATATCATGCATCTGAGTTCCCCGCAAAGCGCGGTGCTGTCCGCTATCATTTACAACGCGCTGATTATTATTGCCTTGATTCCACTGGCGCTCAAGGGCGTCAAATATCGCGAAGTCCCTGCGGGAAAGCTGCTCAGCCGCAATTTGCTGATCTATGGTCTGGGCGGTCTGGCGGCACCCTTTATTTTTGTTAAGCTGATCGACCTCATGCTGACCGCGTGCGGTCTGGCATGACCCTCGGTCAAATTTGAGACGAAAGGAACGTTATCATGCGTACATTCAAACATAGCCTGCTGCGTGCAGCGGCGGTGCTCCTGCTGTTTACGGTGCTGTGCGGCGTCGGCTATACCGGTGTGGTCACCGGAGCGGCACAGCTTTTGTTCCCTCATCAGGCAAACGGCAGCATTATCGAGATAAACGGCGTGAAATACGGCAGCGCGCTGCTCGGGCAAGCGTACACCGATGACGCGCATCTGTGGGGCCGCATCATGAATTTTGATGTCAAGACCTATCGGGATGCCGACGGGCGCGCGGTGCTATATTCTGCCCCCTCGAATTTAAGCCCGACGAGCGAGGAATTTGCCGCGCTCGTGCGGGAACGTGTGCAAAAGCTGCGCGCCGCAAACCCGCAGATGGGGGACACCGCCGTTCCGGTCGATCTCGTGACAGTATCCGGCAGCGGACTGGACCCGCATATCTCTCTCGCTGCGGCGGCGTATCAGGTCGCGCGCATCGCCGCTGCGAGCGGCAAAACCGAGGACGAGGTGCGCGATGTGATCGCAAAGTGCACCACCGGACGCTTTCTCGGCGTGTTCGGAGAAGAGACCGTGAACGTGCTCAAGGTCAATTTGATGCTCGACGGCATCTTATCGTAATACCGTGCAGTGCGGGCGAAAGCATATGCTCCATGCAAGATATGTGATATAATAACTTACCAAAGGAGGTGCTGCAATGCGAGCCAATCCGGATGACCTGCTGCGCGCGATCCAGTCCGAGCGCGAAAACAAGCAAGTCGGCATTTTAAAAATCTTCTTCGGATACGCAGCGGGCGTGGGAAAAACCTATGCCATGCTCAAGGAAGCCCGCAGCGCAAAGCAGCGCGGTGTGGATGTGGTAGTCGGTTATGTCGAGCCGCATGCGCGACCGGAAACCGCGGCTCTGCTCAAGGGGCTGCCCGCCATTCCGCTGCGAAAAACCACCTCGGGCACGGTAGAGACCGCGGAGTTTGACATCGCCGCCGCGTTGCAGCGCAAGCCGCAGCTCATTCTGGTGGATGAACTCGCGCACACCAATGCGGTGGGGAGTCGGCACAAAAAACGCTATCAGGACGTAACCGAGCTGCTGCGCGCGGGAATCGACGTTTATACCACGGTCAACGTGCAGCATATCGAAAGTCTGTGCGATATTGTCGCCTCGATCACGGGCATTACCGTGCGGGAACGCATTCCGGACGATATTTTTGATGAAGCGACGCAGGTCAAACTGGTGGACATCGAGCCGCAGGAGCTGATCGACCGCCTGAATGAGGGCAAGATCTACCGCGAAGCGCAGGCAAAGCGTGCGCTCGATCATTTTTTCACCCTGCAAAATCTGACCGCACTGCGTGAGATCGCGCTGCGGCGCTGCGCAGACCGCGTCAACCGGTTGGCAGAGCCGGCAAAGCTACAGGCGGGCGCAAGCTATTATACCGACGAGCATGTGCTAGTCTGTCTGTCCTCCTCGCCCACGAACCCAAAGATCATTCGTACTGCCGCGCGCATGGCGCACGCGTTTCACGGCAGATTGACCGCGCTATTTGTGGAAACACCGGATTTCCTCACGATAAACGACAAGGACAGCGTGCGTCTGCGCGATCATGTGCAGCTTGCGCAGCAGCTCGGCGCGTCCATCGAAACAAGCTACGGAGAGGACGTCGCGTATCAAATCGCGGAATTTGCCCGCCTTTCGGGGGTGTCCAAGGTCGTGCTCGGGCGCTTTAACGCAAAGCATCGCGGGCTGCTGCACAAGCAGACCCTGACGGAAAAGCTGACGGAGTATGCGCCCGGTCTGGATATTTACATCATTCCGGACACACCGACCGACGCGTATCACCAAAAAAGACCCGCTGCACCGCCGCAGCTTGCGCCGCTTGATTTTGCCAAGAGCGGCGGTATTTTGCTGCTTGCGACCTTGATTGGATTCGTGTTTCGCCATTTTGGCTTTAGTGAGGCCAATATTATCACGGTCTATATTCTGGGTGTATTGCTGACGGCTGTGTTGACCAATACCCGTTTTTATAGCATTGCGTATTCGCTCATCAGCGTTTTGGTGTTCAATTTCTTCTTTACCGAGCCGCGTTTTTCCTTGAGCGCGTATGACGCAGGCTATCCTGTCACGTTCCTGATTATGTTTTTGGCGGCTGTCATCACGAGCAATCTCGCGATGCGCATCAAGGAGCAGGCGAGGCAGTCCGCGCAGGCGGCATACCGCACAAAGGTGCTGTTTGACACCAATCAGGCGCTGCAAAAGGCAAACAGCAAAACCGAGATCATCGCCGTGACAGCCAACCAGCTGATACGTCTGCTGCAAAGAGACGTTGTGTTCTATCCGGCTCAGTCGGGCACACTCGAAGCACCGATCGTGTTCCCGTGCGGCAGCGGACTCGAGCATGCACAGTATGCGACGGACAAAGAAAAGGCCGTGGCTGCATGGGTGTTCCAGAACAATAAGCGCGCGGGCGCGACGACCGATACGCTCTCCGATGCGAAATGCCTTTATCTTGCGGCGCGCATCGAGAGCCGGGTGTACGGCGTGGTCGGCGTTGTCATGGAAAACGGTCACCTTGAGCCGTTTGAAAACAGCATCCTGCTTTCCATTTTGGGCGAATGCGCGATGGCACTGGAAAATGACCAGACCAGTCTGGAGAAGGAACAGGCGGCGGTGCTTGCGAAAAACGAACAGTTCCGCGCCAATCTGCTGCGCGCGATCTCACACGATCTGCGCACACCGCTGACCTCGATCTCGGGCAACGCGGGCATTCTGCTCGCAAGCGACGCCTCCATTTCACCGGATAAGAAAAAGCAGCTTTACACCGATATTTATGATGACGCGCTGTGGCTCATCAATCTGGTGGAAAATCTGCTTGCGGTCACGCGCATCGAGGACGGCAGCGTGAGCCTGCGCCTGAAACCCGAACTGATGGACGAGGTGATCGCGGAGGCGCTGCGGCACATCAGCCGCAAGCAGGTGGAGCATCATATTGTCGTGCATCCTGCAGATAACTTTGCCTTGGCGAAAATGGACGCCCGCCTGATCGTACAGGTCATCATCAACATCGTGGACAATGCCATCAAATACACACCGGTGGGGTCTACGATCTCGATCGCGACCCATACCCAGGACAATCTCATTGTGACTGAGATCGCGGACGACGGTCTGGGCATTCCGGACGAGGCAAAGCCGCGCATCTTCGACATGTTTTACACAGCTGGTACGAAAATTGTGGATAGCAGACGCAGCTTGGGACTGGGGCTTGCGTTGTGCAAGTCCATCATCACCGCGCACGGCGGAACGATCTGCGTGCGGGACAACCATCCCAAAGGAACGGTCTTTCAATTTACTTTGCTGATTGAGGAGGTAACCTTGCATGAATAAACCGCTGATCCTTGTGGTAGAGGATGATTGTGCGGTGCGCAATCTGATTACGACAACGCTGGAAACGCAGCAGTATCGTTTTCTCACGGCGGAGAACGGGGAGCAGGCGGTGCTCGAAGCGGTTTCTCACAATCCGCAGATCGTGCTGCTCGATCTGGGACTGCCCGATTTGGACGGTATGGACATCATCCGTAAAATTCGCTCGTGGTCCAATATGCCGATCATCGTCATCAGCGCGCGCAGCGAGGACACGGATAAAATCGACGCGCTCGATGCGGGTGCGGATGATTATCTGACGAAACCGTTTTCCGTAGAGGAATTGCTGGCGCGTCTGCGCGTGACGCAGCGGCGCCTGAATGTTGTGCCAAGCGAGATCGGGGTGCAAAGCGCGATTTTTGAAAACGGCAGCCTGAAGATCGACTACGCGGCGGGATGTGCCTATCTGGAGGAGCACGAGCTGCATCTGACACCGATCGAGTATAAACTTCTCTGTCTGCTCGCAAAAAATGTGGGGAAGGTTTTGACCCACACCTATATCACCAAAGAAATTTGGGGCAGCTCGTGGGATAACGATGTCGCCTCTCTGCGGGTTTTTATGGCAACGTTGCGCAAAAAGCTCGAGCACACACCGAATGCGCCCCAATACATTCAGACCCATATCGGGGTAGGTTACCGCATGCTCAAGCTGTGAACAACAGCCGCGCACGAATCTCGTGCGCAAAATGTAGAATAGCCGCACGAGAGATCGGTTCTCGTGCGGCTGTTTTTGATATGCCATAGAGCGTTGTTCTTATTCGGGATCGCTTTTGGAATCGTCCATCGGTTCGTCGGGCGACGGGGGCGTTGCGGGCTCTTCCGGAGACACGGGTTCTTCGGTTGTCGAGGTCGGTTCGTCGGAGGTGCGCCAGTAGGGCTTCTGCTCAAAGCTGTTGGGTCGCTCAAACGGTACGGCATCTACCGGTTGCTCCGGTGCAGGCGCTAAGTGCTCGAATAGGCGCAGGAACGACATGGTCACATACGAATCGAGAAATACCCAAAAGAAGATGATAGCAATGCCGAAGGCGATCAGACACGGCAGAATCACCATTAGACTGGCGGCAGACGGATTGATGCCCACAAGCAGACAGGGGGAGAGCAGAAGTCCGCCTACCGCGATCTCCGCGAGATACCAGGGTGCAAAGCTCAGGAAAAAGAGCAGCAGATCGGCATAGTGCCCGCGGAATGCCTGCGCCGCTTCAAGCTGTGCGTCCCAGCAGCCGATAAATTCGTTATCATGCAGACGGACATAGCCCGCGTCATAGTATGCGACCCGCACGGACAGCAGCATGTAGATGACGATGGACACGACCAAAATCAGCAGGAACTGTCCAATCAAGTTGGCGGTCCAAGCTGAGGTAGCGTCAGATAACAAAACCGGATTGTGTACGAAAAAACTGACGAGGAATAAAATCATCAAAACATAGGGGATGAGCATCCACAAAAAGGTACGCAGCCACAGCGTAAGCATCATGCGAAGGGAACGCCAGAAGATGCGCAGCGATGTAAACGGATGAAACAGCAGCGAGATGCTTGCTTGCTCTCCACGCATGAGCGTGATATAAAAATGCATCATGCCGAGCGTGAGCGGCGCACCGATCACAAGCTGCAAAAGCGTAGTCCAGTTTCCTCCCGCAGGTGCTCCCCCGGAAAAATCGCCGGAAAGCAGCGGCGCGAGCTGCTGCCAGGAGTTCAACACATCCAGTATGCCGAGAAGAATGAACGGAAGCAGAAAGAGAACCTTCATCCCCAAAATCTTCTTGAAATTCGCGAGTACAATGGCTTTCTGCTCGGCTTTGATGCGTTGTCGTACGGTTGCGTCATAATTCATACATGTGCTCCTTATCCATAATCCTTATCCTATTATCCGGTCATCATTCCGGATCGCTCGGTGCATCGGCAGCGGCAGAGCCGGTCTGCGCCGCTGCATTTGCGCTGTCCTGCGGAGCGGCTGCCGCGGCTTTCGTGCCGACCAGCACGATTTTATCCTTTTTCTTATAGGTTGAAGTGCCGATCTTCACGCGTGTCGTTTTACCGTTTTCCGTGATGACCTTGTAGGTGACGACCTTGTAGCCGGTTTGGCCGCGCTGCTTGACCTCGGTCGTGCCGACGGGCAGGGTCGGATCCTTCTGCTCGATGGTCTCGGGTGTATAGGTCGCGACGATCTCGCGGTCGGTCGTGACGGTCTTGTCGGAGGTTTTCGTGCCGATGATGGTCATGCGCAGCGTGCCGCCGGAGGAATCTGCAAGCAGCTTGATCGGGTAGTCGGTGCTGTTTTTAAACTGGAAGTCAAGTGAGCCATAAGATACTGTCGCATCCTCGCCAAGCGGCGTATACGCGACTGTGAAGCCGTGGTTTGTGCGTTCGGTCACCTTTAGATCGGAACGCAGCACGGCCATGTACAGTGTGGAGGACGGCTGACAGACACCGCCGCCGACCTCGTCGACTAGCTTACCCGCAACATAGGCTCCGGCGGGCTTAAAACCGCGTTCGGTCGTGCGCTCGCCCACGATGTCGTTGTAAGAAAAGCTCTCGCCGGGATTGAGGATGGTGCCGTTGATGTAAGCGGACGCAAGGCGCACATTGTTGGCACGCGACGCGCTGGATGAGCTGAAATTGGTCTTGGAAGTGCCGAGCGTATCGCGGAAAAGCACCTCGCGCAGCGCCTGTGCATTGACCTTTGCCGGTGTGCGTGTGATCGGCACGGAGATCGTGCGCGCGTTCGCACCCGCCGCGTCAAGCGCCTTTTGCGCGGTCTGGACGTTCATTTCGATGCCGTCGACCGCATCGAGTACGGTCTCGCCGTCCGCCTTATCGACGGTCGCGTTTTTGGGCAAGGTGTCGACCTTTGCCTTGATCGCGTTGAGGTCGATCGCGGATTGCGCCTTTTCCGTGACTTCGACCTTGATCGGTTTGAAGTCCATGTTCGTGATGTGCTCGGTGACCTGCGCGTCGACCGTGCTGCGGTCAAAGTCGACGCCGGGTGCGCCGCGGTCGATCGTCAGGGTATCGCCCTCGACCTTCCACGACGGCTCGACAGGCTCGGTCAGTGCTTCTGCGGAGATCGCATCCAGCCGCGTCACAAGCTTTTTGTGATCTACCGCGATCGTGAGCGGGATATCATGCCGTGTGACGAGCGCGGTGAGCGCATGCCCCATGCGCACGAACGGATTGCCGGTGTGGGTGTAGTTGTACGCTTCCTGCGCGGTGGTGTGGCTGTCCATGCCCTTTGTGACCTCACCGACCACGACCGGATACGTTTTGTTGTAGATGGAAAGCTCGATGGCCGTGCCGTCCGAAAAAATACCGGAGCTGGTTTTGTCGATCGCCTGTGCTGCCTCGGCACGATCCATGCCGCCGATGGCGATTCCGCCTGCATGCAGACCGGGATGGATGTCCTTATATAAGAACGTGTATCCTGCGAGCGTTGCTGCCAGCAGGACGACCAGTCCACCTGTCAGAAGAGCCGCCTGCCGCGCTCTTGCACGCTTGCGGCGTGCGGTGCGCGCGGCCTCGCGAACTTCGTTTGATTCATTCATATACATACCCCTTTGAACCTGTGTGCCAAAACACACTATATATTGCTATTATAGTGTTTCTTCCGTGCTATTACAACAACAAAACAGCTACATTCCTATAAATCCCATAGGCGTTCTCGCGCAGGGCGGGGCATGCCCCCCTTTTTTCGGATGTGGTATCTGTTGTACCATACGACGCAGCGGGACAAAAAAGACCGTATCCATGAGGCGCACGCTGCCGCGCGGCGGAGCGCACAAAAAAAGCCGGACAAAACCGTAGAGAACGGTTCTGTCCGGCTGCGCGGGAAAGCACACGGTCAGGGTTCATGTGCGCAAGGAAATAAAAAACTGCATCTCTACGTTGAGGTGCAGTTTGACGGTCTGTGCAAAAGGAAAAGACCATGCACCCTCTCAAGGCCGGAGAGGCTCCTTGTGCGTCATATTCAGGCAGGTCTTCTGGCTCGGGTTTCGACGCGTGATTCCGCCTTCCCAAGGGCTGTACCCTCAGTGACATCATGGAATCCGCTCCGCCCTCACAGCTACGGCTTAGCGCAGGATTTGCACCTGCTTCCCTTTTCACCACACGGTCTGCGCCGACGCGTGTGACACCTCAATACCACTATGAAATTGCCTTGTGCTGACTGTAAGTATATACCTTGGGGTCGCTTCCGTCAACCCTCTCCCTCGGTTTTGTCACTATCCTGCAACACATAGGCACGAATATCCCCCCATGCAACCAAATCGCACACAAGACTGCTTAAAGCGGTCGCAACAAAGAAGCCGAGCAGGTCAAAGCCGAGCGGCAGCAGCGCAGCACCGAAAAACAGCAGCGCGCAGCCGAGGAGCGTCGCCAGGGAACGGGGCGCTCGACCGATGCCGAGCAGCAGCGCATTTTTACACACATCGCGCGCACGAAGCGACACCGTGGTGAGCAGCGGGAACAGATAGATCCATGCCAGGCCGCAGATGACGAGCAGCGCGATGCACAGCAGAAACTGAGACGTGACTCCGCCGAAGTGCGCGGCATAAAACGCCATTGCAAAGCACAGACCGCCAATGAGCAGCAGTGCGGGCAGCCCGCAGGCATACCCCTGCTTCCAGTTTTTGCGCCAACCGGAGCGGAAGTCCTGCATCGCATCACCGGGCTGATCACGCACGATGCGCATGAGCGCAGCGTGATACGCGGCAAGTGCGGGCGGGATGGTCACAAGCGGGATGGAGCACACGAAGAGCATTGCCGTGAGTTTGAGAATATCCCATCCGTCGCGCGCGGCGATGTCTGCGAACAGCGCCATGCCGGTTTTCACGGGTGCGTCCTTGTCGATGCCGCGCCCCTCGCGCGTGTAAAAGAAGTCAAAAAATTTCATGATTCGGAATCCTCCTGTTGTCCGCGGTTTTTGGCGAAAAGGCTGGGGCTGACGCCGGTCGTTTCGCGAAAGACCCGGCTGAAATACAGCGGATCGGAAAAACCGACCTGCTGCGCAACGTCCTTGAGCATTGCGGCAGGCTGTGCGCGCAGCAGCCGCTTGGTGACCTCCGTGCGCACCCCCGTGAGATATTTGCACGGACACACGCGAAGTTCCTGTTTAAACAAACTGGTTTAAACAAACTGGCAATATATTTTCGTTGTAACCAAACAGGTGGTACAGTGTGCGATAGTTGATTCACGAACCTCGCTCGTACGGGTGGACGCGGCGATCATCGACGGGCGCACAGGCTTTGCGCTGTTGCGCCGCATCATTTTCCCGCCGCTCAAGCCGGTCACGGCGACGACGGGCATCCTCAACTTCATGTGGGTGCAGAACGACTTCCAGCATCCGATGTATCTGCTCAACTCCTCGTCGAAGTGGACGCTGCCGATGTCAGTCTACAGTCTTTACAGCACGTTCAATCGCAGTTGGAACATGGTCTGTGCAGACATGGTACTGATCTCTGCACCGGCATGGGCACCGCCGACCTGCGCACTCGGGGAGATCGAGGGAGAACAAAACTGGTTCTGCAACAATCCCTATGCCGAGTGGTACTATAACTCGGTCAACGTGCGCCGCAGCGCAACATCATGGGCGAGCTGACCCGTGCGGTGCGCCCAGAGGGCATGAAAAAACCTCAGACAGCACAGCAAGGAAAAGCTGTCTCATCTGAGGGCAGGTGTTTTAGAAAAAAGCAGGCTCAGTCGCGTTCGGGACGTTTGCCGCAAAAGTGGACTTCATAGCGATCCATGCAGCGCACGATCGTGCGCAGCGCTTCCTCACGGTCGTAGGAGTCGCTCGTCGCGGTGTGCTTGCCTTCCAATTCTTTGTATACCTCGAAGAAATGCGCGATCTCGTCCATGATATGCGGCGGCAGATCGCCAAGTTCCTGATAGTAGTTCCACGTCGGGTCGCCGCATGCGATCGCAATGATCTTATCGTCGCAGTCGTCCTCGTCCATCATACGGATGCCGCCGATCGGATAGGTGTCGACCATGATCTTGGGGTCGAGCGATTCCGAGCACAGCACGAGCACGTCGAGCGGGTCGCCGTCGTCGGCGTAGGTGCGCGGGATGAAACCGTAATTTGCAGGATAGTGCGTCGAGGTGTGCAGAATGCGATCCAGTCGCAGTAGGCCGGTGTGCTTGTCGAGTTCGTACTTTTTCTTGCTGTACGCGGGGATTTCAATGACCGAAGTGAACCGCTGCGGTGTGATGAGCGACGGGTCAATGTCGTGCCAAATGTTCATGGGGTACTTCCTCCAATTTTCTTCATGAATTCTCTTTTCTTTGTATTGCAGCATTATACACCTGTGACTTGCAAAAGAAAATAGAAATCAGACAAAATCGTGAATATTACCAAAAAAACGGGCATGAATTTGCAATACAAACGGTACCAGACATGCAAAATGGGTTTTCGTACACGTTTGCATGAAAAAAGCTGCAAATAAGCGCGCAAAACGACGCCATTATGGAAAACAAAGGGAATAAAAACGGTTTTTCTGCCGTACTGCACACGGATTTCGTCCCAAAAAACCTACCGGTACACTTGACAGACCGCGCTAAAACTGCCAAACTATGAACTAGAGAGACTGAGGGCAAAAAAGAGAAAGAGAGGCTATCACCTATGGCAAAATATGATACTTTGGTCATTGGACCGATCTCGCTCGATCACAACATTGATTATGAGGGCAACGAGCGTCGCGAGGTAGGCGGTGCGATTGTGCAGTCCGGCTTTGCAGCCGCGCGCAGCGGCGCCAAGACGGCGATCTTTACCAAGCTCAACCCTGCGGATGCAGATCCGATCAAGACGTTTGAGGGCTCGGGCGCAGATGTGTTCTGGAAGCCGTCGGCACAGACCTGCTCCATCCGTAACCAGTACTTTACCGCAGATAAAGAGCGGCGCGAGTGCCGCTCTATGGGCAAGTGCGATCCCTTCACGGCGGACGAGCTGCCTGATGTCGAGACCTCGATCTACCACTTTGCCGGTCTGGTATACGGCGATTTTGACGGCGAGCTGTTCCGCGCGGTCGGCAAAAAGGGCAAGGTCGCAGTCGATGTGCAGTGCCTGCTGCGTCATGTCGAGGACGACAAGAGCATGATGTTCCATGATTGGGCGGACAAGCAGACCTATCTGCCCCATGTTGATTTCCTCAAGACCGATACCGCTGAGGCGGAGATTCTGACCGGGGTGGCGGATCGCCGTCTTGCCGCGATGCAGCTTTCCGCGTGGGGCGCAAAGGAAATTATGATCACCCACAACACCGAGGTCATGATCTATGACGGCAAGGAGTTCTACACCTGCCCAATCAAGGCGCGCAACCTGTCCGGACGCACGGGACGCGGCGACACGACGTTTGCCGGTTACCTGACGGAGCGTCTGCATGCCTCCATCCCCGATGCGCTGCTCTATGCGACCGCGCTCGTTTCGCTCAAGATGGAGACCCCCGGTCCGTTCCGCGGCACGCGCGCGGATGTGCTTGCGTACATCGACGAATTTTACAAGTAAGTTTTCTGAGAAAGAGTGCCGCTTTGCGGCACTCTTTTGACGCCGCGTGTGCGGTGGAAAGGAGCAAAAGACCCATGCGCAGAGTGACGATCAAAGACATCGCAAAGATCGCGGGGGTATCCTATGCCACCGTGTCGCGTGCGCTGAGCGGCTCGCCGGAGATCAGTGAGGAAACGCGCATCCGTATCGTCGAGATCTGCCGGCGGGAAGGCTATCGCGCCAACACGCTCGCACGCAGCTTGATTTGCAACAAAACAAACGTCATCGGACTCATCATCCCCGAGGTGACAAACCCCTATTATGCCGAGATCGCGTTCGGCATCGAACGTTCCGCCCGCGAACGGGGCTATAACGTCATGCTGTGCAACAGCGGCTATGAGGATGCGCATGTGGACGAGTTGTTTGATTTTCTGGTCGGGCATCAGGTCGACGGCATCATCCTCGCCAATTCGCGCAACGAAGCGTGTGACTGGGCTTCGCGCTACCTGCGTACGATCCCAACGGTGCTGTTGGGAGACGCGGTGACGGGCGGCACGCCCGAAGCCGACCGACTGGGTACGGTCTCCATTGACAACCGTGCGGGTGGACGCATGGGGACGGAATACTTGCAGCGGCTCGGGCATACCGAGATCCTCTATGCAGGCGTACGACCGAACAGCATCACACATCAGCTTCGTGCACAGGGCTACCGCGACGCGATGGAGCACGCGGGGTTATGTGCGAAAATTGCGGAGAACCCGGGCGGCAGTTCAAGCATCGAGCACGGCTACGAGCTAGGGAAGCAGCTTTTCGCACAAACACGCGACTATACTGCGATCTTTGCGGCGACCGATACGCTCGCGCTCGGTCTGATGCAAGCGGCGGAGGAGTGCGGCGTGTCCATTCCGGGGGAGCTGTCGCTGCTCGGCTTTGACAACATCAGCTATTCCGCGCTGCCGCGTATCACGCTCTCGACGATCGACCAACGCAAGGCACTGCTTGCGGACACCGCCGTGCGCATCCTGCTCGACACCATCGCGCAGCCCGAACAGCAGCAATACCACAAGTGCCTTGTCCCGCCCACGCTTATTGAGCGGCACTCGTGCCGCGCACGCTGAGCATGCTCAAAAAACAAGCCGCGACTCTGAGATAGAGCCGCGGCTTTTTATGAGCATGCTCAGCGTTTTGCTTGTTTCATGGACAACGCGATACGCTTCTTTTTGGCGTCTACCTCGAGCACGATGACGTCGACCACATCACCGACCTGCACCACCTCGGAGGGGTGACGCACACGGCGTGTGGCAAGTTCGGAAATATGCACCAAACCGTCCTGATGCACGCCGATGTCGACAAAAGCGCCGAAATCGACCACATTGCGCACGGTGCCTGTAAGCATCATACCGGGTTGGAGATCGGCAAGATCGAGCACGTCGGTGCGCAGCAGCGGGGGCGGCAGCTCGTCACGCGGGTCACGTCCGGGCTTTTGCAGCTCTTTCACAATGTCGCGCAGCGTCGGTACGCCGACGCCGCACTGCGCTGCCGCGTTTTCTGCGCCATAGGCGGTCAGCCGCGCGTCAAGTTCGCCCAGATCCCCGATGTCGCGGTCGGTGTAACCGCACAGCGTGAGCAGCGTCTGCGCCGCGGCGTAGGATTCCGGATGCACTGCGGTGCGGTCGAGCACGTTCTTGCTCTCCGGCACGCGCAAAAAGCCCGCGCACTGCTCGAACGCCTTTGGGCCGAGTTTTGCGACCTTGAGCAGTTCGCGGCGCGTGCGAAAGCGTCCGTTTTGCTCGCGATAAGCGGTGATGTTCTTGGAGACCGTCGTGCTGATGCCCGCCACCCGTCCGAGCAGCGCGGGCGACGCGGTGTTGAGGTCAACACCGACTGCACTTACACAGTCCTCGACCACGCCGTCGAGGGCTTCGCCCAACCGCGCCTGCGGCATGTCGTGCTGATACTGCCCGACACCGATCGCCTTGGGGTCGATCTTGACCAGTTCTGCCAGCGGGTCTTGCAGCCGGCGCGCGATGGATATCGCAGAGCGCAGCGAAACATCAAACTCCGGAAATTCCTCCGCCCCCAACTTGGAGGCGGAATAAACCGACGCGCCCGCTTCGGACACGACCATATAGGACAGCCCGTCGCCGTATTCCTGGATAAATTCGCTGATAAAAATCTCGGATTCGCGCGACGCAGTGCCGTTACCGATCGCGATGCACTTGATTTTGTGGCGGTCGCACAGGCGGCGCAACTCGCGCTTTGCCTGCTCGGTCTTGCTATGCGGCGGGGTGGGGTAGATGACCGAAGTCTCAAGCACACGCCCCGTGCCGTCGACGACTGCGAGCTTGCAGCCCGTGCGGTACGCAGGGTCGAAGCCCAGTGTCACCTTGTTTTTAACCGGCGGCTGGAGCAAAAGCGGACGCAAATTGAGCGCGAAGGTGTGGATCGCCTGTTCCGCCGCTTGTGTGGTTAAATCGCCGCGCACCTCGCGCTCGAGCGACGGAAAGATCAGCCGATCCCATGCATCGCGTGCAACCTCGCGAATAACCTCACCAAAAGGATTGCGCGGGTGGAGCACCGCTCGCAGAATTGCGACCTGCGCGCCCGCGTCGTCGCACACGACCGCAACTTTGAGCGCACCCTCGCGCTCGCCGCGGTCGATCGCCAGAATCTGGTGGCTTTGCACGCGGCCCAGCGGGGCTTTAAAGTCATAATATAGACGGTAGACCGTGTCCTCTTCGGTCGCGCCCGTCGTGCGCAGTACGCCCGTGCGCTGCACATGCGCGCGCAGCGTTTTGCGCAGTGCTGCGTCGTCGGACAGCGTTTCCGCGAGGATGTCGCGTGCGCCCGCGAGCGCACTTGCAGCATCGGGAACGTCCTTGTCGGGCGCCATGAAGTCCGCCGCGAGCACAAGTGGATCGTTCGATGGCGCTCTTCCTGTCCACAACATGTCTGCAAGCGGCGCAAGACCGCGTTCCCGTGCCATGCTCGCACGCGTGCGCCGCTTGGGGCGATAGGGGCGGTAGAGGTCGTCGACCTCCGCAAGCGTTGCCGCGCGGTCGATCGCTGCGGTTAGCTCGTCCGTCAGCTTGCCCTGGCCCTCGATCTGCGCTTTGACCTCGGCACGCCGCGCGTCCAGTCCGCGCAGATAGGTCAGGCGATCCGCAAGCGCACGGATGGTCTGATCGTCCATCGTGCCGTGCTGCTCCTTGCGATAGCGCGCGATGAACGGCACAGTGTTACCCTCGTCCAGCAGCCGCACAACCGCTTCGGCGTGCTCGGGACGCACCTGTAGTTCCTGCGCTAAAATTGCGATATTTGCTTCCATTGTCTGTCCTCCACGCCAGTTTGATTGCTGCTTTTTATTGTACTCGTTTTGTGCCGCGCGGGCAAGTGTGCATTTTTTCACAAACCCTCTTGACAGATACGCAGCAGGGTAGTATTCTAAACACATGAACGATTGATCATATGAAAGGATGTGATACTATGGCGGAGCGTCTTGATGCGGAGTGCTGTGAATTTATGTGTGCGCACGAGGATATCGTTGCGAAGGTGCAGCAGGAAATGCCAGATGAGGATCTGCTGTACGATCTGACAGAATTATTCCGTATTTTTGGAGATTCTACGCGTATTCGTATTCTGTATGTACTGTTTGCATCGGAAATGTGCGTGTGCGACATCGCGCAGCTGCTCGGGCTGACACAGTCCGCGATCTCGCATCAGCTGCGCGCGCTCAAGGCGGCAAAGCTGGTCAAATCCCGCAGGGAGGGCAAGACCGTGTTTTATTCCCTCGCGGACGGACACGTTCGCACCATCATCGACCAGGGACTCGAGCACGTTGCAGAATAAGCTGAATTTATATTTTTGGAGGGTATTATCATGAAAAAGCGTTACGATATGGTGGATCTGGACTGCGCCAACTGCGCCGCCAAGATGGAAGAAGCGATTAAAAAGATCGACGGCGTCAAGAGTGCGCAGGTCAATTTTCTGTCACAGAAGTTGACCCTTGATGCCGACGACGCGCGTATGGACGCGATTCAGAAGGAGATCGTCAAGGCGGTGAAGAAGATCGATTCCGGCTGCGACGTAGAATTTTAAACCCGATTGAAAGACAGGTTTCCGATGACGAAAAAGCAGAAAAAGATGCTGCGGCGTATCCTCATGGCAGCAGTGCTCTATGTGCTCATTCGCGTGCTGACGCCGCACTTGTCCCCGCTCGTCACGATGCTCGCCTATCTGGTGCCCTATGTGGTCATTGGCTGGGATGTACTGTGGGGCGCGGTGCACGGTATCGCGAACAGGCAGATATTTGACGAAAAGTTCCTGATGGCGCTTGCAACTGTGGGGGCGTTTGCGACCGGCGAATATCCTGAGGGTGTCGCAGTCATGCTGTTTTATCAGGTGGGTGAGCTGTTTCAGAGCTATGCGGTCGGCAAATCCCGCCGCTCCATTGCGGCGCTCATGGACATCCGTCCCGATTATGCGAATATTGAGGTCGATGGACAGCTCGCTGAGGTCGACCCCGAGGAGGTCGCGATCGGGGATGTCATCGTGATCAAGGCGGGCGAGCGCGTGCCGATCGACGGCGTGATCGTGGAGGGCGCAAGCGCGCTCGATACCGCGGCCCTGACGGGCGAATCCGCACCGCGTGATGTGTCCGCGGGTGACACGATCATCAGCGGCTGTGTCAACCTATCCGGTCTGCTGCGCGTGCGCACGACCAAGGAATTTGGACAGTCGACCGTGGCGAAGATCCTCGATCTGGTCGAAAATGCGAGCGAAAAGAAGGCAAAGACCGAGAATTTCATCACGCGTTTTGCGCGGTATTATACCCCTGCGGTCGTCATTGCAGCGGTGGTGCTCACGCTGCTGCCGTCTCTTGCATTGGCGTTCGTGCCCGCGGCAGCGCAGCCTGCATTCCTCGCGGGTACGGTGTGGACCGACTGGCTGCACCGTGCGCTCATCTTCCTCGTTATTTCGTGCCCGTGCGCACTTGTGATTTCCGTGCCGCTCAGCTTCTTCGGCGGCATCGGCGGCGCATCCAAGTGCGGTATTCTGGTCAAGGGCGCGGCGTATATGGAAACGCTTGCCCAGACCGATACCATCGTGTTTGACAAGACCGGCACGCTGACGCAAGGCTCGTTCCGCGTGTCCGCGATTCATCCGACCGAGGGCGTATCGCCCGAAGAGCTGCTCGAATGCGCGGCGCTCGCGGAAAGCTACTCCGATCATCCGATCTCGCTTTCGCTCAAGCAGGCATACGGGAAACCGATCGACGCGGCGCGTCTTTCTGCCGTCGAGGAGATCGCAGGGCACGGCGTGCGTGCCAAGGTCGACGGGCGCGTGGTGTGCGCAGGCAACAGCCGCCTGATGGAGCGTGAGGGCGCGTCGTGGCATGCGTGCGATCTGCCCGGCACGAGCGTTCATGTGACGATCGAAGGATTCTATGCGGGTCATATCATCATTTCCGACGAAGTCAAGCCCGATGCCGCGCGTGCAATCGGCGCACTCAAGGCGGCAGGCGTGCGCAAGACGGTCATGCTGACCGGCGACAGCAAGGCGGTCGCACAGGCGGTCGCGGGCGAGCTGGGACTTGACGAGTTCCGCGCGGAGCTGCTGCCTGCGGACAAGGTCACTGCGGTCGAAGAGCTGCTGACACATACGTCCGGACGGCTCGCGTTCGTCGGGGACGGTATCAACGACGCACCTGTGCTGTCGCGTGCGGATGTCGGCATCGCGATGGGCGGCATGGGCTCGGACGCGGCGATCGAAGCGGCAGACATCGTGCTCATGGACGATCAGCCCTCGAAAATCGCGACTGCGATGCGCATTTCGCGCAAAACACTGTGTATCGCCAAGCAAAACATTGCGTTTGCACTTGGTGTGAAGGCACTCGTGCTGCTGCTCGGCGCAGCGGGAGTTGCGAACATGTGGGAAGCGGTATTTGCCGATGTCGGCGTCGCCATCATCGCGATTTTAAACGCCATGCGCGCACTGCATGTGGAAAACGACAAATAATTCGGCAAACAGAGACCGTCTATTGGCAGGCGGTCTCTGTTTTTTACTTTGCGGTGGCAGGAATACGGGTGTATAATGGAAAAAAACATTCGATGCAAAGGGGTTTTGGAATATGTATCGCGACATCTCCCGACTGGTCATTTATCGCAATCTCGGGGAACATTCCATTCTGCGCGCACTTGCAGACTGCTGCGAGGCACTCGATCACGGCGATTATCAGCGGGAAGCACTCGTCAGCCGGATTTACGGTGAGATCAATAAGCTGCTCGACCTGTCCACACAGTACGGCTTTGACAACAATCTGTGGCACTGTTATCTGGCGTATCTGCTCGCGACGAATGAAAATCCGTTTTCCATCACCTGCGAAAAATCCGGCGCGACTGACGGCTCGGTCAACGCCTTTGCCAAATCGGATTTCCGCATTTTTAAGAACCTATTTGAATACGATTTTTCTGCGCTCGAACACGCGCTCGGCATCGACTGCTTCTCGGTCGTGCGGCACTATCACGCCATTCCCAAAAAGGAGCAGCGCTATAATAAAAGCGTGAGCGATAAGGTCAAACTGCTTGCGCGGGAGATCGACGCGGCACAGGACGAAAATGAGGTGTTCACGGTCGTTACGGACTTTTACCGAGAACACGGCGTGGGCATGTTTGGGCTGAACAAGGCGTTTCGCATCCTGCACGAGGATGACGCGGAGCTGTGTCTTGAGGCGATCAAGAACACCGACGATGTGCGGCTCGACGATCTGGTCGGCTATCAAATTCAAAAGCAGATGCTCATCGAAAACACCGAAGCGTTTGTCGCGGGCGGTAAGGCGAATAACTGTCTGCTCTTCGGTGATGCGGGCACAGGCAAGTCGACCAGTATCAAAGCGATCCTCAACGCGTATTATCCGCAGGGGCTGCGCATGATCGAAATTTATAAGCACCAGTTCAAGGATCTGTCTGCGGTGATCGCGCGCATCAAACACCGCAATTATCGCTTTATTATCTATATGGATGACCTGTCGTTTGAAGAGTTTGAGATCGAGTACAAGTATCTCAAGGCGGTCATCGAGGGCGGACTGGAGACCCGACCGGACAATGTGCTCATCTATGCGACCTCGAACCGCCGCCATCTCATCCGCGAGACCTGGTCGGATCGCTCAGATATGTCGCAGGATGAGCTGCACCGCTCGGACACGATGCAGGAAAAGCTGTCGCTCGCCGCGCGTTTTGGCGTCGCAATCAACTATTCTGCGCCGAGCCAGAAGGAATACTTCCACATCGTGCGTGAACTTGCCGCGCGCGAGCCGTCCATCACGCTCTCCGAAGCCGAGCTTGACCGCGAGGCGAATAAGTGGGCAGTGCGCCACGGCGGTGTGTCCGGCCGTACCGCGCAGCAGCTTATTTTGCACCTGACTGGGCGTCAGCTTTTTACCGAGGAATAAACGAAATTTGTGATAAAACGATTGACAGCCCCCATTGGCATACGATATAATAAGGAACGTCGACAGGAACGGTGTTCCAATCGACCGTATCCTTGGGGGTATAGCTCAGCTGGGAGAGCGCCTGCATGGCATGCAGGAGGTCAGCGGTTCGATCCCGCTTATCTCCACCAAAGAGAAAAAGACTTGTTTGAAAAAACAAGTCTTTTTTGCTTTTTATGGGTATTGAAATCGAGGGGAGGCGTGCAGTGATGCGTTGGACACAGCGGGTAAAACAGTTAAAAACCGAGCTGCCCGCACTGTATTTGTGCCTGCGGCAGCCGGATACGCCGCTGTCGGCGAAGCTGCTCGCGGGGCTGACACTCGCGTATGCGCTCTCGCCGATCGACCTCATTCCAGATTTTATTCCGGTGCTCGGGTACTTGGATGATGTGCTTGTGCTGCCTGTCCTCATCGTTTTAACGGTCAAGCTGATCCCGCGTGCCGTGTGGAAACGGTGCCATGAACAGGCGCGCGGGCTATGGGCGGACGGCAGACCGAAAAAATGGTATTTTGCCGTGCCGATCGTATTGTTTTGGCTGCTTGTGCTCGGTTTGCTGCTCAAACGATGGCTGCGCTGAACCGTCAATGGGGCGGGGGCACGGTCAAGCACCTGCCCGATGCGCCGACCGGCAGCGCAGCTGCTCCAGTGTGCCCGCCATCTGATTGACCGCAAGCGATAATGCTTCGAGTTCTCGCGTGGTCGCGCGTGCGTTTACACGCATGGCATAATTGCTCGTCCGAGATCTGGGGCGTGGGGGCGCTGGGTAAATTCGCTGGTATTTTTGGTGGAATTTATATGGTGATCGTAGCGATCTATCCGTCGTCCCCTATATTGCGATGATCTTCGGCATGCTCAGTCCCGAGATGCACAGTGCCATGGGCAATATGCCGGGCCTGTAACAGCACGTTGCAAAAAGGCGGCTGTCCGATTGGCCAGCCGCCTTTTTGCATGTAAAATTACATTTTCTCCCCGAAGTAGCCCTTGGTCAGCCGCAGCACGACGCCGGACAGACCGAGCAGACCGATGAGGTTCGGGATCGCCATTAAGCCGTTGAGCGTGTCCGAGACAGCCCACACGACGCGCAGCTCGACGACCGAGCCGAGCACCGTGACGAGCACGAATGCGATGCGGTACACGTTGACAAAGCGCTCGCCAAACAGATACTCGAAGCATTTTTCGCCGTAATACGACCAGCCGAGCATCGTGGACAACGCAAAGAAAAATAGCGAGATCGTGATGATGAATGCGCCGACGTGCGGCAGCGCCTGCGAAAATGCCGCCATGGTCAGGTTTGCGCCGTCGATACCGGAGGACCACAGACCACTCGTCAGGATGATGAGCGCGGTGCAGGTGCACACGAGAATGGTGTCCATAAACACCTCGAACACGCCCCACATACCCTGCTCGACCGGCTGCTCGGTATCTGCAGCGGCATGCGCAATGGGCGCGGTGCCCAGACCGGCTTCGTTCGAGAAGATGCCGCGCGCCATACCCATCTGGATCGCCTTCATGACGCCTGCACCGAGGAAGCCGCCAACCGCAGCGGTCGGGGTAAACGCGGAGCGGAAGATGAGCGCGAGCGAGGGCACCAGAGCGGCACGGTTGATGAACAGTACCGCGATCGCACCCATCACATAGAACAGCGACATGAACGGCACGACCTTTTCCGAAATGCTGCCGATGCGCTTGACACCGCCCAGAATGACGACCGCGATGAGCACGGCGACCACGATGCCCGTCACGAGGGGCGGAATGTGGAAGGTGGATTTCATCGAGGTCGCGATCGCGTTGATCTGTGTCAGGTTGCCCGTGCCGAGCGTCGCGCAGAATGCAAACGCCGCAAAGATCGTGGCGAGCCATTTGAGGTTCAGACCACGCTCAATATAGTACATCGGACCGCCGCGCCACTCGTTTTTGCTGTTGCGTTCACGAAAGTGCACCGAAAGTACGATTTCGGCGTATTTTGTCATCATGCCGACAACTGCGGATATCCACATCCAAAAGATCGCGCCGGGGCCGCCGGTCGTGATCGCGGTCGCGACGCCGACGATGTTACCCGTGCCGATCGTGCCCGCGAGCGCGGTGGTCAGCGCCTGAAACGGGGAGACCGCGCCGTCCGCGATGTCCTTGCCCGCGCCGCCCGTGAACAGACGGCCGACCTTTTCCTTCATAATGTAGCCGAAGCGCCGAAATTGCAGCCCGTGGCTGCGCAGGGTGAAGAACAGTCCCGTGCCCATCAAAAGCACGATCATGACCGGTCCCCAAACAAAGCGATTGATGGTTTCGTTGATTTTAAAAAACAAATCCATAGATGATCTCCCTTTTGCCGCATAGGCTTTCATAAAGCCACTTGCAATCATATCACATGAAAAAACCGAATGCAAGAAATACAGCAAAAATTCACGCCTCTTCGTGTGCTTTTGCGGTCAATCTGACGGTTGCATGACGATGCGCGCGCGTGATATACTATAAATCATAGCCATAATTCAGGCTGCTACAGTACGAAAGACCGGAAAGAGGGAACAACATGAAAATTATCGACATTCTGAAGCAGGATCGCGTGACCCTGTCTCTCGAAGCCTTTCCACCGAAGAACGATTCCGCGTTTGATACGGTCATCAACGCGGTCGATCGAATGTCCGGTCTGCGTCCTGATTTTATGAGCGTGACTTACGGTGCGGGCGGCGGCACCAGTAAAAATACAGTCAAGATCGCATCCCATGTGCAGAACGATCTGGGCATGACCGCGCTCGCACACTTGACCTGTGTGTCATCGACCCGCGAGGAGGTCGCGCATCAGCTCGACGCGATGCGCGCATGCGGCATCGAAAACGTGCTTGCGCTGCGCGGGGACATCCCAAAGGATGCGGCGTTTCCGCTCCCCGAGCAGTACCGCTACGCGAGCGAGCTAGTCAGCGAGATCAAATCGCGCGGCGATTTCTGTATCGGTGCGGCGTGCTACCCGGAGGGACACACCGAATGTGAGCACAAAGAGGATGACATCGCGCACCTCAAGCATAAGGTCGACTGCGGCGTGGATTTTCTGACGACGCAGATGTTCTTTGACAACAATGTCCTGTATAACTTCCTGTATCGCATCCGCGAGCGCGGCATTACGGTGCCTGTCGTGGCGGGCATCATGCCGGTCATCAACGGCAAGCAGATCGCACGCGCGTGTGAGCTGTCGGGTACCTACCTGCCCACGCGTTTTAAGATGATCGTCGACAAGTGGAGCGATAAGCCCGACGCAATGCGGCAGGCGGGCATCGCCTATGCCACTGAGCAGATCATCGACCTCATCGCAAACGGTGTGCGTGCGATCCATATTTACTCGATGAACCGTCCGGAGGTCGCGGCGGCGATCGTAGAGAACCTGTCGTATATCATCGGGGACAAGCAGTGATGGAGATCAATCGGCGCGAAATTTTTCGTTATCTCGGTTACGGTGCGACGCCGCCCGACGAGGCGACCGCACAGCTTGCGGAGCAGTGCCTGCGCGATTTGGAGCAGCACGCCGCATGTAAGAGCGTGCACCGCATCTTTCCGCTCACGCGGGAGGAGGACACGCTGTATTTCGGCGGGCTGACCGTCACAAGCCGCAACCTCGGCAAAAACCTGCGCGGATGCAGCGAGATCGTGCTGTTCGCCGCGACGCTCGGCCCTGCGGTCGATCGGCTCATCGCGCGCTATTCGCACATGCAAATGAGTCGCGCTGCGGTAATGCAGGCGGCTGCCGCCGCATATATCGAGGAATACTGCGACACCTGTCAGCTCGAGATCACCGCGCAGGCGCACGCGCGCGGCTTGTTCGTGCGTCCGCGCTTCAGCCCGGGCTACGGCGATTTTTCTATTGAATATCAGCCCGCGCTCACGCGCGTACTCGATACGCCGCGCCGCATCGGTCTGACCGTGACGGAAGGGATGGCACTCGTGCCGGGCAAATCCGTGACCGCGATCATGGGGTTGTCTCCCACAGACGAAAAATGCCATATCGCGGGCTGTGAAGCCTGCGCAAAGCTGGATTGTGCGTTCAGAAGGAGTTAATATGGATATCAGAAAATTATTAGGGACCCGCGTGGTCTTTTTTGACGGCGGCATGGGCACACTGCTACAGGAGCGCGGTCTGGAGCCCGGCGGACTTCCCGAGCTGTGGAATACCGAGCACCCAGAGGTGCTGACCGAGATCCACCGCGCATATCGGGAAGCGGGCGCGGACATCGCGACCGCGAACACCTTCGGCGCGAACCGGATCAAGCTCGCGGGCAGTGGACACGACGCGGCAGCACTCATCGCCGCAGCAATCGCGAACGCCCGCGCCGCGACGGGGGAGGACGGGCTGGTCGCACTCGACATCGGGCCGACGGGCAAGCTGTTGCAGCCGCTCGGAGATCTGTCGTTTGACGACGCGTATGCGGCGTTTGCGGACATGGTCGAGGCAGGCGCGGCGGCGGGCGCGGATCTCGTGCTCATTGAAACCATGTCGGATGCGTACGAGCTAAAAGCCGCGGTGCTCGCCGCGAAGGAGCACTGTGAGCTGCCTGTGTTTGCGACCGTCGTATTCGATGAAAAGGGCAAGTTGCTGACCGGCGGCAATGTGCCCGGCGTCGTCGCGCTGCTCGAGGGTCTGGGCGTGGATGCACTCGGCGTCAACTGCGGTCTGGGACCGGTGCAGATGACCCCGTTTGTCACCGAGCTGCTGCGCTATGCGAGCGTACCGGTCATCGTGAACCCCAATGCAGGTTTGCCCAAGTTTGAAAACGGTCAAACGACCTATGATATCGACGCGGACACCTTTGCCGCGACCATGCGGGGCTTTGCGGCGCAGGGCGCGTGGGTGCTCGGCGGGTGTTGCGGCACGACGCCCGAGCATATCCGTGCGCTGCATGCCGCATGCGCAGACCTTGCGCCCCAACCGATCGTCCCCAGGCACGATACCATTGTGACCTCGTACGCGCGCGCAGTCGTTGCGGGCGACAGTCCTCTCATCATCGGTGAGCGCATCAATCCGACCGGCAAATCGCGTTTCAAGCAGGCACTGCGCGACGGCGACATCGATTATATCCTCGGCGAGGGTTTTGCACAGCAGGACAGCGGCGCGCACATCCTCGACGTGAACGTCGGTCTGCCCGAAATTGACGAGCCGGACATGATGGTTCGTGTCATGCGCGAGGTGCAGGCGGTCATCGACCTGCCGCTTCAGATCGACACCTCAAATACCGTCGCAATGGAGCGCGCGCTGCGCTATTATAATGGTAAAGCCATGGTCAACTCGGTCAACGGCAAGCGCGAAAATATGGAAGCGGTGTTTCCGCTCGTCGCGAAGTACGGCGGCGTGGTCGTCGGGCTCGCGCTCGATGAGGGCGGCATTCCGGAAACCGCAGAGGGACGTTTTGCGGTCGCAAAAAAGATCGTCGACACCGCTGCGACCTACGGTATCGATAAAAAGGACATCGTCATCGACGTGTTGTGCATGACGGTCAGTGCGGATCGCTACGGCGCGGTCACGACGCTCGAGGCGCTGCGCCGCGTGCGCGAAGAACTGGGCGTCAAGACCATTCTCGGCGTGTCCAATATTTCGTTTGGTCTGCCGCAGCGTCCGCAGATCAATGCAACGTTCTATACGATGGCGCTGCAAAACGGACTGGATTTCGGTATCATCAACCCTAATTCCGAGGATATGATGCGCGCCTATCACGGCTATCGCGCGCTCGCGGGCATCGACGAGAACTGTGCGGACTACATTGCGCAGTACGGCAATGCGCCCAAGAGCGCTGCCGTCATCGAAAAAGCGGATATGACGCTCGGTGAGGCGATCGAAAAGGGCTTGCAGGAGCGTGCGCATACCGCTGCTACCGCGCTGCTCGCCACGCAGCAGCCGCTCGCGATCATCGACGGCGAACTGATCCCCGCGCTCGACCGCGTGGGCAAACGCTTTGAAACGGGCGAGCTGTTCCTACCGCAGCTTCTCATGAGCGCGGAGGCGGCGAAGGCGGCGTTTGAGGTCATCAAGCTGCATCTGGCGCAGCACGGCGGTGCGCAGCAAAAGCGCGGCAAGGTCATCCTCGCGACGGTCAAGGGCGATGTGCACGACATCGGCAAGAACATCGTCAAAGTGCTGCTCGAAAACTACAGTTTCGATGTGGTCGACCTGGGTAAGGATGTCGATCCGCAGCTCATCGTGGACACCGCGCTGCGCGAGGATGTGCATCTTGTAGGTCTGAGCGCGCTCATGACCACAACGGTACCCAGTATGGCGGAGACCATCCGTCGGCTGCGCCAGGACAAGCCGGATTGCAAGATCATGGTCGGCGGCGCGGTTCTGACACAGGAATACGCGGATCGCATCGGCGCGGACTGCTACTCCAAGGACGCGATGGGTTCCATCCATTTCGCACAGAAAGTGCTCGCATAAATGGAAAAAGCACCGGAAACCAATGTTTCTGGTGCTTTTTTCTGTGCAAATGAGTTATTGAGCGATTTGCTGCGTTGCAGGGCGCAGCACGGATTGCAGCGGCTTCCACAGCACGATGGAGATCGAATAGTCGACCATAGAATGTACCATCGTGCCCACGCCGACGAGCAGCACGACTGCGGTGAAAAAGCCGAGGTCGGTCAGGTTCGCTGCCATGCCCCCGCGCAGGAACAGCGGTGTGACAATCATCGCTTCTGCGAGACCGTGGACTGCCGCCAGACCGAGGTTGAACAGCGCACTCGACGCGGGACGGCGGATAATGTCGGGATTCTTTTGCAGGATGAACGCGCCGATGGTCGCGAAAATAATATGCGACGCCGCACGCAGTGCAATGACGAACGGTGCGGTGATGAAAAAGCCGAGCGTTGTGCCCAGGCAGACGGAGATCGCGACCGCAGGGGAGATGAACATGCCGAGGAAGATCGCGACGTGGCTCGCAAGCGTGAACGACATCGGACCGACCGTGATACGCGGCATAAACATGGGGATGACGATGCCGACCGCGCACAGCAGTGCGGCAAGCACCATGCGGTACAGCTTTTGGCTGGAAGCAGAAGTCATAGTAAAGCGCTCCTTTGTTTTGTGAAGTGAAACGAATAGCCTAGACATGTGTCTTGACACATGTCTAGGCTATTATAACACGTTCTGCAAAATTGTCAACCAAAGCTTTGCCTAAAAAATCAGCGCGGCAGGAGCAGTTTTTTGTCCAGCAGTGCGCGCTCAATGCGTGTAAAGGTGGATTCATCTGCACAGCGGATCCGGTGCAGGTGCACGCCGCCGGTCAGATCGCACAGCGGACGCACGCCGGGGACGTGAATTTTCTCGAGGAAGAGATCCGCGTCATAGCGTGAAAAGATGCGCAGCGGGGCACAAAGCTCGCCGTAGACCGAATGCTCGACCGTCACATCAAGCACGCCGCCGCCCAAGTCCACAATGGTGTACAATTCCTCTGCCATTTGCGCGTCATCATGTGCGCAAACGATGGTTTTTTCAAAGGTTTGTGGTTCATTTGCCGGTGTTTCAAGAATATATCCGCGCGGCGTGGCAAGCACCGCAAGCCCGCTCGCGCGCAGCAGCGCGATATCTCCGACGACGATCTGGCGGCTGACCGAAAAACGGGCTGCAAGTGCGGTTGCACTCAGCGGCGTATTGCTTTCCGCGAGCACCCGCGTGATCTCCTCCCGACGTTTGGCTGTGTTCATCAAAAAAATCACCTCGTTTGCTGTTACTATAGCAGAATTATGGATAAAATACAAGAAAAAGCGGCGAAGCACTGCTTCGCCGCGAGAAAAAGACGACTCTTTAGTTCATAATATAGACGTTGGCATACTGGATACCGAGCTGCTGCGCGCGGCTGTGACCGCCGACGTAAATATCAATGCGGTTGCCCTTGATCGCGCCGCCGACATCCTCTGCGATGAAATCGCCAAAGCCTTCAATAAACACACGGCTGCCGATCGGAATCTTGCGAGGGTCAACAGCGATCGTACGGCCCTCGGTCGCGCGTGCGCCCGAGCTGGTTCGTCCGCCCCAGTGACCGGAGCACTGCTCACACGGGCAGTAAAAGCTCAGCTTATAGCTGCCGAGTGCGCGACCGTTCGCGGTGATGACCTCGCTCGCGCTCTTTGCGGTAGAGAAACGAACCATACCGCCGTAAACCGGCTGATAGTTGAGCAGTGTACGGCGTGCAGCTTCCGCAGCCGCCTGTGCGGCAGCCGCGCGTTCTGCTTCGGCTTGCGCCTGTGCCTGTGCAGCGGTATCGACCTGCTGTGCGCTCAGCACCGTGCCTTCCGCAGCGGAAGCACCGACCGGCGCGATGGCGGCAATGTCCGCCGCGAAAGCGGAAATCGTCATTGCACATGCACATACTGTAGCGGCGATGATGCCGCGAATCGTGTTCTTAGAACTGAAAAACATAAATCTTCTCCTTGGTCTCGTTCGGAAAGACGCGCCCGAAAGGGGGCTGCGCCGCGGCAACCGAATTGTTACCGTTTTGCTTTCGGATTGTTACCAACTTGTAATTTATAATACACGGCACACGGCAGTTTGTCAAACATTTTTTTGCAGACGCCGGGAAAGAGAATACTTTTATAATCTAAATAAACCGTATAACCTGCGTAAATATGCGATAAAACAACACGTTTTTACCAACGTGTAACCTTGTTCGGCACGCGTTTCCGCTGCGTTCTCCGCGTGCTTTGATACCAGATACGGAATTTGGGCTGTACAAGGGGGTGGGAACATGCTATAATAATCTTGCATAAATTTGTACATTGCTGGACGGCTGTTTGCCATCGCAGTGCAATCAAAATTTGGAAAACAGGGATGCAGCGCGCATGCTCGCGCCGCCTTTCCCTTCATGAGCGGCAAAAGCCGTTTTTACAACTGAATTTACGCTGAAAAGGAAAGTGATAAACGATTATGAAGGAAAAACTGAAGATTGTACCGTTGGGTGGTCTTGATGAGATCGGCAAGAACATGACCGCGATCGAATACGGCAGCGACATTATTGTCATCGACTGCGGTCTGGCATTTCCGGATGACGACATGCTGGGCGTCGATCTGGTCATTCCGGACATCACCTATCTCAAGCGCCACCGCAGCAAGGTGCGCGGCTTTGTTATCACGCACGGACACGAGGATCACATTGGTGCGATCCCCTATGTTCTGCGCGAGCTCAATGTTCCGGTCTACGCGACGCGCCTGACCTGCGGTATTGTGGAGCACAAGCTGACGGAACACCGTATGCTCGATAAGGTCAAGCTCATGCGTGTCAAGGCGGGCGACCGTATCAAACTGGGCTGCTTTGAGATTGAGTTCATTCACACGAACCACTCCATCGCGGATTCGGTTGCGTTAGCGATTCGCACGCCGCTTGGCACACTGGTGCATACAGGCGACTTTAAGATCGACCTGACGCCGGTTTCGGGCGAAATGATCGACCTTGCACGCTTTGGCGAACTGGGCAAGGAAGGCGTGCTTGCGCTGATGAGCGATTCGACCAATGTCGAGCGTTCGGGCTTCACGCCGAGCGAGCAGGTGGTCGGCGCATCCTTTGAAAAATACTTCAAGGACTGCGACCAGCGTATCATCATCGCGACATTCGCGTCGAACATCTACCGCTTGCAGCAGATTTTTGATCTTGCGGCGCGTCATGGGCGCAAGGTTGCGATCTGCGGACGCAGCATGGAGAACATTTCCGCGGTGGCAATGGAGCTGGGGTATCTGCACGACGACAAGAAGGTGCTGATTGATCTCAACACGATCAATAAATACCCACAGAACAAGATCGTCATCGTATCCACCGGTTCACAGGGCGAGACGATGTCTGCGCTCTATCGCATGGCCTATTCCTCACATAAGCAGGTCGAGGTCGGTCATGGAGACCGCATCCTGATTGCGGCATCTGCGATCCCCGGCAACGAAAAAGCGGTTTATACAATGGTCAACGAGCTGTCCAAAAAGGGCGCGGAGATTATTTACGACCGCAGCGCGATGATTCATGTCTCCGGGCACGCGTGTCAGGAAGAGCAAAAGCTCATGCTTGCTTTGTGCAAGCCCAAATATTTCATTCCGGTGCACGGTGAGCACCGCCACCTCGAGATGCACGGTCAGCTTGCACGCCAGATGGGTGTGAACGAGAAAAACGTCATTATTTCCGAGGTTGGCAGACCGATCGAGATCACAGAAAAGACGGTGCGTCTGGCAAATCCGGTGCCGTCGGGCCGTGTGCTCGTTGACGGTCTGGGCATCGGCGACGTCGGCACCGCGGTGCTGCGCGACCGCAGACACCTCGCAGAGGACGGTCTGCTCGTCGTCGTCGTCACGATGGATCGCGAAAGCGGTGTCGTCATTGCGGGACCCGACATCGTATCGCGCGGCTTTATCTATGTCAAGGAAGCGGACGCACTCATGGAAGAGCTGCGCCGCATGTCGCAGAAGGCGCTCGACAAGTGCGCCGGAGAGCATATCCGCGACTGGAACGGTATCAAGAGCGAACTGAAAAACGTACTCGGTGAGTATTTGTTCCAAAAGACCGCGAGAAGCCCGATGATCCTTCCGGTCATCATGGAAATCTAAAACGGCATCAAAAAAGGCGACCTGCGCAGGCAGGTCGCCTTTTTTTGTAGATTTCCGGAACAAATGGAAAAAATGTATCGTCTATGCTACAGGCGGATGCTGATCTCCCCCGAGGACAGCGTGTGCTGCGCGCCGTCCGGCGTGCACACCAGTAAATGTCCGTTTGCGTCGAGATCCTGCACGCGCGCATCATAGACGCCCTGCGGCGCGCACACGCGTACCGTGCGTCCGAGCACACACAGCCGCGTGCGATATTCCGCAAGCAGCAGATCGGACTGTCCATGTTCCAGCAACGCATAAAGCGCGTCGAGCTCGTCCAGAATCGCGGCGGCGAGTACCGCGCGGCGCGGCACCTCGCGCGTCAGATCGGCAAGCGCGCACGCGATGGACTGTACATCGGGAGGCAGCGCATTGCGATCCAGACGCAGATTGACGCCGATGCCGACCACGACGAAGTCGATCGCGCCGGTTTCACCCTCGATTGCCGCTTCGGTCAGGATGCCGCACAGCTTGCGCTCATCCACAAGCACATCGTTGACCCACTTGATGGCAGGCGCAAGCGGTGTCAGCCGTTCGAGGGCGCGGCATACCGCGACCGCCGCGGCGAGCGTGACCAGATTGAGCTGCGCAAGCGGCAGCTTGGGGCGGAGCAGCACGCTCAGATACAGCCCGCCGTCGGGTGAACAGAAGGTGCGCCCCAGTCTGCCGCGTCCCGCAGTCTGTCTGCACGCAATAAGGGTGAAGCCATGCGGTGCATCTGCGTAGGCGCGCTTCATGAGCGAATTGGTCGAATCGGTCTCGGGGAGGACCGTAAGGGCGCTGCCGAGCGTGTGCGCATGGCGTGCGGCGTGCACCGCTTCTTCCGTCAGTGTGTCGTCGTCCGCACGCAGCGCATAGCCCTCCCCCGCGAGCGCGTCGATCGCCAGACCGTCTGCACGCAGTTTTTCGATTGCTTTCCAGACCGCTGCGCGCGACACGCCGAGCGTTTGTGCGAGTGCGGCGCCGCTGATGCACTGTCCGCGCTGCGCTTCAAGCGCGCGCAAAACTTCGTCGCGTACCATAAAATGTGACCTCCCTGTAAATTCGTTGCTGCTTATATTGTAAACGATTTTTGCTTCCTGTACAATAAAAGATAGCATCAAAGGAGGCACTATGAAAAGTAAGGAAGAAATTTTGCGTGCGCTCGCACGTTCGGACGACGACCGCATGCTGCTTGCAAATGCGCTGGATAAACTCGCGACGTGTCACGAGCGTGCTTACCTGACAAGCACGCGTTTTCTCGATCTGCGGGAGCGTTCACTGGTCGCGCAGGCGGTGCGCCTTGCGGGCGGCGAGGGGCAGATGGTCTTTGCCGGCGGATATACGGATGCGGAGCGCGCCTGCGCCGTGTTTTATCCCGACTATCTGACCGCAGAGGACGCGCAAAATGAGGATAATACCCCCATTGCGCTGCTGCGTGTGCACAAGCACGCGGCGGATACGCTGACGCACCGCGATTACCTCGGCTCGCTCATGGGGCTGGGGCTGCGCCGCGACAGCGTGGGAGATATTCTGGTGAACGAACAGGGCGCGGATATTTTGGTGCTGCGCGAGGTCGCGGAGTTCGTGCGGCTGCACTTTGCACAGGCTGGGCGCAAGCGACTGTCGCTCGAGGAACTGCCGCTCGCCGCGCTGCACCTTGTGCAGGAGGAGAGCGAAGCGCACGAGGGCAGCGTCGCGTCCGCGCGGCTCGACAGCATCGTTGCGCTGACCTTTGGACTGTCGCGTACCGAAGCGCAGAGCGAGATCGCCTGCGGGCGCGTTTTTGTCAATCAGCTTGCCTGCGAGAAGGCGGAGAAGGAAATCGAGGCGGGCGACCGCATCACCGTGCGCGGCAAAGGACGGGCGCGCGTGCTCGAGTTTACCGGCGTCAGCCGCAAGGGGCGGCAGTTCGTGCGCTTTGTGCGCTCCGTCTGAATGCGGCGGAATATCGACAAATAACAGTACACAAAACGAACAAAAGATGTTAAAATAAAAGAGACTACTGATACATGCAACCAATCATGCGAAAGAGGTGAGCTGCTTTGAAGAAATTCTTATCCGCGGTTCTGGCGGGTACCATGCTGCTGACAGCGAGTCCCATGGCACTGGCGGCAAATGATCTGACCAACCACTGGGCAAAGCAATACATTACATATCTCAGCGAGCTTGAGGTGATGAAGCCGTCCTCCGACGGCAGCTACAAGCCGGCGCAGACAGTCACACGCGCCGAGTTCATGCGTTATCTCAACCGTGCGTTCAATTTTACCGAAAAGGCGCAAATCAGCTTCAGCGATGTGCCGAAGCTCGATTCGACCGGCGCACAGGGCTGGTATTATGAGCCGATCCAGATTGCGGTCGCACACGGCTACATTACAGGCGTGGGCAACAACAAGATGGACCCGTTTGGCAGCATCACGCGCGAGCAGGCAGCGACCATTATCGGCCGTCTGCACAAGGTCGTGCCCGAGAGCAACACATCCTCCATCACCTTTAAGGACAAGGCGCAGATCAGCTCGTGGAGCGCGGGCTATATCGCCGAGGCGGTGGAGGCGGGCTATATCGTCGGCTATACCGACGGCACGTTCAAGCCGAAAAACACGATCACCCGCGCGGAGTTTGCCAAAATTCTGTATAACTACATGGGTACCTCCATGGAGAAAAAGGGTGTGAACTACACCGCTGCGAATTTGCGCAGCGATGTGAAGAACGCGACGATCTCTGCGGGCAGCACGCTGTCGAATGTGGAGATCAAGGGCGATCTGTATATCACCGAGGGCACGCTGAGCGAAGCGGTCACGCTGTCCAACGTGCAGGTCGACGGTAAGATCATCGTATCCGGAGGTGCGGTCACTCTCGATGGTGTGACCGCGCCCAAGCTCGTTGTATCCACACCGCTGTCGCGTTCGATCGACATCGTTGCCACCGGCAAGACGAACATCGGCAAGACCGAGGTGCAGACGAGCTGCTCGCTCGGTGAGCAGTCGCTCGATGTGAGCGCGGGCGGATTTTCCGATGTGACGATCACGGGCGATAAAAAGCCTACCGTCGCCCTCGACGGCTCACTGTGGAGTTTGACCACGAGCGGCGCGTCGTCCGTCACGACGACCTCCTCCTCCACGATCAATGCGCTGACCGCAAACGCCGTGACCGCGGTCACGGGCACCGGTTCGATCCACAAAGCAACACTCAATGTCTCCGGTTGTTCGCTCGCGATGCAGCCTGCGAATCTCTCACTTGCAAGCGGCGTGACCGCAACGATCGCAGGGGAAAACACCGCATCCTCGAACAGCGTCGTCATTACGCCGAATAGCGCAAGCTTCGATATCGGCAACACAAATGCGCTCAATACCTATACGGACTACACCATGAGCGCTGACCCGAAAAAAGTGACAAAGCTGACAAACGGGACAACCACGCTCACGGATGGAACTGACTACCGCCTGACCGATCAGGGCTTTCGTCTTTACAAAAGCTACATCGCCTCACTGAAAGAGGGTAATTACGCAATCGTAGTCAATTTTGAGGACGGGGCGCGCGGCACGCTGCCCGTCACGATCACAAATTCCGCAAAGAATTTTGTGGATATTACCTCCGCGACGTTCGATAAGTATCACAACGCGGCAAACTATGCCAATCTGACCGCGACGCTGCAGCTTGCCAAGGGCGCGACCTTCAACAATATCAAGCTTGCGGGCACAACGCTTGAGCGCGGCACGGACTACACCTATAACGGCGCGACGGGCGCGGTCATTTTGCAGCGTACAACGCTCGAAAAGCGCTCGACCGGTGTGTATACCGTGACGTTTGAGGTCAGTGCGGGCAATAACCCGACCATGTCGCTGACCATCGAGGACAGCTCACCGAAAAATGAGGTCAAGCCGACCTCGGTCGATTTTGACGCCAACACCTCGAGCGGCGGCTATCAGGACGTCACCGTGACGCTGAACCGCGTCGACGGCGCAACCCTGAGCAAGATCACCTGTGGCGATAAAACACTACAGGAAAATTGGCAGTATAAAGTTTCCGGCAACCAGATTGTGCTGAGTAAGACTGCGCTGTCCGATCTTGCCCCCAGCAAGTCCACAGGTTATGTCGATTTAGTCTTTGATATGTCCACGGGGACCGATCCTGTGCTGCGTGTCAATTATGTCACGACCTATGCGATTAAGACCACGGTCGTCGATGATCTCGGCAAGGCGCTCGAGGGCGTAGAAGTCACGATCGCGCCGAGCGGTAGCACGACCGATGGTGCAACACCTGCGCAGACGCTGACTACGAACAGCGAGGGCATCGCGACCGCATACGTCAAGCGCGGCAGCTACACCCTGACGGCAAAGCACAGCCGCTTTGCGGAGACGCTGACGCGCTCGATCAGCGTTTCGGGCAGCCAGTCGGTCAGCTTTACGGCGGCGATCATGGAGACAGTCAACATCTATGTGACCGATCAGAACGGTGCGAACCTTGCCGATGCAGCGGTCGCATTGGGCGGCAAGTCCGTCACGACCGGTAAGGATGGTCTCGCGAGCTTCCAGATCAAACGCGGCGATTACACCGCGCGTGTATCGTGCAGCGGATACAATACCGTCAGCCAGCCGCTTTCGGTCAACCAAACGATTACACAACGTATTCAACTCGCAAAAACATAACAGATCGTATTTTAAAAGCCGCCCTGTATGGGCGGCTTTTTTGTATGCATACGGGGCTTGTCCATGGGACGGGTTGTCACTTTCGCACATACGACGGGCAAAAAGCATCGGTTCAGATTGACAAAATAATCCGGTAGACTGCCCTATAATAAGGGGACAGGAAGGGGGCGTCATGTGGAAGTCATCTATCTGGATGTGCTGATGGCACTCAACGGAGCGGTGGATCTCATGCTGCTCACGTTGACGGCGCAGCTTGCGGGCGTGCATGTACCGCGGGTGCGGCTTGTACTGGGTGCGCTCGCAGGCGCGCTCTATGCCGCACTGACGGTGTTTCCTGTGCCACCCGTGCTGAACGCGCTGCCGGTGCGGTTTGGGGTCGGCTTCGGTCTGGTCGCGCTGACGTTCGGACGGTATGCGCCGCTCGGCAGGCTGTACGCGGTGTTCCTCACGGTCTCGTGCGCGCTTGCGGGGATGGCGGTGGCGCTGTATCTGGCAACAGGCGTTTCGCTCGGGTCGGGCGGCGTGTATTACTTCAATGTACCGCTGCGCGTGGTGTTTGCCGCCGCTGCAATCGCTTATGTGGTCACAGGGATGCTGTTTCGCGGCAGTGCAAAGCACGGCACGGTGCACCGCACGACCGAGGAAGTCACACTGACCGCGTTTGGACGCACGACACGCTGCATGCTGCTGCTCGACAGCGGGTGCGACCTGACCGATCCGGTGAGCGGCAGACCGGTGCTCGTGCTCGAACGCAGCGCTGCGGCGCGTTTGTTGCCGCCGGATGTACGATTTGTATGCACGGCGCTGTCCGGTCAAAATGCGGCGAGTCTGTTTCCCAAGATTCCCGCATCGCATTGCGCTTCGTTTCGGCTGCTCCCGTTCCAGGCGGTGGGTACGGAGGGGGGATTGCTGCTCATGTTCCGTCTGGAATATGCCGTGCGTGCGGACGGTACACGGTTCGACGGGTATGCCGCGATCAGTCCGCAAAAAATTGCGGGCGGACGATATGAGGGTCTGATTGGTTTGTAAAATCGCGGAACGGCTCAAAAGCCGACGGAGAAAGGGGACAAAAATGACAACCTTATGGATCACCAATCTGCTGCGGCTTGTGCTTGCGCGCTTGCGGCGGCGCATGCCGGTGCAATATATCGGCGGCTCGGAGGTGCTGCCCCCGCCGCTGGAGGCGCAAGCAGAAGCGCGCGCGATCGCGGCGTGGCGGGCGGGCGATCCTGCGGCGCGTGATACGCTCATCGAGCACAATCTGCGTTTGGTCGTTTACATCGCACGCAAGTTTGAAAACACAGGCGTGGGTGCGGAGGACCTGATCTCCATCGGCACGATCGGGCTTATCAAGGCAGTCGGTACCTATAAAAGCGACAAGAATACCAAGCTCGCGACCTATGCGTCGCGCTGCATCGAAAACGAGATCCTGATGCATCTGCGTAAGGTGTCCGGACAGCGCGCGGAGGTGTCGTTTGATGAACCGCTGTCCTCGGACTGGGACGGTAATGAACTGCTGCTGTCCGATATTCTGGGCACGGAGCCGGACAGTGTCATGCGCCCCATTGAGGATGATGTTGATCGGCAGCTTTTGCTGCGCGCGCTGTCCCATCTGCCCGCACGCGAAAAGCATATCATCTCCATGCGCTTCGGTCTGGGCGGCGGCGAGGGCAAAACCCAAAAGGAGGTCGCAGACGAGTTGGGCATTTCACAATCCTATATTTCGCGCTTGGAAAAGCGTATCATTTCCCGCATGCGTAAGGAGATCCTGAAGTGGGTATGATTTCCAAAGCCGCTCTTCGTCATTTGCACGAAGAGCGGCTTTCTTTAGTGAAAAGAATGAAGATAGGAGCAGATTTCCAGCGGATTTGCAGAGCAACCGCACAAAAATGCATAATTCAACAAATAGTAGTTGCAAAAGTGTGAATAAATTGTTAATATATCAATGGTAAGTTTAAAATTTTGTAGAGGGGGAGTTTTCAAATCATGCTTGAAAAGATGTTCAAACTGAAGGAAAACAACACAACGGCAAAAACCGAGATCCTCGCCGGTCTCACGACGTTTATGACGATGGCTTATATCCTCATCGTCAACCCGTCGATCCTGAGCGCGACTGGCATGGACAAGGGTGCGCTGCTCACCGCGACGTGCATCGCGTCGTTCATCGGCACGGCGTGCATGGCCCTGTTTTCCAACTATCCGTTCGCACTGGCGCCCGGCATGGGTCTGAATGCCTATTTCGCGTTCACCGTCGTTCTGCAAAAGGGCTACACCTGGCAGACCGCGCTTGCCGCCGTCCTTGTCGAGGGTATCATCTTCATCATCCTGTCGCTCATCAATGTGCGTGAGGCGATCTTCAACGCGATCCCGAAGAACCTCAAGGCAGCGACCTCGGTCGGTATCGGTCTGTTTATCGCGTTCATCGGTCTGCAGAATGCGCACATTATCGTCAACGATGACGCAACGCTGGTCGCGCTGGGCAACGTCAAGAGCGTTCCGGTCGCGCTCGCGCTGATCGGTACGGTCATCACGATCGCACTCGTCATCCGCAAGGTGCGCGGCGCGCTGCTCTGGGGCATCCTCGCGACCTGGGTGCTTGGCATGATCTGCCAGCTCACCGGTCTGTATGTGATCAATCCGGATGCGGGCATGTATTCGCTGATCCCAACCGCGATCGTATCGGCTCCCCCCTCTATCATGCCGGTATTCGCGAAGATGAGCTTCTCCGGTCTGCACATTCTCGACTTCCTGGTCGTTGTGTTCTCGTTCCTGTTCGTCGACCTGTTCGACACACTGGGCACGCTGATCGGCGTTTCCACCAAGGCGGGTTTCCTCGATAAGGACGACAGACTGCCGCACATCAAGGGCGCGCTGCTTGCAGACGCCGTCGGTACGACTGCGGGCGCGATCTGTGGTACGTCCACCATCACGACCTTTGTCGAGTCCGCTTCCGGCGTTGCCGATGGCGGCCGCACCGGTCTGACCTCCATGACCGCAGGCATCCTGTTCCTCGTCGCACTGGTATTCTCTCCGCTGATCGGTACGATCCCGTCCTTTGCAACCGCTCCGGCGCTCATCGTCGTCGGTCTGTTCATGCTTGAGAACGTCACCAATATCGAATTTTCAGACTACACTGAGGGCTTCCCGGCATTCATGACCATCCTCATGATGATCGTTGCATACTCGATCTCCGAGGGTCTGGTTTTCGGCGTGCTGTCCTACGTCCTGCTCAAGGCTCTGTCCGGTCGCGCGAAGGAACTCAATCCGGTCATCGTCATCATTGGCTTCCTGTTCCTGCTCAAGCTGCTTGCGGGCTGATTGCGCAGTATCTTTCGATCTCGCAAAAGCTCCGACTTTGGTCGGAGCTTTTTTGCGTTTTTATGAAATAAGTACGAGAAAAAGCATTGAAATTGGCACAAAGATTGCACTTTAAACCTATTTGTGCTATACTGGAGCATAAAGAAGCAAGCAAATACAGGGGGGCGAACAAACGATGAAGGTCACGATGCAGCAAATCGCGGACTTATGCAATGTATCGCGCGGCACGGTTGATCGGGTGCTGCACAATCGTCCCAACGTGCATCCCAAGATTCGGCAGAATGTTCTGCACGTCATTGAGCAGACGGGCTACCGCATGCCTGCGCTGACCGGTGCGCAGCCGCGCCGGCTGGTAGCGATCCTGCCCGGCTGGTCGGAAAAATATTTCGTAACGCGTTCGCGGCGCGGGATTCAGACGGCGATCGACCGTCTGGAAAGCGCGCGGTTCACGCTGCAGGTCGAGCAGCTTGACGGATGCTCGCGCGAGGAACTGCTTGCGGCA
Organism: Intestinibacillus massiliensis; assembly: GCA_029267335.1. GTDB lineage: Bacteria > Bacillota > Clostridia > Oscillospirales > Butyricicoccaceae > Intestinibacillus > Intestinibacillus massiliensis_A. The sequence continues at coordinate 36,839 of JAJUJC010000004.1, read as the reverse complement.
CTGGATCGCGCACTGGACGAGGGTGTCAAGGGAATCCTACTCAATGCGCCGATGGATCACGCGGTCATTGAGCGGGTCAATCGCGCGACCGCGCGCGGCGTGCGCGTCGTCACTTATTTTGATGAATTGCCGCAATGTCCGGATACCTACTACGTCGGACCGGATGTGGTGCGCGCGGGTCGCGTAGCGGCGGGTCTCATGGCGAAGTATCTGCGTCTCGGAGAACGTGTGCTGGCTGTGACCGGCGACCTACGGTTTCACTCGCACCGCGGGCGAGTCTACAGCTTTGCCCATCATTTGCAGGAACTGACCGGTCAATCCGGACTGGTCGAGATCGTGTGCGCGCAGGAAACCTTTGAAGCGACCGCGCAGATCGTGCAGCAACAGCTTGTGCGCGATGAGCGCGTGCGTTATATCTACATGGCGACGCAAAGCGTGCCCGGCTGCATGGAGGGCATTCGGCGCGCAAAGCTGCCGTACCGCGTTACGGTCATCTGTAACGATACGACGACCGCCGCGCGTGAACTGCTCGAGAGCGGCGCGATCGATTTTGTCATTGGGCAGAGCGCATCGCAGGTGGCATGTCAGGCGGTCGAGACGCTGTATAAGATGGTATGTCTGGATGCCGTGCCGCGCACGCATAAGCTGTACAGCGAGCTGACGATTTATACCAAGCAGATGCTGCACGCCAAGGGGGGAGAGCGATGAAACCGACCATTGCAGAGATCGCACGCGCGTGCGGTGTGTCGCGCGGCACGGTCGACCGCGTGGTGCACGGCAGACCGCATGTCAAGCCCGAGTTGCGCGAGCGCATCGAAGCCGCTCTGCGCGAGAGCGGATATATGCCGCCGCGCGCGGCAAAGCGCGGGGAAAGCACCCCGGCGATCACGGTCGCGATTCTGCTGCCAAAGTGGACAGACAACTATTTTGCACAGCAGACCTATGCGGGTATCAATCAGGCGGAGCACGCGATCAACGACCCAAGTTTTCGCGTGGTGGCGCACGAGCTGTCCTCGCGTTCGCTTGAGGAGTATGTGGCGCTGCTGCGCGCACTGGCAAACGACGGCGTCGACGGCATTATCCTGAACGCGGCGCAGTCGCCGGTCATCGAAACGATCATTGACGAACTTGCCGCGCGCAATATTGCGGTCATCACTTATGATGCGGATGTGCCGCGCTCCAAGCGACTGTGCTTTATCGGGCAGGATATTTATCAGTCGGGCGAAATCGCAGCGGGGCTGATGGCGCGCTTTATGCGTCCGCGCGACGAGGTGCTCATCGTCACAGGCCGTATGGATTTCGAATCGAGCAAGGGGCGCGTCGACGGTTTCGTGCGATGTCTGCTCGCGCAGGGCTTTTCCTCGGATTGCTATACGATCGCGGAGTGCCACGAGCGCTTTGACCGGACAAGCGAAGCGGTGCGCAACGCGCTGCGGGAGCGCCGCAATCTGCGCTACATCTATATGGCAAACGAAAGCATTGCAGGCTGTGTCGACGGGGTGCGCAAAGCGCAGGTCAATCACCCGGTGCGCATCATTTGTAACGACCTCACACCCTCCGCCAAAAAATATCTGCAAAACGGTGAGATCGACTTTATCATTGGGCAAACCTTTACCCAAAAGGCGTATAAATCCATCGTGACGCTCTATCAACTGCTGCGGCACGGCGTCCGCCCCAAGCGGGAGAAGCTGTTCACAGACAGCTTTATCATTTCGCGCGAGCTGCTTTAGCTGATATTGGAACACTCAATTTGTGCACTGTGCATATGCACGCACAACGCACAAATCATACAGCGGTCCCCATGGGATTGCGTTTATGCAACCTGCAAGATAAGGCTACTCAAAATCTGTGCAATGCTACTCATTTCATGGACACATCTTGATTTCAAAGCGGGAGTTTCGTAAAATCAATACAACCGAAGGCGCCTTTGCGGCGCAAACCCACGAAGAAGAGGTGTGCTTTTATGAATCAGATTAAAGTTGGTATTGTTGGTCTGGGTCGCTTAGGCGCGGTACATGCGCGCAATCTTGCGTATAAAATTCCGGGCTGTACGCTTGTTGCGGCGTGCTCGCTCGTACAAAGCGAGCTGGATTGGGCGGAAAGCGAACTGGGCGTTGCACAGACCTATCTCGATTATAAGGAAATGGTCGATCAGGCGGACATTGAAGCGGTCGTCATCGTGTCGTCCTCGCCGGAGCACTGCTGGATGATCGAGTATGCGCTCGATGCGGGCAAGCATGTGTTCACCGACAAACCCCTTGGCTGCTCGCTCGAGGAGTGCAAGCGCGCGGAGGCGGCGGTAGAGCGTCATCCGGATAAGCTGTTCTTCCTGGGCTTCATGCGCCGTTACGATCCGTCCTATGCCGACGCAAAGGCGCAGATCGACGCGGGCAAGGTGGGCAAGCCTTATCTGGTCAAGGCGACCGGACTGGACCCCGAAGCGTGCGTGGAAAGCTGCATCCAGTTCTGCAAGACCTCGGGCGGTATTTTTATCGACGCTGCATCGCATGACGTCGACCTGATGCGTTGGTATCTGGGCGGCGAGGTGACGGAGGTCTATGCCGCAGGCACAACCTTCAAGCATCCGGAGTTCGCAGAGGGCGGCGATACCGAGACCGGCATGGCGATGCTCAAGTTTGACAACGGAACCGTCGCGTTCCTGCATGTCGGACGTACTGCGCCGCACGGCTATCACACCGAGACTGAGATCGTCGGCACGGACGCGCACATTCGTGTTGCGGGCATTCCGTGGAAAAACCGCGCGATGCTCTTTGATGCGAACGGCGCGGTGCAGCCCATCATCGAGAACTTCCCGCAGCGCTTCGCGGAAGCATATCTGCTCGAAATGGTCGACTTTATCGACTGCATCCGCACAGGCCGCAAGCCTGAGATCACAGTCTATGACGGCACGAAGGCGACGCTCGTCACCTATGCCATCACGGACTCGTTCCACACCGGCAAACCGGTTCAGGTCACTTATTAAGCGTGCAGGGCGGGAGCAATCCCGCCCTTTCTTTTCCAAACCGCCCTTGACAAAAGCGCACCGGAGAAGTATAATAAAAATACTTTGCGGGTGTAGTTTAGTGGCAAAACTCCAGCTTCCCAAGCTGGCTATGTGGGTTCGATTCCCATCATCCGCTCCATTTTTTGAGAACTTTTGCGCGGCAAAGGTTCTCTTTTTTTGTGCCGTGATTTTGTCACGGTCGTAAATCCGCATTTCCGGTATACTGAGTGCAACACATTCAGGAGGAATACTCATGCAGGAAATGCGTCCCAAAAGAAAAAAAGCGCAGGTCATACAAAGCGCGTGTGTCGCGTGCGGCTGCTGCGTCAAGGTTTGTCCGCGTGATGCGATCACCATAGACCGCGGTATTTGTGCGGTGGTAGATCGTGCCGCGTGTGTCGGCTGCGGCAAATGTGCCAAGGAATGCCCCGCGTCCGTAATCGAGATGGCGGAGGTGCCGACATGAAAAAACAGTGGTATGATTATTTGTGGATCGTATCGACCATCTATCTGCTGCTCGGATTTTTCAACATCCTGTTCGCGTGGTTCGGTCTGCTGTGCTTTATGATTCCGCTGCTGATCTCGCTCGCAGGCGGCGGTAAAACCTACTGCAACCGCTTTTGCGGCAGAGGGCAGTTATTGAGCATGCTCGGCGGTCGGTTTGGGCTGTCGCGCCGCAAGGATATCCCAAAATTCCTGCGCAGCCGTTGGTTTCGGTATGGATTTCTGCTCTTTTTTCTCATCATGTTTGCGCAGATGGTCTGGAGCACTTGGCTCGTGCTCGAGGGCACCCACACGCTCGGACAGTTTGTAAAGCTGTTGTGGACTTTCCGTGTGCCGTGGCACTGGGCGTATCACGGTACGGCAGTCTCTCCGTGGATCGTGCAGTTTGCATTTGGTTTTTACAGTCTTATGCTCACCTCGACCGTGCTCGGGTTGGTCACGATGGTTCTGTTTAAGCCGCGCTCATGGTGCGTTTATTGTCCAATGGGCACAATGACGCAACTGGTCTCTCAGGCGAAAACCTCTGTCGCCGCGTGCTCGCGTTCCAAAGAGTGCATCAAATAATTTAAGGCATATGTCAATTATATAATTGACATATGCCTTTTTTGCAGTATAATAAAAGAGTAAATGGCATATGCTATTTATGGAAGGAGAGACAGCATGCCAAGACCGTGCAAACGACGCCGCATTTGCGGTTTGCCTGCGTGTGAGCGTTTCGGCCCGAAGGAGGACGGCACCACCGAACGGCAGACGATCACGATGACGCTGGATGAATTCGAAGCCATTCGTCTGATCGACCTCGGCGGCATGACGCAGGAGCAATGCGCGGGGCAGATGAACGTTGCGCGCACGACCGCGCAGGCGATCTACAACAGCGCGCGCGTTAAGCTCGCGGAATGTGTCGTCAACCAGAAAGAGCTGCGCATCGAAGGCGGCGATTATGTGCTGTGTGATGGCAGCCCTGTGGGCTGCGGCTGCGGCAAGTCCTGCGGACGCATGCGAGGCAGCGTGTGCGGACAAGACACATCCACCAACGAAGAACAGGAGAAGCACTCATGAAAATTGCAGTTACCTATGAAAACGGACAGATTTTTCAGCATTTTGGACATACGGAGCACTTTAAAATTTACGATATTGACAACGGGCAGATGACCGCAGTCCGCGTTGTCGATACGAATGGCAGTGGTCACGGCGCGCTCGCGGGCTTTCTGCGCGGCTTGGCGGTCGACACGCTGATCTGCGGCGGCATCGGCGCCGGCGCGCAGCAGGCACTGGGGGAAGCGGGCATCCGCCTGTACGGCGGCGTGTCCGGTGAAGCGGACGATGCGGTCGCGGCGCTTTTGGCAGGCAAGCTGACTTTTGATCCCAATGTGAAGTGCAGCCACCATGAGGGCGAGCATCACCACGGGGAGCATGCACATGGTGCCTCCTGCGGCTCACACGGCTGCGGCGGACACCACTAAAGGAGCAGAGCGACAGGAAATCCTGTCGCTTTTTTCTTTCTCTGACAAAATGATAGAACTTTTGTACAGGCTGAAATGTCTATTCGGATAAGTACGCTTACTTTTGGCAGCGCCGCTTCGCATGCAAAATCACGCGAAGCGGGCATGCTATGCGTGTGCGATGCAGAAAGGCGATGAGGGTCATGCAACAAAAACGGTTTGCGTTCTCGGTGATACGGAGAATCGGGGCTGTGTTGCTTGCGGCAATCCTGCGTGACGATGCACACCTCTCTTGCCGATTTGCTGCAAACATGGTAAAAGACCGGAAACCCCCTTGACATCCGGTACGGTACATGTGCTATTCTATAAAAAAGGAATCGAATCACATCGGATGCCGCAGCCGGCGGAGAGAGGGACGGCATGAACAATCGGAAGATCCTGCAAAATAAGTTTTATCTGTATCTGACAGAGTTTTTTTCGGGCGTGTCGGTCATGGCGGTCGAGCTGGGGGCGAGCAGACTGCTTGCACCTTATTTCAGTTCGTCCCAGATCGTTTGGACGATCATCATCGGCACGATCATGATCGCCATGGCGCTCGGTAATCTATGGGGCGGGCGCAGCGCGGACAAGAATCCCGACCCCGACCGCCTGTACAAGCGTATCCTGCTCGCAGCGGTGTGGATCGCGGCGATCCCACTCGCAGGGAAATATGTGATTTTGGGCATTTCCGGTCTGCTCGTTGTCACGGTGAGCACGAACCTGCTGATTTATGCGGCGTTTTTATCGTGTATGGCGATTTTTGTGTTTCCGCTCTTTCTGCTGGGTACGGTGACACCCTCGCTCGTGAAATATACGGTCGAGTCGCTCGATGACAATGGCAAAACGGTCGGTGCGCTCGGCGCGGCGAACACGATTGGCAGCATCCTAGGCACCTTCGTTCCCACCTTTGTCACGATTCCGGCGGTCGGCACGTCAATCACCTTTTTGATTTTTTCGGGCATTCTGCTCGTCATCGGTCTGGTGTATTTCATCAGCGGCAGGCGGGGCGGCAAAGCGTGTGCCATATCGCTTGTGCTGTTTCTGCTGTGCAGCATTTTCGGGCATACGAGCAGCTTTGCGTTCTGGGAAAAGGATCTGAGCTACGAGGGCGAGTCGGTTTATAACTATTTGCAGGTCAAAAAATGGGACGACCGCACGGTGCTTTCCACCAATGTGCTGTTTGGTGTGCAGTCGGTCAAGATGAACCGCGATGGGCTGACCGGCATGTATTATGACTATGCGCTCGCCGCGCCGGTCATGGCGGATCTGTCGCACCGCAAGGATGCGCGCGTGCTCATTCTCGGCAACGGCACGGGAACGTATGCGACCCAGTGCAAAACCTACTTCCCCGATGCGACCGTTGAGGGCGTGGAGATCGACGAGCAGATCACACACCTTGCAAGCGAATATTTTGATCTGCCGGAGCAGGTCTCGGTCACGACCTACGACGGCCGTGCATTTTTGCAGGCAGTCGATACGCAATATGACGTCATTCTGGTCGATGCCTATCAGGATATCACGATCCCGTTCCAAATGTCATCAGTCGAGTTCTTTTCGCTCGTGCGTGACCATTTAAAGCCGGATGGCGTGATGGTGGTCAATATGAATCTGCACGCGGACGGCGAGGGCAGCATCAATCAGGCGCTCACGGATACGGTCTCACAGGTGTTTGACACGGTCTACACCGCAGATGTGCCGAATACGACCAACCGCGAGCTGTTTGCGGCAAACGGCATTGATCTGGCGGTGGCACTGGAAACCAATCTGGCGCGGCAGACCGATCAGGATCTGCAAGCGATGATGGACGCGGTGGTGCAAGGGTTGACACGCCCCACAGCCGGGGGACATGTGATGACGGATGACCGTGCACCGGTCGAAATGCTCGGCATGCGCACACTGGACACTTATATCGGCGCAGAGCTTGCCCGTTATCGGCAACTATTCCGTGAGGAAGGACTTTCCGGTCTGCTGCGGGAGATGAATGTATAAAACCTATAAAAAAGCCACCTATTTAATAGGTGGCTTTTTTATGAAGTCGCATGCAAAAAAATGTGTACTCATACTTTGAATGGATGAAAGAAGAAAAAGTCTCTGGTATACTAAGTATCAATAGAGGCATGCGCGCGGGCGTGTCCCCGGATGGCCCATGCCGCTCCGGTTTGGGGGACTGCTCGTGACGATCGACACGCCGATGCTGTTTGTTTGACCGTACGACCTCGAAAAATATGCTCGAAGCGCACGGTATCACGGTTACACCGCGCGAAATGAGTATGATACAACGCGATTTCACAGGCTATCCGGTCGCAATGAATCTGCTGTACCGCAAACTGGAGAACGGCACACCCTATAGTGAAACGGTATACGTCGCCGCGAAACGCGAACGGTTCGTTTGTTATGAGGACGCGGTCTCCCGGCGGTTCGATCTTCAGCTGCCCAAGCTACTCGTATGCATTGCGCCATTTGAAAGCTTTGAACTCGAGCTTGCCAAAATGGTCAGCGGCGATCCGCCCATCGGCGTCGGACATTACCGCGAAAGGGAGCATTACTATTTTGCACTGCCGTAGGAGGAGATTTTACGCTCGCCCGCGCTGATGTGCGGCATGAGCATGCTCACGGCAATGTGCATGGACTACGAAGCCTCGGAAAGCTGGTATCGCGTCTTGCAGAGCTATGCTGCGGGGCTGCAAAAAACGGATGCCAAATATAAGTACAGGGTAATTATGATGAGGATTTCTGCCGCTGGATCGAGCTGATGAAATGCATGCATGCCGCGGGCGTGCAGATCGACGCACGGATCGAATAGGTTGCGCTACGCGACAAAAAAGAAGCATGACTATCAAAAAGGCTCTCCGCGGAAGCAGAGAGCCTTTTTGATGCAATTTTATGCGTTTTCGCCAAAGAAGAGCGCCATGTCGTCCTCGACCGTGCCGATGCCCGCGATGCCGAAGTTTTCCACAAGCACCTTGGCGACGTTGGGAGACAGGAACGCCGGCAGCGTCGGCCCGAGGTGGATGTTCTTCACGCCGAGGTACAGCAGCGCCAGCAGCACGATGACGGCTTTCTGCTCATACCACGCAATGTTGTAAACGATCGGCAGATCGTTGATGTCATCCAGGCCGAATACTTCTTTGAGCTTGAGCGCAATGACCGCAAGCGAGTAGGAATCGTTGCACTGACCTGCGTCGAGTACGCGCGGGATGCCGCCGATGTCGCCCAGATCGAGCTTGTTGTACTTATACTTCGCGCAGCCCGCCGTCAGGATGACCGCATCCTTGGGCAGCGCCTTGGCAAAATCGGTGTAGTAGTTTCTCGACTTCGCGCGGCCGTCGCAGCCCGCCATGACGACGAACTTCTTGATTGCACCAGACTTGACGGCGTCGACGACCTTGTCTGCGAGCGCAAGCACCTGTGCGTGTGCGAAGCCGCCGATGATCTCGCCGGTCTCAATCTCGGTCGGAGCGGCGCAGCGCTTGGCGTGCGTGATGATCTCGGAGAAGTCCTTCGACTCGCCCGTTGTGCCCGGAATGTGCTTGCAGCCCGGATAACCCGCCGCACCCGTGGTGTACATGCGATCCTTGTAGCTATCCTTGGGCGGCACGATGCAGTTGGTGGTCATGAGGATGGGGCCGTTGAAGGACTCAAACTCTTCCTTCTGCTTCCACCATGCGTTGCCGTAGTTGCCGACGAAGTGCGGATACTTCTTAAACGCCGGATAGTAGTGCGCAGGCAGCATCTCGGAGTGGGTGTAGACGTCGACACCCGTGCCCGCAGTCTGCTCAAGCAGCATCTCGATGTCGCGCAGGTCGTGACCGGAGACCAGGATGCCGGGGTTTTTGCCGACGCCGATATTGACCTTGGTCACCTCGGGGTTGCCGTAAGCGGTCGTGTTCGCCTTGTCGAGCAGCGCCATGCCGTCGACGCCGTACTTGCCGGTCTCGAGCGTGAGCGCGATCAGATCGTTGACGCTGAGGGTGTCGTCGAGCGTTGCGGCGAGTGCGCGCTGCAGGAATGCGTCGACCTCTGCATCATCCTGCAACAGCGCGTTCGCGTGCTTGGAGTACGCGGACAGACCCTTCAGACCGTAGGTGATCAGCTCGCGCAGGGAGCGGACATCCTCATCCTTGGTGGACAGCACGCCGACCGTTGCGGCCTTGGTGGAAAATTCGCCGCGCGGCGCGTCCCAGTGTGCCGCCTCGGGCAGCGCAGCGGGGGAGGAGACCTGCTTCAGCAGATCGCGCTTGACCGCAAGCGTGTCTACGATGCGTGCGGTGATGGCTTCTTCGTCGAAGTTCGCGTTCGTGATCGTGACAAACAGGTTGAGGGTGGCAAGGTGATTGACTTCACGGGAAACCGGCTTGCCCTCCGCGCGCAGCGCGGTGGTGACGGCGGACAGACCCTTAGTCACATAGACGAGCAGATCCTGCATTGCAGCGACCGACGGATTCTTGCCGCACACACCGGACATCGTGCAGCCGGTGCAGCCGGCGGTTTCCTGACACTGATAGCAAAACATTTTGTTTTCCATATTCTTTTCCTCCTGTTACGGGCTCAAACGTTGCCGCTTAGAGCGGTTCGTGTGCTTTTCTGAACTGCAATCATCATAACAAAAGATGTACGGCAAATCCGTAACATATGTTACGCGGAAGAAAAAAGATAAAATTTTTAAAAATGCGATCAAAAAGCAGAGGACACCGCTCGTTCGGCGGTGTCCTCTGCTTTTGTACGCTGCGTGTCGGAGGGAAAGAAAGAGAGAGCTTATTTAGCTGCGGGGCTGAATAGGCGGAAGCGGTTTTGTAGTTTCGGGCGGACGCGTGTCAAATTCGGGGTTATAAGCGTAGTAGTTGCGTGCATCCAGATTTTCCTGTACGACACGCAGCGCGTCACCAAAGCGCTGGAAGTGTACGATTTCGCGCTCCCGCAGGAATTTCAGCGGGTCGCGTACATCGGGATCGTCGATCAGACGCAGCAGATTATCATAGGTTGTGCGTGCTTTTTGTTCTGCTGCACGCGCACAGGAACAACTTATTAGAAGTTCCAGTGCAGCGCGACCGGTACCTGCCGCGTGCCGGAAATGCGTTTCCCAATCTCGATTGAGGACAGGAAACGGTCGACTGCTTCCCGGGTCAACTGCGTAGGCGGAAGGGTTTGTGCGATGCATGCGGACATGTCGTCCCCTTGCGCACGGGATTCTTCTAAGGTGCGCAGCTGCGCGCGCAGCGCGTCAAGTTCACGCGATAAGCGCGCCTTCTCGTTGGAGAAGTCGAGGGAAAGCGTGCGAAAATCCTGCTCGGAGACCAACCCGTCTACCTTATCCAGATAAAGCGATCGCAGCGCGGCGGTATCCTGGGCGCAGCGCGCTTCACAGTGCGCAAGACGGGTGCGCAAGCGGCCGATATGATGCTGCACATCCGGCTGCGGCTTGATTTGTGCTGCAAGCGCGTCGATGTCCAGATAGTCCGTGCAAAACTGCGCAAGCTGCTTCAAAACCATGTCCTCCAGACGGTCGACCGCAATAAAGCTGCCGATGCATGCCTCCGGCGCGGCAGCGTGACGAGCGCATTGCAGATAGCGCCTGCCGCGGTTTGTGGTCGAGCGCATCGCACCGCCACAGTGCGCACAGCGCGCTTTTCCGGTGAACAGACCGATCGTACCCGCCGTGAACGGCTTTGCGTTTTGTGTCAGCAGCGTCTGCACCTGATCCCACAGCGCGCGCTCGATGATCGGCTCGTGTGTCCCCTCCACAACGTACCAGTCGCAGGGCGGACGCGCCCGATTGCGCTTGGTCTTATAGGAAATGCTACCGTATTTCCCTTGTATCATGTTGCCGCGATACATTTCATTGTGCAGCATGGAGGAGATCGCCGCATAGGTCCACAGCGTACCGGTTCTTTCCGCGGGCGGCTGATAACGCAGCCCGTGCAGCCGTTTATACGCCGTCGGATTGGGGATGCACCGATCGTTGAGCATGCGTGCGATCGCGGTTTTGCCGTATCCTGCGGCAAACAGCGTAAACACTTCGTGCACGACGGTCGCGGCATCCTCGTCGATGAGCAGATGTCCCTTGCGGTCGGGGTCTTTGCGATAGCCGTACAGCGCAAACGAGCCGATATGCAGTCCGTTTTGCCGCCGATTTATGAGCACGCTGCGGATATTGTCCGACAGATCCTCCAGATACCACTCGTTGACAAGGCCGTTGATCTGCCGCGATTTTTTATTGCCTTTGTTTTCGGTGTCCGCATTGTCCACCACGCTGACAAACCGGATGCCCCACAACGGAAACAATCCGTGCAGATACTTTTCGACCAGCTCCAATTCACGTGTAAAGCGCGACTGCGATTTGCACAGCACGATGTCGAATTTGCGCGCACGCGCATCTTCAAGCAGCTGCCGGAACGCAGGACGGTTACGGTCGGCGCCCGTATAGTCGTCGTCGCTATAGATCCGGCAGACGCTCCAACCCTGTTCGTGCGCATATTGCAGCAGCATGGCTTTTTGGTTTCGGATACTGTCGCTATCGTCCGTGGGGTCACGTTTTCCATGATCCTCTTCGGATAAACGACAGTAGATGCCTACCCGATCGCGATTTTCCGTGGACATGGCGCACCGCGTCAACGCGTGCGCGCGCATTCCGACGCTTGGATCATGCGCGCACACAGTTCGGTAAACGCGGCTTTGCGCGCTTGTTCCGTACTTTGAAAATGGTTTGTGCATAAAATCTCGGTTTGTTTGTTCGCCATAGTTGTCACACCGCCTTTGAGAAAATGAGTGGGGCGCACGGGTGCGTCCTAGCATACTCTATGCGGTCGGGCTTGTCCGCATGGCGGAAACAGAGCGTGTGTCCGTCCGGATTTGCACAAAACGATTGGATAAAACAGGAATACCCACATGAAAAAAACATACAATACAGCAAAACAGGCAGGATAAGCTGTCATTGCGAACCGTGCATCCATACGCAGTTACGCACAAAAGCAAGAAGAAAGACACTAATAATATGACATATTTCACTTTTTGCGGTGAAAAACATGAGTAAATAAATTTTCACTAAAATTTAAAACGAATTTTGACAAGAAAATAGTGTTATTAGAATTTTTAAAAACTTTGTCATTTTTCGTGATATTTCTTGAAATACAAAAAAATTACCGCAAAAACTATGCAAAATGCATATACAGACTACGCGCTTTGGCGAAAACACCCAAACTAAAAGTGCAAACAACGCAACAAAAAGTACAAATTATTTAAAACATTTTTCTGGTAGAATGAAGCACATAAGTTAGAGGGTAATATTTCATTATTCCCAGATGGAATGCCTTCAAAACAAAGAGGGGGGTAACAGTATTCTATTCCACGCAAAACTGCAGAAAGGGGTTAAAGAATGCCAGATATTGTATTAACTCGTATTGACAATCGTATGATTCACGGACAGGTCGCAACACAGTGGTGCGGCGTTGTCGGCGCGAATCTGCTGCTCGTTGCAAACGATGCAGTCTCGACCGATGAGTTCCGCCAGGGGCTTATGAACATGGCTGCGCCGTCCTACGCGCAGACGCGCTTCTTCTCGATCGAGAAGACGATCAACATCATTGGAAAGGCTTCGCCTAATCAGCATATCGCGATCATCTGCGAAACACCGCAAGATGTTCTGAAGCTGGTTGAGGGCGGGGTGCCGATCAAAAAAGTGAATATCGGGAACATGCACATGGCGGATGGGAAACGTCAGGTTGCAACCTCAGTCGCGGTAAATGATGATGATGTAGCAACCTTCAGAAAGTTGCAGCAGCTCGGCGTTGAGCTCGAGATCAAGCGCGTTCCGGATACGCCGGCAGAAAACATTGAAAAGCTGTTTCGGTAAGTTTTGAACCTGTACGCATCTGGAAAGGAGTAAAAAATGGGCGAAATCACCATTATCCAGGCAATACTGGTCTTCGTTGTCGCATTTATCATGGGCATCGATCAGTTCAGCTTCCTGGAGTCTCTCTATCAACCGATCGTCACCTGCCCGATCATTGGCGCGATCCTCGGTAACTTCGAGCTTGGCGTTGTAGTCGGCGGTGCATATCAGCTGATTCAGATCGGCAGCATGCCGATCGGCGGCGCACAGCCGCCTAACGCAATCCTCGGTGGTATCATGGCAACCGTATTCGCGGTTTCTCTCGGCATGGATGCCACGGCGGAGGGCGTCGGCGCTGCAATGGGTCTTGCGATCCCGTTCGCGGTATTCGGTCAGTACGCAGTTACGCTGACCTTCACCATCATGTCCGGCATGATGGCAAAGGCGGATAAGTGCGCTGAGAACGCAGATGCCAAGGGCATTCGTAACATCAACTTCATGGAAATGGCGATCTTGGGCACGTTGTTCGGTCTGCTTGCAGTTGCCGGTCTGTACGGCGGCAGCGCGCTGGGCGAAACGCTCAAGAACCTGTCCTATCAGTTCTCTTGGGTCATGGCTGGTCTTGACGCAGCCGGCGGCGCAATGAGATTTGTCGGCTTCGCGATCCTGATGAAGGTCATGATGTCCAACGAGATGTGGGGCTTCCTGCTCGCAGGCTTCGCAATGGCGCTGCTGTGCAGTGCAAACGCGACCACCGCAGGCGCAACGCTGCTCCTGTGCGCATTCGTCGGTGCGGCGATTGCAATCTATGACTTCTCGATCAACACCAAGATCAAGGCGAACGCAGGCGCGGGCGCAGGCAACATGGGAGGTGACTCGGATGGCATATAATATTCCTGAAAAGTATCAGGATCTGACGCCGGCTCCGAAGCTGGATAAAAAGACCCTGAACAAAATGGTGTGGCTGTCCTGCTTCTTGCAGGCATCCTTCAACTACGAAAGAATGCAGGCGTGCGGCTGGCTGTGGTCCATGCTTCCCGGTCTGCAGAAGATCCATACCAATAAGGAAGATCTGAAGGCGTCCATGGCACACAACCTCGACTTCCTCAACACGCATCCGTTCCTTGTTACATTCGTTATGGGCATCGTGCTTTCACTCGAGCAGAACAAGGCTGATACCCAGACGATCCGTTCCGTACGTATTTCGGCTGCAGGCCCGCTCGGCGGCATCGGCGACGCACTGTTCTGGCTGACGCTCGTTCCGATCACCGCAGGTCTGACTGCAAATATCGCGTTGCAGGGCAACATTGCCGGCGCAATTCTGTTCCTACTTATTTTCAACGCAGCACAGTTTGCAATCCGTTTCGGTCTGATGTACTGGTCTTACGGCCTGGGCACCAAGGCAGTAACGCTGCTGACCGCGAGCGCGAAGGAGTTCACCCGTGCGGCGAGCATCCTCGGCGTTTTCGTCGTCGGTGGTCTGATCGCAAACTACGGCGGCACGACGGTCCGTATGGTCGTCGGCAGCACGCAGATCAACATCCAGAGTCTGCTTGATGGCATCCTGCCCAAGCTGATTCCGCTGCTGATCACACTGGGTCTGTACGTCCTCATCAAGAAGGGCTGGACGCCGGTCAAGTGCATCATGCTCATCCTCGTAGTCGGTATCGTCGGCTGTGCATTCGGTATCTGGTCCGGTAACTCCAAGGCGATGGACGCAGATGGCAACACCATCCCCGGCGGCTACAAGCCGGTGGTCGAGTGGTATCAGTATCCCGAACCGGCTCCGGCTGAAAAGTCCGGTCAGCAGGCATGGGATGCGCTGCAGTCGGTCGTTGACGGTCTGCAGAAGGAAGGTTCTCAGGTTGCAATGCCGAGCTAAGGCAAACGCTTCGTGAAAACCGTGTATTCTTTGCACATTTTGTAACGCAATAGGGGGGAGATGACATACGTTCATTTCCCCCTCTATTGAAATAGTGGAAAAAGGTGTTTGAGTGAGTATCATAACGGCGTCCATCATATTTGCCGCGTTTGCCTGCTACATCGGTGTTCAGGCGCTGAAAAATTTTCAGCTGCGCAACCTGAATGCAAGCCTTGCGGGCAGGGACTTTGAAACCGTGCAAAAGCTGGCGGAAATGCCGCTGTCGAAAAAGATCCTGGGTGCATATACCTGCGATCTCTATCAGCTTCGCGCACTGTATCTGGAAAAGGATCGCTCGAAATTTGAACAGATGCTGCGGCATATGCTCGATACGACGTATCCGAATCCGGAGGATAAGAAAAGCTTTCTGGAGCAGTATTTTCACACATTTCTGCTCAAAGGAAATGCGGAATATGCGGACTGGATCTTGCAGTCCATCCGCGCAATGGGTGAGCAAGCGTTGACACGCTGCACTGAGCAGTCCTACGCGGTCATGGCCCTGCATCGCACCGACCTGATCGAGACAATGAACGAACAAATCAACTCCAAGCAGTATTATGGATTCTCCCTCGGGGTCCTTCTCTTCATGATTGCAAAGCAATATGAAGCGCTGCAAGACACGGAAAATGCCGTGCTCTATTATCAAAATGCCAAAATATGCTTTCATCCGAAGGCGCTTTATGTGCCGCACATCGAGGAAAGCTTAAAACGTCTGGGTCAACCGGATAAAGAGCCACAAGCTGTACAAGATGAAACGTGAGTAGGCTCTTTGCGCAATACAACTGGAATAGGAGAAAACAATGATCGGATTACTGGTTACGGGACATGCGAATTTTGGCTCCGGCTTGACAAGTTCGCTGAATTTGATTGCTGGAGAGCAGGAGTGCTATCAATATGTAGACTTTCTGCCCGAATACAATCTGGAGGATCTGTCGCGCGAGATGACGAAGGCGATGGATGCACTCAAGGATTGCGAAGGCATTCTGGTATTTTCCGATTTACTGGGCGGTACGCCGTTCCGTACGGCGGTCGAGGTCGGTTTTCCGCGCGGCAATGTCAACGTGATCGCGGGCACAAACCTGCCGATGCTGGCTGAAATCGCAATGGAGCGCAAGTTCGAGGACGATCTCGAGGCGCTGACTCAGTCTGCGATGGAGACTGGCAAGGAACAGGTCGTAAGATACGAATTCACCAAGGTGGAGCAGCAGGAATCTGAGGACGGCATTTAAGAGCGGTCCGGTCTCACCTTGTACGATAGAAGCATTTCGGGACAGACTTCCCGTGCGGATGGACAAGTGCGCCGGAGAGCCGAAAGGAGAACAGAAAATGGGTAAGATTTTTGATATTTGTGCAGATAAGATGCAGCAGACCTCCTCTGCGTTTACGCTGACGGAGATCTATCAGCAGCCTGCAACGTGGAAAAAGACCTGCGCACAGATCGCGCAGCATAAGGATGAGCTGAAAAAGTTCATTGATCAGGTCATCACCTGCGAGGATTTTGATGTCATCCTGACCGGTGCGGGCACGAGCGAGTTCGTCGGCAACGCACTGTTTCCGTGCCTGACCCGTCTGCTGAACCACAAGGTCAAGTCCTACGGCACGACCGATCTGGTCGCAACGCCGGAGGCATACCTGTCCAGAACCAAGCCCACGCTGCTCATCAGCTTTGGCCGTTCGGGTAACTCGCCGGAGTCCATCGGGGCGATCGACGTGGCGGAGGCAGTCTGCGACAACCTGCATCATCTGTTTGTCACCTGCAACAAGAACGGCGCACTTTCCAAGCGCGCGGAGACTGCGGACAACAGCTATGCGATCAATCTGACCGATGAGACGCACGATCAGAGCTTTGCGATGACGTCGAGTTTCTCGAATATGTACCTCGCGACCTATCTGTGTTTCCATCTCGATCACCTTGATGAGGAGATTGCAAAGATCGAAAAGATCATGGAGGCAGGTCAGAACTTCCTCGATCAGAAGTACACGGTCGCGCAGAGCATCGTAGACGCATACGACTTTAACCGCATCGTTTATCTGGGCAGCAACTGCCTGAAGGGCATCGCGCAGGAGTCCGCACTCAAGATGCTCGAGCTGTCCGCCGGTCGTGTGGTCACGATGTATGACACGCCGCTTGGCTTCCGCCACGGCCCGAAGTCCATCATCGACGACAACACCCTCACGGTCGTTTACCTGAGCGATGACGCGTACACCAGACCCTATGAGGTAGACCTCATCAAGGAGATGAGTGGCCAGCGCAAAGGCAACAAGATCGCTGCCGTCATGTCGAAGGCGGACGAGACCGTCGCGGCACTGGTCGATTACACGGTCGTTTACGATCTGACGCAGGCGCAGGAGAGCGCACTGCTCGGTCTGGATGATATTCTGTTTGCACAGTCCCTCGCAGTCCTTAAATCGCTGTCGCTCGGCATCACGCCGGATAATCCGTGCCCGACCGGCGAAGTCAACCGCGTGGTCAAGGGTGTTACGCTCTATCCCTACACCAGAGCGTAAGGGACATCTGTAAAATAAAAAAGAGCATGACCGGCGCTCAGGCGGCGATCATGCTGAAACTTCCCCCCTCGCCGCAGCAAAAAGCGGTGGCCGCAGCCACCTCTTTTCTTGCGTCGGCGGGCATGGCGAGGGGATTTCGCAGCGCCGGCGCACAATGAAGCATAAGGAGTTCGTGTTTATGAATTGGGGAGTCGTCCTGTGGACCTGCATCACCGTCGCTGTTTTGCTTGGCATCGGTGCAATCGTCGTATCCATCCTCTCGGCGCTTAACATGAAAAAGAGCCGGGAACGTATGGCGGAGCTGCAAAATAACATCAAGGTCGGCGCAACCGTCCTGTTTGGCGGTGGCATTTACGGCAAGATCGTGAAAATCAAGAATGATCTGATTGATGTTGAAATCAGCAAGGGTGTCGTCATTCAGATTTCCCGCTACAGCATCCAGACCGTGGAGTAAACCGCAGTCAGGTGTTCTCGCTGTCTGCGAGCGTTTTTGTATACTGACTGGGAGATACGTCAAAGTGTTTCTTGAAGAGCCGTGAAAAGTAGTGGATGGAACTGAAGCCCAGCATATCCGCGATCTGGCTGATGGTATACTGGTTTTCCAAAATAAGATCCTTGCTTTTTTGCAGCTTGATGTCGATGAGATAACTCTTCGGCGAGGTATGCAGATACAATTTGAACAGCGCTTGCAGAGACGAGCGAGAAATGAAGAATTTGCGGCAGATCTCCTCGATCGAGATCGGTTCGGTGACGCGTGCGTTCATGTAGTGCACAACGTGCTGCAACAGTTCGTTTTGGCAGTTCATGCCTACGCCGGCATCGAGCATTCCCTCGCTGCGCAGGCGGTCGCATAGCTGCACGAGCCGCACAACCACTTCCTGCAAGCGGCACACGATAAGGGTGTTCGCATAAGGCGAGGGGGTCGTGCAGTCCTCAATGAGCTTTTGCAGCGCCTCACGCAGCCCGTTCGTGCAGAAAAAGGCGCGATCGAGCAGCTCGTGTGACGCCGTGCACTGCATTTCAAAAATAACCGACAAATAGGCGCAGTCCGCATTCTTTGCAAGCAGCTTGGCGCGTTCGCTGTCCGGTGAGCACAAAAGCACCTCTCCCGACGTTAAGGAGAAGGTCGCTGCCGCGTGTGCAACCTGCAGCGTACCGCTGCTGACATACAGCAGTTCATAATAGCTGTGCAATGCCTTTTGGAAGCAGTGGGCCGATCCCGCGTCAATGTAGCAAGAATCTAGCACTTTCGTCACCTGTGGCTGCTCGGGTGCGGGCTGCGGCACAAAGGGCGCGGTCAGTTGTGCGCGCACCAACCGGCTTTCCGGCGCGAGCAGATCGTATGCCACACGGTCGGAAAGTGCGATCAGATTGAAGTAAACCCCCGGTTTGAGGCGCAGATGCTGATGAATGGGAAATACTTGCAGGTGCTCCGTATCAGGCTCCATGCCGAGTACGATCGCGGCGATGCCGCTGGTCACCTCGATGCATGCTTCGCAGGGCAGACGAAACAGCTCGCGCACGGAGCGTGCATGGGTCAGCAGACGTAAGCGGTACAGGGGCTGCGCTTCGATATCCACCGGCTGATAGTATACGGAACCGAATTCCGGAAAATTGTCCCTTATAATCGTATCTATCATGGCACATCCTCTCCGTATTTGTCGCGGCTTGTGTTTATGCGTAAAACCTTTCTCTATATTCTAGTGCATTTTCGTATAAATTGCAAGACTGCCGCGTTGTCATCGCGGAGGAAGCATCTTCCATTGCCCCAAGGCAAGCCTGTCGGCGGGTGGATTACTATGACAGCAGGAGGTATAAAATGATTATTCAAAGCAAAAAAGTTTGGCTTGCGGATCAGTTCGTTCCGGCGCAGGTCGAGATGAACGATGGA
The DNA here is from genome assembly GCA_029267335.1 of Intestinibacillus massiliensis. Taxonomy (GTDB): domain Bacteria; phylum Bacillota; class Clostridia; order Oscillospirales; family Butyricicoccaceae; genus Intestinibacillus; species Intestinibacillus massiliensis_A. The sequence continues at coordinate 17,702 of JAJUJC010000004.1, read as the reverse complement.
AAGATCACTGATATTTATGCATACGGCACGCACAAAGTCGATCAGGATTATGGCAGCGATCGCATTCTGCCCGGCTTTATCGACGTACATTGCCACGGCGCATACGGATTCGACACGAATGACGGGGAAGAGGAAGGCCTGCGTTACTGGCTGCGTAACATCGTCGAGGAGGGCGTGACCGGTCTGCTGCCGACGACCATCACGCAAAGCGATGCGGTGCTGACTGCTGCGTTGGAAAACGTTGCAAAGGTCGAGAAGGATGGCTGCGAAGGCGCGGAGATTCTCGGTGTACATTTTGAGGGTCCGTACCTCGACATGGTCTACAAGGGCGCACAGCCCGAGCAGTACATCGTGTCCCCTGCGATCGAGCGGTTTGAGCGTTTCCAGAAGGCGGCAAACGGTCTGATCCGCTACATCACGCTTGCGACCGAGCGCGACGAGGATTTCGCGCTGACGCGCTACTGCGCGGAGCACGGCATCGTGGTCAGCATCGGTCATTCCGCCGCAACGTATGAGCAGGCGGTCATGGCGTTTGCGCACGGCGCGCGCTCAATGACCCACGTTTACAACGGCATGACACCGTTTAATCACCGCGCGAACGGTCTGGTGGGTGCGGCTTACCGCATCAGGAGCATGTACGGCGAGGTCATTTGCGACGGCAATCACTCGACGCCGGCGGCACTCAATCTGTTTTTCAATGAAAAGGGTGCGGATCACGGCATCATGGTCAGCGATGGGCTTATGGCAAAGGGCAAGCCGATCGGCTCGAAGTTCCTGTTCGGCGGCAACGAGATCGAGATCTATCCGGACGGCAGCGCACATCTGACTTCGACCAAGACGCTGGCAGGTTCGACCCTGCGCCTGAACGAGGGCTTGCGCATCCTGATCGAGGAAGCACTCGTTCCGGTCGCGACCGCAATCAACTCGTGCACGAAGAATCCGGCGGCGTGCCTGCATCTATCCGACCGAAAAGGCTCGATCAAGGTCGGTCTGGACGCGGATATTGTGGTGCTCGACCGCGATTATCAGGTGCTGCAAACCTATTGCAAGGGGAAAGAAATGATCCATGAGTAAGAAACAGCAGAAACCCGCACTGCGGCTTGCCGGACATAATATTTATACCGACAAGAAAAATCGTACGATCTTTTACGATTTTTGGAGCAAGCGCGGCTATATGGTAGAAAAAAAGGATGAAAACAAAATGGCGTTTTATCAAAACCGCCTTGTGATTATCCTGTTCACAGCGATTTTGTGCGCCGGTACCTTCCTGACATGGAAACAGGCGGTACTGGCAGGCGTGATTTTGTTCGCCGTCACCGAGGTGTACTATCGTGTGTCGGTCTTTAAAAAACTGTCGACCACGGATGAGGTGGATTTCCACAAGCGCGTATCGCCGCTGCAATCCATCCTCTATCATAAAAGCAGAGGACGCGTATTGGCACTTGCGGTGCTGTATCCGCTGTTTTCCCTGCTCGTTCTGCTCAATGCTTACATGGAAAATTATTCGATGGGGCTGAACGTGCTCAGTGTGTGTCTGGCGGTTCTGGGTCTCTACTGCTGCGCACTTCACGTTGTCGCGCTGACCAAAATGCAGTAAAACAGAAAGCCCCATCGAAAAACGATGGGGCTTTCTGCTGACAATGCGGTTATGCCTTGCCGGCACAGCCGCAAACAGCCATCTTGTCCTTGACGACCGCAACGACATTGTCCATTGCGGGCTTGCCGTATTTTTTGGGGTCGAATACCGCAGGATCCTTGGCAAGATATGCCTTGATGCCGTCGCTGTATGCGATGCGCAGCTCGGTGGCAAAATTGACCTTGCAGATGCCGCGCGTGATGGACTCGCGCACTGCCTCATCCGGTACACCGGAAGCGCCGTGCAGCACGAGCGGGATGGAAACAAGCGCTCGGATCGCGCTCAGACGCTCGAAATCGAGCTTGGGCGTGCCGGAGTACACACCATGCGCCGTGCCGATCGCAACGGCAAGCGAGTTGACGTCTGTGCGTGCAACAAACTCCGCTGCTTCCTGCGGGTCGGTGAAGGGGTTGCCGCTGCCGCCGTCGAGGTTGTCCTCCTTGCCGCCGACCTTGCCAAGCTCGGCTTCTACGCTGATCCCGGAGGGGGCACAAGCGTCGACGACGCGGCGTGTCAGTGCGATATTGTCCTCAAACGAGCCGTGCGAGCCGTCGATCATGATGGACGTATAGCCGGTGCGCAGTGCCTGCATGGCGACGGCAAGGCTGTCGCCGTGATCGAGGTGCATCGCAACGGGCACGCAGGCGCGGGCTGCCGCGGTCGCGACCATGGCGAGATAGTAATCAAGCCCTGCATATTTGATGGTGGAGGGGGTGGTCTGCATGATGACAGGGGCATGTGCCTCTTCTGCCGCACGAATGACCGCCATTACCATTTCGAGATTTTCCACGTTGAACGCGCCCACGGCGTAGTGACCGCTTTGTGCGTCTCGGAGCATTTGTGTGGTGGTTACCAATGGCATAGTGATACCTCTTTCTTTTCTTGGTTTCGAGCAAGCTGCTATGCTTTCAGTATAACACAGCTTGTCTTGCGTTGAAACCCCGAAGAGCAGAGCGATAGAGATGTTTACACCGCGTAACGGACGATTGGAAGGAGAAGCAGTCATGAATGATAATCCGCTCAAGGAATTGGTCAAGCTGCAAAAGCAGGGGAAAAGCGTCGGTATTTATTCGGTTTGCAGCGCGAACGGATATGTGATCGAGGCGGCGCTCAAGCGCGGTCTGTCGGACGGTTCGTGTGTCCTCATTGAAAGCACGGCGAACCAGTGCGATCAGAACGGCGGCTATACGGGTATGAAGCCGCTTGATTTTAAGAATTTTGTGCTCGATGTTGCAGCAAAGGTCGGTTTTGATACGAAGAAGTTGTTTCTGGGCGGCGACCATCTGGGGCCGCTGACCTTTGCGGGCAAAAACGAAAGCGAAGCCATGGCGGATGCAGAAGAGCTGATCCGCCACTATGTGGGTGCGGGCTTTACCAAGATCCACATTGATACCAGTATGAAGGTCGCGGATGATGATGCGAATACCTGTTTGAGCGATGAGATCATCGCGCGACGCGGCGCGCGTTTGGCACGCGTTGCAGAGGACACCTATCACAAGCTGCTCGAAAGCGACCCGCATGCGATCGCACCGGTATACATTGTCGGCAGTGAGGTGCCGATCCCGGGCGGCGCAGTCGGCAGCGCAGAGCAGGGGGTACAGGTCACACGAGTCGAGGACTTTAAAAACACGGTCAGGGCGTTCGAGGCGGCATTCCGTCAGGAGGGTCTGGACGAGGCGTGGAATAATGTCATCGGTGTCGTCGTACAGCCCGGTGTCGAGGAAAAGGACAGCGGGTGCACCGAATATGACCGCGCGAAGGCACGCGAACTCATGGCGTCGATCTCAGATTTCCCGAATCTGGTGTTCGAGGGGCATTCGACCGACTATCAGACCAAGATCAAGCTGCGCGAACTGGTCGAGGACGGCGTGGGAATCCTCAAGGTCGGCCCCGGTCTGACGTTTGCCATGCGCGAGGGTCTGTTTGCTCTGGCACGCATTGAAGAGGAGATGCTCTACGGCACGGCGGTCGCACCTAGCCGCCTGATCGAAATTTTGGACGAAGCGATGCTGTCGGACGGTAAATATTGGCGCAAGCATTATCGGGGCACCGATCTTGAGCTGCGTCTCAAGCGCAAGTATTCTTTCTCGGATCGCTGCCGGTATTATATGCGGACGCCTGCGGTCGAAGCAGCAAAGGAGCGCCTGATCGAAAATCTGCGCACGCTCGGCATTCCGCTCAACCTGCTCAGCCAGTTCATGCCGATTCAGTATACCAAGGTGCGCGAGGGCGTGCTGGAAAATGATCCGGTCGCGCTCATTGAGGATCGTATCATGAACACGATCGATGAGTATCTGCACGCGACGCATCAGAGAGAACTGTTGTAGTCCGAAATAGCGCATTTTTGCAGCACAAAGCGGCGGAGAGAGCAATGAGGTGCTTTCTCCGCCGCTTTTCCATGTGTGCCGCGCGGCGTGATCGGTTGTGTTTGCGCGAACGCACCATCTGCTGCAAGATCTTCAAACAAATCGGTGATGGCGTCGCCCTTGGACTGTATCGTCAGTGCAGACCACGGTACACCGCCCGCAGACTGGGGATAGACGCCGGTCGTGTGATCGATAAAGTAAGCGTCGTAGCCGCCCTGCTTGATCTGCTCGGGCGTCAGGTTGCGCGTCAACTGGTAGACGATCGCCGCAACGATCTCCAGATGGGCCAGTTCCTCTGTGCCGATGTCGGTCAGCACGCCCTTGGTCTCTTTGTACGGCATGGTGTAGCGCTGGTTGAGGTAGCGCATTGAGGCGCCGAGCTCACCGTCAGGACCGCCGAGTTGTGAGATCACCAATTTTGCCATTGCGGGGTTCGCTCTGGAAATTTTAACAGGATATTGTAACTTTTTCTGATATTCCCACATTAGTTGTCCGCTCCTTCCCACGGCCACGGATCATTGACCCAGGTCCATTCGGTTTGACTGTTGACGCCCGCATGCGTCAGCGGACCATAGGTGGTCTCATACGCAGCCTGTACCTTTGCAAGCGCAGCACGCATTTTTTGATAGTAGGCAAGCGCAGCGGGATCCTCGGGATGCGCGTCGAGATAGAGCGCGGTTTCAAACAGCGCAAAATCATGCATGCGCACATTTTGCAGCGCATTTTCACGTTCTGTCATGGTTCAGCGCCTCCTTTCCGAGAAACGGCTTGTCGAGCGCGGGGAACAGTGTGCCGCGCTCCAGTGCGACATCAGGCTCATACGCCTTTTCCCACGTCTGGTAGGGGACAAATGCCATCGCAAGCGACAGCAGAGCCGGGTCGATGCTGTCCGACGGCATCGGCGTTTCTCCGCCTTGCGTCGGCGGGGTCAGACCCGGACGGCAACCTGCATCATCCGTACACAGCGGCACGGGCAGGATCTGTTTCATATCCATAAGCGCAAGCTCCTTGTTTCGGTTGTTTCGGCAGACTGACTGCCGCAATGCATTCTATGCCCCGAAATTTCGGCGTGCGCCTGTCTACACAAATGTACATTTTATGGTATACTATATTCCATACAGGAATGCTGTAAAAAGGAGGCTGTCATTATGACACAACTGGAGGAATATGCACAGCAGGCACGGCAGGCGACAGAGGCGCTTTGCGATGCCGCTAAACTGACGGTAGGCGATCTGATGGTCGTTGGCTGCTCATCCAGTGAAATATTGGGAGAACGCATCGGTACGGACTCTAATTTTGAGACGGCACAGGCGGTTTTTGGAGCAATCGACGGTGTGCTGCGCGCACGCGGGATTGCACTTGCTGCGCAGTGCTGCGAGCATCTCAACCGCGCGCTCATCGTGGAGCGCGACACCGCGATGCAGTTTGGACTGGAAATGGTCAATGTCGTCCCGCAGCCCAAGGCAGGCGGCTCGTTTGCGACCTCGGCTTATCAGGGCTTTGCCGATCCCGTTGCGGTCGAGAGCGTGCGCGCACAGGCAAAGGCAGGCATGGACATCGGCGGCACACTGATCGGCATGCATGTCAAGCCGGTCGTTGTACCAGTACGGCTTGCAGTGGGGCATATCGGACAGGCGATCGTGCTGTGCGCACGGTCTCGGCTGAAATTTGTCGGGGGTGCGCGTGCGCACTATGACGAAACACTTATGTGAGGAGAATTCATGCAGTTAAAAACGGTTATTTTTGATTTAGACGATACGTTGTATACCGATTGGCGCACCTGCGACGATGCGGGTACAGCAGCAGTCGCGGCATATGCGCAGACAAAGCTGGGCTTATCCGCGGAGACTGCGGCGCGCGCGTTCCGCGCCGGTCGTCGGCGTGCACAGGAGCAGCTTGGACCGGTCGGCGCCGCGCATGACCGTGCGCTGTTCGCGCAGTTCGGATTGGAAGAGCTTGGCATCCATCCGATTGCGCACTGCGAGGCGATGCACGACGCTTACTGGGATACGCTGCTCGATACGATGGTGCTCGAGCCTGCGCTGCCTGCGCTGCTGCAAGATCTGCACGCGGCGGGGGTGCGTATCGCGGTGTGCACGAATATGATGGCAGGGGTGCAGATGCGTAAACTCGTGCGGCTTGGCGTAGCGGACAGCATTGACTGCATCGTGACGAGCGAGGAAGCGGGCATGGATAAGCCTGATCCCGCGATTGTGGCATACACCCTGTCCAAAGTCGGCTGCACACCGGAGGAAGCGGTCTTTGTCGGGGATACCTATGCACACGACATGGTCGCGGCGCGCGGCGCAGGGGTGCGCGGACTGTGGCTCGATCGCACAGGCGCGGGGGTGCCGGACGGACAGCCCGCACCGGATTGGATTGCCCCGTCCATGCACGAAGCGGCGGAAGCTTTGCGCGCCTTACTGACACAGGAAGAGGAGTAATTTCACAATATGCGACATGAAATCAAACCGCAGGGCGTATGCCCTTCTCGCATTTCCTTCGATTTGGAGGGAGATGTGGTATATAATGTATCCTTCACCGGCGGCTGCAACGGCAACCTGCAGGCGATCAGCAGGGTGGTCGAGGGTATGACCGTGGAACAACTCGAAAATTACTTTCAAGGTATCAGCTGCAACGGACGCGGCACTTCGTGCGCCGATCAGCTTGCCCGCGCGGTGCGGCAGAAGATTGAGGAAACGACCTGACCTCCGTAATCTGGAGAAAAGCCCCGCATTCCCGAAAGAATGCGGGGCTTTTTATGTCTACTATGCAGTGCTGCGGCATAGAAATACGATATATCATAACAGAAATCGGAGGGAGAGCGCTTGTGAAAGGCTTACCGGAAGAGCGGGCGATTCGCCTGGCGCAGTACATCATTGAGCAGGAGGCGACGGTGCGGCAGGCTGCCGCGCAGTTTGGAATATCAAAGTCAACGGTACATACAGATGATGGGAAAAGGAACATAACCTAAAAAAGTTCTAAAATAGAACATTTTTTAATTTAAAAAATATCTTTTTGTTCTGCAAAATCACATTTTGTGTGGTATAATTATGGTGAATATAGAAGTATTTTGGTGATAAATTGTAACATTTATATATATTTATTTATTTAGCTAAAATACATCAAAAAGTTCTGAATTTTGCAGAATGAGGAGTGGACATCATGAAAAACAAAGAGAATGTACGGGGATGGCTATTGGAGAAGCGTAAGGCGATGGGAATGACGCAGGAACAGGTAGCGGAGGCCGCCGGCATTGCACGCAGCTACTATACTCGTATCGAAAACGGAGACCATAAGGTGCCCGTGGCGACTGCGAAACAGGTTGCGCAGGTTTTGGATCTGGACTGGACACAATTTTACAGCTGACGCACTGCGTAATCCGTTCCTTCGGGGACGGATTTTTTCATGCATGCAATCGCGCCGGCGCGCATAGGCTATACCATTCCGAACGGAAAGGAGGGACAGACTGTGACGATCCAAGTGGAGATCATTGACCCGAATGCGGCAGAAGCGCTGCGTCGCGCGCTGCCTGAGCTGCTCGCACGCGCGGCACTGCGACAGCAGGACAATGCACGCTGATGCATCACGCGTCGCGGCGTATTGCCGTGTATCGACCGAAAAGGACGAACAGCTCGTCAGCCTAGCCCATCAAAAAGCATTTTTTGAGGAGTATGCCCAAAAACAAGGCTTAACGCTGGTCGGGGTGTATGCGGACGAAGGCTTGAGCGGTACGCGGCTGAAAAACCGCCGTGCATTTGCCGATTTGATGCGGGACGCCGAGCGCGGACTGTTTGGACGGGTGCTCGTCAAAGATGTATCGCGTATGGCGCGCAACGTGGTCGATTTTTTGCAGAGCGTGCGTCGTTTGCGCGCAATGGGCGTGGATTGCCAGTTTATCACCTCGGGGATGTCGCTGTCGGATGGCGAACTGACGCTCACGATTCTGGCGGCGGTCGCGCAGGAGGAAAGTGCGAATCTGTCCGGTCGTGTGAAATTCGGCAAGCGTAAAAATGCTACACAGGGGCGCGTACCCAATCTGATCTACGGATATGACAAAGTGCCCGGGGAGTATTTCACGCTGCGGATCAATGAGCGGGAAGCGGCAGTCGTGCGGCAGATTTTTGACTGGTATGCATCGGGCGCATATGGCACGAACCGGATCGCAGCGCTGCTGACGGCACGCGGCGAGCAAACCAAGCGCGGCTGTGCCTTTACGCAGGCTGCTGTGCGCAGGCTGCTGTCCCATCGCATTTACATAGGTGAGGTCGTCAACGGACGGGAGTATATCGCGGATTATCTAACCGGACGGCGGGGGCAGACGGAGGAGACACAGTGGCTTGTGCGGGACAACCCTGCACTCGCGATCGTCCCGCGCGAGCAGTTTGACTGCGTGCAGCGCATGTTGGCGGGACGCACGCAGGCATTTGGCGGCGGTGCACGGCATCGACAGTACCCGCTGAGCGGACTGCTGCGCTGCACCTGCTGCGGCAGCGGTTTTCGGCGTGTGGTGCGGCATACACAGGCGGGGGAACGCGTGCGATGGGTGTGTGCGGGGCGCAATGCCAACGGTACGGATTTTTGCGAAAACCGTACAAGCATCGACGAGAACGAGCTGCTCGGTACGCTGGCAGCATATTTGCGCACGGTGGGACGGGACGGCGTGCTCGTACAGGAGACCGTACGCGCCTACCGGCGTTTGCAGCCTCCTGCGCAGGGGCGGGAACAGGCACAGCGTGCACTCAAACGCAGTGAACAGGCGCGTGAGCGGCTGCTCGCACTCTATGAATCGGGTGGGTTGTCCTTGGAGGATTGCCGGACACGGCTGCGCCGTCTGCAGGAGGAAGCAGAGCGCACACGGACGCTGTGCGAGCAGTCGCAGAGCGATCCGGGTAGCGCGCCGCCGGAAGATCCGCTTGCGCTGTCTCTGCTCGACAGCGCGCTGCTGCATGCGCTGCTGGAGCGCATCGAGGTACACGCGGACGGTCATATCGCGATTCTGTTCCGTAATCTGTGCCGGAGCATATAAAAATCCCGCCATTTGGGTAAATGGCGGGATTTTTGCTGCAAAGGCTTACTTGGCGCGAATCATATAGACGCGTGCGCCGTTTGAAGAGGAAGTGTCACCGTAAAGCGTGAACTCCTGATAGTTGAGCTTTGCTTCACGCAGCGAGATCAGTTTTTCGGTATCGCTTGCATAGACGCTGATGTCCTCGGGCAGCGTCAGGTAGCCGGACGGGGTCTTGACGCCGTCCACACCGTCAAACGCGTTGACGCCGACAGAACCGACCGTGGTGAGCTTTTTGACAGGCAGGTTGTACAGCATACCTTCCACACCGTCCATGCCCTTAGGAAGCCCTATAGGCGAACCGCTGAGACCGCTCGGCAAATGATCAACCTGATAGGTACGCGTGACCATTTCGCCGTTGACACGGGTCTTAAAGACGATGGAGTTGATGTAGGACGCATCCTCATCCGAGCCGGTCTTGACACGATTGCCGTAGGCGATGCCGTACTGCCAGCCCAGACCGGTCACATCGCGCAGGAAGATCGAGGTCACCGAGCCGGCGGAATCGAGCAGCACGCCACGAATATCAGCAGCGGCGACCGTCGTCAGATTCAGATCGCGGTCACTGATCAAAGCGATCGGGGCACGGTCAGCGACCGTTTCGTAGATCTTGACATTCGGGGCGACCTTGCGCTTGCCCAAGGTTCGGGACGAGACAGACCAACTGCCATCCGCGGCACTGAGAGCGGTGTAGCCGGTCAGCAGCAGCTTACCGTTGGAATCCGCGGAGACGCGCACAAGCTGACCCAGCAGACACGCGCTGTCGCTCGAGGACAGTTCACCCGAGGCGCTGACACCGGCGAGCATCTGCACGGTTGCCTTGCCGCTTGCGGACGCGGTAAACACGCCGATATTTTCGGTCGATACCGTGCTCGCGGGATACGCCGCCTGCACCGTGCCGAAGCTGTCAAGCAGCAGCGTCACCTTGTCATTGAACTTCATGCCCGTGAAATACGATGCCACATTGTCCGAAATGGGGAACTCGTGTCCAAGAACGGTCACGCGGCTCGGACGGGTGTACGAGGGTGCCGCGCTGCGCAGATAGCCCGTGATGCGGCGGTCGGAAGCGACAGCGGTTTTGCTCTCTGCATTCAGCGAGACCAGATCGTATTGTTGCAGCGCACCACGCTCGATCTCAACGCCGTTTTTCATGATTTTGTAGTCCGCGGGAATCTTGACGGACGAAATCATGCCATAAACAAACGAAGAAGCGCCTGCGGTCGGTGTTGCAGCGGAGATCAGCTCGATCTGGCGGCCGCTGTCGTAAAAGATATTGAGCGCGTAATCGGGCGTCAGATCCGGCCACGCCGTGCCGTATTCGACGAGCGTACCATTGAGCACGACCGGTGTCTTGGTGGGCACCTTGAGTTTCTGGTCGGCGGTTTCGATGCGGTCGGCATAGGCCTGCTTGACGGTGATGGTCTCGGAGTCCGAGCTTTTCGGCACGAAAGCACGCACCTTGTTCGTCGTCAGCTTGTCGAACAGCACTGTGCCGCGTGTGCCGATGAGCGCGCGGTCAAGCGTATCCGCAAGCGAGCGGATCTGGATTGCGCCGCTCTCATAAAAGCGCGCCTGCCCCTTGCGCAGATCGCTGTCTGTTTCCGAGGTCGCGAGCAGGATGCTGTCCTCCACCGTACTGGTTGCAACGGTATTCATGAGCAGCTTGGTACCGTCCTTTTTCGGAGCAGCCTGCAAGGTGTTGAGCAACATCACAGCAGCGTCGCCGCGCTTTACGATCTCGTTGGTACCGTAGTGGGGGATACCGCGGTTCAGCCCTAAGCCTTCTGCTTTGCCGATGTAGTCGGTGGGCCAGAACGGTCCCACGTCGTCGACCGTGTAGCCAAGCATGCGCAGCAGCATCGTGCATGCTTCGCCGTAGGTGATGGTTTTATCCGGTCCGAAGGTACCGTTGGCAAACCCGCGAATGATTTTCTTTTCCGCGATGTCGGTCTGCTTGAGCGCGGCATTGATATAGCCGGATGCCCAGTGCGAAGCGGGTACATCGGGGAATACCGAATAGTTTTTGTAGGCGGAAACATCGCTGACGCCGAGCGCGGTGACCGCAAGCTTGCAGAACTGCGCGCGCGTGAGCTGACCGCCCGGGTTAAAGCGTCCCGCGCCCTCGCCCTGCATGATCTGCAACGCGTCCAAAACGGCGGCTGCCTGCTTGACATTGGGTGAGGAAATGTCGGTAAAGGATGCGGCGGCGCTGCCAAGCAGCAGCGTAGCGGACAGCGCACCGCATAAAATTCGTTTCTTTATCATGATCGTTTAAACCTCCCTGATTGGGTGTAGCACGCGTTATTGTGTGCGAAGTGCATCGACCGGCTGCATCTTGGAAGCCTTATTCGCAGGATACAGACCGAAGATGATGCCGAGCAGTGCGGAAAACAGGAATGCGCCGAGTACGAGCGGCGCGGACGGCAGAATGGTCAAAGACGGCAGCTCCGGCATCCAGGGGCTGCTTGCGACTTGCCCGATGATGAGACTGCCGAGGGCCGCCGAGCCAAGAAAGCCGAATGCGATGCCGAGCAGTCCACCGAAGGCGGAAACCGCGCCTGCCTCGATCAAAAACTGACCGATAATGTCGCGCCGGCGCGCGCCGATCGCCATACGGATGCCGATTTCACGGGTACGCTCGGTGACCGAGACCAGCATGATGTTCATAATGCCGATGCCGCCGACAAGCAGGGAAATGCCCGCGACGCCGCCTGCGACCAGACTCATCATGGTATATTGCTGCTGACTCTGCTCCTGATACTGGTCGTTGGAATAGATATTGAAGGATTCCCGGTTCGGGTTGATGCGCGCATTGGCAAATGCCGTCAGCGATTCAATAAACGCCTTCACGGTCTTGGTGTCCCGACCGCGGAGAATGTAGGAGGAGTTGTCCTCCCAACCGGTGACGCGCTGCTGCAAGGTAAAGGGAAGCAGTACCATCGCGTCGTCGGTGTTGAGTTTGCCGCCGAATTTGCCCTTGTATACGCCGATGACACGATAGGACTGTCCGTTAATCTTGATTTCCTTATCAAGCGGGCTCATAGCACCGAAAAAGTTCTTGCGCACCGCTTCACCGATGACACACACGCGCGAACGGTTTTTCAGGTCTGCCTTGGTGAGACCGCGGCCTGCCGCAATGGACTGCGAAGCACAGGTCGTATACTGTTCGTTGCCGAAGTTCAGACGAATGTCCTTCATGTTCTTGGTGCGGTAGCTGACGGGCATCGAGGCGTTGACGTTCGGTGTCATGCCGAGCAGTTCTTTTCCCATTTCTTTTTCGCAGTATTCGATAATCGCTTTACGCGTTTTCGAGCTGTTAATGGACATATACATGTCGATGCGGTTGACGCCCATCGCTTCTGACGCGAGTTTTTCGACCTGTTGCAAGCCCTGGATCGAGGCGACGAGCGTGATGACCGATGCAACGCCGATGATGATGCCGAGCATGGTCAGGATGGAGCGGATCTTGTTATTTAGGATGGATTTGAACGCCATAGTCAGCGTTTGTATAATACTCATGCCTCGAGCTTTCCTCCTGTGTAGAGTTCGTCGTTTACGACATGCCCGTCGGTGATGGTCACGATGCGTTTGCCCATCGTGGCGAGATGACTGTCATGGGTGATGAGGATGACGGTCGTACCGGTCTCGTCGTTCAGCGCGCGCAAGCGGTTCATGATCTCATGACCGGACTTGGAGTCCAGGTTGCCCGTCGGTTCATCCGCCATGATGATCGGCGGGCGGGCTGCCATCGCGCGGGCGATCGCGACACGCTGCTGCTGACCGCCAGACATCTCAGTCGGCAGGTGGTGCATACGGTTGCCCAGTCCGACCTCCTCCAGTGCGGCGCACGCAAGCTCATAGCGCTCGGCGCGGGGCGTGCCGCGATAGATGAGCGGCAGTTCGACATTTTCCAGTGCGCTCAGCGCAGGGATCAGGTTGAAGCCCTGAAAAATGAAGCCAATCTCGCGGTTGCGGATCTGGGACAGCACCGAGGGTTTGATCTCGCTGACCGGGGTGCCGTTGAGCACATAGCGTCCGTAGGTCGGCAGATCGAGGCAGCCGAGGATGTTCATCAGCGTCGATTTGCCCGAGCCGGACTGTCCGAGAAAGCACACGAACTCGCCGTGGTCGATCGTCAGATTGATGTCCTCAAGCGCGCGCACCTCGTTTTCCTTGCCCTCGTTATAGATCTTGCTGATGCGGTCAAGCTCGATCAGATGATGGGGGCCGCTGACGGAGGGTGGGGCGGTGTGTTGTTTCATGCTGCGCCTCCCTTAACCTGCCGCGACTGCCGCGTCGCCGGTAGCGTTCTGCTGCGCAAACGGATCCTGCGGACCGGACAGATAGACTTCCGTACCCTCGTCGATACCAGAGACGATCTCGGTGTTCGTATCATCAAAGAGACCGGTCGTGACCGGAACCAGTACAAAGCCTTCCGGCACGTTGCTGCCCTCGGGCGAGGGGAGCACGTTTTCCGGCGTCTGACCCTCAGCGGGCTTCATGTAGACTGCCGCGCCGCTATCCGAATAGACGATGGCAGACGACGGAACGGTGATGCAGTCCGCCTTGGATGCGGTAACGATCTTGTACGAGATACTCTGCTCCGGACGCAGATTTTCGATCGAGTCGAGGTGAATGACTGCGGGGAAGGACAGCGTGCTCCCCTGACCGTTGCCGCCGCCAGAGTTGCCGCCGCCGGAGCTGTTGCTGCTCGATTGCAGGCTGACGGTTTCGACCTTGCCGGTATAAGCGGTCGCCGCTTCGTTATCGAGCGTCAGGCGCACCTCCATGCCGACCTTGACCTTGCCGACATCCAGCTCGGATATATCCGCTTTGACGATGAGGGAGCTGAGGTCTGCAACGGTGCACGGCGCGGCGTTGCCCTCAAGCTTGTCGCCTACGGCGGCGGACATATTGAGCACAATGCCGTCGATGGGAGAGATTACAGTCGAATCGGTGAGCAGCTTTTGCAGCTCCGCAACGCGCGTCTGCTTGCTTTCCACCGTCTTCCGCGCGGTTTCAAGCGAGCGCTGCGCCGTGCCCACCGCGGTCACAGTGTCGTCGCTTTGCAGCTTGCACAGCACAGCACCCGCGCTGTAGCGGTAATAGTCGAGGTTGTTGATCGCGCTGATCGTGCCCGCACTCTTGGCGGTGATCTCTTCTTCGCGGGTATAGGCGAGTTTACCGGCTTCTGCAGGCATGAGCACACCGTGCGCAGTCGTGATCGACGCGGTCGCGAGCATATCTTTTTTGAGCGTTCCGGGGTTAGTGAGGGTGATGATCGCGCGGAACAGCATCACGCCGTCATCGGAAATGCGCTGTGTTTTTTCGATCTCCGATACCTTGCCGGTGACCGTAGACATGCTTGCGGGAATGGAAACAGAGGCGGTCGCGCCGACCTTGACCTGATTTAGGTAGGAATAGTTGAAGTACAGCGGCAGACGCATCGTCGTATCGTCCACCATCGTGCCGATGACGTCGCCGGTATTGATGGACTGACCGATCTTATAGGTCTTGGAGACGCCCTTATCGTCTACATTGGGGATCACCTTGCCGGAAAACGGTGCGGTGATCGTCAGATTGGATACGTTTTTCTGCGCCTTTTGCAGCGCGGAAGCAGCTTCATCGACTGCGCGCTGCGCATCGTCAAGCTCACTGATGGCGGTATCGAGATCCTTGCGGGTGTCCTTCGGGTCTACGATGAACAGCACATCGCCCTTGTGCACCGCGTCGCCGCTCGTGACCTTGACCTCGGTGACGATGCCCTTAAGCTCCTTGCCGAGATCGTATTTGCTCTTAGCCGCGGTGCGGCCGTTGCCCTCGACGAAGGTTTCGAGCGCGCCGCGCGTCGCAAACGCTGTCTGCTGCATGGTCTGCTGTTCTTTGCCGGCAGATTGTGCTTTTTTGACGAGCCAGACAGAGCCCCCGATCAGCAGCGCCAGAATAATGAGCGTCAGACCGATCTTGAATTTTTTAGGCATCTTCCGTTTGCGCTTATTCATGGTGTCCGCATATTTATTGCGTACGAGAGCGGGTTTTTCCGCGGCGTTCGGCGCGGTCGGCAGCTCCTCGGTGGGGGGGGTGTGTGGCGTGTTGTGGGTCATGTTCATTTCCTCCGGTTGATTTGATTTACCTCATATTTGATAGACGTTTGAAGTGCGCGGTTTGATCGCTGCGGTTCACAAAATCTACACAATGGCGTAAATCTATTGTACCGCATAGGGGCGTGCGCCGCAATGTGGTTTCCAAATTGTAATAGTTTATTAAGAAAACCGTAAGAAAGCGAATTTTTTTGTGAAAAGATTGCAAAAAAACGCAGAGGGCATGCGTTCCAAATCCCCTCTGCCGTGCACAAAGACATTACAGACCGTTTGGAGCATCTCAACCGTACCCTGTACATGCAGGTGCAGGCAGTACTTAGCAAAAACAAGTGTGAGCGCCACATTCGCGGGGGACTGGCGACACGGGAAAAATATCGGGAGGTGCGCGCGCACCGCGCGGAAGAGGAGACGGCTGCCCACGATCACTAAAAAAGCGGCGTCCCGTTTCCGGGACGCCGCTTTCAGCGGGTGGCGCAAAGTATGTAATTACTTCACGGTGTTCATCATTTCGGTCATGCAGTTACGGCAAATATTTTTGCCCTTGTAGTGGATGATGTCCTTTGCGTTGCCGCAGAAGATGCATGCGGGCTCGTATTTTTTGAGCACGATCTGCGAACCATCCACATAAATTTCGAGCGCATCCTTGACGTCGATATCAAGGGTTCTGCGAAGTTCGATGGGCAGAACGATGCGGCCGAGTTCATCTACCTTCCTCACAATACCTGTCGATTTCATTTGTTGACAACTCCTTCTCACAATACAATTCCTTTATGCGAAACCGCACGAGGCGGATCACAAACAATATAGCTGCGTCTGACGCATCGTTAAGGGGGATATATTTTCATGATTTCATGGCTTTGGGTGGGAATGCTGGTGCTCAGCGTGCTGTGCGGTCTGCTCACCGGACGCATGGACGCGGTGAGTGCCGCCGCGACGGCAGGCGCCGCGGAAGCGGTCACCCTCCTGCTCGGTATCACAGGCATTATGGCACTGTGGTCGGGCATGATGGAATTGGTTTCTGCATCCGGACTGGCACGCCATATCGAGCGCATTTTGCATCCTGTTTTGCGGCCGCTTTTCGGGAAGACATCGCACGATGCGGAAGCCATGCAAACCGTGAGCGCGAACGTGACGGCGAATTTATTGGGACTGTCCAACGCCGCGACTCCAATCGGACTGCGGGCGGCAGACCGCCTTTATGCCGTGTGTGGACGGCGCGGTGCGCCGGATGCCGTTCTCACCTTAATGGTGCTCAATGCCTCTTCCATCCAGATCATTCCGTCAACCGTTGCCGCGGTGCGCGCAGGGTATGGAGCGGTCGCTCCGTTTGACATCATGCCCGCGATTTGGGGCGCGTCGCTGCTGTCGGTCGCCGCAGCGCTGCTGACGGCACGCGCGCTGCGGCGGTTCTTTCCGGATCGCGAGATCACAGACATTTAACAGAAAAATGGGAAATACTGTAACTTCTCTTAACAGAATGTATTATCCACCTTTTTACATACAAATTTTGTCGAAGGCTGTCGCGATTTCTATAAAATTCAAAAAAATCAAAATAAATACGGTAATATGACATAGAGGAGCCTAATGAAACCAATGGAGAGGAGCAAAGTGGATGTTATCTTTTCTGGTGCCGTTGCTGCTCAGCGGGATTGGGGTTTACGCATTGTATAGGCGAATACCGGTATTCCCGACCTTTCTGCGCGGCGCGGAAAGTGGGCTGCATATGGCGATTCGACTGTTTCCGACGCTGGCAGGGCTACTGACAGCAGTATATATGCTGCGTGCTTCTGGATTTATTGACCTTGCGGGCAACGCGCTCGCACCGCTGTTCACCTGTCTGGGCATTCCCAAAGAATGTGCCGCGCTTGTCCTGCTCAAACCGATCAGCGGGAGTGGGGGACTGGCGCTCGGCAGTGAGATCATGAAGCTATCGGGGGTGAACAGCTATGTCGGTCGTGTAGCGGCAGTCATGTTGGGCGCATCGGAGACCAGTCTGTATACGATCAGCGTATACAGCGGTCATCTGGGTCTGCGAGAGACCCGCTATGTCATCCCTGCCGCGTTAGTAGGTGATTTGGTAGCTTTTACGGCAGCCGCATGGTTTGTGCGACTACTGTTCCCATCATGAACTATTACATTATACACGATTTTTGTTTAAAAACCAACGATTTTTCTCTGCAATGTCTAAGTTTGGCTGTTTTATTCAAAAGACCTAATAAAAAACATACTTATTTTAGCATAAACAGGATATATTTTGCAGAAAAAGGGAGCGCGTTTTAAAATTTTTGAAACATCTATTAAGATAGTCTTAATGTAACAGAAAAGAGGACAAAATGTAACATACATTTTGTCCTCTTTGATTCATTGGGAGTAGGGATCAGCCTACGATTTCCTTGCCGTTTTCGTCGTAGTTAAAGAAGCCCTTGCCGGTCTTGACACCGAGCCAGCCGGCGCGAACCATTTTGCGCATGAGCGGATGCGGGCGATACTTCGGGTCGCCGGTCTCGCGGTACAGGGTCTCCATGATCGCG
>JAJUJC010000007.1 GCA_029267335.1 Intestinibacillus massiliensis | reverse complement strand
TCGCCTGCATGTGCTCGATCTTGACGATCGCAACATGGCCCTTTTTCTCAATTACTACATCAGTCATGGATCAGACTTCCCTTCAAAAGTTGTCAAATGCTTGCCGGAGACAGATTGAATTACGGGGGCGCGGCAGAAAAATCGCCGCGCGCACCCCTCAAAAGTTTGAACTTACTTGCACAGCTCGTCGCGCTCGATGATGAGTGCTTCGCCCATGCCGCCGCCGATGCACATCGTCGACAGGCCGATCGTCGCGTCGCGCTTGATCATCTCGTGCAGCAGGGTGGTGGTGATACGGCAGCCTGCCGCGCCGATCGGGTGACCGAGGGCGATCGCGCCGCCATTGACGTTGACCTTATCCATGTCGAAGCCGAGCTCGCGGTTGACCGCAGCCGCCTGTGCAGCAAATGCTTCGTTGGACTCGATGAGGTCGAGATCCTGGGCGGTCAGACCCGCGCGCGCGAGTGCCTGACGGGTGGACTCGATCGGGCCGACGCCCATGATGGACGGATCGCAGCCGACCGAACCGAAAGAACGGATCTTCGCGAGCGGCTTGAGGCCGTGCGCCTTGACGAAGTCCTCGGAAGCGATGATCATCGCCGCGCCTGCATCGTTGATGCCGGAAGCGTTGCCTGCGGTGACCGTGCCGCCGTCTTTCTTAAACGCGGGCTTGAGCTTTGCCAGACCCTCGAGCGTGGTCTGCGGGCGGCAGTGCTCATCGGTGTCGAATACGATGGTCGACTTCTTGCTCTTGACCTCGATCGGGACGATCTCGTCCTTGAAACGGCCGGACTCGATCGCCTTCGCTGCCTTCATCTGGGACTCGTAGCCGATCTGATCCTGCATTTCACGGGTGATGCCGTACTTTTCCGCGACATTTTCCGCGGTAATGCCCATGTGATACTGGTTGAATACATCAAAAACGCCGTCATAAACCATCATGTCGACCATCTTGACGTCGCCCATACGAGCGCCCCAGCGCATATTACGGGAGATATACGGCGCGCTCGACATGGATTCGCAGCCGCCGACCAGCATGACCTGATTTTCGCCCGAGCGGATGATCTGAGAGCCGAGCGAGATGGCACGCATCGAGGATGCGCAGACCTTGTTGAGGGTCATTGCGGGCGTCGCGATGGGCAGACCCGCACCGATCAGTACCTGACGCGCGACGTTCTGGCCGACGCCGCCCTGCAGCACCTGACCGAACACGACCTCGTTGATGGCTTCCTTGTCGACGCCTGCGCGCTCGATCGCAGCGACCGCCGCGGTCGTGCCGAGGGTTGCAGCCGAGACGTCACGCAGGGTGCCGCCGTATGTGCCGATCGCCGTACGCGCGGCAGAGCAGATGTAAACGTTCATGAAATGTACACTCCTTACTTTTTCCTTTTATGTTTGATTCACAACTTAACAAATTAATCAGTATGCAGGTCATGCCGGTGACATGCCGCTGAAAAGACCGATCAGCAGACAGGACAGAATGAGCAGCAGCACGACCCACTTTAGGATACCACTGAGCAGTTTGCTGTCCTGTCCGGTCAGACCGACTGCCGCCGCCGCGGTCGCGATGCACTGTGGAGACATGACCTTGCCGATGCCCGCACCGACCGAGTTTGCCGCTGCCAGCCAATACTGGGATACACCGATCGCGGTTGCGGCTTCAGATTGCAGACGGCCGAGCAGCACTTCGGTGTTCGTGCCGCTGCCCGTGACGAATGCGCCGATCGCGGCGATAATGGGGGCGACAAACGGATAGAAACGACCGGTCAGCGCGACAAACAGGTGCGCCATGTCGGAGATCATGCCCGAATAGGTCATGATTTTTGCGACAGCGAGCACGGACATGATCGCGATAATGGTCTTGGAAAGCTGCTTGAGTGTTGCGGCAAAGGTCTGCCACATGAGTGCCGCGCCCGCCTTCTGGATGATGCCGCCGATGATGGTCGCAACGAAGATGACGACGCCCGGCGTGTTGATCCAACTGAAGGATACCGGCTTTGCCGCTGCCGATGTGCTGATCTTGATGCTGGTTTTGAACGCGGCGAGAAAGCCGTTGACCGGCGGAACGAGCTTGGAGGTCAGCAGAAGCAGGACAAAAATCAGAATAAAGGGCATCCATGCAACAATGGGACGGTATTTATCGTTTACCGCGGAGGCGGACGATGCACCGGTGCCCATGTCATATTCTGCGGGGATGGGGGTGTTTTTGCGTGCGCGCGCCATCAGAATGGTCGCTGCAAGCGAGAATACACAGCCTACGATGACGGTCAGTTCAGGACCGATATACTTGGAAACGATGAGTTCGGGAATGACGAAGGTGATGCCGGAGACCAGCGTGATGCCGACGACGCCCTTGAGCGCCTTGACACCGCCGCCACCGACGATGACCATCAGGAACGGCACGAGCAGCATGAACGGCACCATCTGTACGACGGTCGTAAAGGCGAGCGGGAGCGCTTCCAGACCGGTCACACTGACGAGCGTCACGGTTGGGATGCCGACCGAACCGAACGCCGTCGGGAACGCGTTTGCGAGCATACATACAATGCACGACAGGATGGGGTCCATACCCATTCCGGCAAGCATGCTCGCCGGAATGGCAATCGCGGTGCCGAATCCCGCCATGCCCTCGAGGAAGCCGCCGAAGCACCAACCGATGAGCAGGATGAGGATGCGCTTATCGGCGGAAACACCGGTGAGCATGCGCTTGATAACGTCCATTGCGCCGGTTTTGAGCGACAGGTTATAGGTAAAGATCGCGGCGATGATGACCAGAATGATCGGCCACAACGCGGTGGCAAAGCCCTCGAGCGCGGAGGTCGCCATGTCCACGGCCGGCATTTTCCACAGGGTCAGAGCCAGGATCGCTGTGATGCCGAGCGCACTGGCGCACGCCTTGTGCCCGGGCATTTTGAGCAGTGTAAGCGCGATGACCAACCATATGATTGGCAGCAAGGTCAGACAGGAAAGTAACATGGACATGCGGATCAAGACCTCCTTCAATTCTCCGACAAGCGACAAAAAGCATGCCGATTTAACAAATTTGGCACTACCAATATAGAGCGCGCAACAACACGTTCGTCCGCACAGTGCGCACAGAAACCGTGCGGGAGTGAAAGGATGGATACTGGCGCGAAGGATACTTTGTACTGCGGCTATTATACGTCTTTATTGGCAATCTGTCCATAATTGCTTGCAATAAAAAAATAAAATTGACGTTTTGAACAAGTTGAGCACCAATGAATTGTAAAGAAGCGAAAAAATAAGCGTGGGGCATTGCAATTTAAAAAATGTATGTTAAAATTTGAACATGCGTTACTGGTACAACCAATTTAAACCGGTTCGCCAAATGCCCAAAGAAAAGTAACACAACCAGGACAACATAGGCAGATCACCACAATATGAAAAAAATGATGCAACACACATGCATGAAGGAGGGTTCCGAATGTCAGTCACGATTCCGTTTGGCAAAGCGGGAATGACGCTTTCGGCCGACCTGACCGGCGCGGAGGTACTTGAGTCACACATCGGCGAGCTCAAAGCAACCGACACCGAGGATGGTCTGGTCAAAGCCGCAATGGCACAGCCGATCGGCACGCCCCGCCTACGCGAGCTGGCGGCGGACAAAAAGACCTGCACGATCATTATCAGCGACCACACGCGCCCCGTACCAAGCAAACATATCCTCCCGTTCATGCTAGAGGAGCTGCGTGCGGGCAGTCCCAACCTTGACATCACGCTGCTCGTCGCGACCGGCTTCCACCGCCCGACAGATACGAGCGAGTTGGTATCCAAGCTGGGACAGGACATCGTCGACCGCGAAAAGATTGTCATCCACGACAGCCGCAACCCCGACAGCAACGTCGATATCGGCATGCTGCCCTCGGGTGCAAAGTGCGTCGTCGACCGCCTTGCCGTCGAGACCGATTTGCTGGTTTCCGAGGGCTTCATCGAACCGCACTTTTTCGCGGGCTTTTCGGGCGGACGCAAGAGCGTGCTGCCCGGCGTATGCGATCAGGTGACCGTGCTCGGCAACCA
This sequence comes from Intestinibacillus massiliensis, assembly GCA_029267335.1. GTDB lineage: Bacteria > Bacillota > Clostridia > Oscillospirales > Butyricicoccaceae > Intestinibacillus > Intestinibacillus massiliensis_A. The sequence continues at coordinate 130,482 of JAJUJC010000007.1, read as the reverse complement.
CTGCTCGAAGTTCATCGCTTCGCCCTATGCGCGCACGGGCGTGCTCGAACATAACCCACTGCACGAGGACATGGTCGCGGCAGCGAAGATGGCGAAGCTTGCATACATCGTGAACGTCATTATCGACGAGGACAAAAAAGTCGTCGCGGCATTCGCAGGAGATCCGTTCCAGGCACACGAAAAGGGCTGCGCGTTCCTGCTCGGCTACTGTCAGGTGAAGCCCGAAACACGCGGCGACATCGTCATTTCGAGCAACGGAGGCTATCCGCTCGACCAGAACGTATACCAGAGCGTCAAGGGACTGACCGCGGCGGAAGCGGCGGCGGCACAGGGCGCAACGCTCATCATGGTCAGTTCGTGCTCCGACGGACACGGCGGTCAGAGCTTCTATGATGCACTCAAAAATGCGTCCTCCCCGCAGGCACTGACCGAGCAGATCCTCGCCACCCCGCAGGATCAGACCAAGCCCGATCAGTGGGAATATCAGATCATGTCCCGCGTACTGGGCAAGCATCGCGTGATTTATGTTACGCAGCCCGAGCAGCGGCAGACAATTCTTGATATGGGCATCGGTTGGGCGCCTGATGTTGACACAGCGTTGGCGCAGGCACGCGCGGAAAAGGGCGCAGATGCGCATCTGGTCGTCATTCCGAACGGCATTTCAGTTATGGTTAGAGAGTAATTTTTGCAATAAACAATATTTACAGGAGGGTTTTATCATGGCAAACTATAATCCCGTTACACCGGAAGTTATCGCGGAGCTGGAGAAGATCGTTCCCGGCAGAGTGGTCACGGGCGCCGATGTCAACCCCGATTATGCGCGCGACGAGATGCCGATTTATGGCACTCATCTACCAGATGTTTCAATTGATGTCTTGACGACAGAGGAAGTTGCGGGTATTATGAAAGTATGTTATAAATATAACATACCCGTCACGACCCGCGGAGCAGGCACCGGACTCGCCGGCGGCTGCACTCCGATTTGCGGCGGTGTCGTGCTGTGCACGATGCGTATGAACAAGATCCTTTCGTATGATCTGGAGAACTTTGCGGTCACGGTTCAGCCGGGCGTATTGCTCCAGCAGCTCGCGGACGATGCGCTGCAGCACGGCTGCATGTATCCACCCGATCCGGGCGAGAAGATGGCGACGCTCGGCGGCAACGTATCCACAAATGCGGGCGGTATGCGCGCGGTCAAGTACGGCGCAACGCGCGACTATGTCCGCGCGATGACCGTTGTTCTGCCGACCGGCGAGGTCACACGCTTTGGCTCCACGGTGTCCAAGACCAGCTCGGGCTATAGCATGACCAACCTGATGATCGGCTCCGAGGGCACGCTCGGCATCATCACCGAGCTGACGCTCAAGCTCATCCCCGCACCCAAGGCGACGGTCAGCCTGATGGCGCCGTTTGAAGACCTCGACGCGTGCATTTCCACCGTGCCGAAGTTCTTCATGAACCACTTTAAGCCGCAGGCACTCGAGTTCTTCGAGAAGGAAATTCTGGTTTCCTCCGAGGAGTATCTCGGCAAGCAGGTGTTCCCGCGCCAGATCGACGGCGTGGAAGCGGGCGCTTATCTGCTCGTTACCTTTGACGGCGAAACCATGGATGAGCTCGATCCCCTGGTCGAGCGCGCGGCAGAAATGCTGCTGGAAGAGGGCGCAATGGACGTTCTGGTCGCGGATACCGCGCCCAAGCTCAAGGATACCTGGGCAGCACGCTCGTCCTTCCTTGAGGGCATCGAAGAGCAGACCAAGCTGCTTGACGAGTGCGACGTCGTCGTACCGGTCAACCGCATCGCGCCGTATGTTGCCTTTGTCAACGAGGCGGGTAAGAAGTATGACTTTGAGGTCAAGTACTTCGGTCACGCGGGGGACGGCAACCTGCATATTTACACCTGCTCCAACGATATGGAGAAGGACGCGTTCCACGATCAGGTCGATCGCTTCATGAGCGAGATCTACGCCAAGGCGATGGAGTTCGGCGGTCAGATCTCGGGCGAACACGGCATCGGCATGGGCAAGGTCAAGTACCTCGCAGAGGCAGTCGGACCGGTCAATGTCGCGCTGATGCAGGGCATCAAGAAGGTGTTCGATCCCAAGCTGATTCTGAACCCCGGCAAGGTGTGCTACAGTCTATAACCGGCTGTTCACAATAAAAACTACTACATATCTCCCAAAAAGATGAGACCCGCCCGCCGTCTTGCCGGACGGCGGGAAGCCTCGGGTCAAAATCCATGAAGTAGTAAGAAGGCGAAAAACAAACGGTAAGGAGTACGGTTATGAACATTCTGGTATGCATCAAACAGGTGCCGGATACCACCGAGATCAAGATCGATCCGGTAACCAACACCCTGGTACGCGACGGCGTACCGAGCATCGTCAACCCCTTTGACGGCTATGCCCTCGAAGCGGCGGCGCGCATCAAGGACAAGAACCCCGACGCCAAGATCGTGGTTCTGTCGATGGGCCCCCCGCAGGCGATGGAAGCGCTGCGTGAGTGCATCGCGATCGCCGCAGACAAGGCGTATCTGGTCAGCGACCGCGTATTCGGCGGTTCGGATACGCTCGCAACGAGCTATATCCTGAGCAAGACCATTGCCAAGGTAGAGGAGCTCGAAGGTAAGTTCGACGCCATCTTCTGCGGCAAGCAGGCGATCGACGGCGACACCGCGCAGGTCGGTCCGGAAATCGCAGAGCATCTCGGCTATCCCCAGGTCACCTACGCGCTTGAAGCGAGCGAGGAAGAGGGCGGTCTGCGCATCCTGAAGGAAGCCGAGGACGGCAACCAGATCATTGGCGTTAAGACCCCCTGCCTCATCACCTTCACGAAACCCGACTTCGACCCGCGCTTCCCGACCATCAAGCGTAAGATGGCAGCGCGCAAGGCGGAGATCACCCAGCTCAGCGCTGCAGATCTCGACGGCATCGACCTGACGCTGTGCGGACTGAAGGGCTCGCCCACCAAGGTCAAGAGAAGCTTCGTACCACCGCGCAAGGAAGCCGGCGTGGTCATCAAGGAAGAGACCGGTGCCGAGGCTGCACACAAGCTGTCTGAGCTGCTCAGCGCAGCCCACATCATTTAAGGGGGGCGTCAAACATGGAGGCAAAAACCAAAGACCTGTGGGTCCTGATTGAAACCAAGGAAGACGGCTCCGCGAAGAACGTCGGCATCGAACTGCTGAACCCGGGCCGCATACTCGCTGACAAGCAGGGCGGCGCGCTCGTCGCGGCTGTCATCGGTCATAACGTCGACGCAGCAGTCGAAGCTGCAAACGTACACGGCGCAGACAAGATCATTGTCATCGACGGTGAGGAGTACGGTCAGTACACGACCGACGCTTATGTCATTGCGCTGACCGCAATGCTCGAGAAATACGCTCCGACGACCATGCTGATCGGCGCAACGCCGAACGGCCGTGACCTCGGCCCGCGTCTTTCCTGCCGCCTGCACACCGGTCTGACCGCAGACTGCACCAGCCTGGACATCGACGCAGACTCCGGCAACATGGCGTGGACGCGTCCCGCGTTCGGCGGCAACCTCATGGCAACCATTTTGTGCCCCGACCACCGTCCGCAGCTCGGCACGGTTCGTCCGGGCGTATTCAAGAAGCCCGCAGAGGGCGCAGGCAAGGCGGAGATCATCCGTGAGGACTTTCACGTTGCGGCGGATCAGATCCGCACGACGCTGCTCGAGGTCATTCAGGACGCAGCCGGCGAGATCGTGGATCTCGAGGGCGCAGAGATCATCGTTTCCGGCGGCCGCGGCGTCGGCAGCGCGGAGAACTTTGACTGCATCCGTGCGCTGGCAGACGCACTCGGCGCAACCGTCGGCGCATCGCGCGCGGCAGTCGAGGCAGGCTTTATCTCGCACTCCCATCAGGTCGGACAGACCGGTAAGACGGTCGGCCCGAAGCTGTACATTGCATGCGGCATCTCCGGCGCGATCCAGCACGTCGCGGGCATGAGCTCGTCTGACTGCATCATCGCGATCAACAAGGACGCCGACGCGCCGATCTTCGGCATCGCGGACTACGCGATCGTCGGCAATCTGCACGAGGTCGTTCCGGCGCTGACCGCGGAAATCAAGAAGCTGAAGGCATAGAAGCTGAAGGCATAATGGTTTAACCGACAGAAATGAGGTAACGAGATTATGAATTTTAAGTTTAATGAAGAAGAGCAGGACGTTCTGGACATGCTCCATGACTTCTGCGTAAAGGAAGTTGCACCGCTTGCCGCCGAAATCGACGAACAAGAGCGTTTTCCCGAAGAGACCTGGCACAAGCTCGCGGATATGGGCATGATGGGCATTGCGTATCCGGAAGAGTTCGGCGGCGCAGGCATGACCTACCTGTCCTACATCGCTTGCTGCGAAGAGTTGGCAAAGCACTGCGCAACCACCTCTGTTATGGTTTCTGCGCACTCCTCGCTATGCACCTGGCCGATTTTCCACTTCGGCACCGAAGAGCAGAAAAATAAGTATCTGCCCGCTCTGTGCTCCGGCGAGAAGCTGGGCGCATTCGGTCTGACCGAGCCGGGCGCAGGCACCGACGCTGCAATGCAGAAGACGGTTGCCGAGGACAAGGGCGACCACTGGCTGCTCAACGGCTCCAAGATCTTCATTACAAACGCAGGCTATGCTGAAATCTTCGTCGTGTTCGCAATGACCGACAAGAGTGCGGGCACCAAGGGCATCTCCGCGTTCATCGTGGAGAAGGGCGCTCCGGGCTTCTCCATCGGCGCACATGAGAAGAAGATGGGCATCCGCGGCTCCTCCACCACTGAGCTGATCTTCGAGGATTGCAAGATCCCGAAGGAGAACCTGCTCGGCGAGCTGGGCAAGGGGTTCAAGGTTGCAATGATGACCCTGGACGGCGGTCGTATCGGCATCGGCGCGCAGGCACTGGGCATTGCGCAGGGCTGTATCGACCAGACCATCAAGTATGTCACCGAGCGTGTACAGTTTGGCAAGCGCATCAGCCAGTTCCAGAACACCCAGTTCGAGCTGGCGAACATGCAGACAGCGGTCGACGCATCGCGCCTGCTCATCTATCGCGCGGCACAGGCGAAGCAGGACGGCGAGCCGTACAGCCATCTGGCTGCTATGGGCAAGCTCATGGCTTCCGAGACCGCAAGCGACGTTACCCGTCGCTGCTTGCAGCTCGTCGGTGGCTATGGCTACACGCGTGAGTATCCGTTTGAGCGCATGATGCGTGACGCGAAGATCACCGAGATCTATGAGGGCACGAGCGAAGTGCAGCGCATGGTTATCTCCGGTTGGATGGGCGTTAAATAAGTTAACCGTACTCCAAGGTTATCGATATTCTTCCACAGGCAATCGACCGGATCTTACTATCCGGTCGATTGTCTATATCCGGACAAAAAACCGAATGATTATACAAAATTACCCGGAAGCAAACTTTGGTTGAGTGGAGCGGGTACTTCGTGGTATAATAAAAAAACGGAATAAAGTTCCCTGGCAGGGAAAGAGGGACAAACCGCCATGAAGGAAAAAATCGTCAAACCGGAAAAAACTTATGAAAAAGTAGTGGAGTATATCCGCGAGGAGATCTGGCGGGGAAACCTCAAGCGCGGGGAACGTCTGCCGCCCGAACGCGACCTTGCCGAGCAGCTCGGCGTCAGCCGCAATTCGGTGCGCGAAGCCCTGCGCACGATGAGCCTGATGGGGTTTGTATCGAGCGTGCAAGGCGCGGGCAACTTTGTCTCGTGCGACCTCGAAAAGAACCTGAGCGAGACCTTCCGCATGATGATGCTGCTCGGAGAGACCAATTATATGCAGGTCAGCCAGCTGCGCCGAGGACTGGAAGGCGAGACCGCGCGTCTTGCAGCCCTGCGTGTGACCCCAAAGCAGCTTGTCAAATTTGAGGATGTCGTCGCGCAGATGGAACAGGAAACCGATAATAATCGTGCGGCAAAGCTCGATCAGCAGTTTCACGCGCTACTCGTCGAGACTGCGGGCAATAAGCTCATTCATGCGCTGTTTGGCGCCATGATCACCACAGTCAATGAGTTCATCGCAACGATGTATGTGCGTATTTTCGACAGTGAGCACACAGGCGCGCTGCTGCTTGCCGCGCACAAGAGCATTGTCGACGCCCTGCGCACCCATGATGAGGAAGCTGCACTTCACGCGATTTGGAAGCACTTCGAGATCGTTGACAGCGCGATCAGCCACATGTGATGCGGAAAATATAACCAAACAAAACAGACCATATCTGGTCAAGCAGCTAAAACGGTGTCGCAAGACACCGTTTTTTTAGTGATCCTCGCCGAGCACGCAATGCAAATCATGAGGACCAAAAGCATAGGACAGTGCGATCATTCGGGCGGCGACCATGAACAAAAATATGTAACATTTCTGTAAAAAGGGCGGGGATTTGCCTCACCGACCGGTTGCTTTGCGGGATTGCGCTTGCTTTTTGCACGAAGAAACGGTAAGATAAAGAACATAGGATGTGGCTTGCGGACAGAGCGAAAGGGGCGTAGCGATATGGGCAGAAGCGGCGGCGGTGGCGGCGGCTTTTCGGGCGGCGGCTTCGGCGGCGGACACTCGACCGGCGGCTTTTCGGGCGGCGGCAGATCGTCGGGCGGCGGGTTTTCCGGCGGGGGAAGCAGCGGCGGCTCGTCTCATCACCACGGCGGATTTTACGGCGGCTTCCGACCGGGCGGCTATTACGGCGGTGGCGGCGGCGGTTTTCGCGGCTCGGGCGGCGGCAGACCGGCAGGCTGCCTGACACAGCTCGTGGTGTTTGCCATCGTGCTTGTCATCATCGGGTTCGTGCTGCTGCCGAATCAGGGTGGCTCGTCCGACATTCCGCAGAATACCGTGCAACGCACCGCACTCGCGGGGCAGGTCGATAAGACCGGCTGGTATGAGGACGGTCTGTCATGGATTCAGGACGCCCGCACGCTCGAGAGCGGGCTTGAGAGCTTCTACAAGCAGACCGGGGTGCAGCCCTATGTGCTGTTCGTGCCTTACGACGCACAGTATTGGACGGACGGCAACATCAACGCGACCGCGGCGGACGCTTACCTTGAAAGCTACTATAAGGCGCATTTTACCGACGAAGCGCACTTTATTTTCGCCTATTTTGAAACGCCGAACGACACGCGTTCCGAAATGGACGGCGCATTCCGCTATCTGAGCGGTTACGCGGCGGATACCATCATGGATAGCGAAGCGCTCAAGATTTTCTGGGGATACTTCAACCAAAATTACTACGACACCTCGATCACGCTCGAGCGCATGCTCGCGGACACCTTCTCCTCGACCGCGAAGCGCATCATGAGCGCGCCGACGAACGGTTGGGACTTTGCCAAGACCGGCGTGCTCGTTGTCATGGTGGTCGGCGTGGCGGTGTGCATCGTCATCATCGTCAAGGTGCGCGCCAAACGCAAAAAAGAGCACGAGGCATACACCGAGAGCGTGCTCAATACGCCGCTTGAAAAATTCGGCACGGATGAAGCGGAAGAACTGTCTAAAAAGTATGAGGACACCGATAAACAATAGGAAAAGAGGTTATTTCTATGGGAATCATCGCTCGTTTTACGGACATTATGCAGGCAAACATCAACGCGCTGCTCGACCGGTGTGAGGACCCCGCAAAGATGATCGACCAGTATCTGCGCGACATGACCGAGCAGCTTGCCGAGGTCAAAAAAGAGACCGCAGGCGTCATGGCGGAGGAAACACGCGCTGCACGTCTGGTAGAGGAAAACACGCAGGAGATCGCGCGCTATCAGGGGCTTGCCGAAAAGGCGGTGCTCGCGGGGAGCGACGCGGATGCAAAGGTATTCCTTGCGAAAGCACAGTCGCTCCAGGCAAACGGTGCAGATCTGCGTGAGACCTATGATGCGGCGCACCAGAACGCGGAGAAAATGCGCCAGATGCACGATAAGCTGACGGGCGATATTGCGCAGCTCGAAGCGCGCCGCCAGAATGTCCGCGCCAAGGTCGCAGTCGCCAAGACGCAGGAAAAGCTCAACAAGGTCGCGGGCACGATGCAGTCGACTTCGGACATGATGGGTTCGTTCGAGCGCATGGAAGCCAAGGCGGACCGCATGCTGGACCAGGCGAACGCGATGGCGCAGCTGAACGAGAAGCCGGTCGACGAGGCCGCAGAGCTGGAAAAAAAGTACCAGGGCGCCGCATCGACCGAGGTCGACGACGCGCTTGCCGCACTCAAGGCAAAACTGGGGAAATAAACCGTTTCTAAAAGAAAGTCGCAGGCAGCTGCGGCTTTCTTTTTTTTTAACTTTTGTCACATAAAGAGGATTTTACAAGATGCCCTCTTAATAAACACGGGATAAATGCCGATATAATAATCATAAGGCATATATTTGGAAGTATATGTGTTACATATTTCGTATTCAGGGGGATAAGACATGCTGCGAAAGAAGAAAGAACGCGCACAGAATGTGGGCGGTATCAAGCGGCGTAAATCGCTGCGCGGAGAAGTACTGGCGATGATGCTGCCGATCGTATTGATCGCGATGGCGGGGCTATCCTTTTTAGGCTATTACACGGCGAAAGATATCATTACGGCGAGCGTGAACGAGCGCATGGAACTCAATCTGTCGACCGCAGTCGAGCAGATCGACAAGTCGCTCGTGCGCAACCGCATGGTCGCGGAGGCACTCGCCCGTTCCGCCGAAGCATCGGCAGACGTTATGACCGAGGATAACTTTGCCAAGCTGCTGCCCGGTCAGATCTCGTCAAACGCCGAGACCTTTGGCGCGGGCGTGTGGTTTGAGCCGTATGCGTATGATGAAAAAAAACAGTATGTTTCGCTCTATGCAATGCGTAAAAACGGCGATCCGGTCTATGAAGCGGGCTATTCGCTCGGTGCGGGCGTGTACTACACCGATCAGGAATGGTATAAGGCAGCAACCAATATCCAGCAGCCTGCCGTGTGGAGTTCGCCATATTACGACGATTTTACAAAGATCTCGATGGTCACCGCCTCCGCACCGTTCTATGATGCCGCGGGCAAGCTGCGCGGTGTCGCGACCGCCGATGTCGACCTGACTGCGCTGCAAAAGGCGGTCGTTGCGCTGCAAAAGGGCGCGAATGACACGGTCTTTTTAGTCGATGGCGCGGGTGTGTATATCGCGGATAAGGACAGCGAGAAGCTGCTCAAGGCAAATGTCACCCAGGACGCCAACGCGTCGCTTGCCGCACTGGCAAAGACCATGCTGGGCGAAAAGACTGGCAAGGGCAGCTTTGACATCGACGGCAATCATCAGCTCGCGTGGTATACGAGCGTACCGGAATCGGGTTGGGTGCTGTTCATGGCAAGCCCGGAGGCCGAGGTGTTCGCAAGCGTCAACCGTCTGGCAATGATGCTGACGATTATCTGCCTGATTTTTGTCGTGATCACGGGCGTCGCCATCGTGATCGGCACGAACCGCAAGGTCATTTACCCGCTCAAGCATCTTGCGGATGCGACCGGACATATCGCGGACGGTGACCTGACCGTACAGGTCGACAGCAAGCTGCAAAACGAGTTCGGCGCGGTGTTCTCGTCGGTCGGCAGACTGACCGTACGTCTGCGCGACTATATCGACTACATCAACGAAATTTCCGGCGTGCTCGACCAGATCGCGGTCGGCAACCTGGATTTCAAGCTGCAAAACCACTATGTCGGTGAGTTTGAAAAACTCAAGCTGTCCTTGGAAAACATACAGGCTTCGCTGTCCAAGACGATTTCTGTCATTTCGATCTCCGCAAGTCAGGTCGACAGCGGCGCAGGACAGGTCGCCGCGGGTGCGCAGGCACTGGCGGACGGCTCGATGCGCCAGGCGGCGACGATCGACGATCTGAGCATGTCGCTGTCGCAGATCGCGGGACAGGCACAGGAGAACCTACAGCATGTCAGCGCGGCGACCGAGTGCTCCAAACTTGCGAGCAGCAGCGTCGATGAGGGCAATGCCCACATGACCGAGCTGACGCAGGCGATGAACGACATCAGCGACGCTTCGCGCAAGATCGCGGACATCACCAAGATCATTGAGGACATCGCATTCCAGACCAATCTGCTTGCGCTCAATGCTTCGGTCGAAGCGGCGCGCGCGGGTGTTGCGGGTAAGGGCTTCGCAGTCGTCGCGGACGAGGTGCGCAATCTCGCGGCAAAGTCCGCCGAGGCGGCAAGCCAGACCTCGCAGCTCATCAGTCAGTCGGTCGCTGCGACTGCGCGCGGCGCGAAGATCACGGAAAAGACCGCGCAGATCCTCAAGGATGTGCAGCATAAGACGTTGACCGCGAGCGAGAGCATCACCAAGATCGAGCGTGCATCGCACGATCAGACCGATGCGATCGCACGCATCGGGGACGAGATCAGTCAGGTTTCGTCCATCGTTGAGAGCAATGCGTCCGCCGCGGAGGAGAACTCCGCTACGAGCCAGGAAATGTCCACGCAGGCAACCGTGCTGCGGCAGGAAATCAGCCGCTTCAAGCTGCCTGAGGGCGAATAAACGCAAAAACCGCCACAGAATACCGAAGATTCTGTGGCGGTTTTTTTAAATCGCGGGTTCGATGACGTCCTGGATATAGGAAGCGACCTTATCCTCGGGGATGTCGAGCGAGAACGCAAATTCCTCGCGCACGAGCCGTTCCGCGGTTTGCAGCGTCGTATCATCCTGCGCGGGCAGCAGCTTGTTTTGCTGCTCCAGCTCGCGCTTGCGCTCATAAAGGCAGCGCACCATGCCGATCAGGTCGATGCTGATGCCGCCGGCGAGAATGTCGCGAAAGGCGTTCGCACGTTCCTTGCGGTCGGGATTCCAGCATAGCGCGTGTCCGCGGCACGCTGTCAGCAGGGAGTCGATCTCGGACTGGCTGAGCACGCCGCGCATGTCGCTGCACAGACGGGGATTGTCGATCGGCACATAGATCGCCGAGTCCGGCTTGCTGATCGGCGCAAGCACATAATAGTCATGCGCCTGCCCCGAAACGTGCATGCGCTCCGTGCGCTCGATCTTGCACACACCGTTGCTCTTGTACACAACAAAGCGTCCCGCTGTCAGTTGTTCGTCTTTCATGCAGTAACCACCCTTTCCGCATCCCGTGCCCCGCCGTGCGGAGCAGACCCGTAAAACACAAAAACATGTAGCTGAATGACCGTATGTAAGCGGCGCAGCTACATATTCTGAATATATTATAGCACATTTTTTTGGGGATTGCAAATGTCGGCTCTGTGTGACTTTGTCACAAATAATTTACGAAAGAAAGGGGAAAATGCGCTTGACAAAATTAACTGTAATAATTACAATTACAGTAAAAAAGAGAATGTCTCGTCACACGCGTATTCTGAAAGGAGGGAAGCTATGGCACAATCTGCGATCACTGGCTATCTCGGCACCTATTTTTCGCCGGAAAGCGCGGGGATCTATCGTTTTTTGCTCCATCCAGATACCGGCGTGCTGGACACGCCCACGCTGTGGTATGACGCGCCGGACAGCAAATACCTGTCCCTGCGCGACGGGCTGCTCGCCGCGCCGCTCGTGCGGGACGGCAAAGCGGGGGCGTGTCTGCTCGATACGCGGGACGGCACGGTACGCGGTACGCACTATGCCGAGCACGCTGCCGCGTGCTTCGTCCTGCAGGATGAAACGTGTGTGTACACCGCAAACTATCACGAGGGCAGTATTCTTGTGTATGACCGGCGCGACATGACCGTGCTGCGCCGCATCGAGACCGGCGCGCACGCGGGCTGTCATCAGCTGCTGCTGCACGGACGTTTTTTGATCGCCATTTGTCTGCTGCGCGACGAAGCGCTGCTGTTTGACCGCACGCGCGGCTATGCACCCGCGGGCACACTGTCTTTCCCCAAGGGAACCGGCCCGCGCCACGGCATCTTCGACCGCACACACACACGGCTGTATCTGGTCACCGAGCTGTCAAACCAGCTTTTTGTGTTTGACACGGACGGGGAAGCGGGTTTCCGGCAGCGCGCGGGCTACGACCTGCTGCCGCAGGGCGCGGTCTGGCGCAGGCCGCCTGCCTCCGCCGCGATCCGCCTGTCGCCGGATGAGCGTTTCGTTTATGTGTCGACGCGCTTTGCCGATGTGCTCACCGTGTTCCGCGTGACACCGGAGGGCGCGCAGCGCGTGCAACAGGTGGACAGCGGCGGGCAGCACCCGCGTGATTTTGTCCTGACCCGCGACGGGCGGTTTGTGCTCGTCGCGCACCGCGAGAGCGGGGGACTGGTCGTGCTCCCGCGCGACGCGGAAAGCGGCCGTCTGGGCGCGGTGTGCGCGCGCGTACCCGCTCCCGAAGCGGTGAGCATTGTATTGCAAGAGTGAGCCGAATCGCACCTGCGGCGGCATTTCAGAAAGGAATTCTTACTATGGAAATGAAAATGGACATCGGCATGGTTGGTCTGGCTGTCATGGGGCGCAGCCTTGCACTCAACATGGCGGACAACGGCTTTCAGGTCGGCGCATATAACCGCAGCAGCGCCGTCACCGAGCAGGTGATGCGGGATCATCCGCATGAAAACCTGCACCCGTATTATAGTCTGATCGACCTGGTTTCTGCACTCAAGCGCCCGCGCCGTGTCATGCTCATGATTCAGGCGGGCAAGGCGGTCGACACGGTCATTGAGCAGCTCATTCCGCTGCTCGATGACGGCGACATGATTCTCGATGGCGGCAACTCGTTCTTCGAGGACACCCGACGTCGTGCGGACTATCTTGCGCAACGCGGCATCCACTATCTCGGCGTCGGTATTTCGGGCGGGGAAGAGGGTGCCCGGCGCGGTCCTTCCATCATGCCGGGCGGCAACCCCGCAGCATATGAGGCGGTGCGCCCCATTCTCGAGGCGATCTCCGCAAAGGCGGAGGGACAGCCGTGCTGCGCCTACATCGGCCCGGAGGGCGCGGGTCACTATGTCAAAATGGTGCATAACGGCATCGAATATGCGGACATGCAGCTCATCGCGGAGTCCTATCTGCTGCTCAAGTACGTCGGCGGTCTGACGAATGCCGAGCTTGCCGAGGTCTACGCCGCGTGGGACACAGGCGAGCTGCGCAGCTACCTCATCGGCATCACGGCACGCATTTTCCGCGAGCATGACGACCTGACCGCGGGCGAACTGGTCGACCACATCCTTGACAGCGCGAGCCAGAAGGGCACCGGCCGCTGGGCGAGCATCGAAGCGCTCAAGCAGGGCGTGGACATTTCTATGATTACGACCGCGGCGAACGCGCGCGTGATGTCGAATGACCTTGCCCGCCGTGAGCAGGCGTATCGCCTGATCGAGCGTCCCACGGGCAAAAACCCGCTCGAGCGTACCGCGCTCATCGAGACCGTGCGGCAGGCGCTCTATACCGGCAAGATCATCGCGTACGCACAGGGCTTCGCGCTGCTGCGCGACGCGTCCGAGTGTTACGGCTGGAACCTGCACTTCGGCGAGATCGCGTCGATCTTCCGCGCGGGCTGCATCATTCAGGCGGCGTTCCTGAACGACATTACGGATGCCTTTTGCAAGCAGCCCGCGCTGAGCAGCCTGCTGTTCGACGAATTTTTCCTGTCCCGCGTCAACAAATACCAGAACAGCCTGCGCGCGGCGGCGACGCTCGGCATTTCCGCAGGGCTGGCCCTGCCCGCGACGCTTGCAGCGGTCTCCTATCTCGACAGCTTCCGCGCGCGTGCGGCGGGTGCGAACTTGATTCAGGCGCAGCGCGACTTTTTCGGCGCACACACCTATCAGCGCATCGACCGCGAGGGAATCTATCACCATGAATGGAGCGAAAAAGCATGAAAATCAGCACAAACATCACGATTTTCGGCGGCACCGGCGATTTGACGTTCCGCAAGCTCGTCCCCGCGCTGTATATCATGCGGCGCACGGGCAAGCTCGCGCCGGACGCGCGTGTCGTCATCATCGGACGGCGCGATTATACCGACGACGCCTATCGCACGCTTGCGCGTGACTGGGTGCGCCGGTTCTCGCGGCTGCCCTATACGGAAGCGGACTGGGATGCGTTTTCACAGTCCATTCATTACTATCGCATGAATTTTTCCGACCCCACGGCATACAGCGGGCTTGCGGATTGCTACGCGCAGCATGAGATCGGCGCGCACATGTTCTATTTTGCGGTCGCGCCTGCGTTCTTCGGCACGATCACGGAGGGCTTAAAGACCCTGCCCGGTCTGTCTGGCAGCAAGGTCGTCATCGAGAAGCCGTTCGGCGAAACGCTTGAGGCTGCACGCGTACTTAACGAGGAGTTGGAGGGCTTCTTCGGCGCGGAAAATATTTACCGCATCGACCACTACCTCGGCAAGGAGATGATCCGCAACGTGCAGACCATCCGCTTTGCCAACCCAATTTTTGCAAACGCGTGGAATTCCCAGTCCATCGAATCGGTCGAGATCTCCGCGCTCGAGGATGTCGGCGTCGAAACGCGCGGCGGCTATTACGACGCGGCGGGCGCGCTCAAGGACATGGTGCAGAACCATCTGTTCCAGATTTTGTCCATCCTCGCAATGGAGCGTCCGGACAACTTCACGAGCGCGGAACTGCACCGCGAGCAGCTGCGCGTGCTGCGTGCGCTGCGTCCGGTCGACGCATCGACGCTCGAAGACACGCTCGTCCTGGGACAGTATGCGGGCTATCGCGAAGAGCCGCTTGTGTCGCCCAAGTCGACCACCGAGACCTTTGCCGCGATGCGGCTGTTCATCGACAATGACCGCTGGCGGGGCACGCCGTTCTACATCCGCACGGGCAAAAAGACCGGCACGCGCCAGACCGAGGTCGCGATCACGTTCCGCCGCTCGACGCCGGAAACCGATCCCGATGTGCTCATCGTCAAGGTGCAGCCGACCGAGGGCGTGTACCTGCGCTTCAACATCAAGCGTCCGGGCGACACCGAGGACATCGTGCCCGCGAAGATGGATTTCTGCCAGAACTGCATCCTAGAGAACCACATCAACACGCCGGAGGCGTATGAACGCCTGCTGACCGCGTGCCTGAACGGCGAGCGCGCATGGTTCTCCCAGTGGGATCAG
Organism: Intestinibacillus massiliensis; assembly: GCA_029267335.1. Taxonomy (GTDB): domain Bacteria; phylum Bacillota; class Clostridia; order Oscillospirales; family Butyricicoccaceae; genus Intestinibacillus; species Intestinibacillus massiliensis_A. The sequence continues at coordinate 115,455 of JAJUJC010000007.1, read as the reverse complement.
ATCGAGCTGAGCTGGAACTTTATCGAGCACCTGCGCGCACTCGTCGCACAGACCGCACTGCCTGTGCACCCCTATGAAGCGGGCAACCGCGGCCCCGATGCCGCACGCGCACTGCCCGAAAAATTTGGACACGCTTGGGTCGAAGAGGACGATTAAGGCAAAAAAGGAGAAAGCACTCTGTGCTTTCTCCTTTTTTGCATGTTTAGCCGATGAATTTCTGTGCGAAACGCTGCAAGGTCGCAGCGACTTCGGCGCGGGTCGCGGTCGCGGAGGGGGTCAGTTTACCTGCGCTGCCCTGCATGAGACCGCTGTTGACCGCCCAGCCCAGTGCGGGCAGTGCATAGGACGAAATGTGGTCGTAGTCCGTGAACTCACGGATCGCCATGCCGCCCTGCGTGGTGTCGTACTTTTGCAGCTGTGCGTAGCGATACAGCAGTGCCGCCATCTGCTCGCGGGTGACGACTGCGTTCGGCTCAAAGGCCGTTGCGGTCGCGCCGGTCACGATGCCGTTTTTCGCTGCCCATGCGACATAAGGCGCATAGTATTCGCCTGCTGCAACGTCGGAGAACGCGCTGTCCTTGTAGGAAGTGGTGTCTACCTTCGCCTGGCGGCCGAGCACCGTGACGAACATTGCACGGGTCATGCCCTCGTCGGGCGAGAAGGTGGTGGCGGAGGTGCCGTTAAAGAGGTTGTTCTTGACGACATAGTCAATGGAGGACTTTGCCCAGTGGGTCGCAATGTCGGTAAAGGTCACTGCATCGGGCGCGTCCGCCGTGCCGGAGTAGTCGTCAAAATCCTTGGCATGGTTGATGTACACATCGGCGGACTGATGCCCTGCCGCGCCCGCAAAGGTGCCGGCGTTCCAGTCGACGAGCGTGTTCCAACGCTTGACCGTGTCGCCCGCGGTCAGTACATATTCGTTCAGCACGGGGACGCTCGATTCGGTCTTGTTGAGGTCGGAAACGAACGCCGTCTGTACGCGTACATACTTCGCCTGTGCCAGACCGGTCAGGTCGAGGGTGTTCGTACCGCTTGTCAGCGTGAATGCCTTGCCCTCCTTAACGGTCTTGCCGTCGTCCGAGGTCTGCACGGTGGCCTGCACGGAAGCTGCGCCCTTGAACGCAGCGTCATATGCGAGCGAGGTCGGCGCGCCGGTCACCGCGACCCACTCGGTCGTGTGCGTGCCCTTGGTGTCGATATTCGCGGAGGAGAAATCGAGCCAGACCTTGAGATCCTTGGCGGATGCGCCTGCGGCGGTCGGGTTGGTGCGCGCCGCGTCATTTTCCGTCGCGGAGACCTTGGTGGCATAGAAACGGACCTGCGAGACTGCACCCGGCAGCATTGTGTGATACATGCCGCGGTTGCGCTTGGTCAGCAGCGTGTTTTTGAAGCCCAGACCGACATAGAGCGGAGCGCCCTCCCAGTTTTTGACCGGTGCGGTGTAAGCGGGCTTGTCGACGTGCGCGCTCTGATAGCCGTTCTGATAGGCGTCGCCGCCGTTTGCAAAGTCAAAGGTGCTCGTATACTGTACCCAAGTGTCCTTTTTGATGCCGGCTTCCGCCTGACTGCCGTCGTTCCAGCTGAATTCGCCGTTGTCGTCGAGCAGGCAAACGCCATAGGTCACCTTGCCGGTCTCGCGTACCGCCATGCGGAACAGATACGGAGTGCCCCAGCCCAGACCGATGCCCTTGAGCAGCAGCGGGTTGTGGTCGGGGATCGCGCCCTTGCCGTCGAGGTCGACATACTGCTCGGTCAGCTCGGAAACGCCGCCCTTGGTCGTGCCGGCGCTCGGCAGATTTGCCCATACCATGCCGCTCACGCCGTCCTTGATGGTGTAGCCGCCCTTGTCGGGCACTTCGATATAATCACGCTTGCCGTCGAGGATCAGACTCTGCTGTCCCTTGTCGTCGGTGCCCAACTCGGGCGCACCGTGGATGTAGCCGTTGTTGCCGTTGCCGGATTTATCCTTGACGATCGGCATGCCCTGGATGGAGCCTTCGACATGGATGGTCTGCGGTTCGGCGGTGCCGATGGTCACGGTGTAGTCACCCGCCTTGTCAAAGGTGTAGGTGAACTCCGCGGTCTTGGACTTGCCGGAATCGAGCTTGTAGTTCTGTACCGCAACGGTCTGTCCGTTGATCTTGAACGCCGCAGATGCAACGCCTGCTTCGTTGCCGATGTTCGTAACCGCCGCCTTGAGGTTCAGAATGTTGCTGTTGATGTCGCTGACATTGCCGCTGCCCTGCTTGATGCGCAGATTGTCATAGGAAAACGCCGCTTTGCGGTACTGTACGGTGACATTGGCGGTTTTGCCCGCAAGCGTCAGGGTGTGCTGTCCGAGCGCGGTCATCGGCAGCGTAGCCGAGAGCGAGATGGACTTGCCGGGTTCGAGCGTCTTGATCTCGCCGCCGAACTTGTAGAGATAGCGCACCGTGCCGTTGTCATTGATCGGAAGAACTGCGGCAGCAAGACCTGCACCGTCGTTTTTGACGGTCGCCTTGACCGTGACCGAGTCATTATAGAGCACCGTGCTCGGCGTGATGGAAATGTCGGAATAGGAGAGTTGCTGCTTTTTGGTCGCGATCTTGGTGGTCGCGGCGAGCTTGGACTCCTTGCCCTCGCCCTCTGCACCGTAAGTTTCGACCGTCAGGAGTCCCGCACCGGGCGTGCCGGTGATGTGGAAGAAGTCGCCCTTCTTGTTATAGGTGCGCGCGTCCTGATGGGTCAGATAGACCGTACCCGCGCCAACCGCCGGGTTGGACGAAACCGCGCGCGCATAACTGTGCGTATGACCTGCCAACAGAAGATCCACGCCCGCCGGTTCGATGATCGCGGGGATGTAGCGTTTGGTGAACGCATCCGACACCGGATGGTGCATGAAAATCAGTCGGAATTCCGCATTTTTTGCGGCGCTCGAAGCGAGATCGGTCTTGAGCCATGCAAGAGACTTATCGATCGTGTCGAGCGTCGCCTGATCCGCCTTGTTGCCGGTCGCTTCGGAGTTCATCTGGAACAGACCCCACGGGTTGGAGTTCATCGAGATGATGTGCAGCCCGCCATAGTTGAAGGAGCTGTCCCCCGTCACGGTTGCGCCGTAAGCGGCATCTTGCAGATTGTAGACGTAGGTGTTGAAGTACACGCCGCCCTGATCGTGGTTGCCGCTGGCGTAATACACCGGATAGGAATGGATGAAATCCTCGTGCGTGCTGCCCTTAAACCAGAAGCTGAACTGTTCCGCCTGCGCGCCCGTGCCTTCGACAAGGTCGCCACAGTGCAGGATGAGATCGGGGTCATAGCTCTTGACCGCCGCATCCAGTTCGGAGCGGGTGGCGAAAATGTGCGAGTCCGACAGCGAGATCATATTGATCTTGTCGGGCTTGTCGCTCAGCGTGCGGAAGCTTGCCTTGCAGTTTTCCCCGCCTGCAAGCTGTACTTCATAATAGTAGCGCGTACCCGGCTTGAGTCCGGTCAGCGTGTAGTAGTAGAAGTGCATCTTTGTGCCCTGAAATTCGGGTGCGGCAGCATCCTCTGCGACCGCGACGGGCGTGCCAAGCTTGTCCGCCGCTTCTCCGAATGCGATGGTCGCGTCTGCTTTTGCGGTGGATTCCCATACGACCGTCATCGCATCGGTCTTGGGGGCGAGCAGATAGGGACCGTTTTTGAACGCCGCGCCCGTCGCGGCAGTCGTCGTCGCGGTCGCCGTGCCGGTATCTGCCGCGAGTGACAGTGGGGTGGCACTCGTCAACAGCGCTGCACACAGCACCATTGACAGAATGCGTCGAAATTTGGTTTTCATCTCTTCCATTCCTCCTCTTTTGTGCGATCCAGCGCATGTGCCCTCCCTGTGAAACACATGCGCCGGAAAATCTCTGTTCATCATACCATAAACAGTTTATCAAATGCGCACAAAAAAGCTGGTCAAATTTTGCGCACTTGCGGTCTCTTTCAAATGGTGCGGTTTGGCATACAGAAGTGCGGGTATTAGGGAAAAGAAACGCTAAATCCATAAAATTGGCGGTTTTATACAAAATATATACGCAAAATTCAGCTACAAATGAAATGTTCGGTTTTTGTACAGGTTGCGCAAAGAAATTACGCGTTTGGGGGGCGCAGCCTCCGGCGGCGACGGACGGCGCGTGCGTCCTGCGCGGTTTTGCACGGGCGCACGCACGCAGGAAACGCGCTGCCGCCGTAATTTGCTCCAAAAACCGCGAGGCGGATTCATCTAACTTTCACAAACTTTTACGTTTTCACGGTTTTCGAGTGGATTCGCGTGAAAAAGGTGTTGACAATGCCCAAAGCAGTGCTTACAATAGAGCCATGAAACCGGTTTCAAGATGAGGAAACAAAAATGAGCAAATCAAACAATATCCGCGCGATCGCCGCACTGGCGGGCGTTTCGCCCGCAACGGTATCGCGCGTCATCAACGGCACTTCGCCGGTCGACGAAGAAAAGCGCCAGCGCGTACTCGACGCGATCGAGCAGACCGAATATGTTCCGAACCAAATCGCGCGGTCGCTCTTTCTCAAGTCGTCCCGCATTCTGGGCTATATCGTGCCCAACATCACGAATCCCTTTTTCGGGGAGATCGGACGGTGCATCGAAGAGATCGCGTTCGCGCGCAACTATCGCGTCATTCTGTGCAACAGCAACGGTGACATCGCCAAGGAAAAGGAATATGTCCAGATGCTGCAATCCATGAACGCGGACGGCGTGGTCATGATCACGAACAGCTCCAAGGTGCAGTATGGCATTCCGCTTCCGTGTGTGGTCATCGACCGCGAGTTTGACAGCGGCAGCAAGGTATTCACCATCCGCAGCGCGCACTCCGAGGGCGCACGCATCGCGGCGCAGCACCTGTACGATCTGGGCTGCAAGTGCATCGTGTGCATGTCGCAGAGCGACGGTATTTCGAGCGCGATGCAGCGGTATGAGGGCTTCGTCGAGTTTTGCAGAGAGCACGCGCTGCCCGCGCGGGTCGTCGAATGCGGCTATGATTTTGACGACGGCATCCGCCGCACGCGCGAACTGCTCGAGACCTATCCCGAGGTCGACGGCATCCTCGCGGCGAACGATATTGCCGCCCTCGCCGTTTATCGCGTGCTTTCGCAGGCAGGCAAGCGCGTGCCGCAGGATGTGCGGCTGGTCGGCTTCGATAATATCGGCGTCAGCGGGCTTGTCACCCCGTCGCTGACGACGGTCGCGCAGCCGATCCGCGAGATCGGACAACTGGCAGCGAACTATATTATTGATATTGTCGAAGGCAAGCAGCCGCCGGAGCGCAGCGTCATCCTGCCGGTCACACTCATCAAACGCGAAAGCACATAGTCAGGAAAGGAACAGAGAGCATGAAAATTGGAGTCGTGGGCAGCATCAACATGGATCTTGTGGTGCAGGCGCCCCGTATCCCGCACAAGGGAGAAACCCTGATGGGCACGCGGCTCGACCGCAACGCAGGCGGCAAGGGCGCAAATCAGGCGGTCGCGGCGGCGCGGCTGGGCGGTGAGGTCGTGATGTTCGGCGCGGTCGGACAGGACGAAAACGGCACGAAGCTGCTCGCCTCGATGGCACGCGACGGTGTGGACACCACCTTCGTCAAGGTGCTGCCCGAGGAGAACACGGGCATCGCGATGATCACCGTAGGCGACAACGACAACACGATCATCGTCGTACCGGGCGCGAACAACCGCGTCGACCGCGCGTATATCGACAGCGTGCGCAGCGAGCTGCTCTCGTGCGGCATGGTCATTCTACAGCATGAAATTCCGCAGGACACCAACGAATACGTCGCGGCGCTGTGCGCGCAGCACGGCATCGAGGTCATCCTGAATCCCGCCCCCGCGCGGCAGGTTTCGTCCGCCCTCGTCGAGCAGGTCACCTACCTCACCCCGAACGAGCACGAAGCCGCGCTCATTTTCGGAGAGGGCGCGGTCGAGGACGCGATGCGGCGTTATCCGGGCAAGCTGCTCGTCACCTGCGGCGAAAAGGGCATCGCGCTCGCGCAGCCCACGGGCGAAGCTACACAGGTTCCGGCGCGCACCTCCAAGGTGGTCGACACCACGGGTGCGGGCGATACCTTTAACGGCGCGTTCGCCTATGCACGCACACAGGGCATGGAGCTGCTGACCGCGCTGCGTTTTGCGAATATCGCGGCGGGTCTTTCCACAGAAAAAGCGGGCGCACAGGGCGGCATGCCGACCAGAGAACAGGTCGAAGCCGACGCGCACCGCGCAGAATAAGAGGGAACAACATGAAGAAAACAGGCATTTTAAACAGCGAGATCGCCAAGGTGCTCGCCGATCTGGGGCACACCGACACGATCTGCATCGGAGACTGCGGTCTGCCAATTCCCGCAGGCGTCAAGCGCATCGACCTCGCGCTGCGCCGCGGACAGCCGACCTTCCTCGACGTGCTGCACGCCGTCGAAGAGGATATGCAGATCGAGCGCATCACGCTGGCAAGCGAGATCAAGACCATGAATCCGGCGGTGCTGCGCGAGGTCGAAACGACTTTCCCCGGTGTTGAAACCGGTTTCGTATCCCATGAGGACTTCAAAAAGCAGCTTGTGAATGTCAAAGCGGTCATCCGCACCGGCGAGGTCACCCCTTACGCAAACATCATCCTGCACGCGGGCGTCATTTTTTAAGGCGCAGGTCATCGTTGGAGGTGAAGAGCATTGAGAATTGAAATGTCAAACATCAACAAGACCTTCGTCACGGCAAAGGTCTTGGACAACGCCTCGTTTTCGCTCGGCGACAGTGAGATTCACGCGCTGATGGGCGAAAACGGCGCGGGCAAGTCTACGCTGATGAAGATCCTGACCGGCGTGTACACGAGCGATCCGGACAGCGGCGAGATCCGCGTCGACGGTCAGGTCGTACATTATAAGCACCCGACCGAGGCGGAAAAAGCGGGCATCGTGTTCATCCATCAGGAGCTGAATGTCGTGCCTGACCTTACGGTCGAGGAGAACATGTTCCTCGGCAAGGAGCTGCACGGCGCGTTCGGCGTCGTCGACAAGAAGAGCATGCGGCAAATGGCGCTCGAAACGCTGCATAATCTGGGTGTGGACATCGACCCGGGCGAGGTGCTCGGCAGACTGTCCATCGGCAGACAGCAGATGGTCGAGATCGCAAAGGCGCTCATGGTCGATGCCAAGGTGCTCATCATGGACGAACCGACCGCGGCGCTCACCCTCGCGGAGACCGACGTACTGTTCACGGTCATCCGCGCGCTCAAGGCAAAGGGCGTATCCATCGTATACATTTCCCACCGCATGGAAGAGATCTTCGCGCTGTGCGACCGCATCACCATCCTGCGCGACGGCGCGTATGTCGGCACCAAGCGCATCAGCGACACCTCGATGAACGACGTCGTCAAAATGATGATCGGCCGTGAGATCGGAGAGCGTTTCCCCAAGGGCAATAACGTGCCGGGCGCGGTCGCGCTCGAGGTCAGCCACCTGAACAAGGCGGGACTCATCCACGACGTGTCCTTCTCGGTGCGCGCGGGCGAGGTGCTCGGCGTGTCCGGTCTGATGGGCGCGGGACGCACCGAGATCATGCACACGATCTTCGGCAGCATGAAGCTCGACAGCGGCGAGATCAAGATTAACGGCAAGCCGGTCACCATCCATAATCCGCTCGAAGCCAAGCGGCTGGGTATCGGCTTCGTCACCGAGGACCGCAAGAGCGAGGGCCTGATGCTCGATTTCTCCATCCGTGAGAACATCGCGATCGCAAACCTCGATCATATTTCCGGCGCATTCGGCGTGCTCGATAAAAAGGCGGAACGCGCGCTCGCGGAAAAGGGCGCGGCGGAGTTCAAGATTCGCAGCACGGGCGTGGAGCAGACGACCGGCGGTCTGTCCGGCGGCAATCAGCAAAAGGTCGTGTTCGCCAAGTGGGTTGCGGCGGGTCCGAAGATCCTCATTCTTGATGAGCCGACGCGCGGCGTGGACATCGGCGCGAAAAAAGAAATTTACGGCATCATCAACCGCCTCACCGAAAGCGGCGTCGCGGTCATCATGGTTTCCTCCGAGCTGCCCGAGATTCTGGGCATGAGCGACCGCATCCTCGTCATCCACGAGGGCAAGGCGGCGGGCATCCTCGAGCGCGATGAGGCGACCGAAGAAAGCATTATGATTCTTGCTACGGGAGGAAAACTCGCATGAACAAGGCAAAAAAGATCAATCTGCGTGATTTCGGCTCGCTGTTTGCCCTGCTGTTTCTGGTATTGGTCATCAGCGTCATCAGCGCGGATTTCCGCACGGTGGACAACTTCCTGTCCCTGCTGCGGCAGTCATCCATCAACGGTCTGATCGCATTCGGCATGACGCTCGTCATCCTGACCGGCGGCATCGACCTGTCGGTCGGCTCCATCCTTGCATTGACGATGGCAATCGCGGCGAAAATGATCGTCAGCGGCGTGACCGCGCCGGTCGCCATGCTCGCGGCACTCGCGGGCGGCACGCTGCTCGGTCTCATCAGCGGCGTGATGATTACAAAGGGCAGATTGCAGCCCTTCATCGCGACCCTGATCTCCATGACCATCTATCGCGGCGTGACCATGATTTTTTCAAACGGCAAGCCGATTTCCGGTCTGATGGGCGACAACATGGTGAGCAATATCGTGCTCAGCGCAGTCGGTAAGGGCACCATGCTCGGCGTGCCGGTGCCGGTCTGGATCCTGATCGTTTCCTTCGCAGTCGTATACTTCCTCCTGCATAATACCACCTTCGGCAGACGCATTTACGCGGTCGGCAGCAACTCCAAGGCAGCTGCGCTCGCGGGCGTCAACATCACCAAGACCAAGCTCATCGCGTACGGCATGTCCGGCTTCTTCGCGGCGTTCTCGGGCATGATCCTGCTGTCCCGTCTGGGCTCTGCGCAGCCCACGCTCGGCACGGGCTATGAGCTGGACGCGATCGCGGCGGTCGCACTCGGCGGCACGAGCCTGAACGGCGGCCGCGGTAAGATCATGGGCACGCTCATCGGCGTTCTCATCATCGCGGTGCTCAACAACGGCCTCAATATCATCGGCCTGTCGTCGTACTATCAGAGCATTGTCAAGGGTATCGTTATTTTGATCGCGGTCCTGTCCGATAAGGATCGGTAAGCGATTGGGATAAAAAGCACAAAGAAGAGAAAAACTTTATAGAAGAGCAAAGGAGAATCACCATGAAACTGAAGAGAATTTTTGCAGCAATGACCACCTGTGCACTCGCACTGACCATGACCGCATGCACCTCCGGTCTGGAAGAGACCGACAAGGAGCCCACGGGCGACCAGCCCGCTACGACGGACGGCGCGGCGGCAAGCGGCGATAAGATGCTCGTCGGTCTGTCGGTTTCCACACTCAATAACCCCTTCTTCGTCACGCTGACCGACGGGGCGAAGGCGAAGGCGGAAGAACTCGGCATCGAGCTGGTCGTCGTCGACGCGGGCGATGACTCCGCAAAGCAGACGAACGACATCGAGGATCTGATCTCCCGTAAGATCCAGGTGCTCATCGTCAACCCGGTCGACTCGAGCGCAGTTGCGCCCGCGGTCGGTGACGCGATCGCCAAGGGCATCAAGACGGTTTCCGTCGACCGCGGCGTCGAGGGTCAGACCGTGGACTGCGCGATCGCATCGGACAACGTCAAGGGCGCAGAGCTTGCGACCCAGTACCTTGTCGACCTGCTCGGCAAGGGCGCAGAGGTTGCGGAACTGACCGGCGTTGAGGGCTCCTCGGCGGCGATCGACCGTGGTCAGGGCTTCCACAACATCGCAGATAAGGAACTCAAGGTTGTCGCATCCCAGACCGCAAAATTCAATCGCGCTGAGGGCCTGAACGTTATGGAGAACATCCTGCAGGCGAACCCGAACGTTAAGGGCGTATTTGCACACAACGACGAAATGGCGCTGGGCGCACTCGAAGCAGCTTCGGGCAAGGATATTGCGATCGTCGGATTTGACGCAACGGACGACGCGAAGGCGGCTGTGGAAGCGGGCACGATGAAGGCAACGGTTGCGCAGAAGCCCGACCTCATGGGTCAGACCGCTGTTGAAGTTGCGCAGAAGCTCATCAAGGGCGACAAGGTCGAGCCGGTCATCGGCGTCGAAGTCGAGCTCATTAAGAAGTAACCCCTTCCTTAACTTATAATACGACAGCCGCGCCCCCGCTTTTTTGGGGGGGCGCGGCTGTTTGTGCGGGTGATAACGTCACCGAAACATCTCCGTGCGCTGTGGTATGCTACAGAAAACCAATCGGAATGGGGCGTGGATAGGAGCGAAGAAAACGGCGTGCTCGCCCGCCCGAACAAGAAAGAGAAGTTGGAGCATCCCGCGCGTGTGGCGGAGCTTGCCCCAGCCGAGACCCTTGCCCGGCTCGGACTGCAAGCGGGCGAGACCGTGTGCGACATCGGCGCGGGCATGCTGAAAGGGGATTTTAAACGCTTTTGCCACCTTGCCGCAAAGGAATATACTGCGAATTGTGGCGCAGAGACTCTGCTGGGCGCGCTATGGAGATGCGGGAATGAAGATGCGGAGCACCGGGGGGTGCGGTCAGCCGTCGATTCCCAGAATATCGACGATGTTGTTTTTATACAGGATCGCCTTTGCACCATAGATCGCCTGAATGCCGCCTGCGACCTCAAGCACATCGGTCGCACCGATCTTCTTGAGCGTCGCCTTATCCACCTTTGCGACGTCCTTGACGCTGATGCGCAGTCTTGTGATGCATGCGTCCACATCCTCGATGTTTTCCGCGCCGCCGAGCGCGCTGATGATGACCTCGGATTCGTCGCGCAGCGAGGATTTGGTCGTGACTGCGGGCGGCAGATCGCCGTCATCCTCTTCGCCGCGGCCGGGCGTCATGACGTTGAACTTCGTGATGAGGAAACGGAACGTGAAATAGTACAGGCATGCCCAGATGAGACCCACCGGAATGACGAGCAGCCAGTTGGTCTTTGCGTTGCCCGGCAGAATGCCGAACAGGGTAAAGTCGATCACGCCGCCGGAGAACGTGTTGCCGATGGCGATATTGAGCACATCCGCAATGAAGAACGACACGCCGTCGAAGAACGCATGGATGATATACAGCCAGGGCGCGACGAACAGGAACATGAACTCCAGAGGCTCGGTGATACCCGTGATAAAGCTGGTGAGCGCTACGCCGAGGAACAGACCCTTATACTTTGCACGGCGCTCCTTGGGAACACAGTGATACATGGCGAGCGCCGCCGCGGGCAGACCGAACATCATCGTTGCAAAGCGGCCTGCAAAGAAGCGTGTGCCCTCGGTAAATAAGCCAACATGAGCAGGGTCTGCAAGCTGCGCAAAAAAGATGTTCTGCGCGCCCACGACCTGTGCGCCCGCGACCATTTCCGTGCCGCCGAGCGCGGTGTACCAGAACATGGGGTAGATCATGTGGTGCAGACCGACTGCGCCGCAAAGACGCATCAGGAAGCCATAGAAGAAGGTGCCGACCGGACCGGCAGCGGCAATGGTATCGCCCGTGCTGACGAGAAGGTGCTGCAAGGGCGGCCACACCAGATAGAAGCCCACGCCGACAAAGATCGCGGCGAAGGAGGTGACGATGGGCACAAAGCGCGAGCCGCCGAAGAAGCCGAGCACCTGCGGAAGCTGAATGTTTTGGTAGCGGTTATGTAACTGCGTCGCCACGATACCGATCACGATCGCACCGACAACGCCGGTGTCGATCGACGCGCCTTCTTCCGCGAAGATGCCCAAAAGGGTGGAGATCGTGGTGGTCATCACGAAGAAGCCGACCACGCCTGCGAGCGCCGCGGTGCCCTTATCCTTCTTCGCCAGACCGATACACAGACCGACGCACAGCAGCAGCGCGAGATTGCCGAAAATCGCAGAACCTGCGCCGTTCATGACCTTGAAGATCGTCTGTAGGACCGCATTGTCTAAGAACGGATAGCGTGCGATCGTCGCCGCATTGGAAAACGAACCGCCAATGCCGAGCAGCAGACCGGCTGCCGGTAGGATCGCGATTGGAAGCATAAATGCTTTGCCAAGCTTTTGCAGTTGTTTAAACATAGTCTCTTCTCCTCTTTCTATTTACCCAAAGCACATACAAAACGCGTTGTGATTTGCTGCGGACGCGTGATCGCCCCTCCGACCACCGCCGCGTGCACCCCCAGATCCATCACCGCGCGCAGCTGCTCGGGCGTATGGATCTTTCCCTCCGCAATAACGGGGACATGCACGGTTTTTACGACCTCCTCGATGCAGGCGAAGTCCGGCCCGTCCGTGTGGCGGGAATAGGCGGTATAGCCGCACAGCGTCGTCGACACCACATCGAAGCCGAGCTGCTCCGCCGCAAGGCATTCCGCCGCCGTGGAGCAGTCCGCCATGGCAAGCCGTCCGGCGGCATGGATGGCGCGCACCAACGCTTCAGTCGAGACACCGTTCGGACGCGGCCGGTCGGTCGCATCGAGGGCGATCATCGCGCAGCGGGTCTCGAGCAGCTCCGCGATCTCCTGTTCCGTCGGCGTGATGTACACCTCGCTGTCCGGATAATTCCGCTTGACGATTCCGATGACAGGAAGCGTGCACACCCGCTCGATCTCTAAAATATCCTCGCGGGACTGCGCGCGGATGCCGACCGCGCCGCCTTGCTGTGCCGCGACCGCCAAACGCCCCATGATGAAGCTGGAATGCAGCGGCTCGTCGGGCAGCGCCTGACACGAAACGATCAACCCTCCTTTGATCTCGTCTAGCATTGACATCGTCACAACTCCTTTCTCTGTGTTTGATATGTCAGCACGATATTTTGGATGTGCAGCACTAGATACCCTAGTTCTCCCTCCTGTAAGCGCAGTCCAAACTTCTCGTACAACATCTCTGCAAGCGACACCGCAATCGCATAGACCGCGGGATATTGGTCTTTCAAAGGCTCCAAAACGGGATTGTTCAGCTCGATCCGCTGCTCCGCGCGCTGTAGAGCAAATTTGAGGTGGATGACGAGCCGCATGCGTTCCAGACTGCCGCGATCCAGCTTTTCCTGTAGCTGCTCTTCGATCAGCGCGATGCTCTCCGCGATGATCTGCATGTACAGCGCGGACTTGGATGCGCTTTCCTTGTGCAGCGCGGAGTGAAAATGCAGGGTGATAAATCCGATCTCGCTCTCCGGCAGCGTGACATGCAGGCGATCGTTGATGTACGCTGCCATTTGTGCGGCAAAGGCGTATTCCTCCGCATAAAGGACGCGGTATTCATCCAGAAAAATATTGTTGATCTCGATGCCGTTGCGCAGGCGGTACAGTGAGAAATTGAGGTGATCGAGCAAGGCGATGTGAATATACTCGTCGTACGCGGTGCCGAAGCGTGCCTCCATGCGCGCAATGATCTCTTCTACGGACTCGACCAGGATCGGTTCGCAGCGTTCGACCAGTTCGAGGTATTGCGTGATCTTTTTGGTGTCTTTTTGAAAATAGACTTTTTCGATCTGTTCGGGCGGGATCACATCGCCGCGTTTGCGGTGAAAGCCCAGCCCTTTGCCCTGCACCAGATAATCCGCCTGTTCCCCCGCTTTTTTGCACTGCACGATATTATTGCCGAGCACCCGCTCTACAATGTACCCACTCATAGTTATGTTCTCTCACAGCAGAAAATGGCATCCGCAGTCGTTACGGACTGACCGTCCTGCACGCAAAAGGTGCAGCTGCTCGTTTCCGCCGGCGACGTGAGCAGTACGATGATGTCCGTTTGATAGCCCCGCTCGCGCAGCAGGTCAAAATCTACCTTGACAAGCGGCTCGCCCTGCTTGACCGCGCTGCCGTGCTCGACCAGTACGGTAAAGCCTGCGCCTTGCAGTTTCACCGTGTCGACGCCGATGTGCAGCAGGTATTCCAGACCGCTTTCATCGGTCAGCCCGAGCGCGTGTCCGGTGGGAAATATCATGCTGACCGTGGCTGCGCAAGGGGCGCAGATTACCGCGTCCTCCGGAACGATGGCCAGCCCTCTGCCGACAAGCCCGCGGGAAAAGACCTGATCTTCTACTTTTTCGAGCGATTTGACCGTTCCGTTGACAACGGCGTGCAGCTCGCTTCCGTTTGTCTTGTTGCGCTTAAATAGTTGCAGCATACTTCGTCCTCCTGCGAATGCAAATAAAAAAAGGAGCTCAGAAACCCCACACTTGTTGCTGTGTGATTTCTAAGCTCCTGCCTGATCGAATCAGTAACATGCTCTGCGTACTATTATAATGAAACAGCTGTGTTTGTCAATGGCGTTTTGAAACATTCGTGCAAAATGCAAAAATTGCATACGCGCAAATTAGGGATCCTGTCGGGTGTCAGCGATCTGCATGCCGTTCATGCCCCCATGACGTTGGTGTTCAGCATGGTCTGCCATTGCGCGGGATCCTGCGACTCCAGATTGGCCAGCAGGATCCCGCAGCTGTTTTGGGCTTTTGTCCTACATCCGTTTCCTTGTTGTCGCTTGTGACAAGACCGCCGGGTACGAACTCAATTCTGGGGCCGTTGACAAGCGTTTTATTGCCTCGTCCGATCTCCGCCCGGAACAGCGCAAGTTCCAGATGCAGTCTTTTCACGCCAACGATCTGATTTGCTTGAACAGCCTTGGAAGGCAGGATTGCGTATGCTATCATTAAGGAAGATTCTTTCGCAAGCTGTTTAGCTGGCTTGCGGCTTTTTGAATAATGTATAAACGATAGCCGCCGCAAAAAGCACCAGGCAAATAATAACGGCAACAACAATGCTGGGGTATTCGCCGGAAAAGCCTGATGCAGAAGTGTGCTTGATCAGTATTCCGGTATAAGCCCAGACAAGCACAAGTCCATATGCAATACTTTTAAACCGCAGCAATGTTGCTGTGCCGATCAGAGCACCAACCGCTAGGATAAGGATTGTCCATATGGATTCAGGAATGCCAAAGCCGTTCCAGCCTAAACTTACAAGCAGTACCGCAGCGTTAGCAATTGTCGCTACTGTAATCCAACCCAAATAAACACTAAAAGGCAGGCGGATGAGCATTTTCTCTCTTGACGACAAACGCTGTGCATTTACAATCACCGTGATGTCGATCAGGCAGATCAGCAGGAGGACCATCAAAACCATTGATAAGGGGATAATTCTGTAATGCCATGAAAATATCCATGCCGCATTGACTAACGAGGAAACAGAAAAAACAATACCTGTTTTGCGAAGAAGCTCGTCATTGACCTTTTTCTCGCTACTACGGAACAGACCGACCTGATAGAGGGTATGTGCGGCAAGAAGCAGGTAGATAAGACTCCATATTGAAAACGTGGTACCTGCGGGTGCAAACAGATTGGGATAGGAATCAGAAACCTCTCCGGGGGTTATTCCATTGATTGGGAGCAGTGCCGAGAGTGCATTGACTGTAACCATAATAATGAATGTGATAACAACAAACAGCTTCAGCGGAAGATGCGGATTGTGCTTTTCCATTTCATACACTCCTTTTAAATATAGAAATAATACCCGCTTAACAGGTAGTCCTCGTGATATTTTTCCGCAAGCCGCAACAAATGATTTTTCACCGCCTGAATCCTTACTTCATTGGAAGAATACTTTTGGAGCAGCGTCTGGAAACGTCTCTTCTCGGCTTCGGATGCTTTGTCCTTGAAATATCCCCAGACATGCTGGGCAGCGTTTACCCTGTTACCAGTTGAAACCTGCAAAGCAAATGATGTTTCTATGACTCGATACATTTCCAACGCCGGATATGAAGTTTTATCCTGCAGAAGCCGACGAATTTTTCTATACCCCTCGGGAGACCGCTCTAATAGGCAGTATTTATAATGCGCCCACTCTTTTTCCAATACGGCTATACCCATTTCGTTGATACAGTTGATGCACTTTAAGACGGATAAATTTTTATCTTTCACCTCCAGCATGATATCGATATTCATTTCGGATAACTGTTGCCAGAATTCCACAAAGGGTTCTATCTGTATTGATCCGGAATGAGCACCTGGGTTCTTACCCTGATGCTGCTGAGAGTAGTGGATCTTTTGCGGACCATCCTCTTTTTTCCAGTTTTCGGAACATGCTTTGATCCAGTCTGCATCACTGATGGCTTTATTGGCTGGATAAACGCAGTTGTGCAGATTGTCAAACACAACGGGTATCCCAATGGTTGACGCCACATCTAAAATATCTGCTATATGGTACAATCTGTCATCATTTTCCAGAACCAGACGCTTTTTTATGGATGCATCAAGATCGTTATAGCGAGAGATAAAGCGGCTGATAGCCTGACGCTTATCTCCATAAACGCCGCCCAGATGGAGTATCATTTTGTGCTCATTTCCAAGCCCCATGCTGTCCAGCACCGATGCATGATAATGTAAATCTTCAACTGCCCGCGCTGCAACTAACGGGTCAGGCGAATTCAAAACAGTGTACTGACCTGGGTGCATGGAAACCCGCATCTCTGAACGAAGGATTTTCTGACCGATCGCGAAAAGCTTCTCTGCAAATATCTCCCGCCAAGGTAATTCTGCTGATAAACTCGAACCGAATGGAATCAAATCAGACGAGATGCGGAAAAGACGGATATTGTTGCATAGGTTGTAGTCGATCAGCGTTTGAAGCGAATTGAGATTGTGTTCTATCAATGACAGCAGCCGTTCCGGACTGGCATTTTTCAGAGTGCAGCTTTTCATTTCGCTGCCGGGCACGGCAATTGCCAGACAAGCATAACCTATTCTCATAAGCTTGTTTCCCTTTCGTGTGTTGTTCGGACACCTTCCCAATATGCGTCAAACACCTGCGTTGCCAATGTATTTGCCAATTCCGCCATTAAAAGGGGATAGCCCTTCAAACAGAAAAACTCATATACAGCCTGTATAATTTGTTGCTTCTTATCCAACCGTAACGGCCCTGTTGCTCACTCAGGTTTGTTAGCTCTATGATAATAAATATAATTCAAAGTGTCAATTAAAACTGATATAAACTTATGCATAAAAAGTCGTAAGCTGAGCCCGGGTATTTCTTTCTTCAAAACGAATCGCAAAAATAATTGAATTGACCAGCAACACGAAGTAACATATAATATAGTATATATTAAAATCGAAAATTCAAGAAAAATGTTGAGCGCATGCGATACGATATTTCTTCTATCAGGGCATCTTATTTTTGCGGCTTTTTGCCAGCCGGTGATCGGATTAAGCGAAACGCCAACAAAAATATTTGATTGGAATATCCTGAAAAAAAGGACGAGATCGACAGTTCGATGCGAATGTAGCGTGTAAGACAGTGCCGGTATCCCTTGCAGCCAAAATCGATATAGTGCTTGATACGGAGAGTGGAATATTAACTGAAAAAAGATGGGGAGATTATCATGGAAGAAAAAAACGAATTCACACCATCTATACCGTCTGAAAGTATATCAAAGGATTTTATTTGCAAAATACTTAATTACATAGGGATTGGAGTGCTTGTAATTAATGCGAACACCCATGAAATTGTCTATGTCAACAAAGAACTTGAAAAAATGAGTGGATACACGTCAGGCCAAGTTGTTGGTCAGGTATGCCATTCTCTACTGTGTCTGTCTGAATTTGGGCAATGTCCTCTTTCTGATTTGGGGCAGTCGATTGATAAATCAGAGCGTATTATTTTAAATAAATCTGGAAATAAAGTGCCTGTTATTAAAACCGCCATACCAATTACGATAGAGGGCCAAGAGTATTACATAGAAAGTGTGGTTGATGATAGCAAGCGAAGCTCTGCAGAGAAGGCCTTAATAGAAAGCGAGCAAAGCAAATCCAGGTTGCTTTCCAATCTGCCGGGAATGGCGTATCTATGCAATTTTGACGACAACTGGACGATGCAATTTATATCGGAAGGATGTTTGGCGCTTACCGGTTACAATCCAGATAGACTGCTATACAACAAACACCTGTCATATAACGATCTCATCAGCCCAAAATACAGGAAATTGGTTTGGGATGAATGGAACCAAAGTGCAAAAGGAAACAAGGTGTTCCGATACGAATACCCGATCATAACTGCTTCGGGAGAAGAAAAATGGGTTTATGAGCAGGGGCAGGCATTATATAACAAGAACGGAGAGATCGTTGCGCTCGAAGGACTTATTATCGATATCGATGACAAAATAAGAACTAAATTTGAGAGGGAAAACCTGCTTAAGCAAGCCCAGTCCATGTTTAACGAGCATGACGCCACCATGCTTCTTATCGAGCCGGAAACCGGGGAAATCCTTGATGCGAACCCTTCAGCTTCTGCATTTTATGGCTATTCCAAAGACGAGCTTCTAACGATGAAAATACAGGACATAAATGTGTTGCCAGCAGAAGAGGTAAAAGTGCTGCGTGCCAATGCACTCGAAAAAAAGCAGAAGTATTTTAATCTCCCACACCGCCTTAAAAATGGTAACATAAAGATGGTGGACGTTTACACCAGCCCGATAAACTATAATGGCGGAAAGGTGCTTTTCTCCATTATCATTGATGAAACCGACAGAGAAGAAGCATTCGCTCAGGTAAAAAAATCTAAGGATTATGACTTTCTCACTGGCGTTTACAATCGTAGATACTATGAAGAAAAGAGGGCAGAGTTTGATCGCGAAAAATGCCTGCCCTTATCTGTTATGGTTGTGGATATTAACGGGGTTAGATTGATAAACGAATCCTATGGGTTTCAAGCAGGTGACCTCCTCATCATGGAGACGGCAAAACTTTTACATAACTGTATTGGCGAAAATGATTTTTTGGCACGCACTGGCGGGGATGAATTCTGCATTTTAATGCCGAACACGGATCAGAATTCCGCCAGCGCGCTCATGCGAAAAATTAACGAAGCTTATGAAACCCGTAATCTTTCCATTACCGATCCATCTCAGAAGATTAGCCTTTGCCTGGGCTTTAGCACAAAGCAAAGCATGAAGGATTCCTTTAGCACGGCAGAACAGCAAGCCTTGCGTTACATGAGGAAACAGAAGCTTATGGAAACAAAAAGTCACCTCAGCTCTACGTTCGTTTCCATCTTGGCCACCCTGGACGCTAAAAGCCATGAGACAAAGGAGCATGCCGAACGCATTTCTTCCCTTACAAAAAGGATAGGAGAAAAGCTGGAGTTGCCGCAAAAGGATATGGATAATTTGCGGCTGTTATCAGTGCTCCATGATATTGGGAAAATCGGCATTCCGGACAACATATTGAATAAGCCCGACAAATTAACCGCAGAAGAATGGTCTTTTATGAAAAAGCACACAGTAATCGGGAAAAAAATTGTACAGTCTGTTCCGGATCTGGAAAGCATTGCGGATTGCATATTGTATCATCATGAACGGTGGGATGGAAACGGTTATCCGGACGGACTAAGTGGAGAAAACATTCCTTTGCTTTCCAGAGTTCTGGCCCTAGTGGATGCATACGATGCCATGACCAGCGACAGGATCTACCGGAAAGCGCTAAGCAGGGAAGATGCGATCGCTGAAATAAGAAGGAATTCCGGAAAGCAATTTGATCCCAAAATTGCAGACATCTTTGTAAATCAGGTACTGGTTGAGTGGGAGTCTAACGAGAACAAAAAAACATGAACAGTAAAAAGGTGAAGAACAGCAACAAAGGGTTTACTCTTGCTGAGCTTATAGTGGTCATAGCCATACTGGGAATTCTTGTGGGGAGTTCAGTGCAAACCTATAGTGGCTTCCTTGATCGCGCTAAAACTACGGCGGATAATGTTACTCTCGGATATCTAAACAGAGCAACCCAAGTTTACTATATTACCGAACCGACTCCTAATCTTTTTGAGATCATAGGCACGCCGGATGATGCTCTGATGCAGGTTCTTGTTGATGATCGCCTCTTCTCTGAAAAGCCTGTTCCGCAGCAAAAAGCTGCTTCTTTTATATGGGATTACAGTCAAAAGATATGGCGGCTTTCGGATGATATTTCGAATGCCTATGGTCTTTTACCCTCTGACATTACTTTGGGTACAGGTGGCCATATAGGTTATATTAAGGGCAGTTATTCTGGAGCATCAAAAGATATTACTATCCCTAAAACGTTGGATGGAACAAAAGTAACAAATGTATGGCAGGACGTATTTGCAAATAAAGGGCTTACTTCTCTCAGTTTTGCTGCCGACAGTCAAATCGTCCGGATACATGCAAGAGCTTTCAATAAAAATAATCTTACTGAGGTTGTTCTTCCTAACAGTTTGCAGCAGTTAGACTTTGGCGCATTTTGGAATAACAATATCACAATGGTTACTATAGGTTCAGACGTAATTTTGGCTGATCAGGTATTTAGAAACGACAACGCATTTAGAGACGCCTATTATGCAAACGGCGCAGGAACATACCTATACCAAAACGGTATTTGGGTCAAAAAGTGAGTCTTTCATTCTGGCATATCATCTGTTGGAAGTTGACCAGAGACATTTTCTTGGTCTTATGGATGGCTGTTTTCCGCCAAACAAAAAAATCCGGGCCTCAAAAAGCCCGGAAATAGTTAATGCCACTGGCTTTACACCAGTGGCATTAACTGTTTGGATATTATGGTTGCGGGGGTCGACGTTGTCCTGAGATTACGATAGCGTGTCCGTACCCGCAAAAGTTGCACTGGAAGCGGGTGCGCGATCGTGCATGACAGAAGATGTGAATCGGGAAAGAATCCTTTGTGCGGTGATATGCAGTTTCATTATGACACATGAAGTACATCGCGCAATGCGTCTTGCAGCACCTTTGAAAAGTTAACGCCTTGTTATAGAAGATTCCTCTAATCAATAGAGTCTGATAAAGAAATGCAAAATATCTAATAGTGAAGATAGACTCTATTGACTTTGCTGAAACATTGGTGTACTATGGGGAAACAAATGATATAAAATCGGAGGATGTAACTATGGGACTAATAATGGCGTTTTCGTTTGACTCCAGACCGATTCAAACGTTGGTTAACCAAATTAAGAATGTTAACAAACGCGATGGGATCGACTTAAGACCTAAATATCAGCGTGGTTACATATGGGGAGGTGAATTTAAGGACAAGTTGATGTACAGCATAGTCAAGGGGTATCCGATCGGCAATGTTAGCTTGCGTGTACGGTCAGATCGCAATGACAAGGGGGCAATGCAAGAGGTTGTTGATGGACAACAAAGATTGACTACCATTTATAATTTTATGAATGATGAGCACAATATTCAAGGCGATTTAGCGCGAAAAATAATAGAATATATAGTTGAATATATGGGGGATGAGATTGACTCAAAGTTAGAGAAGTTGAAAAAAAGACTTCATAATAAAGGCAATATTGTTCTGAAATACAGCCAACTTCCAGATGCAATTAAAGAAAATATTCAATCCTATAATGTTTCGATCACCAATATTACCAATGCATCAGACAACGAAATAACAGAGTATTTCCGGTTTTTACAGAATCAAGAACGACTTAGGGCTGGCGAAATCATAAATTCTGTTCCGGAAAGTGCCCTTGAGAATTATTTGACAGATTTAAAGGATAAAGATACTTTCCTAAGGAAAGTCAATTTCCCAAATGATCGAAAACAGTTTGATAGAGTCTTTTACAGTATTTTAGGACTCATTGATGGGCAAATCGGTTTTGGTGTAATGGATAAAATTGTCTTAGGCTATGCAGCAGAGAGTGTTGAATTATCAGAAACGGGAAAGAAATTATATGAAAATTTGCGTAAGCAAGTGGATCATATAGCGGATTCAGACGAAGTACCAACACACTATATTAAATCTAATGCACGGTGCATGAAATTTTTCTTATTGCTAAGCGCATGGGGGCTTGTCGACTTTACTCACGAAACAAAAGAAAGACTCAAAGCCCTTGATTCTATAAATCAAAAGCTATCCGCATTTAGTTCAGCAAAAGCAGATAGCGTTCAGAAAGCGTTTTATGGTTATAATGATTCTGTAATTGAAGAATATAGACTCATTGCACTAATTTCAAAGGGTGGACACTCGGCTAAACGTGTATATAATAGAATGCAAATTCTTGCGCACTACGTAAATAGTTTCGACAATAAGATAACAGGGTCTCAGGTCGTTCCGGTATAGTAACGTTTTATGATAGGAGTCCGGCTACTTGCAAAAGTACCCGGACTCTTATATTTAATGCAGAAAGATAACGAGTCTGTATGGAATGAGCAAATTGATTTTTCTTGTCTCAATGGGGTATACCCTAATGAGACTAAAAAAGCCCCGAAAAATGCCCTCAAAAACGCCCTAAAAGCGTATCACACGGGTTGAAACGGGATTTTGAAACGTATCAAGAAAATAATATACCCTATTGATACGAATTTCCGCAAGGTGTATACTAGAAACATGGAAAAGGTATACACACAGCATATCATCGGAAAGAGGGCTTACCATGATCTTTGCATATACTCGTGTCAGCACGACCGACCAGAACGCAGAGCGCCAGCGCGTGGCAATCCGGGAGTATGCAGCCGCGCAGGGAATCGTCATAGATGACTTTTTTGAGGACAAGGCGAGCGGGCGCACCTTCCAGCGTGCGGAGTATCTCCGCATGAAGGAACGACTGCGCGCCGGGGACGTGGTTATCTTCAAGGAACTTGACCGCATGGGGCGCGATATGGAGCAGATCAAGCAGGAGTGGAACGCATTCCAGCAGAGCGGCGTTGAGTTGATCGTTACCGATACCCCCATGCTCAACACCGCGAATAAAAACGATCTCGAAAAGGCGCTGATTGCCAACATTGTCTTT
This sequence comes from Intestinibacillus massiliensis, assembly GCA_029267335.1. Taxonomy (GTDB): domain Bacteria; phylum Bacillota; class Clostridia; order Oscillospirales; family Butyricicoccaceae; genus Intestinibacillus; species Intestinibacillus massiliensis_A. The sequence goes on along the minus strand of JAJUJC010000007.1, from coordinate 92,731 downwards.
GAACTGCTGGCATACATGGCAGAGAAGGAACGCCAGAAGATACATGCCCGGCAAGCGGAGGGCATCGCTATCGCCAAAGCAGAGGGCAAGTATAAGGGACGTGCGCCTATCAAACGCGACAACTTCGCGGCGATATATGCAATATGGAAAGCGGGCGCAATTACGGCGGTACAGGCAATGCAGCAGCTTAATTTGAGCAAAGCAACCTTTTACCGCAGAGTAAGGGAGCACGAAAGGAGTGCCAACACATGATTGATAACGATTTTTTAACGGTTTCCGACGTTGCGCGTGAATTAAAGCTCACAGCACGCACCGTGCGACGCTTGTTCCACACTGGACAGCTACACGGTAAGAAAATAGGCGGTAAATACCTCATTACGCGAGATGCGCTTAAGGCGCATATCAGCGCCGAATAAACAGACATGACAAAAGCCCCCGTGCCGCAACATGGGGGCTTTTCTATTGGGAAACGGGTGCAGGTATGGAAAAGGTATGCAGCCGTCAGAAACAGGCATAACACGCCCGCTTGGAGATGGGCAGCGAGTGACATTGTCCTCCGCGTGTCCTGCTTTTGTCCCTCGCATGAGGAAGTATGTTATGGTTCGATTGTCAACAGGTGTTCGCGATGACAACGCTTGCACCAGACGGGAAGTCGATGCACGCGGGTTTCAGGGAGGTATCGGAGCAGTCGCTTTTCGCAGTGCGGGCAAGTATACCACTCTACACCTTGACTTTCACGAATGATCTTCATGCGCATGCCCTCCGGTGGTGGGGTAGCGGTATACCTGTGCGCCGTACATACGGCTTTCAGGCCAGCTGCGCGCCCATGTGCTGCCATCATGGTCAAGGATGCGAATCGTATCGTTGTGCGCGTCCACAAATCCCCACTCACCGCCGGTGTGATCTCCATTGTCATAGAATACCGGACACCCGTGCATCTCTTTTAGATGTTGCCAGGTAAGGGGCGGATTGTCCTCACGCAGTTCACACGCTTTTAATGCGGATATTGCCACTTGCAGCATATTGCGCATTTGTAAGGTCTGGGTGTCATTATCCGTCTGCGCAGACAGAAGTAGCTTGAAAAATTTGCGAGCGGCTCGGTACTGGTTGGCATCCTGATTCTGTTTCATATGGTCAACTCCTAATCGTGGTTGATTTTGTCAAGCCGTTGCGTATCTGGTGACTTCCATTTCACCGTTTGCGTAAATGCATTTCACCGTTTTGGTGAGTACATATCGCGTTGCGCGATCGGGTGCAGCGATAGCGTATGCTACTGTGCAAGAGGCATAGCGCGCAGATTGCGCGACGGCGTGTACATTCGCTTGACCCGCGCGCCCTGTGCCCCGTATATTCCGGCCGTCATAGCAACGGCAACAGTGCTTGCGCCCGCTTGCGCAAGGGCAACCACACGCGTTACACTGCCATGCAGCCAGAAGCGGGCGTAGGTGTCGAGCACAGTGTCATGCGGCGCATCTGTGACAAGATGCAATACCGCGCCGTCTGCGTTTACCTGTATGGCATAAACATAGCGTAGTGCAGCGTATGCCGTGCGTAGGGGGCGTATCATGGCTGCGCTGATATGCCATAGCAAAAGATCACGGTCTAGGTGAAAGCGGTGTAAATCGAGCGACAGCACGTAATAGCGGGCATCCGGTCCAAGGGTCGTGTTGAGTAGCACGGTGAGTCGTTTCATTGCGCGCGCGGCGTTCCAACGCTGCACCGTGGGCGCAGATTGCTGTTTGGCGGTGTTTTGAGTGGTTGTCATGGGGAACAACTCCTTTGGCGGTAGTGGGGAAATTTTCACACAAACGAGAGCTGAGCGGTCTTGCGGCATGTGGTATCAAAAACTTTTCAAACGTGGGGGGCGCATAACGCACTGGCGCCACGCGGCATGCGCCTGTGTGTGACGCTCGCACCTGCTAGCGTGTGTACGTAGCCACAAGCCGCATTAACTCGTTAAAAACAGCGTAAAGCGGGCGTTTGTTTTGCGTTTATAGCGGTTTTGTTTCGTGCGATTTTCTCGCGTATATATTCGCGTGGGCGTGAACCACACCCCCTTCGTTTGAACGGCGCGGTCAAATTCCTGTAGAGTATGCGGTCTTGCTGTCGGCGGCAACGGCTTCGGATGGGGGGGCGGTTGTACCTGCGGTATGTGCGGCACGCGCGGTGGCTGTTTGGGACTATCACCATAATAGCGTCATACGTTGGTTTGGTCAACCGCGCCCGCGCGCATTCTCTCATAGCGTGTCACTTGTTATACATGGTTTCAAGTCTGTAATAAAGGACACGCGTTTGAAGTTGTCAAGGTGCAGCGCCGTCACTTGCGGCGCGGTGGTCGTGTCTTGCGTGGTGTGATCGGCGCAATGCGATACTTGAGATAGGCGAAGCTGCCAAACTCGTTTTGCTTCTCTTCGCGTTCTAGGACGAAGCATCCCGCGGGCGGGGTTATGGTTTCATCCTCGCCAACCCAACCGTATTCTGTGACGGGCTTATCAAGGTTCTGTGAGCCTGTCCACATGCGCACGCCGTTCGGCTTGTTCTCTACGCTTTCCTTGGTGATATATTCCGCTAGGCTGTCGTATTCACGGTCTGCTATGTATTCCGCATCTATATGCCCATAAACCCACAGGCTACGGATAAGGTCGAAATCCCCGCCAGCGGCATTTAATACAATGTGGTGGTGCAAACGCTTGTCTCCGTGCTGCCCCTCCGTCACATAGATGTATTTGAAAGGGATGTCCCTCGCCTTGCGGTATGCCCGCAGCTGCTTGATAAACTTGCGGATACATTTCAGCGCGCCCGCACGTTTCTGCGGTAGATCAGCGTCCCGGTATGTAAGGGTCACATGCAAATCCTTCCGGGAGAAGTTGGCAGCGAGCAGCAGTTCCAGCTTGACGCGCGCTGTGCGCAGGTTCATAGCCCGGCGCGCTGCCGTGGTCATGCGGGACTTTGCCGCCCGAACATGCTCTTGATCGCGCGGTGCGGGCGGCGTATAGATGCAGGACAGCACCAACGAACCCGCCTTGATGATCTTCTTTCGTTTCTTCATATTTCCCCCTGCACAAGATATTTTGAGATATGCGAGTTATAAGCGGTTTCCCCTAAAACGACAATGTGCGGGGCAATAGCCCCGCACACCTGCGTTTATTCAGTTATCCCGCCTGTTTTTGGGAGGTCAAGGCGGCTTCATAGCCCCTTGCATATGCCTGCTCACATAAGTTGCTTGTGCAGCGAATGAGCGCCCGCTCGTCCTCGCTTAGCTGAGCGCGTCCCGCAAATGCTTTGAACCTGCTTTCGGTGAACCAGTGCGGCAGCGCGCCAACTGTCAGTGTGTCCCTTGCGCTTTCGCGTTCAAGGCGCTCTTGCAACTGCGCACAAAGCTTTTGCAGATCGGTGATATAGTCCAGTGTGGCGAAGATCGCCGCCGTGGTGTCCTCGTAAAAATCGCTGGTTTCGCGCACGATGGGCATTTGATATGTACCGAGAACCTTTTCGCCAATGCTCTTAGTGGTATAATGCGCCTTGCGCAGCACATCCAGCATAAGATTGATTTCATCATCCAGTTCTAAAGACTGCGCTTGTGTCAAGTTTAACTGCATTGCTGTCAAATCCTCTCTTGTCACAGGCGAGCGGGCGTGGTATACTGGGTATACAAAAACCCGCTCGCGGGTTTATATTTCTCGCTTGAACCTTTCTGTGCTCGCCAAAGTAGCAGAAGGGTTCTTTTTTTGCGCCGTCATTCTGCGATTGCCCGCAGCTTGCCGTATGGCTTGGAATCTGCCGGGATGGGCGTGATGCTTGTTCCCTCTTGCTCGATCAAGGCAATCAGCATGTCGAGGTTCAAAAGGGTTTTGTTGCCGCGCTTGATGGTTGCAATCGCGCCGGACTTAGCTAGATAATAGACATAATTCCGGGTAATGCCTGTGTTAGGGTCGTTCGCTTTAATCTCTTCATAAGCGCCTGAGATCGTGCGCATTCTGGGTAGTGCCATAATGCTTTCCTCCTTAGTTGTCAAAAAAGATTTCCTGCACGGTTTTCCCGAAGTATTCTGCGATACGCTTTTTTACAGCATCTCGCGGTGTGCGTTCGCCACGCTCATACATGGCTAGAGCAGAGGTGCTAATAGATAATGCTTCCGCTATATCTCTTCTGCTTTTACCCCCTCTCAAAAAGGCTATATGCATTCCGATTTCTTTTGCTTCCATGGCTGCCCTCCATTGTTTTTGATTTTACACACATACTGCATATCGAACCGAAAATAGTTACACAAAATGTGTAATATCATGTTCTATATATTACACCATTCTGCACATTGCGCGCAATGTGCACTTCGTACAATGTTTAAATTCGTTTATGTGTAATTTTGCACTCGTATATGCTTGACTATGTTGCACATATCGTGTAATATTCAATAATAGGAGGTAATGCACATGCCAAATTTTTCAGAAATACTCAAGCAACTTCGTAAGAACCAAAAAATAACGCAGGCAGAACTTTCAAATTTCCTTGGAATATCGAAAAGCACACTTGTTAAATATGAGCGTGGTGAGCGTATGCCTGGGTTAGAAACTTTACGGAAAATTTCAATGTATTTTAATGTTAGCACCGATTTTTTGCTTTCAGATCAGAATGTTTTCAGCGAAAAACATGTCTATACACCCGAGGAACAGTATGACATTATTGAGAGAAAGCATATTAAGGGTGAAAAATATTCTGATATTATAGAAGACTATAACAAGCAATATAAAGAACAACATCCTTCTTTAACTGATGATGAGATAGAAATATTACGTTCTGGACAGCGTCAAAGATTGCGCGATAGTGAATGGAGGGTGCAGTGCGAAACAGAAAAATCCATGTTAAGCGAGGAAGAACTTCGTCGACTTCATATGATAGATACCCGCTCGATTATTAAAGATATTGATACTATTTATAAAAATCTTAAAGACCTTGCCGTTCTTGAAATGTACCTTGCACTGAAATGTGATATCATAAAATTCGCTTCTTTGAGAAATGTTAACCATTTTTCTGCTCATGATTATATTGTAAAAGCGGTTAAAGAAACAGATGACGCTAGACGAATAGAGTTTGAAAAGTTATATGCTAAATATATGCCATCTGCACTATACGGATTTTTACACATGTACGCTGATGTGATTAGTGAAATGACACATCAAGAGAGAACAGAAATGTATGCAGATTTATATCGCTTTCAAAATGAATGATGGAATAAAAAAGCACCCGCTTGGTGCTATAATACCGAACAGGTGCAGAGATCAGTAAGCTGTAGAATGCTGTTCTCCCTGTTTATTATATCATATTGTGTATTTGCTCTGTAAGGTGTCCAAGTTGACACTTGCGCCCGCTCGAAATGGCGGGCGTTTACTCTATCGAAAGGGGCGCTGACGATGGCAACCATTCAAAAACGCGGCAACAGCTATTCTATCCGCGTTTCCTGCGGCTATGGCACGGACGGCAGGCAGATTATCAAGTCCACGACATGGAAGCCGCCCGCAGACCTGCCCGCTCGCGAGATCGAGAAAGAAGCACAGCGGCAGGGTGTGCTATTCGAGGAAAAGTGCCGTACTGGGCAGGTGCTAGAGGGCAATATACGCCTTGCGGACTTTGCCGAACGCTGGTTCACGGACTATGCAGAAACGCAGCTGCGCCCTAAGACCCTAGCACGCTATCGGGACTTCATGAAGCGTGTCAATGCCGCGCTGGGGCATGTCCGGCTGGACAAGCTGCAACCGCACCACTTGATGGAGTTTTACGCGAATCTCGCGGAATCTGGCATACGTGAGGACACGAAATATACCTGCGTGATTGATTTCAAGGCGTTGCTTGCGTCCCGCTCGACCACAAAGGCAGCTTTCGCAAAGCGAGCGGGCGTTTCAATCGCGGTATTGAACAGCATCACCACAGGCAAGAATATAACAGAGGGCAGCGCCGTGCGCGTGTCAGACGCGCTGGGGCTGCCGCTAAAGGACGTTTTCAAGGCGGTTGACCCGGATGCAACGCTATCCTCAAAGACGATTCTGCACTATCACAGGCTGATTTCCTCTATACTCACCACAGCCGTACAGTGGCAGGTGATTTTCGCAAACCCCTGCGAGCGGGTAAAGCCGCCCAAAGTAGAACGCCATGAAGCGCAATACCTCGATGATAAGCAAACGGCGCACCTGCTCGAACTGCTGGACGATGTAGACATACAGAACCGCACGATCATTCTATTGTTGCTCCACACGGGCATGCGCCGGGGTGAATTATGTGGCTTAGAATGGCGTGATATTGACTTTGACAATGCATTGATACACATACGGCGTTCCTCACAGTACCTGCCGGATAAGGGCATATTTGAGGACGAGACAAAGAACGAGACTTCACACCGCGTCATTAAAGCACCGCAGGACGCTATCACGCTGCTGCGCAGCTTTCAAGTGTGGCAGATGCAGGAGCGGCTAAAGCTGGGTGACCAGTGGCAGGACTGCGGGCGCATCTTCACCGCATGGAACGGTAGGCCGATACACCCGGACACGATCACAAACTGGTTTCATAACTTCATACAGGGCACAGACCTGCCGCCCGTGTCGGTGCACTCGCTACGGCACACCAATGCAACGCTGATGATCGCGGCGGGTGTCAACCTGCAAACCGTGTCTAAGCGGTTGGGACATGCCAACGTGAACACCACGGGCAAGATATACGCCCATGCAATACAGTCAGCGGACGCAGCAGCAGCCGAAACCCTGCAAGACCTGCTTCATCCCATGAAGAACAACACAAAGAACCAGAAATGAAAAAAGGCAGATACACCGCACATATTTGCGGGTATCTGCCTTAGTTTTTACTGCCTACAAAGAACAAATAAAGAACATTTGCGTTTGTTCTTTTCTTGAAAGCGCTTTGAAAGTGAAGAAAACCGCTGATTTCGTTTGAAATCAGCGGTTTTAATGGTTGCGGGGGCAGGATTTGAACCTACGACCTTCGGGTTATGAGCCCGACGAGCTACCGGACTGCTCCACCCCGCGATATGAAGCGGTGCACCGTGTTTTTGTAAGGTGCTTATATATAATAGCATGAGGGAGTGGCAATGTCAACTGTTTTTTTAAAAAAGAATTATCGCAAACGGTTTTGCTGTGGCGGGAGTGGGATTCGGCGCAGCGGAAACGCAAAAAAAATGCGTGTAATTTGTGCAATCCTGTCGTTCCCTGTTGGATTGACAAAGGAACCTGTGCTATAATAGGAGTGACAAAGCAGGTGTGAAAGAGGGGATGTCTTTATGAAAAAAATGACCGGTATTTTGATTGCGGCAGCGTTGCTGCTCGGATTGACCGCGTGCGGCGCAAAGCACCCGACCACAGCTGATACCATTGCGCCGGCAGCGCTGACGCCCCGGGAACAGATGCTCGCGGGCAGTCAGGACATTTTTCTCTATGATTTTGAGACAAGCCCTACCTATACCAACGTGCTGATTACGATCGAGGACTATAAAAACGGTGTGCGCGGGGATGACATTGCATCGCTGACCTGTCGTCTGCCGGAAAATGCCGCACAAAAGGGCGGCAACAACACCGGCTCGCTCGCGGTCATTTTGAGTGCGGATCATCGCTTTACCGCGTCGGTCTGCAACAAGGACGGCGGCATCATCAGTTCTGCAACGAGTGCGGAGCAGTCGGTCATTGGGAAAGCGGACTTTGACAAAATCAAATCTCTGGTCGGCGAGCGCATGACGATCGACGGCAAAACGCAGACACTGGCGTATCTCGTCTACAGCGATGCGAAAAAGACGCAGGGAACTTTCGAGGAATCTATTTTCCTCGATCCTGCGGCACATGAAGAGCAAGCGACTGCGTTTGACCACATTTATCTGGTCAAATGCCGATTCTCTGCATAAACAGAGCAAGCAGACAAACAAACGGGCGACCCTCTTGTGGGGTCGCCCTCTTTTGAAAGGGATGCCGATAAAATGGAACGGAACATTCGCAAATTGGAAGAACACGATCTGCCCGCGATGCGCGCGATCTGGAACGAGGTCGTATAGGGCGGCACGGGATTCCCGCAGGAAGAGCCGCTGGATGAAGCGCGCGCACGCGCCTTTTTCACGTCGCATACACATACCGCGGTCGCAGAGTGCGACGGGCGCAGCCTCGGACGGTATATCCTGCATCCGAACTATATCGGGCGCTGCGGGCATCTGTGCAACGCAAGCTATGCGCTCGATGAAGAGGACTGCGACGGAAAACGCTGCCAAAAGATTTTCAAACAGCGTGGTGTGCTCGATCATCACCTGACGCGCGATTGCAAGCAGCATCACGTCGCGCACGGAATCAAGCGTGTGCGTACAGCGCTAAAAAATGGGACAAACTGCACGCATTGCGCGTGCTTGCCTTAATCCTAGAAAACTGATATACTATCGATATCTATTATCCGTAGGAGGTCGACCCCCATGCTCGACGAAGCCGCGCGCAGTCTCAACACCACGTTTCACCGCAGCATCCGCGCCAAGGTGTGCGATGCCATCGCGCAGTATGCGCTCATTGCGCCGCACGACCGTATCGCGGTGTGCATTTCAGGCGGTAAGGATTCCATGCTGCTCGCAAAGATGCTGCAAGAGCTGCAGCTGCACAGCGATGTGCCGTTTTCGCTGCGCTTTTTGTCGATGGACCCGGGATACAGTCCGGAAAATCGCGCCAAACTAGAGGAGAACGCCGCAAAGTTGCACATCCCGCTCGAAATTTTCCATACCGATGTGTTTCGCATCGCGGACACCCACGCCAAGAATCCGTGTTTTTTGTGCGCGAAAATGCGGCGCGGTTGGCTGTATACGCAGGCGCGCGCGCTCGGCTGCAACAAAATTGCGCTCGGACACCACTTTGACGACGTCGCGGAGACTATTTTGATGGCGATGGTCTACGGCGGGCAGGTCCAGACCATGATGCCCAAACTGCACGCCGAGCACTACCCCGGCATGGAGCTCATTCGTCCGCTCTACCTCGTGCACGAGCGCGACGTGATCGCGTGGGCGGCGCACAATGGCTTGTCCTTTCTGGACTGCGCCTGCGCGGTGTCCGCGCGCCGCGGGGAGGGCGAAGGCTCTAAGCGCGCGGAGATTAAGGCGCTCATTGCGCGTCTTGGCGAGGGCAATCCACAGATCAAGCAGAACATCGTCAACAGCGTCAAAAACATCGACCTGACCCGCGTGCTTGGGTATCATATTGGAGATACGAAAAGCAATTTTTTAGATTTTTATAACGAAGAGGAATCAAAATGAAGGAACAACTCGCAAGAACGGCGCTGCTGCTCGGGGAAGAGGGCGTAGATCGGCTCGCGCGCGCACGCGTCGCGGTGTTCGGTGTGGGTGGTGTGGGCGGCTTCGCGGTCGAAGCGCTCGCGCGCAGCGGCATCGGTACGCTCGATCTCATCGACGACGACCGCGTCGCGCTGTCCAACCTCAACCGACAGATCGTCGCGCTGCACTCGACTGTTGGACGGCATAAGGTCGACGTCATGCTCGAACGTGTGCGCGACATCGACCCCGACATCACAGTCGTGCCGCACCGCTGCTTCTTCATGCCGGAGACCGCGGACTCGTTCGACTTCACACAGTATGACTACGTCATCGACGCGATCGACACCGTGACCGCGAAGCTCGAACTCGTCATGCGCTGCCACAAGGCGGGCACGCCGCTTATCAGCGCGATGGGCGCGGGCAACAAGCTCGACCCCACGCGCTTCGAGGTGACCGACATCTACAAGACCTCGGTCTGTCCGCTCGCGCGCGTCATGCGGCAGGAACTCAAAAAGCGCGGCATCAAAAAACTCAAGGTGGTCTACTCGAAGGAAGAGCCGCTCAAACCGCAGGAAAAGCCGCAGGAAACCCTGCACGCGACCCCACAGCGCACAGGCGCGGCGCGCCGCTCCACCCCGGGCAGCACCGCGTTCACGCCGTCCGTCGCAGGGCTGATTCTCGCGAGCGAAGTCGTGCGCGACCTCGCGGCACAGCCGGTCAAACGATAAAAAAGCGTCCCCAAGCGGGGACGCTTTTTCGTTTACGCTTCGTCGCTGATAAAAAATTGCCATTTGCGCGCGCCCAGACGGGTGAGCAGCAGTGCGGCGAGTGCAAAGCCCAGCCAGCACACGATCGCGGCGTTCCAGCCGAAGAATTCCGCGACCTTGCCGATGCCGTAGGACGAAAGTGCGCTGCCGACATAGCTTGCACAGTTGAGCACGCCGGTCGCGCTCGACGCCTTGCCGAGCAGTCCGAAGTGGATGGGCATGAAGCTGATGAACATGGTGCTCGCGCCCATCATGCAGGTGCTCGCGAGGGTCATCAGCCCGACCGAGGACGCGGCTGCGCCCAGCGTCGACAGCGGCACGAGCAGCGCGAGCGCCACGATGCCCGCGCCGAAAAATGCCGCCGCGCCGCGCATTTCGTTGTGGATGCGATGCTCGTAGAGCCAGCGGATGCCGAACACACCAATGATGTTGACGACCGGCAGCGCGATCGCCAGACCGACCGACAGCGAGGTCGCCATGCCGAAGCGCTCGGTCATAAAGGTCGGCATCCACGACTGGATACCGTCGCGCAGCAGACCGCTCGTCATCGCGCCGAACGCCGCGAACAGCGCGCCCGAAACAAGCAGGATGCGCCACAGGCTGCCGCTGACATCGGTCTTGCGCGCGCTGAGCACGATGGTCTCGATCGCGCCGCGCTCGCGCGTTTCGCGCTCATAATAGCCCATGCGCACGAACCACACGAGTGCGACCGCAAGCATCAGCCCGCCTGCGGTGAAAAACACCGTGTTCCACCGCGCAAAGCGCAGCAGCAGCGCCGCTGCAAGGTAGGCGAGGATGGTCGCGGTGGGATACGCGACGCCGATGTTCGCGCACGCGCGCTTGCGCATCGCGGGCGGCATGATCTCTGCGAGCACGCGTGCGATGGGCGACCAGATGAGCGACTGGAACGCACCGTTGAGCGTCCACAGCACGAGCATGGGGGGCAGAGAATGGGTCAGCCCCATGAGCAGATTGAGCACCGCCGAGCCTGCCGTACCCGTGAAAATCAGCACGCGCGGCGCGATTTTGTCGCCAATGAAGCCGCTGAGCACCTGGCACAGCCCGTAGGATGCGAACATCATCGTGCCGACCAGACCTGCCTGACTTTTTGTGAAGCCACCGCCCGAAATCAGCTCCGCCATGACCGCCGAATAGCTCATGCGCCCGAACAGCGCGATGATATATGTCAGCGTACACAGCGCGAACAGCCCGCCCGCGAGCCGATCCGGACAGACCCGCCGCTCCAAAGTACCGCTTTGCATGCAAAAAATCCCCCTAAAAGTCAAAACTTATTACAGTATAGCACGCGCGGCGCGCACTTGCAAAAAATATGCGGCAATTTTTTTTGTGAAATGCTTGACAAGGAATGTTAGCTATGGTAAACTTCATACCAGAATAGAGTTAGCTGCGACTAATCGCAGCGCGAAAGGATGGATACCGTATGCCACTGACGTTTGCAAAGGCGGGTGAGCCGGGCACGATCTCGCGCATCACCGGACGCGACCATACGCGCCGCTTCCTGGAAAGCCTCGGCTTTGTCGAGGGGGAGACCGTGATGGTCATTTCCGAAAACGGTGGAAATTTCATTTTACAGGTCAAGGATGCCCGTATTGCGCTCGACCACAGCATGGCAAGCCGCATCCAGATCGCTTAAACGGAGGGAACGACCAATGACATTACGAGAGATCAAGTGCGGCGAGCGCGCCATGGTGCGCCGCGTTGCAGGAGAAGGACCGGTGCGCCGCCGCATCATGGATATGGGGCTGACACGCGGGGTTGAGGTCTTTGTGCGCAAGGTCGCACCGCTCGGCGATCCGATCGAGCTGCAGGTGCGCGGCTATGAGCTGTCCGTGCGCAAGGCGGACGCAGACATGGTCGAGGTGGAGCCGTGCTGAGCGCGGCGCACCTGTTTTTTTTGACACATCTGTTAGCCTTGGCTAATTCATAGGAGGAACGACACGACATGTCTATTACAATAGCGCTTGCAGGCAATCCCAACTGCGGCAAAACAACCATGTTCAACGACCTGACCGGTGCGACCCAGTTTGTGGGCAACTGGCCGGGCGTTACGGTGGAAAAGAAAGAGGGGCGGCTGCGCGGACACCGCGACGTGCGCGTCATGGATCTGCCAGGCGTGTACTCGCTGTCGCCCTATACGCTCGAGGAGGTTGTCACGCGCGACTATCTGTTGAGTGGCGACGCAAGTGTCATTTTGAACCTTGTTGACGGCTCCAACCTTGAGCGCAACCTGTATCTGACCACGCAGCTGCTCGAACTCGGCTTGCCGGTCGTGCTTGCGGTCAATATGATGGACATCGTGCGCAAGCGCGGCGACACGATCGACCTTGCAAGGCTGTCGAGCGCGCTCGGGTGTCCGGTCGTCGAGACCGCTGCGGTGCGCGGAGAGGGTACGGTCGCCGCGGCGGAGCGCGCGGCTGCGCAGGCACAGGCAGGCGCGGCAGTGCCCAAGCACCGCTTTGCGGAAGCAGTTGAGCGTGCGCTGACGGAGGTTGACGCGCTGCTGCCCGCGGATACGGAGGCACGGGCGCGCCGTTGGTACGCGATCAAGCTGTTCGAGCGCGACGAAAAGGTGCTGGAACACTTTGCATTTGACGCAAGTGCACGCGAGCGTTTGGAGTCTATTCTGACCGCATGTGAGGACAATCTAGACGACGACGCGGAATCCATCATCACAAACGAGCGGTATTCTTACATTTCCCAAATCGTGCGCGACAGCGTTGTCAAAAAACAGACGCGCGGCGTATGGACAACATCGGATAAAATTGATAGAATTGTAACCAACCGGTGGCTGGCACTGCCGATCTTTGCGCTCGTCATGTTCGGCGTGTATTACCTCGCAGTGACGACGGTCGGCACGATGGCGACCGACTGGACGAACGATGTGCTGTTCGGCAGCATTGTACCGCCCGCGATCGAGGGCTTCCTTGTGTCGATCGGTACGGCGGGTTGGCTGGTCGACCTCATCGTGAACGGCATCGTCGCGGGCGTGGGCGCGGTGCTCGGCTTTGTGCCGCAGATGGTCGTGCTGTTTCTGCTGCTGTGCCTGCTCGAGGACTGCGGCTATATGGCGCGTGTTGCGTTCATCATGGACCGCATCTTCCGCAAGTTCGGTCTGTCGGGCAAGTCGTTTATCCCCATGCTCATCGCCTCGGGTTGCGGCGTGCCGGGCATCATGGCGTCGCGCACGATCGAAAATGAGAGCGACCGCCGCATGACCATCATGGTCACGACCTTCATCCCGTGCAGCGCAAAAATGCCCATCATCGCGCTGATTGCCGGCGCGCTGTTCGGCGGCGCACCGTGGGTCGCGCCGACCGCGTACTTTGTCGGTGTCGCCGCAATCATCACATCGGGCGTGCTCCTCAAAAAGACACAGCCCTTCTCGGGCGAGCCTGCGCCCTTCGTCATGGAGCTGCCCGCATACCACCTTCCGACCTTCGGCAACGTTATGCGCGGCACCTGGGAGCGCAGCTCGTCGTTCGTCAAGAAGGCGGGCACGGTCATTCTGCTGTCCACCATCGCCGTGTGGTTTACCTCGAGCTATGGCATTGTCGGCGGACAGTTCACCGCGGTCGGTGACGAAATGGAGCGCAGCCTGCTTGCACGCTTCGGCTCGTTCATCGCGCCGCTCTTCGCGCCGCTCGGTTGGGGAGACTGGAAGAGTGCCGTCGCGACGCTGACCGGTCTTGTCGCGAAGGAAAATGTCGTCGGCACGCTCGGGATCCTGTTCGGCTTTGCCGAGGTCGCGGAAAACGGTGCGGAGATCTGGGGCACGCTTGCCGCACACTACACCGCCGTCACCGCGTTCTCTTTCATGATTTTTAACCTGCTGTGCGCGCCGTGCTTTGCGGCAATGGGTGCGATCAAGCGGGAAATGAACAGCCCCAAATGGACGCTGTTCGCAATCGGTTATCAGTGCGGCTTCGCGTATGCGATCGCACTCATCCTCAACCAGCTTGGCGGTCTTGCAACCGGCGCGCTGCCCTTCGGGGTGAGCACGGTCGCGGCGATCGTGGTTGCCGCAGTACTGCTCTGGCTCGTGCTGCGCCCCGTCAAGCGCCCCACAGACCGCATGCGCCGCGCGGCGGAAGCGGCATAACGAAAGGAAGCGACTTTTTATGTTGGCAACGATCATTGTCGGCGGCATCCTGCTGCTGTGCGTGTTCTTCGCGGCACGATCCATCCTCCGGAAAAAGAAGAGCGGCGGCTGCTGCGGCTGTTCGGGCGGCTGCTCGGGCTGCTCCGGCTCGTGCCACCACTAAAAGCACACAAAAAGAGGGCGAACCATATCGGTCCGCCCTCTTTCTTTTATTGGTCCGCAAATGCCGCTTGCAGCACGTTTGCGGCGACATCGCCCGCGACTGCGCTGCCGCCGCCACCGTTTTCCACGAGAACGATGAATGCATAGGGGTGGTCTGGGTCGCGGGAGAAACCTGCAAACCACGCGTTGGGGCGCTTATCCGCGCCGACCTCCGCGGTGCCAGATTTCGCGCAAAGCTGCATGTTTGGGAAGCGATCCTCACCGTAATGGTTCGTGACCGCGCCGCGCATCATATCACCGACCGCCTTGGCAGTCTCCGCGCTGAGCGCACGCGCGCCCGTGTGCTTGGGGTTGAGGCTGGTCGGAATGCCGCCCGCGGTCGTCGATTTGTAGACCAGACGGGGCAGCACCGGCGTGCCGCCGTGCGCGATCGCGCCCATATAGGTCATCATCGCGGCGGGATTGACCAGATCGTTGTGCTGCCCGACGCCTGCCCACGCGAGATTGCCGCTGTCGTTTGCCGGGAAATCGAACGCGCCCTTCGCGGTCGGGATACCCGAAACCGAAAGGCTGCCTGTCAGTCCGGCTTTTTCCGTGTATTCGTGCATTTTATCTGCGCCGATCTCGTCCGCAAGCACGCCGAAGGTCACGTTGCACGATTCCGCAAGCGCGTCGGCAAGGGTGAGATCGCCGTGCGCATGGGTGCAGGTGACGGTCGTGCCGCCGATCTTGAGACTGCCGTCGCAGTGGAATTTGCGCGTCGTCACGTTCGGCAGGTTGTCGAGCGCAGCGGCGAGCGTGACGGTTTTGAAGATCGAGCCGGGGGTAAAGGTTGCGTTCAGCAGACGGTTGACATACACGCCGTTGTAGTCGTCGTTTCCCTCAATTTCGTCCGCTGCGGGCGGGTGCGCGGGGTCAAAGCTGGGTGTGGACACCATGCACAGGATTTCGCCGGTCTGATAATTGTACAGCCCGACCGCGCCGCGCCGTCCATCGAGGGCCTGATACGCCGCCCGGTTGAGCGTTGCGTCGATCGTCAGATAGAGGTTCCTGCCCTGACCGGTGAGCGAATACGCGCCGGTCACGAGATTGTAGCCCGACAGCTTGTCCGCAAAAGCGGTCTGCGCGCCCGTGCCGATGTTGCCCGCCGCGTCACCGACCGCGTGCAGCGTCGCGCGGCGGATGGTGCGGTCGTCGTTGTAGACGCGCACGCCGTCCGCGGTCTCGCTGAGCACGAGGCCGTTGCGGTCCAGGATACGTCCGCCGATGAGCACGCCCTGCTTATTATAAAGGTGGCGGTTGGACGGAAACGCCGCCCACGAGCCGCCGTCGACCACAAAGCGGAAGCAGAACACAGCAAGCCCGAGCAGCAGCGCGCCTGCGAGCAGCAGGCACATCGCCGCGCGTTTTTCAATTTTTTTCATGACTAAGCCTCCTCACGGGGGGATGACGTCAGCCCGTTCAGCTCGCGCTTGGACGGCAGACGGATGGCAAACGATGCGTTTTGCCGTGTATCCGCCGCTTTTAGAAAGGCGAGCAGCCCCCACGCCGACAGCATCGACGAGCCGCCGTTCGACACGAAGGGGAAGGTCACGCCGGTCAGCGGCAGCAGATCGACCGCGCCGAACACGTTCAGAATGGTCTGGAACACGAGCAGCGAGGTCGCCGCGCATGCCGCGATCGTGTAGAACGCGCCGCGTCCCGCGCGGCAGGCGCGCACCGCAAACACCGCGAGCGTCACGATGCACAGCACGCTGAGCACCGCGATGATGAGCCCCCACTCCTCACACAGCATGCCGAAAACCAGATCGGTGTCCGCCGCTGCGATGCGGTGGAGCCACCCCTTGCCCGCACCCACGCCGATGAGACCGCCCGAGGCGGACGCCGACATTGTACGCGTTTGCTGAAAGCCTGTCGTGGACGCAAACTCCCATGCGTGTCCCCACACCGCGAAGCGCCGCGCGATATAGGGCTTGAACTTGAGCACGATCATGCCCGCGAACACCGTGCCGCCGCAGATGAGCGCAAGCGTCGCCCAGTCGCCCGAGCGCAAAAACGCGATGACGAGGAACGTGATAAAGAAGATGGCGGCGGTGCCGAAATCACTCATCAGCGCGAAACAGCCCAAACAGAAGCCGGAAAACAGGATGAACAGCGTGATGTTGCGACGCGCGAACAGGCGCTCCATTGTCGCAGCGCCCGCCCACACGAACGCGATCTTGATGAGCTCGGACGGCTGGAACGAGAAGCCGCCGACACGGATCCAGTTGCGCGCGCCGTATACGCTGTCGGCAAATACGAGCGTCACGCCGAAGAGGATGACCGCAATGACGACCGCGAGCGGCCGCACGCGCACCGCACGATCTTGATCGCGCAGGAACCAGCCGAGCAGCAAAAACAGCAGCAGCCCCGCGACGAGCGCACCAAACTGCTTGGCAAGCGCGTCGGGCGCGGAGGACGCGGTGACCGCGAGCGACAGCGTGGATAGAAAGAACGCGATGGTCTCCATTTCAAAGCCCACGCGCCGCAGCACGCGCAGCGTGAGGTAATAGCCCCACTCGACGATCATCATACCGAGCATGACGCCCGGCACGAGCGCGGTCAGCTCGACGCCCTTGGCGACGATGAGCTGCAAGCCGGTCAGAAGCTGAAAAACGGTGAGCAGTACGAGCGGGCCCCACGGAGAGGCGGGACGGCTGCGCGCGCGCCGCTCAGCGATCTGTTCCTGCCGCGCGCCTGCCGGCAGCGGCAGCAGCACGACGGGCACACCGCCAAGCTCGATGGTCTGCCCCTCCTCGACCGCGGCCACGCCGTCGACCGCGAGCTTGTTGACGCGGGTGCCGCCCGTCGAGCCGAGGTCGTAAATTGCCCACGAGCCGTCGGCCGCACGGATGAGCGCGGCGTGATTGCGCGAGATCGACGGATAGCTGAGCACGATGTCGGCGGATTTCGCCCGCCCGAGGATGTTTTCCCAGTGGGTGAGCGGCACGCGGTCGCCGTTTGGCAGCGCGAGATAGCCCCAGGTCTCCGGCTCGACATCCGCGCGCAGCAGCGAGCGGATGGACGCGGTCAGAATCCAGATCGCGAGCACGGGGAACACAAAGCGCGAAAACGCGGTGTACCATTGCCCGACGAGCGGATTTTTCACGAGAAAGCCGCTGAGCGCGTCCATGACGGGCTGTAGGGCGGCATCTAAAAACATAACTTCGTCTCCTTTGCGGGAATAATAAGGTCTATCGTTTAGTATAGCACACGCGCGTGCCGTCGGGTATGCGCAAACAGCAAGATTATGAGAAATTTAAGGAATGAGAGCGGCAAAAAACAGCAATACAAAATACTGGAATTTTTTTGGAAACGCACGAACTTTTTGGCATGCTCATACATCCTATCAGTAAAGACACACAAAAAATGGAACGACGGGATGGGAGGAGACCGTGACATGGAACGACGACACGCCCACGGTATCGCTCGCCGGTACGGCGGCACAGACATAACTGCACAGGGGATGAAGCCGTAACGCAAAACCGCTCCGCGACGATGCAGTCGCGGAGCGGTTTTTTGGTGAAAAATGAGAGGAAGCACAAAATGTATGCCTTAGGCGAGTGCACGGTCGAGATCGGTGCAGCTTTCCGCGTTCTTGCTGGCAGGAGAGAGCGGCGGCGACATCGTCCGCCGGATAGCCATACGCCGCGAGGGTGGGGGGCACAGTGCCGGGTCAGCAGACGTTCAAACATGGCACACCTCTCTCAGCACGCGGCGCACTGCTTATCGAGCACGCGCCCCAGTGCGGAAATGCTTGCGGAGTGACAGTGCACGAGCTTTGCGCCCGTGCGCTCGGCTTCGGCGCGTGCACACTGCGCCATCTTGTGGGATACGGTCGAGGTGAAAACGACGAGCAGATCGGGCGAGCCGATTTGCTTCTTGAGCGCGTTGGGCATCTGCGTAAAGACCTTCGCGCTGCACCCGTAGCGGCTGCAAACGGCTTTGTACCGGCAGATCATACAGTCGTTTCCGCCGACGATGACAATACGCATGAGGGAGCCTCCTTAGAAAGTTAGCGGTGATTAACATCGTGTCTCAAAATAAGGAGGGCAAGCACTCCGGTAGTTAGCGCTTGCTAACTGTTTGCATGATACCACGACATGCGCCGGTCGTCAAGCACTTTGTCAAAAAATTCTCAAAAAAATTCTCGCGAAGACGCTGCAATGCAGAATCTCCGCGAGAGAAGAGAGAGATGATGAGAGCGTGATTTACGCGTCCGCGCGGGTCACTTTTTTGACCCATTTCCAACTGCGCAGACGCAAAACGACCGGTATCGCCTTGTAAAGCTGGTCCCATTTGAGGAAGAAAAACACAACGACCGGCGGAAGTTCGAACACGAACGCCGCAAGCGCCGCGCCGGGGACCACGATGCACCACATGCTGATGAGGTTCATTTTCGCGCTGAAGCTCGTGTCGCCGCCGCCGCGGATAATGCCGTTGTCGCATGCCATCTGGTAAGCGGTGCCCACCGTGGTCAGCGCGAGCACTGCCATGAACTGCATGGCGAGGTCGTGCGCCTCGGGGGTGATGCGATACAGTGTGAGAATGGGGGTGCGCGCAAGGAAGATGAGCGCGCCCGAGCACAGCCCGATCGTTACAAAGAGCACTTGCAGCGTGCGCACGAGCGGACGCAGGAAGTCCTCACGCCCCTCACCGATCGTGCGGCCGACCACGATGCCCGACGCACTCGCCGCACCGTAGGCGACGACCGAGAGCACCTGAAACACGATCACCGCGATGGCATTTGCCGCGATCGCCGCGTCGCCGAGGTGACCGAGGATGCCGGTCTGCACCATCTGCGCAAGGCCCCACTGCGCCTGATTGAGCAGCACGGGCAGGGAAACGTGCACATAATCGTGCACATAGGAACGGTCGATGAAGAGCAGCTTGCGCAGCGTGAGATGCAGCGTGTGCTCACGAAATTTGAGATACCAGATCACGATGAGCAGCTCGACCGTGCGCGAGACCAACGTTGCGATCGCCGCGCCGCGGATACCCAGCTCGGGAAAGCCGAAATTGCCGTAAATGAGACAGTAGTTGAGACAAATGTTGATGCACAGCGTGGATGCGGAGATCATATAGCCGATCTTGACCACGCCGATCGAGCGCAGCGACGCGACCAGAATGTTCGTCGCCGTAAAAATGAGATAGGTAAAGCAGATGATGCGAAAATATTGCACGCCCTGCTCGATCGCACTCTGGCTCGTGGTCAGCAGACCGAGCAGCTGCGCGGGGAACAGCAGCACGATGACAAACAGCACCGCCGCAAGCGCAAGCCCAAAGCGCAGTGCGCACCCGATGATGTGCGGGATCGGCGCGAGGTTTTTCTTGCCCCAGTACTGTGCACCCATGACGACCGCGCCCTCGCCCGCGCCGACAACGAGCATTTGCAGCAAAAACTGCACTTGGTTGCACAGCGACGAGCCACTGAGCGCCGCTTGGCTGTACTGCCCGAGCATGACATTGTCTGCGAGGTTCACGCTGTAGGTCAGCAGGTTTTGCAGCGCGAGCGACAGGGTCAAAATGGCAAAAGTTTTATAAAAATTCTTATCTTTTACCATGTCAATTCACTCCAAAACACTGTTCTATCTGCCTTATGTTACTTAGTTTACGGAAAAAAACGCGCATATGCAATAAAGAAATGCCGCAGGTCATTTATATTTTATGCTATCTGTGTTATACTGGCAAACAGAAGGGGGAGAGCGACATGAAGGTACTGGGGGAGGCGGGCGTGCTGCCGCGTTCCGAGCGGTTTTTCGCCACGCCGTCCGCGGCGGCGCGGCGCATTTTTTTCTATCTCACGCGCTGCGGGCATTATTATTGCGACGCGCAGTATGATTTCCGCTACACCTGCGCCGTCGGGCAGGAGGAGAGCCATAAAAACTTCTATCTGGTCTATGTGCGCGAGGGCGCGATGTCGTTTGACGCGGACGGCGCGATCGGCGCGGCGGGACGCGGACAGTGTGCGCTCGTCGACTGCCGCAAGCCCCACCGTTTTTGGGTGGAAAACTATGCAGAAACCATCTGGCTGCACTTCGACGGCGCAAATTCGCGCGCGCTGTTTGACGAGATCCGACTGAAAAACGGAGGCAGGCATATTCTGACACTGTGCGGCGGCAGCCCGATCGAGCGGCAGTTGACCGCGCTCGTCGCGAGCCAGAAAAGCGGCGCGCCGCTGCGCGAGGTCGACTATTCCGGACAAATTTATGCGATTTTGTGCGCGCTGCTCTATCCCGAGCCGCCGCGAGAGACCCATGCCGCGCCCATCGCCGCCGCGCTGGCGTATATCGGTGCGCACCTGTTCGATGAGCTGCCGGTCGAGCGCATCGCCGCTGCGGTCAATCTCAGCCCGTCGCACTTTTCGCGGCAATTCCGCTCGTCCACGGGGTTTTCACCGCATGAATACATCGTGCTGCACCGCATCGACCGCGCCAAGGTGCTGCTGCACGGCAGCGACCTGACCGTCGGGGAGATCGCTTATCGGGTGGGCTACCGCAGCGAGGTCAACTTTATCACCTCGTTCACGAACAAGGTCGGCGTGTCGCCCGCAAACTTTCGCCGCAGCCGGCTGTAAATCATGTCCAAACCGTGAATTTTTTTACCGCGCGCTTGTTTTTGGCAGACGCGCGGGGTAAAATAAAGGGCAGAGTGGAAATATGGACCCATTTGGTCTACGCAAAATAAAAGGAGCATGTTACCATGACAAAAATTGATATTCTTTCCGGCTTCCTCGGCGCGGGCAAGACCACGCTCATCAAGAAGCTGCTCTCCGAGGCGCTGACCGGCGAAAAGGTCGTGCTCATCGAAAACGAATTCGGTGAGATTGGCATCGACGGCGGCTTCCTCAAGGACGCGGGCATCGAGGTCACCGAGATGAACTCGGGCTGCATCTGCTGCTCGCTCGTCGGTGATTTCGGCGCGGCGCTGCGCAAGGTCATTGAGCAGTACACGCCCGACCGCATCCTCATTGAGCCGTCCGGCGTGGGCAAGCTGTCCGATGTCATCCGCGCGGTTGAGGGCGTCGCGCGCGATCTGCCTGTCACGCTCAACAGCTTTGTGACCGTCGCAGACGCCTCCAAAACCCGCATGTATGTGCGCAATTTCGGCGAATTTTACCTCAATCAGATCGAATCCGCGTGCGCCATCCTGCTCACACGCACCGCGGAGATCTCGGCGGATAAGCTCGATGCGGCGGTCGCGCTGCTGCGCGAGCACAACCCTAAGGCGCGCATCGTAACCACGCCGTGGAACGAGCTGACTGGCGCACAGATCCTGAGCGCGATGGAATCGTCGCACTCGCTGGCGGACGAAATGCTCGCGGAGCTGATCGCCCAGCCGCACGAGGCGCACCATCATCACCACCATGAGCATGAGCATGCTCACGCGCACGAGGAACATCAGCATGAGCACGGCGCGGACTGCACCTGCGGCTGCCATGACCACGATGCGCACGAGCATGCGCATCATCACGACCATGAGGACCACCATCACGAGCATGAT
The DNA here is from genome assembly GCA_029267335.1 of Intestinibacillus massiliensis. Classification (GTDB taxonomy): domain Bacteria; phylum Bacillota; class Clostridia; order Oscillospirales; family Butyricicoccaceae; genus Intestinibacillus; species Intestinibacillus massiliensis_A. The sequence goes on along the minus strand of JAJUJC010000007.1, from coordinate 70,848 downwards.
GCGGATTGCGGCTGCGGCTGCCACGAGCATGAGCATGCTCACGCGCACGAGGCGCACCATCACGCGCACGGCGCGGGCTGCACCTGCGGCTGCCACGACCACGATCATCACCACGACGCGGACGAGGTGTTCACCTCCTGGGGTGCGGAAACGCCGCATCAGTACAGCCGCGACGAGTTGACGCACATCCTGGAGCAGCTTGACAGCGCGGAATGCGGCATGGTGCTGCGCGCGAAGGGCATCGTGCCCTGCACCCAGGGCGGCTGGCTCAACTTTGACTATGTGCCCGGCGAGGGCGAGGTGCGCGACGGCGCGGCGGACTACACCGGACGGCTGTGCGTCATCGGTTCCAACCTGAACGAAGCGCACATTCAGTCGCTGTTCCGCCTCGGATAAGGAGAAAACAACATGGATTTTGAAGTTCCGGTTTATGTATTTTCGGGCTTTTTAGAGAGCGGAAAGACCAGTTTTATCCGCGAAGTGCTCGACGATCCCAACTTTACGCAGGGGGAGCGCACCCTCTATCTTTTGTGCGAGGAGGGCGAGGAGGCGCTCGACGAGGTGCTGCTGCGCCGCACCAATACGGTCGCGATCGTCATCGACGATATGAGCATGCTCACGCCCGCATACTTTGAGCAGCTCGCGATGGAGTACAAGCCCGATCGCGCGATCATCGAGTGGAACGGCATGTGGGAAATTGCCGATCTGCCCGAAAAGTGCCTGCCGGAGAGCTGGCCGGTGTACCAGATCGTCACGACGGTCAACGCCGCGACGTGGGAGCTGTACTCCCAGAACATGGGTCCGCGTATGTTCGACCATATCACGAATGCGGACATGGTCGTCTTTAACCGCGCATCCGACGCGGAGAAGGAAAAAATTCGCGCGAAGAACATCCGCGCGATGAATCCGCGCGCGAACATCTTCTTCGAGGATGAGAACGGCGAGCCGGAGGACTATATGGACAACACCGAGCTGCCGTTCGATCTGGACGCGCCCGTGATCGAGGTGTCCGATCTGGATTTCGGTCTGTGGTACGTCGACGCGATGAACGACCCCGAAAAGTACACGGACAAGACGGTGAAAATCACGGGTATGGTGTACAAATCCAAGGATTTCCCCGCAGATGTGTTCGTGCCCGGCCGCTTTGCGATGGTGTGCTGCGCGGACGATGTGACGTTCGTCGGCTTCCTGTGCCACAGCCCCGAGGCGGCGCAGTATCAGCAGGAGGACTGGGTCACCGTGACCGCGCGCATCAAGACCGAGTATTATCCGCAGTATCGCGGCGACGGTCCGGTGCTCTACGCGACCGAGATCACCCGCGCGAAAAAGCCTGATCCCGAACTCGTCTACTTTAATTAAGACATGAAAAACAGCCCTGACCAAACCTGGTCGGGGCTGTTTTTATCTGTATATGCAGCGTTAAACGGGCACCTGCTCCTGTGCGGCAAGCAGCGCGTCGACTGCCTTGGATACCTCCATGCCGTACTGTCCGCGCGCCTGTTTGTCAAATGCCGCACCGTTGCCCCAGCCCCAACGTCCGCCTGCGGGCAGCGCAAAATGCGCCTTGGCGATGCCGAGGTCGAGGTCGCGGTGCTGTGCGAGATCGGGAACGGAAGCCGTCACCCCGCCGCGCGCAAAGCAAAACTGCACCGGCTGCTTGTTGAATGCGCTCGGTGCGCGGCGCACCGCCTGCATGCCCTCGAGAAACCATGCGGGGACGGGGTCGTCTGCGGTGTAGAGCTGCTCGAGATCCTTGGTGCCCCGCCGCGCGAAGCGATAGATGAGCGATTCCTTGACGCCGCGTTTTTGTGCACAACTGCCGAGCGCAATGACGCATTTGAGCGTTTCGCCGGGCGCGAGCGCGCATGGACACGCATCCGGATCATAGGTGCCGCCGACCCAACACGAGCCAAGCCCGAGACCGGTCGCCTCGAGCACGAGCAGCTCGCCGTAATACCCCAGTTTTTCACCGCTTGCAGGGTCGTCTGCGCGACCGATGAGTGCGGCGAAAGTATGTACACCCGAAAATAAACCGTAGCTTTTGCCAAACCGCGCAAATGCCGCCGCGCCGTCCTCGACCAGTTCGATGCGCACGCCCGCCGACCGAAACTGTCCGATGCGCCGCTCCAGTCGCGCTTTTTCCGCGGGGGACAGCGGCGCGGGCAGATAACTGCGGCGCGAAACACGCGCCGCGATCGTTTCTTCGACCGTCATAGCCGTGACCCTCCTTTCCTGTTGCTCCCAAATCCCATTTGTTGATTCCAGTATAGCAAACAAAGGGGGTACATGCCAACAGGTTTTGTCGGGATTCGATGTCAATTCGGTAAAAAAATGTCCCGCCACAAGGACGGGACTGCAATATCAGGAATTTTTTTGATTTTCTGCGTCGCGCGCGGCGACACGCTGCTTATGCATGCGACCGGTGATGAAATAGCCGATCGCAGCGCACGCGATCGCGGGCCACCATACGCTGAAGGGCTTGGTGATGACCATGCCGAGGAAACCGTGTACAATATAGCCCACACCGATACCCATCGTCACGCCCCAGAACTGCAAACGCGGCAGACCGAATACGCGCACATCGAGCGGGTCGATCTCCGGCTCTTCTTCCTCCTCGGCGGGGAGGGCATCGGGTTCCTCCTGCGTTTCGGGGAGCGTATCCGCGTGCGCGGTCAGCGCGGTCTCGGTCGGCGCCTCAGGCGCATCGGCGGGTGCGGCGTCGCCCAGATCGAACCGCTCGTCGCGCGCAGGCTCCTCATCAAAGGTCAGACCGGTGCGCTCGGTCAGATCGGTCAGCAGATCGTTGGAATTTTTCTCTTCGTTATCCTGTTTGAACATGGCTTGCGCCCTCCAAATTTTCAATCGTTACTTGATATAGTATAACATGGGGCGCGGAAAAGCGCAAAACCAAATCGCGTACGCAGCGGAAAAGTTTACATTTTACATGTCGCCGTCGTGGGTGAGCAGACGGGGCGCGGTGGCATCGATGAGCGCTGCGCCGAGCGGCGCGGTCAGTACGATGGACAGCACCGCAACGGTGAGCGCCAGATTGCCGCAGGCAAGCCCCATCGCGAGCGGTACGCCGCCGACCGCTGCCTGCACGGTCGCCTTCGGCGTGTAGGCGATCGCGGAAAACAGCCGCTCCCTGGGGGTGAGCTGTGTGCCCGCGACCGATGCGCCCACGCCCGCCATGCGGAAGAGCAGCGCGCCAAACACGAGCACGACCGCCGCCAGACCTGCCGCCGCCGCATAGGACAGATCGACCGCTGCGCCGACGAGCGCGAACAGCAGGATCTCCGCGCCGACCCACAGCCGTCCGAACTTCGCGGACACGCGTTCCGCGCGCACGGGGTCGATACGCAGCGCGGTCACACCCATTGCAAGGATGCCGAGCATGCCGGAAAGCGGCACGCCGACCGTTTTGAGGGTGGTTTCGAGCGCGAGCAGCAGAAAACCGATGGACAGCAGCGTGAGCACCTTGACCGAGTCACGCGCGTGCACAAGCTGGAAAAACTTTGCGTAGCCGATGCCGCACAGCACGCCCGCGACCAGTCCGAGCGCAATGGACACCGGCACGGTGAGCAGCGTGGCGGGGGAAAAGCCGCCGCCCGCGGCGAGTCCGGTCGTCACGGTCAGCATGACGATGACGAATACGTCGTCCACCGATGCCCCCGCGAGGATCATCTGCGGGATCGCGTGCTTTTGCCCCAGACCGCGCTCCATGAGCGACAGCATGCGCGGTGTGACGACCGCGGGCGATACCGCCGCGATGACCGAGCCGACGACCGCGCCCTCGATGGGCGTGACACCGAGCAGCACCGGCGCGAGCACGGTCGCACCGACGATCTCAAAGCATGCGGGCACAAAGCACAGCAGCACCGCGGGTCGACCCGCGCGCCGCAGCACGCCGAGATCGAGCGACAGTCCGGCGCGCGCCAGAATAACGACGAGGGCAAGCTGCCGCAGCGCCGCGGAGATGTCGAGCAGCGACCGGTCGATCAGGTTCAGCACATAGGGGCCGAGCACCACGCCGGTCAGCAGCATGCCGAGCAGCGCGGGCAGCCGCAGCCGCTTGCACAGCCCGCCGGTGATGAGACCGAACAGAAAAATGAGCGCGAGTGAGGTGAGCATAGGGGGGAACTCCTTTCGGGCAAACAAAAAAGCCGATAACTATCCTGCAAACAACGTTGCAGAAGTCATCAGCCGATCGGCGGTTCGCGCATCGAGCGCAGGGCGAACCTCATGCCCTTATGTATTTTTTGTCAGTATAGCACGTCGGATACATCCCTGTCAAGGGAAAAGGAGCGCATGTGCGCTCCTTTTTACACGGTTGCCCCCTGCGTTATACCTCCGGCATGACGATCGCCGCGACGATATACGCGAGCACCGCCGTACCGAAGCTCGGAATGCACAGGAACACCCACAGCAGTCGAATGATCGTGGAATCAATGTTGAAATATTCGCCCAGACCACCGCACACACCGCACAGCTTGCGGTCGACCGTGCTGCGAAACAGCTTTTTATCGTTCATCTTTTTTTCCTCCCGGGCGTGTCAGCCCATCATCATACCGCGGCGGCCGTAGCCGCCGTTATCATTGTAATAGGGACCATAGTCTCTATCGTTCTCATTTTCGTACCGGTCAGAATAGGGTGCACAGCCGTAGCCGTCGTTATCCCAATCGTAATCCGCATACACGCCGCAGCCGAACGGCAGATTGGACAGTGCACGACCTGCCCAGCGCATGATGGGGATATTCTGCGCGTCGAGCGGTCGCCCGCCGAACGCCCAGCCCGCGCCGCCGAGCACCACACCGAGTGCGAGCACCGCGCAGGCAGCCTTTACAAATCCTTTCATACCTGTTTCTTCCTTTCAAACGGTTTGCGGCACAAATGGACGAAGCCGCGCACGAGGGGCGGCACGAACAGCGAGAGCAGCTTGAAAAACAGTGCGCCGAGCAGCAGCCCGATCGCGGCGCACACCAGTCCGCCGCCCAGTGTGAGCACTGCGGAAGCGGGCGAGACAAAAAGCACGGGGAACGCCGCCCAACACAGCGCGATCCCGACCACGACGAGCGCAAGGGGCACGACCGCGATCGCCGCGAGCACGCCGAGCACCGCGACGAGCAGTCCGACGCCCATGCCGAGCAGCGGCAGACCGAGCGGGATCGCGAGCAGCACGATGACGAGCAGCGCCCACGGCGAAATGCCGCGCCGCTTCAGCCCCGCGCCCTGCGGCACGGTCGCCGCGCCGACCTCGCGGTAGTCGTTCAGGATCGCCTGCGCCACGCTCGCGGGATCGCCCAGCTCCGCGATGACGCGCGCCTCGTTCTCCGGCCCCGCGTCGTCAAAATACTCCTCATAGTAGCGCAGCGCGTTCTCCTGCTCCTCGGACGGCAGACAGGAGAGCGCCCGCCGCAGCGCCGCCAGATATTCAGCTTTGTTCATTTGTTTGCCCTCCGAAAAATACAGTTTCGACCCGGTCCCGGTAGTCGCGCCACTCGATGAGATAGTCCGTCAGTTGCGTATCGCCCGTGCCCGTCAGCCGGTAGTAGCGCCGGTTGCGCCCTGCGCACTCCTGATCGTAGGCGGTGAGATAGCCGTTTTTTTGCAGCCGCCGCAGCACGGGATAGAGGGTCGATTCCGAAACGTCCATCACCTGCCGCACGTCCTGTGTGATGCGGTAGCCATAGGTGCCTTCCGTGCCTGCGCGCGCCACGACCGACAGCACGATCGCATCGAGCAGCGAGGCGGCGATCTGGAAACTCGCCACGGGATCCGCCTCCTTTCGTAAGCTTTGTTTTGCTTTGTGACAATAGTATATGCGGTATAATATTGCCTGTCAAGCAGGTTCTATTCGGATTCATAAAATGTTCAGAATTGCGGGGCGGGCGCGGACACCGGCGTGCAGGATACAGGGAAAACCGGTTTTTTCGTCCGATTGCACAGAAAATCGTCTGGATAGGGCGCAAGATTACGCAAAAAAGGTTTTGTTTTTTTACGCGGTTTGTCGTATACTAGAAACTGCATAGATGCGCAAAATGCTGAAAAGGCTTAAAAGAGGTAAATGGGCTATGAATTTAGTGGTTTTATTCGGCGGTGTCTCGTCCGAGCATGATATTTCCTGTATTTCGGCGGCGAGCGTGCTGCGCAATCTCGACCGCGAGAAATACCGCGTGTATGCAGTCGGCATCACCGCGGAGGGCGCGTGGTATCTGTACGAAAACGCGGATCCTGACAAGGTGCAGTCCGGCGCATGGGAGCACGAGCCGCTGCGCCGCGCGTTCCTGTCGCCCGACCGCGCGACCCACGGTCTGGTCGTGCTGCGCGAGGACGGCGCACCCGAAATCGTGCGTGCGGACTGCGTGTTCCCCGTGCTGCACGGTATCGGCGGCGAGGATGGCACGGTGCAGGGCCTGCTCGAGCTTGCGGGCATCCCCTATGTCGGCTGCGGCGTCGCTGCGTCGGCAAACAGCATGGATAAGAGCATCACCAAGGTGCTCGTGCAGGCGGCAGGGGTGCGTCAGGCGGCGTTTTACCTGGCGCGGGGCAATGCGTTCCGCCATGACGCGGACCGTGTCGTGCGCGAAGCAATCGAAACGCTCGGCGGCTTCCCGCTCTTCGTCAAGCCGTGCTCGTCCGGCTCGTCGGTCGGCGTGACGCGCGCCGAGGACGAACTGACACTGCGCGAGGGACTGGAAGAAGCGTTCAAGTGGGACGAAAAGGTGCTTGTTGAGGAGTTCATCAGCGGTCACGAGATCGAGGTCGCGGTGCTCGGCAACGCGTGCCCGGTCGCCTCGACCGTCGGGGAGATCGCGCCGACCCAGACGTTCTACACGTTTGACGCGAAGTATAACGACGAATCCTCCGCACTGTATATCCCCGCGCACATCTCCGATGCCGCGAGCGAGGCGGCGCGCGACGCCGCGATCCGCGTGTACCGCGCGCTCGGCTGCCGCGGACTGTCGCGCGTCGACTTTTTCTGCACCTACCAGGGTGACGAGGTCGTCTTTAACGAACTCAACGCCATGCCCGGGTTCACGGGCATCAGCATGTACCCCAAGCTGTTTGAAAACGGCGGCATCCCGTACCCCAAGCTGCTCGACAAGCTGATCGAGCTGGCGCAGGAGGCCCGCTGACATGGACAACAGAGCGATCGGCGTGTTTGATTCCGGTCTCGGCGGATTGACCGCCGTGCGCCGGCTGCACGAGATCATGCCGGACGAGAACATCATCTACTTCGGTGACACCGGACGTGTGCCCTACGGCACGCGCGGACGCGATACCATCATCAAGTACACCCGTCAGGATATCCGTTTCCTGCTCGAGCGCGACCTCAAGGCGATCGTCGTCGCATGCAACACCGCTTCCGCGGCGGCGCTCGACACCGTGCGCGGCGAGTTTGATGTACCGATTTTCGGCACGGTCGAGCCGTCTTGCGAGAAGGCGCGGCAGGTGACAAAAAACGGACGCATCGGCGTCATCGGGACTGCGGCGACCGTGCGCAGCGACATTTTTGTGCGCAGCCTGCGCGCGCTCGACAGCGCGCTCACCGTGACCACGCGCGCGTGTCCGCTGTTTGTCCCGCTCGTCGAGAACGGACGCGTGGCACGCGGCGACGTGGTCATCGAGACCGTCGTGCGCGAATATCTGCAGCCCATGAAGGACGCAGGGGTAGACACGCTCGTGCTCGGCTGCACGCATTATCCGCTGCTGCACGACGTGATCGCGGACTTTATGGGCGCGGGCGTCACATTGGTCGATTCCGGTGCGGAGGCGGCGAACGCGGTGCGCCGCGCGGTTACGCCCGCCGCGCACACGCACGGTCAGACGCAGTATTTCGTGTCCGACGATCCGGACAGCTTCACCCAGCTCGCGCGCCTGTTCCTGCAGGAGGACGTGACCGAGCGCGCCGCGCTCGTGGACATCGCGGCGTATTGAGTGTTCCGACAGAGATAAAGAGGAAGTTATTTGAAAACACAGGTTTTGGCTGCGATCAGCAGCACACAGCGCTTTGAAGGCAGCGACGAGGAGCATGTCGAGCTGGTCACCTGCGCCTCGCTCTACGAGCGGCAGGGCAAGTTCTATGTCTCCTACGACGAGAGCGAGCTGACCGGGCTCAACGGCACGCGCACGACCGTCAAGCTCGACGGCAAGAGCGTCACGCTCATCCGCACGGGCACCTATCCCTCTCATATGCAGTTCACCGAGGGCGAACGGCAGGTCGGGCTGTACGATACGGGCTTCGGTATGCTCACGATCTCGACGCACGCGTCGCGCGTGTACAACACGATCGGTGCGCGCGGCGGCGAGCTGGCGATCGACTATACGATCGAGATCGACCAGAACGTTGCGGGGCGGCATCATTTTGAGATGGTCGTCACGCCACAGAACAAAACTGAAAACAAATAGTTATAAAAAGATAGAACATAACGGAGAGTGAACACATGAATCTGATTGAAAACGCGAGACAGCAGGTGTGTGCGGTCGTCGAGGCGGCGTATCGCGCGGCAGTGGCAGATGGCTCCCTGCCCGAGGGCGAGGTGCCCGCGGTCAGTGCGGAAGCTCCCAAGGACGCGACGAACGGCGACTGGGCATCCACCTTTGCCATGCAGTGTGCCAAGGCGCTGCGTCTGCCTCCGCGCAAGATCGCGGAAGCGCTCGTCGCGCATATGGCGCTCGAGGGCTCGGCGTTTGACAAGATCGAGATTGCAGGTCCGGGCTTTATGAACTTTACCCTCGGCGCGGCATGGTACGGCGAAGCGCTGCGCGCGGTGGGCACGATGGGCGAGCGTTATGGCCGCACCCAGTCCGCCAAGCCGGAAAAGATCATGGTCGAGTTCGTTTCTGCGAACCCCACCGGCCCCATGCACATGGGCAACGCGCGCGGCGGCGTGCTGGGCGACTGCCTTGCCGAGGTGCTCGACTGGGCGGGCAATGAGGTCACGCGCGAATTTTACATCAACGATGCGGGCAATCAGGTCGATAAGTTCGCCCATTCGGTCGAGGGACGCTACATTCAGGAGCTGCGCGGTGAGGACGCGATCGTCTTTGACGAGAGCTGGTATCAGGGCGCGGATATCCGCGAGCTTGCGCACGATCTGGTGCTCGCGCACGGCGACAAGCTGCTCGCGCTGAGCGAGGACGAACGCCGGCAGACCATCGTCGAGTACGGTCTGCCGACCAACATTGCGCGCATGCAGGCAGATCTGGAGCGCTATAAGATCCATTATGACGTGTGGTTCCGCGAGTCCACGCTGCATGACAGCGGCTTTGTGCGCGAAACCTGCGACGAGCTGACCGCCAAGGGCGCGACCTACGAGCAGGACGGCGCGCTGTGGCTGCGCTCGACCGCGTTCGGCTGCGACAAGGACGATGTGCTGCGCCGCGCGAACGGTTTCTACACCTACTTCGCGGCGGACATCGCGTATCACCGCAACAAGTTCGACACGCGCGGCTTTGACCGTGTCATCAATATCTGGGGCGCAGACCACCACGGTCACGTTGCCCGTCTGCAAAAGTCGCTCGACGCGCTCGGTCTGGACGGTTCGGACAGACTGGAGATCGTGCTCATGCAGCTCGTACGCATGATGCAGGGCGGCGAGGTGGTGCGTATGTCCAAGCGTACCGGCAAGAGCCTGACCCTGCGCGACCTGCTCGAGGAGATCCCGGTCGACGCGGCGCGCTTCTTCTTCAACTCGCGCGCGGCGGACACCCAGATGGAGTTCGACCTCGATCTTGCGGTCAAGCAGGATTCGGACAACCCGCTCTACTATGTCCAGTATGCACACGCGCGTATCATAAGCGTGCTGCGCGGCGTCGCGGAGGCGGGCGTCGCCATGCCGGACGCGGCCAAGGTCGAGCTTAACGTGCTGACTGCGGATGAGGAACGCGCGCTCATCAAGCAGATCGCCATGCTGCCCGAGGAGATCACGCAGTCCGCGCTCAGCCGCGACCCGTCCAAGATCAATAAGTATGCGGTGCAGCTTGCCACGCTGTTCCACCGCTTCTATAACGCTTGCCGTATCAAGGACGCAGAGCCCGCCGTGCGGGACGCTCGCCTGGTGCTCGTCGATGCGGCGCGTCAGGCAATCCGCAACGCGCTGACCATCATCGGTGTCGAAGCGCCCGAACACATGTAAATTTCTCCGGCGCGGCTGCCGGTTCTGCGAGAAGGAGACTCCATGAAAAAAGCATTCCGGCGCCTGACCGCGATGCTGCTCGCCGCGTCGCTGCTGCTTGGCAACGTGCTTGCGGCGAATGGCAGCGGCTCGGACGCGACCATCGACATCAACACAAAGTTTGATTTCATCATGCAGCTCGTTGACTGGTATAGCCTGGGCGCCGAGGAAAAGGACGTACTGCGCGACTACTTCAACCAGTATTTCGAGAAGCACCCTGAGGAATTCACCGCGGTCGTCAATGAGATCATGCAGTCCATCGACCCATATTCCTACTATATGACCTCGAAAGAGTATGCCGACAGCTTCGGGCAGACGCTCGGCACCTTTGTCGGCATCGGTGTGACCATGTTTAACGGCACGCCGTGTTTTGAGGACGTGTACGAATCCGGTCCCGCCTATGAAGCGGGTGTGCGCGCGGGCGATGTGCTGACCGCGGTGGACGGCAAATCGATTGCGGGCATGACGAACACGGAAATTACCAAGCTGCTGCGCGGCAATGCGAACACGACAGTCGTGCTCACCGTGACGCGGGCGGACAAGACCCTGACCTTTACGGTCACACGGCGTGAGGTCACGCCCGAGCATGTTTCGAGTAAGACGCTCGCCAAGGGCGTGGAGTACATCCGCGTTGCCGCGTTCGGCAACGACACGGACAGCGCAAAGTTCGTGAAAATCTGGGACGGGCTTGCCGCCAAGGACACACGCGCCGCGATCATCGACCTGCGCGACAACGGCGGCGGACTCATCAACATGGCGCAGCGCATGATCGAGACCATCGTACCCGACAAGGGGCGCTATTACCTCGGTCTGCGCGAACGCGCGGATGAGGGCGGGCTCAAACAATACTACACCCCGGGCGGTGGGCCGCGCCTGAACAAGGTCATCCTGCTCGTCAACGGCAGAAGCGCGTCCGCATCCGAGATCGTCGCGGGCTCGCTGTCCGATCTGGGCGAGGCGACGCTGCTCGGCGAGACCACCTACGGCAAGGGCGTGGGACAAAACCATATGCAGTTGCCCGACGGCTCGATTTTGGTGCTCACAAGTCTGGAAATGCAGCTTCCCAAGCGCGGCGCATACAACGGAACCGGATTAAAACCCGACATTCAACTTAAAAACAGCGGCAAGACCACCTCGCTCGCGGACGAACTGCCCGCGCTCGACGTCAAGACCGCGCTGCTGCCCGGGCAGCGGGGCGACGCGGTGCGCGCGATGACCGCGCGGCTGAGTCTGCTCGGCTACCTCGACAGTGCGCAGGACGGCTTTGATATTGCCGTACTCGATGCGGTGCGCCGTTTCCAGCTTGCAAATGGGCTGCTGCCCGGTCTGAGCGCAGCACCGTCCACCCTTGCGCTGCTCGATGCACGCGCAAAGCAGCAGGCATCGAATGCCTCGAAACTGGACGATCAGCTCGCTGCGGCGCTCGCTATCTGCAAAACCGCTGCGGAAAAGCCCGCACAGTACCGCGTCAACGCAGACGGAACGTGGACAAATTTGTCCTGACAACCACCCGAAACGAATTTTTTGGAGGAATATGACATGGAACCGATCCCTTTATGCGGGGGATACCTGATTCTGCCGGAAACCGAAGACCTGACCGCCTACACCGCGTGCGGTAGCGACTGCGCTGCCGCGCTTGCGGCGTCCGCACAGGACTGTGCCGCGGTCGCGGAGGCGGTGCGCGAGCGTGTGCCGGTCGGCATGGTGCTCGAGTGCCTGCACGGACCGGACGAAGACATTTCGACCGAAGCGCTCATTGCGCAGTACAAAACGATCCTCAAGCAGGGCATTCCCGATCAGGCGAATCTGCTGTACCTGCGCGGTACGGATTGCTTTGCCTCGCTGCGCTGTGCCGTGATCGCCGCGACCGATGTAAGCGGGCGCACGATGATGGCGGAGGTTCCGGTCGGACAGGACGGCATCCTGCCCTACGGCACGGATATCGTCGCGGCGGTCGGCGTATTGCAGCGCATCGGTGTGTCCACGGTCATCCTGAGCGGCGAGACCGCGCAGGACATCGCGGACGCTCTGGAAAAATGCGCGCCCTACGCACGCATTTCGCTCGGCGCACGCGTCGAAGCGGCATGGATCGAGCAGGGGCTGCCGTTTCCGAGCGCGGAGCTGTTCCTGCCGCGCCGTGCGGAGGAGACCGAGGCGGTACGCCGCGCGCTGCGCAGCTATGTGCCCGCGCCGCCTGTGCCGCGCGACCATGACGATTTCCTGCTCGCGCCGGACGGCACAAACGCGCACTTTCTCGACCCGCTCGTCGACATTTCCGACGAGATCGAGGTGGGAAGCCGCCTGAGCGAGCGCCTGCTCGAAGCCGAGGACGATGCGGGCGCGCTCAAGCTGCAATTTGAGACCGAGGACGATCTTGTGGTGTTTGAATCCCATGTGTTCATGCTCGCGCGTCCGGTGTGTCTGTGCGCCGAGCAGCCCGAGCTGCTCGAAGCCGCGCTGCGCATCTATCCCGGTCGAGCGCTCTACGACGGCACCTGGCCGCTTGATGAGCCGCTCCTCAAATATTTCTCCGAAAAATACGGCATGATCGTGCTGTAAACGCCGCACGGCTGCACAGCATGTGAAAAAATTTCCTGCGGCATGAAACAAAAGGGCGCACGCGTGCGTCTATTATTAAGCGATGCTGCCGGAATGCAGCAAATACTGTGCAGTTTGTGTGTACGCCGTTGCAAAACACTCCCCGACGGTGTTACAATAACCAAATAAAAAAACGAAAGGGCAGGGTGGCGCATGGACTTTACCGAAGTGACGATCTACACCGCTACCGCCGGTGTCGATGCGGTGACAAACACGCTTGACGATCTTGGCATCGAGGGCTATGTCCTCGAGGACGCGGCGGATTTTGAAAACTTTTTACAGGATACGGAAATTTATTGGGACTATGTCGACGAGGACCTCGTGCGCGAGCGTTCGACCGGCGAGACCAAGATCAAAATTTACCTGACACAGGACGAGGAGGGCGCGCGCCAGCTCGACGGGCTGCGTGCGGGACTTGACGTCCTGCGTGCGCTCGATACCGAGCACGCATGGGGACGGCTCACCTGCGAGACCGGCGTCGTGCGGCAGGAGGATTGGGAATGGGGCTGGAAGCAATATTTTAAGCCCTTTCCGGTCGGAGAGCGCTTTGTCATCAAGCCCTCGTGGGAGGAATATAACGCAGATGACGACCGTATGATCCTGGAGATCGACCCCGCGTCGTCGTTCGGCACGGGCAGCCACGAGACCACGCAGCTTTGCATGACCGCGCTCGAGGGCGCGCTGCACGGCGGCGAGCGCGTACTCGATATGGGCACGGGCAGCGGCATCCTTGCGATCGCGGCGGCAATGCTCGGCGCCGAGGTGCAGGCGGTCGTCGACATCGACGAGAATTGTCTGCGGACCGCGCAGGAAAACGCGGAAAAGAACGGTGTTTCGATCGGACAGGGCTTGTGCGGCGATGCGCTGCGGGACGACGCGCTCGCACAGGCACTCGGCGGCGGCTATGATGTGATCGTCGCGAATATCGTCGCGGACGTGATCATCGGCATGTCTGCGATGTTTGCGGACAAACTGCGCGCAGGGGGCACACTCATCTGCTCGGGCATTCTGTCGGAACGCGCTGACGAGGTCGAGCGCGCGCTCACCGACAATGGGTTTGCCGTATGTGAACGTGCGCAGAAGGGTGACTGGGTGCGCTTTACCGTACAAAAAGCATAAATTTCGCAGTAAAATGTGAGTTTTTTTCTACAAGTCACTGGACATTTGACGGTCGCTTTGCTAAAATAGGAAAGTGGATCTCAAAACGAGGGGATAACAATGCCCAGATTTTTCACTGAAAACGCGCCGCAGGACGGCTATTTGACACTGACCGGCGAGGATGCGCGCCATATCGCGAAGTCTCTGCGCATGCAGCCCGGCGACGAGCTGACTGTGTGCGACGGCGACGGGCTTGACCACGGCTGTGTGCTCGATCAGGTCGACGCGGAGGCGGTGCGTGCACGGGTGTGCACGACGCAACCCTCGGTGAGCGAGCCGCACACGCGCGTGACACTGTACATGGCGCTGCCGAAGAGTGACAAAATGGAGCTCATCGTGCAGAAGACCACCGAGCTCGGTGTGACCGACATCGTACCTGTGCTGACAGCGCGCTGCGTGTCGCGTCCGGATGCACGCACGCTCGAAAAAAAGATCGACCGCTGGAGCAAGATCGCCGCGGAAGCGGCAAAACAGAGCGGTCGGGGACGCATTCCGCGCGTCCATACCGCGCTTTCGCTCGAGGAAGCACTCGCCGCCGCCGCACAGGCGGACGCCGCGCTGCTGCTTTACGAATGCGAACGCGAGCATGGGCTGCGCGCCGCGCTGACCGCCCGAACGCCGCATACGGTCTCTATCTTGGTGGGGCCTGAGGGCGGCTTCGCGCCGGAAGAGGCGCAGCAGGCACAGCACGCGGGTTTGGTGAGCGTTTCCCTCGGACCGCGCATTCTGCGCTGCGAGACCGCGCCAATCGCTGCGCTCGCCTGCATTTTATACGAATGCGGCGATCTGTGACGAACGCAAAACAAAATTTAGGGAGTTGATTTTCTTGACGGCAAAAAAACAGCCGAATGAAAAGGATTATATCACAAACAAGGTACTTGCGGTGTTTTCGCTGTGCCTTGTCGGGGTTTTGGGCCTCATGATGCTCTACCGCGTGATGAATGTTCTCAGCACATGGATGCTCGGCATGACGATCGCAAAGGTCGTATGCGGTATCGGCATCGTCATCGCGCTTGCGGGGCTTGCCAAGTGGACATCGGACAACAAGCAGCAGCGTGACACACGCTACAGCCTGCTGCGCGGTCGCAGCATCGCGCTCGTCGGCGCGGTTATTGCAGTCATGATGTTCATCATCACCGTGCTCGGCGTACAGGGCATCAAGCTGTTTTATGTCATCCTGCCCGCCATCGCGGTCTATTATCTGATCTATCATTCCTATCCGCGGGAATTTTTCGTGGTCGCGCTCGATTGCGGCGGCGCAGCGGTGCTGCTGTGGCTTGCGCGCGTTGCGCTTGACACCACGAATTACCGTTCGGCGGCATGGGGCTGCGCCGTAGTTGCGGTCGTGCTCGCCGCCATCCAGATCGCGCTTGTGCTGCGTGTGCGCAAGACGGGCTGCAAGGGTCCGGTCGACGGTCGTATGACCGAACTGTTCACCGCACCGCACGCCTATCCGACGATGATCGGCGCGGGCATCCTCATGGCGGCACTGGTCGTGATCGGCGTTGCAATGGGCGCGCAGGTCGCATATTATCTGGTCTTTGCCGCGTTCGCGTGTCTGTTCGTGTCGGCGGTCTATTATACGGTCAAGATGCTCTGATTGCGAAACAAACCATAACGGCGGGCGGCGGTAGCCGTTCGCCGTTTTTTGATCGGGAGGGAAGTCTATGCTGCGCAAATTCCTATCGCTCGTGCTGGCCGCGGTCGCGGTACTGTGTGCCGTGTGGACGTTCCGTCCCGAGTTTCTGCCGTGGAGCGGCGTGACGACCGGCGTGGATGCGTTTTCCGCCGCCCAGTACATGCGGGAGACCATGGCGCGCGAGCCGCAGCACACCTCGTTTACCTTTCGCGACCCCGCGCTCGACCGCACAGAGCTGTTTCGCACACTGGAGGCGACCTGGGCCTACGCTTTTTCGCTGTCCACGACCGTGCAGGCAAACGGCGTGATGGAGGTTTCCGTCCTCGTGGAGCATCAGGCGGCGCAGGAGCAGGCGGCGGTGCTCGCGCGCGGCATCGTACAGCATGCCGTGACGCCCGCGATGACCCTGCGCGAGCGGTTGCGTGTGCTGCATGACTATGTCGTGCGTCATGCAACCTATGACACCGATACCGCCGCAAGCGAAACGCTCGAGCAGGGCACAGGGGCGGATGCGCCCTTTACCGCGGTCGGCGCGCTCGTCGACGGCAAAGCGGTGTGTGCGGGCTATGCGCGTTCCTACATGCTGCTGTGCGATGCGGCGGGCGTGGATGCGGTGTATATTGCGGACGAAAAGATGAACCACGGTTGGAATGCGGTGCGTGTGTACGATCAGATCCTGTATGTCGACACGACGTTCGACGACCCCGTGCCCGATCGCGGAGACAAGGTGTCCTCGACCTATTTTCTTGTGAACGGGGAGCAGCTTGCGACCGACCACCAGTGGGATCGCGCGTTTTATGACAAGCTCATTGCGCGCCTGCTGCCGGAGAGCCTGGGCGACGCACAGCGCCTGTATGATCTCGGCCTGCTGCCCGAGCCTCCGCGTGCCGCGCAGATGGCGCAGCCGATGCGTGAAAGTGCGCGCGCTGCACTCGAGCAGGTGACCGGGTGGAGCTTCGCGCAGGATACCACTCTGGGCGAAGCGGCGCATCGCGTGTGGGTCGCGCTGTCCGGTGACAAGTTGGGCAGTGCGCTGCTTGCGCAGGGGCGCATCGACGCGGACACCGCGCGCAAGGTCGGACTGACAATAAAATAAAAATAAAAGAAATGAAAAATGTTGTTGACAAAACGGGAAAACGGCTGTATAATAAACAACGTCGCCAGCAAACGAGCGACGGGGAACAGATATGGCGGTATAGCTTAGTTGGCTAGAGCGTCCGGTTCATACCCGGAAGGTCATTGGTTCAAGTCCAATTACCGCTACCATTTCCCTTGGCCCGTTGGTCAAGCGGTCAAGACACCGCCCTTTCACGGCGGTAACGGGGGTTCGATTCCCCCACGGGTCACCATTTGGAAGTTTAGCTCAGCTGGGAGAGCATCTGCCTTACAAGCAGAGGGTCAGCGGTTCGAGCCCGTTAACTTCCACCACGAAAGCATCTACGAAAGTAGATGCTTTTTGTTTTCTGGTGCTTTTCGGTGGACGGCTGGGAGAGGAATCTACCAACCGGCAGAGGGTCAGCGGTTCGAGCGAGTTCCCTTCCACCACGAAAGGATGTACGAAAGCAGATGCTTTTTGTTTTCTGACAAAGAAGAGCATCATTCGCGACAGGAATGGATTTGAGGAGGGATGACGCTTGCAATCTCAAAATTGGAAAACAAAATTTGCTATTCTGTGGTGCGGGCAGGCGGTATCACTCCTAACCAGCTCCATTCTGCAAATGTCGATCGTATGGTACATGACGCAGAAAACAGGCTCTGCTGCGGTACTGTCGTTCGCCACACTGGTGGGGTTTGTGCCGCAGGCGGTGCTCGGCACCTTTATCGGCGTGTTCATCGACCGGCACAGCCGCAAGAAAATCATGATTCTGGCGGACTCCTTCATCGCTGCGCTCGGTGTCGTGCTTGCGGCGAGAACCCTGTTCGGAGAGATTCCGATTTGGCTTATTCTGGTCGTGCTGTTCCTGCGCTCGTTCGGCTCGGCGTTTCATTATCCCGCGCTGCAAGCGCTCACGCCCGCGATCGTGCCGCGCGAGTCACTGACCAAATACGCGGGCTACGCGCAGAGCTTTGAAGCGATCTCCCTGATCCTCAGCCCCGCGCTCGCCGCGGTGCTGTTCAGCGCGTGGGATCTCAATGCCATCATCCTGCTCGATGTGGCGGGTGCGATCTTTGCCATCGTGTTGCTCGCGGCGCTCCCCATTCCCAAGCAGCCGCATGAAGAGCAGCCGCACGCGCGCAAGCATGTGCTGCACGAGACCGCGGACGGCTTTCGCATTTTGCGGCAGGTCAAGGGCATGACCGCGCTGCTCGTCATCGGCGCGGCGTATGCCATTGTCTATTTTCCGATCGGCACGCTGTATCCGCTCATTACAATGACCTATTTCGGCGGCACGATCGCACAGTCGGGCACCGTCGAGGTGATTTTTGCGGCGGGTTCGCTGCTCGGCTCGCTCGCCCTCGGGGGACTGGGCAACCGCATTAGCAAGATCGGCGCGCTCAGCATTTCGGTCGCGGTCTATGGCGGGGGTGTGCTGCTGACCGGATTGCTGCCGCCCGGCGGCTTGCGCACGTTCATGCTGCTGTCGGTGTTCATGGGCATCTCTGTGCCGTTTTATACCGGGGTGGAGACCGCCATCTTTCAAATGCAGATCCCCGAGGAATACTTAGGGCGCATTTTCTCGCTGTCCTCGAGTGTGAGTATGGTCGCGATGCCGCTCAGCCTGGTGCTGTCCGGCAGCTTTGTGGAAATCATCGGTGTGGATAACTGGTTCCTGTATTCCGGCATCTTTGCGGTGCTGCTCGCGGTGACGATCCCGCTAATTCCATCGCTGCGCCACTGCTGCCGCCAAAAAGAAGAATAAAGCCCCTAAAAAGCCGCGGCGAAGCGCAAACTTTCGCTGCGGCTCTTTTTTTGTGCCCGTACGGTGTAAAAATTTTAAGGCCGTGGATTCCCTGCCCATTTCCCGCCAAACTGTGCACAGAAGATTTGGTAAACTGTGGAAATAAAGGGAGGCAGGGACGACGATGGACAAGCTACAACAAAGGGCTTTCGCGCTTTCGGCGCGGGTGACAGGGGGGCTCACACGGCTGCGGCGCTACCCGCAGCTGCGCGCGCTTGGCAAGGGGGCACAGCGATTTGCGCTGTGCGCCGTACTCGCGCGCGCAACGCTGTTCGGCAGCTTTTCGCCGTTCGCTGTCGCAATGACGGGCGCGCTGAGCGCATTGGGCGGCGGCTTTGCCGGGGTGCTCGGTGCTTTTTTTGGTTATCTGCTGCTGCGCACCGATCTCAGCGGCATCGGCTCGTGCGCGGCGGCACTGCTGACCATGGCGTGCGGACATATTTTTTCGGACTTTGCCGTCAGTAAATCGCGATGGTTCATGCCCATGATTGCATCAATCTGCACCGCGGCGTGTGGATTTGTCTTTCTCGCGCCGATCGACGTGCGCAACGTCGTGCTGTTTGCCTGTACGGTCGTGCTGACGTTCGGCGCGTCTTACTTCTATCTGCTTGCGCTGTCGCCGCCGCGGCGCGAGGGCGATCTCAAACGCCCGGGGGGCGTGCTCGTGCTCGTCGCGACCGTGCTCGTGTCGCTGTCGGATTTGACCGTGCTTGCCGGCATCGCGCCCGCGCGCATCGCCGCGCTCACGCTCGTCATGGCGGCGGCGTATTTGACAGGCAGCACGGGCGGCGCGGCAGCCGGGGTCGCGTTCGGCGTGACGATGGATGCTGCGGGCAGCGGCAGCGCGTTTTACACCTGTGTGTATGGCTTCGCTGCGCTGATCGCAGGCGTGTTCGAGGGCGCGGGGCGTGTGGGTTTCGCGGTGATCTACCTCTGTGCGTCCGCGGCGGCGAGCATGCTCGGCGCGGAGCAGCCCCAGTTTGTCACGTCGCTTGCGGAGAGTGCGGCGGCGGCGCTGCTGTTTGCGCTCGTGCCGGACAAGCTGTGGCAGATGGCGCGCGAGCTGCTCATGCCCGGTACACCCGACGCGGAGGAGACTGTGCGTCGCGTGCGGCAGAGCGTGCGGCGATATGCGGGTGACACCGCGCAGGCGGTCTATGAAATGTATCTCGGCATGCTTGGCGGCGCAAAGCACGGCGCCGCGGGCGGCGATGAGGACGCGCATGCGGTGTTCAACCGTGCGGCGGATCGCGTGTGCCGCCGGTGCACGCTGTGCGCGGGCTGTTGGGAGCGCGATTATATGTCGACTGCGGACTCGCTCGGCGGGGCGGGGCCTGCCATGCTGCGCCGCGGACGCGCGGAAGCGGCGGACTTTCCCAAGCACTTTTCCTCGCGCTGCGTCAAATTCCCCGAGTTTTTGCGCGCGACGAACGAGGCGATGTTTGCCTTGCAGCAAAAGCGCGAATATCAGGAAAAATGCGAGCAGAACCGCTCACTGCTCGCGCAGCAATACGCGGGGCTGACCGGTATCCTGCGGCAGCTCGGCACGGGCGGCGCGGCGGATGTGACGACGCTGCCTGCGCGGGAACGACAGGTGCGGCGCTACGCGGCGGCATTCGGACAGGTCGACCGCGTCGCGGTCTATCGCGACGGCAACCGGCGCCTGCGCATCGAACTGGGCGGCGAGGGGCTCGAACGCATTTTGGAGCAGAAAGAGGGCTTTACGGCGGGGCTTGCTGCGCTGCTTTCGGTCGGTCTGTCCGAGCCGGAGCAGCTGTCCGACGAACTGGGCGCGCGGCTGCTGCTGCGCGAGCAGGCGCCGTTTCGCGCGGTGGTCGGCATTGGACAGCGCAAAAAGGCGGGCGAAAACGTGTCGGGGGACACTGCGCGCTATTTTGTGACCGAGGACGGGCGCGCGTGCCTGACCCTGTCCGACGGTATGGGCACAGGGGAAGGCGCAGCACGGGACAGCAGCAGCGTACTGCGGCAGATGGAGCGATTTTTGCAGGCGGGCGTGTCCCCGGCGGACGCGCTGCACGCGATCGCGCCCGCGTATCGGCTGCAAAGCGAGGGCAAACGCTTCGTGACGCTCGATGTGCTCACGATCGACCTGTTTTCCGGCCGTGCGGAAAGTCTGAAATGCGGCGCAGCGCCGAGCTACCTGCGCACGGGCGGCGGCGTGACGCGCATTGTGTCGAGCACGCTGCCGGTCGGGCTGGCGGAGGACGACGGCGAGACCGTGCCGTTGCGTATGGGGCACGGCGACCTGTATGTGCTGTTGACCGACGGCGTTTCCGACGGCATTGACGACGAGTGGGTGCACGAATTGCTGCGCATGCGCATGGGCGACAGCCCCAAGGAGCTTGCCGCAAAGCTGGTTGCCGCCGCGACCGAGCGCGGCATGACCGATGACATGACCGCATTCGTTCTGCGCATCGAACGGGTATGAAAGTGAAAAAGCTGGGTCATACTACCGATAAATGAACGAACAGGAGGCGGTAGCAGCTATGGTAAAAGGGGTCACGCGACGGGTCGTGGTCGTGCGCGCGCCGGACGAGGGTGCGCCGTTTGAGCAGGCGGTATTTTTCCTGCGCGATGAACGGATGCAGAAAAAAGATGTGCTGCGCGAAGCCTGCGCGGTCGCAGAGACCTATCTATATACGATGCCGCGCCGCGCACGGCACATGCGCCGATCGGTCTGGCAGCTCGGCGCGGCATTTGCGTGCGGCGCGGCGTCGACCGGAATCGTGTGGCTGCTGCTTGCGGTCATTTTTTAACAGTTTGATAATTCGTGCCGCTGCCGCTTGCAAATGCGTGTCCGGTTGGTTAAACTGGTAGCAAGGCAAACGGAGAGCGGGGAGAAGCACATGACGGTCGATCGATTTTTGGAGCTGTTTCAGCAGTATGGTCTTATCGTGCTGTTTGTGGTGTTTTTTCTGGAATATATGAATCTGCCGGGCTTTCCCGCAGGGGTCATCATGCCCGCGGCAGGCGTGCTCGTGTCCCAGAGCAGATTGAGCCTGGTCGGCGCGGTGTCGTTGTCGGTGCTCGCGGGTGTACTCGGCAGTACGGTCATTTATTTCATCTGCTTTGTCGGCGGCTCGCCGCTTGCACATCGCTTCGCACTCAAACACAAAAAGGTCAAGGACTTTGCCGACCGCTGTCAGGGCTATATCGAGCGGCGCGGCGGCTGGGGACTTGCGCTGTGCCGTTTGATTCCGGTGCTGCGCACGATCGTGTCCATCCCCGCCGGACTGCTGCGCGTGCCCCCGCGTGAGTTCATTCCGTGGTCTGCGCTCGGCATTGCGGGCTGGAACACCGCGCTCATTACCTTTGGCTATGCATTCTCCTATCTTTTCATCGCATAAATCTGATAAAACAGCCCTTTGCCGCATGGCAGGGGCTTTTTCGCGTTCTGTTACTGCCCTGTTCATTGCACATGCGTGCAAAGTGTGCTACAATAAAAAGCAATTGACAAAGGAGGACGCAGACTAGATGAAGATTGGAAACGTCGCACTGGACGGACGTCTGGCGCTCGCTCCCATGGCAGGAGTGACCGACCTCGCCTTCCGCGAGGTCTGCCGCGCACATGGTGCCGCGCTGTCGGTCACGGAAATGGTCAGCACCAAGGCGCTGCTGTATCAGGATCGCAAGACCCGCACGCTGCTTGCGCTCGCCCCGAACGAAAAGCCTGCCAGCGTGCAGATCTTCGGGCATGAACCCGACACCATGGCGGCGGGTGCGGTCAAGGCGGTCGAGCTGTCGGGCTGCGACATCATAGATATCAACATGGGCTGCCCCGCACCCAAAATCGTGGGCAACGGTGACGGCAGCGCGCTCATGCGCGACATCGCGCTCGCGTCGCGTGTCATCCGTGCCGTGCGCGACGCGGTTTCGGTCGCTGTTACGGTGAAATTCCGCTTGGGTTGGGACGAGGGTAGTAAAAATTATCTCGATTTTGCAAAAATGGCGCAGGAGAGCGGCGCCGATGCGATCTGCGTCCACGGTCGCACGCGTGCGCAGCAATACAGCGGGCAGGCGAGCTGGGACGCGATCGCGGCAGTCAAGGCGGCGGTGACGATCCCCGTGTTCGCAAACGGCGACGTATTCACGCCCGAGGACGCGGTGCGCATCCTGGAGGCGACCGGCGCGGACGGCGCGATGATCGGACGCGGGGCGCTGGGCGACCCGTTCCTTTTCGAGCGCGCAAACGCGCTGCTGTGCGGTGAAACACTTCCGCCCCCGCCATCGCTGACAACGCGCATCGACACTGCCGTGCGGCAGATCGAACGCGCCGCCGCGGACAAGGGCGAGCGTGTCGCGCTGCTCGAAGCGCGGCGGCATGTCAACTGGTATCTCAAAGGGGCACCGCATCTGAAAACGTTCAAGGTGCGTGTTTCACAGCTGAGCACGCTCGAGGAACTGCACGCGCTCGCGCAGGAACTGCGCGCACTTGACACGATGGGAGGGACTCCATGACCGCAAAAGAAGAAAAAACGCTGGTCGCCCGCGCGAAAAAGGGCGAAATGGACGCGTTTGAAGAGCTGGTCACGGCGTATGAACGCCGGGTGTACGCCCTTGCGCTCCGCTCGAGCGGCAGCGAGGAGGACGCGAAAGACATTTCCCAAGAGGTATTTTTGCGCATTTACCGCGCAATTGACAGTTTTCGGGGCGAAAGCGGCTTTTCGACCTGGGTCTACCGTATCACCATGAATATCTGCGTCGATCACGCGCGCCGCGGCAGCACAGCGCCCCCGACGCTTTCGCTCGTCGATGAGGACGCGCACGAGACCCCGCTGCCCGACCCTGACAGCGCGCATCAGCCCGAGCTTGCCGCGGAAAACGCCGCGCTGCGCGAGGAGCTGCAAGCCGCCCTCGACGAACTTACCGACGACCACCGGCACATCCTGCTGCTGCGCGACGTTTCCGGACTGCACTATGACGAGATCGCCCGCGCGCTCAAGCTGAGCGAGGGCACGGTCAAGTCGCGTCTGGCACGCGCGCGCCGCAGCCTGCGTGAAATTTTGATCCGACGAGGGAACATCGCGCTCCCGCCTGCGTCTAAAGACACAGAAAGGAGGACGGTATAATGCACGATTGCGAATATTATCAGAACCAGTGCGCCGCATATCTCGACGGCGAGCTGAACGCTGCCGATCAGGCCGAGCTGGACACCCACCTTGCGGTCTGTCCGGAATGTGCGGAATATCTCGCCGCGCTGCGTGACATGGGGCAACTGCTCGCGGTCGATGAGAGCGAGATCCCGTCCTCGCTGCATGAGGATATTATGGGCGTGGTGCTCGCGGATGCGCAGAGTACGACGCGCGCGACACAAAAGCGGCACTATATGCCGGTATTTACGATGATCTCCGCCGCCGCGGTCGTGGTACTGCTCGTCATGACCGGCACGATCGGCGACCTGATGGGCACCGGACGCACCGACAGTCTGGCGGGTCCTGCGACGATGGCGGATGCGGGCGGGAACGCACCCAATACTGCGATGTTTGGCGCGCCCGCTCCGGCCGAGCGTGACGCGGCAGCGGACAATACAGCACCCGATGCGGCGATCAGCGCCGCGCCGGGGAGCACGCCCGCGGACAGCGGCGCGGCGGCGGCACCGGACACCGCAAGCGCCGCACCGCGCACCGCGGAGCGCGCGCCGCAGACAGCGGCAGCTCCGCCGACGGCAGCGGACGCATCGGACGGCAAGGAGACCGCGCCCGCGGCACAGTCTGCACCGATGGTTGGCGCATCGCGCGCGGCAGGGATGCCCAATCTGCCAGAGCTGCCCACCGCGCTGCAAAGCGAGAGCTTCGCGTTTTGCTATGTCGCGACGGGGAACGGCACGCTGCCGGAGTTTGGCGGCGTGCTCGCGGCAGAAAGCGCGGATCAGACCGCACATTATTACCGCGTCAAAGGCACTTCGCTCGAAAAAGCCCTGACCGGGCTGACCGAGGCAGGCTACGAGACCGTGTCGCGCGAGGACGCGCCGGGCGTGGTCATCGACCCCAAGGCGGGCAGCGGATTGCTCATCATTCTCGACTGATCCAAAGGCGGCTTCTGTCAAAAGGAGCCGCCTTTTTCGATTAAATTGACAGCAGATCGTCCGCCTTGCGCGTGAACGCTTGTGGTCAATAGACAATTTGTCAGAAAAAGCGCAAAAAAGTTTTACAGACGCTTGACTTTGTTTGACGGTTGTAGTAATCTATAAGGGCACCTGTGAGAAAGCAGGCGCAGCGATGATGTCGGAGATTGCCGGGAAACCGGGTAACTTCGGCGGAGTAGGTCCGACAATCGGGCGGTTGAGAACACTGCTAATCTATTGACACGCAATGTTCCTGTGTAAGTTCGGGACTCCCGGCGTCTGCCGGAAAGCCGATTGCAGGAACCTCCTGTGTGAAGTCGAGCCGGAAATAAACCAGAAGTTTGTCCGGTTCTATTTATGCCCGCACGCGATACGCACGGCGGGGTTGCAGTTTCTCTCCGTACGCCGTCGACACATTCGTAATATGTACGACAGTACACGAGGAGGAAAACAAACATGGCAAACGCAGAAAAGATTCGCATCAGACTGAAGGCTTACGATCACGAGCTGATCGACCAGTCCGCAGAGAAGATCGTCGAGACCGCAAAGCGCACGGGCGCTCAGGTTTCCGGCCCGATCCCGCTGCCGACCGAGAAGGAGATCATCACGATCCTGCGCGCAGTCCACAAGTACAAGGACAGCCGCGAGCAGTTCGAGCGCCGCACCCACAAGCGCCTGATCGACATCCTGAACCCGGCGCAGAAGACCGTTGAGTCCCTGATGACCCTCGACCTGCCGGCAGGCGTCGAGATCGAGATCAAGCTCTGATTTTTACGAGTATAAAGTGCGCTCACGCACCTTATATACCAGTCGCTCAAAATGCAGGAGCGGCGGGGTCACGTTGGCGGACATAGCCGTCAACCAATAACCTTGAAGGAGGAAATAAAAATGCAAAAGGCAATCATCGGCAAGAAGGTCGGCATGACGCAGATCTTTGACGCTGAGGGCAAGGTCATTCCGGTCACCGTCATCGAGGCGGGCCCGTGCACCGTTACCCAGCTCAAGACCATCGAGAAGGAAGGCTATGCAGCCGTCCAGCTCGGCTTCCAGGACGTAACCGAGAAGAAGCTCACCAAGGCAGAGGCCGGTCACCTGAAGAAGGCGGGCGAGGCACTCAAGAAGTACCTCAAGGAGTTCCGTCTCGAGGATACCACCGCGTTCCAGCTGGGCGACGTCGTTAAGGCGGATCTGTTCAAGGAAGGCGACTACGTCGACGTAACCGGCATCTCCAAGGGTAAGGGCTACGCAGGCGTTATCAAGCGCTTCAACGCGCATCGCTCCCCGATGAGCCACGGCGCCGGCCCGATGCACCGTCATCAGGGCTCCATGGGCGCGTGCTCTGACCCGTCCAAGATCATGAAGGGCAAAATGATGCCTGGTCACATGGGCGCGGAGCAGGTCACGGTACAGAATCTCGACGTTGTCAAGGTCGACGCTGAGATGAACCTGATCGCCGTTCGCGGCGCGATCCCCGGCCCGAAGGGCGGCATCGTGTTCCTGAAGAACACGGTCAAGAAGAATCCGGAAGTCAAGGGCCCGTCTGCAAGCGTCAGCAAGAACCCGCAGAAGGCTTCCGCAAGAAAGTAAGGGGAGGAGGAAATAGAACATGTCTACCGCTAAGGTTTACAATATGGCCGGTCAGCAGACCGGTGAGATTGAGCTCAACGACGCCATCTTCGGCATCGAGCCCAACGTTTCCGCAATGCACGCGGTCGTCAAGAACCACCTCGCTAACCTGCGTCAGGGCACCCAGTCCACGCTCACTCGCGCTGAGGTTCGCGGCGGCGGCATCAAGCCGTGGCGCCAGAAGGGCACCGGTCGTGCTCGTCAGGGCTCCATCCGCTCTCCGCAGTGGATCCACGGCGGCATCGCGCTCGGCCCCAAGCCGCGCAGCTACCGCTACTCGCTCAACAAGAAGCTCCGCCGTCTGGCGATGGTTTCCGCGCTGTCCGCTAAGGCTGCAGCAGGTCAGATCGTCGTTGTCGACGGTCTCGACATGGGCGAGATCAAGACCAAGGTTTTCGCAAAGTTCCTGGCTGACGTTGAAAGCACCGGCAAGAGCCTGGTCGTGACCCCCGAGGTCCGCACGAACGTCGTCAAGTCCGCTGCGAACATCCCGGGCGTCCGCACCACCGTGTCGACCACGCTCAATGTCTACGACATTCTCAATGCCGACAAGTTCATCATCGACAAGGCGGCGATCGCTAAGCTCGAGGAGGTGTATGCATAATGAAATTCGCATATGATGTGATCCGCAGACCGATCATCACCGAGCGTTCCATGGAAGGCCTCGGCGATAACAAGTACACCTTCGAGGTTGCACGCGACGCGGGCAAGATCGAGATCAAGAAGGCTGTGGAAGAGATCTTCGGCGTTAAGGTCGCTAAGGTCAACACCATCAAGCTGCCGGGCAAATGGAAGCGCATGGGCGTGCACACCGGCAAGCGTCCCGACATCAAGAAGGCAGTTGTCACCCTGACGGCTGACTCCAAGAAGATCGAGATCTTCGAAAACATGATCTAAAAAATGTCTGAGGGGGACACGTCCTCTTTTAGACGGGAAGAAAGCACGGCTTTCTTCGTTCCCCCCCTTTCTGTGCGCACCGCACAAGGGTCAGGCACAGCCCGACCCTGACAGGGGGACTTTTATGGGGAATGAGACCCCGATAACAAACATTGCGATGCGCAGGGCGCTACGGCGTCGCGCATCCGAAACATTAAGGAGTTGAAACACCACAATGGCGATCAAAACTTTCAACCCGACAAGCCCGTCCCGCAGAAACATGACGGTTCTCGACCGCAAGGGCCTGTCCAAGGTGAAACCGGAGAAGAGCCTCCTCGAAAAGCTCAAGAAGAACGCCGGCCGTAACAGCTATGGCCGCATCACCGTACGCCATCAGGGCGGCGGCAACAAGCAGAAGTATCGTATCATCGACTTCAAGCGCGCAAAGCTCGATCAGGCGGCTACCGTCATGACCCTCGAGTATGATCCGAACCGCTCTGCAAACATCGCTCTCATCCAGTATGAGGACGGCGTAAAGGCATATATCCTTGCTCCGGAAGGTCTGAACGTTGGCGACAAGGTTCTGTCCTCCAAGGAAGCGGACATCAAGCCCGGCAACTGCCTGCCGATCGAGAACATTCCGGTCGGTACCATGATCCACAACATCGAGCTGTACCCGGGTAAGGGCGCTCAGCTGGTCCGCTCCGCGGGCGTTGCTGCACAGCTCATGGCGAAGGAAAACGGCATGGCGCAGGTTCGTCTGCCCTCCGGCGAAGTTCGCTACATCCGCATCGACTGCAAGGCGACCATCGGCGTCGTCGGCAACGCGGATCATTCCAATGTCCAGCTCGGTAAGGCAGGCCGTACCCGTCATCTGGGTATCCGTCCGACCGTCCGTGGCTCGGTCATGAACCCGTGCGATCACCCGCACGGCGGCGGTGAAGGCAAGTCTCCGGTCGGTCGTCCCGGCCCTGTTACCCCGTGGGGCAAGCCTGCGATGGGTTACAAGACTCGCAAGAAGCATCATCGCACTGACAAGCAGATCGTAAAGCGCCGCGGCGGTAAGTAAGAAAGGAGTTCTAAAACATGGGCAGAAGTGTTAAGAAGGGCCCTTTTGTGGCTCCTGAGCTTATCAAAAGAGTGCTCGAAATGAACGAAAAGGGCGAGAAGAAGGTTCTCAAGACCTGGTCTAGAGCATCCACCATCTTCCCGGACTTCGTCGGTCATACCATTGCCGTTCACGACGGCAAGAAGCATGTCCCGGTGTATGTCACCGAGGATATGGTAGGTCATAAGCTGGGTGAGTTCGCTCCGACGCGCACCTACAAGGGTCATGCTGGCAGCAGGACCTCTAATAATGGTAAGTAAGGGGAGGACGTAACGATGGAAGCAAAAGCTTATGTAAGAAATGTCCGAATCACTCCTCGTAAAGTCAAGATCCTGTGCGACCTGATCCGCGGCAAGGACGCGGGCACGGCGGCGGCGATCATCATGAACACCCCGAAGTCCTCTTCGGAAGTCATGATCAAGCTGCTCAAGAGCTGCGTCGCAAACGCGGAAAATAACCACAACATGGACACCGACAAGCTGTTCGTGAAGCAGGTGTTTGTTACCCCGGGCCCGGTCATGAAGCGTGTCATGCCGCGTGCACAGGGTCGCGCGTTCCGGATCCTGAAGAGAACCTCGCATATTACGATGGTTCTCGCCGAGAAAGAATAAACGAGGAGGGTAACAATGGGCCAGAAAGTAAATCCGAACGGTCTCCGTGTCGGCGTTATTAAGAATTGGGATTCCCGCTGGTTCGCCAAGGACTCTGCGTTTGGCGACCTTCTCGTGGAAGACTACAACATCCGTAAGCACCTGAAGGCGAAGCTGTACGCCGCAGGCGTGCCTGCGATCGAGATCGAGCGTACCTCTAAGGACGTTAAGGTCATGATCCAGTGCGCTCGTCCGGGCCTTGTCATCGGCAAGGGCGGCGAGGACATCCAGAAGCTCGAGGCAGAACTGACCGCAAAGGTCGGCAAGCCGGTCAAGGTCTCCATCATCGAGATCAAGAACCCGGACACCAACGCAACGCTGGTAGCCGAGAGCATCGCGCAGCAGCTCGAGAAGCGCACCAGCTTCCGCCGCGCGATGAAGCAGTCCATGGGCCGTGCAATGCGCATGGGCGCCAAGGGCATCAAGACCTGCTGCTCCGGTCGTCTGGGCGGCGCGGAAATCGCGCGCACCGAGCACTACCACGAGGGCACCATTCCGCTGCAGACCCTGCGTGCGGACATCGACTACGGTTTTGCAGAGGCGAACACCACCTATGGCAAGATTGGCGTCAAGGTCTGGATCTACAAGGGCGAAGTTCTCACCGGCGGCCCGCGTCTGGGTCGTTCGATCGAGGCTCCGAAGCCCGCATTTGAGCGCCGTGACCGCCGCGACCGCGGTGATCGTCGCGGAGGCCGTCGCGATTTCAACAACCGTGGTGACCGCAATGGTAACGGCGAGCGCCGTGCACCCCGTCAGGAAGGAGGCAACCGCTAATGCTGCTCCCCAAGAGAGTTAAATATCGCCGCGTACACCGTGGCCGTATGACCGGCAAGGCTACCCGTGGCAATTTCGTTTCCAACGGCGAGTTCGGCCTCCAGGCGACTGAGCCGTGCTGGGTCACCTCGAATCAGATCGAGGCTGCCCGTATCGCTATGACCCGTTACACCAAGCGTGGCGGTCAGGTATGGATTAAGATTTTCCCCGACAAGCCGGTTTCCAAGAAGCCGGCCGGCACCCGAATGGGTTCCGGTAAGGGCGCTCCCGAGTATTGGGTCGCTGTTGTCAAGCCGGGCCGCGTGATGTTCGAGATCGCCGGCGTATCGGAAGCAGTCGCACGCGAGGCGCTGCGCCTTGCCAGCCATAAGCTGCCCCTTAAGACCAAGATCGTTCAGCGCGAGTCTGAGAATGGTGGTGAAGAATGATGAAGGCAAACGAGATTAGAGAGATGACGGCCGAAGAGCTCAACGTCAAGCTGGCCGACCTGAAGAAGGACCTGTTTAACCTCAGACTTCAGCATGCGACCAACCAGCTCGACAATCCGACGCAGATCACCAAGGTCAAGCGCGACATTGCAAGAGTGAACACCGTTCTCCGTGAGCTTCAGCTTGCGGGCAAGGCGTAAGGGAGGTAAGCGAAGTTGAACGAGAGAGCGTTTCGTAAAACTCGTGTCGGCAAGGTCGTTTCCGATAAGATGGATAAGACGATTGTTGTCGCGATCGAGGATAGAGTCCAGCATCCGCTGTACAAGAAGATTATTAAGAACACCTATAAGCTGAAGGCGCACGACGAGAACAATGAGTGCGGCATCGGCGACAAGGTTCGCGTGATGGAGACCCGCCCGCTGTCCAAGGACAAGCGTTGGCGTCTGGTCGAGATCATCGAGAAGGCTAAGTAAGGAGGAGAACACATGATCCAGCAGGAAACCTTCCTGCGTGCGGCTGACAACAGCGGCGCAAAGGAACTCAAGTGCATCCGTGTTCTCGGCGGCTCCACCCGGAAATACGGTAACATCGGTGATGTCATCGTGTGCTCGGTGCGCAAGGCGCAGCCGGGCGGCGCGGTCAAGAAGGGCGACGTTGTCAAGGCTGTCATCGTTCGTACCGTCAAGGGTCTGCGCCGTGCGGACGGCAGCTACATCCGTTTCGACGAGAATGCGGCAGTCATCATCAAGGAAGACAAGAACCCCCGCGGCACCCGTATCTTTGGGCCTGTCGCAAGAGAGCTGCGTGACAAGGATTACATGAAGATCCTGTCGCTCGCTCCGGAAGTACTGTAAGGAGGCGCCCGGAATATGAATACACTGCATCTGAAGAAGGGCGACCTCGCCGTCGTCCTGTCCGGCAAGGAAAAGGGCAAGCGCGGCACGGTGCTCAGCGTTGACCCGAAGAAGGGCACGGTCGTTGTAGAGGGCGCGAATATCGTCACCTGCCACACCAAGCCCCGTCGTCAGGGCGAAACCGGCGGCATCATCAAGCGTGAGGCTGCTCTGCGTGCGTGCAAGGTCATGCGCGTTTGCCCGAAGTGCGACAAGCCGACCCGTCTGGCACATTCCGTTGAGAACGGTGCTAAGGTCACGGTCTGCAAGCACTGCGGCGAAATCATCTAAAAGAGGAGGTAAACTGAAATCATGCCTAGAATGAAAGAAAAGTATGTAAGTGAAGTTGCACCTGCTCTGATGAATAAGTTCGCTTACAAGTCCACCATGCAGATCCCCAAGCTCGACAAGATCGTGATCAACGTCGGCTGCGGTAAGGAATCGAACGGCAACGCAAAGGTCATCGAGTCCATCGTCCGCGACATCACCGCGATCACCGGTCAGAAGCCGGTCATCACCTACGCGAGAAAGTCCATCGCGAACTTTAAGCTCCGCGAAGGCATGCCGGTCGGCGTTAAGGTCACGCTGCGTCAGGACAGAATGTGGGAGTTCCTCGATCGTCTGTTCAACGTCGCGCTGCCCCGCGTCCGTGACTTCCGTGGTATCAACCCCGATGCTTTCGACGGCCGCGGCAACTATGCCCTCGGTCTGAAGGAGCAGCTGATCTTCCCGGAAATCGCGTACGATCAGATCGACAAGATCCGCGGCATGGACATCATTATGTGCACCACCGCGAACACCGACGAAGAAGCGCGCGAGCTGCTCTCCCTGATGGGCGCTCCGTTCGCTAAGTAAAGGAGGAGGGATTCTAAATGGCTAAGAAGGCAATGGTACTCAAGCAGCAGAAGACTCCCAAGTTCTCTACTCGTCAGTACAACCGCTGCAAGATCTGCGGTCGTCCCCACGCTTACCTGCGCGATTACGGCATCTGCCGTATCTGCTTCCGCGAGCTGGCTTATAAGGGTCAGATCCCGGGCGTGCGTAAGGCATCCTGGTAAAAACACTGTAGTCCGGCTTGTTGAGGTGCTTTGAGAAATACAAAGTTATCCACAGCACGTTTTGACTTAAAGAAAGCGCCCGATTTGATTGAAAATTGGCACTTTCGTGCTTGCCAAAGCAAGCGTTTCAGTGGTATAATAAGTCGTTCACGCATCGCGGGGTGTCCCGCGGCGCGTGGCCTTCGGGCAGCCCGCCATGTGCGGGCTTATCGGCTGTTATAGATACAGTCGCATCCCCCCAGCCGCTGTCCGTAGAAAGGCTACGGCAGTGTATAGAAAAGTAGAAGGCAAACAGGTCAATCAGGGGACCCCGGGTGGGACCGGGATGCCCGCAGAAAATTGCTGCACTACCTTCTAACTTCTAGAAAAGGAGAAAAAACTCTATGCAGATCACTGATCCCATCGCGGATATGCTGACCCGCATCCGCAACGCGGGTTCCGCACGTCACGAGAGCGTTGACGTTCCGGCATCCAACATGAAGAAGGCTATCGCGCAGATCCTTCTGGACGAGGGCTACATCAAGTCCTTCCAGCTGGCTGACGACGGCGCACAGGGCGTTATCCGCATCACGCTGAAGTATCAGGGCCGCCAGCAGGCGATCTCCGGACTCAAGCGCGTATCCAAGCCCGGCCTGCGTATGTACGCAGGTGCACAGGAGCTGCCGAAGGTCCTCCGCGGCCTTGGTATCGCCATCATTTCCACCTCCAGAGGCGTCATGACCGACAAGAAGGCTCGCGAGCTCAATGTCGGCGGTGAAGTCCTGGCGTTCGTATGGTAAGGGGGTAAACACACATGTCTAGAATCGGCAGAATGCCCATTGCCATCCCCGCCGGCGTAACCGTCACTCTGGCGGACGGCGTTTGCACTGTTAAGGGCCCCAAGGCGACCCTGACCCAGAAGGTTCATCCGAACATGATCGTTACGATCGCGGAGAACGAAGTTCTGGTCACGCGTCCCAACGACAATAAGGAAAACCGTGCGCTGCACGGCCTGACCCGCTCGCTGATCCACAACATGGTGGTCGGCGTTACCGAGGGCTTCAAGAAGGAGCTCGACGTCAACGGTGTCGGCTATCGTGTGCAGAAGCAGGGCAAGGACCTTATCATGAACCTCGGTTATTCCCATCAGGTCATCGTTTCCGAAGTTGAAGGCATCACCATTGACGCACCGACCGCCAACAAGATCATCATCTCTGGCGCTGACAAGCAGAAGGTCGGTCAGTTCGCAGCAGAAGTGCGCGAGAAGCGTCCGCCGGAGCCGTATAAGGGCAAGGGCATCAAGTACGTGGATGAGGTCGTTCGCCGCAAGGAAGGCAAGACCGGCGGTAAGAAGAAGTAAAGGAAGGTGTGCCTAAATGGTTTCGAAGAAAGACTCTAACAAAGCGCGTCTGAGACGCCACAAGAGAGTACGCGGCGCAGTTTCCGGCACTGCTGAGCGCCCCCGTCTCAACGTTTTCCGCAGCGCGAAGAACATCTACGCGCAGGTCATCGACGATGTAAACGGCGTGACCATTGCTTCCGCATCGACCAATGAGAAGGACTTCACGCAGTATGGCGGCAACAAGGAAGCTGCCAAGCTTGTCGGCCAGAAGGTCGCTGAGCGTGCGGTTGCCAAGGGCGTTTCCGCTGTCGTATTTGACCGCGGCGGCTACGTCTATCACGGCCGCGTGAAGGAACTCGCTGACGGCGCCCGCGAGGGCGGCCTGCAGTTTTAAGTCGGGAGGAGGTAAAAAATGGCTAAGTTTGATAGAAACGATAAGAGAGAGGACGAGTTCAAGGAAACCGTCGTCTCCCTCAATCGCGTATCCAAGACCGTTAAGGGCGGCCGTATCTTCAAGTTTGCAGCGCTGGTCGTCGTAGGCGACGGCAAGGGCACGGTCGGTTTCGGTCTGGGCAAGGCCTCCGAAGTTCCCGATGCGATCCGCAAGGGCATTGAGGATGCAAAGAAGAACCTGATCAAGGTCTCCCTGAAGGGCACGAGCATCCCGCACGAAGTCACCGGTGAGTTCGGCGCAGGCCGCGTTCTGCTCAAGCCGGCGGCTCCCGGTACCGGTGTTATCGCCGGCGGCGCGGTTCGTGCAGTCGTCGAAGCGGCGGGCATCAAGGACATCCGTACCAAGTGCCTGCGCTCCAACAACCCGCAGAACGTCGTAACTGCGACGATCGAGGGTCTGAAGAGCCTGCGTGACGCGGCACAGGTCGCTGCGGTTCGCGGCAAGTCCGTCGAAGAACTTTAAGGGAGGGTAATAACAATGGCGAACATGAAGATTACCCTGAAAAAGAGCCTGGCTGGCCGTCTCGAGAAGCACGTTGCCACCGCTCACTCTTTGGGTCTCAAGAAAATCAATGATGTAACGATTCAGCCTGACAACGCGCAGACGCGCGGCAAGATCGCCAAGATCGGCTTCCTGCTTCAGGTTGAAGAGAACGTATAAGAGGAGGTAAGCGCATGCAGCTTCATAACTTACAGCCTGCTGAAGGCGCCAGCCGCCGTCCGTACCGCAAGGGTCGCGGCGCAGGTTCCGGCAACGGCAAGACCGCAGGCCGCGGTCACAAGGGCCAGTGGGCTCGCTCGGGCGGCGGTGTCCGTCCCGGCTTTGAAGGTGGCCAGATGCCTCTCGCGCGTCGTCTGCCGAAGCGCGGCTTCCACAATATTTTCGGTACCACCTATGCCACCGTCAATGTTTCTGCTCTGGATCGTTTCGAGGATGGCTCTGAAGTCACCGTCGAGACGCTGGTCGCGGCTGGTCTGGTCAAGGATGTACAGGACGGTATCAAGGTCCTGGGCAACGGCGAACTGACCAAGAAGCTGACCGTCAAGGCAGCAGCTTTCTCTGCTTCTGCAAAGGAGAAGATCGAGAAGGCAGGCGGAAAGGCCGAGGTGGTATGAGGTGCTTGAAACCTTAAAGAACGCCTGGCGTATTCCCGAGCTCAAAAAAAAGCTCCTTTACACGCTGTTCATCCTGCTGATCTTTCGTTTCGGCTCGCATATCCCGGTTCCGTATATCGACCTGAATCTGCTTAAGCAGTATTTTGAGCAGCAGACCGCGGCCGGCAACGCATTGGGCTTTATCAACGTCTTTACCGGCGGCGGCTTGTCGAGAGCCACCATCTTCGCGATGTCCATCACCCCGTACATCAACGCGTCGATCATTTTGCAGCTGCTCACAGTTGCGATCCCCGCACTTGAGCGTATGGTCAAGGATGGCGGCGAAGAGGGTCGCAAGAAGATCGCGAGCTGGACCCGCTATCTGGGTGTCGCCCTCGGTCTTCTGCAGGGTTTCTCGTACTACACGCTGCTGCGTGCGCAGGGCATCCTGTTGGATACCAGCGTATGGGCGGCAGTCGTGATCGTTTCCGCCTTCACGGCGGGCACCGCGCTCATTATGTGGCTCGGTGAGCACATCACCGAAAAGGGCATCGGAAACGGCATTTCCATCATCCTGTTCGCGGGCATCATTTCCCGCGGTCCGGCGATGGCAAATACGCTTTATCAGCTGCTCAAGGGTGGCAAGAGCGTACTCGTGATCGTTTTGCTCGTGATCGTTTCGCTGGCTCTCGTCGTGTTCGTCGTCTTTATGTCGAACGCGGAGCGCCGCATCCCGATCCAGTATGCCAAGCGCGTCGTCGGCCGTAAAATGTACGGCGGTCAGTCCACGCATCTGCCGATCAAGGTCAATGCGTCGGGCGTTATGCCGATCATCTTTGCGTCGTCGATCATGTCGCTTCCGGCGACCATCGCCATGTTCTACACCCCCAAGGCCGGCGGCTTTGGTGAGGCGTTCATGAAGGTGTTCCGGCAGACCAATCCCGTGTATATCTTCGTTTACCTGCTGCTGATCCTCGCATTTAGCTATTTCTATGCGGCGATCCAGTTTAATCCGGTTGAAATTGCCAATAATCTGAAGAAGAATGGCGGTTTCATTCCGGGCTTCCGCCCCGGCAAGCCGACCAGCGACTTCATCACGAAGGCTCTGAGCAAGGTCACCTTCGTAGGTTCGATCTTCCTGGGCATCGTGGCGGCGCTGCCGCTGGTCATCGGTGCGTTTTCCTCCGATCTGTCCAATGTGGCACTCGGCGGCACCAGCGTGCTGATCGTCGTCGGCGTTGCGCTTGACACGGTCAAGCAGATGGAGGCTCAGATGATGATGCGTCATCACAAGGGCTTCCTCGAGTAAGTTTGGAGGCAATTTCCCATGAATTTGATCTTACTGGGCGCTCCGGGTGCCGGTAAGGGCACGCTTGCGCCGTACCTCATCGAAAAGATGGGCGGCGTTCCCGCGGTCTCGACCGGTAACATTCTGCGCGAAGCGGTCAAAAACCAGACCCCGCTCGGCGTAACTGCCAAGCAGTATATGGACAAGGGCGCGCTTGTGCCCGACGAGGTCGTCATCGGCATGCTTCAGGAGCGCATCGCGCAGCCTGACTGCCAGCGTGGCTTCATCCTCGACGGTTTCCCGCGCACGATCCCGCAGGCGGAAGCCCTCGACAAGGTGGCGCACATCGACTGTGCACTGTCGCTCGAGGTTCCGGACGAGGCGATCGAAAAGCGTATGGCGGGTCGCCGCGTGTGCCTGAAGTGCGGCGCGACGTTCCACATCGAAAACAACCCGCCTAAGACCGAAGGCGTATGCGACGTGTGCGGCGACGCGCTGGTCATCCGCAAGGACGATCAGCTTGACGTAGTGCGCGGCCGACTCGAGACCTACCATGCGCAGACCGAGCCCCTCAAGGACTACTACGGCGCGCAGGGCAAGCTCAAGAGCATCGACGGCACACAGGGCATCGAGGCGACGCGCGAGCTCGCCGCGAAAGCACTGGGGCTGTAACCGATGATCAACTTAAAAACCCCGCATGAGCTCGAGCTCATGCGCAAGGCTTGCCGTTTGACCGCCCTCGCCCGCAAGGCGGCGGCGGACGCGGTCAAGCCCGGGGTCACTACGGACGACATCGACCGGGTCGTCCGCCGCACGATCGAGGGGGCAGGCGCAAAGCCTTCCTTCCTCGGTTACGGCGGCTTCCCGGCGAGCGCCTGTGTATCGATCAACGACGAGATCATCCACGGTATCCCCTCCAAGACGCGTGTCGTCCACGAGGGTGACATCGTCAAGGTCGATGTGGGCGCCTATTTGGGCGGCTTCCACGGCGACTGTGCGGCGACCATCCCCTGCGGGGAGGTCTCCGAGGAGGCAAAGCGTTTGATTGAGGTGACCCGGCAGAGTTTCTATGAGGGCATCAAGTTCGCACGGGAGGGCAACCGTCTTTCGGATATCTCCCATGCGATCCAGACCTACGTCGAAGCGCACGGCTTTTCCGTCGTTCGCGCGTACGTCGGTCACGGCGTCGGCGCACAACTGCACGAATCGCCCGAGGTACCGAATTTCGGTACGCCCGGACACGGCGTGCGCTTGCAGCGCGGCATGACCCTCGCGATCGAGCCTATGGTCAACGCGGGCGTGTACGACATCAAGGTCCTGCCAGACGGTTGGACCGTCAAAACACGCGACGGCAGACTGTCGGCGCATTATGAGAACAGTATCGCCATCACCGATGGCGACCCCGAGATTCTGACTAGCATCGACGGAGAGGTACTGTAGTAAATGGATTCCCATAAATCCGACATTGTGTTATCCTGCAAAGGCCGGGACGCGGGTCAGCTCC
The DNA here is from genome assembly GCA_029267335.1 of Intestinibacillus massiliensis. GTDB lineage: Bacteria > Bacillota > Clostridia > Oscillospirales > Butyricicoccaceae > Intestinibacillus > Intestinibacillus massiliensis_A. The sequence goes on along the minus strand of JAJUJC010000007.1, from coordinate 33,216 downwards.
TGCTCGTCATGGACGAGGATGGGGAGTGCCTGTATCTGGCCAACGGCCGCGAGCGGCGTGCGGAACGTCCCAAGCGCAAAAAGCGCAAGCATGTCACCCATCAGGGCGCGTGCGACGAGCGTACCCGCAATAAGCTGTTGACGACCGGCCGTCTGACCAATAACGACATCCGCAGAGCGCTCGCGCTCTGGACAGGAGAGATCGGCTCTGATTGACCGAGGAGGTAAAAGAACGACATGGCGAAAGATGACGTCATCGAACTCGAAGGTACCGTCATAGAGGCGCTGCCCAACGCAATGTTTCAGGTGGAACTGCCCAACGGCCATAAGATCCTGGCACATATTTCGGGCAAGCTCCGCATGAACTTTATCCGCATTCTTCCCGGCGACAAGGTCACAGTACAGATGTCGCCCTACGACCTGACTCGCGGTCGTATCACCTGGCGTTCCAAGTAAGCGGCAGGTTTTCCCAAGCGAGCGGAGGCGTTCCCGTGACCCGGACGCCAGTGGTCGCCGGCTTTGCGCCGTGCGTCCCATCCCACCATAAATAAATGATGGAGGTAAAACAACATGAAGGTAAGACCGTCTGTAAAGCCGATCTGCGAAAAGTGCAAGATCATCCGCCGTAAGGGCAAAGTCATGGTCATCTGCATCAATCCCAAGCACAAGCAGAAGCAGGGCTAAAGCGGCGTCTGGCCGTGTGATACTGCGTCACGGGCACCCCGCCTGTCTCGTTGCGTACTTTTGTACGCGGCCTCAACAGGCTGCACCCCGTTCCTTGTCTCACGCAGCCATACTTGCTTTACTGAACAATCGTTATCGTTATGCGGACGCGACAAGCACGGCGCGAAATGCCGGCGCTGCAGGAGCGGGGGCGGCTCCTATACTGCGTTCGCCCAAACGTCCCAGTGAAATACTCGGAGGTATTTTGAACTATGGCACGTATTGCCGGTGTTGACCTTCCCCGCGAAAAGCGCGTAGAGATCGGCCTGACCTACATCTACGGCATCGGACGGAAGCTGTCCAACGAAATTCTGAACAAGACGGGTGTTAACCCCGATACCCGCGTCAAGGATCTGACCGAGGACGAGGCTGCAAAGCTCCGTGAGGCGATCGAGAAGGAGTACACCGTTGAGGGTGACCTTCGTCGTGAGATCGGTCTGAATATCAAGCGTCTGGTCGAAATCGGCTGCTATCGCGGCCTGCGTCACCGTCGTGGCCTGCCGGTCCGCGGTCAGCGCACCAAGACCAATGCGCGTACGCGTAAGGGTCCGAAGAAGACCATCGCGAACAAGAAGAAGTAAGGAGGGGGCATAAGAATGGCTAAGGTACAGAAAAAGACCGCTGTAAGAACCAAGCGTCGCGAGCGCAAGAACATTGAAAAGGGCGCGGCACATATCCGCTCCTCCTTCAACAATACCATCGTTACGATCACCGATCTCAACGGTAACGCTCTGTCGTGGGCGTCCTCCGGCGAGATGGGCTTCCGTGGCTCCCGTAAGTCCACGCCGTTTGCGGCGCAGACTGCTGCTGAGGTTGCTGCCAAGGCTGCAATGGAGCATGGCCTCAAGACCGTCGAGGTCTATGTAAAGGGCCCGGGTTCCGGCCGTGAAGCCGCGATCCGTGCGCTGCAGGCTACCGGACTCGAGGTTACGATGATTAAGGACGTTACCCCGATCCCGCATAACGGTTGCCGTCCGCCCAAGAGAAGAAGAGTCTAACAGAGGAGGATACTAAAACATGGCAAAGAATATGCAGCCGATCCTGAAGCGTTGCAAGACCCTGGGTCTGTCCCCGGCGGTTATGGGCTACGCGAAGAGCTCGAACCGCAACCCGAAGCAGTCTCGCCGCAAGCAGTCCGAGTACGGCATGCAGCTGGCTGAGAAGCAGAAGGTCAAGTTTATTTATGGCGTGCTGGAGAAGCCTTTCCACAAGTACTACGAGAAGGCCGAGAAGAAGCAGGGCATCACCGGCGAAATCCTCCTGCAGGAGCTCGAGCGCCGCATGGATAACGTCGTTTTCCGTATGGGTCTGGCAAACACCCGCCGCGAGGCGCGTCAGCTTGTCAACCACGGCCACTTCACGGTCAATGGCAAGCGCATGAACATCCCCTCCTATCAGGTCGTTCTGGGCGACGTGATCGCAGTTTCCGACAAGTCCCGTTCTTCGACCAAGTTCAAGACGCTGCTTGAGGAAAATGGCAAGAAGGCTATGCCCAAGTGGATCGACAAGGCGAAGGATTCCTTCGAAGGCAAGATCGTTGCGATGCCCGCGCGCGACGACATCGACTTTGATGTCGCTGAGCACCTCATCGTCGAGCTCTACTCCAAATAAGCCAAACCCTCGTTTTCTGGATGCATTATTCAGATTCGTATGCAGTTTTGGCCGAACGTAAAGGAGGGTACCAGTAATGATCGAAATCGAAAAGCCGCGCATTGACTGCGAAGAACTGGCTGAGGACGGTTCCTACGGCAAGTTTGTTGTAGAGCCGCTCGAAAGAGGATATGGCACCACGCTCGGCAACTCGCTGCGCCGCATCCTGCTGTCCTCTCTGCCCGGTACCGCCGCAAGCAGCATCAAGATTTCCGGCGTACAGCATGAATTTTCTACAATCCCGGGCGTTAAGGAAGACGTGACCGAGATCGTCCTCAATGTAAAGGGCATCATTGCCGCTCTGCATTGCGACGGTCCCAAGACCGTCTATATCGAGGCCGCGGGCGAGGGCGAAGTAAAGGCGGGGGATATCCACGCCGACGGCGAGGTTGAGATCCTCAATCCCGAACTTCATATCGCGACGCTGATGGGCGACGCGCGCCTGTCCATGGAGATCACGCTGACCTCGGGACGCGGCTATGTGCCGGCGGAGCGCAACAAGCAGTATCAGAACGCGATCGGCGTGATTCCCGTCGACTCGATCTATACGCCGGTCTACAAATGCAACTACACGGTGGAAAATACCCGTGTCGGCAACATGACCGACTACGACAAGCTGACGCTCGAAGTCTGGACCGATCGCACCATCGCCGCGAAGGACGCGGTCAGCCTGGGCGCGAAGGTCCTGCGCGACCATCTTGATTTGTTCGTGGATCTGTCCGAAGAGATCGGCTCGAAGTCCACGGTCGTCGAGAAGGCCGAAGCACAGCATGACAAGGTGCTTGAAATGACCATTGAGGAGCTTGACTTCTCGGTACGTTCCTTCAACTGCCTCAAGCGTGCCGGCATCAACACGGTCGAAGACCTCATCAATACGTCTGAGGACGATATGATGAAGGTGCGCAATCTGGGCCGCAAGTCTCTCGAAGAGGTCATGAACAAGCTCGAGGCAATGGGTCTCGGCTTGAAGAAGAGCGAGGAGTAATCTCCCGCCCACAAAGCACATTTTGGCGGACGGAGTCCCCGTTCCGCTGCACATACTTTCAAACCTTATCACAGGAGGTATCATTTCATGGCAGGAAACCGTAAACTCGGCAGACCGACCGACCATAGAATGGCGATGCTCCGCGCGATGGTGACCTTTCTGCTGGAAAACGGCAGAATCGAGACCACCGTTGCTCGCGCAAAGGAAGTCGGCCCGCTCGCTGAGAAAATGATCACGCTCGGCAAGAAGAACACGCTTGCTTCCCGCCGTCAGGCGATGGGCTTCGTCACCAAGGAAGAAGTCGTAGCAAAGCTGTTCTCTGAGATCGCGCCCGGCTACGAGCAGAGAAATGGCGGCTATACCCGCATCATCAAGACCGGCCCCCGTCGTGGCGACGCAGCCGAGATGGCGATTCTCGAGCTTGTCTAAGTTCTCATAATAAAAACCCTCGTTTCTGCGGAAGCGAGGGTTTTTTTCGTGCAAAAAAACAGCAGCACGGACAAGTTGTCTGTGCTGCTGCTTGCGTTTTTACAGATGAGTAGCGAAGAACGCACGCGTTTCACGCACATTCTTTTCAATCGCTTCTTTTAACTCGTCGACCGAGGCAAATGCCTGCTCCGGACGCAGGAACTTGTGCAGCTCCACATGGATCAGCTTGCCATACAGATCGCCTGAGAAGTCGAGCAGATGCGGCTCAATGGTGGGCGCGCCGCCGTCGACGAAGGTGGGCTTGACGCCGATATTGGTCGCCGCAAAATGGGGAACACCGTCGATCAGCACGCGCGTTGCGTATACGCCGAAGGGCGGCAGCGCCATTTCGGTCGGCAGATGCAGATTGACGGTCGGCACACCGAGCACACGGCTGCCCACACGCCGTCCGTGCTCGACCACACCGGTCACGGTGTAGGGATGCCCCAGGAAGCGCGCCGCGCCCTCCATATCGCCCTGCGAAATGAGCTGGCGAATGTAGGTCGAGGACACGGTGATGCCGTCAAGTTTGACGTCGTCGATGCAGTCATAGCCGATGCCGAGTTTGGCGCATTCCTCCGCCATGCCCTCGGGGGTACCCAGACCCTTATAGCCGAAGCGGTTGTTACGTCCGGAAATGAGCCAGACTGCACCAAACTGTTTGACGAGAAGCTCGGAAATGAACGCGCGCCAGTCCATCGTGCGCATCGCATCGTCAAAGTGGCCGAAAATCACTTCGTCGACACCGCCAAGCTTCTTGATCTCCTCACGGCGGTAGGTGTTTGCGGTGATGAGCGGCACTTCGTGCCCAAGCAGCACGGAATCGGGGTGCACATCAAAGGTAAAGACCGCGCTGCGCGCACCGGTCTCGTGGGCACGCTGTACCGCGCGATCCATGAGCGCCTGATGCCCGCGGTGTACACCGTCAAAGTATCCCAGCGCGATGGCGCGCCGGATGGGTTGTTCAGACATTGGGGAAAACCTCCCGATGATGAGAGCGCACGAGGCGCTCAGCGGAAATTTTTATGGACAAAGAGCGCGAGACCGCCGCGGTCGAGGGTGTCCGTGCGTCCGAGCATGAGGAACGTGTCCTGATAATAGACGCGGGACAGCGCACCTTCGGTGAGCGGCATGCCCTGAGCATGCTCAGGGGCGATGAATGCGCCGGAGCATGCGCGCGTGTACCCGTAGTCATCCAGATCGACGCGCGGGTATGCGAGGAACAGACTGTCGGTCGGTCGCAGCAGGGAAGTGATCGTGCCGTCCGTCATCGCGCGCTCGACTGCCGCAAAATCCACGGTTTCGGACAGCGGATACGCGCCCGCGCGCGTGCGCACCAGACTGTGCATCGCAGCGCAGGAGCCGAGAGCATGTCCCAGATCGTGAATCAGCGTGCGGATATAGGTGCCCTTGGATACGACCGCGCGCAGGGTACCCTGCTGGGCAGGCTCAGAAAAATCGAGCAGTTCGAGTGTGTGCACGGTGATGTCGCGCGCGGGGCGTTCGATCTCCTTGCCCTGCCGCGCGAGGTCATAGAGGCGCTTGCCGTCGATCTTGACCGCGGAATACATCGGCGGCACCTGCTTGCCGTCGCCAAGGAACGCAAGCAGCGCGCGTTCGACCTCAGCGCGGTTCACGCTGCGGTCGGAGGTCTCAAGGACCGTGCCGGTCGTGTCCTGCGTGTCGGTTGCCAGACCGAGCGTGAAGCCTGCAGTGTATTCCTTGTCCTGTGCAGTGGCATAATCGACTGCGCGCGTCGCGCCGCCCACGAATACCGGCAGCACGCCGGTCGCCATAGGGTCGAGCGTGCCGCCGTGACCGAGCTTGCGGGTATGCAGGATGCCGCGCAGCTTGGCGACGACATCGAACGAGGTGAAGCCCGCAGGCTTGTTCATGAGCAGTACGCCGGACAGCGGGGTATCAGCCATGGTACACCGCCTGGCAGATGCGCAGCATAGTCTCGCGGGCGTCTGCAAACACGTCAAAGCTCGCGCCCGCCGCGCGCAGATGACCGCCGCCGCCGACCTGACGGCACAGCGCGGAAGCGTCGACCTCCTTGGTCGTGCGCACGGAGACCTTGGCGCTGCCGTCGCGGTTTTCCGTGATGGTCAGACCGATCTCCACGCCCTCGATCTGGCGGGGAAGTGCAGCGATCGAGTCGAGATCATCCATCGACGCGCGTGTGCGGTCAATGTCCGCGCGGTAAAGCATCGCAAGCGCAATTTTGCCGTCCTCGAAGAACTCCATGCTCTCGAAAATGATACGCTCCATCTCAAACCGCGGACGCGATTTGGTCTCGAAGAGCATGCGGTTCCATTCGCCCCCGTCAAGTCCGGTGGACAGGCACGCCGCCGCGACCGCATGGGTGTGTGGCGTGGTGTTCGAGTAGCGGAAGCAGCCCGTGTCGGTCGATACCGCCACATAAAGCGGCTCAGCGAGTTCGCGGGTCAGCGGCACACCCATCGCCATGAGAATGTCGTAGATGGTCTCGGCGCACGCGCCCGCCTCGGGCGTGACGATATTGTTTTCCGCAAAGAGGGGATTGGAACGGTGATGGTCGATCGCGAGATCGACGCGCTCCTGATAGATCTTCGCGTTGTCAGGAAACAACCCAAGATCCGCGAGATCGACCGAAACGATGAATTTCGGCTCATACGCCGCGCTTTCCGGATAAAACGGCGCAACCAGCGGCTCATAGCGCGCGGTGCTCTCGGGGTTGGGCAGCACGAAGGCCGCCTTGCCCAGGGCGCGCAGACCGCGGCAAAGCGCACCGGCGCAGCCCGAGGTATCGCCATCGGGGCGGCGGTGGGTCAGGATCAGGATGTCGTTTGCGGCAAGCAGCACGCGTGCCGCATCTGCAATGGAGACTGCGTTGCCCATGGGTGTTATTCCTCCCCCAGTTTGTGCAGAAGTTCGGTGATGTGTGCGCCGTGGGTGATGGATTCGTCGAGGTGGAATTGCAGCTCGGGCGCATAGCGCAGCTGCACCTTGTGCGCGACCTCGCGACGCAGGAAGCCGGAAGCCGAGCGCAGTCCGCGCATGACATCCTTGGCGTCGTCCTGCGAGCCGAGAACGGAAATGAATACCTTGGCATAGCGCAGATCGCCCGTCACCTCACAGTGCGTGACCGAAACAAGACCGCCGGATACGCGGGGGTCTTTGAGCGTGCGGATCGCCTCCGCGAGCGCCTTCATGACCTCCTCGCTGATGCGGTCGATACGAGTAGACATAGTGGGTCCTCCTTTCGTGGAGAAAAAAGTATCGTATAAAAAGCATGCGCGGGACGGGCGAAAACATGCACGTTCCGTCCCGCGCGTTCAGAATTACTGCTTAATTTCTTCCATCAGGAAGCATTCGATGATGTCGCCTTCCTTGATGTCGTTGTAGTTTTCAATGCTCATGCCGCATTCAAAGTTGGACGCGACTTCCTTCGCATCCTCCTTGAAGCGCTTGAGGGAGTTGAGCACGCCCTCGTGGAACACGACGCCGTCGCGCACCACACGCACCTTGGCGTTACGCTGGATCTTGCCGTCCTGCACATAGCAGCCCGCGATCGCGCCCGCGCCGGTGATCTTAAAGACCTGACGCACCTCGGCATGACCGAGGACGACTTCCTTGAACTTGGGATCGAGCATGCCCTTCATCGCCTGCTCGATTTCCTCGAGGCAGTCATAGATGATGCGGTACATGCGCATATCGACGCCGTGGATCTCCGCGGATTCCGCCGCTGCGCGGTCGGGACGCACGTTGAAGCCGACGATGATCGCGTGGGACGCGTCCGCCAGCATGACGTCAGTCTCGTTGATCGCGCCGACGCCGCCGTGGATGACGCGCACGCGCACTTCTTCACAGCTCAGCTTTTCGAGCGAAGCGCGAACCGCCTCGACCGAGCCCTGTACGTCGCCCTTGACGATGACCGGCAGCTCCTTCATCTGACCCTCCTGAATAGATTCAAAGAGGTTGTCGAGCGTGACCTTGTGCAGCGCCTGATTGCGCTCTGCCTTCTCCTGATCGCGGCGCTGCTCTGCAAGCTCGCGCGCCATCTTCTCGTCATCGACCGCATAGCATACGTCGCCCGCGCCCGGGACCTCGGCAAGGCCAATGATCTCGACCGGTACGGACGGGCCGGCAGTTTCGATCTTGATGCCGTCATCGTTCGTCATCGCACGCACACGGCCGACTGCCGTGCCCGCAATGATGACGTCACCCGCGTGCAGCGTGCCGTTCTGGATGAGCACGGTCGCGACCGGGCCGCGGCCCTTGTCGAGTTTCGCCTCGATGACCGTGCCGCGCGCCTTGCGGTCGGGGTTCGCCTTGAGATCCTGCATTTCCGCGGTCAGCAGGACCATTTCGAGCAGGTTGTCGATGCCCTTGCCGAACTTCGCGGAGATCGGGCACACGATGGTCTGGCCGCCCCATTCTTCGGGAACCAGTTCATACTCGGTGAGCTGCTGCATGATGCGGTCGGGGTTTGCGCCTTCCTTGTCGATCTTGTTGACCGCGACGATGATCGGCACATTTGCCGCCTTCGCATGGTTGATTGCCTCGATGGTCTGCGGCATGATGCCGTCGTCCGCCGCGACCACAAGGATTGCGATGTCGGTGACCTGCGCACCGCGCGCACGCATTGAGGTGAAAGCGGCGTGACCCGGCGTGTCGAGGAAGGTGATGGGTTTGCCGTTTACCTTAACACGGTATGCGCCGATGTGCTGCGTGATGCCGCCTGCCTCGCCGTCGACGACCTTGGTCTTGCGCACGGCGTCGAGCAGGGAGGTCTTGCCGTGGTCGACGTGACCCATGACGACCACGACCGGATCGCGCGGCTGTAACTCTTTCGCAGTGTCCTCATGCTCGTCAAACAGACGCTCTTCGATGGAAACATGCACTTCGTGCTCGACCTTTGCGCCGAGTTCCTCTGCGGCAATGGCAGCGGTGTCGAAGTCGATGGTTTCCGTGATCGCCGCCATGACGCCCAGCTTCATCAGGGTCTTGATGACCTCTGCTGCGGTCTTTTTCAGGCGGCTTGCAAGCTCACCGACCGAGATTTCGTCGGGAATAGACACCTTGAGCGGGATCTTCTTGAGCGCCGCCATCTGCTGCTGACGCTGTAAGCGCTTGAGCTTCTCCTGCTCCTCCGCGCGGCGCTTGGAGCCGAAGGGCTTTGCGCGCTGATCGGATTTCTTGGTCAGCTTCTGCTTCTTGTCGGCCGCGCCCATACGCTCTGCCTTTTCACTGACGAGCGATTCGACGTGGTCGTCGTATTTCGCGAGGTTGACGTCGCCGCCGCCGCGCGTGTCGATGCGGTGCACCTGCTTGACCTTGGTCGCCTGTGTCGACTCGGTGCCCGTCTGTACGGGTGCGGATGCCGATGCGGGGGCTGCGCTGCCCTTTGCGGGTGCGGCGTCCTTCGCCGGGCGCGGCTCTTCCGCCTTGCGCGGCGCGGCCGGTGCGGCTGCGGGACGCGCCGCCGCCTGCTCCTGCAGCACGGCTTCGATGTCCTCGACCGCGTGATGCTGTGTCATGTAGTCAAAAATCACGTCGAGTTCGTCGTCCTCGAGCACCTGCATATGGTTTTTCGGCGCCTTGGAGTATTCGGTCACAACGTCGGTGATCTCCTTGGTGCTGCGGTCGAAGTCCTTTGCGACCTCGTGAATACGGTACTTGTTATCAATCGCCATAGATTCAAAATCCACCTTTCTGTGCGGGGGGCGCGGAGAAAATCGCGCCCTGTGTGGCTATCGGTTCTCATTTTTTATTCCCAAAACGACGCTTGAAGTCATCTTCTTCAATGTCGATATACTCGGTGACCTTTGCGCCTGCGCCCTTTTTCTTCGGGCGTGCCTTGCGCGCCTGCATGCGGTCGTTCTTCTTGCTCAGCAGCTCGGCGGCGGCGGCGTTTTCGGGCGAGAGCGGGGCGAGCTTGGCCGCGGCAGAGGCGGCAAAGCCCATATCGCTGACCGCGCACAGCGCGCACGACGCACGTCCGAGCGCCGTGCCCAGTTCCGCCTTGGTCGCGCCGGTCGCGAGCACGGGGATCTCACGCTCGGCAGCCAGGCGGCTCGCCTTGCGCCGGATCGCGTCGCCCGCGTCCTCCGCGAGAAAGAGTGCGCGTGCATGACCGGTCTTGATGAGATCGCTCACCGGATCATCGCCCAGTACAAGCTTGCCCGCGCGCAGCGCGAGTCCCAGCAGACCGCGTACATCGGAATTGTCATTCGCCATCGCGGTTTTCCTCCATCTGCGCGGTCAGCGCATCGTAAATTTCGTCGGGCACGGACACATCGAAGGCGCGCTCGAGCGCGCGGCTCTTTTTTGCCTTTTTGAGACACTCTGGATTGTGGCACACATATGCGCCGCGTCCGGGTGCTTTGCCCTTGAAGTCCAACGCGATCGCGCCCTCGGGAGAGCGCACCACGCGGATCAGTTCCTTTTTCGGGAACATTTCACGGCAGCCTAAGCACTGCCGGAGCGGAATTTTTCGTTTTTGCATGCTCCTGCGTCCCCCTTATCCGGTACTCAGTCTGCGATTTCGTCGACCGCTTCCTCAGCGGCCTGCGCCTGCGAGGCGGGCGCGATGTCGATCTTGCAGCCGGTCAGCTTGGCGGCGAGGCGGGCGTTCTGACCCTCCTTGCCGATCGCGAGCGAAAGCTGATCGTCCGGCACGACGACGCGGCAGCTCTTGCCGTCGGGCTGTACGGTCGCGGAAATGACGTCCGCCGGTGCGAGCGCGGAGGAAACAAATGCCGCCATATCATCCGACCACTTGATGATGTCGATCTTCTCGCCGCCAAGCTCGTCGACGACGTTGCCGACGCGCGCGCCGCGCGTGCCGACGCATGCGCCGATCGGGTCGACGTTCGGGTCGTTCGACATGACCGCGAGCTTGGTGCGGTTGCCCGCCTCACGCGCGATCGAGCGCACCTCGACGACACCGTCGTGGATCTCGGGAACTTCCAGCTCAAACAGACGCTTGACCAGACCCGGATGCGTGCGCGAGATCATGACCTGCGCGCCGCGCTGCCCCTTGCGCACCTCGATGACGTAGACCTTGACGCGCTGCCCTTCGCGCAGCGTTTCACCGCGTACCTGCTCACCTGCCGCGAGCACCGCCTCGGTCTTTTCACCCTGCGAGGTCATTTCGAGGATATACGCGCCCGTGCGCGGGTCGCTGCGCGATACGATCGCGGTCAGGATCTCGTGTTCCTTGGAGGTGAACTCGGACAGCACCATGCCGCGCTCCGCCTCGCGGATGCCCTGGATGATGACCTGCTTTGCGGTCTGCGCTGCGATGCGTCCGAAGGACTTGGTCGGGATGTCAATGTCGATGATGTCACCGATCACCGCCCCGGGCTTGTACTCCTGCGCTTCCTCGACGGACAGCTCCTCGTACGGCTCGTAAACGTCGTCGACCACGGTCTTGCGCACGAACATGCGGATTTCCTTTTTCACGCGGTCGGGGACGACGTAGACGTTATCGGTCATGCCGTCGTTCTCACGCTTGTACGCGGTGATGAGCGCCTGCCCGACGCGCTCGAGCATGTAATCGGCGGGGATGCCCTTCTCTTTCTCGAGCTGGGCGATAGCGTCAAAAAATTCTGCGTTCATTTTTTCAAAACACTCCTTTGATGAAGGCGGCACACTGCGTAAGGCATGCGGTGCCGCACCTGAACTTTCTCTCGTTAGAATTGGACCGCCAGACGAACGTCCGCAAGGTCGCCCGGCTCGAAAATGACCTGACGGTCGCCGAAGTCGATTGTCACGCGGCCCGCGTCATAGGCGACGAGCGTACCCTCTGCCTGCTTAACACCATTCCAGGGCTTGTAGAAATGCAGTTCGACTGCCGAGCCGAGGAAGGCGGCAAAGTGCGCGGGCTTTTTGAGCTTGCGCGCAAGTCCCGCGGAGGATACACACAGCGTATACGCAGGCAGGGAATCGAATTCCTTCGCGTCGAGCAGCGGGTCAAGTGCGCGCGACACGGTCTCGCAGTGGTCGATGTCGACGCCCTCGGGGCGGTCGATCGTGACGGTCAGCATGTACTGCGCGCCTTCTTTTTCAAATTCCACGTCCCAGAGGGCTACGCCCGCGCTCTCACAGAGGGGCAAAACCAGCTCGGACACGCGGCGGATGAGATCTTTTGCCTGCATGTTTTCCTCCTAGCAACAAGAAAGAGTGGGTTGCCCCACTCTCCAATAAACGTACATTACATGATTGTAGTTAGTATAGCACTTTCGGGGCGGGCATGCAAGGGATTTCTGAAAAGAATCCGGTATTTCTCTTGCTTTTCGTCAGAAATCACAAAAAATGGAGGGAGCGCTTCTGGTCAAAGTCATTGAAACGCGGAAAAATACGGTACATGCGATTATTTTGCTTGAAAAAAAGCACAATATAGCATATTATAGTCAGGTAGACTATATAGAGAAAGCTAAGGTAGGGTACTATGTTTCACATTGTTCTGGTCGAGCCGGAGATCCCGCAGAATACCGGCAACATTGCGCGCACCTGCGCCGCGACCGGCTGCGTGCTCCATCTGGTCGAGCCGCTCGGCTTCGCCATCGACGATAAAAAGCTCAAGCGCGCGGGACTGGACTACTGGCATCTGCTCGACATCCGCACCTACCCCGATTTGGAAACGTTTTGGGCGCAAAATGCGGGCGGCACCTACTATTATTTGTCGACCAAAGCGCCGCGCGCCTATACCGAGGCGGCGTTTCGCGACGGAGACTATCTGCTCTTCGGCAAGGAAACGCGCGGCCTGCCCGAGCCTATGCTCACCGCACACCCGGAACGCTGCCTGCGCATCCCGATGCGCGAGGGCGCGCGCAGCCTCAACCTGTCGAATTCGGTCGCGGTGACCGTGTTTGAGGCGCTGCGCCAGACCGACTTTGCGGGCTTGCAGGAGGCGGGACGCTTCCCCGGCGAGATCACAGACGGCTGACGAAGGAGAACAATATGGAAAAAATACATATTTTCACGGATTCCGCATCCGATATATCGCGTGCGGTCTGCGAAAAGTACGGCATTGAGATCGTACCCATCACGATTACGTATGACGGGCACAGCATACGGGAATATTATGATGTGACCCCCGAGGAATATTGGAAAGTCATCGAGCAGGCGCGCGAGATCCCGACCACCGCGCAGACCACGCCGACCCAGCTTTTCGAAACCTATCGCGCGGCGCATGCGCGCGGCTGCACCCATGTGCTCGGCGTGCTCATCAACGCCAAGGGCTCGGGCGGCTATCAGTCCGCCTGCATCGCGCGCGACCTGTTCTATGAGGAATACGGCCGTGACATGGTCATCGAGCTGCTCGATTCCGAGACCTATACCTATATATATGGACACGTTGTCGTGGGCGCGGCGTGCATGCGCGCGCAGGGCGAGACCTTTGAGGCGATCTGCGCGGTCGCGAAGAGCCGTCTGCGCCGCTGCGAGGCGGTGCTCGGCGTGTACACGCTCAAGCACCTCAAAAAGAGCGGACGGATCTCGGGCGGTGCGGCGTTCATGGGCGAGGCGCTCGGTCTGCGGCCGATCAGTCTGGTCGCGGCAGGCGGCGTCGAGGTGATTGATAAGGTGCGCGGGGACAAGAACGTCGCCGCGGGCATTGCAAAGCTCGTCAAAAAGCGCGTGCAGGGCGCAGCGCAGCAGACCGCGGGTCTGATGTACGGCGACGTGCCCGAGGAACGCGTCGCGGAGCTGGAACGCCTGCTGCGTGAGGAGTGCGGCTTCGCCGCGGTTGAGCGCTGGCCCATCGGCGCATCGGTCATCACAAACACGGGACCGCTTGCGCTCGCCGCGTTTTACTACGGAACCCCGCGGGAGTGAGCCAAAATTTGCCCCAAATTGCACACAAATTGAACAACCGTGTGCGCGCGGTGTAAAAACACGGATTTTTCCGAACTTTTTTCGGAAATTCTATTGAAACATGGCGCGAAAACAAGTATAATCTTGATTTGGAAGTGAGAACTTCGCCCACAGATACCGGTTTTCCCCATCCACGGCGGGAAAGCCGCTTACAAAGTCAAATTTTTTATCCGTTAACGGTAAAGGAGAATAGAAGCTTATGACCTACAACAAGAAGAGTGTCGAAGACATCGACGTCGCCTGCAAAAAGGTCATCGTCCGCTGCGACTTCAACGTCCCGCAAGACGAGGACCTCAACATCACCGACGACAAGCGCATCGTCGCCGCGCTGGATACCATCCGGTATCTGCTCGGCCACCGTGCCGCTGTCATCCTGTGCTCGCACCTCGGCCGTCCGAAGGGTGAGTTCAAGATGAAGTACTCCCTTGCACCGGTTGCAAAGCGCCTGAGCGAGCTGCTCGGCGTTGAGGTCAAGCTCGCAAACGACGTTGTCGGCGAGAGCGCAAAGAGCATGGCTGCCGCGCTGCAGCCGGGCGATGTAATGCTGCTCGAGAACGTTCGCTTCGAGAAGGGCGAGGAGAAGAACGATGCCGCGCTTGCAAAGGCAATGGCGGACATGGCGGAGATCTATGTCAACGACGCGTTCGGCACCGCGCACCGCGCACACTCTTCGACCGCCGGCATCGCGGATTACCTGCCGGCAGTCTGTGGCTTCCTCATCAATAAAGAAATCTCGATTATGGGCAAGGCGCTGAGCGACCCGAAGCGTCCGTTCGTCGCGATCCTGGGCGGCGCAAAGGTCTCCGACAAGATCGGCGTCATCAACAACCTGATCGAAAAGTGCGACACCATCATCATCGGCGGCGGCATGGCATACACCTTCTCCAAGGCTGCCGGCGGCGAGATCGGTACCTCCCTGTGCGAGGAAGACAAGATCGAGCTTGCGGCAAACCTCGTCAAGAAGGCGGCGGACAAGGGCGTCAAGCTCCTGCTGCCGATCGACACGGTCTGCGCGGACCGCTTTGCAGCGGACGCAACGCCGGTCACCTACGAAGCGGGCAAGATCCCGGCAAACATGATGGGCCTCGACATCGGCCCCAAGACGATCGAGCTGTTCTCTGACGCAGTCAAGAACGCGGGCACGGTCGTTTGGAACGGCCCGATGGGCGTATTCGAGTTCGACGCATTCGCAGTCGGTACCAAGGCTGTTGCAAAGGCGATCGCGGAGTCCGGCGCGATCTCCATCATCGGCGGCGGCGACTCTGCGGCGGCAGTCGAGAAGCTCGGCTTCGCGGACAAGATGACCCACATCTCCACCGGCGGCGGCGCGTCGCTCGAGTTCCTCGAGGGTCTCGAGCTGCCCGGCATCGCTTGCCTGCAGGATAAGTAAGAAAAAAACGCGCACCGGAGCACCCCGCGCAAAAAGCGGGGCGTTCCGCGCGTCCTGAACCGCTTATACTGAGCTACTTCACGCTCATTATAAAATATTTTACATTTGTTTCGACGAATATCGAATCGTCCACCTAGGAAAGGGGTATAAACCAATGAACCGCAGATACCGCAAGACCATCATCGCCGGTAACTGGAAGATGAACAAGACGCCGGCTGAGGCTAAGGCGCTGATCGAAGAAATGAAGCCGCTGCTCGCAAAGACCAAGTGGTGCGAGATGGTGCTTTGTGTACCGTTCACCGACATTCAGGCTGCTGTCAAGGCTGCCAAGGGCTCCAAGATCGCCATTGGCGCGGAAAACATGCACTTTGAGAAGTCCGGTGCGTTCACCGGCGAAGTCTCTGCCGATATGCTCAAGGAGCTGGGCGTCAAGTACGTCATCATCGGTCACTCCGAGCGTCGTCAGTACTTCAACGAGACCGACGACACTTGCAACAAGAAGGTAAAGGTTGCCATCGAGAACGGTCTGCGTCCGATTCTGTGCGTTGGCGAATCCCTGGAGGAGCGCGAGCTCGACGTGACCATGGAGGTCATCCGTAAGCAGCTCAAGGTCGCTCTCCACGGCGTTGCCGTCGAGGACATCAAGAAGGTCGTCATCGCGTACGAACCCATCTGGGCGATCGGCACCGGCAAGACCGCGACGAGCGAGCAGGCGAACGAAGTTTGCTCCAAGATCCGTGACTGCCTGCGCGAGATGTATGGCGCGCGCGCTGCCCGTGCGATCACGGTGCAGTATGGCGGCTCGATGAACGCGAAGAATGCGGCGGAGCTGCTCGCGCAGCCCGACGTTGACGGTGGTCTCATCGGCGGTGCATCCCTGAAGTCCGCGGACTTCGCTGCGATCGTCGAAGCAGCCAACCAGTAAGCGACACACGAAAGCGGGGGGAAGAGCGCGCGAAGGCACGAGCCGGTGCCGCTTTCCCCCCCATTTTTCCGCCTGCCGGTTGTTCTGAAAAGGAGTAGTTATGAAAAAACCTCTTGCACTGATCATCATGGATGGTTTCGGTGAGCGCCGCGCCAAGAAGGGCAACGCCATCGACACCGCAAAGACCCCGAACCTCGATCAGATCTTCAAGCACAACCCGATGACGACGCTCGGCGCGTCTGGTCTGGACGTCGGTCTGCCCGACGGTCAGATGGGCAACTCCGAGGTCGGTCACACCAACATGGGCGCGGGCCGCATCGTTTATCAGGAGCTAACCCGCATCACCAAGTCCATTTCGGATGGCGACTTCTTCGAAAACGAGGCGCTGCTCGCAGCGGTTCGCAACTGCCAGAAGGACAGCCAGCCCACCCTGCACATCTTCGGCCTGATGTCCGACGGCGGCGTGCATTCCCACATTGAGCACATCTTCGGTCTGCTCGAGCTTGCCAAGCGCAACGGCCTGTGGAAGGTCTGCGTCCACTGCTTTATGGACGGACGCGACACCCCGCCGGAATCCGGTCTGGGCTTCATCAAGCAGCTGCAGGCGAAGATCGACGAGATCGGCATCGGCTGCATCGCGACGATCGAGGGCCGCTACTGGGCGATGGATCGCGACAAGCGCTGGGATCGCGTCGAAAAGGCATACAACGCCATTGTGCGCGGACAGGCTGCGGTCGATCCCGACGCGGTGCACGCGGTCGAGACATCCTATGCCGCGGGCGTGACCGATGAGTTCATCGAGCCGGTCATCATCACTGAGGGCGGCAATGTGCGCCCCGGCGACTCGGTCATCTTCGCAAACTTCCGTCCCGACCGCGCCCGCGAGATCACGCGCGCGATTGTTGACCCCGCTTTCGACGGCTTCGACGCAAAGCCGGTCGGCGTGCATTACGTCTGCATGACGCAGTATGACGCGACCATGCCGAACGTTGAGATCGCCTTTAAGCCGCAGACACTGGAAAATACCTTTGGCGAGTATATCGCATCCAAGGGTTTGACCCAGCTTCGCATCGCGGAAACCGAGAAGTACGCGCACGTCACGTTCTTCTTCAACGGCGGCGTCGAAGCGGAGTATCAGAACGAAGATCGTGCGCTCATCAAGTCTCCGGCGGTCGCGACCTACGATCTGCAGCCTGAAATGAGTGCGCCCGAGGTGACCGAAGAGGTCATCAAGCGCATCGAGTCGGGCAAGTATGATGTCATCATCCTGAACTTCGCAAACTGCGACATGGTCGGTCACACCGGCGTGTTCGCGGCAGCCGTCAAGGCGGTTGAGACCGTGGATGCCTGCGTCGGCAAGGTCGTCAAAGCGATCGAAAAGGCGGGCGGTATCGCGCTTATCACTGCGGATCACGGCAACGCCGACCAGATGCTCGAGGATGACGGCAAGACCCCCTTCACCGCGCACACGACCAACCCCGTGCCGTTCACGATCGTCGGTTTCAAGGGCAAGCTGCACCACGGTGTGCTCGCCGACATTGCGCCGACCATGCTCGAGCTGCTCGGTCTGCCCCAGCCCGCGGAAATGACGGGCAAGTCGCTCATCACCCACTGAGAGTGACGGCAATTTACGCGTATCCTAAATTTATATACACAAAAGGAGAATGAACATGAAGGGTTATATTGAAATCGTTGATGTAATCGGCCGCGAGATTATGGACTCCCGTGGCAATCCGACCGTCGAGGTAGAGGTCTATGTAGAAAGCGACACCGGCGCTTATATGGGTCGTGCTGCGGTTCCGTCCGGCGCATCCACCGGTATCTTTGAGGCTTGCGAGCTGCGCGACGGCGACAAGGCTCGTTACGGCGGCAAGGGCGTTCTCAAGGCGGTCGATGCGGTCAACGGCGAGATCGCAGAAGAGATCATCGGCATGAACGCACTCGATCAGGTTGCGATCGACAAGGCTATGATCGACCTCGACGGCACCCCGAACAAGACCAAGCTCGGCGCAAACGCGATCCTGGGCGTTTCTCTGGCGGTTGCTCGCGCAGCTTCCGAGGCGCTCGGCCTGCCGCTCTACCAGTATATCGGCGGCGTAAACGGCAAGACCCTGCCGGTTCCCATGATGAACATCCTCAACGGCGGCGCACACGCGACGAACAACGTTGAGATCCAGGAGTTCATGATCATGCCGGTCAAGGCTCCCTCTTTCCGCGAAGCGCTCCGTATGTGCGCGGAGATCTTCCATCAGCTCAAGAAGACCCTGAAGGATGCAGGCACCCCGGCAGCGGGCGTCGGCGACGAGGGCGGCTACGCTCCCAACCTGAAGAAGGATGAGGATGCGCTCAAGGTCATCGTGCAGGCGATCGAAGAAGCAGGCTACAAGCCGGGCGAGGACTTCATGATCGCGATCGACGCGGCTTCCTCCGAGTGGTGGAATGAAGAAGAGAAGTGCTATATCCAGCCGAAGTCCGGCAAGAAGCTGACCCAGCAGCAGCTCGTTAAGATGTGGAAGGGCTTTGTTGAGAAGTACCCGATCATCTCCCTCGAGGACTGCATGGCAGAAGAGGACTGGGAAGGCTGGGATATGCTGACCAAGGCGCTGGGCGACAAGGTTCAGCTCGTCGGCGACGACCTGTTCGTCACCAACGTTACCCGGCTGAAGAAGGGCATTGAGCTGGGCGTTGGCAACTCCATCCTGATCAAGCTCAACCAGATCGGCTCTCTGACCGAGACCCTGGATGCGATCCAGATGGCGAACCGTGCGGGCTACACCGCAGTTGTCTCTCACCGTTCGGGCGAGACCGACGACTCCACCATCGCTGACCTGTCTGTCGCGCTCAACGCGGGCCAGATCAAGACCGGTGCACCGAGCCGTATCGACCGTGTTGCGAAGTACAATCAGCTGCTCCGCATCGAGGAAGAGCTGGGCGAAGTTGCGCAGTACCTCGGCAAGGACGCGTTCTTCAATATCAAGAACAAGTAAGAATTGCATGAGAAAGCCCCCGCTTCCAATCGGAAGCGGGGGCTTTTTTGATTTTCAGCGGTGCCGCATCAGGACACGATCACACCGATGACCAGCGCGGCGAGCGCGGGGATGACCCAGCCAAGTCCGAGCGACGCGAACGGAATCTGGGCGAAAGCGTTCGCGAGGAAGGGAATGGTCAGCCCCGCGCCCGCGAGTGCGGACACCACGCTGATAACGCTCGTGCAGCCGATCGTCAGCGGATAGACCGCGCGGTGTTTCATCAGCGCATCGCCGCCGAGCGCGAGTGCGATGAGCATGATCGCGGGCGGATAGATCGCATTGAGCACGGGCAGCGTGACCTTGAGGATCGCGGCAAGGCCGAGATTGGCGATCACGACGCTGATGGCGGCGAAGAACACCACCCACATGCGATAGGACACCCGCGGGATAAGAGAGTGAAAGTAATTGCTGCAGCACGACAGCAGACCGATGCAGGTGTTCAGGCATGCGATGACAAAGATTGCGGCGAGCAGTACATTGCCGTAGCGACCGAAGAGCGCCGCGACCAGACGGGTCAGCGTATCCGCGCCGGTCTCGCCGCCCGGGAACGCTGAGCCCGAAAGTGCGCCGATGTGTGCGAGCATGGAGTAAATGATGAGAAAGAGCGCGCCCGCGATGAAGCCCGCATGGATCGTACCGCGCACGACCGCACGTTCGTCCGTGATGCCGCGTGCACGGATGTTGAGCGCAATGATCGCACCGAAGTTGAGCGCGGCGATGGTGTCCATGGTCTGGTAACCGTCTAGGAACCCGCGCACGGTGGGCAGACTGCCGTAGACATCCGAAACCGCGCCGTAGCCGCTCGCCACCGGATGTACGATGCATGCGACGAACAGTACGACGATGAGCGTCATAAGCGCGGGGGACAGGATCTTGCCGAGTCGGTCGGTCAGCTTTTCCGGTCGCAGCGCAAGTGCTGCTGCGACCGCGAAAAACAGTACCGAGTACGCGAGCCGCAGCGCGCTGCCGGTCTGCGTGAACGGTGTGACTGCCATTTCAAACGAGGTGCTCGCGGTGCGCGGAATGGCGAGACACGGGCCGATCGACAGGTAGATGAGCAGCGTAAATACCGCCGCGAAATAAGGATGTACGCGTGCACCGAGCGCCTGCAAGCCGCCGGATTTCGCGACCGCGACGACGCCCAGCACGGGCAGACCGATCGCGCTTACTGCGAAGCCCAGCATTGCGGGCCAGGTCGAAGCGCCCGCCTGCGCACCGAGAAATGGCGGAAAAATCAGGTTCCCCGCGCCAAAAAACATAGAAAACAGTGTGAATCCTACCAAAAGTAAATCTCTGCCGCGCAGTTCTTTCATAAAATATTCTTCTCCCTTTTTATCGAGTCAATGGGTCAGTGCAGCGCCTGCGCAAGGGCCTGCAACAGCTTTGCGGGGTCGACCGGCTTGTAGAGATAGTAATTGCTACCCGTCTCGGTCGCGTTGCGGCAGTTGCTACCGAGGCGCAACACAAAACAGATGCAATACGGCACAGACCGGTGCACATCCTGCGTGCTTCATAATGATAAAACAGGCACCTGCACAAAAGCGCAAGATGAACCGTTAGAATCATATCATTTTCAAGGTATAGATACAATAGCTTTGCGCAAAACCGCAGGCAGTGTCGCACTACATGGAACATACAATCAACGCGTGCACTGCGGTGCGGGAAGAGGTATGCTGCGTCGAGGTATCCGGTGCCTCGCGGCGTTTATGCAAAAAAGCAGCGAACGAATTTGTTAGAGTAAAATGTCCTGCGATTTTCACCGCAGGACATTTTTTTCACGCTTTAGTTATGAGAGTCCCGTTGTATTAAAATATCATTCGATTATTTAGTGGGACTTGAACTATCATCACTGGAGATTATGCTCATTTGGCGAACGCATCAATCCATTTTTGCAAGTCATTTATAAACCGCGAAAGATGAAATCCATCACAAACCGCATGATGCACTTGAATGGCTAATGGTAATAATATTTTTGTGCCATCAAAAAAATATTTTCCAATTGTAAAAATAGGTGGGAAGTAGTCATACCCTTGCTGTAAATTTAAGTTGAACCCTGTAAAACTGCTCCACGGAATACATGAAACATGAAACAAATTATTGCTGACAAGCGGCTTTGAACGTTCAAAATCATTTTGATATGTTAGCATATCGGCACTATAGTTTTCCATAAACACATCAAAGTCTGCATCATACTCCGTCCAAACATTGGTAAACGTTTCGGTTTCGCTGTGAAACACTGTATAGCATGGATTTGAGTAGCTGTAATAACCCAAATTTTTCATTTCGTCTAAATCCATACGAAACTCTGCATGATGATTAACAGTGTGCGCCATTCCATACAGCATTATAGGAAAAAACTTCAACTTCCTTCGTTTGACTGTGCTGATTAACTCTGTTATATCTAAGTTTATTGTCATGCTGTAAGTGCATGGAACAGCCTTTAAATAATGGTCATAAGCTTCTTTTCTGTTCCAAGTCTGTATATCAATTTTGTTAAAGGTCATAATAGCCTCCTAAATTTCCTTTTCGCACATGGTAAGTTTAGAAGGCTTACTTGCTTGTATCAATCACTACAATTCCTCCCAGGATAATACAAATAACCTTTACAATACAATATCACAAGAAAACAATAAAGTCATGTATGAGTTCAAATCCTCAAACATGACTTTAATTTGGTGCGGGTAACAGGACTTGAACCTGCACATCGGAAGATACCAGAACCTAAATCTGGCGCGTCTGCCAATTCCGCCATACCCGCATATCAAAGTTACGTTTAAGTATACCATTGAACGGTGATGCTTGTCAACCACAGGATACACGCGGAAAAGTCCGCGTTTTTCACAAATCCTATACCATTTTGAAAAGGAACGTGTTACAATATATCTGTATATGTATGCGCACGGGAGGGACTATGAAAAAAACGATTAGATTCTTTGCGGCGCTGCTGATGCTGTCCGTGCTCAGCGGCTGCGCCTTTAAATCGGGTGACGAACTGCTCAAAACGCCCAAGCCCCCCAAGGACTATCAGGCACTGGAGACCGAGCTGCAAAAAATGCTCGATTCGAGCAAGGGCATGCTGTATGCCGCGCCGAAATCGGGCGAATACCGCTCGACGGTGCAGCTCAAGGATCTTGATGCGGACGGCGAGGACGAGGCCATCGCGTTTTTTCGCGAATCCTCGCAGAGTTCTACCTATTATGTAGTCGTGTATAAAAAAGTCGGCTCGAAGTATATCAAAATGGGCACGGTCGTCGGCAATGCGACCGCGATTGCCGCGGTCGATTATCCGGTGTTCACGCCTGCGGGCAAGTGCGGCGTTGTCATCGCATGGAAGCTGACGGGCGAGTCGACCACGGGACTAACGGTATGCAGCTTTGAGGGCACGCGCTTTGCGCCCATCCTCGAGACCGAATACCTCGATTATGAGCTGCTCGATCTGACGAGTGACGGCAGACGCGAGCTTGTCACGGTCAATGCGGATGCCGCGGGCAAAAAGACCGCGCGCATGTACGCCTACACCGAGCACGAGGGCGCGCCGAGCACGATGGAGCTGCGCGGGGAAGCGCCGCTCGCGTACGACGCCAAGACCGTGGTCGGCGTGAAGGCGGGCTATGTGTCCTATCACCGCCCGGCGCTCTTTGTCGAGGAGAAAAACGACAGCGGCGTCGGTCTGCTGACCGATATTTTCCTGTATGACAGCGCAGGTTTCCGCAATATCGCACCCGAGACCGGACAAAATGAGGCGTATTCCACTTATCGGCCGGTATCGGTCTACGCGGCGGACGCAAACGGCGACGGCATCACGGAGATCCCGCGCGCGCGTCTCATCCCGGGCTACCAAAGCGGTGCGGCGGATGCGCTCTATTTCCTCGACTGGTATGTTTACGGTGCGGAGCAGCCTGCCAAGGTGTCCACGACCTACACCAGTCTGTCCGAGGAGTGGCAGCTTACCGTGCCGGACAGTTGGAGCGGCACGGTGTCGGTCACACGCACGAGCAGCACCTCGGGCATCAGCTCGACGACCTTTGAGGCGTACAATCCCGCGGGCAAAAATACGCCGCTGCTGCGCATCTATCGCCTGACCGATGTGGCGAGCCGATACCTGACCGATCGTGACGATATTCACACGCTGCGGGAGACCGGCTCTGCAATTTACGCCGCAGAAATCCCAACCGAAGCGGCGAACAGCGCGCTCGCGCTGACAATCTCTCAGGTCGAGCAGCGCTTTAAACTGGTTACACAGGGATGGGCGGAATAAGTCCGCACGATAGGATAAAAGGAGACACAAATTATGAAACGCAAGGTACTGGTGCTCGAGGACGAACAAAGCATCCGCAGCTTCGTGGTCATCAACCTCAAACGAGCGGGCTATGAGGTCGTGGAAGCGGGAAGCGGCGAAGAGGCACTGGAAAAATACAACACGAATGATGACATTTCGGTCGCGGTGCTCGACGTCATGCTTCCGGGCATCGACGGCTACGAGGTGTGCCGCACACTGCGCGCACACGGCTACACGGGCGGCGTCATCATGCTGACCGCGCGCGTGCAGGAGGCGGACAAGGTGACCGGACTCATGACCGGCGCGGACGACTATGTGACCAAGCCCTTCTCGGTCGTGGAGCTGACCGCGCGCGTCGATGCACTGTACCGCCGTGTGTCGGGCAGCCCGTTCGCGGACGGTGACACCATCACGACCGGACCGTTTAAACTCAATCTGCGCGCACGAGAGCTGCTCAAAAACGGCGCGCGTGTCGAACTGACCCAGATCGAATACGGCATCCTCAAGGCGTTCCTCAAGAACATCGGTAAGGCGATGGCACGCGAGGAACTGCTCGAAAAGGTGTGGGGACACCATTACGTCGGAGAACTCAAGATCGTCGACGTCAACATCCGCCGTCTGCGCATCAAAATCGAGGACGACCCCGCGAATCCGCAGTACATCAAAACCGTGCGCGGCTTCGGCTATCTGTGGGAGGGTTGACCTCTGGACAGAAAAACATTGCTCAAAGAATTGCAGCGTTTGCGCAAAAAAGCGGAACAAGCGCAAAAATCACGCCCCGCGCCCGAGCATAAGGTGCAGCATGCGCCGGGCGGTCTGCGCGGCCGGTGGATGATGAGCTCGCTGTCGTTCGTTGTCGCCATTCTTGCGACCGTCATTATTTTCGTGTCGCTCGGCGTGTCGAACTACTACTATTCCAATCTGCGCGAAAACCTGTCCAAGCGGGCGAGCAGCACCGCGACCGCGTTTCGCATCTATCTGTCAGACACTGAGGACCAGTTCCTGTCGAGCGCGGAGCGCAGCGTCGCGGAGTTTGAGGACAAGGGCAAGCTTGAGATGCAGTTCATCCGCATCACAGGGCAGATCTTCCTGTCGTCCTCCGGTCTGATGACCGCATCTACCCCGGGCACGCCCGACGTTGATCAGGCGCTCGCGGACCGCACGACCCATGTATACACCGGCGAGGATCAACTGACGGGCGAGCGCGTGATGAGCGTGACCGCGCCGCTCATGACACGCGGCAAGGTGCTTGTGGGCGCGGTGCGTTATGTCACCTCGCTGTCGCTCGCGGAAAAGCAGATCACAGGCATGATTCTGCTGTCCATCGTCGCGAGCCTGCTCTTTCTCGTGCTCGTCGTCGTGTCGAACAGCCACTTTATCAGGTCCATCGTCGAGCAAATCAAGAAAATCAATGTTATCGCGGGCGAGATCGCCGCGGGACGCTACGGCATGCGCCTGCAAAAGACGCACGACGATGAGATC
Source organism: Intestinibacillus massiliensis (assembly GCA_029267335.1). GTDB lineage: Bacteria > Bacillota > Clostridia > Oscillospirales > Butyricicoccaceae > Intestinibacillus > Intestinibacillus massiliensis_A. The sequence goes on along the minus strand of JAJUJC010000007.1, from coordinate 8,422 downwards.
GGCGCGCTGTGCGATACCATTAACTATATGTCCGATGAGATCTCGCGCGCGGAAAAGACCAAGAACGAATTTATTTCTTCTGTGTCGCATGAGCTGCGCACACCGCTGACCGCGATCGGCGGTTGGAGCGAAACACTGCTCGCGTGCGGCGCGCAGGACCCCGAGGAGACCTTGCAGGGTTTGGAAATCATCCAGAAGGAGGCCCGCCGCCTGACCCAGATGGTCGAGGAGCTGCTCGATTTCTCCCGCATCGAGAGCGGGCGCATGAAGCTTGAGATCGAGACCTTCGACCTGTCGACCGAGCTGTTTGAAGCGATCTATATGTATGATAACCTGCTCGAGAGCGAGGGCATCGAGCTGTCCTACCACAAGGGCGACGGCAGCTATCTCATTTCGGGCGACCGCCACCGCATTAAGCAGGTATTTCTGAATATTCTTGACAACGCCGCGAAATACGGCAAGACCGGCGGCCGCATCGAGGTCGGGCTTGGGCGCGAGCGCGACAACATCGTCGTGACCGTGCGCGACTGGGGCGTGGGCATTCCGGAGAATGAACTGCCGTTTGTCAAGGAAAAATTCTACAAGGGCAGCTCCAAGCAGCGCGGCAGCGGCATCGGTCTTGCGGTCACGGATGAGATCGTGCAGCTGCACGGCGGTCGGGTGGAGCTGTCAAGCCGCGTCGGGGACGGCACACAGGTCACGGTCACACTGCCCGCCCTCGCCGTGCATGAAGCGCTCGGCGTGGAGACCCAAATCGAATCCGCAGAGGAGAACGACGAAGAATGAAGCATCCCAACGCAGCGCCAAGCTGCTCCACGAAAAAAACCACCATCGGCGGTCAGGCAATCATCGAGGGCATCGTCATGAAGGGCCCGCGCGCGTCCTGTACCGTTGTGCGCAAATCAAACGGCGAGCTCGTCATTCGTGACGAGCCGCGCACCCCGCCTGCGGAGCGGCATCCCATTCTGGGTTGGCCTCTCGTGCGCGGTGTCGTCACCTTTGTCGACGCGCTGCGCGACGGCATGGAGGCGCTCGACTACTCCGCGAAATTCATCGACGAGGAAGTAGACGAGGTGCCGTCCAAGTTTGAAGCATGGCTGGAAGCGCGCTTCGGCACGGAAAAAGTGACCAAGTTCCTCATGGGACTTGCGACTGCGTTCGGCGTGGTCGTTCCTGTGTTGCTGTTTTTCCTGCTGCCCACGCTACTGACAAGCCCATTGCCGCAGGATACGCCGCAGCTTGCGCGCAACCTGGTTGAGGGCGTCGTGCGCATCGTGATCTTTCTGGGCTTTATGTGGGTGATCTCCCATATGAAGGACATCCGCCGCACCTTTGAGTATCACGGTGCGGAACATAAGACCATCTTCTGCTACGAAGCGGGCGAGGAACTGACCGTCGGCAATGTGCGCCGGCAGGATCGTTTTCATCCGCGGTGTGGCACGAGCTTTCTGTTCGTCGTCATCATCCTGTCGATTTTGATCTCCTCGGTGGTGTTTTCCTTTTTCACGCCGCCGAACGCCATTTGGCGCTTTATCGGTCACCTCATCCTGCTGCCGCTCGTCGTCGGTCTGTCCTACGAGATCAACCGCTACGCCGGACGCGTCGACAATGGGCTGACCCGCGCGCTGCGCTGGCCGGGCGTGCAGGTGCAGCACCTGACCGTGTTCGAGCCGGATGACGACATGATCGAGGTCGCAATTGAAGCGATGAAGCGCGTCATTCCGAACGACGACAGCGACAACTGGTAACGTGTTGTGACAATAGGGGGAGAACGATGACAGAAACGCTCAACGACCTGTATCTTTCGCTGCGGCGCAGGCTGCGCGCGGCGGGCATCGAAGCGTCCGAGCTTGAGGCGCGGGAGATTGCCGCGTGCGCCGCGCACGCCGACAAAGACCGTTTTGCCGAGTGGGGCTACAGTTTTCTGACCGAAGAGACCGTTGCACGCGCGGAAGCGCTGACCACGCGGCGACTCGCGGGCGAGCCGCTTGCCTATCTGCTCGGAGAGTGGGATTTCTACGGGCTGACCTTTCAGATAACGCCCGATGTGCTCATCCCCCGACCGGACACCGAGCGGCTGGTCGAGCTTGCCATTGCGCGCGCGCAGCACATCGTCGCGCCGCGCGTGCTCGATCTGTGCTGCGGCAGCGGCTGCATCGGCATTGCGCTGCTGAAGAACGTGGAGGATGCGCGGGTTACCGCGGCGGATGTGTCGGATGAGGCACTCGCCGTGACGCATGAGAACGCACGCCGCCATGAAGTGACCGCGCGCCATGCCGCCGTGCATGGTGACGCGCTGCAGCCGCCCGAGGAACGGCTCGGCAGGTTTCATCTCATCGTATGCAACCCGCCGTATATTACCGCGCAGGAGATGCGCGAACTCGATGACAGCGTGCGCGAGCATGAGCCTGTGCTCGCGCTCTATGGCGGCGACGACGGGCTGGATTTTTACCGTTCGGTCGCATCGCAGTGGCAGGACGCGCTGCTGCCCGGCGGTGAGGTGCTGTTCGAGTGCGGCTGGAAGCAGGCGCAGCAGGTGGCACAGGTGCTGACGGAGCACGATTGGACGAGCGTATCGGTCTACAAGGACTATGCGGGTATCGAGCGTGTCGTCACCGCGTGCACCCCGAGCGAACCCATCGAACCACCATTGCAACAGGAGTAAAAATGCTACGAACATATGTTGCAATTCGCGAATGACTGCGGTATAATGACAGAAAAGAACGCGGGGTGCGGCGGTGGACAGAGTCGCCCGTCGGCTTCCGCTGTGCAATGATTGGACAGAGCGGCACGCTCAGGAGGATAGCACATTATGGCGCAGGCAAAAAAGCGCATTGAGCCGGTCGCACCGGCTACTGACAAGAAAAAGGCACTTGAAATTGCGCTCGGCGCGATCGAAAAGAATTACGGCAAGGGCGCGATCATGCGTCTGGGTGAAAATGTGTCGATGAACGTCGACCATATCCCGACCGGTTCGGTCGGATTGGACGCGGCGCTCGGCATCGGCGGTCTGCCGCGCGGTCGTATCATCGAGATCTACGGGCCGGAATCCTCGGGTAAGACCACGGTCGCGCTGCACTGCATCGCGGAGGCGCAGAAGCTCGGCGGCGAGGCGGCGTTCATCGACGCGGAGCACGCGCTCGATCCGGTCTATGCCAAGGCACTCGGCGTCGACATCGACAGCCTGCTCGTGTCCCAGCCCGACACCGGTGAGCAGGGACTGGAGATCACCGAAGCGCTCGTGCGCTCGGGCGCGATCGACATCGTGGTCGTCGACTCGGTCGCTGCACTCGTGCCGCGTACCGAGATCGAGGGTGAGATGGGCGATTCTTTCGTCGGTCTGCATGCCCGTCTGATGAGTCAGGCGCTGCGCAAGCTCGCCGGCTCCATCGCAAAGTCCAACTGCGTCGCCATCTTCATCAATCAGCTGCGTGAAAAGGTCGGCGTGATGTACGGCAGCCCCGAGGTCACAACGGGCGGTCGCGCGCTCAAGTTCTATGCGTCCGTGCGTATGGATGTGCGCCGCATCGAGCACCTCAAAAACGGCACCGAGCTGATCGGCAGCCATACGCGCGTCAAGGTCGTCAAGAACAAGATCGCGCCGCCGTTTAAGGAAGCGGAGTTCGACATTATGTATGGCGAGGGCATCTCGCGCACGGGCGAGCTCGTCGACCTCGGGGTCAAGTACAATCTCGTGCAGAAGGCCGGTGCGTGGTTCTCCATGGGCGATATTCGTCTGGGACAGGGACGCGACGCGGCGAAGCAGTACTTTAAGGAAAACACGGAAATTGCGGACAAGCTGCAAAAGGACATCATGGATGCCATTGTCAAGGAGCGCGAGGACGAGCGCACCGGCAAGGTCAGCAAAAAATCCAAGGCGTCCCAGCCGGTAGAGGAAGACAAGGAAAAGCCTGAAAAGTCCACACCGGCTGCGAATAAGTCTGTTTCAATCGACGCAGATGATTTTGACGATGTCGAATAAGTACCATATCGTATTGAAAGATAACGATGTATAATCATATGGAGCGCGAAGAACTGGAGCGGCGCTATACCGCCGCACTCGATGCCGCGGCCAAGCAGCTTTCCTACCGTGCGCTGAGCGTAAAACAGCTGCGCGATAAGCTGCTCGAAAAGGGGCACACCGAGGATGCGGTCGAGTACGCGCTGGAATGGCTGATCACGCGCGGGATGCTGAACGATAAGGCATTTGCGCAAAGCGTCGTGCGCAGCTACGCCCGCCGCGGCTATGGCGAGCTGCGCATCCGGCAGGAGCTGGCGCACCGCGGTGTGCCGCGTGCGATTGCGGACGCCGCGATGGAGCAGTACGAGGCGGAGGACGCGACGCTGTGCGCGCTGCTCGACAAGCGTTTGCGCGGGGACCTGTCCGACCGCAAGGAGGTCGACAAGGCGATCGCCGCCCTGCAACGGCGCGGCTACCGGTGGGACGACATCAAGCGCGCCCTGACCGCGTATAGCGAATCGCTGTCGGACGATAAATAACGGAGCGGAATATCAATGAAATCTATAACAGATCGTATTTTGGATGCCGCGCCAAACGGCATCCTCAGCCGCGTGTTCGAGTGGGGGCGGCGGTTCGGGCTGCTTGCCCTCGCAGTGGCCGGTCTGGCGCTGTTTGCGCTGTGTCCCGCGCTGCGGTCGAATCTGCGCTTTTTCCACATCGCGTGTATTCTCGTGTCGACGCTCGTCGGACGCGCGTTTTTGCGCGAGGAGGATGTGCGCGGCTGGCTGTGGCAGAACGCCGCGCTGTTTGCGCATGCGCTGCTGCTCGTCATCAACGGTCTCGCGGTCGCGTGAGCCGGTGTTATCAAAAGAAAGGATCATCTATGGCAACAAAAATCGGACTTATTTCGCTCGGCTGCGCCAAAAATCTGGTCGATAGTGAGCATATGCTCGCGCTGCTGCGCGAGGACGGATGTGAGATCGTGGAAAATATGGCAGACGCGGAGGTCGCGATCGTAAACACCTGCGGCTTCATTGAAAGCGCGAAGCAGGAGGCGATCGAGACCATTCTAGAGACCGCGCAGTACAAGCAGGGCGGTGCGCTGCGCGCGCTCGTCGTGACCGGCTGTCTTGCGGAGCGCTATCGTGACGAGATCGCCGCGGAGCTGCCCGAGGTCGACGCGGTGCTCGGCACAGGCAGCTATGAGGACATCGTGACCGCAGTGCATGCGGTGCTCGCAGGCGAAAAGCCTGCATACTTTAAGGATGCTGCGAGCGCGGCACTCAGCGGCGACCGCGACCGCCTGACGCCGTCCTACACCGCGTATTTCAAGATCGCGGAGGGCTGCTCCAACCGCTGCGGCTACTGCATCATCCCAAAGCTGCGCGGCAAATACCGCAGCCGCCCGATGGAGGAGCTGCTCGAGGAAGCGAAAGCACTGTCCGACGCGGGCGTCAAGGAGCTGATCGTCATTGCGCAGGACATCACAAAGTACGGCACCGACCTCTACGGGGAGCGCCGCCTGCCCGCGCTGCTCGCCGAGCTGTGCAAGTTGAACTTCACTTGGGTGCGCCTGCACTACCTCTATCCCGACCAGATCACCGATGAGCTCATCGACGTCATCGCGCGTGAGCCTAAGATCGTCAAATATCTCGATATTCCGCTCCAGCATGCGAGCGCGCGCATCCTCAAGGCGATGCACCGCCCGGGTGACCGCGCGTCGTTCACGCAGCTCATCGGCACGTTGCGTGAGCGCATCCCAGGTCTCGTGCTGCGCACCAGCCTGATCGTCGGCCTGCCCGGCGAGACCGAGGAAGAATTTGCCGAGCTGTGTGAATTTTTGCAGGACGTGCGCATCGAGCGCGCAGGCGTGTTCGAGTATTCGCCTGAGGAGGGTACCGAGGCGGCGACGCTGCCCGATCAGATCGACAGCGAGGTCAAGACCCGCCGCCGCTTCATCATCGAGGAGCTGCAATCCGGCGTCATCGACGACTATAACCTGTCGCGCATGCACGAGACCCTCGATGTGCTGTGCGAAGGCTACGACGAGGATGAAGAACGCTACTACGGCCGTTCCTATGCCGATTCGGTCGATGTCGACGGCCGCGTGTACTTCGTATCCGAGCAGCCCGTGAACGCGGGCACGTTCGTGCGCGTGCGCATTGACGACAGTTTGGGAGCCGATCTGACCGGCACCTGTGTGGAGGGATAAGCTATGACGACCGCGAACAAAATCACGCTCATTCGCATCGCGATGATTCCGTTTTTCATCTATTGTGCCATGCAAGGCACCGCGTCCTTCCAGATCGCGGCGCTCATACTGTTCTGTGTCGCGTCGTTCACCGATTTTCTCGATGGCTACGTCGCGCGCAAGTACAATCAGGTCACGGATTTCGGCAAATTTGTCGATCCCCTCGCGGATAAGCTGCTCGTGACCGCGGCGCTGCTCATCTTCATTGAAAAAGGCATGTTCGCCGCATGGATGGTGTTCATTATCCTCGCGCGCGAGTTCATCATCACCTCACTGCGCATCGTCGCCGCGAATAAGGGACGCGTGCTTGCTGCCGCGTGGACGGGCAAGGTCAAGACCTGCGTGCAGATTGGCGGTATCATCGTCGATTTTCTGCTGCTCATCGCCGCGGACGGCGCGCTCAAGCTGACCGAGAGCGGTCTGCCCCTGCCCGAGATCGTTGCGTGGGTCGTGACGCTCGTCACGCTCTATTCCGGCTGGGATTATCTGCGTAAAAACTGGGATCTGATCCGCGACGGTGCGGTCAAGCCCAAAGACTAATAGAAGGAGCAAACCTGCATGAAGCTATTCAATTCCATGACCCGTCAGAAGGACGAGTTTATTCCGATCACCCCGGGCGAGGTCAAAATGTATTCCTGCGGCCCGACGGTCTACAATTATTTTCACATCGGCAACGCGCGTCCGTTTATCGTGTTCGATCTGCTGCGCCGCTACTTTGAGTATCGCGGTTACAAGGTGACCTTCGTGCAGAATTTCACTGACATCGACGATAAGGTCATCAATAAGGCGAACGACGAGGGCGTGACCTATGACGTGATTGCCGATCGCTATATCAAAGAGTATTTCGTCGATGCGGAGGGTCTGGGTATCCGCCGCGCGAGCATTCATCCGCGCGCGACCGAAACGATGGATGCGATCATTGACATCGTGCGCAAGCTCATCGAGAGCGGTCACGCCTATGCGACGCCTGAGGGAGATGTTTATTTCCGCACCAAAACCTTTGAGGATTACGGCAAGCTGAGCCATCAGCCGCTCGAGGATTTGCAGGCGGGCGCGCGCATTTCGGTGGGGGAGCGCAAAGAGGACCCGATGGACTTCGCAGTCTGGAAGGCTGCAAAGCCGGGTGAGCCGTTCTGGGACGCGCCGTGGGGCAAGGGCCGTCCGGGCTGGCATATCGAGTGCTCGGCAATGGTCAACAAGTACCTCGGAGAGACCATCGATATTCACGGCGGTGGACTCGATCTGACCTTCCCGCATCATGAGAACGAAATTGCACAGTCGGAGTGCGCAAACGGCTGCACCTTTGCGCATTACTGGGTGCACAACGGCTTCCTCACCATCGACAATGAGAAAATGTCCAAGTCCAAGGGCAATTTCTTTATGGTGCGCGACGCGGCGCAGGCGTATGGCTACGAGACCATCCGTATGTTCATGCTGTCCGCACACTACCGCACACCGCTCAACTATTCTGAGGAGTCGCTCAAGATGAGCAAGACCTCGCTCGAGCGTCTGTACGAGTCGCGCAACAATCTGGAGTTCCGCATTGAAAAGGCGGTCGGCAACGAAACGACCGCGGAGGAGGCCGAAAAGCTGACCGCGCTCGGCGCATATAAGAATAAGTTCATTGACGCGATGGATGACGATCTCAACACCGCGGACGCAATGAGCGCGATTTTCGAGCTGGTACGCGACATCAACGCCTATACCGGCGCGCATCAGGATGCAACACGCGCGTTCCTGACCGCCGCGCATGGGCTGTTTATGGAGCTGACCGGCGTGCTCGGCATCGCGCAGAAGCACGACGACACGGTCGATCCCGAGGCGGATCGCATCGAAGAGCTGATCGCACAGCGTCAGGCAGCGAAGAAGAACAAGGACTTTGCAGAGGCGGATCGTATTCGCGACCTGCTGCTCAACGACATGGGCGTACTCATTAAGGATACCCGTCAAGGCACGCAGTGGAGCCGCGTTTCGCAGTAAGCATAAGGAACGTAAAACCGGAGCCGTCAGGCTCCGGTTTGCTCTTGCGCGAGGGCTGTAGAAAAAACTCGATAAAATATGAAAATACCTGTTGACAAACGGCGGAATGGTTGGTATACTAAACAAGCTGCTTCGGTGAGGCGGCCGCGAGGGAGACAAAATGACCAGAACTTAAACAAGATTCGAAAAGAATTTGAAAAAAGTTCTTGACAGACTGGCTTCTGAGTGAT
>JAJUJC010000006.1 GCA_029267335.1 Intestinibacillus massiliensis | reverse complement strand
TTGGTGACGAGGGTACACCTGTTCCCATTCCGAACACAGTAGTTAAGCTCGTTTACGGTGACAATACTTGGCTGGCGACGGCCCGGGAAGATAACACAGCGCGCACATCAAAGACGGTAACGTAAGTTGCCGTCTTTTTTTATGCGTTCAACATAGTATTCGATTGTTGGATAGGCACGAGGATGCAATACAAGCGTATCGTTTGCGAAAGAATTGACGGAGCTGCGTTTTGGGACTATAATGAATTGAAACGTCCGGAAACAGACTGTATTTGAACGGATTGATCCGATGAGACGCAGCAGCCGCGGCGTGTAAGGTGGTGCTTTTTTGCAGACAACGAAAAAACTATACATAGATGTGCTGCGTGTGTCCGCAATGTTCGCAGTCATCTATCTGCATGTGGCAGCGCCTGTTTTGCGGCGATTCGATGCGATGTCGGTGTGGCATTTTTCCAATGTATTGACAGCCTTATGCACGATCGCGGTTCCGATCTTTTTTATGATCTCTGGTGCGCTGTTGCTGTCAGACGCTAAAACAGCGGATATTTCTTACCTGTTTTGGCATCGCCTGCCCCATATTTTAGTACCGTTTCTGGTGTGGTCCATCCTCAATGTGATTTACATGGCGAAAATAGAGCACCTCCAGACGGCAAGGCAGATCGCGTTTTCGATTTCTTCCAAGCCGGTTGTCATACCGTATTGGTATATCTATGCGCTGATACCCCTGTATTTGCTGTCACCGCTTCTGAAAAAGCTCGTCGAAGCACTGACATCCAAGCACCTGCTCTATCTGTTGCTGCTGTGGGGCGTGGGCAGCGTACTTCTGCCAACCATGCAGCGTGTGCTGCCGTCGCATTTTTCCTCTTATATCGCAATGCACGAAAGCTATAATCTGGGGCTGGACGGCGGCTATATCGGGTACTTTTTTCTCGGTTACGCGTTGGATCAAAGTGCGCGACGGTACAAAAACAGCACGTTAGCGGCAGTCATTGCGTTGGATCTTGCGCTGATCGCGACTGCTACCTGGTATATGAGCGTGACAACCGGAAAGTATTCCGAGCAGTTTAAAAGCTATCTCAGCTTGTATTGTGTGGTTTTGGCTGCTGCTGTTTTTTTGCTCGTGAAAAATGTATGCGGTGAACGTACTACCACGTCGAGGTTCCTGCTGCAACTGTCCGGTGTATCCTACTGCATCTATCTGGTGCATGTCAAAATGATCACGACCATTCACTTATTTGTCATGAAACAGCATTTTGATACGATTTTATCACAGTTGGCATTTTACGGGCTGACGGTCGCAGGCTCGTTTGTCTGCGCCTTTGTGCTTGCGAGCGTGAAGCCGCTTTGCTGGCCGCTGACGGGGCAAAAATACGGGAGAGCGTTCAATTTGCAAGCCTATCTCAGGCGAAGATAAAAGAACGACCGCGCAAAATGCGCGTCTTGCATAGGAACGCAAACGAAAACATTCGCAATTTCTGTCACAACGGCGGTTTACATCTGCGGTCAAAAGGGCTATAATATTCCTAATATATAAAAATTGAAGGAAAAGTAGCTGTGTGTCATCGGAACGGCGCGCAGCAGGTGGAAAAGGAGTCGAACGAAATGGCATTTTATTTTGAAGAACCGTCCCGTACCTTCAGCGAATATCTGTTGGTGCCCGGCTATTCTTCCACAGACTGCATGCCCGCGAATGTCAGTCTGCGCACCCCGATCGTAAAGTTTAAGAAGGGTGAGGAATCCGCGCTTTATGCCAATATCCCGCTGGTTTCCGCGATCATGCAGTCGGTTTCTGACGACAAAATGGCGATCGCGCTAGCCAAGGAGGGCGGTATCTCCTTTATCTTTGGTTCGCAGTCCATTGAGAGCGAGGCGGCGATGGTCGCACGCGTCAAGGGCTATAAGGCGGGCTTTATCATCTCGGACTCCAATGTAAAGCCGGAGCACACCCTTGCCGATATTCTCGCGCTCAAGGCAAAGACCGGTCACTCGACGGTGGCGGTCACCGAGGACGGCACGGCGACCGGCAAGCTGCTCGGTATCGTCACGAGCCGTGATTACCGTGTGTCCCGTATGGAACGCGACACCAAGGTCACGGAATTCATGACCCCGTTTGATAAGCTCATCACCGCGCCTGCGGACACGAGCCTCAAAATTGCAAACGACATCATCTGGGACCACAAGCTTAACGCGCTGCCGCTCGTCGACGCGCAGCAGCATCTGGTCTATATGGTATTCCGCAAGGATTACGACACACACAAGGCGAACACGCAGGAACTGCTTGACCAGAACAAGAGCTATGTGGTCGGCGCGGGCATCAACACACGCGACTATGCGGAGCGCGTGCCGGCTCTCGTTGAGGCGGGGGCGGATGTGCTGTGCATCGACTCCTCTGAGGGCTTCTCGGAGTGGCAGAAGCTCACGATCGAGTGGATTCGCGCACATTACGGCGAGACCGTCAAGGTCGGTGCGGGCAATGTGGTCGACCGTGAAGGCTTCCGTTTCCTCGCGGAGAGCGGTGCGGACTTTATCAAGGTCGGTATCGGCGGCGGCTCGATTTGCATCACCCGTGAGCAGAAGGGCATCGGCCGCGGTCAGGCGACTGCACTGATCGAGGTGTGCAAGGCGCGCGACGAGTATTTCATGGAGACCGGCGTCTATGTCCCGATCTGCTCGGACGGCGGTATCGTACACGACTACCACGTCACCCTGGCGCTTGCAATGGGTTCGGACTTCCTCATGCTTGGCCGTTACTTCTCGCGCTTTGACGAGTCCCCGACGAATAAGGTCAATGTCGGCGGCACATTCATGAAGGAGTACTGGGGCGAAGGCTCGGCGCGCGCGCGCAACTGGCAGCGTTATGACCTCGGCGGCGACAAGAAGCTGTCCTTTGAGGAGGGCGTTGATTCCTATGTGCCTTATGCCGGCCCGCTGAAGGACAACGTCGATCTGACGCTCAACAAGGTGCGTTCGACGATGTGCAACTGCGGCGCACTCACCATTCCGGAACTGCAAAAGAAGGCGAAAATCACGCTCGTATCCGCGACCTCGATCGTCGAGGGCGGCGCACACGACGTTACTCTGAAGGAAACCAGCGTCGGCAATATCAACAAGTAAGTTTTGCTTGGCTTTGCGTCCCGCGGCGATCATTTGCCGCGGGACGTTTTTGTGACGGAGGGGGGAACGCTTTGTGAGGCAAGAAAAAGAGCCGAAATGGCTGACACATATCCGTTGGCGGCGCTATTTGCGCGAGTGGAAGGTCTTTTTTCTGCAGCAAAGCAGCGCCTTTGTCAAATGGTTCGTCTTTGCCTGTATCATCGGCGTGACGGTCGGCGTGGCGGGCGCGGTGTTTCACCATGCGGTCGAGCTTGTCACGGAGCTGCGGCAATCCTATGATTTCCTGCTGTGGACGCTGCCGCTCGCAGGCGCGGCGATCGTATTTTTATACACCGCCTGCGGGATGGAGCGCGACCGCGGCACGAACTTCGTGCTCATTGCGGTGCGTGAAAATGAACCGATGCGCCTGCTGACCGCACCACTCATTTTTCTGAGCACGGTGCTCAGCCACCTTGCGGGTGCGTCCACCGGACGCGAGGGCGCGGCGTTGCAGCTCGGCGGCGCGATCTCGTGCAAGATCGGACGTATGATGCATCTGGATGAAAAGGATGCGCGCGTCGTCACGATGTGCGGCATGGCGGCGGGCTTTTCCGCGCTGTTCGGCACCCCGCTCGCGGCGGCGGTCTTTGCGATGGAGGTCGTCAGCGTCGGGGTCATGTACTACGCAGCAATTTTCCCCTGCGTGTTCGGCGCGCTGCTCGCGCATTTGGTCGCACAGGCGCTCGGCAGTACCGCGCCGGCGTATGTGCTCCCCGTAATTCCCGTGCTCAATCTGCGCACGCTGCTGCGGGCGGTCGCGCTCGGCTGCCTGTGCGCACTGCTCGCAATCGCCTTTTGCTGGGCACTCAAGACCGCCGCAAAGCTATACATAAAGTATTTAAAATCACCTTATATCCGAATTGTAATCGGCGGTTTGCTCGTTTTGGCAGTATCACTGCTGAGCGGCACGCGGGATTACAACGGTGCGGGTATGGATGTCATTGCGCGTGCGATGCAGGGCGGCGCGCGGCCCGAGGCGTTTGCGCTCAAACTGCTGCTGACCGCGCTGACACTGGGCGCAGGCTACAAGGGCGGCGAGATCGTGCCGGTGTTTTTTGTCGGCGCAACGTTCGGATGCAGCTACGGCGCGCTTCTCGGTCTGCCTGCACCGCTCGCCGCGGGACTCGCCATGGTCGGCGTGTTCTGCGGTGTGACGAACTGCCCGCTCACGAGTATCCTGCTCGCGTATGAGCTGTTCGGCGGCGTGGGGCTGCCGCTGTTCGCGCTCGTATGCGCGGTGTCCTATATGCTCTCCGGTTATTCCGGACTGTACAGCGAGCAAAAAATCATGTATTCCAAACTGCGCCCGCAGTATATTGACCGAAAAACCCGCCATTAAAGGAGTTAAAATATGATTAAAGGTGCAATTTTTGATATGGACGGTACGCTGCTCGACTCGATGGCGGTGTGGGACCGTCTGTCGCAGGGATTTGTAGAGCCGTACGGCGTGCACATCACGCGCGAGGACTATGAAGCGGTCGAGGGCGGTACACAGCTCGGTGTCGCGCAGTATTTTGTCGCGCGCTATCCCGAGATCCCGATGACGGCGAAGGAAATGGTGGAGCACATGAACGTGCTCATTGACGAGCGCTACGAAACGCTTGCCAAGCCGAAGGACGGCGTGCTCGCATTTCTCGATGCGCTGCGCGCACAGGGCGTGGGATGCGCCATCGCGACGCTGACGGACCGCGCCCACGCGGAAAAAGCGCTGCGCGACCGCGACATGCTGCACTATTTTGATTGCATGCTGACAATCCAGGACATCGGCGGCAGCAAACGCGAGCCGGAGATCTATCTCAAGGCGGCGGCGCATATGGGCTGCGAAGCGGACGAGTGCATGGTCTTTGAGGACGCACCCTACGCGGCGCAGACCGCGAAGAACGCGGGCTTTGCGGTGTGCGGCGTCATCGAAAAGGCGTATGCCGCAGGCGAGCCGCTGCTGCGGCAGGTCAGCGACCTGATCGTCGAGCGCAGCTTTGACGAGATACATACCGCGATCTTCGGCTGACCGACGATCGCGACACCAAACGCCGCCGATATTCGGCGCGCCATGAAATGGGGAAGGAGCTACACTTGGAGCAAATTCAGGAAAATAAAATGGGAACGATGCCGATGGGGCGTCTGATCGCATCGATGGCGATGCCTGCCATCATATCGATGCTCATACAGGCACTTTATAATATTATCGACAGCATTTTTGTCGCACAGATCGGACAGGAAGCGCTGCTTTCGGTCTCGCTGGCGTTTCCACTGCAAATTTTGCAGATCGCGGTCGCGGTCGGCACGGGCGTGGGACTCAATTCCCTGATCTCGCGCCGTCTGGGCGAGGGCGAGCACGAAGCCGCGGGACGCGCGGCATCGCACGGCATCGTGCTCGCGGGCATCAGCGGTCTGGTGTTTTTACTGCTTGCAATTTTCATCACAAAACCGTATTTTCACGCATTTACCAATGACCCGGTCGTGTTTGCCGGGGGCGTGACCTATACCCACATTGCGATCGGGCTGTCCGTGTTCTGCATGATCTCGATCAGCGCGGAAAAATGCGTACAGGCGACCGGCAACATGGTCATGCCCATGCTGCAAAACCTCGCGGGCGCAATCACAAACATTATTCTCGACCCGATTTTGATCTTCGGTCTGCTCGGCGCACCCAAGCTGGGCATTGCAGGCGCAGCGATCGCCACGGTCATCGGTCAATCGGTCAGCATGGTCATTGGTCTGATCGTGCTGCTGCACAAAAAGCACGCGTTCACTGTGACGCTGCGGCATTTCCGCATGCGCGCACACACCGTGCGGGAAATCTATCAGGTCGGCATCCCGTCGATCGTCATGCAGGCGATCGCTTCGATCATGGTCACAGGCATGAATGCCATCCTGAATCCGCTGTCCACAATGGCGGTCTCGGTACTCGGCGTGTATTTCAAACTGCAAAGCTTCGTCTTTATGCCCGTGTTCGGATTGACACAGGGTGCAATGCCGGTCATGGGCTATAACTTCGGCGCGCGCAACCGTCACCGGCTGCAAGGTGCATACCGCATCACCTTTATCGCGGCATTTTGCATTATGCTGGCGGGCACGGTGCTGTTCTGGGCGGCGCCGCAGGAGCTGCTGCGCATGTTCAATGCGACCGATGAGATGTTCGCCGTCGGTGTGCCTGCATTGCGGCTCATCAGCCTGTCGTTTGTCGGCGCGGCATTCGGTATCGTCAACTCGACGGTCTTTCAGGCGGTCGGACACGGCGTGTCCAGTTTGATCGTATCGGTCGCGCGTCAGCTCTTTGTCATTCTGCCGGTCGCGTTTGTGCTCGCACGGCTCGGCGGTCTGACCGTGGTCTGGCTCGCGTTTCCGGTCGCGGAGATCGTATCCTGCCTGCTGTCCTTCTGGCTGCTCGCACGCATCTACCATCGCGAGATCAAGCCGCTCGACGCGCCGCAGATAGGCGAATAACCGCAAAGAAGCTCGCTGCCATATGGCAGCGAGCTTCTTTTTTGTGCGGAGGTCATGTGTCCTGCGGTGCGGTTGGGGCATAGCGCAGGATCCCGATACGGCGCACCACCAGTGTTGCCGCCAGGATTTTGAGTGCATCGCCCGGCAAAAAGGGGAGCACGCACGCGAACAGCGCGGGCAGCAGAGCGGTCTGCGTCGCATACATGTACCACGCCGTGCCGAGGACATAGCATACGGCAAGTCCGACGAGCATGGAGACCGGCAGCATCCACTTGACGGGGCGCAGACGGAGCAGCAGCCCGACGAGCACCGCGGTGACGATAAAGCCGAGCAGATAGCCGCCGGTCGGCCCGAGCAGCACGCCCGGTCCTGCGCGAAAGCCGGAAAACACCGGCACGCCCACGAGACCAAGCAGCACGAACACAAGGATGCTGATTCCGCCCCACTGCGCGCCGAGCAGCGCGCCCGCGAGAAACACCGAGAGCGGTGCGAGGTTGATCGGCACAAGACCGGGCAGGGGGATGGCGATTTGCGAAAAGACCGCCGTCAGCGCGGCAAAGAGCGCCGCGAGCGTCATGGTACGCGTTTTCATAAGAACCCTCCATTGTAAACCAATGATTTAAAAATGGTTTACTACTAAAGCCAAGTATAGCCGTGCCGTCCCCGCTTGTCAAGAGGGAACGGCACGGCAGCGTTTATGCGAGTTCGAGCATCTTGAGGATGATGCGCGCGCTCTGGAGCGCAGCGCGGTGCATGAAATCGTCGTAGGTGGTCTGCGCTTCGTCATCCGCGGTGTCGCTCATCGTACGGATGACGAGGAATGGCTTGCCGTGCATGTAGCTTGTGTGACCGATCGACGCGCCTTCCATTTCCACGCAAGCGGGCGCGTAGGCGGCGTTGATGCGCTCTTTGGTCGTGCGGTCGGATACGAATACGTCGCCCGACAGAATGCGTCCGGTCGTGACCGTGCTCTCCAGCTCGGGAAGCTGCGCGCACGCACGCGCACACAGCTCGAAGAGCGCGTCATCCGTGCGGAAGAACTGCTGCTTGGGATAGTAGTTCAGCATGACTGCGTCCTGATCGTGGAAGCCGACCTCGCGCGCAACGACGACATCGAGCACGCGCAGCCCGTGCGCCATCGCGCCCGCGATGCCGACATTGACGACACATTCCGCGCCGAAACGCTGAATGAGCGTCGTCGCACAGACCGCAGCGTTGACCTTA
This sequence comes from Intestinibacillus massiliensis, assembly GCA_029267335.1. Lineage (GTDB taxonomy): Bacteria > Bacillota > Clostridia > Oscillospirales > Butyricicoccaceae > Intestinibacillus > Intestinibacillus massiliensis_A. The sequence goes on along the minus strand of JAJUJC010000006.1, from coordinate 206,438 downwards.
CCGATACCGCAACACGCGAGCACGACCGGCTTGCCCGCATAGGTGCCGACATGGAAGGTCGTGCCGAGCATATCCACCGAGCGATCGACCTGCATTTTTTCGCGAATGAGCGCAACTTCCTCATCGAGCGCGCCTAAAATACCCCACACCATGGTGTTGTCCTCCTAAAAATTTCGTTCCTTTTGCTCGCAGTATATCACAACCCCTTGCATCCGTCAAGAAAACCGTTATAATAAGAAGAAAAGCATGAGAAACGGAGAATCAAGAGCATGGAACGGATTGCGAGCTTTACGGTCAATCACGACACCCTGACGCCGGGGATGTATGTTTCCCGCGTCGACGGCGACATCACCACCTATGACGTGCGTATGGTGCTGCCCAACGGCGGCGTCTATCTCGAAAACGCCGCGATGCACACCTTTGAGCACCTGTTTGCGACCTACACGCGCAACAGCGACCTCAAGGATAAGATCATCTACTGCGGTCCGATGGGCTGCCGCACGGGCTTCTATTTCCTCGTGCGCGATATGGAGCACGCCGACGCGATCCGTCTGGTGCGCGAAACGCTCGATTTTGTCGCGGCATTCGAGGACACGATCCCGGGAGCAAGCCGCATCGAGTGCGGCAACTACCGCGAGCATGACCTTGCGGGCGCAAAAAACATCGCGCGCAGCATGATGCCGATCCTCGCAGACTGGACGCCGGAAAAACTGGTCTATCCGGAGTGAGATCAGACAAATTAAATTATATATTCCGTTTAGCGGTGGATGGCCATTCTTGCAGCAAAGACGGCGCAGAACGCAAGGCGTAGGAGGCAAATTGCCAATAGGCGCAGGTGCAGGGCAAGTCAGCATATGGCCGGTATACTTGCCGATAACTGTTAAGATGTTTTATATAATATTTAAACTAATATTATCAAAGCAAAGATTTGTATAATACATGTCAACTTTTTAATAAAACATTTAATAAAACATGTGACAAAAAGCGCAGTGACAAGCAAATCACTGCGCTTTTTGTATATGCGTTATAAACAAAACTGCGAAGCTCGGAAAACGCTCTGAGCTCGCCATCGTGCTCGTAACATTCAAAGAATTGTCAGAATTTGCAGTTCAGTTGCATTAAATTTTTGCCATTGGGCAGCAGCCGTTCTTCTTTCACGTCGTACATACCCTCTGTGCTGTAATTAGGCGCTTCAAACTTGAGAAACACCTTCAGGCCAGCACTAGCGCCGGTTCAAAAATTTCTCGTTTGATTTCCGGTATGTTCATTTGCGTTCCTGCCGTTCCAGATTGCCAGATTAATTGCTGTTTTCCACGGGCTTTGTTTTCCGTGCCAGCCGCGCGGTTCCCAATAGGAATAATCAGGCTCAGATATTTTAAAGTGTTTATGTGCGAACCGTATCATATAAAACCAGAAACGTCCCGGCACAGCTTTATGTTTTTCGTAACTGAAAATATAGTCGATTTTTGTTTGTAACCTGTTATATCCTATGTTAAAATTATTTATCAATCTACAAAGCAGCTTTTATAGAGAAAAGGAGCAGACCGATGATTAGTATTGCAATATGCGACGACGAATTGCAGCAGCTTGAACGAGCTAAGAGCTTGCTAACGCAATATGCTCTTGAACACTCGCAATATGAAATAAAAATCCAGTCCTTCGCTGCCCCACTAGAGTTGCTTTCTTTTGTGTCAGAAAGTGGTGGATTTGATTTATTGCTGCTGGATGTTTATATGGACGGTATTCTAGGCACAGATGCAGCACGGGAACTGCGCGCTATGGGTGAAAAGTGCGAGATTATCTTTCTGACCACCTCGCGTGACCATGCGATAGACGCTTTTTCATTGGATGCCACACATTATCTGGTCAAGCCTTATTCCGAAAAGGAATTCTTTTCGGCGCTTGACAAGGTGATGGATAAGCTCACAAAAAAAGATGAAGTTTATATTACAATCAAATCAACGGATGGTATCAGCCGAGTGGACTTGAACAAGCTGGTATACTCCGAAACAGATAACCATGTTCAGAAATTACATTTGTCAGACGGCAGAGTAATCAGTGTTCGCAAATCCTCAACCGAGCTATTTGAATTGCTCGAAGAAGAGCCGCGTTTTTACAAATGCGGCAGTACCTATATCATAAATATGGACTACATTGTTGAGCTCTCATCCAAAGGCGTTGCCTTTTCTTCTGGTGCTAGGATTCCGATACTTAGCCGAAAATACACAGAACTAAAAAAGCTGTACATGGATTACAGCTGCGGCTTCTGAGGGGGGAGCCTTATGCGTATACTTTTAGGTGTGTTGGTGCTCTTGAGGTTTTTACAGACGGCAGCTTATGTCAGCCTGTTTTTCTTTTCGCTCATAGAGCTGAAGGAACCGAAAAGAAAACGGGTTGCAATTACCGTTGCGATTTATATTGCGGTTGCCGGGGCATATTGTGCCTTTCTGTTTGCATATGGACAGGAAATGGCAGAACGCCTGATTATACCCGTTGAAATCGGGCTGTGTCTGCTTCTGCTTATCATCTGTTCCGCGGACAAATGGGCAGTATCGCTTTTTGTCATGTTTACTCAATTCAATTTATATCTTGGAATATGCTATCTTTCGGATGTGTGCACCACTGAAGCCTCAGGGCTCACATATCAGTTTGAGTATTTAATATACCGAACGGTGCTGTTCGGCGCACTTTTGCTTTTCAATTTCAAATATCTACGTCCTCGCTTCCGCAGACTGGTGAAGGTTGTGGGAAAAGAATGGCATTTAATCACTCTGGCAGCCTTTTTCTTTTATGTTCTCGAGGCCATTATTCTATATTACCCCCGTATTTACTGGTATGAGGCGGACAACCGTTGGCATCTCGTTGTAAGCTCTTATTTGGTGTTTTTTAGCGTCTACTGGCTGATCTTTCGATCGATCAGTGCAATTGTGGGAAAATATGAGGCTCAGGAGCGGGAAAGAATCCTTGCTCAGCAAAACAAGCTTTGGGAGGAACAGCTAGAGGAGCAGAAAAATGCCGTCAATGCTGCCCGGCGCGACCGCCACGATCTTCGCCATCACTACGATACGCTTTTATCTATGCTGGAGGGGGGAAAAACACAGGAAGCAGTGTCTTATCTGAACGCGCAGACACTGAGAACGGAAAGTGCGGTTCTGTCGGGCGTTTGCCAGCATCCTGCTGCTAATGCCATCCTATCAAGATGGGCGGCTCGGGCAAGGCAGAACGGCATCAAAACTGAAATACACGCGAACATTCCCGCAAATCTTCCGATGGACGGCGTTGCGCTGGCTGGCATTCTTGCCAACTCCTTTGAAAATGCCGTAGAGGGCTGCCTGCGTACACCTAAAGGTACAGAGAGATTTATCTCCGTAAATATCGCTTATTTCGTTTATAACGGAGCGGGAAAGCTTCACATTGTATTTGAAAATGCCTGTGCGGATAACATCGTCTTTGAAAGCGGTTTCCCAAAATCGCAGAAGCCCGGCGGCGGGACCGGCACAAGGAGCATTCACTACACCGCCGAACGGTATAACGGCATGGTAGAGTTTACATCCGAAAGCGGTGTTTTCAGGATGCGTGTTCTTCTCCATCTGTAACAGTTAACCTGTAAAACGACATGTTTCAACATTTACGCTATATATTCTGCAATTACGCCACGGTCGGTTTTCGACCGTGGTTTTCTTATATAATACAGTATGAAAATATAGCTTTGAGGAAGTGATTTTGAAAATGAGTGATATTTGTGACATAACCGAAACGGTAAAGGCTGCGTCCGGCAGACTTGAAGTATGGCTCAACAACTACTGCGAGTTTTTTGAACAGGAGACAGGCCGCATGTTCTCTCGTCGAGAATGCTGGTATTGCAAATATGGGGATTTTGGCATTTATACAGAACATCCTACGAAAAACGGCGTATGCAGTTATAAAACAATCATGAACGGTGCGCTTGGTTCGTTCGCAAAACGGCTTGAGAATGCTCCGTCTGTTCAAGCAAGCAAAAAACAGGAGGAAGAGCAATCATGAAAAAAAGATTATTGAGCATTCTGTTGACGGTATGTATGGTGCTGACCCTGCTGCCGACCATAACCTCGCCTGCAATGGCGGTAGGAGAAGGCACTGGCGATCCTGCAAACGGCGCATTTGCTCTTAATACAAGCGGAGTCAATATCATTACAAATGCCGACCAGCTTGCCTATGTGGCGTATCAGATCAATAACAATATACCCGATTGGAAAACCGCGAGCTATAAGATAATAAACAACATTGATTTGTCAAGTTATCCTAACTGGGAACCAATTGGAATTGGGGGTGCAGATGTAAATTGGCCGGAATTTAAAGGCACCTTTGACGGCGGAGGATATACCATCTCAAACTTAAAACAAAATAGAGAAGATGGTGATTTCGGATTATTCGGTAGCATCTCAAACTGGCAGGCGCCGGGAGTGGTTCGAAATATTGCCTTAACCAATGTCGTAATAACTGCAACAAATATAAACAGCAATACTGCGATAGGGGCTATTGCTGGTTATAATAAGGGAACTATTGAAAACTGCTCTGTTGCTGGCACCATCAGCGCTACAAGTAATGTCGGAAACGTTTGGGTTGGTGGTATTACAGGCAGACATTGGACTACGGTGCGAAACTGCTATTCAACGGCAAACGTATCTGTAACTGGAAAGAGTGGAGACTGTAGTGGCGGTATTGTGGGACAAACCCTGGCGGGGTCAACAGATAACTGTTACTTCACAGGTTCTGTCAGCGGTTCTAACGTGAAGGTCGGTGCAATTGTCGGAGAAAACTTGGGGGCGACAGCATCAAATTGCTATTGGCTGTCCGGCTCGGCATCGGTCGGTATTGAGGGTGGCGGAAGTGCAACAAATATTTCCAGCTTTATAGGCACAGATGCCCTAGCTTCACAAGTAACTATTGGGGGGACAAGTTACTCCTCTCTATTAGGAGCGCTTAACGCAAGGGTTAACGAGGTAGCAAGCACAAATCTTAGAACGTGGACATCCTCTGGGTCTTACCCCGTGCTAAGCACGGCTTGGACGCCGCCGACCTATACTGCCACCGTGACGGTGCAGAAAAACGGAACGGCCTGGACGGAAGTATCAAACGACAATGTCGTTTTGTCCACCTCCGATACCGGCGCCGCCACGAATCAAAATACTGGAGCCGCGTCTAACGGCGTAATTAGCTTCGGGGGGCTTGATGGAGCCACGACCTATTATGTGTGGGCAAAAAATAATGCCGGAACCTATGTGAATACCGGCAGCGTATCGTTTTTAAACACGAGCGCCACGGTGAATTATTATGACGTTAACTTAACCAAAGGCACAGGCATCGAGAGCGTCACAGGCGGCGGCACTTATTTAAGCGGTGAAACTGCAACCGTCAGCGCGACGCTGACAGACGGCTATACTTGGGATAAATGGAGCGATAATAACACAACCATGACGAGCCGTTCCATTACGGTAAGCGCAAAAACAGATTTAATTGCAAGCGCCATACTGACGCCCGCCACCGCGCCTAGCCTAAGCGTGACAGGCGCTAACCTGATTTACGGCTATACGTCGGGCAGTGTGTCGGTTATCGCCACGCCGGCGGCAGGGCACACCATCACCGGCTACCAGTGGTATAAAAGTTCCACAAACAGCAATACAGGCGGCACGTTGATTAACGGCGCGAACTCCGCTAGCTACGCGCTGACAACAGGCAAGGCTGTCGGAGCGGAATATTACTACTGTGAAGTTACGTCTAAACGCACAGATAGCGGCCAAACCGCCACCGCCACCTCCGGTGTTGCAACCGTGACGATCGGCAAGGCCAATGGCTCAGTAAGTGTGAGCATTGCCGGCTGGACCTATGGCGGTACGGCTTCTAGCCCCGTGCCCGTCAGCGACACCAACGGCACTAGCAACGTTACTTACCGCTATATAGGTACCGGCTATGACAGCGCCACCGTCCCCACAAACGCCGGAACCTACGAGGTGACCGCTAAATTCGCCACCAATGCTTCGTATAATGAATGTACTGCGACAGCTACATTCACCATCGCACCCCAACCGGTGACGAAGCCCACGGCGGACACCACGAGCTTTGTCTACACCGGCAGCGAGCAGACCTATACGCTCACGGAAAACACGCTCTATACCATCACCGGCAACAAGCGCACCAATGCTGGTCAGCAGACGGTCACCGTGGCACTAAAGGACAAGTCAAATTACGTTTGGGCAACCAGCAACGACACGACTGACCTTAACTTTACCTTTACCATCGCCAAAGCGCCCGTGAGCTTCGCAGTCAGCGGCAGCACGCATAACTATGACAAGGCTGCACATACAGCCACCGTGACGCAGACAGCCAGCCAGACGCCGTCCGTCGCGGGCCTCTTTACCGTCACCTATCAAAAGGACACGGAGCCAGCAGCGGAGAATGAAACCAATGTGGGTGTCTATAAGATTATCGTCACGCTCAGCGACGACAACTTCAAGTTTTCCGGGCAGGACGATACGGTACATAGCCTGTCCCTTACGGACAAGCTGACCATCAACGCCGTAGCGTATCCTAGTGCGGATAACATTCCACTGCCGACGGCGGACAGTCTTACCTACGGTGCAAAGCTATCCGATAGCACACTTATCGGTGGTGATCCTGGCTGTACCTATGCGTGGAAAACCGGCACGACCATCCCCACCGTGACAAACACCGGCTATGCCGTTATCTGCACGCCGAAGGACGTAAACTACGCCCCCTTTGAAAAGACGGTTTCCATCGACGTTTCCAAGGCTACGCCCACACTGACGCTGCCAGCGGCCAGCCAAATTGCTTACGGTCAGAAGCTGTCCGACAGCACCTTCACAGGCGGCTCTGCCAGCGCCGCCTACAACGGAGTGGCAAAAACCAATGTACCCGGCGTTTACAGCTGGAGCGTGGGCACCACTGCGCCAAAGGTATCAGACAGCGAATCGACACAGTACGAAGTGACCTTCACGCCCAGCGATACGGCCAATTACAGCACGGCGACCGGGAAAATCACCCTCCCCGTAAATCCTAAGCCGGTGACGCTGACATGGGATTCCGCAACGCCCTTCACCTACGACGGCACGGTGAAGACCGTTACCGCCGCCGTAAGCAATAAGGTTGACGAGGGCGACACATTTAATTTGACCTATTCAAACAACAGCAAAACCAATGCGGGCAGCTACACTGCTGTGGTCACCGCGCTGGGCAACAGCAATTATACCACTGCTGCCGCAAATGTATCAAAGGACTGGGTCATCGCAAAAGCGCCCATCAGCTTTACAGTTAGCGACAACAGCTACACCTATGACGCTGCAGCGCACACGGCAACCGTAGCGCAGACGGCAAGCCAGACGCCGGTCATTGCGACAGACAAGTACGCTGTCACCTACAAGCTTCCTGCCGATGGCAGCGGCACGGCGGACAAGGCTGATGTCGGGGTCTATGACGTAATCGTCACCCTCTCCGACGATAACTTCTGCTTTGCGGGCGAGAGCAATGCCGCCACCCGCAGCCACAAGGTCGGTACGCTAACCATTAAGCAAAACACAGTCACCGCCTTGTGGAAGAACACGACCACGGTTTACGACGGCAGCGAAAAGTCCCCGGTTCTTGAACTGGTGGGGCTGCAAAGTGGCGACACTACTGTGAAAGCACAGCTCAAGGAAACAAAGACAAATGCGGGTACCTACACCGTTACGGCGGAGCTGAGCGGAGCCAATTCTGGCAACTACACTTTGACCAATCCTACCGGTGCGTTTGTTATTCAAAAAGCACCCGTAAGTTTTACCCTGACCGGAAACAGTGTGAAGAAAGGCGAGAGTGTTAATGTTACCGCCACGCCGTCCGTCGCGGGCGTCAGTGACACGCTCACATATTTGCAGAATGGCAAGCAGGTAGTGGCACCCACCGAAACGGGTAGCTACGATGTGTATGCGGAGATTACAAACCCGAACTATCGCCATGCCGGCGGCACGGACGGCACAGCACAAAAAATCGGGGTACTGATCATTTATGAGAGCAGCATCCCCGCAACCTACACCGTCAGCTTTGATGCAAATGGCGGCACAGGTGTCACCGTTTCCATGAACGCAGTTCAAGCTGGTACAGTACGCATTCTGTCCGAGAGCGGATTTACCAGCACCGGGAAGACCTTTGCCGGTTGGCAGTATAACGGCAAAACCTACCAGCCCGGCGAGTGCTTTACGCAGCCTTCCTCCAATGTTACGCTAAAAGCGCTGTGGAACGACAAGGCTTACGCCATCGGCGGCACGGTGCTGGAGGGCGATCCGGCAGCCAACGCCGCCAATGTGGTCGTCACCCTGATGCTGGGCAGTCGGCAGATTGGCCAGACGGTCACGGGCGTGGACGGCAAATACAGCTTTGCAGATGTTGTTCCTGGCGTCTACAATCTGGCAGCTAACAAAGATGGTGTGACCCAGACCGTTTTGGTGATCATCGAGGATAAAGCGGTTACAAACCAGACCATCACCATGCCCACTGGCAAGCTGAACTCCGTGGTGGAGGTCAAGGCCGGGTCTCCTGCCATTGTGGTGGGCGATCTTGAAAAAGCCTTCAGCCAGCAGGATAAGACCGATGCCGCGACTAAGACGGTGGAACTGAAGCTCACCGCTGGGGTCAAGGCAGCTGACAGCGCAAATAACGCACAGAAGGAAATTGCGGAAAAGGCTGGCAGTGTTGATCTATTCCTTGATTTTACACTGACTAAGACGGTTGACGGTACTCCCAGTACGCTGAACAGCTCGCCCGTTCTGCTCGCTGCAGTCATCACTTTACCCGCCGAGCTGCAAGGTAAGGACAGCTACACCGTCTACCGCTATCACGGTACGGAGGTACAGACCCTGACCACCACCGCCAACACCGACGGCGAAAAGATTGAGGTCAGCAAGGATAAGACCACGCTCACGGTTTATACCAAAAACTTCTCGGCTTACGCCATCAAGGGTGTCACCTATTCCGGCGGTGGCCGTGGTGGTAGCGTATCCAGCTACAAACTAACCTTTGAGGTAAATGGCGGCAGCGCCATCACGGCTCTCTCCGAAACCTCGGGTACAACAGTTGATTTGTCCGCTTATAAGCCTACGCGCGGCGGTTATACCTTTGCCGGCTGGTACAGCGACGCAAAATTAACCACCGCTATCACCAGCGTAAAGCTGACAGCAGATACCACCGTCTTTGCCAAGTGGACGGTAAAGGGGGCTATGCCATTCACCGACGTTCCCGCTGATGCATATTACTATGACGCGATACGCTGGGCTTTGGACAAGGGCGTCACCTCTGGAATAACCGCAACCACGTTTAACCCGGGTGGCATCTGCACCCGCGCCCAGACCGTGACATTCCTGTGGAGGGCCGTGGGCAGTCCCGAGCCGACGACCACGAACTGTCCTTTCACTGACGTGACAAAGGGCACTTATTACTACAACGCCGTCTTGTGGGCAACGGAAAAGGGCATCACGGTGGGTACCAGCACAACTACCTTTAGCCCCGAGGATACCGTGACCCGCGGTCAGACCGTTACCTTGCTGTGGCGTACGGCAGGTAAGTTCACTGTAACTGCGACGAACCCCTTTGGCGATGTAAATGTCGATGATTACTATGCCAACGCCGTTTTGTGGGCGGTTTCCAAAGACATCACCACCGGCACAAGCACAACAACCTTCAGCCCCGCTGATGGTTGTACCCGCGCACAAATCGTGACATTTTTGTATAGGTATCTGGTAAAATAAATGAGTTCCAAGTTGTAAAGATTAAAACCTAATTTGTGCACACCAGTAAGGGACGGTTTCGTTGAAATCGTCCCTTACCGGATTTTTATATTTTTTATTGCTGTTTTTTGCTTTGATACCCAACTAGCAATCCTGCAAATGGACAAACTTCATATAATGGTACTTAGTCGACAGAATTCCAAGCTGCGTATTATTGCTATGATTTACAGTTAATAGATAAGCCATTAACCACACAGGTCGGAAACCGCGGACATTTTATCTCCGGCGGCTATGAGTTTCTTGAAGAGCGCGGTGAACATATGGCGTTTGACAAAATGATTACGCTGGCAAAGGAAATAGGCGTCAAAAATCCCCTCTACATTGATACAGTCAAGGAGCTTGCCGGGCACAGTCTGGCCGATTTGAAGAATGCGCTGACTGCGATTGATGACGCGAGGTTGTCTGTCTTTTCAGCGGCGGAGCCCGATTATAATTTCTGTGACTTTATGACCGCGATTGAAGTTCTGGAGACTTTGGAGCCTGGCTGCATGAAGAACCGGAAGAGCATTGGGCGGGTTACGATGTCCAAGTTCGGGGTGGAAATGTAAGACATTTGTAAGGAACAGCACACACCCTGTCTGACTCGCGGGGCATCCAGCAGCATTTCGCGCACATTGAAGCTGGCGAGGTCCTACGGATTGTACTTAAATACTTGTTAGCCGTCAGCTTTCGCGCCGTCTCTGTTTTCTCTTTGAGTATCTGCGCCCAACGGCCTGACGGACGCGGGATGTTCAGCGTAACCTGTTCTAATTCCGGTCGCGTGAGGGTTATCTTTTGCGCTATAAGCTGTTCCAGAATCGTTTCCGCGTCGCGGCGGTTGGCGGGGCTGTGTCCGTGCTCCGCCCGCCAGTTGCGGCGGAACGTGAAGAGTCCCATAGAGGCATCCAGAAATTTCGTGGGCACGTTGGTCATTTTCTTTTCTATCATTAACTTGATGTCGGAATGCAGTTCATTGACCCGTGCAAGGCTGAGACGATAGCTCTTTTTAACGCGATCAAAATCAGCTTTGAGGACTTTTCTGTCAATCCATTGCTATCATTCATTGTAATCTCGCTTTTACCCTTTGTCCACCTCTCCGTAGAATATATAAAAATTAAAAAAATACTTGCATTTTGTCACGCGCTATGCTATTATATCAATACGACTGTTAGAATGATACGGAAAGAGGTGAAATAGGATGAAGGAAGGTATCCATCCGAACTACAAGCAGACGACCATTCGCTGCGCGTGCGGTAACGTGATCGAGACCGGCTCCACGAAGGAGAACATCGTAGTTGACGTTTGCTCTAAGTGTCACCCGTTCTTTACCGGTAAGCAGAAGCTGGTAGACACCGGCGGACGTGTTGATCGCTTCAAGAAGAGATTCAATCTCAGCAAGTAATCAAAACCACCGAACGCGAGTTCGGTGGTTTTTTTCTGTCCATAGGCAAGTCGCTCTTGCATTGCTCGTCTGATGGTGATACAATATCTAGCGCAAGATAACTAACTACTACCAAGATAGAGGGGATACCAATGCAAATCGGACAGAACGCAATGACGGTGCTCGAGCGCCGTTATCTGATGAAAGACGAGGACGGCAACAACATCGAGACCGTCGAGCAGCTTTTTGCGCGCGTTGCACAGGCGATCGCCGCCGCAGACCTGCACTATGATGCAAAAGCGGACGTTGCCGCGCTTGCGGATGAATTTTACGATATGATGACCGCGCTGGACTTCCTGCCGAACTCGCCCACGCTGATGAACGCGGGACGCGAGCTAGGGCAGCTTTCCGCGTGCTTTGTGCTGCCGGTCGGGGACTCGATGGAGGAGATCTTCGAGGCGGTCAAGCAGGCGGCGCTCATCCACAAATCGGGCGGCGGCACAGGCTTTTCGTTCTCGCGCCTGCGTCCCTCGGGCGCAACGGTCAAGACGACCGGCGGCGTTGCGAGCGGTCCGGTCAGCTTTATGCGCGTGTTCAACATGGCGACCGAAGCGGTCAAGCAGGGCGGCACACGCCGCGGCGCGAACATGGGCATCCTGCGCATCGACCATCCGGATATTCTCAAGTTCATCGACTGTAAAAAGGACAATGCCGACATCACGAATTTCAACATTTCGGTCGGCATCACCGAGGAGTTCATGCAGGCGGTGCAGGAGGGCAGTGCGTATAAGCTGATCGACCCGCGCTCCAAGGACGCAGTCGGGGAACTGGACGCGCGCGAGGTGTTCAGCAAGATCGTGGAAAGCGCATGGCACAACGGCGAGCCGGGCATCATCTTCCTCGACCGGCTCAACCGCGACAATGTCGTACCTGCACAGGGCGAGATCGAGAGCACAAACCCCTGCGGTGAGCAGCCGCTGCTCCCGTACGAATCGTGCAACCTCGGCTCGATCAACCTCATCAATATGCTGAGCCGCGAGGACGGTGGGTATGTCTTTGACTTTGACAAGATCGCACATACGGTCGCGCGTGCGGTGCATTTCCTCGATAACGTCATCGACGTCAACAAGTACCCGCTCGAAAAGATCGACTTTACGACCAAGCAGACCCGCAAAATCGGTCTGGGTGTCATGGGTTGGGCGGATGCGCTCGCGCTGCTCGGTGTGCCGTACAACAGCGAGGAAGCGGTCGCGCTCGCGGGCAAGGTCATGAAGTTCATTACTGAGTGTGGGCGAGAAGCATCTGTACAGCTCGCCAAGACGCGCGGCACGTTCCCGCTGTTTGCGGAGAGCATTTTTGCGGGCGGTGAGCCGCTGCGCAATGCGACGATTACGACCATCGCGCCGACTGGCACGCTGTCCATCATCGCAGGCTGCTCGTCGGGCGTGGAGCCGGTGTTCGCATACGTCTTTGTGCGCAACATCATGGACGGTACGGAGCTGCTTGAGGTCAACCCCATCCTGCGCCGTGTGCTTGAGGAGCGCGGACTGTACAGCGACGCTCTGCTGCGCAAGATCGCCAAGGCGGGCACGCTCGCGCATATCGACGAGATTCCGGAGGACATTCGCCGCGTGTTCGTGTGCTCGCACGACGTCAGTCCGCTGTATCATGTCAAGATGCAGGCGGCATTCCAGAAATATACCGACAACGCGGTGTCTAAGACCGTCAACTTCAAAAATGACGCGCGTGTCGAGGATGTCGAGGAAGTGTACATGCTCGCCTATGAGCTGGGCTGCAAGGGCGTGACCATCTACCGCGACGGCAGCCGCGACGGACAGGTACTCAACATTGGGGACGTTCGCAAGGCGGAGGCGGCGTCCTGTCCGACCTGTGCGGCGGATATGGAAGCGTTCGGCGCGTGCCAGATTAAGCCCCGTCCGCGTCCGGAGGTCACCTACGGGATCACCGAACGCATGAAGATCGGCTGCGGCAACCTGTATGTTACCGTCAATTACGATGAAAATGGCATCTGCGAGGTATTCACTTCGACCGGTAAGGCGGGCGGCTGCGCCTCCCAGTCGGAAGCGACCGCGCGCCTCGCGTCGATTGCGCTGCGCTCGGGCATCAGCATGGACGAAATTCTCGAGCAGCTGCGCGGTATCCGCTGCCCGTCGACCATTCGCCACGCGGGACTCAAGTGCACCTCGTGTCCGGATGCCATCGCGCGTGTCATCAAAAAGACCGCGGACCTCATCGAGAGCCAGAAAACCAAGCTGCCGCCTGCACCCGTCGTACCGACCGGCGGCGAATATGAGCCTGCCGCGGCGCTGCACGCCAAGCACTGTCCGGAGTGCGGCGCAAAAATGGAGCACGAGGGTGGCTGTGTCATCTGCCGTTCGTGCGGCTATTCCAAGTGCAATTAAACCGCAAATAGCAAAAAGGGAGCATATGCTCCCTTTTTTGTACTAAAACGGACTGTTTGTCTTGGGCTTTTCGCTGTTTGCGGCGTAGCGGTCGAGATGGGAAAAATCCTGCCGCAGCATGGTCGCGGGCATCAGACTCGTGCGTCCGTATTTCGCGCGGATGCAGTCCGCCACGCGGTCGAGCGCGGCGCGCGAAATCTGCTTGCAGCTGTCCTCCAGTGTGAGCTGCTCGCAGTCCGGCTGGCACAGTTCCCCGAGCCGCGCACCGAGCAGCCGCACCGGTCTGCCGTCCCACAGCTCATCGAACAGGGCGCAAATGTGCTCAAATACCGTGCGGCTGTCGCAAATCGCATCGCGCAGCGCGCGCTGGTGCTGCACGACCGAAAAATCCGCATATTTGATCTGCACGCCGAGCAGCTTGGTCGCCCAACCATCGCGGCGCATACGCTCGGTCACGCTTTCGCAAAGCGGGCGCAGCGCGGCGTGTGCGTCAGCGGCGGTGCACGCATCTGCGGGCAGGGTGGCGGCGTTGGAGTAGCTTTTGGGGCCGACGGAGTCGTTCGGCACGACCGGCGACGGGTCCATGCCGTTTGCATAGCCCCACACGAGCATGCCGTGACTTTTGAGGTCGTAGCGCACCGCCTTGGGGTCCATGTGGGCAAGCTCCCCGATCGTGTGCACACCGCGCCGCGCAAGCGCACGCTCGGTCTGCCGTCCGACCATGAACAGCTCGCGCACAGGCAGCGGCCACAGCTTATCCGCAAGCTCGTGCGGGAAGAGCGTGTTCACGAAATTGGGCTTGCGCAGCTCGCCCGCCATTTTGGCGAGCACCTTGTTCGGCCCCACACCGACGTTGACCGTGAAGCCCAGCTCGGTTTCGCAGCGGCGGCGAATCTCCTCCGCACACGCGACCGCGTCCCCGTGTACATATTCCATGCCGGTGAAGTCGAGAAAGCACTCGTCGATGGAGTACCGCTGAATGACCGGAGAATATTCGCACAGCAGCGTATACAGCCGGTTGGACTGCTTGGCATACAGCGGATAATGCGAGGGCACGACGAGTAGGTCGGGACATTTGCGCCGCGCGGAAAACAGCGTTTCGCCGGTTTGGATGTCGTATGCCTTGGCCGGGGTGGATTTTGCGAGAACGATGCCGCGCCGGCTGGTCTCGTCGCCGCCGACGACCGAGGGCACCGTGCGCAGGTCGAGCGTCGCGCCGTGCTCGAGCAGGTCGAGCGCCTCCCATGATAAAAACGCGCTGTTGACATCGACATGCAAAATCACGCGCTTGGCGCACATGCAAACAACCTCCTTCATGAAAAGAACTTTTGTTCGTATTTAGTATAGCATAGCCATGACGCTTTGTAAACAGGATAGAATGACCAAATTTTCCGGTGTTTTGACGGTTGGATAGCACGGCACAAATGTGGTATACTTATTATAACTATCGCTGTTTATAGATACGCCGAGAGGTGGGGATGGAATGGAATATACAACACAACAAAATAAGCCCGAGCGTGCGGTGCTCGTCGGGCTGTCGTGCCATAGTTTTCGCGCGGAAGAGGACGCAAACGAGCGTACCCTGGACGAACTTGAGGCGCTGCTCGAGACTGCAGGCGGCGTTTGCGTCGGCAAGGCGCTGCAAAACCGTCCCGCACCCGATGCGCGCACGCTGATCGGTGAGGGCAAGGTCGAGGAGATCCGCGCACTGGCCGAGGCGCACGACGCGACGCTCGTGGTATTCGACAACGAGCTGTCACCCTCGCAGCTGCGCGTGCTTGAGGAACTGATGGGACGTCCCGTGCTCGACCGCGCGGCACTCATTCTGGATATTTTTGCACAGCGCGCACGCACGGGCGAGGGCAAATTGCAGGTCGAACTGGCACAGTATCAGTATATCCTGCCGCGCCTTGCGGGGCTGGGCAAGTCGATGAGCCGTCTGGGCGGCGGCATCGGCACGCGCGGCCCGGGCGAATCCAAGCTGGAAAGCGACCGCCGCCACATCCGCAGCCGCATTGACAAGCTGAAAGCCGACCTCGAGCAGGTGCGGCAGGTGCGCGCCGTGCAGCGTCGACAGCGCAAAAAGACCGAGCTGCCGCTCGTCGCAATCGTGGGCTACACGAACGCGGGCAAATCGACGCTGCTCAACACGCTGACGGGCGCGGGTATCGAGGCGAATGACCGCCTGTTCGACACCCTTGATCCGACGACGCGCAAAATGCGCATTTCCGACACGCAGGAGGTGCTGCTGTCCGACACGGTCGGATTTATCCGCAAACTGCCGCATCATCTGGTGTCCGCCTTCAAGGCGACGCTCGAAGAGCTTTCCTATGCCGATCTGCTGCTGCATGTCGTCGACGTATCCGACGCTGAGTGGCACGAGCAGGCGGAGACCGTGGAATCGGTCATCCGGCAGCTTGGCGCGCAGGATATTCCGCGCGTGATGGTGTATAACAAGGCGGACAAGTGTGACCCCGATGTGCTGCCGTTCGTCCGACCCGGCGAGGGCATCAAGATCTCCGCAAAGACAGGCGAGGGCATGGACGATCTGCTCATGATGATCGAGCGCACGCTCGGACGCGGCAAGCACCGCGTGCGTCTGCTTATCCCCTATGCCGAGGGCGCGCTGCTCGACACGCTGCACCGCGAGGCGCAGGTTGACGGCATTGAGTACGCGGAGCACGGCACACTCGTCGACGCGGTCGTGGATAACAAGACTTACGGCAGACTTGCCGCGTACCGCGTGCAGGAGGACTAAACCGATCCGGAGAGGGTGACAGCGTGGAAGAAAAAGACTACTTTGTGCCCTTTGAGGCGTATGGCGAGGATCGTTTCGAGGAAAAACACTCCAAATTTATCGCACGGCTGTGGCGCGTCGAGAGCGCGGAGGAAGCGACCGCCAAAATCAAGGAAATGCGCGATGCGCACTGGGATGCGACGCACAACTGTTGGGCGTATCTCGTGCGCGAGGGCAATCTGATGCGTTATTCGGACGACGGCGAGCCGCAGGGCACGGCGGGACAGCCCATCCTCGAGGTGCTGCGCCATCGCGGGCTGACCAACGTGTGCTGCGTCGTGACGCGGTATTTCGGCGGCATCCTGCTCGGCACGGGCGGGCTGGTGCGCGCTTACACACAGGGCGCGCAGCTCGCGGTTGCGGCGGCGGGTGTAATGCGCATGAGCCTGTTCAGCGCCGTGCTCATCGCGTGCCCGTACAATCTGTTCGAGATCGTGCAGCGCGTGCTGCCCGATTTTGACTGTGCCATCGACGAGACCGATTACGGTGCAGATGTCACGCTGACCTGCTCGCTGCCGGCGGGCGGAGAGGATGCCTTGAACCGCGCCCTCGCGGACGCGACCGCGGGACGCGTTTACGCCGAGGCCATCGAGACAAAATTCATGGGTCGCCGCGAAGCATAACGAGCGGGCAGCAGGTGCTGTCCGCTTTGCTATCGGGCGATTTGTATAAAGCGATACACCCATACAAACTAAAACGATGCAATGTGACGAAAAAATGCGGATAGATTAAAAAAAATTTAAAAAACTAAAAAAATTTGTGACAAAAAAGAGGGAAAACACGTTGGTATTGCGTATTATCTATTTGTAGGGAATCTCACCCGCGATGGGTATGGGGAGGCATTTATGACAGTACGCGAGAAACTGGAACGCAGAGAACAGGCGCAGCTCAGCCCGCTGGCGGCGCACGCGGTCGACACACGGGGACGGGAACGGGAGATTACGCCGTGTCCGATGCGCACCTGCTATCAGCGCGACCGCGACCGCATCATCCACTCCAAGGCGTTCCGGCGGCTGAGCAACAAGACCCAGGTGTTCATTTCGCCCGAGGGCGACCATTACCGCGCGCGGCTGACGCACACGCTCGAGGTCGCGCAGATCGCACGCACGATCGCGCGCGCGCTCGATCTGAACGAAGACCTGACCGAAGCGATTGCACTCGGACACGATCTGGGACATACGCCGTTCGGTCACGCGGGCGAGAGCGCACTCAACGAGGTGTGCGAGGAGGGCTTCCGGCATAACGAACAGAGCCTGCGCGTGGTCGAGCGCATCGAGGGCGACGGCACGGGGCTCAACCTGACCTGGGAGGTACGCGACGGCATCGTGTGCCACACCGGTTCGCGCCGCGCTGCGACCCGCGAGGGACGCATCATCCATTATGCCGACCGCATCGCTTACATCAACCACGACATCGACGACGCGTGCCGCGCAGGGCTGATCCGCCAGAGCGATTTGCCCGCAGCGCTGCTTGAGCGGCTCGGTACATCTCACGGCACGCGCATTGATACCATGGTCATCGACATGATCGCTTATGGCGAAGAGACCGGCGAGATCGGTATGCACGACGACGTGCACGAGGCGATGCTCGCACTGCGCAGATTTAACTTTGAACATATTTATCGGGGTACCGCCGCGCAGACCGAGGAACGGCGCGCGATGGACATGCTGAAAGCAATGTACGCGTACTTTTACGAGCGACCCGAGAAACTGCCCGATGACTATCGTAAGCTCATGGATCGCGACTCCAAGGCGCGTGTTGTGTGCGACTATATCGCATGCATGACCGATCGGTACTCGATCGCAAAATACAAGCAGCTTTTCATCCCGAAGAGCTGGAACCGACTGGAAGACTGATTTTTTGGGGAAAAGGAGGCGGCAGGATGGCGTTTGATCGCGGATTTTTGGACGAGCTGTCCGCGCGCAACGATATTCTAGACGTCGTATCGCGCTATGTGCAGCTCAAAAAAAGCGGCTCGAACTACTTCGGGCTGTGTCCGTTTCACAATGAAAAAAGCGCGTCGTTCTCCGTATCTCCCGACAAGCAGATCTATCACTGCTTCGGCTGCGGCGCAGGCGGCGGCGTCATCAACTTCATCATGCGCGCCGAGGGGCTGGAATTTCCCGATGCCGTGCGCTTCCTTGCCGATCAGGTGGGCATGCAGGTGCCCGAGGATCACGCCGACCCGCGGGCGGCGCGCCGCCGCGAACGTCTGCTCGCGCTCAGCCGCGATGCGGGACGCTTTTTCTACGATCAGCTTTGGGCGCCCGAACACCGCGCCGAACAGGAATATTTTGCGCGCCGTGGGCTTGTGCGTCCGGTCATGAACCGCTTCGGTCTGGGCTATGCGCCGGACAGCTTTTCCGCGCTGCTCGACGCAATGACCGCCAAGGGCTACACCAAGGAGGAGCTGCTCGACGCGGGACTGGTCTCAAAAAGTGAAAAGGGTCATATCTATGACCGGTTCCGCAATCGCGTCATGTTCCCCATCATCGACCTGCGCGGGCAGGTCATCGCGTTCGGCGGACGCGTGATGGACGATTCCAAACCCAAGTACCTCAACTCGCCGGAAACAACGATTTTTCATAAAAGCCGCAATCTTTTTGCACTCAACCTTGCGAAAAAGACGAAGGCGGATTATTTCATCCTCGCAGAGGGCTATATGGACGTCATTGCGCTGCATCAGGCAGGCTTTGACTCCGCGGTCGCGTCGCTCGGCACCTCACTGACGGAAGAGCAGGCGCGGCTCATCGCGCGGTATACGAAGAACATCGTCATCTCCTACGACGCGGACGGCGCGGGGCAGGCGGCGGCACAGCGCGCGATCGACATTTTAAAACGCACTGATCTGTCGGTCAAGGTGCTGCGCATTCCGGGCGCAAAGGACCCTGACGAGTTCATCAAAGAAAAGGGCGCGGATGCGTACCGGCGGCTCATCGAAGCGTCGGAAAACCATATCGCATACCGGCTCGACGCCATCGCCGCGAAATATGACCTCGACGAGGACGAAGCGCGCGTTGCGTTTTTACAGGATGCCGCGCGCGAGCTTGCGCGTATCGACGGCGCGATCGAGCGCGAAGTTTACATCGGCAGAGCCGCGAACATGGCGCGTGTCAGCGTGGACGCGGTGCAGGTCGAGGTCAAGCGGCAGCTTGCCATCCGGCTCAAAAAGCAAAAGACCGCAGAGCGCCGCGAGATCCGCGCGCCCATCAGCGCCGCCCAGCCGCGCGACCGCACACTGCAATATCCCGATGTGCGTTCCGCCCGCGCGGAGGAGGGCATCATCCAACTCGTATTCACCGACGAAACCCTGCTCGACTATCTCGAGGGAAAACTCTCGCCCGCAGAATTCACCGCGCCCGTACTGCGCAAAATCTACGAGTACGCGCGCACGCTGCACCGTGAGGGGCATCTGGTGACCGCTGCCGCATGCGAGGGCTATCTCGAGGACAATGAACTGAGCCACCTTGCCCTGCTGCTTGGTGAGCCGGTCACGGCGATGCGCCGCGAGCAGGCACTCGATGATTACATAAATACAATCAAAACCCAGCGTGCGCGCAGCGCGGCAGCATCCGACTCCACCGGAGAGGACCCGCTCGAAGCGTTTGCGCGCCGTCAAAGAGAAAAAAAGAGTTATGGAGGAAATAGAGTATGACTAGTGCAAAGAACCAGCCGCAGACGCCCGAGCTGACCGAGGCAGAGGTGCAGCAGAACGCGATCCGCGACCTGCTCGCACTCGGCAAGAAGAAGGGCAAGCTGACGCTCAAGGAGATGTCCGACGCGCTGACCGATGTCAATATGGACTCTGATCAGCTTGACAAGCTGTACGAGACCCTCGAAAGCATGGGCATCGAGATCGAGGGCGCGGATCTGGTCACGCTCGAGATGGTCGACGAGGACGAGGAGTTCGAGGTCGAAAAGGTCGAGGAAGTGCCGGAAGAGGAGCTTGCCGACCCGTCGACGCTCGCAGAGGGCTTCGCGATTGACGATCCGGTGCGTATGTACCTCAAGGAGATCGGTAAGGTCGACCTGCTTTCCCCCGAGGAGGAGGTCAAGCTCGCAGAGCTGATGCAGGCGGGCAACGAGGCGCAGGCGAAGCTCGACGCCATGACCCCGCAGGAGATCCTTGAAATTCCGTATGAAGAAAAGAAGCAGCTTGACCGCGACATGGCGGGCGGCGAGCGCGCGAAAAAGCGCCTTGCGGAAGCCAACTTGCGTCTGGTCGTTTCCATCGCGAAGCGCTATGTCGGCCGCGGCATGCTCTTCCTAGACCTGATCCAGGAGGGCAACCTTGGTCTCATCAAGGCGGTCGAGAAGTTCGACTGCACCAAGGGCTTTAAATTCTCCACCTATGCAACGTGGTGGATCCGTCAGGCGATTACGCGTGCCATCGCGGACCAAGCGCGTACCATCCGTATTCCGGTGCACATGGTCGAGACCATCAATAAGGTCATCCGCGTTTCGCGTCAGTTGCTGCAGGAACTGGGACATGATCCCACGCCCGAGGAGATCGCGGCGGAGATGAACATGCCGGTCGACCGCGTGCGCGATATTCTCAAGATTGCGCAGGAGCCGGTCTCGCTCGAAACGCCGATCGGTGAGGAGGAGGACTCCCACCTAGGCGACTTCATCCCGGACGATGACGCGCCCGAACCCGCGGAAGCGGCATCCTTTATGCTGCTCAAGGAGCAGCTTGTCGAGGTGCTCAAGACCCTGACCCCGCGTGAGGAAAAGGTGTTGCGCCTGCGCTTCGGCATCGAGGACGGACGCACCCGTACGCTCGAGGAAGTCGGCAAGGAATTTAACGTCACGCGCGAGCGTATCCGCCAGATCGAAGCCAAGGCGCTGCGCAAGCTGCGTCATCCCAGCCGCTCCAAGAAACTGAAGGATTTTCTGAACTAAAACGATCAGGGAAAACTTTTGCGAGGCACTTTTGACCAAAGCATACCGCCGCGCGATTCGACAGACAAGAATGTGACGATGATCCCCCCTTGAAAGCCTTTTCTTTTATGAACGGCTCTCAAGGGGGGATTTTTTTGGGGGAGGGATCCCAGTCATGCAGAATGTGCTGTCGTCCAATCCGGAGGTCAACACGGTCTCGCGTTCCTGCGGCGCTCGGTCGAGGCAGCACGCAAGGTAGACGCCCGCAGCGTGACCATCCACTCCAACGCACTGGACGACGGTGGTGTGGTCGTTAACCATTATAAGCTCACCAACCGATGGGATGTGCATCGCATAGAGACGCGCAAACGGTTTGCGCATGCATCATCCATAAAAACCGATGAAAGCGATGCAGCGGCAGACAAGAGGTGCAATCTTGTCTGCCGCTGCGTTGCTTTTTAGAATAATTGATTTGGAACGTATGTGCGCTCAGGATAAGATACAGGCTGTCGCGGCACGTCTTAGCGCTGCACGCGGCCGGACGCGTCGCCTGCTGCAAGCTTTTCGACCTCATCGACTGTGACGAGGTTATAATCTCCCTCGATGGAGTGCTTGAGTGCGGATGCCGCTACCGCAAACTCGACCGCGTCCTGGGTGTCCTTGCCGGACAGCAGCGCATAGATCAGTCCGCCGCCAAAGGAATCGCCGCCGCCGACACGGTCGGTGATGTGCAGTGCATACTCCTTGGAGAAGCAGAATCGCTCGCCATCGTACAGCATCGCCGCCCAGTTGTTATCGCTCGCGGAAATTGAGGTGCGCAGCGTGATCGCGACCTTTTCAAAGCCAAACTGCTGCGCAAGCTGCTTTGCAACCGACTGATAGCCTTCCTTGTTGAGCTTTCCGCTGTAAATATCCGTGTTCTCCGCTTCGATGCCGAAAACATCCTTTGCATCCTCCTCGTTGGAGATGCACACATCGACATAGTGGCACAGCCGTGTCATGGCATCGCGTGCCTGTGCGCGGGTCCAGAGCTTGCTGCGATAGTTGAGATCGCACGAAATCTTGATGCCGCGCTTTTTCGCCGCTTGGCAGGCATCCAGGCACGCCTGCACCATCGTTTCGCCCAAGGCGGGTGTGATGCCGGTGAAGTGGAACCAGTCCGCATCTGCGAAAATGCTGTCCCAGTCAAATTCCGTAGGCTCTGCTTGCTGCAGGGCGGAATGCGCGCGGTCATAGATGCAGACCGAACCGCGCTGCGACGCGCCTTTTTCGAGAAAATAAATGCCGATACGGTCGCCGCCGCGCACGATTTTGGTCGTATCGACCCCGTATTTGCGCAGACTGTTGACAGCAGCCTGCCCGATGGCGTGCGTTGGCAGCTTGGAGACAAAGCACGCGTCCATTCCGTAATTGGCGAGGGACACCGCGACATTTGCCTCGCCGCCGCCAAAGGTGGCCTGCATTTGATCCTGCTGGAAGAAGCGGTAGTAGCCATTGGGCGCAAGACGGAGCATAAGCTCGCCAAAGGTAACGATTTTAGCCATTTGCACGTGCCTCCTTGACGATTTCTACGGATTTTTTGCACAGTGCAGTGATCTCATCCCAGCGCCGCTCATCCACCAGCGCGTCCGACACCATATAGGAACCGCCACACGCGACAATCAGCGGACTTTTTGCGTATTCCGCAAGATTTTTGAGGGAAATGCCCCCGGTGGGCATGATGCGGAACATCGGGAACGGCGCGCTCATGGCTTTGATCTTTGCAAGTCCGCCCGACTGCTCCGCGGGAAAGAACTTGAGCACCTGCAAGCCATATTTGAGCGCAGTATGATAGTCCGAA
Source organism: Intestinibacillus massiliensis (assembly GCA_029267335.1). Classification (GTDB taxonomy): domain Bacteria; phylum Bacillota; class Clostridia; order Oscillospirales; family Butyricicoccaceae; genus Intestinibacillus; species Intestinibacillus massiliensis_A. The sequence goes on along the minus strand of JAJUJC010000006.1, from coordinate 183,325 downwards.
GGCGTGGTGCAGCCCGGATAGATCGCAATGTGCTTGACCACGCAGTATTTAATGATTTCTTCGTCCAGCCCGGGGGTCACGATGAACTGTGCACCCGCAGCGACCGCTTCGTCCACCTGCGCGACGGACAGTACCGTGCCTGCACCCACGAGCATTTCCGGGCAGGCTTCGCGCATTCTGCGAATGGCGACGGGGGCTCCCGCTGCGCGGAACGTGACTTCCGCGACCGGCACACCGCCCGCGCACAGTGCTTGCGCAAGCGGTGCGGCATCCGCTTCCGGATGCTTGAGTTTGATGACCGGCACCACACCAATGGCACCAAGCATCTCGGAAATGTTATCCATATAAGACAGCTCCTTTTATTGTTTCATAGTATCAAGATTCGTTTACGGTTCGACGAGTTGTTTTAGGTGTTCCGAGCGATGCCATTACAAAATCACACCATCACGGAAGATGGAAATTTCTTTATATCCGTGCGTTTCGTTGTTTGTATGGATCTTTCCAGATGCTACCGCGAGAATATACTGGAAAAAGGACTCGGTAGTCTGATCGAAGGAGACCCCGTCGAGCAGCTGACCTGCGTTAAAGTCGATCCAGTGTGGTTTGCGTTCGGCGAGCGCGGTATTGGATGAGATTTTGACCGTGGGGACCGGAGAACCAAACGGATTGCCGCGTCCGGTCGTAAAGCACAGAATGGTTGCGCCCGATGCCACAAGATTCGTGCAGGAGACTTGGTCGTTGCCCGAGCCGGTGAGAAGATTGAGACCGCCTTCCTGAATTGGTTGTCCGTATTGCAACACGCCGATGACAGGTGCTTGCCCGCCCTTCTGGATACAGCCCAGCGATTTTTCTTCGAGAGAGGAGATACCGCCTTTTTTATTGCCTGGGGAGGGATTTTCGTAGATGACCTGCCCATATCGTGCAAAATAGTTCTTATAAGCATTGATCAGGCAAACGGTTTGATCAAAGACCTGCTCATTGATGCAGCGCTCCATGAGCAAGTGCTCTGCTCCAAACATTTCGGGCACCTCGGTCAAAACGGTTGAGCCGCCGCAGTGCACGACACGGTCGTTGAGCCGACCGCACAGGGCGTTTGCGGTCAGACCAGAGAAGGCGTCGGAGCCACCGCATTTAAAGCCCAGAACAAGCTTGGAAGCGGGTACGGTCTGACGCTGCTGTCCGCCGCAGGTGTGCGCAAGATCGCGCAAAAGCTCCATGCCCGCGGCATATTCATCCTCCACCTCCTGCGTCACCAAAAAGCGGATGTGACTTTGATCTGTCTGGGCCAGATAGGGCCTAAAGACCTCTAAGTGATTGTTCTCGCAGCCGAGCGACAGCACAAGTACAGCACCTGCATTGGGATTTGCGATAATACCGGCAAGCAGACGCATGGTTGTCACTTGATCGTCGCCGAGCTGCGAGCAGCCCATATTGTGTGTATAGGCGCAGACATCGTCAAAGAGATGACCGAACTCCGCCTTCGCTTGCGCAGCAAGGCGGCTTGCCGTTTGATTGATACAGCCTACGGTCGGCACAATCCACAGTTCATTGCGCACACCGACTCTGCCGTCTGCGCGTGGATAACCCTCAAACGTAGCGGTATGCGTATTTTTTGCAAATTGGTCGATGCGTGCACGGTCGGGATGATAAGTATATTCGATCACACCGGAAAGATTGGTCGCAAGATTATGTGTGTGAATGTGCGCGCCGCAAGGAATATCCTGCGTCGCATGTCCAATGGGATTGCCATATTTCACAATATTTTCGCCTTTTTTGATGCTGCGCAGCGCAACCTTGTGACCAAACGGAATATCGGTTGCAAGCGTCAGCGTGTGATCGGCAACCGTGTAGGTTTCCCCTTTGGAAAGGTCGGCAAGCGCGATGGCTGCGTCATCGGTATCGTGCACCAAAATGAGTCCTTTTGTTTCATGCATAGTCGTTTCTCTCACTTACTTAACCAGCAGGGATGCAACAACATCGCGCACAGGCATGCGTTCCATGGCGGCAAGATAATCGGAAACCGCATCGCACAGTCCCGCGATCTCGGTCAGGTCGGCACCGTCCCAAAAAGTGGTGTGACTGAGGACGGCAGGGGCAACACTGTTTTTTTCTTCCCATGCCTTGGAGAAAAATTCTAAGACCTCCGCGTCATCGCGAATGGGGTAAGAAGTGCCATCCGCACGCGTGCCGAGGTATGCACCATCCACAAAGACACCCTGATAGAATTTGATGAAAGCTGCTAGGGAGAAAGTGAGCGCGGGAGGGAGCGAACCCTTTGCAGAAACATATCCTTGCAGGGAGGGCAGTACGCGTGCGCACCATTTGGAACAGGAATTGAGCGAAATATCCAGCAGCTTGTGTTTGATATAGGGATTACGGAAACGATCCTTGACGTCGGCAGCAAATTGCCGCAGTTCCTCCTGAGGCAAATCGAGCGTTGGGATGACCTCTTCATACAGCACTTGATCCAGATATTGCTCAAAGACCTCATCCTGCATCATTTCGAGAACGATTTCATGTCCAGACAGATATGCGGCAAGCACAGATGCTGTATGACCGCCGTTTAGAATGCGCACTTTGCGTTTTTTGTAGGGCGTGACATTGTCCGTCCAGATCACATGCGCATCGGTCTTATGAAGGGGCAAAATGTCGGCCCATTCCTGTTTGCCCTCGATGACCCAAAGGTGAAATACCTCAGACGTATCAAAAATTTCGTCATGATACCCGAGTCTGTGCTCATATTGCTCAATTTGATCACGCGGATAGCCGGTGACGATGCGATCGACCAGTGTGGAACAAAAATGGTTGTGCTCCTGGACCCAGTGAATGAACGGATCACCAAGTTCCCACTCCACCGCATATTGCAGCACGATACGGCGAAGGTTTGCGCCGTTGTTGTCAATCAGTTCGACCGGCAGAAAGAGCAGGCCCTTGTCCGGGGCACCATCGAAGTGGATAAACCGCTCGTACAGAAATGCACAGACCTTTGCAGGATAGGAATGTGGCGGGGTGTCCGTGCGCTTATCGCCCGCGTGATATGTAATACCTGCCTCGGTCGTGTTCGAAATGACGACCTCCAGACACGCACTGCGTGCAATCTCCATGAGCGCCGCATAATCCTGATACGGGTTGATGCAGCGGGATACCGAGGTGATCTGCTCGATTTTTTCGACAGGCTGCCCATTTTCAATGCCGCGCATCGCGAGCGTGTAGATGCCGTTTTGCGCGTTGATCTTGTCCGCAAGCCCGTCGGCAATCGGCTGACAAAGGACGATGCTACCGCGATATACGCCCTCATGATTTGCTTTGTTTACCATCCAGTCCGCAAATGCACGCAGAAAATTGCCCTCGCCAAACTGCAAAATTTTCTCAGGATACGTTGCAGTGTCTTTTGTAATAACGTCTTGGATCTGTTTCATAACCAATACCTCCTGCCAAAGCTTTGCATATAGTATACATCTTACATCCTCTGTTGTATACAACAAAAAGAAAAGAACCTCTTTTTCTGCGTTTTGGATGAAAACAATGGGGGAGATATTGTGCGCTTTTTACAAATGTGTTATAGCTGAAGCAGAAGCTCGAACGTGGAACTCTTGGACTGCTGGATATGCGCGCGCATCGCTTCGGCAGCCAGAGACCAGTCCTGCATCATGCACGCGCGAAGAATGGCAAGGTGCTCTTGTGTACTGTCATTTAAGCGCGACTGCGTCTGTTTGCCTGTCATGACGCGGAAGCGATAGTTCTGCGTGGCGATGGTTTGGTAAGTGTTTTGAATGTAGCGATTTGGTACCGCACGCATGATCTCCCCGTGAAAACAATCGTCCAGACCATAGTATGCGTCATTATCGGTTTCGGGCGATAATGTGGAAAAAATATTGAAATAGTGCTCAAAAAATGAACTTTTGTGGGTGTTTCCGTAGTGCTCGATCGCATATGGTTCTAGCAGAAGCCGCACTTCAAAAATCATATTGATCTCAGAAATGGAAAGGGAGGAAACGATGACACCTTTTTTCGGCAGAATTTGCACGAGACCTTCTTGCTCCAAACGGCTGAGCGCATCGCGAATAGGTGTGCGGCTGACGCCAATCTCTGCTTGCAGCATCTCTTCATTCAGCATCGTAGCAGGAGCATATTCGCAGCGTATGATTTTGTCGCGTATGAATGTATACGCCTGCGACTTCAGGCTTTCTTTTTTGGCCATTTGAGAGTCCCCTTATTACATATAGTGTAGCGCTATTATACAACAAAGCGGTACAATGAGCAAGCGTATTTGCTCTCAAACGAAATAGACTTGACAATATGTACAAATTGTTGCAATATAAATTATATAGCGTGCATGAAATCGCATAGAAGGGGCTTTTTATTGTTGACAGAAGCAGTGCTTTGAAGTATTCTTGATGTATACAACAAAGGACACATGAGAATCTGCCGAAAGGAAGGTATCGGAGAAATGAAAGCGATTTTGATCCAGCAGCCCGGTCAGGTCAGCATCTGTGAGATCGAGCAGCCGATCCGAAAAAAAGGAGAGGCACTGCTGAGACTACTTTATGGCGGCATTTGCGGCAGCGATCTCGGCTCCTACCGGGGGGCAAATGCGTATGTCTCTTATCCGCGTGTGCCGGGACATGAATTCTCCGCGGAGATCATCGAGATCGATGACAACGACAAAGGGCTCAAGCCGGGCATGGTGGTGACCTGTAATCCCTATTTCAACTGTGGAACGTGTTACTCGTGCAATCGCGGACTGGTCAATGCGTGCACCGATAATCAGACGATGGGCGTGCAGCGAGAGGGTGCATTTTCCGAGTACATCACGATGCCGGTCGAGCGCATCTATGACGGGAAGGGATTGGACGCAAAAAGTCTTGCACTGATCGAGCCTTTTTGTATCAGTTACCACGGTGTTTCGCGTGCAGATGTCAAGCCTGGGGAACGGGTCCTCGTCATCGGCGCGGGAACGATCGGGGTGCTCGCGGCGGTTGCCGCGAAAGCAAAAGGAGCCGAGGTCACGATCTGTGATGTTGCGCCGGAGAAGCTGGACTATGCGTACACGACTTTCGGACTGGATCATAAGATCGAAAATTCGTCGCCGGAAGTATTTCAGGAGAGCGTGGCTGCATTGACACAGGGCGATGGATTTGATGTTGCCATTGAGGCGGTGGGACTGCCGCAGACATTTCAAAACTGCATTGATGCTGCCTGCTTTGGCGGACGGGTCGTGCTGATTGGTGTGTCCAAAAAGAACTTGCAGGACTTTTTCTTTACCATCATCCAGAAGAAGGAGTTGAATATCTACGGCTCTCGCAATGCAATGAAAAAAGATTTTGAGGAACTGATCGAAATTGTCAGAGCGGGCAAAGTGGATCTTCATAAAATCGTCACCAATACCTACGCGTGGACGGATGCACCCAAGGCATTTGCGCAATTCGATCAGAATGCAGGAAGTATGCTAAAGGTCGTTCTGGACTTTACCGCGTCGTAGGATAGAAAAGATCACAAAATTTAATGGCGAATATGAAAGGGGTATTCATGATTATGAAAGCGAAAAAGTTACTCGCGGTCCTCACAACAGGCGCTATGTTGACCACTCTGTTAGCGGGATGCGGCAGCCAGAGCAATGCAGGTGCACAGGCGGATGCAGCGCAGACAAAACCCGCAGTGGCATCGGGGGATGTTGTGACACTGCAAATCGGTTTTGAAAATTCGATTTCCGAACCGATCGGACAGGGCTTGGAAAAGTGGAAAGAACTCGTCGATGAAAAGGGCGATGGCAGCCTGAAGATCGAGCTCTATCCGGATTCCCAGCTGGGGGATAAGTCCAAACTGATCGACTCTATGCTGTTGGGAGAGCCGGTTGCAACACTGGCAGACGGCGCCTTCTATGCGGATTACGGCGTGCCGGATTTTGGCATCGTATTTGGACCGTTTCTGTTTGATTCGTGGGACCAGTGCTGGAAACTGATCGAATCCAAGTGGTATCAGGAGCAATGTGATAAGCTGGAGGCAAAGGGACTCAAGATCCTCACCTCTGACTGGGCATATGGTGCGCGCCATACGCTCACGGTCAAGCCGGTCAACACGGTAGAAGATCTCAAGGGTATGAAAATTCGCGTACCGTCCAACGAGATTCAGTCGGTCGGCTTTGATTGCCTGGGAGCGACCTCGACCGGTATGGCACTGGGCGATGTTTATCAGGCGCTGCAAACCAAGACCATTGACGGTGCGGAAAACCCGCTTGCAACGCTTTATGGCCGCAAGCTGCACGAAGTGGCAAAGAATCTGATTCTCGACGGTCACGTGCTGAATTTCACCACATGGGTTTGCTCTGTCGACTGGTTCAATTCGCTGACACCGGAACAGCAGACGCTGCTCCTCGAAACCGGCGAGGAAGCGGGTATGTACAACAATCAGGTACAGCAAAAATCTGAGGCGGAATACCTCCAGAAGATGAAGGACGAGGGCGTAAATGTTGTACAGCCGTCGGAAGAAGTGCTGCAGGGCTTCCGTGACAAGGCAAAATCCTTCTATGACAAGGGCGCGCAGTTCGGTTGGTCGGATGGTCTGTATGACACCGTTCGCGCTGCTATGGGCGCAAAGTAAAGGAAGAAAAATAGTAAAGGGGCTGCACATACAGCCCCTTTATGGGGGAAGTAATTTATGAAGCAAAAAAGTAAAGTACTGTCCTTCCTCGGCAATCTGGATATCGTCGTAGCGTCGCTTGTGCTTGTGTTGCTAGTGGTGCTAACGTTTATGGGTGTCATCTGGAGACGTGTGTTCGGTCAGCCGTTCACTTGGCTAGAGGAAGTACAGCTTGCCTGCATGGTGTGGATCGTTTTTGCAGCGGGCGGCGCAGCCTTTCGCACCGGCAACCATGTTGCAATCGAAATGGTTGTGGACATGCTGCCCAAAAAAGCACAAAAAATATGCAGCATTTTAATTTCTGCCGTCGTTGTCGTCGTTCTGGGATACTTGGTCTATCAGAGCATGGGGTTTATTCAACTCTTCCTGAGAAGCGGGCGCTCGACCTCGATGCTGCACATCCCCTATGCGATCATCTACGGCATTGCGCCGGTTTCTTATGCGGTCATGATTATCAGTTGGTTCTATGCCCAGATCAAGGAAGTGAAGAGCGAAGCAAAGGAGGCGGTCGCAAATGAATAGTATATTGGTAGTTTCTGCGATTGTTCTCTTGGTGCTGCTGTTCTTTAAGGTGCCGGTCTATATCTCAGTGCTGGGCGGGAGCATCGTCTATTTTGTGCTCAATCCCAAGGTGAGTGCGGTGGTGTTTGCGCAGCAGGCAATCACAGGTACCGAGAGCATTTCCCTGCTTGCAATCCCGTTCTTTGTCTGTGCCGGTATCATGATGAATTACACCGGTGTAACATCGAGAATCATGGATTTTTGCTCTGTTATGACCGGACGCATGCAGGGCGGTCTGGCACAGGTCAACGTACTGCTGTCCACGTTAATGGGCGGTCTGTCTGGATCGAACCTTGCCGATGCGGCGATGGAAGCCAAAATGCTGGTTCCGGAAATGGAAAGGAAGGGCTTTTCCAAAGAGTTTTCGACCGTTGTGACCGCCGCATCCTCTATGATTACCCCGCTCATTCCGCCCGGCATCTCCATGATCTTATACGGCTGTATCGCAAATGTATCCATTGGCAAGCTGTTTATGTCCGGTTTGGGCGTTGGTACCTTGCTGTGTGTCACGATGATGTTGGTTGTGCGCATGGTATCGAAAAAACGCGGATATGCGCCGCTGCGAACCGAAAAGATCACAGCCAAGGAATTTGGCGCGGCGGCAAAGCCTGCCATCTTGCCGCTGTGTCTGCCGATCATTATTATCGGCGGTATCCGAATGGGCGTTTTCACAGCGACCGAAGCGGGCGCAGTTGCAATCATCTATGCGGTGCTATTGGGTATTCTATACCGTGAAATGCATTGGAAGGATATGATGCGCGGCCTCAAGGAAACCGTTTGCACAACCTCATCTATCATGCTGATCGTTTCCGCGGCGTGCGTGTTCTCTTGGATTTTGACCAAGGAACGCATTCCGCAGCAGCTGACCGAGTGGATTGTCGGTACGATTCACAATAAGTACGTGTTCCTGCTGATTGTGAACGTCTTTTTGCTTATCGTCGGTATGTTTATCGAGGGTAATGCTTCGATGATCATTCTCGTACCGTTGCTCGCGCCCATCGCGGCATCGTATGGCATTGATCAGATCCAGTTCGCGATGGTTTATATTTTCAACAACGCGATCGGTGCGCTCTCGCCTCCGATGGGAACGCTGATGTTTGTTACCTGCGGTATCACAAAATGTAAAACGGCAGCCTTTATTAAGGAAGCGGTACCATTTTATATTCTGCTTGTGATCAATTTGCTGATTCTTACATACATCCCGATCTTTTCGACCGGACTGGTTCACCTGTTTTATTAAAGAAGTTATGGACAAAAAACTCCCGACTTTTCAAAATGAAAAGCCGGGAGTTTTTTTGCGCAAGTGTTTTGCGCAAAACGGAGTGAGATTGAAGTGATATCCATACGTGTTTTTATGCCTCGTCCTCGTCGTTGTGCGCGTGGCTGTCCAAATATGCGCGGATTTGCTCCTCATCCTTGATTTCAAGTCCGCGCTCACCCGCGAGTGATTCGATGTGGTGGGTGAACTCGTGGAACAGTACCTTGCGCAAGTGCCGCTTCATCGCGCGCGGCGAGCAATCGCCATACATACGCTCGAACGAGCCATAGTAGATATTGATATAGCGACCGAGCATGCTGTCGATCAGATATTCACCGAGCACATACAGGTCGTCGCCTTGTGCGACCGGACTGCGCTTGCGATCGGGCAGCAGGGAAACGCCGCCGTTCAGCTCCTGCCAAAATTCCTCGGGCAGCTCCTGCGCGATCTCATCGAGTAAAGTATGCGCTTCGTCAATCGAAACCATTGTGGTAAACCTCCTACAAGCAAACGGGACATGCACACCGTGCGTGTGCAGCAAGAATCCATAAACACAGTATAACAGGACTAACCGCAAAAGCAAGCAGGACAGTTGTGAAAGATTTGTAAAAAAAAGACGCTGTTCGGGGAGAACAGCGTCCGTTGCGGGATAATAAGAGAGAATTAAGAGAAGAGAAAAAATGTAGACCGCGGTCATCCGCGGGAGATGAACGTCATTTAATATAATTACATCATACGCGAATTGTGCCGAAAAAGCAAGGCATGAACTATCTAAAATGCACGAAATGTTTTTCGAAAAACTATACAATATGCTGTATGCCGTGAAAGGAAAAGAAAGGAAAACAACGCAAACGTTTTCAAATAAAAATGATGCAAAACGCGTTTTTCTGTAGGAATGCTGTTGACACCATACTTTTTCAGCGGTTATACTTAAAGAGTATGTAAGGAAAGTATGAAGGAAACGTTAAGCGGTCTTAACGGGAGGAAAAGAAAACATGGGAATTGATATCATGTCTCTTTTGTATCTGGTGGGCGGTCTCGCGCTTTTCATCTATGGTATGACCACGATGGGAAGCGGTCTGGAGCGCGCGGCAGGTGCAAAACTGGAAAAGACACTGGAAAAAATGACGGGGAATGTCGTTTCCGGTCTGCTCATGGGTCTGGCGGTCACCGCGGTCATCCAGTCGTCGTCTGCGACGACCGTCATGGTCGTCGGCTTTGTAAACGCGGGCATCATGACACTGCGGCAGTCGGTCGGCGTCATTCTGGGTGCAAATATTGGCACGACGGTCACGGCGCAGATCCTGCGTCTGGACTCGACGGGCGCGCTGAGCGACAGCCTGATCATGCAGCTTCTCAAGCCGCGCAATCTCGCTTACATCGCTGTGCTGGCAGGCATCATTGTCATGATGCTCGCGAAGAAGAAGCGTACGCGTGATATTGCGGATATTCTGGTTGGCTTCGGCATTCTGTTTATCGGTATGGCGACGATGGAGTCCGCGGTTTCTCCGCTTGCCGAACTGCCGCAGTTCTCGCAGCTCTTTGCGACGATCTCCAATCCGGTGCTCGGCGTGCTGGTTGGTGCGCTGGTCACGGCGATCATCCAGTCGTCCTCGGCATCGGTCGGTATCCTGCAGGCACTGTCGACCACGGGCGTCATCACCTACGCCGCGGCGATCCCGATCATTCTCGGTCAGAATATCGGTACCTGTATCACAGCGTTTCTGTCCTCGGTCGGCGGCAGCAAAAACGCACGCCGTACCGCAATGGTGCATTTTTACTTTAACCTGATCGGCTCGATCATTTTCCTTGTCACCATTTACGGACTGAATGCGGTCATTGGCTTCACCTTCTGGGATACGTCGATCGATAAGGGCGGCATCGCAAACTTCCATACGCTGTTCAACGTGGTCGTTACGCTGATCTTCCTGCCGATTTCGAGGGTTCTGGTCTGGCTCGCGGAGCACACGGTTCGCGCAGACGAGGAAAAGCCCGATCCGCTCGCAAAGCTCGAGCCGCGTTTCCTTGCGACCCCATCGCTTGCGTTTGACCAGTGCCAGAAGTGCATCAGCGAAATGGGTGGCGCAGCAAAGGAGAACTTCTTGCTCGCGACCGGTCAGATTTTTACAGGTGCAGAGCCGAATCAGAAGGAATTCAAGGAGCGAGAGGCGTTTCTTGATCGTGCGGAAGTCGAGATCGGCAAGTATCTCGTCAGTATGCAGAGCAACCTGCCGGAGGGCGGCCGCCATCTGCACGCAGAGATGATGCACGCACTGAGCGATTTTGAGAAGATCGGCGATTATTCACAAAATATTATGGACGGCTACACCGAATTCCGCGAAGCGGGCAACCGCTTCACGGAAAATGCTGTACGCGAGCTGCGCGTCATGTGTGACGCGGTCAGCGAGCTCATCGACTTGACGGTCGAAAGCTATACGACGCGCTCGGCATCGGTCGCGCGCAGCGTAGAACCGATCGAAGAGATCGTGGATTTCCTCAAGGATAAGCTGATGAACCGCCATATCGAGCGTCTGAACGATGGCTCGTGCACGGTCGTCAACGGCATTACGTTCCTCGAGATGATCCATGATCTGGAGAAGATCGGCGATCACTGTTCCAACATCGCGATCTATACGATTCAGCTTTCCGAAGGTGTGCAGACCTTTGATACGCACGGTTATACCAAAAATGCGATCAAGAGCTCACCGCTCTTTCAGGAACAGCTTCGTTTCTATGCGCAGAAATACCTGACCGATCTCGGGCTGTCGCTGCCTGAACGGGTATAACGCAAACAAAGACCACGACCGCAGAAGGCGGCAGCTTTCATACGAATACGGAAAAGCCCCGACGAATCGTCGGGGCTTTTTGCACGGTTTTTACAGGAGCGGCGCGAATACGCGCAGGATGGAGGACGCAATGGAGACCGGCCACGGCGTGCGGCGACACCATTCCAGATCGATCTCACGGGACTCTTCAAACATGTGCTCAATATCGGCGCGTACCTTGGTGGGCATCGTGCCCTCATAAAACGCCGCACCGCACTCAAAATGCAGGAAAAAGCTGCGGAAATCCATATTGATCGTGCCCACGACCGCAACGTCATCGTCGGAAACGAACATCTTCGCGTGTACAAAACCCGGTCGGTATTCGTAGATGCGCACACCGGCTTCGATGAGCTGCTGATAATACGACCGCGTGACCGCGTAGACGGCGGGCTTATCGGGGATGCCCGGTGTGATGATACGCACATCAATCCCGCTTTTCGCAGCCGTGCACAGCGCGGTCATCATCTCGTTGTCGATGGCGAGATAAGGCGTTGTGATGTAGACGTAGCGTTGGGCGTTGTTGATGATCTGCATATACACGGTCTCGCCGGCGTTTTCGTCGTCGAGCGGGCTGTCACCGAAGGGCTGGATATAGCCGTCCGAGTCCGCGGACACCGTGGGCAGATAGGGCGCGAGCGAAATATCGTGTTCCTCTGCGGTAAAGTTCCAGAACTGCAAAAACATCGCGGTCATGTTGGCGACTGCCTCGCCGCGCAGCAGCACAGCGGTGTCCTTCCAGTAACCGAAGCGCACGACCTTGTTGATGTACTCATCCGCCAGATTGATACCGCCCATATAGCCGACGTTGCCGTCGATGACACAGATCTTGCGGTGGTCGCGGTTGTTTAGGTAGGTGTTGAGTGTCGGGACGAACGGATTGAAGCGTACGACGCGCAGTCCGAGCGACTTGAGATATGCGTCGTACTTGCGCGGCAGCTTGGAAATACTGCCCGCGTCGTCGTAGAGCACGCGCACATCAACGCCCTGCTGCGCTTTGCGGACAAGAATATCGAGGATCGTGTTCCACATCTCGCCCTCTTCCAGAATAAAGTACTCGAGGAAGATGAAACGTTCGGCTTTTTCCAGCTCGATCTTCATGGAAGCGAACTTGGCTTCGCCGCTCGGAAAATATTCCGACTGTGTGCCCCGCCACAGCGGCGCGGTGCAGGTACGTTCGATATAGCGGATGTGCCGCACATGCCGCGGCAGAAGCCGATCTGCCTGCGCGGTGACCGGCTCGACCGGCGCGCCGTTGAAGCTTTCCGCGTGCAGCGGCTCCATCTGATGCATTTTGCGCGCACGGTTAAAGGGGGTGTTTCCCCAGAACAGATAAAAAATACCGCCGAATAACGGGAAGATCAGGATGACGATGATCCATGCGATCTTATAGGCAGGGTTGTCGTGCTTGCGCACGAGCCAGATGACCATGATGATGCTCAGGATGATGAACGACTGATAAACCGGCGACCAACGACCGCTCAGCGTGTTGATGAGCACGATCATTAAAATCAGCTGTGCAAGCAGCAGCACACCGCCGATAAACAGGCGATCCCGCAGGATGCCGCCTACCTTTTTTTGGACTTTCACGCCTTACCTCCTATCATACACGCTGCATGCGCGTAAATTTTTCCGTATACTCCACTATACCCCGCGGTGCGGAAAATGTCAATGCGTGTCCGGTTTGGCATGGCGCGGCGGGTGTCCGCATAGGGTAATGCAGCTAGGAAAGGAGGCGCTCGCCCTATGACGATCGCGCTGCCTGCGGCACTGTTTTTTGTGCTCGGGTTGTATTTGACCATGAAAGGCGGAGATGCGTTTGTAGAATCCGCCGGTTTTATTGCCGCCGTGACCGGCGTGCCCCAGATGATCGTGGGTGCGACGATCGTCAGCCTTGCCACGACCGCACCCGAGCTGTTTGTCAGCGTGCTTGCCACGCTGCACGGCGCGAACGATATGGCGGCGGGCAATGCGGTCGGTTCGGTGTGCTGCAACACCGGTCTGATCCTTGGGCTTGCGCTGCTGTTTCTGCCCGGGCGGTTCGATACGCGCGAGCTGCGTGTCAAGGGCGGGCTGCTGTTCGGCGCGGCGATGCTGCTCGGTCCGTTTTGCATCGACGGCGCGCTGCGTCCGCTCGAAGCGTTGGCACTACTCGGCGTGCTCGCTGCGTTTTTGTGGTGCAACGTGCGCGGGGCGCAGCGTTCGAGCAGACTGGAAAGCACGCGCGTGCACGCAAGCGGTACGGAAAAACTTACAAACGGCTGCAAATTCGCACTGGGCGCGGGCGCGGTGCTGCTCGGCGCACATTTGATGGTGGAAAACGGCACGCTGCTCGCACGGCTGCTCGGGGTGCCGGAGGGCGTGATCGGGCTGACGCTCGTCGCGGTGGGCACCTCGCTGCCCGAATTGATGACCGCGCTCGCCGCAATCCGGCATCATCAGGCGGCGATGTCGGTCGGCAATATTCTGGGCGCGAACATCATCGACCTGACGATGGTGCCCGCGGCCTGCGCGCTTGCGGCGCACGGCACGCTGACGGTCGGCACGCAGACCGCGCTGCGCGATACGCCGTTTGCGCTGCTGCTTACGGGCGTCGCGCTGCTGCCCGCGCTGCGCACGGGACGTATGCATCGTTGGCAGGGTACCGCACTCCTGCTATTATATGCGGTATATGTCGGACAACTGCTGCTGTTACTGTGATTTTTGCATCACATTTGTGTGATTTTGCTTGCCGTACGGTCGAAGTGTGCTATACTGTACAATAGAGATGATATCCGAAAGGGGCACACAAATGATGGCACAGGAATTGCGCCGGGTTCCGAAATCCGAGCTTGAGGCGCGTCTCACTGCGTTTCGCCGCACGATGACCGCGCTCGACCCGGACTGGTCGCTTGCGCTCATACACCACAAAATCAACATGTACTATATGACGGGCACAATGCAGGACGGTGTGCTCGCCATCCGTCCGGACAGCGCGATCTTGTGGGTGCGCCGCAGCTATGAACGCGCGCGCAACGAATCGCTGTTTGACGACATCCGACCTATGAAGAGTTTCCGCACGCTCGCGGAATTTTATACCGACGTCCCCGCGACTGCGTATGTAGAAACACGCTTTGCGTCGCTCGACTGGCTGGAGATGCTGCGCAAGTATCTGCCCGTCGAGCACACACGCAGCGTAAACGGCGTGATGGACGAGCTGCGCGCGGTCAAGAGCGCGTATGAGATCGACTGCATCCGTATGGCGGGCTGCATCCACGCCGAGGTACTGGAAAAGATCGTGCCGACCCTGCTGCATGAGGGCGTGAGCGAAGCGGGACTTGCCGCAGACATCTTCAAGGCGATGCTACTGCGCGGCGGTCACGGCATCGCGCGCTTTAATCAGCCGCTCGGCGAGGATGTCGTGGGCTATGTGTCCTTCGGCAAGTCTGCGCTCGTCACCGCCGCGTTCGACGGCCCGGGCGGCACGGACGGCACCTGTATCGCGGTGCAGTCGATCGGTTCCGCCTCGCGGCAGCTTACGCGCGGCAGGCTGGTCTATCTGGATACCCCGTGCGGCTATGACGGCTATCACACGGACAAGTCCACGGTCTATTATTTCGGTGATCTGGATGTCGATCCCGATGGACAGCTCATTCGCGAGGCGTACGGCTATTGTCAGGCACTGGAAAGCGAGATCGCGTCGCGCCTCAAGCCCGGCACAATCCCGCAGGACGTTTACACCGAAGTGATGGACAAGTTGGATGTGCGCTACATCGACGGCTTTATGAACGGCGGACGTTTCCTCGGGCACTCGGTCGGTCTGTTTGTCGACGAATCCCCCGTGCTCGCCAAGGGCTTCCGCGAGCCGCTGCGCGAGAATATGGTCTTTGCCATCGAGCCGAAAATCGCGCTTGCGGGAATCGGTACGGTCGGTACGGAGAACACTTATCTTATCACGGCGCGCGGCGCCGAGCCGCTGAGCGGCACACCGCAGCCGCTGCGTGAGATCAAATAAAAAAAGACGATAGGAGCACCCAAATGAAGCAGTTTGCCCTCATTACGAACTCGACGATCGACGAAGATGCCGCATATTATCGCGACAACGAGGTCGGCTACGCCCCCTTGCAGTATACGCTCGACGGCACGACCTATACCGAGGACTTCTGGCAGTCGCTCTCGGGCAAGGAATTTTACGACGCGCTGCGCGAGGGGAAAATGTGCACAACCTCGCAGACCGCGGTCGAAACCTACCTGGGGCTGTATCGCGAAGCGCTTGAGCGTGGGCAGGATGTGCTCTATCTCGGCTTTTCCTCCGGTCTGTCCGGCAGCTTTCAGGCGGGCGTGATCGCCGCGCAGGATCTTGCACCGGAATTTCCCGACCGCCGCATCGTATGCGTCGATTCGCTGTCTGTGACAGGCGGCATGCACATTTTGGTAGACCAGGCGATCGCGATGCGCGACGCGGGTGAGAGCGTGGACACCGTGGCGCAGCAGATCAAGCTCGCGCGCACGCATATCACCCATTTGGTCACGCCGAATGACCTGAAGCACCTGTATCGTGGCGGTCGGCTGTCACATTCGAGCGCGATTGTAGGCTCACTCGTGGGCATCAAACCCGTGCTGTATATCAATGAGGAGGGCAAGGTCAGCGTGCTCACCAAGGTGCGCGGACGCGTCGCAGCGCTGCAATATGTTGCCGATGTCATGCACAGCGAGGTATCCGATCCCAACCAGACTGTGTGGATCTCCCACGGCGACTGCCTTGCGGACGCGGAGTTGCTGCGCGACTATATTGCACAAAAGCACGGCATGCACGCCGAGATCCGCATGCTGGGCACGGTCTTGGGCGCGCATGGCGGCCCGGGTACGATCATTCTGAGCTATGCTGGCGGCAGCCGGACTCGCTGAACCATTCTACGGGGGCAGACATCCGACAGGGGGGACTTCTATGAAAAAACACACTACCGCACTCGTCATCGTGCTGCTGTTCGCGGTCTCGGCGATTATTTACAGCGTGCAGATTACGGTGTTTCACGATCAGCGCGACACCCTGTTTTATTTTTTGCAGGACTGGGCGTTTTTGCCGGTGCAGATCGCAGTCGTCACGATCGTGGTAGGTAAGATCATCGGCGCACGGGAAAAGCGCGAGCGGCTGTCCAAGACCAAAATGCTCGCCAGTTCGTTTTTCTGCGATCTGGGTACCAATCTGCTCCACGAAATCCTGAACTGCGTCGATAATGTGGATACCATCGCGCCTGCGCTTTGCATCCGAAGCGACTGGAAACCCTGCGACTTTGTCGCTGCCGTGCGTACGCTGCACGCTTCCTCGCTCCATGTGCACTGTACTGCCGAGGACTTCACGCGCATGCGCAGCCTGCTGCTCGAAAAGCGGCTGTCGATGCTTGTTATCGCGTCCAATCCCGTGCTGCTCGAGCACGAGGATTTCACCGACATGCTGTGGTCGATCTTTCATCTGACCGACGAGTTGACCGCGCGTACGGAATTTGAGCCGCTCCCCGCGGGCGAAGCAGAACATCTCAATACCGATGTCAAGCGGGTGCTGCTCGCGATCTTAGCCAACTGGATGTGGCATATGGAGCATATTCAGGCGGAATATCCCTACCTGTTTGCGCTTGCCGTGCGGCAAAATCCGCTCGGCGCACACATGCCGCGCGAAGCGTGCGCGCTCCATACGCATTAAAAAAAAGTACCCGTCACAGCCGTGTGACGGGTACTTTTTTGTTCAGAACCGGAATACGATGCCGATGACCGCGCCGAGTGCGATGAACACGATGGGGTGCACCTTGGGGAGCAGTCGGATCGCGACCATAAAGCCGAGGAACACGAGGAGTGCGGGCACATTGAGTACTGCGCCTAGGCTGCACAGACTCGTCCATAGATCGAGATGGAGCAGCGATGCGGCGAACACCGAAGCCATCGCGCCAAGGATCAGACCGGCGGACGCGGGACGCAGCCCGTAAAATGCGCTCTGCACGAGTTTAGATTCCCGGAAGCGCGTGAGCGCACGCGAAATGGCGATGATGATGACCACCGAGGGCAACACAAGCGCAAAGGTCGCCATGAGCGCGCCGGGCAGCCCTGCCGCGTGGAAGCCTGCGTAGGTCGCGGAGTTTACGCCGATCGGTCCGGGCGTGGACTCGGAGACTGCGATCATATTCATGAGATCGGCGGGTGTGAACCACGGATATTTGAGCGCAATCTGCTTGAGGAAGGGCAGCGTTGCCAGTCCACCGCCAACTGCAAACAGACCGGTCTTAAAAAATTCCCAGAAAAGCTGTAAAAAAATCATGAGCGCGCCCCCCGAATCACACCGGCGGCGACACCGACCACACCGGAGAGGACGATCATCACGACCGGAGAAACGCGGAGAAAGACGACCGCACAGAACACTGCGATCAAAATAATACCGGTCAGCACATCGACCACGCCTTGCTTCGCCATTTTATAGACCGAATGGAGCACGAGCGCACACACAGCGACGCGCACGCCCGCAAATGCATGCTGCACCGCCGCCAGATGCGCAAACTGCTGAATAAACGCAGCGATGACGGTAATGATGACAAGAGAGGGGAACACCATACCCGCTGTCGCCGCGATCGCGCCGCACACGCCGGCTTTTTTGTAGCCGATAAAGGTCGCGGTGTTGACCGCGATGACGCCTGGCGTGCACTGACCGATCGCGTAATAATCCATGAGCTCGCTCTCGGTCGCCCATCCGCGTGCGTCGACCAGCTCACGTTGGAGCATGGGCAGCATGGCGTAGCCGCCGCCGAAGGTACACACGCCGATGCGGGCGAAAATGCAGAATAATTCCCACAGCAAAGCAAAGACCTCTTTTCTCCGTATGTATATTTTGGTAGCACCATTATAGCATACCCGCAGGATGGGAACAAGGAAATGATACACGCGCAAGCCAAAGGGCACAGGAACGTGTCCTGTGCCCTTTGCCCGCAGATAGCGTCAGCTCATCATGTTGCCGATGCTGCGGGAAACGTCATGCGCCATGTTCTCTGCCTTGCGCGCTGAGGACTTGACCGCATGTCTCACGCGCGGATTTTGCATTGCGCCCGCTGCCATCGCGGATGCGATCGCGCCGGCCGCAACACCCGCCGCAATCCCTGTCAGAACAGAACCTACTCGCATACAGGAGACCACCTTTCTTTTTACCGTGTGAAGTTTGTATCTTGAAACGCCGCCGAGGCTAGTTTGTCCGAAGAGCGCGTTTTCTTGCGCGCCGTTTTCTGGATGTGCAGCCACGTGTGCGTAAAACCACCGAAAACCGGTAAAGAAACCCGCAGGGATTTTATCGGAATGTTTTATTTACAAACGGCACATCATAGAGTATAATAGATAAAACGACAAATTGGATATGCATTTTTTTGATCGGCCTTTAATGCGCAACCCGTGAGTTCGCCAAGGCGGAAAACAGCAAAACAGACAAACCACGCCATAGGTGGAGGATTTTCTGTATCTGCGGCTTCCTGCTATTGGTGTAGGGAGCTTTTTTTGTGCCGTCAAATGGAAAAAGGAGGGGTGAACGTGCAGAAAAAAGCCGAGATCATGGACGATGGCGCAATGCGCCGCGCGATGACGCGTATCTCGTTCGAGATTCTCGAAAAAAATCACGGAGAGGATCTGCTGCTCGTCGGCATCCGCACACGAGGCGCGTTTCTCGCCCAGCGGCTTGCGGAAAAGCTGAGCGAAAACCGCGGCGAGCCGGTTGAAACGCTCGCACTTGACGTGTCCTCACTTCGGGACGACATTCCGTCCGACCGGCGCGCGTTTCCGGTGCTCGAAAGCGCCGCGCGCATCGACGGACGCACGGTCATCCTCGTCGACGACGTACTGTATACCGGACGCACGGTGCGCGCCGCGATCGAGGCGGTCAGCCACATGGGGCGCGCGGCGCGCATCCAGCTCGCCGTGCTCATCGACCGCGGACACCGCGAGCTGCCCATCCGACCGGATTACATCGGAAAAAACCTGCCCACCGCCCAGTCCGAGCGCGTGCGCGTCATGGTGCGCGAGCTTGACGGGGTAGACGGGGTCGTGATCTTACAGGAATAAACCACTCACCACAGCGCCACAAGGCGGAAAGGAGCTTCTTTATGTCGATCAATACGTTGGTAGAAATGATTCGTTACAAGGGAAACCCTACGGTCGCGGGACTGGACGCGCGTCTGGAGTATATTCCGGAGCACATTGTGCGCCGTCATCTCATGCTGCACGGCGAAACGCTGCGCGCGGCGGCGGAGAGCATCGTCGAGTTCAACTGCGGGCTGATCGACGCGCTCGCGGACGTTGTGCCCGCGGTCAAGCCGCAGGCGGCATACTACGAGCTGCTCGGCTCCTACGGCGCGATGGCGCTCAAGGAGACCATCGACTATGCGCATGCGCGCGGTCTGTATGTCATCGCAGACATCAAGCGCAACGACATCGGCGCAACCGCTTCTGCATATGCACAGGCGTATATCGGTAAGACTCGCGTGGGCGATACCGAGATCGCACCCTACGGCGCGGACAGTGCGACAGTCAACGCGTATCTGGGTACAGATGGCATTGAGCCCTTCCTTAAGGAATGCCGCACGCGGGAAAAGAGTATTTTCGTGCTCGTCAAGACCTCGAACCCGTCCTCGGGCGAGTTCCAGAACCGCGACATGGAGGGCAAGCCGCTCTATGCGCGCGTCGCGGAGATGATGGCACAGTGGGGCGAGGGACTGGACACGCCGAGCGGCTACAATCAGGTCGGCGCGGTCGTGGGTGCGACCTATCCCGAAGAGCAGAAGATCATCCGTGCGCTGCTGCCCCGTGCATACTTCCTCGTCCCGGGCTACGGCGCACAGGGCGCGACCGCGCAGGATATTGCAAACGCGTTCAACGACGACGGACTGGGCGCGATCGTCAACTCTTCGCGCGGCATCATGTGCGCGTGGCAAAAGACCGGTAAAAACGGTGAGGATTATAAGGACGCAGCGCGCGCGGAAGCGGTGCGCATGCGCGACGAGATCGTCGCGGCGATCCGATAAACGGTACAGACACACAGGCGGCCGCCGTATATCATGGCGACCGCCGCCGCAGGGCTTCAACCGGAATTTTAAAGGAGCGTGGGTATTTTTGAAAAAAGCATTTCTGCTGCTGGCGGACGGCACCCTCTTTGAGGGTCAGGCTGTCGGACACGAGGGCCGCAGCATCGCGGAGATCGTATTCAACACCGGTATGGCGGGCTATCAGGAGGTCCTGACCGACCCGTCCTACTACGGACAGACGGTTTGCATGACCTATCCGATGATCGGCAACTATGGCATCAACTTTGACGACTACGAAAGCCGCAAAAGCTGGGTATCCGGCTTTATTATGCGCGAAATTTGCGAGCATCCGTCCAACTGGCGCTGCAAGCTCACACTCGACGAGTACCTCAAGAGCCAGAAGGTCGTCGGCATGTCGGGCATCGACACCCGCCGTCTCACGCGCATCCTGCGCTCGAGCGGCGTTATGAACGGCATCCTCTACACAGAGGGCTTTGAGCCGACCCCCGCCGACCTCGAAGCGATGCACGCTTATGTTGTCAAGGATGCGGTGAAAACCGTCACCTGCCGCGAAAACACGGTCTATCCCGCGGACGGCGTGCAAAAATATCGCATCGCCCTGTATGATTACGGCGTCAAGTACAATATTGAGCGCGAGCTGTGCCGCCGCGGCTGTGAGGTCACGGTCGTTCCCGGGGACACCGCACCCGAGACCGTGCTCGCGGGCGGCTATGACGGCGTGATGCTGTCGAACGGTCCTGGTGACCCAGCGGAGAACGTCGACATCGTCGAGGATCTCAAGGTGCTGCGCAACAGCGGCATCCCGATCTTCGGCATCTGCCTCGGCCATCAGCTTATGTCGCTTGCAATCGGCGCGCAGACCACCAAACTCAAGTACGGTCACCGCGGCGTCAACCATCCGGTCAAAGATCTCGACGAGGATCGTACCTATATCACCTCGCAGAACCACGGCTACGCGGTCCTCGGTGAGACCATCGATCCTGCGATCGCGCGTGTGCGCTACGTCAACCTCAACGACGGCACGGTCGAGGGCGTCGAGCACATCGACAAGCCGGTGTTCACCGTGCAGTATCACCCCGAGGTGTGCCCGGGGCCGATGGATACATCCTATCTGTTTGATAAATTCATCGAAAACATCGAAAAATCCAAGGGAGGTGCTCAGTAATGCCGCTGCGCAAGGATATTCATAAGGTTTTGGTGCTGGGCTCCGGCCCAATCGTCATCGGTCAGGCGGCTGAGTTCGACTACGCGGGCACACAGGCGTGCCGCGCGCTGCGCGAGGAGGGGCTGGAGGTCGTGCTCGTCAACTCCAATCCCGCAACCATCATGACCGATAAGGCAATGGCGGACAAGGTCTACATTGAGCCGATGACCGTCGAAGCCGTGCAGGAGATCATCAAGAAGGAGCGTCCGGACTCGCTGCTGCCGAACCTCGGCGGACAGACCGGTCTGAACCTCGCCATGGAGCTGTGCGAGAACGGCTTCCTCGAGCGCATGAACGTCAAGCTGCTCGGCGCAAAGCCCGACACCATTGCCAAGGCGGAGGATCGCCAGCTCTTTAAGGACACGATGGAAAAGATCGGTGAGCCGATCATTGCCTCCAAGGTCGTGCACACGGTCGAGGATGCGGTCGAGTTCACCAAGGAGATCGGTCTGCCCGTCATCATCCGCCCGGCATATACCCTCGGCGGCACTGGCGGCGGCATCGCGTACACCTGGGAGCAGCTGCGCGAGATTGCCGCGAGCGGCATTATGTACTCGCGTGTCGATGAAATTCTGGTGGAAAAGTGCATCGCGGGCTGGAAAGAGATCGAATACGAAGTTATGCGCGACCACAAGGGCAACGCCATCACCATTTGTAACATGGAGAACATCGACCCGGTCGGCGTGCATACGGGTGACTCGGTCGTCGTCGCGCCCAGCCAGACGCTGTGCGACAAGGAATATCAGATGCTGCGCACCTCGGCGCTCAACATCATCACCGAGCTGGGCATCGAGGGCGGCTGCAACGTGCAGTATGCACTCAATCCGGATTCTTTTGAGTACGCCGTCATCGAGGTAAACCCCCGCGTGTCCCGTTCGTCCGCGCTCGCATCCAAGGCAACCGGCTACCCGATTGCAAAGGTGACCGCCAAAATCGCAGTGGGCTACGGACTCGACGAGATCGACAACGCGGTTACGGGCAAGACCAAGGCGTGCTTCGAGCCGACGCTCGACTACTGTGTCGTCAAGTTCCCGCGCTGGCCGTTTGACAAGTTCGTTTATGCGGACAATTCGCTCGGCACGCAGATGAAGGCGACGGGCGAGGTCATGTCCATCGCAAATTCGTTCGAGGGCGCGATGATGAAGGCCGTACGTTCGATCGAAATGAAGCTGACCTCCATGATCGACCCCAAGCTGGCGGGCTGGAGCGACGAGGACATCCGCGCAGGCGTGCATCGCATCAACGATCAGCGGTTGTTCGTCATCTGCGAAGCGTTTCGCCGCGGTATCATGACGGTCGACGAGGTGTTTGACATCACCAAAATTGACACTTGGTTTTTGTACAAGTTCCTAAACATTACGAACATGGAGAACGAGCTGCGTGCCGCGCAGTCCATCGATCTCAATCTGTATGATCGGGCGAAGCAGATTGGCTTCCTCGACCGCACGATCAGCGAGCTGTCGGGCTGTGAAATTCCCGCGGATATTGCGCGTCTGCCGGTCTACAAGACGGTCGACACCTGCGCCGCGGAGTTTGATGCGGAAACGCCGTATTACTACTCCTCGTGGGACAAGGAGACCGAGGTCAAGCCCGATAACGGCAAGAAAAAGGTGCTTGTGCTCGGTTCTGGACCCATCCGTATCGGTCAGGGCATCGAGTTCGACTATTGCTCGGTGCACGCGGTGTGGGCGCTCAAGGAGCGCGGCTGCGAGACCGTTATCATCAACAATAACCCCGAGACCGTATCCACCGACTTCGATACCGCAGACCGTCTGTACTTCGAGCCGCTCACACCCGAGGATGTGACCGGCGTGGTGCGCGCAGAGAAGCCCGACGCGGCGATCGTGCAGTTTGGCGGTCAGACCGCCATCAACCTCGCGGCGCACATCGAAAAGCTCGGTGTTCCGATCCTCGGTACGCCCGCATGGTCGATCGACGCGGCGGAGGATCGCGAAAAGTTCGATGTCATCCTTGAAAAGTGCGAGATTCCGCGTCCGGCGGGTCACACGGTCATGACCGAGGACGAAGCGGTCACCGCAGCGGACGGCCTGGGCTATCCGGTGCTTGTGCGTCCGTCCTATGTGCTCGGCGGCCAGGGCATGGAAATCGCCTATAAGGAAGAGGATGTGCGCGAGTTTATGCGCGTCATCACACGCAACAAGGTGGAAAATCCGGTTCTGGTCGACAAATATATGATGGGACGCGAAATCGAGGTCGATGCGATCTGCGACGGCACGGATATTCTGATTCCGGGCATCATGGAGCATCTCGAGCGCGCGGGCGTGCACTCGGGCGACTCAATCTCGGTCTATCCGTCCATCACGATCGAGGATCGTCACAAGGAGACCATTGTGCGCTACACCGAAGCGCTCGCGAAGAACCTCGCGGTGCTCGGTCTGGTCAACATTCAGTTTGTGCTCTATAACGACGAGGTCTACGTCATCGAGGTCAACCCGCGCTCGTCGCGCACGGTGCCGTATATTTCCAAGGTCACGGGCGTGCCCATGGTCGATCTTGCGACGCGCTGCATGTTCGGCGAAAAACTCGCGGATATGGGCTACGGCACGGGTCTGTATCCCGAAAGCGACCACTACGCGGTCAAGGTGCCGGTGTTCTCGTTCCAGAAGCTGCGCGACCTGGACACTCAGCTTGGACCGGAGATGAAATCGACCGGTGAGGTGCTCGGCGTGTCCACCTCGTTCCGCGAGGCGCTGCTCAAGGGTCTGATCGGTGCGGGCTTCGCGATGAAGCGGCGCGGTGCGGTGCTGATTTCCGTGCGTGATTCCGACAAGCAGGAGGCGATCAAGATCGCAGAGCGTTTCGAGCGTCTGGGCTTTGAAATTTACGCGACAAGCGGCACCGCAAACGTGCTCAACCGCCATATGATCGCAACAAACGCGGTGCGCAACGTCGATGAAGAAGCGCCGAACATCATTGATCTCATCGAGTCCGGCAAGATCGACTACGTCATCGCGACCTCGGTCAAGGGGCGTCATCCGGAGCTGGGCTCGGTGCACATCCGCCGTACGACCGTGGAGCGCGCGATTCCGTGCCTGACCTCGATCGACACCGCCTCCGCGCTGCTGCGCTGCCTCGAGGGCGATGTCAAGATCGAAAACTGTGAAATGGTCGACATCAACACCATTTAAAGTGGCGCGCGGCGCACAGCAATGAGAGAACGCACAGAGCCCCGCCGCAGGCGGGGCTCTTATCTAAATCAGGGCATTTTGGGAGGTTTTTTATGGCAATACAGGAGCTTTGCACGGTCACGCACAGCGAAAAGCTGGGAGACGGGCTGTTTTCACTGATACTGGACGCGCCGCGCATTGCCGCACTTGCGCATGCGGGACAATTTGTTCACATCACCTGCGGCGAGGGCAACCTGCTGCGCCGCCCGATCTCGATCTGCGACGTGCAGGGAGACAGCGCGCGCATCGTGTTTCAGGTCAAGGGCGAGGGCACGGCATGGCTGTCCGCGCGCAAGGCGGGCGAGACGCTCGACGTGCTTGGCGCGCTCGGACACGGCTATGATCTGAGCATGCTCGGAGAGCGGCCGGTGTTCATCGGCGGCGGCATCGGCGTGCCGCCCATGCTGCTCACCATGCGCGCCGCACGCGCACAGGGTGCACAGCCGACCGCGATTCTCGGCTTTCGGGGGCGCGACGCGGTCATTTTAGAGGAAGAATTCCGCGCAAACGGTGCGGTGTTCGTCACGACCGACGATGGTTCTTACGGTGCCCACGGCTTCGTGACCGATCTGCTGCGTGAGCATGCTCAGGATTTCACGTCGATCTGCGCGTGCGGACCCAAACCCATGCTGCGCGCCATTGCAGCGTTTGCGGAGCAGGCGGGGCTGCCGTGTCAGGTGTCGCTCGAGGAGCGCATGGGCTGCGGCATCGGCGCATGTCTGGTGTGCGCGTGCGAGCTCAAGCTGCGCGATGGCGAACAGGGCGTGCGCTACGGGCATGTGTGCAAGGACGGACCGGTATTTGATGCGAAGGAGGTCGTTTGGTAATGGATATGCGCGTCAACATCTGTGGGGTCGAGCTGAAAAACCCGATCACCACCGCGTCCGGCACGTTCGGCTTCGGACATGAATACGGCGAATTCTTCGACCTGAGCATGCTCGGCGGCATCGGCGTCAAGGGGCTGACCCCGACCGAGCGTCTGGGCAATCCCGCGCCGCGCATCGCGGAGACTCCGATGGGGATTCTCAACTGCGTGGGTCTGCAAAATCCCGGGATCGACCGCTTTATTACGGAGCAGATCCCGTTTTTGCGGCAGCATGATACCAAAATTATTGCAAATGTGTCCGGCAACACGGTGGAGGAATACTGCGGCATGATCGAAAAGATCTCGGACGCAGACGTCGATCTGATCGAAATGAATATCTCCTGCCCCAATGTCAAGTGCGGCGGCATGGCGTTTGGCACGCAGCCCGATATGGTGACAGAGGTCGTTTCCGCAGCGAAAAAGTATGCGAAAAAGCCGCTGATCGTCAAATTATCCCCGAACGTGACCGATATTACGGAAATTGCACGCGCTGCGGTCGATGCGGGTGCGGATGCGCTGTCACTCATCAACACGCTGCTCGGCATGCGCATTGATGTCGACACCCGCCGCCCGATTTTGTCGAACATCATGGGTGGTCTGTCCGGCCCGGCGGTGCTGCCGGTCGCGATCCGTATGGTCTATCAGGTGCGCCGCGCGGTATCCGTGCCGATCATTGGCATGGGCGGTCTGCGCACGGGGCGCGATGTGGCGGAAATGCTGCTGGCGGGCGCGGATGCGGTCGCGCTGGGCACGGTACTGTTCGCCGACCCACTCGCACCGGTCAAGGCGCTCGAGGGACTGCAAGACTATATGCGCGGGCACGGCATTGAGCGCGTGACCGACCTGACGAATGCGGTGGAGGTCTGAGCATGCTCACAACGGTTTATCTCATTCGGCACGCAGAAGCCGAAGGCAATGTCTATCGTCGCTGTCACGGGCAGTATGACAGCCTGCTCACGCCGCGCGCGTGGGAGCAGCTTCCGTATCTGGCGAAGCGGTTCGAGCCGGTCGCGCTCGATGCGATCTACTCCTCCGACCTGTACCGCGCGCGCATGACCGCGGGCGCGATCGCGGGCGCAAAGGGCATGGAGGTGCGCGTGCGCCCCGTGCTGCGCGAAATCAATATGGGCGAGTGGGAGGACTGCCCGTGGGCGGAACTGCCTCTGCGTGAGCCGGAAAAGTATCATGCATGGCAGACCGAACCGTGGAAGTGTGTCGTACCGGGCGGCGAAAGCGTGACCGACGCGGGAGAGCGCATGTTCGGCGGCATTCGCGAACTGGTGCGTGAGCACGCGGGTCAGACGATCGCGGTCGTGACACACGGCTCGTCGATTCGCGGCGCGTTGTGCATTGCGCAGGGGCTTGCCCCCGAACAACTCGGCGAAATCGGCTGGGGCGACAACACCTGCGTGGCGAAGCTGGAGTTTGACGACGCAGGCAACGTACGCGTTGTTTATATGAACGACGCGAGCCATCTGCCCGCGGAGCTGTCGACCTTTGCATCCATCGGTTGGACGAACAGCAAGGGCGTGCCCGTGTCGCCGCAGATTTGGTTCAAGTCGGTCGATCTGGACAACGCGGACGAGCGTGGGGCACTGCTTTCGTTTGCGCGCCAGAAATATGAAAGCGCCTACGGCACTGCCGAGGCGCTTGATGAGGCTGCGTATGTAGAGAATACCCGTGCGATGCTTGCGCAGTGCGCGCGCGCCGTGACCTTCGGCATGCTCGACGGCGTGCCGGTCGCGCTCGTGCGGCTCAATGTGTGCGACGACAGCCACCCCGATACCGGCATGGTCGGTTCGTTCGTCATCGACCCCGAATGGCGCGGCTGCGGGCTGAGCCAACAGCTCATCGGGCAGGCGATCAGCGTGTACCGCGAACTGGGCAAGGACTATCTTTGCGCACTCGTCGCGGAGCACAACGAACGCGCAAAGGCGTTTTACCACAAATTTGCGTTCACGCAGGAGGGCGAAGTGACAAATGCCCTCGGCAAGCACCTGCGCATGGTGAAACCCATTCGGGTCGAGCCGTACTGCGCGGATCAGTAAAAACCAAGCCACTTTAAAGCGCATCATGATCGGTGAAAAGGATCTGGTTTTGCTTGTTATACAGTGTTTTGCAGCCGAAAAACAGCGTGCAGAATACCGCGAGGCAAACCACCGTCGTGATCGCGATCATGATGGCGATTTGGTACAAAATCGCGGTGGTAGGCAGAGTGCCGGACAGAATCTGTCCGGTCATCATGCCGGGCAGGGAGATGATGCCCATACCGAGCATGGAGTTGAGTGTCGGGAGCAGCGCGGTCTCGATCGCCTGATTGACGAACGGGGTTAGGATGCTGTGCGGGGTGGCACCGATGTACAGCAGCGTGTCAATTTTGGTCTTTTGGGACAGCACGGACTGGCGAAAGGTTTTAAGCCCCAGACTGACACCGGTCATCGCGTTGCCCATCACCATGCCGCTGATGGGAATGGTGTACTGCGGGTTCCAAAAACTCACACCGACTACGCCGCAGATGAAAAATACGATGATGGTCAGCCCCGTGAGCAGCAGAGACCCGCCTACAATGCACTGAAAGCGTCGGTTCAGACCTTTGTTGCGCGACAGCGTCGTGTGGATCGCCATTGCAGTCATGGACGCGAGATAAAGCAGCACGAAAACCGGATGCGGGTTTTTGAAAATGTACGTCAGTACCAGTCCGGCAAGCACGAGCTGCACCGTCATGCGTACGCTTGCCACAATGAGCAGCTTGCTCTGGCTGATCTGACAGCGCTTCATGACCGCGAGCACGATGAGCAGCAGCAGATAGACCATACCGAACTGCCACAGATTGAGCACGATAATGTGGTTCATGACTGCCCTCCGATCTCCAGAATGACGTCGGCGTAGCGCT
Source organism: Intestinibacillus massiliensis (assembly GCA_029267335.1). Classification (GTDB taxonomy): domain Bacteria; phylum Bacillota; class Clostridia; order Oscillospirales; family Butyricicoccaceae; genus Intestinibacillus; species Intestinibacillus massiliensis_A. The sequence goes on along the minus strand of JAJUJC010000006.1, from coordinate 154,848 downwards.
GCGCAAGTGCGCGGTCGTGCGTGACGGCGATGAGCGTCATGTCGTGCTGCGTGCAGTGCGCTTTGAGCGTGCGCAGCAGCGTGTCCGCGGTCGTTTGATCGAGCGCAGAGGTCGGCTCGTCGAGCAGGAGCACGCGCGGGCGCAGCGACAGGCAGATTGCGAGGAACACGCGCTGCCGCTCGCCCCCGGACAGGGAACGGCAGTTCGCGTCAAGCGCAAAATCCGCGGCGCACAGATGGAGATTTTGCAGCATTTCCGCGTCTGTGGGCGGTGTTTGCTCCCGATAAGCATAAAACTGCGCAAAATTGCCGCGAATCGTGTCGTCAAACAGAAAGACGGTCTGCGAGACGAGCAGAACCTCACGCCGCAGCGCAATGGTATCGAACGCGGCAAGCGGCTTGCCCAGATAGTCGATCTCGCCGCAATCGGGCGAGACCGAGGCATTGAGCAGCTTGAGCAGTGTGCTTTTACCGCAGCCGCTTTTGCCGCAGAGAAAGGTCGTGCGCCCGGCTTCGATCGTGACGGCGGGATAGTGCAGGATGCCCTTAAACCGCACGTCGCGCACAGAAAACAGTTCCATAAAACCTCCCAAATGCATAAAACCCGCCTGTTTCGGCTGAAAGCAGGCGGGCTTTTTGTGTGCTTATGCGCGGCGCAGGATGCCCATCGGGGTCTGCTCGGAGCATTGACCGAGCGGATTGTCCTTGAGCGTGCGCACTGCCCACTCACGGTCGATCGACGCGTCGGAGGTGCCGAGAATGTTGCCGCCGAGGTCGTTGAGGTCGATGATCATGACCTTGTGACCGAGCTTTGCGGCGATTTTTGCCGCAGTCTCGTCGGGATCGGCGGGGCCGAGTACGACGCAGTGGTTATAAGGCGGCAGGGTATTCGGGGTGGGGCCGTCGATCGAGGCGGCTTTGCGTCCCGCGACGATGTAGAACCAGCCCTTGCGGCCGAACAGCTTACCGATGACCGAGCACAGCGCGGCGAACAGGATGCGGGGCGTACCGCACTCGCGCAGCGCCATCTCCATGGTCTCGGGGATGCCCAGACCAATGCCGTGCGGCGTTTTGGTCACATGCTTGGACAGAAAGACCGCGAGCGGACGGGGCTTGATCTCGTCGAGCCGCAGCGCGCGCTTCTGGGAGCAGGCGACGCATTTTTCGGAAATGAAGAGGATATCACCCTCCTGCATGTGGGGCGCGGCATATTGCATGGCGACCTCGGTGATGTCGTCGCGGTCGGTGACGACATGGGTCTTGATGGGCAGGCGGCTGTAGGAAACGCCGTCCACCTCGATGATCTCATTTTTGCCTTGGTTGCTGTGGAGCTCTTCCATGACAGAGGTTCAATCCCTTCTGAATTTCGTATTTAATGGTTCTATACAAGTATAATACAGCATGTCCCAAAAAGCAATCTTCAAAGTGTGCAAAACAGACAGATTTGCCTTGCGACAGTGGGCAAAATGCCGTAGAATAGAAAAGAAAGGCGGGAAACACGAATGGGCATCAATACAGTCGCGCTGACGCATGCGTTTATGGCGCGGTATCTCAGAGAGGGCGATCTGTGCATCGACGCCACGGCGGGGCGCGGACGCGATACACAGTTTTTATGCGAGCAGGTCGGGGAGCGCGGACGCGTGCTCGCGTTCGACATTCAGCAGGCCGCGGTCGAGGAGACCCGCGCGCGGTTGACGGCGGCGGGGCTTGCCGCGCGTGCGCAGGTGATCTGTGACAGCCACAGCAACATGGCGCGCTATGCCGCGCCGGAGAGCGTGCGCTGCATCTGCTTTAACTTCGGCTATCTGCCGGGCGGCGACCACACAGTCTATACGACCGCACAAACCAGTATCCCTGCGATCGAAGCGGGACTGACGCTGCTTGCGCCCGATGGGGTGATGAGTCTTGCGATCTATTACGGCGGACAGACCGGCTATGACGAGCGCGACGCGCTGCTTGCCTATCTGCAAACACTGGACGACAAACGCTATACGGTGCTGACAAGCACGTTTGCCAATCGCCCGAACGACCCGCCCATTCCGGTCTGTCTCTGGAAGCAGGGATAGAAGAACGCGCCGCACGGTATGAAGTGCGGCGCGTTTTTTAGTCTGCGATGCGCTCGATGCGCGCGGTGCGTTCGCCAAAGGCGGACAGCACACGATACTCGCGCGAGGATAAAATGGTCTCCTGATCTAGGATACGGCGCAGGGTGCGCAGCTTTTGCGTGCGCTGATTGACATAACTCTGCGCTTCTTCCACATCGCAGAGCGCGAACCGGATGCTGTCTCCCGGGCGAAGCTGCGCGACGCGCGGCAGGTCGACGCTGATGACATGGCCGATTTTGGCATAGCCGCCGGTCGTCTGCCGGTCTGCCATCATGATGATGGGCTGTCCGTGGCCGGGCACCTGAATTGCACCCTTGGTGATCGCGTCGGAGATGATATTGCCGTCCTGATTGGGTGCGTGCTCGATGCGTGCGCCGTCCAGACGATAGCCCATACGGTCGGCGTTCTGCGTGACCGTGTAGGTGGTGTTGAGGAAGGTCGATACGCCTTCGCCGGAAAATGCGTCGATCTGCGGCCCGGGGATGACGCGAATGGTCTGCTCGGGTGCAAAATCGTGGATCATGCTTTCGTGGATGGTGCGAAACGGCAGGTTGGGCAGCGTGGTGCGCGGCGCGCAGAAGCCAAGAAAATCGCCCTTTTGCAGCGCGCGTCCGTCCAGACCGCCGATGCGTCCCTTGAGGAAGGTCGATTTGCTGCCCATGACAGAGGGCACATCCAGACCGCCCGCAAATGCGAGATAGGTGCGGCAGCCGCGTGTCGCCGCGGTCAACATCAGCGTGTCGCCCGCGTGCGCGAGATACGCGCGGTTCATTTCGATCGGTTCGCCCGCGAGCGTGCCCGAGACAGGCGCGCCGCACAGCGCGAAAATATTGTCCTGTGTAAAGTGCAGCGACGGCGGCAGAATGGTCGCCTCGAGCACCTCACAGCCCGGATCGTTTCCGACCAGAATGTTCGCGAGATTGTGATGATACACGTCCATCGAGCCGCTGACGGTCACGCCGAACTGCTGATAGCCGTAGCGTCCCGCGTCCTGAATGGTCGTGAGCATGCCGCCGTTTAAAATTTCGATACCCATCAGCCGATCACCTCCTCTTCGAGCGTGTATGCGTCGCGCTCGACCTGCGCGCGGATGCAATCATACTCCGCGTGGTCGATTGGACGGAAGGTGATGCGGTAGCCCGCGCGCAGCAGCACGGGCGGTTCGCGGTCCGGGCGGTACAGGTCGAGCGGCGTGCGCCCGATGAGCTGCCAGCCGCCGGGGGAGTCGATGGGGTAGATGCCGGTCTGCGCGCCCGCAATGCCCACGCTGCCGCCCGGAATGAGCGTGCGCGGATTGTCCAGACGCGGGGTCGCGATGCGGCGATCCATACCGCCGAGATAGGAGAAGCCGGGGGTAAAGCCCAGCATGTAGATGAGATAGGTAGGTGCGGCGTGCAGCTCGATGACCTCCTCGGGGGTCATACCGTGGAAGTGCGCAACATTTTGCAGGTCGGGGCCAAAGTCGCCGCCGTAGCACACTGGAATGGTCACGCGGCGGATTTCGTGCGCGAGGGCGGTCTTGTGCGCACGGTGCGCCAGACGCTCGATCTTGGACGCGAGCAGCTCGAAATCGGTCGCGAACGGGTCATAGCACACCATGATGGCGCGATAGGTAGGGATCAGCTCGCGCACGCCGGTCAGGCCTGCGCTTTCCAAAAGCGTCGTCATGGACGCAACCTGCTCGTGCACCTCTTCGGAAATTTCGTTGCGGAATTCTATCGACAATGCGGAGTCGCCGCAGGGAGAAATCTGAAAGGCTTTCATGCGGTTTGGGTTCCTTTCTCTATGGGATGTTCAAAACGGGAAAAAACAGCATTTCACGCGGAAATACTGTTTTTTCGCGTTCTTTGGTCGGGGGACACACCGCGTGCATCCCCCGCAAAGCGTCAGACGAACGCGCCGAAGGGACAAACCTCGATGCCCTCCGCGGTCAGGCGCTCGCGAATGGTCTTGACGAATGCGACCGCATGCGCGTTGTCGCCGTGGACGCAGACCGAGTCACAGCGCACCGCAATATCGTTTCCGGTCACCGCGCGCACCTTGCCCTCGCGCACGACGCGGATGACGCGCTCGATCGCCTGGTTTTCATCAGAGATCATCGCGCCTTCCTTCGTGCGTGCGACAAGCGAGCCGTCCTCCTCGTAGCCCCGATCCGCGAAAAATTCGCTCGCGCATTTCATACCGAGTTCCGCGGCAGCGTCTACCATTTTGCTGCCCGCAAGCGCGAGCAGGCAGATGTTGGGATCAAAATCGTGCACCGCGCGTGTGATCGCAAGCGCCTGCTTGAGATCCTTGCCCGCCGTGTTATACATCGCCCCGTGCGCCTTGACATGCTGAATTTCCAGCCCGTGCACCTTGGCGAACGCTGCGAACGCGCCGAGCTGATAGGTGACATAATTTTTGATCTCATCGGGCGAACACGCCATATTGCGGCGACCAAAGCCCATGAGATCGGGATAGCCCGGGTGTGCACCGACCGCGATGCCGCGCTCCTTGGCGAGCGCGAGCGTGGCGTCGAGCACCATCGGGTCGCCCGCGTGCCAGCCGCAGGCGATATTGGCGGACGAGACATGTTTTGTGACCTCGCTGTCCAGTCCGATCGTGTAGCTGCCGAAGCTCTCGCCGAGATCGGCGTTTAAATCAACTTGATACATTTGGAATAACCACCTTTGCAGGGAAATAAAAAATCACAGGGAAGCCCTCACGCGGAAGGCTTCCCATGTGGATGTCGTTTAACCCGCGATAAGCTTCATCAAGCTTTCCGTGAACGCGGTCATGTTGCGCAGTGCGATGAACAGCGTCACGCCAAGCAGCAGGATGCCGAGCACGTTGTTCCACGCCTTGTTGCTGTGCTTGCCCATGAGGCTGCGGTCGTTGCAGCAGATGAGCAGCAGTACCGCCGTGATCGGCAGAAGCAGCGCATTCGCCGCCTGTGCGAACAGGATGATCTCGGTCGGGCTTGCGCCGAGCGTGGAGGCTGCGAGCACACCGCACACCAGAACGATGACCCAGAAAATCTTGAAGCGGTTATGCTTCATGTCCTCACCCCAGCCGAGGATGCCCGAGCACGCAAATGCTGCGGAAAGCGGCGCGGTGATCATCGAGGTCGCACCGGCTGCAAACAGACCCAGACCCATTGCCGCGGTCGCCCACGAGCCGAGCACCGGCTGGAGCTGTACCGCCATGTCCGCGCCGTTCTTGATGGACGCCGTTGCGCTGCCGCCGCCGAACGCTGCGGATGCGGTGATGATGATGCACATGGAAACGATGCCGCCCAGACCGATCGCGAGGATCGTGTCGAGGTGGGAGGCGCGCACGCCCGCGTCGCCCTTCCACTTCTTTGCGGCGGACGAAGCGTGCAGGTAGAGGTTGTAGGGCACAACGGTCGTGCCGACCAGACCCGCGATGTAGAACCACGAGCGCTCCATGTTGGGCACGCGCGGAATGAAGAGACCCTTGACGACTTCGCCCATGTCCGGACGAACCGCGATCGCGGTCGCGAAAAAGAGCACGCTCATCAGGACGACCAGCAGCGTGAGCACTTTTTCAACGTGCTTGTAGCTGCCCGACCAGAGCAGGATGAATGCCAGAACGCCCAGGATAATGCCGAAGATATGCTTCGGGATGGCGGGCCAGATCGCCTGCACACCCATGATGGCACCGGTCAGGTTACCGGTTTCGTAGGCGATGTTGCCGATAAAGACCGCCGCGATGACGAGCACCGCGAGCAGGATGCGCACAGCGTTCGAGGTGAACTTGGTTCGCAGCGCGTCGCCCAGACCCTTCTGGGTCACGATGCCCAGACGCGCGCTCATCTCCTGCAGGATGATGGTCGCGATGGTCGAGAAGAGCATCGCCCACAGCAGTGTGTAGCCGTAGCTTGCACCTGAGACCGTACAGGTCGTGACGGTGCCGGGACCGATGAAGCCCGCGGCAACGATCGCACCCGGACCGATGTCTTTGAGTTTTTCTGTAATTTTGCTCATATTTCTAACTTTCCCCTCCAAAGTTTTTCGCTTTCACATTTTGAAAATGTAAAAACTGTAGTATTATTGTATGTGAAAAGTGCAGAGTTGTCAACGGTAAACTTCATTTTACCGTATCTTTGCACGCAAAAGCACAGGATGTGGAAGGGCATGGATAGGGCACCCTTTTCCACCGGAGAAGCGCGGGAAAGACTGGACTTTCCACGATAAATATGCTATAAAGAAGGAAAATCACTTTGCGGAAAACAAGGAGGAAACCCTATGTCCGGTTTTGATATTACGCAATATGCGCAAAAAAATCCTGCAGAAGTGCGCGCGCTTTTTCGTACAGGCGCACTGGATGTGCCGACGGCGGGCATGTGCCGCGGCTATGCGCAGGCGAATCTGATGATCCTGCCGCGTGACTGGGCGCAGGATTTTCGTGCATTTACTGCGAAAAATCCGTTTGCCTGCCCCGTGCTTGAGGTGATCGAGGGCACGCCCGAGAGCCGTCTGATGGCGCGCGGCGGCAATATCGCGACCGATCTTCCGGCGTATTTTCTCTATGAAAACGGTGTGCGCACCGCGCGCGTGACCGATATTTCCGCGTACTGGACGCCGGACAGCGTGGGATTTCTCATCGGATGCAGCTTCTCCTTTGAAGAGGCGCTCATGCGTGCGGGCATCGAAATGCGCCATATCGCGACCGGCCGCAACGTGCCGATGTATAAGACAAACCGGATGACTGTGCCGGTGGGCGCTTTTTCCGGACCGATCGTGTGCTCCATGCGCCCGATGACGCCGGAAAACGCCAAGCGTGCGCAGGAGATCACCGCGTGTTTTCCCAATGTGCACGGTGCGCCGCTGCATATGGGAGATCCCGCCGCGCTCGGTATCGACGACATCATGCAGCCCGACTACGGCGACGCGGTCGAGCTTTATCCGGGAGAAATTCCGGTGTTTTGGCCGTGCGGTGTGACCCCACAGGCTGCCGTCGAGCAGGCAAGACCGCCGCTCGCCATCGCGCATGCACCGGGGCATATGTTCCTGACCGACATTCGCAATGACGTGCTCAATGATTTTCTGGAGCAGCAGAAACAGGATTGACCCATCAAAAAAGACCGTCGACAGTGCGTCGACGGTCTTTTTTTGCAGCGATCAGGATGGGTGGATGTCGGAGGAGATCAAGGGGTCATATCGCCGCGCCACATAGATGACATGATTGAGTTGTGTGCCCATGATCAGCAGCTGCCCTGTCAGATACAGCCAAAGCATGAGCACGATGAGCGCGCCGAGCGAACCGTAGAGCAGGGAATAGCGCGCCATGTTGTCCACATAAAAAGAGAAGCCGACCGATGCGAGGATCCAGAACACGGTCGAAAATGCCGCGCCCGGCAGCGCGTCGCTCCAACGCAGCGGCACATTGGGGACAAAGCGGTTGAAGAGCAGCAGCAGAAAAAATACGAACCCGATCACAAGCCAGTAGTTGCCGCCCTGCACGAAATCGCGCAGGATCTGCGGCACAGTGATCCAATGCCCCGCAAGGCGCACGAGCGTTTTGCTGATGACAACGAGCACGAAGCTGCCCACGATCGCAAGCAGAAAACCCGCGGTCATGAGCACGGACAGCAGCCGCTGATAAATGCCGCTGCGCCGCACCTCGACACGATAGAGCTTGTTCGCCGTGCGCACGAGCGAGGTCATCGCGCGCGACATAAAGTACAGCGTGAGCGCGATACCGATGATCATCGGGCTGATCGAGGGATGACTGCCGATGTACGAAAAATAACCGAGAATCAGCTCCTGTACGCTTTTGGGCAGCACACGCACAACGATTTGCAGGCTGTCCGCCGAAATATTCATCTGCGCGAGCACCGAGTTGAGAAACATGAGCAGCGGCGCAAAGGAAAACAGCAGGAAATAGGCAAGCTCCGCCGCCGACTGCGAGACCCCGTCGGAAAAATAACGCCGGAACATTTGCCGCAGCACATAAAAAATACGTCTGCCGATACCCATCGACGCACCCCCTTCCTCTTTGTCCCATTGTAACAGTTTTGTGAAACCTTGACAACACGAAAAAGGTTGCATTCTGCGCAGAACATGTTATACTAAAGATACGAACAAATTTTCGATATGGAGTGATGCATGTCATGGCTTTCCCGATCCGTGCACAGACCTGTTGCTTTTCCGGCTACCGCCCCGAAAAAATGCCGTCCGGCGGACACTGGGGCGCGAGCATTCCCGATACGCTCTACGAGCCGCTGCTGCGCGCCGTGGGCTGTGCGGCCGAAGCGGGCTGCACCGACTTTATCACGGGCATGAGCCGCGGCTTTGACCTGTGGGCGGCGCAGGCGGTGCTGCTGCACCGCGAAGTGCCGGTCAAGCTCATTTGTGCACTGCCATTTCCTGAACAGGCAGCACATTGGGAAGAGGAGTGGCGCACGCTGCATGCGCTTGTGCGCGACCGCGCGGATGCGGTGTGCGTAGTCAGCCCAGCCTATCATGCGGGGTGCTTTCAGGCGCGCAACCGCTTCATGGTCGACTGTGCCGGTCGGCTGATCTGCTACTTCGACGGGCAGCACGGCGGAACCGCCTACACGGTGCATCGCGCCGCCGCGCGTGGGCTGCACATTGATAACCTTGCGGACGGGCAGCTCACATTGAATCTTCCATGACGCACAAAAGCGCCGCCCGCAGGCGGCGCTTTTGCTTTTTCAGTCGACCTTGACGGTCCAGTGCAGTTCGTCGGGCAGCTTGCCCCACTGCACGCCGGTCAGCGTGTCGTACAGACGCTGGGTCAGCGCGCCGATCTTGCCGCCGCCGATGTGTGCAACTTCGCCCTCATAGCGCAGCTCACCGACCGGCGAAATGACTGCCGCCGTGCCTGTGCCAAAGACCTCTTCGAGTTTGCCCTCGCGCGATGCCTTCATGACATCCGCGATCGGCAGACGTTCCTCGGACACCGGAATGCCCCAGTGACGCATCAGGTCGATGCAGCTCATGCGGGTGACGCCGGGCAGCACCGTGCCGACACAGGGCGCGGTATACACGGTGCCGTCGATCTTGAAGAAGCAGTTCATCGAGCCGACTTCCTCGACGTACTTGTGCTCCACACCGTCAAGCCACAGCGTCTGCTCGTAGCCGAGGTCGTGTGCCTTAACCTGAGAGATCAGGCTCGCGGCATAGTTGCCGCCACACTTGGTGAAGCCTGTGCCCCCGGGGCATGCGCGGGTGTACTCATCCTCGACGAAGATCTTGACCGGATTGATGCCGGTCGTATAATACGCGCCGACCGGCGAGCAGATGACGATGAACTGGTGCGTCTTGGACGGGCGCACGCCGAGATGCGGCTCGGTCGCGATGACGAACGGACGGATGTACAGGCTCGTGCCCTCGCAGGACGGCACCCAGTCCTCTTCGACCTTGACGAGCGCCTTGACTGCCTGCACGAAATCTTCTACCGGCAGCGACGGCAGGCACATGCGCGCATTGGTGTTTATCATGCGCTGTGCATTCTTGTCGGGGCGGAACAGCTGTACCTTGCCGTCCGGCGTGCGATATGCCTTCATGCCCTCGAAGGATTCCATGGCATAGTGCAGCACCATTGCGGCAGGGTCGAGCTGCAACGGCGCATAGGGCACAATGCGTGCATCATGCCAGCCGATGCCCTCGGTGTGGTCAATGACCAGCATATGATCGGTATAGTAGATACCGAAGCCCAGCTTGGTCTGGTCGGGTTTTTCCTTGTGGGTCTTTGCAAGATCATACTTGATGTCCAGCATCGTCAATCACTCTTTTCTGCTTCATTAGGCTAAATTTAAAGCTACCCTTATTCTAGCGAAACAGGACGGTTTTTTCAAGGGGTGTTGGCGATTTTTTGCATTTTTTCGTGTTGCGTTGCCAAAAGGATGCGCGTCTGTTATACTGAAACGAGAAAACTTTTCCGGAAAGGAGGCGCGGCAATGAAAGCGTTGCGCCGTATGGCTTGCCTTTTACTGTCCGTTCTGCTGCTCGGCGGACTGCTGAACGGTCTTGCCGTGCCCGATATCATCCTGACCGCGGTCAACGACGAGTTCCTGCCGCTGTCGTCCTCCACGATGCCCACGCGCAAAAACGGCGAAATCTATTTGCCGTATTCCGTCTTTACGGGCGCGCTCGGATTACAGGGGGCGTACAGTGGCGCGCAGCAGCTTCTCGTGCTCTATAACTGGGATCATACGCTCAATTTCTCGGTCGGTCAGGGCTATGTCTACGACGAAAACGATACGAGCTATGCGCAGCCCGCCTATACGATCAACGGCACGACCTATGTGCCTGCCAAGTTGGTGTGCGGCATTTTCGGCTTTTCCTATTCTACCATTTCCTCGAGTTATCCGGTCGTGCGCATCGCAAACGACAGCGCCAAGCTGTCCGACCGCGCGTTTGGTGCGGGCGCAACCGAAACCGTAGACCGCATGGTCAAAAACTATCTCAATCCGTCTAAGGGGAGCGGCGGCGGCTCTACCGATCAGCCGACCAAAACCGAACCGCAGATCCCCGTGCAGCCGCCCAAGGCGGAGGAGGCGATCCCGCACCCTTCGGTCGTGTATCTGACTTTTTCCGGTGCGCCGGGCGAGCAGACCGCCGCGCTGCTCGATATTTTGTCTACATACCGCCGCACGGCAACCTTTTGCCTGCCGACGGACAGTGTGCCCGCGCAGGACAACGCGGTGCGCCGCATCGTCGCAGACGGGCACGCGCTTGCGCTGTCGATCACCGCGGATGCATCGGTCGCAGACCCTGTGGCACTCGTCGCACGGCTCGACCGCGCGAATGACGATCTGCTGCTCGCGTGCGGTGTACAGACACGGATTGTGTTCGTGGAAAACGGCACGGGAAATCTGTCTCAGGCGCAGCGCAATATGCTCGTAAACGCGGGCTATCGCCTGTGGGATGGCACACTGACCGCAGGCGAGGGCAGCCGCTCGGCATACCGCGGCGCGGAGAGCGTGCTCAAGGGCTTTCAGCGCTCGACCGCGCCCGCTGTGGTCGCCCTCGGGCAGAGCAAGAACACGCCGGAGACCCTGACCTATATCCTGCGGTATATGCGCGAGACCGCGATTTCACACGCGACGATTGAGCTGAGCACCGCGCCGCTCAACGACAGCGGCGACACGCGATAAGGAACAGTTTGTCGACGACCTCAAACGCCCTCCCGAAGTGGGAGGGCGTTTTTGTCGTTTAGATCTGCTTGCGGATGTGCTCGAGCGCGCCCTTTTCCAGTCGCGAGACCTGCGCCTGCGAGATGTGGATTTCCTTGGCGACCTCCATCTGCGTACGTCCCTCAAAAAAGCGCATGTGCACGATCTTTTTTTCGCGGTCGCTCAGCGAGCCGATCGCGCCCTTGAGCGCGATGGACTCGAGCCAGTGCTCGTCCGTATTTTTGGTGTCGCCCACCTGATCCATGACGCACAGCGTATCGCCTTCCTCGCCCCAGACCGGCTCGAACAGCGAAACCGGATCCATGATCGCGTCGAGCGCGAACACGACCTCTTCTTTTTTGAGATCGAGCGCCTGCGCCAGCTCGATGATGGTCGGCTCGCGCTGGTGCTCGCGGGTGAACGCCTCCTTCGCCTGCAAAGCGCGGTAGGCGGTATCACGCATCGACCGCGACACGCGAATGGCGCTATTGTCGCGCAGATAGCGGCGGATCTCTCCGATGATCATGGGCACGGCATAGGTGCTGAAGCGCACGCCGAGATCGACGTTAAAGTTGTCGATCGCTTTGATGAGTCCGATGCAGCCGACCTGAAACAGATCGTCGACCGACTCGCCGCGTCCGCCGAAGCGCTGGATCACGCTGAGCACCAGACGCAGATTGCCGCGGATGAGCTCCTCGCGCGCGGTCTTGTCCCCGCCGCCCACCCGCCGCAGTAGGGCATTCATTTCCTCGTTTGTCAGAACGGTCAGCTTTGATGTGTTGACGCCACAAATCTCGACCTTCATCTGCATGGAATTTCCCTCCCGATCGGCAAAATCACTTTATCCCTGTACCGTAGATTTTGCCACCCGAGCGGTCAAATATACCCCGTGAATTTTTGATCTTGCGACATATTTCGCGCGCTTTTGCGGGTACCGTGTGGTATTCCGATGAAAAAAAGCCGCCCTGTTTGCAGAGCGGCTCAGAGGAGATTCAGCGGGAGCGAGACGCTTCGTGCGCGATGGTCGCGCCGCCGAGCACGGTGTCGCCGTCGTAGAGCACGACCGCCTGACCAGGCGCGATTGCGCGCTGCGGCTCGTCAAAGGTCACGCGCAGATTGCCATTGGGCAGCGCGGCGACGCTTGCGGGCTGCTCGGGCTGACGGTAGCGGATGCGCGCGGTCACAGCGCGCGGCTGCACGGGCGGCGCGCCCGCGATCCAGTTGCAGTCGGTCGCTTCAAGCGCATCCGAGAACAGCTCGTGCGCACGGCACAGGGTCACGGTGTTGTCGCGTACGGATTTTTCGCGCACATAGAGCGGTGTGTCCGCCGCGATGCCAAGCCCCTTGCGTTGTCCGATCGTGTAGCGCACGATGCCGCGATGTGTGCCGAGCACCGTGCCGTTTGCGTCCACAAAATTGCCTTGCGGATAGATTTTTCCCGTGTATCGCTGCAAAAACGATGCATAATCGCCATCCGGCACGAAGCAGATGTCTTGGCTGTCGTGCTTGCGCGCATTGAGGAAGCCCTGCTCCTTCGCGATGCGGCGCACCTCGTCCTTGTGCAGCTCCCCGAGCGGGAAAAGCGTGTGCGCAAGCTGTTCCTGCGTCATCGAATAGAGCACATAACTCTGATCTTTGCCCGCGTCGACCGCCTTGCGCAGCGTGTACTGCGCGCCGTCGTGCGTCACACGCGCGTAATGTCCGGTCGCGATAAAATCGCAGCCCAGTTCGCACGCGCGGTGATAGAGCCGCTCGAATTTGAGATAGCGGTTGCAGTCGATGCAGGGGTTGGGGGTGCACCCGTGCTCATAGGCGTCGACAAAGCGGCGGATGACCTGCCCCTCGAAATCCGCGGTAAAATTGAACACATGGTACGGGATGCCGATGCGGTAGGCGACGCTGCGCGCATCCTCGATGTCGTCAAGACTGCAACAGGTATTGCCACGTTTGCAGCCGACGGTCTCGTTTTCGTAGAGCTTCATGGTGACGCCGACGCAGTCATAGCCCTGTTTGTGCAGCAAATAGGCGGCAACGCTCGAATCGACGCCGCCGCTCATTGCGATGAGTACGCGTTTCATGGTTTGTCCTTTCTCAGCCGCGCGACAGCGGCGCGGGTCGATGCGAGGATGGTCTCGACATCGGCGGGCGTATTGTCCGCGCCGAGCGAGAAGCGTAAAAAGCCGCGTGCGAGTGGGTCGGGCACCCCGAGCGTGTGCAGCGTCGGACTGGTTTCGAGCGCACCGGAGGCGCATGCCGAGCCGGCGGACACGCAGATGCCGTCCGCATCGAGCAGCAGCAGCAGCGTCTCGCGCTCCACACCGGCAAAGCAGCAACCTGTGATGCCGGGAACGCGCGGCGCGGATGTGCCGAGCACCTGCGTATCCGGCAGGGCGGCAAGCCCGTGCTCAAGCGTGGTGCGCAGCGCGGTCACCGTGTCGATCGTCGTGGACAGCCGCGCGACCGCGTCGGTCAGCGCCGCCGCCATGCCCACGAGGGCGGGCAAATTCTCTGTGCCCGCGCGCGCGCCGCGCTCCTGTCCGCCGCCGCGCAGCAGCGATACAGGCAGCAGTCCGCGCCGCACGCACAGCGCGCCCGCGCCCTTGGGACCGCCAAATTTGTGTGCGGACAGCGCAAGAAGATCCACGCCGAGCGCGGCAAAATCGACCGGCAGATGTCCGATCGCCTGCACAGCGTCGGTATGGACGAGCACGCCGCGCGCTCGGCACAGTGCGCTGATTTCCGCAAGCGGCTGTATCGTGCCGATCTCGTTGTTCGCAAGCAGGATGCTGACGCAGCAGGTGTCTTCCCGCAGCGCGGCTTCGACCTGCTGCGGGGACAGTACACCGTGCGGTGCGGGGGACAGGCGGGTCACGCAAAAGCCCTGCGTTTCGAGTGTGTCCAGCATACGGCTCACAGCAGGGTGTTCAAATGCGGAGGTGATGAAATGTCGTCGCCCGTGTGCCGCACCCCATGCCGCCGCCGTCGCGAGCGCCTGATTGTCCGCTTCCGTGCCGCCGGCAGTGAAAAACAGCTCGCGCGGCATGCAGCCGAGCGCACCCGCCATCTCCTCGCGCGCGCGCAGCAGCAGACGCGCGGCATCCGCACCCACGCGGTGCGCGCTCGACGGGTTGCCGTAGTGCGTGCGCAGACAGTGGGTCATCGCGTCGAGCGCGGCGGGGGACAGCGGCGTGGTCGCAGCGTGATCGGCGTAGATCATCGTGCGCGTACCACCGCCGCGAGGTCGCGCGCGAGGGTGGCATGTCCCTGCGCGGTCAGATGCTCGCCGTCGACCGGTGACGCGACCGCAGAACGCGCCGCATCCCAGAAGCCCCAGCCGTGCCGCGCCGCCACGTCCGCATACGCAGTCGCCAGATGGCGCGATGCGGTGAAGGACGCCGCGTCGTAGTCGCCGCAGGCGAGCGCCTCGGGGCGAATGAGGACGGGAGACACCAGTACCACGTGCAAATCGGGCTGCTCCGTCAGCGCCGCGAGAGCGAGCTGCTCCATGCCGCGCGCGATGCCCGCCGCATCCGAGGCGAACTGCGCCTTGCAATCGTTCGTGCCGAGCATGAGCACGAGCACCTCGGGCTGCGCCGCGCGTACTGCGTCGCGAATATCGGCAATGCCGCAGCGTCCTGCGCAAAACGCATCCTCAAAAACCGAGGTTCTGCCGCAAACGCCATCCTCCGCAATCGTGTACTCTGCGCCAAGCAGCTGCGCGAGCACGCCCGCATAGCGCGTGCTGAGGTCAAAGCGTCCCGCACCGCCCGGGATGTAGCCGAACGTATTGGAATCGCCAAAGCATAATATGGTGGACATTCAGATGCACCTCCCTAGGGCCGTATTTTTACCTACTGATAGTATAGGATTTTCCGGCATGCCTGTCAATATCATATTTATCCTATAGGGAAACAAAATAATGTGGTGAGACATATAATGAAAACTAAAAAAACCCCGACGTGTCTGGTTTCACGTCGGGGTTTCAGACGGCCGTGCTTACTCGCTGAGCAGCATGCGGTCGTTTTCGATGTTGAACTTTTGCAGCAGGTCTTGTACGCTCAGGTTTTTCTTTTCCTCGCCCGCGATGTCGACGACGACACGTCCCGCGTTCATCATGATGAGGCGGTTGCCGTATTCGATCGCGTTGCGCATGTTGTGCGTGACCATGAGCGTGGTCAGGTTGTCACGCGCGACGATCTCGCGGGTCAGGTGCAGTACTTTATCCGCGGTCTTGGGGTCAAGGGCAGCAGTGTGCTCGTCGAGCAGCAGCAGGTCGGGCTTTTGCAGCGTCGCCATGAGCAGCGTGAGCGCCTGACGCTGACCGCCGGACAGCAGACCGACCTTACTCGTCATGCGGTTTTCCAGCCCAAGATCGAGCGTTTTGAGCTTTTCGCGGTACATATCGCGCTCGGCGTTCGTGATGCCGCTGCCGAGTCCGCGTCCCTTGCCGCGGCGGTATGCGAGGGCGAGGTTTTCCTCGATGCCCATGCTCGCCGCAGTGCCCATCATGGGGTCCTGAAAGACGCGGCCGAGGAATTTTGCGCGCCTGTATTCGGGCAGACCGGTCAGGTTGAAGCCGTTCAGCCGGATCGTGCCGGAATCGACCGGAAACACACCTGCGATGAGGTTGAGCATGGTCGATTTGCCGGCGCCGTTGCCGCCGATGACCGTGACAAAGTCGCCCGGATTGAGCTTGAGGTTGAGACCGTTGATCGCGGTTTTCTGGTTGACCGTACCCGCGTTAAAGGTTTTATAAAGGTCGAGCAGTTCGAGCATATTACTGGTCCTCCTTCGCGGCGGTGACCGGCGCCTTGACCGATACCTTGAAATATTTACCCTTCCAGTAGGGGATCGCGAGGAAGATCGCGACGACGATCGCGGACAGCAGCTTGAGGAAGTCCGCGTTCAGACCGAGCCACAGCACGACCTGAATGACAATGTAGTAGATGACCGCGCCAAAGACGACAGACAGCAGCTTGAGCGCGAAGTTGCGGAAGATGCGGCTGAACACGACGTCACCGATGATGACCGCGGCGAGACCGATGACGATCGCGCCCGTACCCATTTTGACGTCGGAGAAGCCCTGGTACTGTCCGAGGAGCGCGCCCGAAAGCGCGACCAGACCGTTTGAGAGCATCAGACCGAACACCTTGTTGCGGTCGGTGTTGATGCCCTGCGCGCGCGACATGTTAGGGTTTGCGCCGGTCGCACGGATGGAAGAGCCGAGCGCAGTGCCAAAGAACCAATACAGCACGGCAATGATGACGAGGGTGAAGATCGAAACGACGATGATCGCCTGCGGGATGCGGCGCAGCGACACGAGCAGCGTGTATTTGTCAACCGAGATTGCTTGGTTTGCTTTGCCCATGATGCGCAGGTTGATGGAATACAGCGAAAGCTGCGTCAGGATACCGGCGAGCAGCGCCGGAATGCCCATGAAGGTATGTAACAGACCCGTGATGAGTCCGGCGAGCAGACCGGCAATCAGTGCGCCGAGCATGGCGAGCCATACGTTCCAGCCCGCGAGCATGAGCATGATGCAGGTCGCCGC
Source organism: Intestinibacillus massiliensis (assembly GCA_029267335.1). Taxonomy (GTDB): domain Bacteria; phylum Bacillota; class Clostridia; order Oscillospirales; family Butyricicoccaceae; genus Intestinibacillus; species Intestinibacillus massiliensis_A. The sequence continues at coordinate 138,048 of JAJUJC010000006.1, read as the reverse complement.
GCCCGTCGTCATCGAGCCGTCGACGGTCAGATCGGCAACGTCAAGCACCTTGTAGGTGATGAAAACACCGATCGCCATAATGCCCCAGATGAGTCCCTGTGCGCACGCACCGGGCAGGGCATTGAAAAGATTGACAAAATTCAAGTTCATTCCCCCAAATCCATAATAAAATGTACAAAAAGCATGGGTGCTCCAAAGATGACAAAAAAAGCAGAGGAAGGGAAGCCCGGTTCCTCTGCTTTTTGTCGCGGAGCGTGAATTATTCGGTGATCGTCTCGAAGCCCTCCGGCGCGGTCAGACCAAGCTGATCGCCGATCGCCTTATTGTACTTCTTCGTGACGTTGGGCGCAAATTCCACGTTCATCTTGGTGATGTCCGCACCCTTTGCCAGGATGTCGTACGCCATCTGACCGGTGGTCTGACCCAGTTCTTCATAGCTGATGGACAGTGTCGCGACGCCGCAGCCCTTGCAGATGCCCTCTTCACCCGCGATGACCGGAATCTTTTTCGGGACGACGATATTCTTGATGATCTCGGTGTTGGAAGCCGCGGTGTTATCGGTCGGGACATAGATCACGTCGCTCGAACCTGCCGCCTTGGTGCACACCGATGCGAGGTCGTTGGAATCCGCGAAGGAATATTCCGTGCAGGTGTAGCCCATTTTTTCGAGCAGCGGCTTGATGACGCTGATCTGGTAGGCGGAGTTCGGCTCAGCGGAGCAGTAAAGCAGACCGACGTTCTTCGCGTCCGGGAACATCTCGTGCAGCAGATCCGCCTGCTGATCGAGCGGCGCGAGGTCGGAGGTGCCGGAAATATTACGGCCAGTCGCACCGTTCCAACCCGAAATATCGAGCGCGGTCGCATAGTCCGTGACCGAAGTGCCGAGGATCGGGATGGAATCCGTGCCGGATGCCGCCGCCTGCAACGGCGCAGTCGCGTTGGCAAGGATCAGATCGACATTGGAGGACACGAAGCCGTTGACGATGGTCGCGCAGGTCGCGGCGTCGCCGGATGCGTTCTGGTTGTCAAATTCGACCTTGCCGCCGTCCGCCTCGACAAGCTCGGTCAGCTTGTCCTGAAAGCCCTTGGTCGCGGCGTCGAGTGCGGGATGCTGTACAAGCTGACAAATACCGACACGAACGGTCTTTCCGGAAAGGGAAGTGCCCGAAGTAGCAGCGCCGCCTGTCGTGCCGCCGTTTTGCGCCGCGGCATCTCCCGCCGCATTGCCGCCGCAGCCCGCGAGCATCGTCACGGACAGCGCGCCCGCCATCAGTGCGGTCAGCAGTCTCTTGTTCAGTTTCATGTTTACCCATCCTTTAGAATGTAAGTTGAGCGGCGGGATAAACTCCCACCTCAATTTTACATTTTAGCAGATTAAAGCACATTGGTCAAGAGCAAGTTTACTAAATCGCGCGACAAAAAATCAAAAACCTATGGATAAAACCAATAAAAAAGTACAGATTTACAGGAATGCGGTCGGTAGGACATAGAGCAGTACCGCATAAAAATGCGCGATCGCGCCCGCGAGCACGAACAGATGCCACACCGGATGGAAATACCGTCTGCGCTTATTGACGTAGAAAAAGACACCGCCGGTGTAAAACAGACCGCCGAGGGCGAGCAGTACCACGCCGGCGACCGGCAGCGATGCAAGCAGCGGCTTGAGACAGAACACGATCGCCCAGCCCATTGCGACATAGCATGCGACCGACACGCGCGCGTAGCGCGCAAGATCGACCGCATTGAGTACGATGCCGACGATCGCGGCGAGCCAGATGATCGCAAAGATCGTCCACCCGAACGCCGGCGACAAAATGAGCATCGTAAACGGTGTATAAGTGCCCGCGATCAGAAGATAGATCGCACAGTGGTCTAGGATGCGCAGAACATGCTTTGCAGTCGGATAGGGCAGCGCGTGGTAGCACGTCGAGCAGATGAACATGGTAAACAGCGTCAGGCAGTAGATCGACACAGCGGCAGCGCCGCGCGGCGTGCCATAATGTACGGTGAGCGCGAGCATGTAGCCGTAGCCCACGAGCGCCAGTCCCGCGCCGACGCCGTGCGACACCGCGCTGAAAATTTCCTCTCCCATACTATAATGGGGCGTAATGGTTGTCATGGTTTTTTTCATGGGCAGCTCCTCTTTTTTTGATATAGGTGATTATGCACAATATTATAGCATGTGATTCAGCAAAAAGCACTAAAAAACAGAGTGAAAATTTTGCCAAAACGCCAAAACGATGAATTTGGAGAAAATACCGAAATAGGGCTTTCTTTTTCGCGGCGCTGTTGTTATAATGGATACAGAAACATGGGAATCGAATGATAAAATCTCGAATCACAGGAGGATGAAACACTATGACCAGAGGTATCAAGGTAAAAAATACGGAAGACATCCAGAAGATCAATCAGATCGTCAGCAAGTACGGTTTTGACATCTGGATTCACGGTAAGAGCGGTATGGTCGACGCGAAGAGCCTGCTCGGCATGTTCCTGCTCAGCCTGAACGAGCCCCTGCAGCTCGTCGTCGAGGATGACATCGACACGACCTCGCTGTTTAAGGATCTCGCCGACTATCTCGACATCGAGGACTGATTTTTGGCATCGCAAAGCGTCCGGTTCGCCGGACGCTTTTTTGCGCCCTAAAATAAAAAGCCTGCGTCATGGCGAACGCAGGCTTTTCTGTTTCGTTTGGAAAGATCTTACGGAACGAGGCGTGTCATGTCGCGCGGGAACATGGATGCAAGACGCACGTTGTCGAGCTTGAGAAGCTGCATGGTCAGACGCTCCAGACCGATGCCGAGACCGCCGTGCGGGGGCATGCCGTACTTGTGCAGCATCGTGAAAGATTCAAACAGCGTTTCGTCCATCTTGCGGTCGCGCAGCTTCTGGATCTGCTCGTCGTAGTCGTTGATGCGCTGACCGCCGGTCGTGATCTCCAGACCGCGGAACAGCAGGTCGAACGAAAGCGCAAGCTTGGGATCTTCCGGATCGTCCTTGGCGTAGAACGGGCGCTTGGAGGACGGGAAGTGGGTGACAAATACGAACTCCGAGCCGTGGGTCTTTTTCGCCCAGTCGCACAGCATGACCTCTTCGTCGGGGTTCAGGTCGTAGCGGTTCTTGGACTTGTGACCGTACTGCTCGAGCATGATCTCCTTGGCTTCGTGGAAGCGGATGGTCGGAATGCGGTCGATGACCGGAATCTCCGCTTTGAGCAGCTCGACCTCGGGCGCACAGTGCGTGCGGACATAGTCGAGCACATACTTGAGCATGCCGGTCTCCATCTCCATGACGTCGTTCATGGAGTCGATGTACGCCATTTCGAAGTCCAGGCCGATGTACTCGTTGAGGTGACGGCTGGTGTTGTGTCGCTCGGCACGATAGACGTTGCCGATTTCAAAAACGCGGCCGAAAATGCCGGCGGTGTACTGCTTATAGAACTGGGGGGACTGCGCAAGATACGCCTGCTGACCGAAATAGTCGAGCTTGAAGATGTTCGCGCCGCCCTCCGCGCCTGCGGAAACGATCTTGGGCGTGTGGATGTGCGTGAAGCCCTGCTTCATCATGTATTCCGCAAAGCCGTCCGCAAGCGCCGCCTGCACGCGGAAAACCGCCTGCTTGTTGGGGTGACGCAGCGAGATCGGACGCAGCGGCAGATCGACGTCGAGCGACAGGCCCATATATTTCTTGCCGAGCGGGATAGGGAGCTGCTCGGCGGGCTTTGCCTGGATCGTGATCGCGCTCAGCACGACCTCAAAGCCATGCTCGGCGCGCGGCTCTTCGTGTACCTTGCCCGTGACCTCGACGACCATGCCGTCCTTGACGTCCGCACGCTGCACGTCGCCGAGCGCGTCGCCCTGAAACGTGCACTGGATGAGTCCACGGTTGACACGCACGATGATGAACGAAAAATCGGACATGTCGCGCACACGATGTACCGTGCCGCGGAACGTGACCTCGCTGCCGATGTTCGCGGCGGCAAGCTCGACCGCGTCGACATACTGCTTGGGATCGCTGATGAATTCCATAGTAAACCTACGCCTCTCTATTTCAGTTTCACAAATTTTCATATAGAAGAAAGTATACCACCGAATGGGCAGAAATACAAGCCGAAAGTCACTTTTTCCGCAGCTTTGCAGCGATCGCGTCAAATTCTGCGCGCGCTTCTCCGCATGCGACGATCGCGACGGCATAGACCGCGCCGCCCGCGGCGACCGCACAGCCCAGCCGCGCGAGGTTGCCGACCGGCAGCAGCGTAGCGCCGTACGCCGCCGCACCGCACAGCACCGTGCTCACAAGGATGCGCACAAGGTGCTTCGCGGGCACATGAAACAGGAAACGCTCGCGCACGCGCAGGCAGGTGATGGCAAAGTACGCCGCGAACGCAACGACAGAACCCATCGCGCCGCCCACGAAGCCGAAGGTCTTGAGCAGCAAAATGCTCGCGATGACCTTGATCGCTGCTGCCATCGCGCTGTTTTGCAGCACATGGACGGTCGCCTGCTCGAGTTCGTACGCTTTGTTTGCGTACTCGGTCAGTCCCATGAACAGCATCGCGAGCGCGGTGTACGCGATGACCGGTGCGCCGACCTCATAACCGCTTTTAAACAGGAATTGCGACAGCGGGACGGATACTGCGGACAGTCCCGCGACCGCGGGCAGCGCAAGCAGCAGATACAGCCGCACGCCCTGATCGAGCAGGGGCTTCGCCTCCGCAACGCCGCCCTCGCGCCAACCGCGCAGCACCGCGGGATACACGCCGCGCATGATGCCGACCGAGATCATTGTAAAGATGCCCGCCGCGATCGAGTTGTTGGAGGAGTAGTAAGCATACTGCACGTTGCCGAAGAAGCCGACGACCAGATATTTGTCGATCTGGTTGAGCAGCGCGACCGAGATGGACACACCCATGAGCGGCACGCCGTATTTCAGAAACTTCTGAAACAGGGGCTTGGAGAAAAAGCGCAGCCGCGCAAGCTGCGGGATGGACAGCGCGAGCACCGCGCCGATGCCCGCGATGCCGTCCGCGAGCGTGTTTGCGAAGATCGCGGGGAAGGGGGAGGGATAGCCTGCCTTGCCGCCGCACAGCGCGTAGGCGACAACGAGCTTGCACACCGCCGAGGTCAGACTCAGTGAGATCGACGCGCGCATACGACCGAGCTGAATGAGCGCAGAGTTTAAAATCTGGAATAGCGTATAGGACGCGAACATGAGTGCGCTGCCCAGATAGACCGGATCATGCGTCAGCAGCGCGCCGCCTACGCAGAAGAGCGACACCGCTGCAAGGATGATGAAATAGATCGTTGCGACGGTCGAAAACAACGCCTGGCCACGATCCTTGTGGTATTCCTCACCGACGTAGCGTGTCGCTGCGTTCGCCATCCAGCCTGCGAGAATGAGGTATGCGATCTGGATATTGAAGTTGACGAAGTTGAATACGCCGACCGTGTCCTCGAGAAAAATATGGGTGTATAGCGACGAGCACGCGATGACGAGCAGTCCCTCGACGATTTTCGCCGGCAGAAACAGCATTGCGTCGCGTGTCATGGTGTTCTTTTTGGGCATGAGATGAACCAATCCTTGTTATAAATTAACTTTGAGTCTACCACGTTTCGACGGGAAATGCAATCAGTCGAATGCGGTGAAATCCGGGAAGCGCGTGAGCATGTCGCGGTAGCCGTGGTCGATGAGCCACTCCTCCTTGAGCGCGAGCAGCGCCTGAATGCCGGGATAATCGTTCCACACCCCGTACTTCGTGAGAAGGTGTGCGGCGTCCGCGAGATCGAGATAGGTGACCTGAATATAGTCGGGCTTTTCCATTTTGCCGTCCTGGCGGATGGCGTACCACAGGTCGCGCCCGGGGGTGATCCAGCGCGCGGCGGTCTCGTTGATGGCTTTGAGGATGTCGTAGCCGCGCTTTGTCGCGCGCGCATCGCCGTAACGCTCTCCGGCGCGCAGCAGCAGCAAGCCCTCGGACAGATAATGGTTGAGCGAGCACGCCGCCTTGGAGGGCGCGACCGAATCGGGCACAGGATGTCCGTAATCGGGCACGAACGTCACATCATACGCTTTGAATTGCGCCGCGTCGGCAAAATCAAGGTAAAACGACACCATGCGCTGCACGGTTTTGCCGATGGCGGGATCGTCCCACAGCGTTTCCGCGCGCATGAGCCGCTTCATCGTGTCGAAGTTGAACCGTGTATCATAAAAGCCTGCGCCAATGCCGTATTCGCCGCTCAGCCATGTCGAGGACGGCTCGGTCGGCAGAAAACCCTGCTCGTTCACGCCGTCGAGATACCGGTAAATGATCGACTTGCCAAGGGCGGTGAACATGGGGCCGTTCGTGTCGTAGGTGCACGGACCGAGCAACCACGCGGTCGCCGCACGATAGATATGTCTGCCATCCGCGTGTGCGTCGTAGGGGCGGTAGGTGTCGGGCATCGCGATGTACACGCCGTCTGCCTGCAAATGATAGCCCACGACGGAAGCGTCGAGGTTGCGGACATTGGTATGCGCCTCGGGGCTCGCCCAGTTGACGAGCGTGCGGTCGGTCACGATGCCCGAGCAGGACGCAAGTCCGGCGGGCAGCGGCAGCAAAAGCGACAGCGTGCCTTCGCCGCGCGCAAGCGATGCGCCCGCGACGGGGGACTTGCACACATAGACGCTCTGTCCGAGCGCGGTCAGCGCGGACGGGCGCGACAGATAAAGATGCACCGGGCCGCCCTCCAGATAGAGCGCGCTGTCCGGACTGTATGCCATGCCGAAGCGCGGCGCGGCGGGTTCGGCGGTTTCCTCGTCGTCGGGGTCGACCGCGCGCACGGTCAGTTTGTCGTCGTCCTGCGTCGTCAGCACGGCGCGCACGCCCGCGGGGGAGTCGGAGGACAGATAAAATACAGTGCCCTCGTCAGTCTCGTCGACCGTGAGCGTGACCGTGCCAACCTCGGGCGGGGTCTCACCCTGCGCCGCACTGCCGAGCAGCGGCACGACCATGCGCGTGCGCGTGCAAAGCGGGCGTATGTCCGGCGTGTCAAAGCGCGGCGCGCCCGCGGTCACATCCTCAAGCGTGAGCGTATAGGTGCGCTCTCCGACTGTGAAGGAAACCGTGTCCGGCGTATGTCCGTCCGCAGTGCGTCGCGGCCAAAGCAGCCCGAGCGCGCACAGCACAAGCACGCCGAGCGCGAGCATTCCCGCGCCTGCGAGCCGTGCGCGTCCTTTTTTTACTGTCATACGGCTATCCTCCCATCGTGCGTAATTTGTATGAAATAGTATATCATACCTGCCGCGGGCTATGCAACCGGACGGGAAAGGTGTATAATGGCAAGGTAACGACCGACGGCGGGCGCGCACGCCTGCCGCTGTAGGAGGAAAACATGAAATTACTGCATATGATGGGCGGCGGCGACGTGGGCGGCGCCAAGACCCATATCATGTCGATCATTCTCGCGCTGCGTGCGCGCGGGCACGAGGTGCATCTGGTCTCGTTCCGCGACGGCCCGTTCCCGCAGGAGGCGGCGGCGCGCGGCATACCGGTCTCGGTCATCGAGCATGTCAGCCCGTTCAAATGCCGTCGCGAACTGCTGCGTGTGGTCGACGGCTTCGCGCCGGACGTGATCCACTGTCACGGCGCAAAGGCGAACCTTATGGGTGCGATGGCACGCGGGGCGCGGCACATTCCGGTCATGACGACCGTGCACTCCGATTACCGGCTCGACTATCTCGGCGCACCGCTCAAGCAGGCGACGCGCGGCACGATTAACGCAATCGCGCTGCGCTTTCTCGACTTCTATCAGCCGGTGGCGGATCGTATGGCGCGCACGCTCATCTCGCGCGGCTTCGACCCAGAGCGCATGGTGACGATCTACAACGGCATGGACTTCGGCGGTTCGGTCGAGGGCATGGATCGCGCAGCATACCTCAAGGAAAAATGGGGCGTGGACGTCGCACCGGACGATGTGCTGTGCGGCATTGCCGCGCGCCTGACCGCGGTCAAGGACATCGCGACGACTGTGCGCGCCTTCGCCAAAGCACTGAAAGAAGCGCCGCAGCTTCGTCTGTTTATCGCGGGCGAAGGGGAGGACGAGGACATGCTGCGCAAGCTCGCGAGGAGCCTTGGCGCGGCGGAACGCATCACGTTTTGCGGCTGGGTGACCGAGGTGCCGCAGTTTTTTGCGTGCATGGACATGAACCTGCTGTCCTCGCTGTCGGAAACCTTCCCTTATTCCATCCTCGAGGGCGTGCGCGAGCACTGTGCGACGATCTGCTCGGACGTCGGCGGCATGCCCGACCTCATCACGTCGGGGGAGAACGGCTACATCTTCCAGCCGGGGGATGACGATACACTCGCGAAATATCTCATACGCCTTGCAAACGACGCGCCGCTGCGCATTGGCTTTGCAAACGCACTGTACGAAAAAGCGTCGCGCGAGTTCTCGCTGCACAGCATGTGCGATACGCAGGTTGCAAACTACGAGCGCGTGCTCACGCTGTTCGCGCGTCCCAAGGAGCAGCGCACGGGCATCGTCATCTGCGGTGCATACGGCAAGGGTAACGCGGGCGACGACGCGATTCTCAAGGCGATCGTGCAGGAAATGCGCGCACTCGACCCGACACGCCCGCTCTGGGTCATGTCGCGCCGTCCCCAGGAGACGCGTATGGTATACCGCACGAACGCGATGTACACGTTTAATGTGCCCATGGTGCTTCACCGATTCCGGCGATCCGCACTGTATATCAACGGGGGCGGCAGCCTGATGCAGGATGTGACCTCGACACGCTCTCTGCAATATTATCTGTATACACTGCGCGCCGCCAAGCGCATGGGCTGCCGCGTAATGATGTACGGCTGCGGCATCGGGCCGATCAACCGGCCGAATAACCGCGCGGCTGCGGCATCCGCGATCAACCGTGCAGTCGATCTCATCACGCTGCGCGACGACCTGTCGCGCGGGGAGCTGACGCGAATGGGCATCACAAAGCCCGACATTCGCCTGTCTGCGGACCCGACCATTATTCTGGAGCCCGCCGCGCGGGAAAGTGTTGACCTGACGCTCGAGTCGCTCGGCATTCCGCCGCAGGGCAAATATATCGGCTTCGGTCTGCGCAACTGGAAGGGACTCGACGACGTGCTCGAGGAGATCGCGCGCGCGGCAGATTATGCCTACGAAAAGCACGGACTGATTCCGGTGTTCGTGCCCATCGAGTTCCCAAGCGATCTTTATCCCGCGCAGCGCGTCGCGGAAAAGCTGCACTGTCCATACTACACGGTCAGCGAGCGGCAGCCGATCGAAATGACCATCGGCATCCTCGCGCGCATGGAGGCGGTCGTGGGCATTCGTCTGCACTCGCTCATGTTCTCCGCGGGGCATGGCGTACCGGTTATCGGCATGAGCTATGACATCAAGGTCGACGGCTTTCTCAAATACATCGGCAGCCGCACCTGCATCCAGCTCGGTGAGGTCAAGGCGGACGCGCTCATCCCGCTCATCGACGAATGCGTTTCGGGCGCGCTCGACCCCGAGGTCAAGCGCATGGCGGAACTGCTGCGCGAGCGCGAGCACGAAAACACCGCGGGCGCGCGCCGTCTGCTCGACATGGGCACGACCTGACGCGCAAATTACAGTTAGAGGAACGAAATAACCATGAAAAACCATATCGTATGTCTTTCCACCACAAACTATCACCCGCTGCCCACGCGCAAGCAGAACGTCATGAGCCGCCTGCGCAATGCGGAAATTCTGTATTTTGACCCGCCGGTGTCGCTCATTGCGCCGCTCAAGGACAAAAAGTGCCGCGAGCGTCTGTCGATGTACAAGCGCGCGGGCGAAAAGCCGCAGGACAACATCACGGTCTATGCGCTGCCACCCGTGCTGCCGTTTTTCAATAAGTTCCGGTGGGTGAACCGCCTCAACCAGAAGCGGCAGGCACGGTTCGTGCGTGAAAAAATGAAGGCACACGGCTTCGGGGACGAGACCGTGCTGTGGTGCTACTCGCCGTCCTCGGCGGACATCGTGCCTCATGTGCCGCACGCCAAGCTGGTCTATGACTGCGTCGACCGGCACTCGGCGTATCAGGGGCACATCACGCCCGCGGTCGTCGACGGCATGGAGCGCGACCTCGCGACGGGTGCGGATCAGGTGTTCTCGACCGCGGTCGGTCTCGACGAAACGCTCAAACAGTACAATCCGTCCGCGCGCATGATCCCAAACGGCGCGGCATACGAGATTTTTTCGCGCGTGCAGACCGAAAAGGACACGCTAACCTGTCCGGAAAAGCTCAAGGGGCTGCCTCATCCGATCTACGGCTTTGTCGGCATGCTGCAGGAGTGCATCGACTATGACGCGCTCGAAGCGCTTGCAAAGGCGCGTCCCGACGCGACGATCTTTTGCATCGGTCGTACGCTGCCCGGCGTCAGCCTTGACCGCTTCAAATCTTATCCGAATGTTGTGTTCAACGGTTTGGTGCCGCAGCCCGAGCTGCCCGCGTATATCGCGCAGTTTGATGTGTGCCTGAACGTGTTCCGCGCGGGCGCACTGTCGAAGGACGTGTCGCCGCTCAAATTCTATGAGTATCTCGCGACCGGAAAGCCCATTGTGTCGACCCGCGAGCCGCTGCAGGTCGAGGATTTCCGTGACGTGGTCTACATCGCGCAGGACAGCGCGGAATTTCTGCATCTGTGTGACGTTGCCGCGCAGGAGCATGATCCCGACAAGGTCGCACGGCGGCTTGCCTATGGGGCACAGTGCTCGTGGACCGAGCGCGTGCACCAGATGGAGGAGACCCTGTACCGCACACAGATTTTGCAAGCAGACTGAAGGCGAAAAGTCGACAAAAAGACGCGCAACAAACCCAAGAATTCTACACAATCCACAATTTTTTAAAAAGGGGCCGGAAATGCTTGCAAGCGCATCAAAGGTCATATAGAATAATGGTATATTCCCGATGGAAGGCAGAAAGCTTACGAAAAGGAGTGGTAGCATGGCACAGGCGGTCTTTTTAATCACATCAAACGCAGGGCATCTGTGCAGCTATTCGCGCATCCGTAAGCGCTTCGTATCTCAGGGTACCCGTGTATAAAAAATAAGCAGGATGGTTCTGTGCAACCACCTGCTTTTTTATTTTTCGCTTGCGGCAAACAGGAGGAAAACTATGAAAAAAGTATGTATCGTGATGGGTTCGGACAGCGATCTCGGCGTCATGGAAGCATGCGCCAAACGTTTGGGTCACTTTGGAATTCCCTATGAGGTGCGTGTGATTTCCGCGCACCGCACCCCCGCGGCGGCGGAGCAGCTCGCGCGAAACGCGGCGGCGGACGGCTTTGGCGTCATCATCGCGGCGGCGGGCAAGGCGGCGCACCTCGGCGGCGTGCTCGCCGCGTACACGACGCTGCCGGTCATCGGCGTGCCCATCAAGACGAGCATGATGGGCGGACTGGACAGCCTGCTGTCTATGGTACAGATGCCCAAGGGCATTCCGGTCGCATGCGTCGCGGTCGACGGTGCCGACAACGCTGCGATCCTTGCCGCGCAGATGCTCGCCATCAGCGACGCGGCACTTTCCGACAAGCTGACGCAGTTTAAGGCAGACATGGCGGCAGAGGTCGCACAGAAGGACGAAGCGGTGCGCGCGCAGTTTGCGTGAGTCCCATTCCGGTACAACCACAATCATCATAATAGAGCACGGTATCAACCGACAGTGTGAAAGCGGAGGAACGATCATCATGGAAAAGAACGAGCAGCTGTACGAAGGTAAGGCAAAAAAGGTTTTTGCAACGAGCGATCCCGCACTCGTCATCGTCGACTATAAGGACGATGCGACTGCATTCAACGGTCTGAAAAAGGGTCAGATCGCGGGTAAGGGCGTCATCAACAACATCATGAGCAACCACATGTTCCAGATCCTGGAGCAGCAGGGCGTGCCGACCCACTTTGTCGAGCAGCTTTCCGAGCGCGAGACCGTGGTCAAAAAGGTCGATATTGTGCCGCTCGAGGTTATCATTCGCAACATTTCTGCCGGTTCTTTCGCAAAGCGTTACGGCGTGGAAGAGGGCATTGTGTTCGACGCGCCGACCATCGAATTTTCCTACAAGAACGACGATCTCGGCGATCCGCTCATCAACGACTACCACGCGCTCGCGCTCAAGCTGGCGACTGCAGAGGAGATCGAGCGCATTAAGACCCTGGCATTCAAGGTCAATGAGGTCATGAAGCAGTATTTCGACTCCCTGAACGTCATCCTCGTCGACTTCAAGCTCGAGTTTGGCAAGATCGCGGACGGTACCATCGTACTGGCAGACGAGATCTCTCCCGACACCTGCCGTCTGTGGGATAAGAACACCAAGGAAAAACTCGATAAGGACCGTTTCCGCCGCGACATGGGCGGCGTTGAGGACGCGTACAACGAGATCATGCGCCGCATCTCGGGCAAGTGAGAAACAACTTTCCAAATTGCGGATACGCCCGGGGGAAATCCTCCCGTTTGATTTTGAATTTCTGAAATAGAGGTAGCAATGAAATATCGAATGAACAAACTGCCGCGCACGCCTTTTGACGGCGACGCGGTGCATGAGGAGTGCGGCGTATTCGGCGTCGCACTGCCCGAAGACGCCGATCTAAGCGCGGCGCACGAGGCGTATGTCGCACTGTTCGCTCTACAGCATCGCGGACAGGAGGCGGCGGGCATCGCGGTCAATCACCGCGGCGTCATTCACTGCCACAAGGACGTCGGTTTGGTCAACGATGTGTTTGATCAGGACATTCTCGACGCGATGCCGGGCCAAATGGCGGTCGGTCATGTGCGGTATTCGACGACCGGCAAGCAGAGCCGCGAAAATGCACAGCCCGTGTGCATCACGCACGTCAAGGGCAACCTCGCGGTCGCACACAACGGCAATCTGGTCAACGCAGGCGAGCTGCGCCGCGAGATCGAGATGAACGGCGGTATTTTCCGCTCCTCCAACGACACCGAGGTGCTCGTATACACGATCGTGCGCGAGCGCCTCAAGTGCGGCTCAATCGAGGAAGCGGTCGTGAGCACGATGCAGGTCATCGAGGGTGCATATTCGCTCGTCATCATGTCCCCCCGTAAGCTGATCGCCGCACGCGACCCACACGGCTTCCGTCCGCTGTGCATCGGCAGACTGGAAAACGGCGGCTGGATCTTCGCCTCCGAGACCTGTGCGCTCGACGCGCTCGGCGCGACCTTTGTACGCGATGTCGCACCGGGAGAGGTGTGCGTGGTCGAGGACCGCGAGCTGCGCTCCATGCACTGCGGCATCGAGTGCCCAACGTCGGCGTGTGTATTTGAATATATCTATTTTGCGCGTCCGGACTCGGTCATTGACGGTGCGAGTGTCGAGCTTGCGCGGCAGGAAGCGGGCAAATATCTGTCCATCGAGCATCCGGTGGGCGCGGATCTCGTCATCGGCGTGCCGGACTCCGGCATCCCGGCGGCGATCGGCTACGCCAAGTGCTCCGGCATCCCCTATGGCGTGGGTCTCATCAAAAACCGCTACATCGGGCGCACCTTCATCCAACCCGGACAGGAAAAGCGTGAGCGTTCGGTACGCTTGAAGCTCAACGCGCTGCGCGAAGCGGTCGCGGGCAAGCGCATCATCATGGTCGACGACTCCATCGTGCGTGGCACGACCTGCGCGCGTCTGGTCAGCCTCATCCGCGACGCGGGCGCGAAGGAAGTGCACATGCGCATTTCCGCGCCGCCGTTCCGTCATCCGTGCTTCTTTGGCACGGACATTCCCGAGCGTTCGCAGCTGCTCGCGCACAACCGCACCGTAGAGGAAATGCGCGAGATCATCGGTGTGGACAGCCTCGGTTTCCTGTCGCTCGAAGCGACCCACAAGATCGCGCTCGGCTGCAAGCTGGGCTTCTGCGATGCATGCTTCTCGGGCAATTATTCCGTCAAGGTGCCCGAGCAGGCAGAGAAAAATATGTTTGAAAGTGAGATCGAATTATGAGTGAGAGCCGTTCTGAAAGCTACAAGGCAGCAGGTGTAGACGTTACCGCAGGATATGAGGCGGTCAAGCTGATGAAGCCCGCCGTCGAGAGCACGTTCACCAAGGGCGTGATCGGCTCGCTCGGCGGTTTTGGCGGACTGTTCCGCCCCGAATTTGCGGGCATGGCAGACCCCATCCTCGTGTCCGGAACCGACGGTGTTGGTACCAAGCTGAAGATCGCATTTTTGATGGACAAGCATGACACGGTCGGCATCGACTGCGTCGCGATGTGCGTCAACGACATTGCGTGCTGCGGTGCGCAGCCGATGTTCTTCCTCGACTATATCGCGGTCGGCAAGAACCATCCGGCAAAGATCGCGGCAATGGTCACCGGCATCGCGGAGGGCTGCCGTCAGGCAGGCTGCGCGCTCATCGGCGGCGAGACCGCAGAGATGCCGGGCTTCTATCCGGAAAATGAATACGATATGGCAGGCTTCACAGTCGGTATTGTCGACAAGACCAAGATGATCGATGGTACGCGCCTTGCCGCGGGCGATGTGCTGCTGGGCGTTGCGTCGTCGGGCGTGCACTCCAACGGCTATTCTCTCGTGCGCAAGACGCTCGGCATCACGGAAAAGGCGGTGCACCGCTACATCGACGAGTTCGGCAAAACACTCGGCGAGGAGCTGCTCACCCCGACCAAGATCTACGTCAAGGCGATCAATGCCGCAATCGCGGCAGCCGACGTCAAGGCGATGAGCCACATCACGGGCGGCGGCTTCTATGAGAACGTGCCGCGTATGCTGGGCGACGGCATGTGCGCCGAGATCGAAAAAGCAGCGATGCCTGTTCCCGCAATCTTCGACCTCATTGCAAAGACCGGCAAGATCCCGGAGCGCGACATGTACAATACCTTCAACATGGGCGCGGGTCTGGTCATGGCGGTCGCCAAGGACGACGCCGACAAGGCGATCGCCGCAATCGAGGGAGCGGGCGAAAAGGCGTATGTCATCGGTCAGTGTGTGGCAGGCGACAAGGGCGTTGTGCTCAAATAATCCGCAAGTAACGATCGCAGGGCGGGTCTTTGTGCCCGCCCGCATTGTTTTCGGCAGGAACAGGGGAAAAGAACATGGTTAAAATTGCTGTACTGGTTTCGGGCGGCGGCACAAATTTGCAGGCGCTGCTCGACGCACAGGCGGCGGGCGCGCTGCCGGACGGCGAGATCGCGCTCGTCGTGTCCTCGAACCCGAAGGCATACGCGCTCGAGCGCGCGGCAGGCGCGGGCGTGCCGACCGAGGTCGTGCGCCGCCGCGACTATGCCGACGATGCGGCATACACCGCAAAAATGACGGAACTGCTCGACACCCGCGGCATCGGGCTCATCGTGCTCGCGGGCTTTATGACCGTACTGCCCGACGCGTTTTGCGCGCACTATGAAAATCGCATCATGAACGTGCATCCGTCGCTCATCCCGTCGTTCTGCGGCGAGGGCTTCTACGGACTGCATGTTCACGAAGCGGCACTGCAAAAGGGCGTCAAGGTGACGGGCGCAACCGTGCATTTCGTATGCGGCGAGGTCGACGGCGGGCCGATTATCGCACAGCACGCAGTCGACATCGCGGAGGATGACACGCCTGAAACGCTGCAAAAGCGTGTGATGGTCGAGGCGGAGTGGAAGCTGCTGCCGCGCGCGGTCGCGGATTTCTGCGCGGGTCGCCTGACAGTGGCAAACGGTATCGTAAGGAGAAAAGCATGAAGATTTTGAATATTGGGGAAGAATTGCGCGGCAACGCCTATCCGGGGCGCGGTATCCTGCTCGGTCGCAGCGCGGACGGCAAAAGCGCAGTCGCGGCGTATTTCATCATGGGGCGCAGCGGCAACAGCCGCAACCGCATCTTTGCGCAGACCGAGGACGGCATCCGCACCGAGGCATTCGATCCGTCGAAGATGGTCGATCCGTCGCTCATTATTTATCATCCGGTACGCCTGTACGACGGTCGCCTGATTGTGACGAACGGCGACCAAACCGACACGATCTGGGAGGGGATGAAACGGGGCGAAGCACCCGAGGCCGCGCTGCGCACCCGTGAATTTGAGCCGGATGAACCGAACTACACGCCGCGCATTTCCGGCGTCATTGAGCGCGATGGCGCATATCAGCTTTCCATCCTCAAGAGCTTCGAGGGCGATCCGGCGTGCTGCAAGCGGTTTTTCTTCGAGTATGACAAGCCGGTCGCGGGGCTGGGACATTTCATCCACACCTATCAGTGCGACGGCGATCCGCTGCCCTCCTTCGAGGGCGAGCCTAAGACCGTGCGCATCGAGGGCGACGCGCAGGCGCTCGCGGATATGCTGTGGGAATATCTGAACCCCGAGAACAAGGTTTCACTCTATGTGCGCTACACCGATCTTGCGACCGGCGCATGCACACAAATCATCCGCAACAAGAACCAGTGAACGTCCGAAAGGAGTATTTTCATGCAGGAATTGGAACTCAAATACGGCTGTAACCCCAACCAGAAACCGTCCCGCATCTTCATGGAGCAGGGCGAGCTGCCGATCGAGGTGCTGAACGGTCGTCCGGGCTATATCAACTTCATGGACGCGTTCAATTCGTGGCAGCTCGTGCGCGAGCTGAAGCAGGCGACCGGACTGCCCGCCGCGGCTTCGTTCAAGCACGTTTCGCCCGCGGGCGCGGCGCTCGGCACGCCGCTGACCGACATCGAGCGTGCAATCTACTTCGCGCCTGAGGGGCTGTCTCCGATCGCGAGCGCGTATGTGCGTGCACGCGGCGCAGATCGTCTGTGCTCCTACGGCGACTGGGCCGCACTGTCCGACGTGTGCGATGCGGATACCGCGCATTATCTCGCACTTGAGGTGTCCGACGGCGTGATCGCGCCCGGCTTTACGGACGAGGCACTCGAAATCCTCAAAACCAAGCGCAAGGGCGGTTATAACGTTGTCAAGGTCGACGCAGACTATGTACCGAAGCCCCTTGAGCGCCGTGACATCTTCGGCGTGACCTTTGAGCAGGGACATAACTTCCTCGAGATCGACGAAAACATGCTTACGAATATTGTCACGCAAAATCAGGCATTGACCGAGGACGCCAAGCGCGATATGATGGTATCGCTCATCACACTCAAGTATACGCAGTCGAACTCGGTGTGCTATGTCAAAAACGGACAGACCATCGGCGTGGGTGCGGGACAGCAGTCGCGCATCCACTGCACCCGTCTGGCGGGCAGCAAGGCGGATAACTGGTATCTGCGGCAGCATCCCAAGACGCTCGCGCTGCAGTTCGTCGACAATATCCGCCGCCCCGACCGCGACAACGCGATCGACATTTACCTGTCCGACGAGTGGGAGGATGTGCTCGCGGACGGCGTGTGGCAGAATACCTTCAAGGTGTGCCCCGCACCGCTTACCGCGCAGGAAAAGCGCGATTGGCTCGCCACGCAGACCGGCGTGACCTGCGGCTCGGACGCGTTCTTCCCGTTTGGCGATAATGTCGAGCGCGCGCGCAAGTCCGGCGTGCAGTATATCGTGCAGCCGGGCGGCTCGATTCGGGACGACCATGTTATTTCCACCTGCAACAAATACGGCATGGTCATGTCGTTCACCGGCATTCGCCTGTTCCATCATTAACCATGAACGCGCAGACAAAACGCTGGTTCAGCGATCGGATGCTCGCGGTCAGGCTGATTTTAGCGGCGTTTTTCGAGCAGGATGGGTTCTTTGCGGTTCCCCGCGAGCGTGTATGCAAAGTCTGTGGCACGGAATCATATCCTGATGTATGCTCCCGGTTTGACCATGCTGCTCGATTTGCTGCGCGTACAGCATTTACGGATGGGAAAAGGGGTATCTGCACATGAAAAATGACGCACAGCGCGCGGTGCGCGGCGTGACACTTGTGCTTGCGAGCGTGCTGTTCACGGTTGCGGGCAGCTTTGCCGCGAGCGCGATGGCGATGAATGGCATCGAACTGTATTGGTTGGTGTCGGCGGCGGGCTATGTGCTCGGCGCGGCGGGCGTTGTGCTGCTGCTTCCCTATGACAAGCACTACAAGGGCGCACTGGGCGCGTTGCTTGCGGGCGGTTGCACAGTACTTGCACAGCAAATGATGCAGGGGACGTATCAGTTGGTTGGCATTTCATCGGAAGTCCTGTTCCAAGCGGTGTTTCTCCTCATCACGGGCGGCGTGACAGTCTGGAATTTTGCGGAGCTTAACTGTGCGCTACGCATGCATTTGCGTTCTGCCGGCGCACCCGAGGCCCTCGCCTCGCGCGGAAAACACTGGACGGGCTTCACGGCGCTTGCCATCGCGCTGAGCGCAACGGGCTCTTACGGCGTGACAAAGCTGCCGCTGTCCGCGCATGCGCAGGTGCTCGTGCAGCTTTGCCTGCTGTTTGCGGGATTTGCGTTCATGGTGAGTGCGCTTGTCATCGGCATCCGGTTTTTGCTTGCCGCACGGCGGTATTTCATTCATATCAGCGGAGGAAAGCTATGAAAGTTTTAGTCATCGGCGGCGGCGGGCGGGAGCACGCCATTTGCCATACTTTGAAGAAAAGTCCAAAGGTCGATCATATCTGGTGCGCGCCCGGCAACGGCGGCATCGCGCAGGATGCGGAGTGTGTTGACCTCCAAGCGACCGACATCGACGGTATCGTCGCGTTCGCGCAGGCGAACCACCCCGACCTTGTCATGGTCGCGCCCGATGATCCGCTTGCACTTGGTATGGTAGACGCGCTCGAGACGGCGGGCATTCGTGCCTTTGGCCCGCACAAGAATGCGGCGATCATCGAAGGCTCTAAGTCCTTTGCCAAGGAGCTCATGCGCAAGTACCACATCCCGACCGCGGGCTATGCCGTGTTTGAAAACTCGGCGGACGCGATTGCCTATATCCGGGAGCAGGGCGCACCCATCGTCATCAAAGCAGATGGATTGGCACTCGGCAAGGGTGTGACCGTCGCGATGACCGAAGATGAGGCGATCGAAGCGGTGCGCGACGCGATCGACGGCGGCGCGTTCGGCGGTGCGGGTGCGCGCGTGGTCATTGAGGAATTTCTGACCGGTCCCGAGGTTTCCGTACTCGCGTTCGTCGATGGCAAGACCCTCAAGACCATGCCGTCCGCGCAGGATCACAAGCGCGCATACGACCACGACGAAGGTCCCAATACCGGCGGCATGGGCGCGTTTTCGCCCTCGCGCTTCTATACCGAGGAAATCGCCGCCGAGTGCATGGAGACCATCTTCAAGCCCACAGTCGCGGCGATGGCAGCGGAGGGCCGTCCGTTCAAGGGCGTGCTCTATTTCGGTCTGATGCTCACGCCTAAGGGCCCCAAGGTCATCGAATACAACGCGCGCTTCGGTGACCCCGAGACACAGGCGGTGCTCAGCCGTCTGGACAGCGACCTGTTCGATATTTTCGGCGCGGTCATCGACGAAAAGCTCGATGAGATCGACATCCGCTGGGCGGATAACGCGGCATGTTGTGTGTGCATGGCGTCGGGCGGCTACCCCAAGTCTTACGAAAAGGGCAAGATCATTGAAGGACTGGACGCTGTGCAGGACAGCTATGTGTTTCATGCGGGTACGACACTGCGTGACAACAAGCTCGTCACGAGCGGCGGACGTGTTCTTGGCGTGACCGCTACTGCGCCGACTCTCGATGAGGCGATTGCGAAGGCGTATGCCGATGTGCATCGCATCTCGTTTGAAAAGGCGCATTATCGCACCGATATTGGTGTAAAATAAGCAAATTTAAGAGGTTTTACAATGAATAACGAAAAAGCAATGCAGATTTTTGACTGTATGGCGGCTGTACTCAAGGAAAACGGCTTCCGCGCCGAGGCGGTACAGTCGGACGACCCCACGCACCCGACCCTGCTGCGCATTGAGCACCCGCGCACGGGCAAGATCATGCAAGATATTCTGATCGAGATGTGCTTCATCCCGATGCCCATGCCGGGGGAGGATATGGGTCTGCTGCAATACTACGCGACGCTGTTCACCGGTCTGCCGGAGGAGAACGCGCGCGAAGTCAAGCGCTGCTGCGAACATTGCAACGATTACTGCGCACTCGGCTCGTTTGGGTATTTTACACCCGCGCATCAGCTCTATCTCAAGCACAATACACTGGTAAACACAGGCGAGGAGCTGGAAAAGGTCATCACGTTTATGGCGGATAACCTGTCGCTCGTGCTTGCGAGCATTACGCGCTTCATTGACGCGTTCGCGACGGTCGCAAACGGTGTAATGAGCGTGGACATGGCAATCGAGCAGGAACTGCTGCCGAACATGTAAAAAAACTGCGGACTGCATTTTGGGTGCAGCCCGCAGTTTTTTTACACGCGATCAACATGGGAAAATTGAGAAAATTCGCTGCCGTCCTGTAGCGCACCGATTGCTTCTTCAATGCGGCTTTTCGCGGCGGTACCGGTCGGAGCGCAGCGGATGTAATCGAGCATCTGCTGCTGACGATCATGTGGCATCGAGAAAAAACCGTCCATCGCGCGGGTATCATGCGCCATGCGCATCATCAGCCCCACCGGCATTTCCTCCTGCGATCTCGGAGAATCCATATAGTTCACTCCTTTCGTTTGCGCCTAGTATGTGTGAAAAGGTGGAATTCGATACCGCGATATGATACAATGAATCTAACATTTACGTCAGTATGCGGCATCCTGCCGCACGAAAGCAGGAAAAGGAACGGAACAGTCATGGAACTTGTAAAAAATAAAATTTATCGCGCAGAGCTTGTCGACTATACGGCGGAGGGAGCGGCGGTCGCGCGCATCGGCGGCATTGCGGTCTTTGTGCCGGGCGGCGCAGTGGGCGATCAGTGTGATATCAAAATCGTCAAGGTCAACCGCAAAATGGCGTTTGGACGCATCGAAAATTTTGTGGTGCGCTCTAAGGAACGCATTGACCCTGCCTGTCCCTATGCCGCGCGCTGCGGCGGCTGCTGCTGGCAGCATATCACCTACACCGAAGAACTGCGCGCAAAACGCAAAAAGGTGCAGGATGCATTGACCCGCATCGGCGGACTGTCGCTCGAAGTCGAGGAGATCGTGGGCGCACCCAGCACCGAGGGCTATCGCAACAAGGCGCAGTATCCGGTCGGCAGCGATGCAGACGGACATCCGATCACGGGCTTTTATCGTCCGCGCAGCCACGATCTGGTCGCGCTCGATCGCTGTCTCATCCAGTCGCCCAAGGCGGATGCCGCGGCCGCGCTTGTGCGGCGCTGGATGGAGGAAAATCAGGTTGCACCGTATGAGGAAGCGACAGGGCAGGGCATCGTGCGCCATGTCTATGTGCGCGTGGGCGCGGTGAGTGGACAGACCCAGGTCTGCGTGGTGTCGGCGGCGCGCCGTTTGCCCGCGCAGGACAAACTCATCAAAGCACTCACCGAGGGCATCCCGTCGCTCGTCAGCCTGACGCTGAACATCAACCACAAGCCCGGCAACGTCATTCTGGGCGCAAAAACCGTCACGTTATGGGGGGAAGCGACGCTCGAGGATACGCTGTGCGGCAATGTCTTTTTTCTGTCTCCACATGCATTTTATCAGGTCAATCACGCGCAGGCGGAGCGGCTGTATGACTGTGCGCTCGATTTTGCCGGTTTGTCCGGCGAGGAGGCCGTTGTCGACCTGTACTGTGGTGCGGGAACAATTACGCTTGCACTTGCACGCCGCGCAGGGCGCGTCATCGGCGTGGAAACTGTGCCCGAGGCGGTCGAGAACGCAAAAGAAAATGCACAACGCAACGGCCTGTCCAACGTCGAGTTTTTATGCGCCGACGCCGGACAAGCGGCGGTCATGCTCGCGCAGCGCGGCGAGCGGCCCGAGGTGCTCGTCGTCGACCCGCCGCGCAAGGGACTAGACGAGACCGCGATCGACGCGGCAGCCGCGCTGTCGCCCGCCCGCATTGTGTATGTGTCGTGCGACCCCGCCACACTCGCGCGCGACGTAAAGCTGCTCGAGGAGCACGGTTATCACGCCACGCGCTGCAAAGCGTTCGACCTCTTCCCGAGAACGCCACACGTTGAAGCGATAATTCTGATGACGAAATGTAGTTCGGAGGACAAAAAATAGACTTTGACCACAAGATGTTGTGGTTTGAGAACGAAAAAAGGGCGAAAATCGAGACCGAAAAGTGCAAATTTCGGCCCGATTTTTTGGCCGTTTTTATAGATGACATAAAGTCCAACAGAAGTTTGGAGGCGAAGTACATTGGATTTTTCAGCGATAAAAAATATGTATAATGAGGAGAGAAAAAAAGAGCGAAATAAAATTTCGAGCTTTTTTCGTACGCAAGATGATTTTGAGAAGCCATATGCTCAAGCTGGTGATAAGAATTATAACTCTGGCGGAAGGCTGAAGGAAAAACACGATTTACGTAATTGGATGTGGGTTTGTGTCAAAAGAAATGGTGTGAATTTTATCGTTTCACTGCAAACATTTGATAGAGATCCTAGGACAGGCAATCTGCATATACTTATGGATAGAATCGGAATTTATGCTTATGTAGGCAATTATTCTTTAAGTGATGCTCAAACAAAGATGATGACAACGAATATTGAATGCCACTAGATGATAAAAAGTTAAATGAATTGGTACAAACAATACGGGATTTGAGCGAGTGCGATTTATATAAATTACAGATGCAATATGAGAAAGTTTGCACTAATCATATCTTGGTATGAAGTAAAAATTTCGATTTATTTATAAATCAAATATCAAATGAATTTAGGAAATCAGCGGGGAGTATTTTTAAACAAAGATACCCCTGCTTTTTTTATGCCTTTTTTA
This sequence comes from Intestinibacillus massiliensis, assembly GCA_029267335.1. Classification (GTDB taxonomy): domain Bacteria; phylum Bacillota; class Clostridia; order Oscillospirales; family Butyricicoccaceae; genus Intestinibacillus; species Intestinibacillus massiliensis_A. The sequence continues at coordinate 115,284 of JAJUJC010000006.1, read as the reverse complement.
AGGGTACAAATAAAAGAATGGAGGAAAACAAATGGCAAACGATACAATGCGTATCTTTTTCCCTCTGAAGATTTTCACCTATCCTCAGTATGATTGCTCGGAGGATGAGCGTGAGTATATCCCACCCAGGGAGGCGGTGGCGTATGAGGATCAAATACTTGCGGCAATCGCAAAAAAGAACCGGCACTTTGAAAATGATCGAGGTCTTGCCGAGTATATTCATGATGAAATTCTCAAAGAGAAGGTATATAGCCTACACCCTTCAGTGGAAATCGTCGACGGTGATCTGTGGGGAGTCATGACCGCAGGACTGAGGGAATCGCTCTCAGGAGAAAAAACTGCTGCACTTATTAATTATGTGTGCTGTCAGAACGCTGACGGGTACGGTGAAGGGCTTGAACAGCGACCCATCAAAACGCTGGACGGAGATATCTACGTCAGCTTCTGGAATCACGAAAACTATTCCTTAAAGCTTGAGCAGGAGTTGAAAAATAGCTCGCCTGACCTCGGATACGGAGGTCAGGCTATGGGTTGAATGAAAAACTGAACGGACAAATAGCACTCTCTGAAGTGCGTTTTTTTGTTACAGCAAATTGCTGTGATCTATACAACTAATATAAAACCAAGAAGGCGTTGTCTTTAAACAAAAAGGCAGCGCCTTTTTGTTTTTCCGAGAAAGGAGTATGTTCCATGAACCATGATGTTACAACAGAAAAAAAGACAGCTGCAGAGATCACCGGTCCTCCGAAAAAATATACCGTGCCATCACCACAGGAGCTTTCCCGTTGCGAGGGCTGTCCCTATCCAGGCGTTGGCTTTATTTGCTGGAGTCCTGACGGCTCTTGTCTGAAAACCGATCTGGATCGGATGCACGGTAAGAAGAAAGGCAGGTGATGGGATGAACAGCATTATCAGCTGGGTGGGAGGTAAGAAAGCCCTGCGGGATCTCATTTACCAAAGAATGCCCAAGGAGTTTGGCAGGTACATTGAGGTTTTTGGTTGCGGAGGATGGATATTGTTCGGCCGCCCTCCGGATACGTCAATGGAGGTATATAACGATTTCAATTCGGATCTCGTAAATCTTTTTCGCTGTGTCCGTGATCGTCCAATGGCACTTTTAAAGGAACTAAATTTTTTACCCCTAAACGGCCGGGATGAATTTTCTGTACTTAAAAAATATTTAGAGAAGGAGGCTTTCACAAACGAATACCTGCAAGAGGAGCTGGAGATTGCAGAGCAATATCTCACCCAACCACAGCTTGATGAAATCAAGCCAATTCTTCTGGATAGAGCACAAATGAATGACATAAAACGTGCGGCTGTTTTCTTCAAAATTATTCGTTACAGTTACGGAAGCGGCTGCACCAGCTATGGATGCCAGCCCTTTGATATACGCAAAACATTCAACCTTCTCTGGCAGGGCAGCCGCAGATTAAAGGATACGGTTATCGAGAACAAGGACTTTGAATATCTGATTAAACAGTACGACCGAGAAAACGCATTCATCTACTGTGACCCGCCGTATTACATGACGGAAGGCCACTATGCAGTGGAGTTCCTCAAGGAAGATCACTACCGCTTGCGGGATACACTGGTAGCTTGTCAGGGGAAATGGCTGGTCAGCTACAATGACCGTGAATTCATACGTGAGTTGTATCAAGATTTCCGGATCGAATCTGTCAGCCGCCTGAACAATCTCGCCCAACGGTATGACAACGGTTGCGAATATGCCGAAGTTCTTATCTCTAACTACGACACTGGCGAACGACTTCGGGATATGCCAACTCAGCTGGGACTCTTTGACCTTGCCGGTTTTAATGGAAAGGAATAACTATTCAAAAATCATATTAAAGAGGATAACCATTATGAAACTGATTGAAAAACATATCCGCATAGACGAGTAAGGCCGCCTGTTGTTACCCATAGAGTTTATTAACGCAACGGCTCTTCAACCCGGCTCTGAGATAACCGTGACCCTGGCGATTTTTGAGGAAGGGGTGATACCCTGCCCGGTAATGTTTGTTTCACCTGACGATTCTGCTGTTTTTGCCTTTGCTCCGGACGACGATAAGGATACAAATGAAGAAATAGAAGATGACTTCGCGCTGCCTCATGAGCTTTTGAACGCCGCTGGAATTCCTATCGACAGTGATCTGGACGTCACCTGCGTGTCAGGTGCCATCATTATCAAGGAGTCAGATGTTCTGAACAAGCTGCCGGATGATCTTAAGACTCTATTTCAATCCTTCGGCATCTATCCTGAAACTGTGCGTGAGGTCATGAAAAAGGAGGGCTATTTTGTATGAAAGCAAAACCAATTTATAAAATCATGGATGGCAAAGGGCGCGTCCTCATCCCCAAGGAGCTTCGCGACGTATCCGGGATGGACTACGGTGATATCGTGAAGGTCGGCATCAGCCAAGGAACGGTAAGCGTGAAGAAGGTTGATCTCATTGAGGTGGGCGACCAGTCCCCAGAGGCGGTGGAAGCCTTCATTCATGCAGCTATTCGAGATATGCCGCAGGATAAACAGATTTCCATTGCGGCCAGACTTTTGGAGCTGATTGAAAGAAAGGAGCCGCGGCATGAGTGAAGGGTTATTACTGACAAAAGAGGACTGTCAGTCGATCGGATATGATATGTCTATTGCAGGTAAGGTCATTGTGCTTCATTCTTCGGCACTGCCTGAGGAATATCAGAGCGCGGATTGCCAGCTCTATTTCTGTACTGGAGGTAACGGTAGCAATCCGAACCCCATCGGACGTTCAATTTTTACTGTCTCTCTAGCAGATGGCGAAAACATCCGCTGGAACCGGAGCGATGTCCTCGGCATCGCAAAACCGGAAATCCTTTCTGAAAAGGCTCGTCTTCAACTTTCCCAAATTCGGCCGGTTGGTGCCTTGGATTTAAAGGAAAACGAGCCGCAATACTCGGGCTACTGCTACCTGCCTGACGGTCGCTATACCTCTGGAGTGTGGTTGTGCAGCCCTAAGGAGGTACAGGATTACATCGAAATGCAAAGGGACTACCAGCACAGGATCATGATTTGTGACCGGGATGACTTCTGCGTTTTTGAAATGGAGGAAGGCAAGCTTCTCTATCCAACACAGGACATCCTGGATACACACCGGGGGGATCAGGAGCCGGGCGGTATGGAGATGAAGCTGTGAAGTATGTCAGGATTTAAGGCCGGAGTCAGTATGTGCTGATTCCGGTCTTGTCACAATCAAATTTATGAGGAAAGAGAGGAATGAAAATTATATGAACATAAAAGGCAAAAAGAAAGGTATCCTTCTTTTAGCTCTTCTGCTGGTGGTATTGGTCTGCGGCGGTATTTACACAGCCTACCGTCTGCATCCAGAGAATTTCGTCGGGAAGAACGACATCATCACCCGCGGGGAATTTGCTGCGGAGCTGGCAAAGGAGCTTGATTTGGATACCTCAAAATCAGACAAGGACACGCCCAGCTTCTCCGAAATCGACGGGCATTGGGCAGAGAAGTATATTGAGGCCCTCGTTGATGCAGGCATCATTGATCCAGCCGATTACCAAGACGGCTTCAAGCCAGACGAGCCCATCACCCGCGCCGAGATCATCAAAATGATTGTGCGGGCCAAGGGCCAGGACGAGGAAGCGAAAAACACCCAGGGACACAGCGGCTACGATGACCAGTCGGATATTGCAGACGATGATAAGGGCTATGTTATCGTAGGAAAGGAGGATGGCATCATCGGAGATACGGAGGACAATAAGCTCCATCCGAACGACCCGATGACCAAAGGAGAAGCCAATGATCTGATCGATAAGACGATCCCAACGCCGGCTACTCCAACGCCGTCCCCGACATCCTCGGCAACCGACTCCACCGCACCAACTCAGTCTCCGACAGCGCCGAAGGATGGACAGTCCACACCGACGCCTACCGACCCGGATAAGGAACAGCCGACAACGACACCGTCTCCAACACCGACGTCGACACCCACGCCGGGCGGTAGTTCAGGCGGTGGTTCCTGTTATGTCCCGGATGCGCAGGTGCGGTTTGACCTGCCCGAAACTGCACACACCGATACTGAGATAAAGGTGATGCCCGTGTGGAAATATACGCTTAAAGAGGAAGTACTAAATGAAGCGGTCATGACCGCAATCAACAGTGTCGTTGAAAACCGCGGTGATTTTGTAGGAGCCTTCAGAGAGAATGTAATTCAGGTCATCGGCAGCTACTCGACGAAAAATGTACCTACCGAATACGACGAACAGATCACAAGGCTTCAAGGTGATATGCTGGCTTTGATTGAGGAAAACGCTCAAAAAGGTTCTGTTACCGAGGATTTTGATGAACAGTATCAAAAAATTGCTGAGCAGATCAAAGGGCTTAATCAAAAGAAGCTGGATATCATCAGAGAACAAAAGCAGGCTACGAATTTTCAGCAGAGGGTCAATGACATGGATACCTGCCTGAAAAAGGTGTCCTGCGAGGTGCGGGAATTTGATAATGATCTGGTGCGGAGACTGCTTCAGAGTATCAAGGTTATAAGCGAGGATACGCTTGAGATACAATTCAAGTCTGGAATTGTGATGAAGCAAAGGGTTTCTTATTATGGCTGACAACAAGGCGGCAGTAACCAGTGGTTATAGCCGCCTATTGGTAGGTTTCAAAAAACATGATAGTTATGATAAAAGGTATATTAATATGAATGAGGAAGAAAAAGAGGTAATTATTATTCCGGCAAAAGAAGAATATAACAAGCTTATCAGACCGGGATTAAAGAGACTGCGGGTAGCAGCTTACTGCCGGGTGAGTACAAGTCAGGAGAAGCAGGAAAACAGTTATGAAGCGCAGGTAGCATATTATACAGAAAAAATTAGAAAAAATGATAAATGGACACTGGCTGGTATTTATGCCGATGACGGAAAAAGTGCAACAAATATAAAGAAGCGTGATGATTTCAAAGCAATGCTCAACGATTGTATGCTAGGAAAGATTGATCTGGTAATCACAAAATCGGTCAGCCGATTTGCCAGAAATACAGTGGATTCACTGCAGTACATTCGAAAGCTCAAAGATAAAAATATCGGTGTCATAGTTGAAAAGGAAGGGATTAATACCCTGGAGAACTCAGGAGAGCTTCTGCTAACAATCTTAAGCAGCCAAGCACAGGAAGAAAGCCGAAATCTTAGTGAAAACACACGCTGGGGTATTATACGTAAGTTTGAAAAAGGATATGTTCTGGTTAATCATAAAAAATTTATGGGCTATATCAAAGATGAAAACTGCAGGCTGGTTATCGTTCCAGAGGAAGCGAAAGTTGTTAAAATGATTTTTGATTTATATCTGCAGGGACAAAGCAGTCATCAAATATGCCGATCACTTGAAGCCGCAGGAATAAAAACTGTCACAGGCAAGGAAAAGTGGCATTCCAGCGTAGTCCTGAACATGTTAAGCAATGAAAAATATATGGGTGATGTGCTGCTCCAGAAAACAAGCACGGTTGATTTCCTGACAAAAAAACGGGTTATTAATAAGGGGTACGTTCCGCAATATTTTGTCAAGGGAAATCATGAAGCCATCGTCTCTATAGACGAATTTGAGCAGGTACAGCGGGAAAGATCAAAAAGAAACGGAATGTCTTATGAGAATGGTTCTGTAAAAAAGAGATACAGTTCCAAGTATGCGCTATCCAATGTCCTATTTTGCGGTGAATGCGGATATCCTTACTGCAGGGTGCTGTGGAAAAAGCCTGGCAAAGTAAAAGCCGTGTGGAGATGCAAGAACAGGTTGAAGAATGGACCAAAAGCATGCAAGAACTCGCCTTCTATAGATGAGGGTGTTTTACATAGAGTTATTGTGGATGCTATCAATGACAGATTGCAGAAAGAAATTGGTATTTTCAACATTCTTGAGTATAGTGACAGCTTAGTTTATTTACTGATAGAAAGTGTAAAAATACATGAATCGGGGAAATTAGAAGTTCGATTGAAATCACTTGAGTGGCTGCACAATTCTGATGTAATAAAAAATTATGAATTATGAAGCCCAATTATGATACAACCAACAATCAAGAGATAATCTCTACATGTGTAGAGATTATCTCTTGATTGTTGACGAAATTAATGCTATTCTAATAGAGTGTATAAATAAATATAGTCGCGAGGTGTAAAATTTTGCAAGTAAGTTATAAGAAACTATGGAAATTATTAATTGATAAAAATATGAAAAAGATAGACTTGCAATTAGCGGCGAGTATTAGCGCCGGTACTTTAGCTAAGCTTGGAAGAAATGAAACAGTATCTATGGATATTTTAATGCGCATTTGTACTGCACTTTCATGTGATATAGGAGATATCGTAGAATTTATTAATGAGAGTCAAAAATAAAAAATATAATTATGGTGACTCTTAAGTTTTCACCATATTGATTAGGCGAGGAGATTTATGGCGATTTCACTTTTTTCATTTTTTTCTGGAGCAGGACTATTGGATCTTGGCTTTGAAGATAATGATTTGGATTATAATATAGTATTTGTAAACGAATATAAAGAATCTTTTTTAAACGCATACATTTATACTAGGCAACATCATAACATCCAGCAACCGATATATGGATATCATTGCAGAGATATAAATGATTTTTTGATTGCTGACAATGCACTTATCTTACAAGGATATTTACAAGAGCAACATGACTTAGATAATATAGTTGGATTTATAGGCGGTCCTCCATGCCCGGATTTCTCAGTAGGCGGTAAAAATCTTGGGAGGGACGGAGAAAACGGTATATTAGCACAGAGTTATGTTGATTTAATAATTGCGCAACAGCCTGATTTTTTTATTTTCGAAAATGTTCGTGGATTGGTCAAAACTGCTAAGCATAGAGAGTATTTTGATGAGTTGAAACATGCTTTAGCTAATGCAGGCTATACAACTTCAGACACTATACTAAATTCCTTAAGTTTTGGGGTTCCTCAGGATAGAGATAGAGTAATTATGATAGGTGTTCTAAATAATAATCCTGAGAGAGCGATACCAATACAGGATGACAATACACTTGATTTCCCATGGCTACAATTTGCTGAATTTGATGCAGATGCTATTAAACATCTACCATGGCCAACAGAACAACCATATAGAGAAAACAGTCGCCGGATTTTTCGTTATCCTGTGCCAGAGGTTCTTACAGTGGAACATTGGTTTGCAAATAATAACGTTAGAAATCATCCCAATGGTAGGGATACATTTCAGGTAAAAGCTGGTCGAACAAAAATGTTGCAAATTCCAGAAGGAGATACAAGTAGAAAGTCATTTAAAAGGCTGCATCGCTGGAGGTATTCACCGACTGCTGCATATGGAAATAATGAAGTGCATCTCCACCCATATAAAACGAGAAGATTAAGTGTAGCAGAAGCAATGGCAATACAATCATTACCGACATGGTTCTGTTTACCAGATGACATGCCTTTAACTCACAAATTTAAAGTAATAGGAAACGGTGTTCCATATCTTATGGCCTTGGGGATTGCACGGACAGTTAATGAATTCCTAAATCAAATATTTGATGAGGTGAACTTTAATGGGTGAAAAGAAAATAGTTATTGATCCGAGAATAATACAGCATCTGGGGCGGGATCTTATCACTTCTCCAGATGTAGCGATTATTGAACTTATTAAAAACTCGATTGATGCAAAATCGAAAACAGTTAATATCCATTTATTTGAACAATTTGAAAAAATTACTAAATGCAAGAATTTTCTTACTGCTCTTCCTAAGGAGGTTTTAAATTTTGTTCCGGAGAATTTGAAAAGATCATCTGTTCTTATTGTTGAAGATAAAGGTTTCGGAATGTCCACTGCCCAATTGGAAGATGGATTTTTAAAAATAGGAACGGATATAAAATCAAATAAAACAGGTGATGACATAATTCTTGGCGAAAAAGGCATCGGTAGGTTGGCGGCTCAACGTCTCGGAGAGGCACTTATTGTTGAGACTGCATCAGAAAGTGAAGATTTTATATCGTTAACATATCTAGATTGGAATAAAATAGTAAAGGGAGAAGAGGTTGTTCCATATGATCAGATAACTGGATCACCTGATAGCTACACTAGATTATGGATATTTAATGTTAACTTCGAAGAGTTACTAGAATATCCTGTGCAATTGAGTCTAGATTCTACAAATGAAATAACTAATATTAATCGGGATTTGCAATCTGCTTTAAATTTTTTGGTTTCACCGTTTAATTCTGCAAGGCCGTCAGCAGTAATTAATATGTATTTTAATGATAAGCCTTTGGAGACTCGCTTTCCGGGAGAAATGCTAGAATTATCAGAGAGCATACATTACTTTTCATTTAACAACAGCAATAATGATATCTCATTAAACTATGGATTGAAATTACAACCATGGTATATTGAACGTATTCATCGCGCTTTAGTAAAGGCTGATGCTTTTACACGCTTAAAAAAGCCTCATGATTTTTACCAAGAATTATTAAACGAAAACACTTCAAGAATTGATCAAGCATTAACATTTACAATAAACCAAGAGGAATTATGTGAACGAATAGCATCATTTTATGAGGATGTTTATCCAAATTTAATAAATAAAAATAATAAAGAAACTATTCAAAAATACTTTTATGATGAAGCCTTAAAAATGGTAAGCAGGCTATGTGAAATTGCGCCTATTTCTGGTGAAATATATAGTTTCAAGCAGAATGCAGCAATTGGAGATAATATTATTATTGAATCAGTTAAGCAAAGAAACAAAAGCGACAAAATCCAAAACGTTGATTTGAAAAAACTGAAGCAATTCCTTGATAATTATAATGGGATTAAGTTATATAGAGGAAGCTATCGAATTGGCTTTTTAGGAAATAAAGAAAGCGACTGGATTAAACTACAGCAATATAGAACTAAAGGACAACAATGGTTTAGATTTGATTTAGGGAACACTGTTGGCTATGTTTCACTTAACGATCCTCACCAAGAAAAAATTAAAGAGATAAGCTCACGTTTGGATATAAGCCAGAACTATGTTTCTGAAGCTTTCAAAAACTTAATTTATATTGTATTTAATAGATTGTTTTATGAACTAAATCAGAAAGCAAATGGCATAGTAAAAGTCATTCTGGAGGAGACGGGACTACTTGGTGAGCCTTTAACAAAACGTGTAAAGAAAAATGTTGACTTAGTTCAACAAATGATTAAGAAAAACAAAAAAATGATGAGCACCATTCAAGAAGTCTCACGAACGCTGGAGAAAAAGGTCGTGATAGATGGTGCTTCTGCAAGTATGCCCAAAACAACATATGAATTTGTTACAAAAGTTATTGATGATATAAATGAGCACTTTATAGAAGATCAGGATACACACTCTGAAGCTGCGAATTTATTAGCAGAAGCGGATCAACAATTGAAAATTATTGAAGTGGAATCTTACAATAATTACAAGTTGATGGCAAATGGTTTAATTACAGAAACTATAACTCATGAACTGCATTCGTTAAGTACAACTAATATTGATAATCAAGTTGATGGGCATTTTGAATCTCTAAAAAATTATTTTTCTGAGAATAAGGAAGCTAAAGTATACAACTCACATGTTTATCCGATAAAAAATAGTTATAATGTAATTTCAAATAAAATACTCCGAATAGGAGATATGTATTCATTCCTTGAAAAAACGTTTATTAAAAAAGGAACATATGATGAGTTTATTGAACAGAATATTAAAGAACTTGCAGGGCAAGTATATGCTAATTTGATGAAGGCATCAAAATCCAGCAAGATAGACCTGGTGTGCGAAACAAATGATTTAAGCTGGTTTGTCCCAAAAGGTGTTTTGGTCCATGTCTTTTATAATTTATTTAGTAATTCTAGATACTGGATTGATATACGTCGTAAAAGAGCAGAAAAAGATTCTGCTTATGCATATAGCGGAGACGATCAGATTATAGTAGAACCGCTTGGGGCCGATGGATTAGTTGTTTCAGACACTGGTACAGGGGTTACACCTAACATGCAGGATATACTTTTTGAACCGCTTCAATCGGGAAAACCATATAATGAAGGTCGTGGCATGGGACTATATATTGTAAAGAAGTTAATGAATTCATTTAATGGAGACATTATCTTATTGCCTGATCTAAATGAGTTTGGTAATCGCTATAAATTTTTACTCACAACAGATAAAGCGGAGGAACTGTAATGGAGCAAATTGATTATAAAATATTTTTTAACAATGTTGACTGTGCCATGATAGTTTTTCTTGAAGATGATTTTTCTCTTGCAGATGCGGAAATAGATAAATCTAAATTTCTTTATTCTATTTCGAGGATGGATGTAGAGAGCAGAAAGAACTTTATTTCAGAACTGGAAAAAGATCATAACGATTTTGCATTATCTTTAAAAAGCTATTCCGAATGTATGGATAAATTATTTCCCCTTATAGAAAGTTGGAATGAAGAGGTCATAAGGGATGATATCGAATCCGCTATGGATATTATAAGAGTACGGGAATCAGCACAGTATGATAGCCTGAGTGGTTTATATAATGCTATTGAACTGCCTAATGTAGACTATTTGGCGAAGCTATTATTAAAGTATGGGCTTTGCATTAACATTCCACCTTGTTATCAAAGAATATTCGATGATTATCTGCTATCTGAAAATAGATGGAAACCGTTTAGGATATATGCAAGTTTTGATGCTGAAAACAGCAGGTCATTTAAGGACGATTTACAAAAGTTCTATAAAAATACAACCAATGAATTTACTTGCCTCTGCTGCATAATCGATAATGAGCTTTCCGGTGAAAAAAGGGCTAAAAATATTATTGACGAAATAAGAAGTTTTAATACTGATAAGCGAAATAGTATTATTGGAGCCATAGTCACTTCGCATGAAAAAACTGAAAATATAGATGAACATGTTTTCCTTGAATATGTTAATAAGTCCGTAGCTCAAAGTAATTTACAATCAGCACTACTCAGAAGTACATATAATTATGCAATAAGTAAGTTAAAAGATGAAGTGATAAAAGGGCTTTTTGATACTTTTTCGAAAGCGACCATCAACAGGAATATTGCATTCTACCTGTCGCAAATGGCTGTATATGAAGGAGTTGCAAATTACCAAATCATTAATACTTGGATTAGTACCATGTGTGATTATGAATTATCTAAAAGTAATGTAATTCTTTATATCGTGAGATTAACTAATCTAATCAATCAGGTTGAAATTGGAGATTATGAAATTTCTGATGATTTAAATATGCTTAATACTTTTGAAGCATTTGATTATAATGTAAATAAGTTTTATCAGCCTCCGGCAGCAGGTGATGTTTTCATAGATAATGATGGGAAAATCTACATTTTGGTTGGACAAGACTGTGATATTATGATGAGCGAAACCAGAAAAAGAAGAAATGCTATTTCTGAATTGATACCGGCACAAATCGTATCACAGACAGAAACGTTCAAATTGAAGAATAATCTTAGTTATATGATGATTAACAACTTTAGAAAAAGTCCTGAAGATACATCAAGTTGCTTAAAGATAGATTATACAAAAAGAGTTTACTTGGAGAATGAGTTGATTAATTTGTGTACATATACTCCAGATGGACAATGTTGTATTGATCTCGACGCGGTATTGCCAGAAGATAGAGCTAATATTATGATGCCATATCTTATTGACTATTATGGTGAGTTGCAGAAGTACTATAATTCGATAAAAACATTAAAATCTCAAGCAGGAGAAGCTTTTGATATATTCTTAGATAATACTTATGCCCCAAGACTTATATCTGTACATAAGTATGAGGAAGAATCTGCAAATAAATTATCTTATCCGTTGCGAAGAATTTGCAGATTAACAGAAACCTATATACTTTATTTATACAAGCTATATCTTGAGTATAGGGGAAGGCAGCCGTATAATACTATCAATTTAGCTCGGTGCCAGACTCTTGATATCCCTATAGCAGATTCTATAATTTCTGGAGAAATTAGCATTCAGGTTATTCTTTCAGGAGATAGGAATGCAAATTCCAAACCTGCAAAATTACCATGGGAAGTATCGAGAGCTGAAATACTAAGGGTGCTCTCGAAATTTAGTATTGAGGCAGCACCTACGAATAAAAAAGATCATATACTTTTAGAGTCTGAGGAAACTCGTATAGATTTAGAAAATGGACAAGCATTAAAGATAGTTAAAAAAAGTAAACCAGAAGTGAAGATAGAAATAGTTAAATTGAAATAGGGGGTATTGATGTGGCTAAAAAAATATTCTTTGGGAATTATAAAGGCGGGGTTGGAAAAACAACGACAGTTTTTGAAATTGCTGCGCAACTTGCTACCAAATATCACAAAAAGGTTTTACTAATTGATTTAGATCCACAGTGTTCGTTAAGCAAAATTTGCGAAGATTGTACTAATATAAAATTATCAGCACTAGCTGTTAACAACACTCTAAATTATGCTTTGGAATTGTATGGAGAATATATTTCTCAGACTACTCGATTAAATATTCTAGAAGGAAATATATATACGAATTTTGAAAAAATCAAAAATTCTGTAAAAAACATTCCAAAACATTCGAAAAACAATGGTTTCTTAGATTTCATTCCCACTGTTCTAGACATGAAAAACAGCAGAATAAATGATATTGCCGATAGATTTTCTAAAGATACAAAAAATATAATGGTTATATCTAGACTTCTTTTTGATATACAAAACAGCGATAAAAACTATGATTTTATAATGATTGATTGTCCGCCAACAAGTAATCTAATTATTCAGAGTGTATTTTTAGCATGCGATTATTACTTAATACCGACTGTAGGAGATGAGATAAGTACAGATGGTGTTGCAGATTATATAACAGAGATCGAAAGTACATATTTAAAATATGCTTATGATAATAATATAGGAGGAGTCATACTAAAGGATTATTTTGGTGAAAGGCCCCAATTTATTGGTGTGCTTGAGACATTATATAAAAATCGTAGTTCAGGAGGAAATATGGATGTTTTGACAGCTTTAGATAGAGCAATTACTTCAGTGAAACCAAGATCAATGATTACTGGAACAAAATATGTTTATGATAAGTTAAATCATATATTCAATATTTATATAAGACATCTTGATAATAGAAGTACTCCTTCAAATTATGGAATACCAATTACACTCAGCAATGGTAATATTCACAGTGAATACGATACAATAACTAAATATATTATTGAAATATTAAGCTGATATGATTTGAGCATAGAAAGCGAGGCTACCATATGACCGTAAAAGATAAAGATATACTTAATCACTTGACGAAAATTTACAAAGATTTTTATGGCTCTAGTGAAATCTTTCGCAAGGGATATTTTAAATATTCTGTTGATGAGGTTGAAGAATTAATCAAAAAAATTATAAACAGTACGGGCGAAAGTACAGCTGCTAAAAATCCAATTATACGGGATGAAATCAAACTAATTACTAATGAAGATATGGCGAAAAAATTTTATATTGAACATTTGACATACAATAAGGATGAAGCAGGAGCAAAAGAAAATTGCTTAAAAAACATTTCGCTCGAGGAATTAAAACTGATGTATACTAAAGTTTATTCTACAGAAGCTAAAACGAGAGCGACCAAAGAAGAACTTTTGTCATTAATTGAAAAGTATTTTAATGGTATTGATCGTGCATTAAGTATGAAACCATAGTAATATTGATAAAAGTTATGATACTGAAATTAATAAGATGTTGTCCTACATCGGGTACCATGTAGGACTTACTGAATTTATTCACATATCGTGTATAATCATAATTCAGTAAGCCCTGATTCAAGGAGCGTTTGTTATGGATGAAATGTATTTTATTATTAATGCAAATAACAATAAACCTGTGTTTTTGTTTGATAAAAGCTTTAATTCAAAATACTCAGAGCTAATTTGAATACTATATTAGAGTTAAAAAAATAATATGAAGAAAAAGATGGAGTTTCATATACAGTTATTTCTGAAAAAACTTATTGGAGAAGTCTAAAAAAGAATATGAGCGGAAATAAGTTTACATCAATATCTGAGCAAGTGGACTTTATTGATAGAGTATTTCCCGAAGAGTTGAAGCAGTTAATAAATTATAATTATGAGATAAATCATACTAATTTGAATGGTTACCCATCAATTTGTAAACTTGATTCTGAAGTAATTATGAGCGATACATTGTTTGATATCTTGGCGAAATATAAGGATTATTTTAAAAGGAAGATGGCTTTTAATGCAAATGTCCAGTTACTCCAGGGAATAGAAGACACAATAATAAATATAAAGAAATCTTTGAGTTTTTACAACTTAGGAAATGAACGGGAAGCAATTATATGTATAAAAATATTATTTCGCGTTTTATTAATGATCCTTTTTTTGTTTCTGATTTGGATAAATCTTATGCATTACGACAGGTTGCTCCGTTTAAAGAATTGCAAACAAATGCCCCTTCTTATTATGAAAATATGAATGAACATGAATTGACATTATTCAGAAGCAGGATATCGAGCGATGAGATTTTAACAAGCCGTAAAAGCATGGTACATAGACCATATAAATCTAATGAAAAAATATCTCAGCAGAGATTCACTTGTAATGAGATGCCAGCTTTATATCTTGCTGCTACTTCCTATACATGTTGGTTGGAAACGGGCAAAAGTAAAAATAGTTTTTATGTTTCTGCTTTTAAAGCCAACGAAGAAGGTAAAAAGCTGAAAATATTGAATTTAATTGTTACAGAAGAAATGATAAATGGATTTTATAATCCATTTATAGATGGGGGAAAATTCCGAAATAAAGAGCTACAAAAAAAATTAATTATACTATGGCCACTTGTATTTGCAACATCATTTAAAATCAAAAATCATCAAGAAGCAGAAAAGACTGAATATATAATTCCAGAACTTGTGATGAGATGTCTAAAAGAATTAGATATTGATGGAATTACATATGTATATCAAAATTTATGGAACATGATTTACAATTTCAGATAGGTGTTAATATTGTTATACCAGTTTATAAAGAAAGATTAAATTTGGGTTATGGCAATATATGCAATTTGTTTTCATTAACAAAACCAGTAGAATATTATTCTTTTCTTAATCGAAGTGATGATCAGCAGTACAATTCAGGCTCTTATATTTATGATGTATATTATAAATATAGGAATGAAATATACTATAGACCAAAGATAAATAATGACGATGGAAAAGAATTATATGGAGATACGAATTATGCAAAATTTGATAATTATTTGGTTCAACAGAAGTTTGATAATTATATGCAATAGTAAAATTGAACACTTAGAACAATATAAGTTAAAACCTATGTAAGTAAAGTAGATGGTTCAGAAAATGATTTGAGATAGTAAAGCGTAAAAATGATATATTTTTTGGGAAATATAGTCTGCCGCTAAGGCCCCACCAGGTTCAAGCGGCATCTTTTTTGACCGTTCAAGGCACGTAGAAGCGATAATTCTGATGACGTATTGTGGTGATGAGGCAAAAAACGAGGGTTAAACCACAACATGTAGTGGTTTGGGAGCAATTTTGGAGCTGAAAAACAGCAAAAAAAATGACGTTTTTGACCCCTAAAAAAGGCAAAAATATAGATGACACAGGGTAAAGGTGACGAGGTGGCAATTTGACAGAAGCGCACTACAATTGGAGCATAAATGCTAGAAATAACGATGAGACATTGGAGACAGTGCTAGATAGGGATTTTGTAAAGAAGTTTGCAGATGAATTCCTAAGAATATACAATGAAAACAAGTAGTTAAAACAGAAATTCAGAGGCAGAGTTATAGGTCAACTTAAATGACCTATAGACTCTGCCTCTTTTTTATAGCTAAAATCAGAAAGATAGGAATTTATGGAAGAATCACATCGGTTCGGATTAAGCAGTTCCGGACTTATCAAAATAGGAGCCGTTGGGATCCAAAGCGCACAGAAGAAGTTGAACTGTTTTCTAAAATTGAAAAGCCAGTAGCAATCATAGGCGAAACAGAAAAGGCGAACGGTGCTAATGAGTACCTCGACGTAGCGTTAGCACTCTTGAAAGCCACAATTCAGCTTGATCTGCATGGGAAAAAACTGGCACAAATAGCAGTTTTTAAAATGGTATGATCAAATGAGTATGTGAATTCCTGTGACTCATTGTAGTGAAAGGAAGTGAAAAATGAATTCGCAAGTTTATATATTAATCGCAGCCGTAGCTACCATGTTCTCCGTTATTGGCTTGGGATCAAATGAGAGGGGTACAAACTAATATATTGGGCGAAATTTACTATATTAATACTTCCTTTTTCTTCGCTTGTTAGATATAATACAAGTAACATTCTTTGTTCCACAATTTGGAGTGACTGTTTGAGCAGGTCTGCATATCTCTAAAACAGGGTATTATGGGATTTTTAGCAATGAAGCCCTTGTCCGTTTATGACATCAAAAAGCTATTTGACACGTCCGCTGCATATTTCTGGCCTGCAACCAATCACAGATTTATCGGACCTTGAAACAGCTTTGTAAGGTCGGGCTGGTGGAGCTCAAGGAACAGAAAAAGGGAGAAACGGTAGACCGGAAAATTTACGCCATTACAGAGAAGGGGCACAGGGAGTATTTGATGTAAATACAGCAAAGCACCATTGTCGATTTCATTTCTCGCGAATCGTTTCAGATGCAGCTCTATTTCTCTGGGGCCTTGGATTGGGATGATCAAAATGGAAACATTGATATTAAGTATGTTTTTATGGAAAAAGGAATTTGAGTTAGATATAAGCTCGATTGATGATTAACATAAGAGATTGCTTGAAATTGGTAATCAAATGAATGACTTAGTAAGCAATCATAGTGACAATGATGACAATCAGAAGATGTTTTTAAAAGAACTGCTTGCAAAAATTGTTCAATGGGTGGTCAAGCCTATCATAACAACTGATTTCATGTATAAACACTATTTACTCAAACTTGGAATGAAATAAATAATTTGTTGTCTATAAAGCAGGAAGAAAAGAGATGCTGGTGTTGGATGGTGATATTGGTCATAACAAAAGCAATACTATGATGAAAAAATTCGCAAAAATAAGAAGGATCGATACTATTTTACAGAAACGATAAAACTCAATGAGGAAAGTGTTTATGTTTTCCCACTTGATTTGAATGTTGAGCAAGGTAAAATAGAGATTCCAGGATACGCCTTTCAACGCCAATTTATGACGAGAAAGGGAACCTACAAGGTATCATTGTGTTGCATTATCTTGCAGATTATATCTTATCCGCATTTAAAAATTTGGCGAAAAATAGTCAAGACGAAATCATTCTGCTAAATGCAAATGGGTACAGGTTGTCATCGTCAAACGCTGAGAATGATTGGAACTTTATGTTTGATGAGAAAAAACTTTTGAGCAGGAATTTCCAAATGAGTGGAAGTCGATTGCTTAAAACAAGTCTCAATTTACTACGGATGAGGGACGGATTACAGCTACACCGGTTGTTTTAAGCATAAGTTCAACGCTGATAAAGTGAGCACGCATGATCAACAAATTACTCTTGGGGACGGAAGCTGGTATATTGTATCCATTATTGAAAGAACTCAGAAAAACGGAGAGCTTGTTAATGACATTGATAATCCCGTTTCAATGGTTTTGGAGGACTCTTATGTTCTGTGTTTGTGCTGGTAATAATTAAGAGAACAGTTATTATTTTATTGTTAGCGGCTGCAGTTCGCTTTTAAAGGAGAATCCAATGAAAAAAATAATTTCAATTAGTGTTCTGTGTATTTTTATCATAGGAGTAGTATCATATAAAATAGATATTGGTGGAATTGAGCACAAAGCAAGTATATACCGAGATAAAGATTCCATTGCATATATGTCAAAAGCAGAGAATAATAGTTTTTATATTTATAAAAATGATGAATGGAATAAGGTTTTTATAAAAGGTGTTAATCTTGGAGCCACTAAACCAGGATATTTTCCGGGAGAATTTGGTATTACAAAGGAGGATTATTTGAGGTGGTTTCAATATATAAGTGACATGAATGCCAATACCATAAGAGTCTATACGATTTTAAAGCCGGATTTTTATGACGCCCTCTATGAGTTTAATTCAAGAGCCGACAATCCTTTGTATTTGCTTCAAGGAGTCTGGATCAACGAAGAGTACATAGCAAAATATAAAAATGCCTACAATCCATTGATTAAAGACAGTTTCAAATCGGATATAGATACTGTTATTGATGTATTACATGGCAATAAAGTAGTTACGCAAAAACCAGGAATGGCCTATGGTATTTATAACAGTGATGTTTCGCCGTATGTTCTTGGCTATATATTAGGAATTGAGTGGGACCCTGATTTTGTAATTAATACAAATAAAAGCAATCAAAACGCAACACAATATGATGGAACTTATTTGTATACGAAAAATGCTTCACCGTTTGAAAACTTTCTGTGTGAGGTGGGTGATTCTTGTATTCGGTATGAAACAAAAAACTATAATACACAATCAACGATTAGTTTTACGAACTGGGTTACTACAGATATGTTGAATCACCCCAATGAGCCTCTTTCGAATGAGGACCTCGTTTCGGTTAATTTGGAGCATATCAAGACGAAAGAAGATTTTAAACCAGGTATTTTTGCATCCTATCATATTTATCCATATTACCCAGACTCGATGAATTACCAAAAAGATTATATTAACTTTAAGGATTCGGAGGGTAAAACAAATACCTATCGTGCTTACCTACGGGATTTGAAAAAAAATCATACGATGCCGGTACTGGTAGGTGAATTTGGTGTTCCATCAGCACGTGGAAAAGCTCATGATAGCCTATATCTTGGTTATAATCAAGGGAATATTTCCGAAAAGCAACAAGGACAAATGGATGCAGCTATGCTTGAGGATATTTATGTAGAAGGTTATGCTGGCGGGCTTATTTTCAGTTTCCAAGATGAGTGGTTCAAAAGAACATGGAATACGATGGACTTTGATATTGCAGATCGGCGGGCATACTGGAATAATCAACAGACCAATGAACAACACTTCGGACTCCTTGCTTTTGACTCAGGTCAAAGTAAAAGCAGTTGTTATGTAGATGGATCTACGCAAGACTGGTCGAATGAAGCTCCCTTGTTGACGAATAGAAAACAAGAACTTTTTATAAAGTCTGATGAGGCATATGTCTATTTTATGATTAAGAACTATCGTCTTGATACAGATGGACCGTTATTGATACCAATAGATACAATACAGGGCCAGGGTAATGTATCTTATTGGAAAATGCTGTTTGAACGGAATGCTGATTTTGTTATTTTAATTGACGGGCGTAGTAATTCTAGAATTCTCGTTGACCCATATTATGATACTTTTCAATATCTATATGGAGAGAAGCTGGGTATGATACCTGCAGCAACAAATTTCAACAAGAAAAATAGCGGAGAATTTGTACCAATGTATCTATGTACAAATAAATCACTTGTCTTACCGCAAGACAAAATAACGATTCCGTTTCAAAAATATGAAACCGGGGCATTGCACTATGGAAATGCGAATCCTAGTAGCGGTGAATATGATTCTCTATCTGATTTTTGTGCTAAAGAGGATACTTTGGAAATTAGAATTCCTTGGCAGCTTCTTAATATCATGGACCCATCCACATTATCTGTTGTGGATGACTTACATATAGATGGTATTAAAGCAACAAAAATACAGGGAATATACGTTGGTGTAGGACTAACTGATAAAAATGCGACTACGGACAAGTTGAAAATGAATTTATACACTTGGAACCCATGGGACATGCCCGTTTATCATGAACGGCTGAAGCCCTCCTATTATATTATGAAAGAGGCCTTTGCAAAATACAGTTGAGGATACTTGAATGGAAAAGAAAACGAAAAAAAGGATTATAAGTATATTTATCATTTTAATTGTGACAATAGTTGCACTTCCATTTATTCTATGGCAGATCCAACCAGCAAAAAATTTGGATGTAATCATTATGGATAAGACAGTTCCCGATATGACTTACCGGGAACACAAGGGATTCATGTGGATACTCAATAATCTCAAGATTAAAAATCAAAATAGTGCCTTTGCATATAGCAAAGATTATTATGGTTTTATTCCGATGGAAGATCAGAAGTATAAAACGAAAGAGCTTCCGTACAATTTGAAAACGGCTGACATGATTTATATTACGGACACTTATGGTGTATATAACGAAGAATTCTATAAGAAAAATATTTATGGCAACCGGTCAGAATTGATTTATGGAGGAGCAAGTGAGAGCGAAGTTGAAGTTATAAAAAAGCTGCTAAACGAGAATGTCATTATAGCAGAATTTAACACTTTAGCATCTCCAACGGAAGATCAGGAACGAAACCAGATGGAGGATATCTTTGGTCTGACATGGAGCGGCTGGATTGGTCGGTATTTTTCCGATCTTTCAGATAATAATGAAGAAATACCTAAATGGATAAAAACAAATTACGCTATGCAATATGGAGTTAAATGGGGATTTGAAGGACCGGGTATTGTATTTGTAGGATTGGGAGATAAAATAGTTGTTTTGAGAGAAGGGACGGAGCTTGGGAAGGGCTTAAATACGATAAAATTTACTCCAAAAGCCGTGAAACAGTTTACTGTGAAGAATAATGTAAAATATTATTACTGGTTTGAAGTATGTAAACCCGAAAAGGATACAGAAATATTGGCAAATTACAAGATAGACCTCACGGAAAAAGGCAAAAAAGTGATGGAAGAATTTAATCTGCCTAGCGAATTCCCAGCAGTTCTTTTGAAAAAGAGTGGATATACAAGCTACTATTTCTGTGGAGACTTTGCAGACAACAACATGACACCGAAGATTTATCAAGCATATGGTATAAGATTTTTAAATAAAATCACTACATTTGATGAAGACACAAATCAAAATTATTTTTACTGGAATGTATATTATCCTTTGATTAAAACAATTATTGAACAAATAAATTGAGTGAGGGAAAAATGTTTTCAAGTAATCTTAAGTCATTTATAATGATGAATATTTATCTGCTGATTATTATTGACATTGTTATGATACTTTTAATTTACTTTATTCTATTTAAAAGTAAAAGAATGGACAAAAAATATAAAGCTCAAAAAGTGGCAATCTCTGATCAAATTATTCAGTATATCCAAACAGGGGATAGAATTGAGGAAGTAAAGAAAGCTATAAAAGACAATTTTCGAAAGCAAGTAGCTATTGACATCATGATTGAGTATTCAGAAAAGAATGAAGTAGATATTAGTGAGAAATTTATTGAGCTAGAATTAGATAATGCAATGATACAAAAACTTCAACAAAAGATGGATATTAAATATCTTAGAAAACTTGCATTTATGAGATCTCGAAGAGCGTATTCCTTTCTAATGAAAACGGCGCTATCGGACGACTTTGATTTATCATACCTATGTTTTATCGGATTATCGATGATTGAACTTCCTAACAGAAAAAAAGAAGAAGCGATTCAGGCGCTTGTTAATACAAATATTGCTATAGATAGGAAAATTGAAGTAATTAGTCAGTTTAAAGTTTCTTTTGATGAATTTTTTAAACTTTTGAAAAAGCAAACCTCCTCTGAAGGGAAAGTGATTTTCCTGAGAAACCTTATAGATAAAGAACAACTCAAAACACAAGATTATTCCGATAGTTTGTTAGAATATTTTAAAGATGACAAAGAGGTACGAGTAGCGGCTGTTTTAGCTATTTGTAGCAGCAGAAATGATAAATATATTGACTTTTTATCCAAATTGTATGAAATGGAAGAAAGTTGGGAAGTTCGAGTATCGATTGCAAAAGGGCTGAGCCATTTTAGCTATAGTCTCACAAAAGATCTCTTACAGAAAATGACTAGGGATAAGGAATGGTGGGTTCGCTATAATGCGATCAAAACCATTGTATCCATGGGTTCAGAAGGGTTATTCACATTGGTTGAATTGTCCCTTAATGAAGACAAGAATATAGCAGATCTTGCGTACTATTTCTTAAATGCTAATCAAGAAGTTTACAACACAGTAAAGACTGTCGAGGTATGAATAATGCTGAACATAATCACAATTTATAGCAAAATTATATTCTCATATTTTCTGTTGATCAGTGTATTTTACATAATTCTGATTTTAATCTCTTCAGGCAAATTGATGGAATTTGTAAATGTTATTAAAAACGAGGTAAATATTATTGGCAGTTATACAAAGCCTATTTCAGTAATTGTTCCAGCATACAATGAGGAAGAAACGATTATTGATAACATTCTTTCGTTATTACAGCTTAATTATCCGGAATTTGAAATAATTGTAGTTAATGATGGTTCTAAGGATAATACGCTGCAAAAAATTATTGATTATTTTCAACTCAGAAAAATTGATGTGGAGATAAATGCGCAGGTTCAGTCTGCTGAAATAAAAGGCGTATACGGATCTTTTAATATTCCGAATCTCGTAATTGTAGATAAGCTTAACGGTGGAAAGGCGGATGCTTTAAATGCAGGCATTAATCTGTCACGGTATCCACTTTTTTGTGGAATAGATGCAGATTGCATTCTTGAAAAAAGTGCTTTAATTAGAATTGTTAAACCGTTTCTTAAGAATGAAGATACCATTGCGGTAGGTGGAATTGTAAGAATTGCAAATGGGTGTATAATTAAGAATGGTAAATTAATTGAAGCAAAGTTGCCGAAAGAGAAATTTGTCATATTTCAGATTATCGAGTACTTCAGAGCATTTTTAACTAGCCGTATTGGATGGGAGAAAATAAATGCCCTACTGATCATATCAGGAGCTTTTGGTGTATTTAAAAAATCTTCCGTTATTAAGGTAGGCGGGTACAGCAAAACGATAGGTGAAGATATGGAACTCACATTGAGATTGCATGAATATTATCGAAAAAATAAAATCCCTTATAAGATAGACTTTGCATCAGATGCTGTTTGTTGGACTCAGGCACCAAATACAATAAAGGGACTGAAAAGCCAGAGAATAAGATGGCATAGAGGGCTAACTGACTCGCTCATGTTACATAAAAAAATGATTTTTAATCCTCGCTATGGAACCGTAGGGATGTTGTCTGTACCATATTTCGTTTTGGTTGAAATGTTGGGACCGATTATTGAGATGATCGGTTATATTATGTTAATTATTCTTATTATTACATCTTCGCTTTCTAAATTTTTTGTTTTTGTTTTTTTGTTGGCATTTATGTATGGCTTAACGTTTTCTCTTTCGGCTATCTTATTTGAAGCGATGTCTTATAAACGATATAGTGGAATTAGGGAAGTAACAAGACTTATTATTTACTCGTTTTTTGAACAGTTCCTTTATAGGCAGCTAACTGTGTATTGGCGAGTGATCTCATTTATCAATTATAAAAAAGGAAGCAAAAAATGGGGAACCATAAAGAGGAATGCCTTTTATGAAAAGGAGGATTAACTAATGATTTTGAAGGATTGTATTAATGAATTAATTAAAATGGAAGAGAATGCATCTATACTATATGATAGAGAGGTCTCTGAAGCAGACGAAAGATTTAAGCCAGTGATGAAGAGACTTTCTAGTGAGGAGTTAAAGCATAGAGAGTTTCTTCTTGATTTGTTAGAAAAAAAAGAACTCTTGGATTATGTTTTGAATGAAGAAATTGTTAAATGTTTGGAATCTCAAAAAGTACATTTAAAAGAAGGTATATCTAAAAATCCTTCTCAAAAAGAGTTCTTTAAATTCGCACTTCAGATTGAAGAAAATTCAGCTGAATTATATGAAAAGCTGGCTTCATATTCCAATATAGAAGAGAATTTTGAAAAGACTTTTTCAAAATTGGTTTTTTGGGAAAAAAGACATATGATTTTTATTCTTAGTATACTGCATGAGATGAACTGATAAAAAAATCAATATGAAGAATTCCGGAAATAAAAAAAGCTAACTTGAGAAATGTTGGACGCATCAAGAACATTTTTTCATTTGTTTTGTGTGATTTTGTATAATATAAAAGTCGAAATCACATTAACAAAGGAGAGGATGAAAGTGCAAAAATTAAAAGATATTACAGTGCTTCGCCGGACCCAAAGTATGACAAGCATATTAGGATCGAGAACAAGATACTAAATGTAGCTGCATATTGCCGGGTAAGTACAAGATTTGCACAGTAGGAAAACAGTTATCAAGCACAGATAGCCTACTACACAAGAAAAATTGGGCTGAACAAAACTGGAGCTATTCATTGTAAACAGTCAGCAACAATACCGGAATCAGGAATGATAAATTTATTGATTGAGCTATTTAATACAATTATAAAAGCTGATCCAGCTGAGGCGACAGTGTACCTAATCAAAACAAAGGCAGCCCTTAGGGTAAAAAATGAAAACAAAAGAAAATTTGAAGAAGTCGATAGAACAAAGCAATTACTGAATAAGGTAATTGACAGAATTGTGATTGAGGATGAAAAAACTGCAACGGTTCACTTTAAATCTGGCTTAACAATGGAAAAGACTTTATCATGACAGTTGAATAATTGTTCAGAATAAAGCTGCCAAACCACTATAAGTTTGAAAGTTTTATTGCGCACAATTTTTACTGACTGGTAAAGTGGCAGCAGCACTACAATGTCTAGACCAAAGATGATGCCACTTAATCTACTAAGCGCGAAGATTGGTTTCAAAAAAGCGGATTTGAATGCTCCGTTTTTAAGAAAAATATATCTCCGCCAAGGAGCCGGTAGGTCTTGCGAGCATCAGAAATGTCGCCTCAAGAAACGTTGAGACTGCGTACTTTTATCCCGCGTTGTGCCACAAAACATATCAACAGCTGTATAGACCGGAAAATTAAAATGAATAGCTTTTGGAGGAGTGTCGGGCTCCCCACAAGGAAAAATCTCTATGTCTTTCATTAATGAAGATATTAGAGATTTTTTTTTCACAAACAAAATTGATGTGGCTGCCGTCATACTCTCACCGTCTTACGGAGTTAAAACGCTCGTTGTAGAGCTTCATAAGGGTGTGCGGTCTGTCTGCATCTCGGACAATCCAGTCCTTAAATGCGTCCTTGATAAGCTGCTGTTTTTGCTGTGCAAGCTGTGTGGCATTGATATTGAGTACACGGATTTCCTTACCGTCCGGCTCGGTTTTGGTATCATAGATACGCACATCTCGCAGATTGAGGGTATCTTCGAATATCTTGTATGCGTTGGCTCTGTCTGTGCCGTAGGTAGCATAGGCGGCAAGCTCGGCGGTGCGGAGTTTTTCATGGACATTGCCGGAAAGGTATTCGTCTGCTGTTACATAACGGGGCGGTGCATCGGTGTGATATAGCTCGAGAACACGGAAGATCACCCCTTTAAGCTGTACCGCAATTTCTTCTTCCGATAGCCCTGTCAGCTCTGCCATAAAAGACAAATCTACCTTTGCTTTTTCGAAAATGGAAACGGCGAGAGCTTCAGACGGAGTATCCACGCTGGTGATATTGGTGGCTTTTTCCAATATTTTAAACAAAGTCCGAAATATAGGACATGTGCTATGTTATAATAGAATTATACGGAACGTTGATTGCAAAAGTGAAGATCACATTTTTGTGGCAAAAAAGGCGATTCACCTGATGTTCGCCGCTGCAACGGAGGATGTGGTAATATGGATGCGGTCACACTCTGCGGAAAGCAGGAAACTATGGAATGACATTATCTGAAAGCACGGCGATTGAAGCCGGGATCTATGCGAAATTGAGTTTGAAGAAGATCGGAAAGAAAATTCAAAAAAGTCCAAGATATGTATCTCTGGGGATTTTCCAAAACCGTACTACAGTCATATGTCTGCATTGTCTGCCAGCGCAGCAGAAAATGCAAGGCGGACAGTGCATATTATGATTCTCCTTTTCATTCAACGGAATCAATACCGAAAGCATAGGCGAAAAATAAAAAATGGGAGCAAAACGAGAGGAGAAAGGAAATGGGAACGGACTATTGGGCGAAGTCGGCGAATGCGGACGGACGGAAACAGTCTGTGCGGGAGCACTTGGAGCAGGTGTCAAGTTTGGCGGCAACATATGGAGAGCCGCTCGGGCTGTACAAGCAAGCGAAACTGTGCGGACTGCTACACGATTTCGGAAAGTACAGTGAAAAGTTTCAGGGCGTGCTCAGGGGAACACATCAGGGCATTGACCATGCAATTTGCGGCGCAGCGCTCACTTATCGTACCTTCGAAAAGCAAGCGAGTGGGTTAGCACGCAATATTCCGGTCATAGAGGCGATCAACGGACATCATGCGGGTTTGATGGGCATGCCGCAGCTCAAACCGTATCTGAAAGAATGCATGTGTACGGCAGTGCGGTGCAACAAGGGAAAGGAGAGTGCGCTGTCGGGCGAGGAATTTTCGACTGCTAGCTGCGCATTTTTATCGGATTTTCCGCACTTCCAATTTCCGAGCTTTCGCAAAGAACCGGACGATCCTGAGGCGGCGCAGCTTGTGAGCATGCTCACAACACGGATGCTGTTTTCCTGTCTGGTGGATGCCGACTACAGTGCGTCTGCGGAATGGGAACATCCGGGGTATCTCGCTGCGCAGGAACTGCCTCCGCTCGATGCCAAGGGCGCGCTTGCGAAGCTGCTTTCATATCGCAATAAGCTGCGCTGGGAGTCGGATGCCGATGGGCAGCTCAATGCCATGCGCGATCGACTGTTTGAACAGTGCGGGGAAATGGGGGAGCGGGAAAGCGGACTGTTCACGCTGACTGCTCCGACAGGTACGGGAAAAACGCTCGCGCTGCTGCATTTTGCACTGCGTCATTGCATTGAGACAGGTAAAAAACGCATTATCATCGTACTGCCGTTTCTCACGCTTGCGGAGCAGAGCACGGCGATCTATCGACAGATCCTGCCTGAGGTACTGGAGGATCACAGCCAGAGCAATTTGGACGACGTCGCGCGTGAGCATGCGGCACGATGGAATGCGCCGTGTATCATCACCACATCGGTGCGCTTTTTTGAATCTCTGTTTGCGGATCGTCCGACCGACTGCCGCAAGCTGCATCACCTTGCGGACAGCGTCATCCTGTTTGACGAGTCGCAAAGTCTGCCGGCGGAGCTGACCGCCGCGACGCTGCATGCGGTCAAGGCGCTGTGCACACGGTATCAGTGCACGATGGTCTTTTCCTCGGCAACGCAGCCTGCATTTCGTTATCTGCCCAAAATGGAGTGGCAGCCGACGGAAATTTTGCCGAACAACGCAGCGATGTTTCACGCGATGCGGCGCACCGCCGTCAAATGGGACATCGCGCGTCAAACGCCGCTTACCGATATTGCGCAGGAGATGGCGCAGCAGGATAGCACCTGCACGATCGTTAATCTGCGCAGGCACGCCGTTAAGCTATACCGCGCGCTTCGGCAGCACTGTCCCGCGGATACGGTATTCTTCCTGACGACTGACCTGTGTCCGGCGCACCGCAGCGCGATGATCGCGCGCATCCATGCGCGGCAGGCGGCTTCGCTGCCGTGTCGGGTGGTCGCGACGCAATGCATCGAAGCGGGCGTCGATTTGGATTTTGACAGCATGTATCGCGCACTTGCGCCGCTCGATGCCATCATTCAGGCGGCGGGACGCTGCAACCGCAACGGTAAAAACCCGCAACAGGGGTGGGTGACGGTCTTTGTGCCGGACGAGGACGGCGGGCTGTATCCTGACAACTGGTACGGAAATGCCGCGCTGATCGTCAAGATAATGTCTCAGGAGCGCGAGATCGACATCCACGACCCGCAGGACATTGAGCGGTATTATCAAATGCTTTTCCGCAGCGCAGAGGACAAGCGCGCGCTCAGCGATGCCATCGAGCAGCGTAACTATACCGCGACCGCAGCGGAATATAAACTGATTGACAATCAGGGCGTGCGCGTCATCGTGCCCTTTGCGGCGCAAAGAGAGCTGTACGAGCGCGTACGCGAGCAGGCGCTCGTACAGGGACTGACACCGGCGCTCATGAAACAGGCTGCTGCGATCACCGTGACCACGTTCCAAAAAGATCTGGCGGACTATACAGAGCCGCTGTGCTTTGCGGGCAGAAAAGGCAAGCTCGCGGGCGAAAGCGGATGGTATGTGCTGTGCAGGCAGGAGGAATTTCGATACACCGAGGAAGAGGGGCTTCAGTTTCCACAAAGCATGAAGATGGGTTTTGTTGGAATTTAACAAAAAGAGGATAAAATGAAGAATTTGGTTAAAATGGGCTTGCACGGGAATACATCCAGTGCTATACTACTTTCAACGAGGTGATATATAACAACTAATATAACCTCAAACTCCGGGATGCTGAGTAGCAGGTGCTTACAGAATCAATCGGAGGTGAATCGAAATATATTGGTTGTCATGGCTGTGCAGTTGTCCTTGACAATTAAAATGTCAAGGACAACCACACGAGGAATGACCACACAAAATCAATCGGAGGTGACAAATTGTCCATCACAGTTGAATTTTGGGGAGACTTTGCGGTATTCTCCCCGCCATTCGCAAAGGTCGAACGTGTATCCGCGCCATTTCCCACACCCTCTGCGGTGCGGGGGATGCTGTCCGCCGTGTACAGCAAGCCCGTGGAATTCTATTGGCAGGTTCAGAAGATCGAGGTGTTGAACCCGATCTCTTACATCAGCTTCAAACGCAATGAGCTGAAATCCACCACGCGCGGCGACAAGCCGATCGTGGCAGACGAGGACCGCACGCAGCGTCAAACCGTTGCGCTGCGCGATGTACGGTACCGTGTTACCGCGTCCATTTGCCCGCGCCCCACCTTTACGGGGAGCAAACAGCAGCTGTACGAGCAGGCGCTCCGGCGGATCCGCACCGGAAAATGCTTTATGCAGCCCGCACTGGGTGCACGCGAGTTTGTCGCTTATTTTGAAGAGAGCGACGGGATGCGTCCGCCGATCCCGGTCGATCTGGACGGCGGACTTTGCGTGTACGACATTTTCGATTTGCACGACTTTAGCGTGCGCAAAAAGACCAAAACGCGGCTTTCCCTCTATCATGCAGTCATGAAACAGGGCGTGATCGAGGTGCCGCCTTACGACAGCCCCGAGGTCATTAAGGGGGATGAATGATGTTAAACGCACTTTATCGTTATGCGCAGCGCGAAAATCTTGCGCTGCCGCCCGGATATATCAAAAAAACCATCAAAGCCTATCTGGTCTTTTCTGAGGACGGTAAATTTGTGGGGTTGGAGCTTCCAACCCCGCAAATCGCCGTGCCCTGTCCGGATATAGGCAGTCTGGCGAACAGCAAGGATAAGAGCAATGTGATCGTGGAGAAAAAGTCGATCGTAGTGCCCGCGCAGCCCAATGTAAAAAGCGCTTTTTTCTATCAGGCGATGCGGGAGGGCGGCGCGGTCGAGCCGCATATGGCGCTCTGCGCGGCTGCAATGCAGGACGAACACAATCTGGCGGACATCGGGGCGGAGCTTACACGCGCTAAGATCAAGGATTCCGACCGCGTGTCGTTCAAAGTGGGCGATGTGTCGCTGCTCGAAAGCGCGCGCACCAAGGAATGGTGGAGCGCTTACCGGGGCGTGCTTTTGGCAAAGGATACGGATGCGCCGCGCGTACCTTGTCTCATCACAGGGGAACTGACCGAGCCGATGGCGACCGTGCCGAAAACAACAGGATTGCGATCCGTAGGTGGTCACAGCAGCGGCGACGCACTCATTTGCTTCGACAAATCGGCGTTTTGTTCCTATGGGCTGGAGAAATCGGCAAATGCGCCGGTGTCGGAGCAGGCGTACGCTTCGGTGAAGGCGGCGCTCGATGCGCTGATCGCCCGCGCCCCGACCTTGGCGGGCATGAAGTTCGTGCACTGGTACGATCAGCCCGTCCCCCCGAAAGACGATCCGGTGGAGCTGATGGGCATGCCGGCATTCGCCATCGAGGAACCGGAGGAGGACGACGAGCCCGAGGACACAGCCGTCAGCACGCAGATGGAAGAACAGTCCGCATTGCAGCAGGCGGACAAGCTCGTTCACAGCGTATCGACCGGAGAGCACGTTCCGAAATTCACGAATACCTATTATATTCTGATGCTCTCCGGCGTAAACGGCAGAGTGATGATCCGGCGCTATCTGCGTGGGTCTTACGAGGAGCTGCAAAGCAACGTGGAGCGGTGGCAGCAGGAGCTGACACTGGTCAATTCGTTCGGCACAGGTGTCATGAAGCAGTTTAAGCTGTTCCCTGCGCTGATCCGCCTGATGAAATATCAGAAAAGCGATCAAAAAATCTGGGAACGCATGGATAAGGAGCTTTCCGGCGTCACGCCTGCGGTGCTGACTGCCATTATGACCGGTGCGCCGCTGCCGGATACGGTCGCGGCGCGTGCACTTGCCTATATTCGCTCCAAAATGCTCGGTCAGGACGACGAACGCAGTGAGGTGCCCGTGCCCGACGACATGGCGTGCCAGTGGCTCAAGGTCTGGCTGACACGGCGGAAACCCAGAACAGAGGAGGAAATTTTGATGCCGTATTATTCGGAAAATCATCCGAGCAGCGCCTATCATTGCGGCGCGCTCATGGCAGTTTATGGTGCGATCCAGAGAAAGGCGATGCCCGACGTAAACGCCGGCGTGATTCAGCGCTATTATGCCGCGGCGAGCCAGACCCCCGCGCTCGTGCTCGGGCAGCTTTCCAGATTATCCAATTATCATCTCGCGAAGATCGAAAACCAGCGCTGGTTGCACTGGTATCAGGACATGCTGTCGCAGATTTCGGTAGCGATGGGAACGGTCATTCCGGTCACGCTCGATCTGGAAGGGCAGTCCTACTTTGCATTGGGCTACCGCCAGATGTGGGCGCAGATCCAAGCGGAGCAGCGCAGCCGAAACGCGGAATACAAGGACAAACAGCAGGGGAATGACGAAACACACACCGAGGACGACGGGGAAAAGGAGCAGTAAAATGGCGATTCAGAACAGATATGAATTTATGTACTATGTGGCATGCACGAACGGCAACGCGAACGGCGACCCCGATATGGGAAATACGCCGCGCGTCGACCCGCAGACCATGCAGGGGCTGATCACCGATGTGGCGACCAAGCGCCGTATCCGCAACTATGTCACGCTCGCGCACGGCGAAGAGCCGGGCATGAATCTCATCATCGAGCAGTCGACCAATATCAACCGTCATATTGCGCAGGCAAAGCGCAACGCGGGCGTGGAGGATTGCGCCAAGACCAAGGAAGCGGTCTATGCAGGGCGCAAAAAGGCATGCGAAATGTTCTATGATGTGCGCGCCTTTGGTGCGGTCATGTCCACCGGTCCGAACGCAGGACAGGTACGCGGTCCGGTGCAGATCACGTTCGGCAAAAGCCTGGATCCCGTGCTGCCGATGGATATTGCGATCACGCGCATGGCGGCAGCGGAGACAAACAAGGAAGGGACGGTAGAAGCGTATCTGAAAAGCGAACAGGAGACTCCTGAGGACAAGCTGCGCACGATGGGACGTAAGCAGCTCATTCCGTTCGGACTGTATGAGGTGCGCGGCTTTATCAGCGCCAATCTCGCCGCGGAGACCGGTTTTGATGAGGAGGATCTCAAGATTCTGTTTGAGGCGATCCTCAATATGTACGAGCATGACCGTTCGGCAAGCAAGGGACAGATGGAGGTTGTGTCGCCGCTCATTCTCTTCAAGCATGTTGGTACGGATACCGACGAACAGCAGCGTATCAAGCAGGCAAAGCTCGGCTGTGCGCCTGCCCACAAGCTGTTTGAGTTGGTCACGGTCAGCAAAAAGCCCGAGGTAGACTGCCCGCGCAGCTATCGGGATTATGACGCGCGCGTCGCGCTCGATCGCGTGCCGAGCGGTGTGCAGATCGGCTTCCAGAGCGATGCGTTCGGAACGATTTCGTGGGGCGCGCTGCCGGAATCCGAAACCTGGTTCCATCATGGATGATGACCGGGAATATCTCCCGCTTTCGTCGCTGTCGCAGGCAGATTACTGCCTGCGGCGTGCGGCGCTGCTGCTCAATGAACGGGTTTGGGTGGAAAGTGCGGATACCGCAAAGGGACGGCTTGAGCACGAGCGCGTGCATACCGAGCGCATCGAGCGTCGGGGAGCACAACTAAAACTTTACGAATACCCCGTATTTTGCGAGGAACTGGGGCTGAGCGGCAAGTGCGATTGCATCGAGGCACAGCGGGATGAAACCGGAAGCAGGATGCCGGCGGCGGATTTTCCGGTCACGCTGTATCCCATCGAATATAAGCACGGAAGTGTGCGCCGGGAATCGGAATATGAAATACAGCTATGTGCACAGGCGATGTGTCTGGAAGAAATGTATCATACGTCGATCGCGGAGGGCGCACTTTTTTATATTTCCGCGCATAAACGGCTGCCTGTCGCGTTTACGCCGCAGTTGCGGGACAGCGTGCGCCGCACCGCGCAGGCTTTGCGGGCAGTGCGCGACACGCTTACCATTCCGGACGCGCAGTACAGCGCCAAGTGCCGCCGCTGTTCGCTGCGCGACTACTGTATGCCGCAGGTCAAGACCTCGGCACAAGCCTATTGTGACGCGCTGGCGGCGGAGGCACAGGAAACCCTATGAAAAAATTGCTTAACACACTGTATATCCTGACGCCCGACAGCTATCTGTATCTGCGAAACGAAACGGTTTGCGTGCGCATCGGCGGCGAAGAAAAAGCATCCGTGCCCTCACATACCATTGATGGTATCGTGTGTTTTGGGCAGAATACGGTTTCTACGCCGCTCATCGGGTTTTGCGCGGAACGCGACATATCCCTCACGTTTGTATCGGAACGGGGCAGATTTTACGCGCGTATCTGCGGTCCGGTCAGCGGAAATGTTATGCTGCGCAAAAAACAGTACGAAAGTCTGAGCGATACCGCGTTTGCACACAAAACCGTGCGCGATTTTCTGTATGGAAAGCTCCGTAACAGCAGAACGGTGCTGCTGCGCTATGCGCGACACATGGATGCGCCTGCGGCGGATGTTCTGCACAAAGCATCCGAACAGTTGGCGGGGTTTGCAAAGCAACTGGGGGACTGCCCGAGTGTGGATTCCATGCGCGGGATCGAGGGCGCCGCGGCAACCGTTTATTTCTCGCAGTTTGACACGATGCTGCAAAGCAGCGCGAACGGTTTTTGCTTCGATGTGCGCAGCAGACGTCCGCCGCGCAATGAGGTCAATGCGGGACTGTCATTTGTGTACATGATGCTCACACGAGGGGTGCAGGCAGCACTAGAGACAGTCGGTTTAGACCCTGCTGCGGGGTATTTGCATACGCTCAGACCGGGACGCATGTCATTTGCACTGGATTTGATGGAAGAGCTGCGTGCACCGCTTTGTGATCGCTTTGTCTTGTCCCTGTTTCATCGCGGACAGTTTTCCGAAAAAGACTTTGAACGGGATTCGCTTGCAGTGTATCTCAGTGACAAAGGCAGGAAAACCGTGCTCGAAAGCTGGCAAAAGCGCAAAGGAGAAGAACTGCTGCATCCTTTTTTGCAGGAAAAGATACCGCTAGGTATGATCCCATATGCGCAGGCGATGCTGTTTGCGCGTGTTTTAAGAGGCGATTTGGATCGATATCCCCCGTTTATATGGAGGTGAGAGGATGCTGCTCGTCTTGACCTATGATGTCAATGTGACGCAGGCGGCAGGCGCTAAACGTCTGAGAAATGTTGCGAAAATATGCGAACGCTATGGCATGCGCGTGCAAAACTCTGTGTTTGAAGTGCTTGTCGATGCGGCACAGCTCGCAGTGCTCAAAGAAAGACTGCAAAAGGCGATCGACCCCAATCTGGATTCCATCCGCTTTTACCGGTTGGGAAATTCCTATGAGCATAAAATTGAAACGATGGGTAGAACGGTGCCGATACAAGCAGGCCAGCCGATGCTGCTCTGAACCCCTTGCGCCTACCTGTTCCGTACAAGAACTCCTGATAGGTAGGCGCAGGAAAAATGATGATATTGTGCCCCTAAGATGGCATAGATATTGATCGTCAGTAGTTGTTATTTAAAAAAATGAAACGATTATTGATCGCATACAACAAAAATAGCAGCGAAAGCTGTGCATTTTTGCTGTCGCCCCTCTCGCAGGGGCGTGAATTGAAATGAGCTACGCGGAACAACATGGGCTTCATAGCCTGTCGCCCCTCTCGCAGGGGCGTGAATTGAAATGCTCGCCTCCCCCCATGATCACGCTATGCACGCGTCGCCCCTCTCGCAGGGGCGTGAATTGAAATTGTAGGGCGCGATATGTATAGGGGCGGGGCGGCGTGTCGCCCCTCTCGCAGGGGCGTGAATTGAAATCCCAACTTCAATCATCCTTCCGCCTGGGAGGCAGTCGCCCCTCTCGCAGGGGCGTGAATTGAAATAAAACCGCAGTCACCGCGCTGGATGCTGAACCCGCGTCGCCCCTCTCGCAGGGGCGTGAATTGAAATGAAAGCAGCGTTTCAGGAAAATCCTTGGATACGTCGCCCCTCTCGCAGGGGCGTGAATTGAAATTACCGATGCCCATTTACCATAGCATCAGAGATCTGTCGCCCCTCTCGCAGGGGCGTGAATTGAAATCCTTTCAGCCAAGGAGCCAGAATGGCAAGTCCGGTCGCCCCTCTCGCAGGGGCGTGAATTGAAATCGTATTGCGTGGCGTTGAGGTCGCCCCTCTTCTCTGTCGCCCCTCTCGCAGGGGCGTGAATTGAAATATTTTTGACTGCCCGCCCGCATTTTCCGTGGCGTCGCCCCTCTCGCAGGGGCGTGAATTGCAATTTAAAGGAGAAGATAAAAGCATTAAGATAAAAGGTCGCCCCTCTCGCAGGGGCGTGAATTGAAATTTTGATGATAAGACTGGAGGGCTGAAAATATGGCTGTCGCCCCTCTCGCAGGGGCGTGAATTGAAATTTGTTGAGCAAGCAGCCAGTTAAGAATAAACGGTCGCCCCTCTCGCAGGGGCGTGAATTGAAAGAACGTACTTTGGCTTTGCCTGATAATTCAAAAGGTCGCCCCTCTCGCAGGGGCGTGAATTGAAATTCGACGTTGCAATTGATATACCTGTGGCGCGTGGTCGCCCCTCTCGCAGGGGCGTGAATTGAAATGGTAATTATGCGTTGTTTGGAGGGGGGTATATCGTCGCCCCTCTCGCAGGGGCGTGAATTGAAATCGTCATCAGGAAATGCAGGTGCGTTGCGTTGCGGTCGCCCCTCTCGCAGGGGCGTGAATTGAAATGAATGCCCAGTAGTTTCCCTGTGCCGCACAGACCGTCGCCCCTCTCGCAGGGGCGTGAATTGAAATCGTTTCCCCGCCCTGCTATGCAGGGCTCAGCCCGTCGCCCCTCTCGCAGGGGCGTGAATTGAAATAACCGCCACGGTCGCGGTCGCGGCAAACTGCACGTCGCCCCTCTCGCAGGGGCGTGAATTGAAATATAATGACGTTGCCATTTGTTTCTTTCAGCTTGTTGTCGCCCCTCTCGCAGGGGCGTGAATTGAAATACATTAGAGCCTTTTTCTTATTTGTCGAGCAATGTCGCCCCTCTCGCAGGGGCGTGAATTGAAATTACAGCTTGAGCGTAGATTAAAATGGCAAAAGTGTCGCCCCTCTCGCAGGGGCGTGAATTGAAATATGGGCTCCCTCATGCGCGCACGGTGTCGCCGTCGTCGCCCCTCTCGCAGGGGCGTGAATTGAAATCCGTGCTCGCCGCGGGCGGCATAAGCGGCATGCGGTCGCCCCTCTCGCAGGGGCGTGAATTGAAATAAGTTTGCAGGAGGTGCGTAAATGGCAAGCAGTAGTCGCCCCTCTCGCAGGGGCGTGAATTGAAATAAGCTATCTCGTCTAAACTTATTAGATAAGTTTTGTGTCGCCCCTCTCGCAGGGGCGTGAATTGAAATAAGTCAACACTTTTTCAAAATAAAAATAAAATATGTCGCCCCTCTCGCAGGGGCGTGAATTGAAATACGACCGTCACCACCAAAACGGCAGAGCAGTCCGGTCGCCCCTCTCGCAGGGGCGTGAATTGAAATCACAGTCGACGCGATCAACAAGGACGATACGAACGTCGCCCCTCTCGCAGGGGCGTGAATTGAAATAGCGTCTGCCCGTTGACCGTCGTCAGCGAATTGAGTCGCCCCTCTCGCAGGGGCGTGAATTGAAATGTATTCCTCGTGAGTGCCGGCACGCTGGCAATGGTCGCCCCTCTCGCAGGGGCGTGAGAAGAAATCCTGACGCTGCTGCCGCGTTTTGCGCTGTGGGTGGGTGCGTGTGAGATCGGTGAAGTGCGTAAGGATTTGACTTTTTTGCATCCATCATTTCGGCTCACCTGCATGGGCTGGCAGGTAAGCGGCAACTTTATGGAGTGAGACTAGGCGATCAACGACGATGCAGGGCGACCGATCGCGGTGATTTCCAAGGAAATTTTCCATTAAAAGATACGTTTGACAAGCACGGCGGGCAGGATTACAATAAAAACCGGTATAGAATGAAAAGACGTGTGCGCAGGAACATGCACCAGCAAACGATCGAAGTCAGCAAAAAGGGCAAGAACAAGGTGCTTGCTCGGTTCGGTCGTGTCAATTTGACGTTGTGACTGCACATGTGTAGAAAACGGTGCAAATACCGGTTTGCTTTATTTGCTGTGCACACATCCCTCCCGAACAGAGTATGCGGGAGGGATTTTTAATCCAATTATTAGGGATAAAACAACTCATCCAAGAAAATCGCACGCAGTTGTTGCTTGAAATAGAGCACTTGGAAATTATAGCAGGGGATCGTATCGGGTTGATCGGGGCAAGCGGTTCGGGCAAGTTGACGCTGCTGCGCGCTCTCACGGCGCACGGATCGCGGGTATTTTGCACAGGAACAAGACACGGTGTGAGGAAGCAATCCGGAAAAAACGCAGAAAAACAGAAAAAAATTACGATTACCGTCGATTTTCCAGTCAGAATATGCTATACTATTAAAGTTGCGATTTTTTGCCGCGTAAAGGGAGCGTGGAACTTGCAACTGGGTGGCAGCACCCAAAAAAGTATACATGCCGGAAGCGTTCCGGTATAACGGAGGGACACTATGAAAGAAAACAGAAGCAGCTTTGGCAGCCGCATCGGTTTCGTGCTCGCCGCCGCAGGCTCTGCGGTCGGTCTGGGCAACCTGTGGCGGTTTCCTTATCTCGCAGCAAAATATGGCGGGGGTATTTTTCTGCTCGTCTATATTGTGCTTGCCATTACCTTTGGTTTTGCCCTGATGATTACCGAAATCGCGATCGGTCGTAAAACACGCCTGTCGTGCATCGGCGCTTATCGTGCGCTCGACAAGCGGTTCGGTTTTCTCGGTTGGCTTGCTGCGCTCGTACCTGTCATCATCGTACCGTATTATTGCGTCATCGGCGGTTGGGTGCTCAAGTATTTCGCGGAATTTGTCGCAGGACGCGGCAAGCTGGTCGCGGCGAATGCAGATCAGTACTTTACCTCGTTCATCAGTGATTCGGCGGGCGGATTTTTCAGCACACCGGTGCCGTGGTTCATTCTTTTTGCGCTGCTGACCATGGTCGTCGTGCTCGGCGGCGTAGAAAAGGGCATCGAAAAGGTCAGCCGCATCATGATGCCGGTGCTGGTCGTACTGTCCATCCTGGTTGCCGTGTTCTCGCTGACGATGCCGGGTGCGCTCGCAGGACTGAAATACTACCTGATGCCGGACTTCAGCAAGTTCTCCACCGCGACCGTTCTGGGCGCAATGGGGCAGATGTTCTATTCGATGTCGCTTGCAATGGGCATCATGATCACCTACGGCTCCTATATGCAGAAGGAAAACTTGATGGAGCGCTCCGTAGCACAGATCGAAATTTTCGATACCGGTATCGCACTGATTGCGGGACTGATGATCATTCCGGCGGTCGTGGCGTTCAACGGCGGCGACCCGACGCTCGCACAGCAGAGCGCAGGTCCCGGTCTGATGTTTGTGGTACTGCCTCGTGTATTTGAGGCAATGCAGTGGGGCGGCTTTATCGGTGCGGCATTCTTCCTACTGGTATTGTTTGCTGCGCTGACCTCGTCGATCTCTCTGATGGAGACTGTCGTGTCGATCGTACAGGACAAGCTGCACTGGAAGCGCGTTCCCGCGACACTTGCAGTCACCGTGCTGCTGCTTGCGATGGGCATGCTGTCCTGCCTCGGCTACAGCGAGAGCTTTGCAGCGATCAAGCCGCTCGGTATGGCATTCCTCGACTTCTTCGATTTCATTTCCAACTCGGTCATGATGCCGATCGTCGCATTCCTGACCTGTATCCTCATTGGTCATGTGGTGGGTACAAAGGTCATTGCAGACGAGGTCAAGTCCGAAAACGGTATTTTCCGCCGCGAGAAGCTGCATCGCGTTATGATCCGTTGGGTCGCGCCGATCCTGCTGCTCGCCATCCTCGGCGGCGAGTTGCTGAAATTCTTTGGCGTTATCAAAATTTAACGGCGCAAAAGCCCCGTTCCGGTTTGGAACGGGGCTTTTGCGTGCACACGGGATTTGACGCGGCGGCGCACAGGACGTATACTGAAAGAAAGAACGTCAAAGGAGAATCGTGATGCCGAAACGACCCAACCAGAAGCAAAGGCTGCTCATCTTGCACCGCATTTTATCACAGGAGACCGATGAAGAGCATGGACTGCACAGCGCGGAACTGCTGACGCGACTGGCGGCATATGACATTACTGCCGAGCGCAAGACCATTTACAGCGATATGGACGCGCTGCGCGCCTGCGGCGTGGATATTATACACAACGCACAAGGCTACGCTCTCGCGAGCCGCGATTTTGAGCTTGCCGAGCTCAAGTTGCTCGTCGATGCGGTACAGTCCTCGCGCTTTATTACGCGCCGCAAATCGGACAGCCTGATCGCAAAACTCGAAGGGCTGACCAGTGTGCATCTGGCAAAGCTGCTGCGGCGCCAAGTGTATGTTTCCGAGCCGGTCAAGGCGGCCAATGAAAGCATTTACTACAATGTTGACGGCATCCACACCGCGATCGCACGGGACCGCACGATCTGCTTTCGCTACTTTCACTGGGAAACCGTGGATGGTATGCACATCACCCGACACTATCGCCGTGACGGTGCCGCATATGAGGTGAGCCCATGGGCGCTGCTCTGGGACAACGAAAACTATTATCTGGTGGGCTATGATGCACAGACAGAACAGCTCAAGCATTATCGGGTCGACAAAATGGATCGCATCGCGATGACTGAGCACAAGCGGCAGGGTGCGCGCACCTTTGAGGAGCGCGGCGCCGCGGCATATGCACGCAGACTGTTCGGGATGTTTCAGGGCGAGCAGCAGCTTGTCACGCTGCGTTGCACGCGCCATATCGTGGGCGTGCTGTACGACCGCTTTGGGGACGAGCTGACGGTGCGACCGGATGTCACACCGGACTGCTGCCGTGTGTCGGTTTCAGTCGCTGTGAGTCCGCAATTTTATGGATGGTTGTGCGGTCTGGGCGAGGAGATTGCCATCCTTGCGCCGGATACCGCTGTGCAGGGGTATTGCGCACATTTGACGGCCGCACTGCGTGCACAGTCCACACCATAAGCAGAAAAAGACCGTTCAAAACCGACAGGCTTTGAACGGTCTTCTCTTTATCGGGTCAAACCCGTTTGCTCAGCTGATTAGCCGCGCGATGCCAGACCCTGCTCGTAGGACTGGATCATTTTCTTGACCATCTGACCGCCGACGGAGCCTGCCTCACGAGAGGTCAGATCGCCGTTGTAGCCTTCCTTGAGGTTGACGCCGACTTCCTGCGCCGCTTCCATCTTGAAGCGATCCATGGCCGCACGAGCCTCCGGAACTACCATCTGATTGCTACCGGTTTTGTTAGAGTTCGTCATAATCTTTTCTCTCCTTTGTGTTTTTGTGTTTGTTTTTCCCTGTGGGGTTTTGCTGTTAGTATTGTGTGCCGAAAAAAAATGAATATGACATGCAATTTATGCGGAAGATGGGAGATTCTTGGGGAATGCGCAAACCATATGTTTTCGCCGTTTTACATAAAATGAAATGCGCGGCGGCGGTTGTACTTCGACGTTTTTTTCTGTTATACTATAAACAATATTTTAAAACCGATGGAGGGAATCCTTATGTCCAACCGCTGCACCCGTGTGCCCCACATTCTGATGCCGAAAAGCGGTGTCGATCTTTCCAAATGGGCGGTCGTCGCCTGCGATCAGTACACCTCTCAGCCCGATTACTGGTCGAATGCCGACACACTGGTCGGCGGTGCGCCATCCACGCTGCGCGTGACGCTGCCCGAGGTCTATCTCGAGGATGCAGACGTTGAAAAGCGCATCACGGACATCCACAGCACAATGACGCGTTACCTTTCCGATGGGACCCTAGTCGAACTGCCCGCCGGCATGATTCTAACCGAGCGGTGGTCGGGCGGTACCACCCCGCGCCGCGGTCTGATGCTTGCAGTCGATCTCGAAGCGTATGAATATAAGCCCGGCTCGCAGTCGCTCATTCGTCCGACCGAAAAAACCGTTGTCGAGCGCATCCCGCCCCGCCTCAAAGTACGTCAGGGCGCGTCCATCGAGCTGCCACACATCATGCTGCTGATCGACGATCCCGCACGCACGGTCATCGAGCCCCTGTTCGCACAGACCGAGCAGCTGCAAAAGGTCTATGACACCGATCTCATGTTGGACGGCGGACACATCACGGGTTGGTTTATTCCGGAAAGCGCGCAGACCGACGCGATCGAGACCGCGCTTGAGGCACTGTGCGATCGCGAGACCTTTAACAATAAATACGGTCTGACCGAGGATCTCGCGCTGCTGCCCTTCGCGGTAGGCGACGGCAACCATTCGATGGCGACCGCAAAAGCGTACTGGGAAGACCTCAAAAAGACGCTGCCTGCGCAGGAACAGGTCGACCACCCCGCACGCTTCGCCCTCGTCGAGGTCGTTAATGTGCATGACGAGAGCCTGGTGATTGAACCGATTCATCGCGTGATGTTCGGCGTGGATGCCGAGGAGCTGCTGACCGCTGCGACCGCGTATTTTGCGCAGCTCGGCTGCACTGCGACCGTGGCGGACAGCGCACCGGCGGACACGCAGGCGCAGGTGTTCCCGTTCTTCGCAGGGGAGAAGCGCGGTGTGCTGACAGTCGAGGGTTCGCCCTATGCGCTGCCGCTCGCATCGCTGCAAGCTTTCCTCGACGAGTATCTGGCCGCGCATCCGCAGGCAAAGATCGACTACATTCACGGCGACGCGGTCGTGGAGTCGCTTGGTACGCAGGCGGGTAATATGGGCTTCCTGCTGCCGGATATCGAAAAGAACGATCTGTTCCGCGGCGTTGTCATTGACGGCGTGCTGCCGCGCAAGACCTTCTCGATGGGTGAAGCACACGAAAAACGCTATTATATGGAAAGCAAGACCATCATCAAGTAAACAAAAAGCGTCTGAAAGGGAACTTTCAGACGCTTTTTGTTACGGCTTCGCGTTAGGAACGTTTTCGGTCGGGGGTGTGGTGACCGCGCCCTTGTCGGTTGCCGAATTGTTGTTCGTCGTTCCCGTGTCCGGCACGCCGGCAGCATTATTTCCGACGACACCGTCGTTTGGAGCAGACGGTGCAGTCGTATTGGCGTTGCCATCCATATTGTTGCCGTCGCCTGTGACAGTATTGCCTGTCGCACCGTTATTGTCAGATGCCGGCGTATTGGTTTTGTCATTTTCCATCGGCGCATTATTGGTGGTGCCGCAGCCTGCCAGCAGCGACGCGGTCAGTGCACACGCCATCGCCAGTGAAAGAAACTTTTTCATGACTTTACCTCCTTGTAATTTACGCTTAGTATGACAAGGAGGACGGCGTTTTATGCCGCGTTTTGCCGCAAAATTTGAATTTTATTTAAATGACCGAGTACACTGCGGCACACGATTCCGGTGAGCAGTCCCATTGGAACGGATGACACGAGCAGCAACGGCAGATAGCCGAGTACATCGGTCGTGCCGAGCCATAGCATCGCCGCGCCGATTTGTCCGATGTTGTGCGCCGCCGCGCCCGCCACGCTGATGCCGAGCAACGAAAACCAGCGCCCCTCGCCGCGCAGCAGCAGCGCCATCACGAGGAGTGCGAGCATACCACCGAACAGGCTGAACAGGAAACCCGTCACGCTGCCCGCAAACAGCGAGGCGAGCGTGACGCGGCACAGCAAAATGGCGATCGCTTCGCGCTTGCGCAGTGTCGTCAGCGCAAACAGCGTGACAACGTTCGCAAGCCCGAGCTTGATGCCCGGTACAGGCACGATCAGCCCGAGCGGAATCCACTTTTCCGCGATGGACAACACGAGCGCGAGCGCGGTTAGGAACGCGCACAGGGTCAAATGTTTGGTTTTCATGCGCGCCTCCTTACCCCACGGATCCAACGATCGCGTCGACCTCGTTTGTGTCTGCCGTACCGGTCAGCTTGACGATGACGCGATTGGGCAGACAGACCGCGCTTTGACCCGCGCGCGTCAGCCACCCGGTCTGCACGCACACCTGATCCGGACAATCGGCCTCGATAATCGCGACGCGCTTGCTGTCTATCTGTACGAGATCGTAGCCGTGTTCACCCTCGACACGAATGACATTGGTATAACCTTCCGCAAGTCGGATGCGCTGTACAAGCGCGCCGTCTCGATGGATCTCGCAATAGAGCGCGTTTGACGGTGCAAGCACAAACGGCGCCGCGACGACACCCGCGAGCAGCAGCACGAGCGTGATGATGATAAAATCACCGATGCGCAGCACCTTACTGCACATAGCCGTATCCCTCGCCCGTGACTTGCAGATCCGTCAGGGAAGCGACGGTGTGGCTCGCGTAAATCTTCTTGTCCTTCGTGATAAAAATCGCGGCAATGCCATGGGCGTTGCTGTATTCCAGCCCCTTTTCGCGTCCCATAACGAACAATGCAGTCGAATAGGCATCGCACTCTGCCG
Source organism: Intestinibacillus massiliensis (assembly GCA_029267335.1). GTDB lineage: Bacteria > Bacillota > Clostridia > Oscillospirales > Butyricicoccaceae > Intestinibacillus > Intestinibacillus massiliensis_A. Next base: position 72,300 of record JAJUJC010000006.1, on the reverse strand, counting down.
AGATGTCGCCTAGAATGGTCACGCTGCGTACATCGGTCTGTGCGGGATAGCCAGTCGCAGGATCAAATACATGATGATAGCGCACGCCATTTTGTTCAAAGTAACGTTCATAGTCGCCGGTGGTGACCGCGGAGAGATCGGTCAGTGCGACGGTGGCTACATAAGACGTGCTGTTGTCGGGATCGGCAATGCCAATTTTCCACGGTTTACCCTCATTGGTGCCGACCGCGTAAATATTGCCGCCGAGCGCGAGCAGACCGCTTGCGCCGCCCTCGCGCACGATCGCCGCGCAGCGGTCGGCGGCTTCACCCTTTGCGATGCCGCCGAGGTCGATCTCCGTGCCCGCGGCGAGTTTGATGCTCTTTGCCGCGTCATCGAGCGTCATTTTATCCAGTCCGGTCTTGGCAAGCGCTGCGTCGATCTCGCGCTGCGCGGGCACATGCGCGTTATCCGTACCGATGCCCCACAGATCGGTGAGCGGCGCGACCGTCGGATCATATGCGCCCTCGGTCTTTTGCGACATTTCGTATGCCTTGGACACATAGGGATAGATTTCGTCTGTCGCGGTTTGCTCCCCGTGGTTGAGCTTCCAGATGACGCTGTCCGCGTTGGTGCGCGAGAGCAGGGTATCGAGAGAGTTTATATATTGTTCGCAGGAAACCGCGAGTTCTTCCGCTTTTGCACCGGTGATTTTGAACTGCATAGCGGTATCCATCGCAAAAAAATCCTTTTCGCTCGTCTGATCCCCGCATGCACTGAGAAAAAGCAGCGGCAGGAGCAGTGCCGCCAGTCTGGTTCGCTTCATTCGTGATTCTCCGTTTCTATTCATTGCTGTAACCATACAACATTATAAAGCGATTGCAGAAAAAGTGCAAGGAATCAAATTTTTTAACAGTCTCGTTACATTTTCTGCGCAAATAAAGGCAAGCCGGTTCCTGTTGGAACCGGCTTTTTAAATGGAACTCTAACCAAGCAGTTTCTTGAGACGACCTGCGGCTTCACGCGTCGCCGCCTTGTCGCCGAATGCGGTCAGACGGAAGAACTTATTACCGTTCTTGCCGAAGCCTGCGCCCGGCGTGCCGACCAGATTTGCCTTCTCGAGCAGATAGTCAAAGAAATCCCAGCTATCCATATCGTTCGGGCACTTGAGCCACAGATACGGAGAATTCTTGCCGCCGGTGTACCAGATGCCCAGCTCGTCAAGCGTGCGTGCGAGCACCTGTGCATTCTCCTTGTAGTAGGCAAGGCTTTCCTCGATCTGCCGCTGACCCTGCGCGCTGAAGACCGCGGCAGCGCCCTTCTGCACGACATAGGGCACACCGTTGAACTTGGTGGTTTGGCGGCGGAGCCACATCTTGTTCAGGCTCATGCCCTCGCTCTGCAGTGCGAGAGGCACGATCGTCCAGCCGCAGCGTGTGCCGGTGAAGCCTGCCATCTTGGAGAACGAGCAGAACTCGATCGCGCAGGTCTGCGCGCCTTCGATCTCAAAGATCGAGCGGGGCAGATTTTCGTCCTCGATGAAGCACTCGTATGCCGCGTCAAATAGGATGACCGCGTGATTTTCGTTCGCGTAATCGACCCATGCCTTGAGTCCGGCACGGTCATAGACCGCACCGGTCGGATTGTTCGGGGAGCACAGGTAGATAACGTCTGCCTTGATCGACGGATCGGGCAGCGGCAGGAAGCCGTTGTCCTCGTTCGCATCCATGAACAGAATTTTGCGGCCTGCCATCGTGTTGGTGTCGACATAGACCGGGTAGACCGGATCGGGCACGAGCACGGTGTTATCGACCGAGAACAGGTCGAGAATGTTGCCAAGATCGCTCTTTGCGCCGTCGGAAATGAAGATTTCGTCAACGTTCAGGCAGATCTTGCGCTCACCGTAGTAGTTGTGAATGGCTTCCTTGAGGAACAGATAGCCCTGCTCCGGACCGTAGCCCTTGAAGCTCTTCTGTACGCTCATTTCGCACAGCGCCTGCTGCATCGCCTCGATGACGACCGGCGCGAGCGGCAGGGTTACATCACCGATGCCCAGACGGATGATTGGCGCGCCCGGATGAGACTCGCCAAACGCCGCGACCTTGTGAGCAATGGTCGAAAACAGATAGCTGTCCGCGATGTTCTGAAAGTTTGTATTGAGGTTCATTCGTGATTGCTCCTTTTCATAGCTGCACCGATAAATGCCCTAAACAGCGGGTGCGCGTGGTTCGGGCGAGACTTGAACTCGGGATGGTACTGTACGCCCACATAGAAATCGTTGTCGGGGATTTCGACCGTCTCGACCAGTTCGCCGGAGGGCGAGGTACCCGAAATCACCATGCCGGCGTTTTCGATGTCCTCGCGGAAGCGGTTGTTGAATTCATAACGGTGGCGGTGACGCTCGGAGATCAACTCCGTGCCGTAAGCTGCCGCCATCTGGGTGCCCGGACGGATCTTGCACGGGTAGGTGCCCAGACGCATCGTGCCGCCCTTCTTGGAAACGCTCTGCTGGCTCTCCATCAGGTCGATGACCGCGTGCTCACAGTTTGCGTCAAATTCGCTCGAGTTTGCGTCGGCAAAGCCCACGACATTACGCGCGAAGCTCATGACCGCGATCTGCATGCCGAGACAGATGCCGAAATACGGAATGTGGCGGATGCGCGCATAATTTGCAGCATAGACCATGCCCTCGATGCCGCGCTCGCCAAAGCCGCCCGGCAGGATGATGCCGTCACAGTCGGACAGCAGCTTGTCTGCGGTCGCTTCGTTGATCTCCTCGGAATCGACCCAGTCGATGTCGACAAACACGCCGTTTTCATAGCCGCCGTGCTGCAATGCCTCCGCGACCGACAGATACGCGTCGTGCAGCTTGACATATTTACCGACGAGCGCGATCTTGACGCGGCCCTTGCGGTTTGCGATGCGGTCGAGCATTTCGTGCCAACCGGACATATCGCCCTTGGGCGCGCCGATGGACAGCTCGCGGCACACGATGTCGGACAGATGGCTCTCCTCAAGCATGAGCGGCGCCTGATACAGCACCGGAAGTGTGCGGTTTTCGATGACGCAGTCGGGTGCGACGTTGCAGAAGAGCGAGATCTTGCGCTTGATGTCCTCATCGAGCGGGCGGTCGACGCGCGCGACGATGATGTCGGGCTGGATGCCCAGACCGCGCAGTTCCTTGACAGAGTGCTGCGTGGGCTTGGACTTCGGCTCGTCCGAACCGGAGATGAACGGCACGAGCGTGACATGCAGGAACAGGCAGTTGCGGCGGCCGACCTCGGACGCGACCTGACGGATCGCCTCGAGGAAGGGCTGAGACTCGATGTCGCCGGTGGTGCCGCCGATCTCGGTAATGACGATGTCCGCCTGCGTCTTTTGACCGACGGAATAGATGAACGACTTGATCTCATTCGTGATGTGCGGGATGACCTGCACGGTCTCACCGAGATACTCGCCCGCGCGCTCCTTATTGAGCACATTCCAGTAGACCTTACCCGTCGTCAGGTTGGAAAACTTGTTGAGGTCTTCGTCAATGAAGCGCTCGTAGTGACCGAGGTCGAGGTCGGTTTCCGCGCCGTCCTCGGTGACGAACACTTCGCCGTGCTGGAACGGGCTCATCGTGCCCGGATCGACGTTGATATACGGGTCGAGCTTCTGTGCCGCGACCTTGAGTCCGCGGCTCTTGAGCAGTCGGCCGAGCGATGCCGCCGTGATGCCTTTACCAAGACCGGAGACAACGCCACCGGTCACGAAAATATACTTTGTCATATTTCAATAACCCCCTCAAATACTTTGGTCGCGCTGCCGGTCATCCAAACGGTCTCGTCCGTGTAATTGACAACAAGATCGCCGCCGCGCAGATGGATCGTAATGTCATGGTTCTTTTCACACAGACCGTTCAGGCATGCCGCGACGCCCGATGCGCACGCACCCGTGCCGCATGCCCAGGTTTCGCCGCTGCCACGTTCCCACACACGCATTTTCAGTTCCGATGCGCCGAGCACGTTGATAAACTCGGTGTTGATGCGCTCGGGGAAGAGCGGATTGTTCTCGAACTTCGGTCCGAGATGCTCAAGGTCGAGCAGATCGACGTCCTCCTTGCAAAAGATCACGCAGTGCGGATTGCCCATGGAAACGCAGGTGATGTGATACACGCGCTCGTCCACGACGAGCGGTACACTGACCACACGGTTGCCGTCGAGGTATGCCGGGATGTCCTGCGGTGCAAGACGCGCGGCACCCATTTCGACCCGTACCATCTGGACCGCGCCATTTTCCGGATAAAGCGTGAGCGTTTTAATGCCGGACAGCGTTTCGATCGTGATGCTCTCGCGGCCGTTTGTCATGCCGTTGTCGTAGAGGTATTTTCCTACGCAGCGGATGCCGTTGCCGCACATCTTGCCCTCGCTGCCGTCGGCGTTGAACATGCGCATGCGCGCATCCGCGACATCCGACGGGCAGATGAGGATGATGCCGTCGCCGCCGATGCCGAAGTGGTGATCCGACAGCCGGATGCTCAGCCCTTCGGGGTCCGGTACGTCGTGCGCAAAGCAGTTAAAATAGATATAGTCGTTGCCGCAGCCATGCATTTTTGTGAAGGGCAATTTCAAGGTCCGTCCACTCCTTCTTTATGTTTCCGAAAAACAAAATGGCGCATGCCTGCCCGTTTTTTCCTTCGGGCAAAAATCATACACCATAAGTATACCATATTCAGCGCAAAATTTGTCATACAATTTTACGCGCGGACAAGAGAAAATACAGGGCTTTTTTGCCCTATTTTTGCACAGGCTTGACAGTGCCGCGCGGCGCGGCGGACGAACGTGCACGCCGTGCGGCGCTGTGGTCAAAAGCCTTCGATCTGCAAAATGTCCTGTGCGATGTCGCGCCGTGTCATGCGCCGATCCATTGCCTGCTTTTCGATGTAGGCGTGCGCTTCCGGTTCGGTCATGCCGCGCAGCTCGATGAGCAGGCATTTCGCGCGGTCGATGATGCGGATATCCTCGATTTTACGCTGCAATTTGCGGTTTTCGCTTTGCAGTCCGCACAAACGCCGCCGCGCGGCGAGCAGCACCCGCAGCGCCTGATAAAACAGCGCTTTATTGAGCGGCTTTGCCACGACGAACACGCCGTCGCTCTCTACGCGCGCGGATACTTCGTCCGCCTGCTCCTCTCGCACGACGAGCATGACGCCCGCGGTCGTATCGTGCGCCGCGAGGGCGGCAAGCTCGTGCCCGAACTCATCGGGCAGCGGTACGTTGATGAGCACAAGATCATATTCGTATTCGAGCAGCAGTCGGCGTGCCTCGCCGCCGGACAGCGCGGTCTCGACCGCGTCGGTCGGCTCGACGGAACGCAGAAATTGCGCGAGCATGGTGCCGCTTTTCGCGGTCGCGGTGACAATGAGTACGCGTTCCAAAACGGCTGTCCCCCCTTTCCGGTCAAACGGTAGGCATCAGTAGTGGCGGAAATACATATCGCGCTCGACGGCGAGTTTGTCGTCGGCGGAGACATAACGCTCCCATTCGCTTTGCTTGGCGGAAAGGTAATTGGTCAGGATGCGCTCCGGCAGACGGCGCGCGATGAATTCGCTGCCGCGTGCGAGTGCGACCGCTTTGCCGAGATCAGCAGGCAGGGCAGCATAACGGGCGAGTACCTCGTCGGATGCCTTGAAGAGATTTTCGTCGCAGGGGGCAGGCAGGGAAAGCTCCTGCTCGATGCCGTCCAGTCCGGCGTGGATGAGCAGCGTGAACGCGAGATAGGGGTTCGCCGCGCAGTCGGGTGAGCGCAGCTCCATGCGCGAAAATTCACCACGCGCCGAGGGGATGCGCACGAGAGGGGAGCGGTTCTGATGCGACCAACTGATGTATTTGGGCGCTTCAAACTCCCCGAAGCGCGTGTAGGAGTTGGTCAGCGGGTTTAAAAACAGCGTCAGCTCCGCCGCGCGCGCCATAACGCCCGCAATGAACGCTTCGCTCACGCGGTTGTGGCGTTCCGGACCGACCTCTAGTAAATTTTTGCCGTTCTGGAACAGCGAAATGTGCAGATGCAGACCGCTGCCCGATTTGCCCGCGATGGGCTTTGGCAGGAAGGACGCGAACAGCCCCGCGCCCGCCGCCATCGTCTTGACGACCGAGCGGAACGTGGTCAGGTTGTCCGCGGCTTCGAGCGCGCCGGAATACTTGAAATCAATTTCGTTTTGCCCCGGACCGTACTCGTGATGCGAGCTTTCGGGCTGAATGCCCATTTCCTCAAGCGTCAGACAGATCTGTCGGCGCACGTTTTCCCCGCGGTCGAGCGGCGCAATGTCGCAATAGCTTGCATGATCGTGCGGGCGCAGCGTGGGCTCGCCGTTTTCGTCGCGCTCGAACAGGTAAAATTCGCATTCCGTGCCGAAGGCGCAGGTGAGCTGCATGTCGCGCGCACGGGCGACCGCGCGCTTGAGCAGATGCCGCCCGTCGCCCTCGAACGGCGTACCGTCGGGGTACTTGATGTCGCAGTAAAAGCGCACGACGCGCCCCTGCTGCGGCCGCCACGGCAGCACCGACAGCGTGGTCGGGTCGGGGAAGAGCAGCAGGTCAGACTCCTCGACGTTCGTGAAGCCAGGCAGTCCCGCCGCGTCGAACGAAATACCGTCCGTAAAGGCGCGGGTCAGCTCTCCGGGCATGATGGAAATGTTTTTCTGAATGCCGAAAATACTGCAAAATGCCAGACGGATGAATTTTACATCGTTTTCTTCAATGAATTGTACGACCTCGTTCATCGTATCATTCATGCAGAACACCTCTCCTTCTCAGTGGAATGTAAATACCGCGACAGGGGCGGCGCGTTTTGCACCGTCCCTGTTTGTGTCAGTTAAAGGTATAAAGCTGCTTGTAGCCCGCTTCGGGGTTGGGGGTGAGCATATAGAACCGGTCTGCGAGCAGTGTGTCGGGGTCGCCGCCGAAATGCGCGCAGTACTCCTCAATATAGGGACGCAGATGGATCTTTTCGGATTCGTTTGCTTCGGTGATCAGCACCTGCGGCGGCAGACCCTGCGGCGCTTCGTTGCAGCGCAGCAAGATGCATCCGCCGTGCATGCCCGTGCCGCAGAAGTTGCCGACCGGCGCTTTGCCGTCCCCGTTCCTGCCGAGCACAAGGATGATGCCGCCCGCCTGATACTCCCCAAGGAACGAACCCGCCTTGCCGCCGATGACGAGCACGGGGAATTTGTCCTGATAGGACTTCATGTGGATGCCGCCGCGATAGCCGCAGTCGCCCTCGACAAAGATTTTACCGCCGCGCATGCCGTAGCCTGTGCCGTCGCCGCAGTTGCCGTGGATGATGATTTCACCGTCGTTCATCGTGTCCCCGACCGCGTCCTGCGCGTTGCCGAACACCTCGACCGACGAGCCGTTGAGATATGCGCCGAGCGCGTTGCCGGGCGTGCCGTAAATTTGAATGGACTTGCCTGACATGCCGCTTGCAATGTAACGCTGACCGATGCAGTCGCGAATGGTCACCTCAGTGTCCGTGCTCGCCTTGATGCTTTCGTTCAGTGCCTGAAAATGGGTCAGATTCGCTGTGATTTCCATTAGTGTACCCCTCCCAGCTTTTTTGCGCGATCTGCGCGTGAGAATGCCATGAGCTGCGGGCGTTCCTTGATGAGATCGAAGTCAATCGACGACAGCGGCGTGCGCTCGCGGATCAGGCTCGTGTAGATGCCTGCCCGGTCGACGTTGCCGATCAGGATGAAGCCACGCAGACGATCGTCCTTCCAGAACAGCTTTTTGTAATTGCCGTCGCCCTCGTCCTCCACATAGGTGTCACCGTCATACGAGCCGGCGGTGATCATGTGCAGTCCCATGAAGCCCGAAGCGTTCATCGGGATGGCCTTATCGAACGGACGGTTGCCGCCGCCCATCGTGATGCCCGCGGTCTCACCTTGCAGATACGCGTTGGGCAGGATGGCGAGGATGCGGTCGGTGTCCGCCGAGATGTCGTGCGATACCGTGCAGTCGCCCGCGGCATACAGGTCGGTCACGCCCGTGCGGCCGGCATGGTCGATGACGATGCCGCGCTCCACCTTGCAGCCTGCTTCCGCGGCAAGCTCGGTGTTCGGACGCACGCCGACCGCGACGACCAGAATGTCGAAGTCGAGCGTTTCGCCGGTTTGGAGCGTTGCGTGGTGCGGCTCGAAGTGCGTCACCGAGTTGTTCAGATAAAAGGTAACGCCCTTGGATGCGATGTGCTGCTGTATGAGCGCCGAGCCGCGCTCGTCGAGCACGTTCGGCAGGATGCGCGGCGCGAGATCGACGACCGTGATGGACTTTGCACGGTTTAAAATGCCCTCCGCGCACTTGAGACCGATCAGACCCGCGCCCACGATGAGTACGTCCTTCGTACCGTCCTCTCCGAGCAGGTCGGACAGGCGCTTAGCATCGTCGAGCGTCATAAAGCTCGTTTTGTGCGTGACGGCGTCCAATCCCTCCATCGGGGGGACGAACGGACGAGAGCCGGTGCAGAAACACAGCTTGTCGTAGCCGACTGTGCTCCCGTCGTCCAGATTGAGCGTCTTTGTGAATGCGTCGATGCCGGTGACGGTGTAGCCCGCCATCAGGGTGACCTCATTGTCCTCGTAGAAGCTCTTGGGACGGTATTGCACCATCTTTTCCTCGGTTGTTCTGCCGAGCAGCAGATAGGAGATGAGCGGACGGCCGTAAACGCGATAGGGTTCGGACGAAATGACAGTAATGCGTCCGGTCTTGTCGACTTCGCGGATGCCCTCAATGACGCCGACCGCTGCCGTGCCGTTGCCGAGGATGACGTAATGCGTGTTGCTGTTTAACATCTTCGTGCTCACCTCTCTTCAAATACGATCGCTTTGTTGGGGCAGCCCTGTACGCACTGGGGCGTGCCGTCCGCGTTCTTGACACACAGTTCGCATTTCTGCATCGCGCCATGATCGTCATGACTGAGCGCGCCGTAGGGGCAGGACAGGATACAGGTGTAGCAGCCGACGCACTTGTCGGTGTCGATCTCGATGACGCCGTCTACACGGGTCAGCGCGCCGGAGATGCAGCCCTTGACGCACAGCGGTTCTTCACAATGGCGGCAGGACACCGCGAAGGAGATGTTGTTGCGCTCCTCAATCTGGATGCGCGGCGCGATGTGATGATCTTTGAGCGCTTTCGCCATGCTGCTCTTGCCGGAGTTCGCGAATGCGCAATAATATTCGCAGAGATGACAACCGAGACACCATTTCTCGTTGACATAAACTCGTTTCATCTTGTAGTATACCTCATTTCACGATAAATCGGTAGCCTTTTTCGGCGTTTATTCACCCGCGTGCATGATGCCGAGGATGTCCAGTTCCTTTTGGGTCAGCCCCAATCCACGCAGCATCAGGCGGTTGCCGCGCAGCGCTTCAATCGAGTTGATGCCCATGCCACCCATCATTTCCTTGAGCTCGTGATCCCATGCGGTGACCAGATTGACCAGACGCTGCGAGCCGATGTCGGGGTTCAGACGCTTGACGAGGTCGGGGCGCTGGGTCGCAATGCCCCAGTTGCACTTACCGGTTTGGCAGGTACGGCACAGATGACAGCCGAGCGCGAGCAACGCAGAGGTCGCGATATAGCACGCATCGGCGCCGAGCGCGATCGCCTTGAGCAGATCGGCGGAGTTGCGGATCGAACCGCCCACGACCACCGATACCTGGTCGCGGATGCCCTCGTCGCGCAGGCGCTGGTCGACCGCTGCGAGAGCAAGCTCGATCGGGATGCCGACGTTGTCTCGGATGCGGGTCGGTGCAGCGCCCGTGCCGCCGCGATAGCCGTCGATGCAGATGACGTCCGCACCCGAGCGCGCAACACCCGATGCGATCGCCGCGACATTATGTACGGCTGCGATCTTGACCATGACCGGTTTTTTGTAGTCGGTCGCTTCCTTGAGCGAGTAGACAAGCTGACGCAGATCCTCGATCGAGTAAATATCGTGATGGGGAGCGGGGGAGATTGCGTCCGTGCCCTCCGGGATCATGCGGGTCTTGGAAATGTCGGGGCCGACCTTGAGTCCGGGAAGATGACCGCCGATGCCGGGCTTTGCGCCCTGACCCATCTTGATCTCGATCGCAGCACCCGCTTCGAGATAGTCCTTGTGCACGCCGAAGCGTCCCGACGCGACCTGCACGATGGTATGTGCGCCGTACTGATAAAAGTCCTGATGCAGACCGCCTTCGCCGGTATTATAGTAGGTGCCAAGCTCGACTGCCGCGCGCGCAAGCGACGCATGCGCGTTGTAGGAGATCGAGCCGTAGCTCATCGCGGAGAACATGATGGGCACGCGCAGCTCAAGCTGGGGGGATAGGTTGTTGACGAGGTTGCCCTGTGCGTCGCGCTCGATGCGGCTGGGCTTTTTGCCGAGGAAGGTGCGCGTCTCCATCGGCTCGCGCAGCGGGTCGATCGGTGGGTTCGTGACCTGGGAGGCGTTGATGAGGAGCTTATCCCAGTAGATCGGATACGGCTCGGGGTTGCCCATGGAGGACAGCAGCACGCCGCCCGAGCCTGCCTGCAGGTAGACCTCCGAGATCGCCTTGCCCGTCCAGTTCGCGTTGGCCTTAAAGGTGTGGTCGGTCTTGACGATCTTGAGCGCACGCGTCGGACACAGCGATACGCAGCGGTGGCAGTTGACACATTTCGATTCGTCGACCATCATTTTTTGAAAGTCGGCGTCATAAAAATGCACTTCGTTCGCGCACTGACGCTCGCAGGCGCGGCACGAAATACAGCGGTCGTAGTTGCGGACGACCTCATATTCCGGATAGAGAAAGTCGATAGCCATGGCTTAGTTTCCTCCTTGGTTCAGCGTAACGATGACCGGCTCGCCGCCGCGCGGCGCCCAGATTTTGTCGAGATTTGGCTCGATGACACGGATCGCACATTCCTCGGATGCGATGTATACCGTGTCGTCCTTTTCGCCGACGACCATCGAGCGCAGCTTGAGGCGATCATTGAGCGCCATCAGCCCGCCCTCGAAGCCGACGAGAATGGAGAACGGGCCCGTGATGAGCAGGGATGCGAACGCGTTGCGCAGGTAGGTCAGCTTTTCGCGTTCCGCGGGCGGCTTGCGCTCAATCGTCGACCAGAACGGCGCGGCGATGACGCTTGCGATCTCCTCGCAGGTCATGCCCTGACGGCGGCCGAGATAGTCGATGATATAGGTGATGACCTCGGTGTCGGTCAGCAGGTTGCACTTGTAGCCGAACATTTCAATGAAGCGGCGGTTCGCGTCATAGGAGGAGATTTCGCCGTTGTGCACGACGGTCGTGTCGAGCAGCGCAAACGGATGCGCGCCGCCCCACCAGCCCGGGGTGTTCGTCGGGTAGCGTCCGTGGCAGGTCCACGAGTACGCTTCGTATTCCTCGAGCTTGTAGTATTCACCGACGTCCTCGGGGAAGCCGGATGCCTTGAATACGCCCATGTTTTTGCCAGAGGAGAAGATGTACGCGCCGTCGATGCGGTCGTTGACGCGAATGACGCTGCGTGCGACGTATTCACGCTCATCGAGCTGGCTTGCGGTCAGCTTGACCTGCAGCGGGGCCACGAAGTAACGCCAGATCATCGGCTCGTCGGTGATGCGCGGATGCCGGCGGGTCGGGATCTTCGACAGATTCACAATGTCGAAATGCTCCTCCAGAAAGGCTTCGCAGTCGTCCTTTGCGCGCTGACTGTCATAGAATACATGGAAGGCATAGAATTCCTTGTATTCGGGATAGATGCCGTAGCCGGCGAAGCCGCCGCCTAAGCCGTTTGAGCGGTCGTGCATCGTCGAAATGGATTTGATGATGTCCTCGCCGCTGCGCCGCGCGCCGCTTTTGGAAAAGATGCCCGAGATTGCGCACCCCGCGGGGATGCGAACCTGACCTTCTTTTAGAAGCATGGTGTTTCCTCCTTATATCATCTGTGCGTTTTCACATCTTCATGTCTCTGTTTGCACGGGTATGCCTTGTAAAGCAAAGAAAGAACCGCGTGAAACAGAAAATAAAAAAGACGTCCATGCCACAGGGCGCCGCGTAATTCCGCATCGCGCCTTATGGCATGGACGTCTTTGTCCGCTTTTTATTTTAAAGCAAAAAAAATAAAAGGTCAAGCGCACAGAAAAACGATTTTTAAAATTCTTGCATTTTGCATAGAAAGCGCGGCCCTTTTTTTGAGAAACGCACTATAATGCAATAAATATTGATTTTGCAGTAAAATGCGTGATTTTGCGGGTTGACAAAGCGGTTTTTGAATACTATAATTTATGTTGTAAACAGCAAAGGCGCTGTAGGCGGAAAGCCTGCGGCGCCATTTTTATATTGTGAGCTTTTGATAGGATAAACCTAAATTTCTTAGGAGGCATGTCATAATGAGCGAATTAACACACGGCAGCATTCCGGAAATCTTCGGCAGCATGGTATTCAACGAGAATGTCATGAAGGAGCGTCTTCCCAAGGACGTTTACAAGGCACTGAAGAAGACCATCATGGAGAGCAAGGCGCTCGATCCGGCCGTCGCCAATATCGTGGCGAACGCGATGAAGGACTGGGCGGTGTCCAAGGGCGCGACACACTACACGCACTGGTTCCAGCCGATGACCGGCATCACCGCCGAGAAGCACGACTCCTTCATCTCTCCGACCGAGGGTGGCAACGTCATCATGGAGTTTTCCGGCAAAGAGCTCATCAAGGGCGAGCCTGACGCATCCTCTTTCCCGTCCGGCGGTCTGCGTGCAACCTTTGAAGCACGCGGTTACACTGCATGGGATCCCACGAGTTATGCGTTCATCAAGGACGGTACGCTGTGCATCCCGACCGCATTTCTGTCCTACTCGGGCGAGGTGCTCGACAAGAAGACCCCGCTGCTGCGTTCGATGGATGCGATCAACGATCAGGCGCTGCGCATCCTCAAGCTGTTCGGCAACACGGAAGCCAAGCGCGTCAACACGACAGTCGGCCCTGAGCAGGAGTATTTCCTCGTCGACAAGAAGTATTATGACGAGCGCAAGGATCTTCAGTACACCGGCCGCACGCTGTTTGGTGCGATGTGCCCCAAGGGTCAGGAGATGGATGACCATTATTTCGGCACGATCAAGTCTCGTGTTTCCGCGTACATGAAGGAGCTGGATGAGGAACTGTGGAAGCTCGGCATCCTCGCTAAGACCAAGCACAACGAAGTCGCACCGGCACAGCATGAGCTTGCGCCGATCTTTACGACTACCAACATCGCGACCGATCACAATCAGCTCACCATGGAAATGATGAAGAAGGTTGCGGGTCGTCACGGTCTGGTTTGCCTGTTGCACGAGAAGCCGTTTGACGGCGTCAACGGCTCGGGCAAGCACAACAACTGGTCGATGTCGACCGATCTGGGCGAAAATCTGCTCGAACCCGGCACTTCCCCGCGTGAGAATGCACAGTTCTTGCTCTTCCTGACCGCGGTCGTCAAGGCGGTCGACGAGTATCAGGATCTGCTGCGTATCTCGGTCGCGAGCGCGGGCAACGACCACCGTTTGGGCGCGAACGAAGCACCTCCGGCGATCGTTTCCATGTACGTCGGCGACGAGCTGGGCGCGGTCATCGACTCGATTGAAAACGGCACTTCCTACATCGACGTCAAGCGTGAGAAGATGGGCGGCGGCGCTGCAGTTCTGCCTCCGATCCCGAAGGACACTTCCGACCGTAACCGTACCTCGCCGTTCGCGTTTACGGGCAACAAGTTCGAGTTCCGTATGCTTGGATCGACTTTCTCGATCGCATGCACGAACATCATGCTCAACACCGCGGTGGCGGAAGAGCTCCGTGTCTTTGCCGATGAGCTAGAGGATGCGACCGACTTTAACGACGCACTGTCCGCCCTCATCAAGCGTGAGATCACTGCGCATAAGCGCATCATCTTCAACGGCAACGGCTACGACGACGCATGGGTCGCAGAAGCCGAGAAGCGCGGACTGCTCAACCTCAAGTCCACACCCGACGCGCTGCCGCATTACACAGACGAGAAGAATCTCAAGCTGTTCCAGCGTCACGGCGTTTATACGGAGTGCGAAATGCATTCCCGCGAGGAGATCCTGCTCGAGGAGTACTACAAGACCCTGAACATCGAAGCGCTCACCATGCTCGATATGAACCGCAAGCAGATCTTCCCGGCAGTGGTGAGCTACTCCAAGGAACTGGCCGAGGTCACACTTGGCAAGAAGTCTCTCGGCATTGCCGATTGTGCGGAAGCAGAGCTGCTCTCCAAAATCTCCGCACTTGCGGTCGAACTGCATGCAGCGGATGGTGCTCTTGAAGCAGCTTCCGCGGGCGCGGCAAAGCTGAGCGACGCAACGGAGCTGGCCCGCTACTATCATGACACCGTGCTGCCCGCGATGAACGAGCTGCGCCGTGTTGCGGATGCACTCGAGGTGCTGACCGCGGAGAAGTACTGGCCGTTCCCGACCTATGGCAAGCTGCTCTTCGGCGTCTGATTCGCACTGACAACCTGATACACAAAGGCGTGTATGTTTCCCTGAAAAGGGAGCATACACGCCTTTTTATACTATATTCACACAATTTAAGGGGGAAACACAAATGGAATATTCTGCGGTAAACACCATATGGGTGCTTGTAGGCACAGCTTTGGTGTTCTTTATGCAGGCGGGCTTTGCAATGGTGGAAACCGGCTTTACCCGCGCGAAAAACGCCGGCAACATCATCATGAAAAACCTCATGGATTTTTGCCTGGGCACGCCGATCTACTGGCTGCTCGGCTTTGGCGTGATGTTCGGCGGCTCGTCCGCGCTGCTCGGTACGTTTGACCCGCTCATTCGCGGTGATTATTCCGCGATTTTACCGGCGGGCGTGCCGCTGTGGGCGTTTGTCATGTTCCAGACCGTGTTCTGCGCGACCGCGGCGACGATCGTATCGGGCGCGATGGCAGAACGCACAAAGTTCTCTGCGTACTGCATTTACTCGATGGTCATTTCCGCCTTTATTTATCCGGTCTCCGGTCACTGGATCTGGGGCGGCGGTTGGCTGAGCCAGCTTGGGTTCCACGATTTTGCAGGTTCCACGGCGGTGCACTTTGTAGGTGGACTGTGCGCGCTCATCGGCGCGAAGATCCTCGGGCCTCGCATCGGCAAATATGGCAAGGACGGCAAAGCGAATGCGATCCCCGGACACTCTCTGACGCTCGGCGCACTCGGCGTTTTCATTCTGTGGTTCTGCTGGTTTGGGTTTAACGGCGCTTCCACCGTGTCCATGACAGGCGACGCCATCGAATCCGCTGCGCATATTTTTATGACAACGAACCTCGCGGCGGCGGTTGCGACTGTGACTGTCTTGTGCATCACCTGGATTCGCTATAAAAAGCCCGATGTCTCCATGACACTGAACGGTTCGCTCGCAGGTCTGGTGGCGATTACGGCAGGGTGCGATGTGGTGAGCCCAGTCGGTGCGGCATTCATCGGCATCATTGCAGGTTTTGTCGTGGTGTTCGGCATTGAATTTGTCGATCAGAAGCTCAAGATCGACGATCCGGTCGGCGCGGTCGGCGTGCATTGCCTGTGCGGTTCGGGCGGCACGATCCTGACCGGTCTGTTTGCCACGGAGAACGGTCTGTTTTACGGCGGCGGCGTACATTTTCTGCTCATCCAGACCCTCGGCGTACTTGCAGTCGCAGCGTGGGTCGCGGTGATGATCACGCTTACCTTTGTCATCATCAAGCACACAATCGGTCTGCGCGTCGATCCGGCCGAGGAAATCATGGGTCTGGATAAGCCGGAGCATGGTTTGGATTCCGCGTATGCGGACTTCATGCCGGTAGCGGATGTACCGAGCGTACTGGGCACGAAGGCAGGGACTGCGGCGGCACTGGCGCTTGCAGAGCAAGAGGTCGATGTGGAGCGTGCCGTACCGGTCGCACAGGTCGGCACAGCTTCCGAGCATACGCTTTCTCAGGTGGTCATCATCACGAAGCAGTCCAAGTTTGAGGAGCTCAAAAACGCAATGAACGATATCGGCATTGCGGGTATGACGGTTTCCAATGTGATTGGCTGCGGCTTGCAGAAGGGCGCGCCGGAGTATTACCGCGGCGCGAAGGTAGACATGGCACTGCTGCCCAAGCTCAAGATGGAGATCGTGGTCTCCGCGATTCCGGTCGATCTGGTTATCGAGACTGCGAAACAGGTACTTTATACCGGTCATATCGGTGACGGCAAGATCTTCGTGTTCCATGTGGAAAACGTCGTCAAGGTGCGCACCGGCGAGCAGGGATACGCTGCCTTGCAGGATATCGAGTGATACAAACAAGAAAGCGGCAGGCGATTCGCCTGCCGCTTTTGCTTCGTTGAAAGAGGGAATGGTTGAGAAGGAAATTTATTCCGCGAACATCGGCGTAGACAGATAACGCTCGCCGGTGTCGGGCAGCAGAACAACGATATTCTTGCCCGCGTTTTCGGGACGGCGGGCAATGGACTGTGCCGCCCAGATCGCTGCGCCGGAAGAGATGCCGACGAGCACGCCTTCGGTGCGCGCAATTTCACGGCCGGTGGACAGCGCGTCATCGTTTTCGACGGTGATGATTTCATCATAGATCGAGGTGTCGAGTGCCTTGGGCACAAAACCCGCGCCGATACCCTGAATCTTGTGCGGACCGGGTTTGCCGCCCGACAGCACCGGAGAAGCGGTTGGCTCGACGGCAATGACCTTGACGTTCGGGTTCTGCTCCTTGAGGTACTTGCCTACGCCGGAGATCGTGCCGCCTGTGCCGATGCCGGCGACAAAGATGTCGACCTTTCCGTCGGTGTCACGCCAGATCTCGGGACCGGTGGTCGCGTAGTGGATCGCCGGATTTGCAGGATTCTCGAACTGACCCGGAATAAAGGAGTGCTCATGCTCGGCAGCCAACTCCTGTGCCTTGGCAATCGCGCCGCTCATGCCCTTTGCGCCCTCTGTCAGCACCAGTTCTGCGCCATATGCCTTAAGCAGGTTGCGGCGCTCGACGCTCATGGTCTCGGGCATGGTCAGGATGATGCGATAGCCGCGCGCCGCCGCCACCGAAGCCAGACCGATGCCGGTATTACCGCTCGTCGGTTCGATGATGACCGAGCCGGGCACCAACTTGCCGGTCTTTTCCGCGTCGTCGATCATCGCTTTGGCGATACGATCCTTCGCAGATCCCGCGGGATTGAAATATTCAAGCTTTGCAATGAGGTGTGCGGGCACTTCATTTGCCTTAGTGTAACGGTTGAGTTCGAGCAGCGGGGTGCCGCCGATGAGATCGGTAATCGTGGATGCAATCTTTGCCATGATGGCGCTTCCTTTCTGTAATCAGCCCTCGAGTGCCTGCTCGAGGTCCCATAAAATATCGTCAATATGTTCTGTGCCGATGGACAGGCGAATCGTGTTCGGTGCGATGCCTGCCGCGGCGAGTTCCACGTCGGAAAGCTGCGCGTGGGTCGTGGATGCCGGATGGATGACAAGCGATTTGGAATCCGCGACGTTCGCAAGCAGCGAGAAAATCTGAAGCCGGTCGATGAATGCCTTTGCCTCGTCCGCTCCACCGTTGATCTCAAAGGTGAAGATCGAAGCGCCGCCCTTGGGGAAGTACTTGGTGTACAACGCGTGGTACGGACTGCTCGGCAGCGACGGATGGTTGACCTTGGAAACGCGTGCATGGTTCTCCAAATAGTTTACCACCGCGAGCGTATTTTGTACATGGCGCTCTACGCGCAGAGACAAAGTTTCCAGTCCCTGAAGGAAGAGGAAGGCGTGCAGGGGAGCGATGGTGGCGCCTGTGTCGCGCAGCAGACCCGCGCGCACCTTGACCGCGAATGCCGCGCGTCCGCACGCCTTGGTAAAACTCAGACCGTGGTAGCTCGGGTCGGGATCGACGAGCGACGGGAACCGACCGGACGCCTCCCAGTCGAAGTTGCCGCTGTCGACGATGACGCCGCCGATGGCGGTGCCGTGGCCCCCGATGAACTTGGTCGCGGAGTGCACCACGATGTCCGCTCCGTGCTCGATGGGACGCAGCAGATAGGGGGTGGCAAAGGTCGAGTCGATGACGAGCGGAATGCCGTGTGTGTGCGCGATGTCCGCGACCGCACGAATATCGATAAGATTCGCGTTCGGGTTGCCGATGGACTCAATCACGATGGCCTTGGTATTGGGCTGAATCGCAGCGGTGAATGCTTCGAGCGAGTCGGGATCGACAAAGGTAGTTGTGATGCCGCTCTGCGGCAGGGTGTGCGACAGCAGATTGAAGGTGCCGCCGTACAACGTCTTTGCTGCGACAATGTGGTCACCGACATGCGCGAGAGTGCGCAGTGCGTAGTCAATCGCAGCGGCGCCGGATGCGGTGGCTACCGCAGCGACACCACCCTCGAGAGCCGCGATGCGCTGCTCAAACACGCCCTGTGTCGGGTTGCCGAGGCGACCGTAGATCTCGCCGGGATCGCTTAGAGCGAAGCGCGCGGCGGCGTGCTCGCAGTTGTTGAAAACGTAAGAGGTGGTCTGATAAATGGGAACAGCGCGTGCGCCGGTTGCGGAATCCGGAGTTTCCTGACCTGCGTGGAGCTGAAGAGTTTCAAACTGGAAGGTTTTGTTGTTAGACATGATGACAAGTCCTTTCTCGATGTACACTGTTGTGTTTGTTGATGATTTGAATGGCACAGCAGCGACACATTCGCTCAGCTCTCCGTATGCTCCGCGATCCGATCATGACCAGCCCCCCTTTTTTCTGAATTGCTATTTTCATATGTGATTAGTATGGATTGATTATAACCGGGCATACGTATCTTGTCAATACCTTTTTGAAAAAAGATAGCAGCCGTCTGAAAATTTCAAACGGCTGCTTGAAAAGCGGGAGAGGAAAGGTCAACGCTTAACCAACATGTTGGGGCCGCGACCGCAGATCGGACACTTGAAGCCGTCCGGAATCTCGTCGGATTCGAGGATATAGCCGCAGACCGTGCAGCGCCAACCCGGTTCGCCGGTCGATGTGGCGGGCGCGTTCTTGGGAAGCTGGCCCTCCTTGACAGATTTGTAGTAAGAAGTCGTGAGTACGGGTGCATCCATGCGGTCTTCGACCTCGTAGACGGTGCCAATGAAGAGAATGTGCGAGCCGACATCGAGTTTGTCCGTGACGCGGCACGCAAAGCGGGCGGCGATGTCTTGGGTCAGATAGGGCACACCCTTCTTGTCCTTGATATGCGGCATGCTTGCGAATTTATTGAGCTGATGACCCGACTTCATGCCAAAATCTGCGATGACCTGTGCCGCAACATCCTGTGTGGGCAGCATGATCGTGAACAGACCAGATTTGTCGATAACCTCGCAGGTGTGGTTATCCTTGTTCATCGCAATCGAGAACTTGCCCCCTGCGACCTGTGAGACCGAGTTGACGATACACCCTGCGGGCTTGCCATCCGCCACCGAAGAAACAATGGCGACGAGGCTGTCGAGTTTGTCGTATGCCTTGTTGACCATGAGGGAACCTCCTTTATTATGTATAAATCAGTAATAATTCCTAAGGATAGAATACGCTTTTGCATTACAAATGTCAAGAGGATTGCTTAGAAAAAAGTCCCGCCGTGGAAAACGGCAGGACTTTTTGGATACGGAGAGTTGAGTTAGAATGCGATTTTCTTTGCGATATAGTGGGTCAGGTCTTCGATCTTGACGCGCTCCTGCTCCATCGTGTCACGGTCGCGTACGGTGACGCAGCCGTCGGTCTCGGTCTCAAAGTCAACCGTGACACACAGCGGTGTGCCGATCTCGTCCTCACGGCGATAGCGCTTGCCGATCGAACCGGCATCGTCGAAATCGACATTCCACATTGCGGCGAGCTGCTCCCAGATGGGCTGTGCCTGTGCGGACAGCTTCTTGGAAAGCGGCAGAACCGCAGCCTTGAACGGCGCGAGGGCGGGATGCAGGCGCAGCACGGTGCGGATGTCCTCCTTGCCGTCCTTGCCGACATTCTCCTCATCGTAAGCATCGCACAGGAACGCAAGTGCAACGCGATCTGCGCCAAGGGACGGCTCGATGACATAGGGGATATACTTTTCATTCGCTTCCTGATCGAAGTATTCCATCGAAACGCCCGAGGTGTTCTGGTGCTGTGTCAGGTCGAAATCCGTACGGTCTGCGATGCCCCACAGCTCACCCCAGCCAAACGGGAACAGGAACTCGATGTCGGTCGTCGCGTTGGAGTAGTGTGACAGCTCTTCCTGCTCGTGGTCGCGCAGACGCAGGTTGTCATCCTTCATGCCGAGCGACAGCAGGAAGTTATGGCAGTAATCCTTCCAGTACTTGAACCACTCAAGGTCAGTGCCGGGCTTGCAGAAGAACTCAAGTTCCATCTGCTCGAACTCGCGCGTGCGGAAGGTGAAGTTGCCCGGGGTGATCTCGTTGCGGAAGGACTTGCCGACCTGACCGACGCCGAACGGCACCTTGCGGCGCGTCGTGCGTTGGATGTTCTGGAAGTTGACGAAGATGCCCTGTGCGGTCTCGGGGCGAAGGAAGATCTCGTTCTTGCTGTTTTCTGTGACACCCTGGAAGGTCTTAAACATCAGGTTGAACTGACGGATATCGGTGAAGTTGTGGGCACCGCAGTTTGGGCAGGCAATGTTGTGTTCCTTAATATAGTCCATCATCTGCTCGTTGGACCAGCCCGCGACCGAAATGCCTGCCACGTCCTCGATCAGCTGATCGGCACGGTGGCGGGTCTTACAGTCCTTACAGTCCATGAGCGGGTCCGAGAAACCGCCTACATGACCGGACGCGACCCAAGTCTGGGGATTCATCAGAATGGCAGAGTCCAGACCGACGTTGTAGGGCGACTCCTGAATGAATTTTTTGCGCCATGCCGCCTTGACGTTGTTCTTGAACTCGACGCCGAGCGGGCCGTAGTCCCAGGTGTTCGCAAGACCGCCGTAAATTTCGGAACCGGGATAAACAAATCCGCGTCCCTTGCACAGTGCGACGATCTTTTCCATGGTTTTCTCGGTGTTTTTCATGTTTTCAGTCTCCTTTTGGCGTGTCTGGCTGACACACACATTTTTTATAATTTGCGCTTGACATGTTAATAGTTTACCTGTATAATAAGTACTTGTCAAGGGCACGATGCAAAAGATTCCAAACATTGTGACCGGCGTAAAAGTACAGAAAAGTACGTAATATGGGCCTGTAGCTCAGCTGGGAGAGCGCTGCGTTCGCAACGCAGAGGTCAAGGGTTCGAATCCCTCCAGGTCCACCAGTTTTATACTGGGCTCAATTTTGGGTCCAGTATTCCTTTGCAAAAAGGTTTGTTTGTGTGCATGACCAATCTTTTTTATAGATGCAGATGTGGCGGAATGGCAGACGCGCTAGCTTCAGGTGCTAGTGTTCGCAAGGACGTGGGGGTTCAAGTCCCCCCATCTGCACCAAAATTAAAGTCTAAAGATGCCCTGCGGTGAAAACCGCAGGGCATCAGGCTTTTCCGGGGGTTTTTACTCCTGAAAAGTCCGTCAAAATCAAGCTCAATTTTCAGGAGGTCATTTCAGTGATTTTCTGTTTCCTGGGACAACGCCGTATAACACAAAAAATATAATGAAACTACTTGCAGTTACAGATGAAACGCAGAGCATACCCTAGTTTTTTCAGTATCCAGGTGCACCGAATCAGACTAATAAGCTACGCTTTTCAGCCAGATACAGATTCGCCAGCGTGGATCGTGTGCGTACGAATGTCATATTCCCGAATGGACAATCCCGCGCCGTCGACTGCGAGTTCATATCGGCGCTGCGCATCCAGGATGCGCTGTTCGCTGCGCGGGCGCGTTCGACACGGAATACGAAAGGGAAAACAACAGGTCTGCGCAGCGTGCATCCTGATTGATATGGGGATTGTCCACGCCGATAAAGCCGCAGAAAACAACGTCGATCGATAAGGGGGGTTCGACATAACTGAAAATGCCCTGCCGGATCATGATGTCATACTTGTCGGGTTGTGGTTCGCGGATCGCGTGCAGTAAGCCGGCCAGATCCTTCGGCAGTACGATTTTGGCGGTGTCGTGTTCGGTTTGTCTGGTATATTCCTCCTGCTTCATGCCGTGTAAACGGTAGAGCTACGGAGAAAGATACAGCGTCTCAAAGGCGTTGTCTTTGAAACAGCACATTGCGGCGTTGCTCGGTATGACGGACTGGAGATACTCCGGTTTTTTCGGCCGTGGGCTCCATTTCTATTCGCCTGTCTTACCTGCAATTTATTTATGATACGCATAGTTCTGCTAGTTCTGCGAAAAGTATCAAGATTCCTTTGCACAACACGAAAAAGGGGATAAAAAACAACCGTGCGATGCGTATGAGCATATGCAAACCGGAGCATACAATGCGAAACACGATCCCACAGAAAACAAAAAGCTGTGCAATCAGAACTTTGATTGCACAGCTTGAACGCTATGGTGCCGGTGACCGGACTCGAACCGGTACGCTGTCGCCAGCGGTGGATTTTGAGTCCACTACGTCTACCAATTCCATCACACCGGCAGATAGAAATAAAAGATACTCTCTTGAGTATCTTTTATTTTGGTGCAGATGGGGGGACTTGAACCCCCACGTCCTTGCGAACACTAGCACCTGAAGCTAGCGCGTCTGCCATTCCGCCACATCTGCATATCCGATTGTCAAAAAAGAAAATGGTGCGAGTGACGGGACTTGAACCCGTACGTCGTGCGACACACGCCCCTCAAACGTGCCTGTCTACCAGTTCCAGCACACTCGCATATTCACCTTTTCGGTCGCTCACTGTCAGCGACAATATGTATTATATCGAACCTCCGGTAGTTTGTCAACATAAATATGAAATTTTTTCGACATTTTTTCAAGGTGTGAAAAATGCGCTTTTTCTTATATAATGTAAGAGATAAAAATGGAGTAAAAAAGTATATTTTATTTGAAAAAGCCCTTGACAAATCAGGAATAGGAATGTATACTAAATCCGTAATCAAGAGTTGGAGGCGGTCAGATGAGAATTACACACGAAGCCGACTATGCGATTCGCGTGGTGTACTGTCTGGCATCCGCGGGGCACAGGCTCAGCGCGAAGGAAATTTCCGAGCAGACCGGCGTCACGCAGCGTTTCGCACTCAAGATTCTGCGGAAGCTTATTCAGGCGGATCTCATTCAGTCCTTTAAAGGTGTCAGCGGCGGTTATATTTTAAATCGTACACCGGATACCATCAGTCTGGGCGAGATCATCGAGTCGATCGACGGTCCGATCGCGATCAATCATTGCTTGAGCAATGAATTTGATTGCACGCGCGTCGCGCACAAGAGCGAATGTGGCTTCCAAAAGGTGTTCGGTTCGGTCAATGCAATGCTGCGCAAGGAGCTGTATGCCGCGACTATGGACCGGTTCACCTAATCCTTTGTTTTATCTCATTATTATATCACAAAATATGTAGGAGGAAATTATCATGAAGAAGTTTGTTTGCACCATTTGCGGTTATGTTCACGAGGGCGACGCAGCTCCGGCTGAGTGTCCGATCTGCCACGCTCCCGCATCTAAGTTCCAGGAGCAGGCTGCCGATGCAGGTCTGGTTTGGGCTGACGAGCACCGTGTAGGCGTTGCACAGGGCTGCGACGAAGAAGTCATCAAGGGTCTGCGCGCGAACTTCGAAGGCGAGTGCACCGAAGTCGGCATGTATCTGGCAATGAGCCGTCAGGCAATCCGTGAAGGCTATCCGGAAATCGGCGCATTCTATCAGCAGGCTGCTTACGAAGAGGCAGAGCACGCTGCCAAGTTTGCGGAGCTGCTGGGTGAGGTCGTAACCTCCTCTACCAAGAAGAACCTTGAGATGCGTGTTGCAGCCGAGAACGGCGCCACCGCAGGCAAGAAGGAACTCGCTACCCTCGCAAAGAAGCTGAATCTTGACGCGATCCATGACACCGTTCATGAGATGGCGAAGGACGAAGCCCGTCACGGCTGCGGCTTTGAGGGCCTGCTGAAGCGCTACTTCGGTTAATCGACCGAAAGACTGCATTGCAGTAGCATTACGATCCGAAATAAACACAGGGGTTTTGGTACTTTTGCCGAAGCCCCTGTGTTTTTGTGTTGCCCACAGCGGCATCAAAGAGTGGCACATCGCGTGCGGTTGTGGTATGATAGATTCACCTGTGAACGGGGAGTTTAGCAAGAAAAGGAGCATCCGGAATGGAGCGAATCTACCGTCGTCGGATCGTGACGGAAAATATTCTGATTGGTCTGTTGGGCGTGCTCGCGCTGCTCACCCTCGCCGCGAGTTTCTTTCCCGGCGCGCGGTTGTCTGGCTTTTTAATGCATCTGCTGACAATGAAAGCGATGACTTCGCGCGTTTTTGCGGTCGTACTGCTCATCGCCTTGTACCATTTATATCAGCGCAAACGTATGGCGTGGCGTGTGACCGTTGTCCTGCTGCTGCTCAATCTGATCCGGCATCTGCTGCCGCCGCACCTGACCATGTTTTCGGTGATTGCGGCGCTTGAAGCAATCTGCCTGTGTGTTTTGCTCGTGCTGCATGGGGATTTCTGTTGTCCGTCGGAAAAAAGTTCGGTCAAGCGCGGCATCGCGCTGCTCATCCCTGCCGTCGCGGCGATCGTGCTCAATGCGGGCATCGGTTATCATGTGCTCAAAACGCAGCTTGCCGCGGCACCTGACCGCGTGCTGCTATGGGAGAGCATGAAAGAAGCATGCAATATCCTGCTCGGGACGACCAATCGCAATGCTGTGGGATTCCCGAATGTACGGTTTGAAAATTTTATGTTCGGGTTCACATGGGTGTGCATCGTGCTCGCGCTACTGTATTCGTTCCGTCCGTGGATCGAGCACTTTTTTTGGACAGAGCATGCGATGCAGCGTGCGCGGGAGATCGTACTCCGGTATGGACAAAATGCATCCTCATACTTAACACTGGAAGATGATAAGCTGCTTTATTTCAGCAAATGTGCAGAGGGCGTCATTCCTTACGGCGTGGTGGGCAGCACGGTCATCGTCAACGGCGACCCGATCTGCGCGCCCGAGGATTTTTCCGCCGTGCTCGCGGAGTGGAAGGATTTTTGTCAGAAGAGCAATCATAAGGTTGTGTTTCTCGGTATTACAGGACAATTTGTGGATGAATACCGCAAACAGGGCTTCGGCACGGTGAAATGCGGAGAAGAAGCACGGTTTGATGTGCAGAACTATGATATTGCGGGCAAAAAAGGCGCGAAAATGCGTATGAATATCAACCATGCCACCAAAGCGGGTCTGATCGTGCGGGAATATAAGCCGAATGAGGCGCGCGACCCCGGCATCGAAGCGGCGATGGAGCGCATCACGCAGGAGTGGCTGTCCGAAAAGAAAAGCGGTCTGCTCACCTTTACGATGGGGACGCTCGGTCTGGAACGCCCGCTTGACAGACGGTATTTTTATGCATGCGATGCACAGGGGCATCTCTACGGCTATAATGTGTATTCCCCCTTTGACGGCGGCGCGGGCTACATGGCGGACATCACGCGGCGCTCGCACGATGCGCCGGGCGGCATCACGGAGAAAATCATGTATGAAGCCTTTCATGTGTTTAAACAGGAGGGCGTGCGCACGGTGAGTCTGGGCATTGCGCCGCTGGCGAATATTGTGCGCGAGGGCGAACGTGCAAACGGTATCGAAAAGCTGCTGCAATTTGTGTATGAGCATCTCAATAGCTGCTACGGCTTTAAAAATCTCTATCGCGCGAAGGAAAATTACAGTCCGACCGAATGGCTGCCGGGCTACTACGCATGGCTGCCGAAGCTGCCTGCGCCTGAGGTATTCTATGCGGTCGTGCGCATCCAGAATCAGGAGGGGGTCAAGGATTTTGCCAAGGCGTATCTCAAGGCGCGACGCGGCGCGGATGCCCGTGAATGAGCGCGGCAAAAAGCCCCGTGAACCGATGTTCACGGGGCTTTTTGAGCATGAAAAAAGGCATATCCGAAAGGGGAATGCCTTTTGCCATTCAAAACAGTTTATCTCTTGCTGAAACAATCGCTGCAGTAAACCGGACGGTCGTTGCGCGGCTCGAACGGAACGCGGCAGGTCTTGCCACAGGAAGCGCAGACTGCCTCGAACATCTGGCGTCCGCCGCCATTGCCACGAGAGTTCTGCTTGCGAGCGTCGCGGCAGGACTTGCAGCGCTGCGGTTCGTTGGTGAAGCCTTTTTCCGCGAAGAATTCCTGCTCACGCGCGGTAAAGGTGAATTCCTGCCCGCAATCCTTGCAGACGATGATCTTGTCGTTGTACATAAATACCTCTTTGAATAATAGTTGCACCGTTACGGTGTACTTCAATCCTAGCACGGCAGAGCAGGAAAGTCAATCACATTCTTTGAAATGGTGCAGCAAATCTTGCACAAAAAATACGATTAGATTCGCACACCCAGAAACCCGTGGCGGTTACAGTAGGCATAAAGCATGCCGTGACCAGACACCGGGAAGCGTCCCTCGGGGTTCTGCTCGGGGTAGAGCTTGAGCAGCTGCATCCTGCCGCCGGTGACATAGGCGAAGAAGGAAATATAGTGCGTTTTGCTCATCGGGTGCTCCATCGAAAGATAGTATTCATGCTCGATCTGCTCGACGTGCAGCGTGTGGGCGGCGTCCGCCTCTTCGGTCTCGAGCGGCGGCAGCGTCACGCCGCAGCAGCTGAACGCGCCCTCGCCGGTGGCATAGATCGCGTTGCCGCAGATGGGACAGACATAGAAATGGCCGCGCATCAGGTTGGCGGAGCGGTTGCGGTTGATACGGCAGTCGCCCGAGAGCAGCTCCGCGACGGACACGCCGAGCGCCTGCGCAAGCGGCTCGATCAGCGTGATGTCGGGCAGACCCTTTTGTGTCTCCCATTTGGACACGGTCTTGTCGCTGACCGCAAGCTGCTCGGCAAGCTGCTTTTGTGTGAAGCCCTTGCCCTCGCGCAGCGCCTTGATAGTGCTGCCGGTTACATAGTTTGTCATACGGGATTCCTTCCTTTTCGGTGTTTTCTTTGTGAAAACAGCATACCGTATCGCGGGGCAAAAGGCAACCTACGCTGCGTAGAGGTCAAGCGTGCGCTTTGCCGTTGATGGGGAAGGTGAGCAGCTCGGGCCACAGCCGCCGGATGATGCCGAAGAACAGCCGCGCCTGCACGCGGTCCTCAAGCGGTACGGACAGCATTTGGCACAGCAGACGGCGATTGTTGAAGGGCACAAAGGTATCATGCACCATGTCGCTTTCGAGCAGCAGCCAGCTATGCCACTGGGACATGATGATCTCCCACTCGAAAAGGTCGTAAAAGTCGTAATTGTACAGATTTTCCGTCACGAAGCCCGTGTGCTCCATAAATTGCGCGAACTGACCGATGACACGCGCGTCGTACTGCATGGGGGTCATCGTGTACAGATACGCGAGCGTTTCGGGGCAAAGCGGCAGCCGCTTGTGGTTGTTCAAATCCGCTTTGGCGACCTCTGCGATGTTGGAGCGCACATGTACCGTATCGGGCGGGAATACGTCTGCATACAGCTTGTTGAGCCACGACAGACCGCGTGTCATCCCCAGATTGCGCAGACGGATACGTTCAAAATCATACAGCCCTTCACGAAAGTCCTCGTTGCGCCAGCGGTACAGCGTGTGCTGTAAGCCAAAGGTACGCGCGATATCGCACGCGATGTGCGCGTCCTCGGCGTGGGTTGGGTTGCGCGTTTCGTAGGTGAAGCAGCCGACTTCTTGCATCAGATCGCAGCATGCGGCAAGTGTGCAGCGTGTGTCAAGCCCTGCGGACAGGGAGAGCAGCATGGGCGTGCGTTCGTGCAGCAGCGCCATTTGCCGCGCCATGAGTGCGGCAAGCTGCGCTTCGAGCGCGTCATAGTCCGCACAGGGTGGGTTGTCGCCGCGCGGGAAAAAGCGGGTCACGCGCTTGCTGCACGCGTCAAGTCTGGTGTTGGGGGTGAGCAGACGAATCTCGGCATAGGGGGAGAGCAGACCGGGCAGACGCTTGAGCGGCGCGCGCTGATAGAGCGGGTTGTAGAAGAAATAGCACGCTTCATCGGACAGCCGGTAGCCCAGAAGCTCCGCGATCAGCGAAGCGTGCGACGACACGAGGACATGACGCGCGTCGGTGTCGTAGAACACTGTGCGCGTCGCACATGCATCGGGGTAGACCTGCAAGGTGCCGTCCACAAACAGAAAGACCACAAAGCGTCCGGACAGCTCGTCGAGATAATCGAGGAACGCGCGCTCGGACACCGCGCGGCGCAATACAAGCGCGCGCGCGATGTCGTCCTGCGCGAGCGTGCCGTCGAACGGATTGAGTGCCAGCCCGACGACCAGCGCGCCGAGATCGGCGCGCATGGTCTGCCCGACGGGCACGCAGTCATCCGCGTAGAGCCGCCAGTCGAAAAAATCATACCGGTGAAACCGCGCGAACGCGTGCTGCGCCAGCGGGTCGGAAAAGGCGGGGGATGTGAGATCGGTCAGCAGAAAGGCGCGGCGGAACAGCAGCGCATCATAACGATCCATACGCGCCTCACGATCCGTGCGGCGGTGCGGACAGAAAGTCCGCGCAGGGGTCGCGGTGATCCTCCGGCCTGGTGGGCGGAATGGAGAGCTCGGCGGACGGAATGCGCAGGCTGACGACGCGGTAGACATAGAGCAGCAGATACGCGCCAACGGTCAGATAGACGTGCCGCAGCGTTTCCTCGTAAGCGCCGTCGTATACCTCGGGACAGTCGTCCGCGTCCATGCATACGATGGACGCGCCCAGGGCATAGGCTTTCAGCTCGACGAGCGCATGGGGACGGCCGTCCCCGAGGGACGTAGGAAAGAGATCGGTCGCGACAGCGGGTGCCTCGCCGTGTCCGCCGTACATCGTGTAGGAGGTCACGCAGCATACGCTGACGCGCAGGTCGCGGTGCACGCAGTAGGACTGCGGAGGCGTGCACAGGCAGCGCAGCTCCATCGGGCGTCCGAGCCGGTCGAAAAACTGCAGACGGCACGCGTATTCCACGCGCACCTCGACCTGCCAGCAGTCCTGCCCGATGGGAGAGGGCTGCGCGACCATCGCGCCCAGTGTGTGCACATGGAAGCTGTCGGGCACGACGCGGACTTCACCGACCGCATCGGGCAGGCAGAGCGCATGCCCGGGCAGTAGTACGCCGCCGTAGACCGGCATGCCCGCGTGATCGAGCAGCACGCATTCGCACGGCTCGTCAGAACTGCACGGACCGCAGGAATCGCAGGTTTTCTGGCGGAACTGGTCATAAATTTGAAACGCGAGAATGGGACACGCCTGTCGTCCGCAGTCTGCCGATGGGCAAGGGTCGGGGCGGCAAGGCTCGCGTGCTTGAAACTGAGCCATAAAATCATCTCCGGTTTCGTATGGTTATAATACGCCATCCAGGCGGCACGGAGGTCGGAATGAAGGTTTTGTTTGGTACGCGCGGCGATCTGCATGCGCATCCGGCGGGGGATACCGTACAGATTGTGCACACCGCCGCGTATCTGGAACAGCATGGGGTACAGGTGGACTTCGGGGGCGCGGCGCGCGACCCGACCGCGTACGATGCCCTGCATTTGTTTGGGCTGATGCCGATCGCGCATACACTGGCGTGTTTTCGGCGCGCGGCATCGTGCGGCGTGCCGGTCGTGCTCACGCCGATCTATTGGGATCTGCGCGACTACTACCGGCGGATGGGCAGCGCCGAACGGCTGCTGCTGTGGGAGAACAGCCGCGCGCTGCGGCAGGAAATCCTGACGGGCTGCGCGTGCGTGTACCCTTCCGGTCTGGGCGAGGGGGCGCTGCTTGCACGCGAAGCGGGCGGGAAGATTACGCAGGTCATCGTGCCGGGCGGCATCGAGGCGGCGCGGTTCGCGCAGCCGGATCCCGTACCGCGCACGCTCGATGTGCTGTGCGCCGCCCGCGTATGCCCGCGTAAAAATCAGCTTGCGCTCGCGCGGGCATGTGCGCAGTGCGGCTGCACGCTGACGCTCGCGGGGCCGGTCACAAACGCGGCGTATCTGGATGCGTGTCTTGCCTATCCGAATGTGCAATATGCCGGCTGCCTGCGGGACGAAGCGCTGCGTACGCTTTACGCACAGGCACGCGTGCACGCCCTGCCGAGCTTTGCGGAAACGCCGGGACTCGCCAGTCTGGAAGCCGCGGCGGCGGGCTGCAATGTGTTGTCGACGAGCGCGGGCGACGCCGAGGAGTACTTTGCGCGCGAGGCGACCTATTGCGACCCGTATGCGCCGGAGGATCTGTGCGCTGCGCTCACTCGTGCGCTCGCGTACAATGCACAGCCCGCCCTTGGGGCACGCATCCGTGCGCAATATGACTGGGCGGCGTGCCTTGCGCCGCTGTGGGACAGCTACTGTGCGCTCATGGGTCACACGGTCACGAGATCGTGAAAACCCGGCGTCTGTGCGACGAACTGACAACTACGCAGCAGCACTTCATCGCTGATTTTAAAGGTGTGGCGCGCTTTGGAGGCGCGGCGCACATACACATAATTGAAATGATCCGCGGAGTACATGCGCACGCCCTCACGCACGCAGTCGCGCAGAAAGACCGAGTCCGAACCTTGCGGCTTATTGCCGAAGCGCACGCTGTCAAAGACCGCGCGCCGGATGACCAGCCCCGAGCCCGAAACGAAGCGCACATACCGGTTTTCCATGCCGGGACACAGCAGCGCGAGCGTGCCGCTGCCCTCAAAATAGCAGAAATAGCTGAGCTTGCCGACGATCTCAACGCCCGCGTAAGGGAAGGCGTTCATCAGGTCGGTCAGAAATTCGGGGGCATAATAGTTGTCGTCATCGAATTTGGTGACATAGGGGGCGTCGCTGTTTGCAAGCCCCTCGTTGAGACAGTGCCCGAGCGGAAGCCGCTCGTCGATGCGCAGCACGGTCACATGCTCGGACTGTGCCGCGCGTGCGCGCCATGCATCGAGATCCATGCTGTCGTTGTTGAGCAGCACGACCATTTGGCGCGGGGTGTAGCGTTGGCGATCGTAGTTTGCAAACACGGTCTCCATGGAGTCGGGCTTGTTGGTCGCGGTCAGAATGGTCACGCCCGGTCGCGGCGGCAGCGCATCCTCACACCCGAGCAGACGCAGCATGGTGTCCAGCCGCGCAGTGTAGGTGTTATGCGTGCAGTCGTGCCGCAGACAGCGTAGCTCGGCAGGGGAGGGAGACAGGTCACGGCGGGCAAAATGGGTTGTATTGATCGGTCCGTTGCGGCGCAGCGAAATGCCGTGCGGCAGGAAGATCGCTTTTTTGCCGCGGTCGACCTCTTCGTAGAGCGGCAGACTGGACGCATGTGCCGCGCAAATCACATCAAACAGAAATGCCGCATCACAGCGCGCGCCGCCGGTCGTATCCCAGAATACGGTCGGGATGCCGTGCGCGCGGCAGCACTGCGCGAGCAGCGTATAATCAGGCGGCGGATCGAGCGGCTGCGTCAGGAGGAAATTCGGATGGAACGCGGTCAGCGTCGCGTCCCAGTCCTCTCGATCAAGTGGTAACAGGGTGCATTCACCGGCGAGCGCCGCGCCGAGGTCGGGGTCTACGAGCGCTGCGACCCGCAGAAGCGGATTGGAAAGCGGCAGACTGTCCGGCGCGGGCGGGACGGCCGCATATTTTTCGTAGCTGCGGAGATTGGGTAGTATCATCATCAACGCGCCTTTCGTGCGGTGTGTATTTTGAAGAAAAAAAGTTCCTTCAAATGCTCCATACTATGCCGCAGGGACGCGAGAATTTCCCCAAAAGAGTTGGTTTCATGAGGAAACACCAAAAAACTGTCCGGTATCCAACACAAACGTGTGCACCGCATTGACTTTTGGACACAGACACGCTACACTACCAGTAGCAAATACGAAAGCGGTGAAAAAGTATGCTGATTCTGACATGCGAATGTGGCAATGAAATTTACGCGAGCGATGAAGAATCGACACTCGCGTGGCAGTGCGAAGAGTGCGGACGCTGGTACAATGTATTCGGGCAAGAGGTACCGCGTCCGGACGAGGATTGTGCGCCCACGAAGCTGTTCGGGGACTACGATCCTGATTTTGAGGACGAGGAATAAAAGCAAAATCCGAAAAACGAGAAATCGCACAAGAAAAGAAGCAAAAAGCGTCCGATTGGCGGGCGCTTTTTCGTCACTTTATGAAAGTTTTCTTACAATACGGCAAAAATGGGTCCTAATACGTCCAATGTATGTTATACTGAAACCCATAGGGATATTGATACCCCGCAGGGATTTTTGAGGAGGCATACCATACCATGAAATTCAGATTGGGAGCGTTCGTGGCAGTCATTGCCGCGGCATTGCTCATCGTTCCGCCGCTGCTCGGCCGGGTCAGCGCAAACGCGGGCAAGGACGACATCGTGCTGCAAATCGACAACCCGCAGGCGATCCACGCGGGAGAATTGCAGCCGATCGCGACGCAGGGCGGCGCGGCGCTCGCACCGTATAATCAGGACGGCAGTACCATGCTGCCGATGGATTGGATCGTCGCACAGATGCAGGCGGCGGAAAAGAAACCGCAGGAGCAGCCGACCGTTGCCGCGGCAGCGGTCGAGCGCAGCGGCGCACAGTATGTGCCGCTGCGCACCGTGACCGAGGCGTACGGCTGGAACGCTTATTACATAGAGGATGCGCAGGGCGGACTTGTGTTCCTCGACCACCGCAAGAAAAGCAGCGAGCCGGATGATAAGCAGATTTCTGCGGCGCTCGAGCTGCTCGGCCCGTCACATACGCAGATGCTCGCAAAGGGCTTTGTCTCGCGTGTCGGCTCGGGTACGGCGGTCGTCAACGCGAGCCGTGTCGAGCTGAAGAGCGCGGATGACAAGAAGTTTCAGGGAGTGATCGAGCAGTCGGGCACGGTCTATCTGCCGGTGGAGAGCACGGCGAAGGTGCTCGGCGGCAGTGCGGCGGCATCCGGTGATACGGTGACGGTCACGCTGCCGGACGGCAAACAGACCACGCTGACAAACGGCAAGGTGGGCAGCCAATCGGCGGAGAATTACACGCTGTACACCGATGAAAACGGCGTAGTTTACGCCTCCGCACCCACGATGGCGGCGGCATTCGGCTTGCACGCGTGTACACCCGCGCAGGGCGTCGTCGCGCTCACTGCGGTCAAGGTCGACGGTTTTGCGGCACAGATGAGTTATCTTGCCGCTCTTGGCACAGGGCTGCCCGACAAGAAGCCGGACATTCCGGATGCCAAGGGGTATATCGCGCTGACCTTCGACGACGGCCCGACCGGCGGCAAAACCGGACGCACCGTGCAGCTGCTCAACGGTCTGAAGGAGCGCGGCGCGCACGCGACCTTCTTCATGTGCGGCTACCGCATCAAGGATTTTCACACACATATGGCGCGCTATCTCGCGGAGGGACACGAACTCGGCAACCACACGATGGATCATCCGGGCGTGCTCACCAAATACAGCGCGGATAAGGTGCTCGAGCAGTTCACGAGCAATAACGAGATGATCAA
Source organism: Intestinibacillus massiliensis (assembly GCA_029267335.1). Lineage (GTDB taxonomy): Bacteria > Bacillota > Clostridia > Oscillospirales > Butyricicoccaceae > Intestinibacillus > Intestinibacillus massiliensis_A. The sequence continues at coordinate 38,824 of JAJUJC010000006.1, read as the reverse complement.
GTCCTACTGCGGCGAGGTTGCGACTGTGGGTCGTCCGGTCGGCGGCGCCTATAACGATATGGTGCTCGAGCAGATGAAGAAAGCCGGTCTGCCCTGCATCAACTGGAGCCTCGACACGCTCGACTGGAAGTATCGCGACGCAAACCGCATCAAGAACGTCATCGTCAATCAGGCGAAGGACGGCGACATCGTGCTCATGCACGACCTGCATCAGCCGACGATCGACGGCGTGCTCGCTGCCATCGACGAGTTGCAGCAGCAGGGCTATGCCTTTGTCACAGTGCAGGAGCTTGCACAGGTCAAGGGCGTGACGCTCGAACCGGGGAAGGTCTACACCAGTTTTAATTAACAACATTTTAGGAGGACAGCATAGTGCGTTACAAAATCGAGGGCGATACGCTGCCGGTCGTGATCTGCGATCTTGAAAGCGGCGAAGCAATGATCACCGAGCGCGGCTCTATGAGCTGGATGTCACCGAACATGAAGATGGAGACCAATACGAACGGCGGTCTCGGTAAAGCGTTCGGGCGTATGTTTGCGGGCGAATCCATGTTTCAAAACCGCTATACCGCGGAGGGCGGCCCGGGTATGATCGCGTTCGCGTCAAGCTTTCCCGGCTCGATCCGCGCGTTCAATATCACGCCCGGACACAGCATGATCGTGCAGAAATCCGCGTTTCTCGCATCGGAGACCGGCGTCGAACTATCCGTGCACTTCCAGAAAAAGCTGGGTGCGGGCTTCTTCGGCGGCGAGGGCTTCATTTTGCAGCGTCTGTCCGGTCAGGGCACGGCGTTCGTCGAGATCGACGGCAGTGCGATGGAATACACCCTCGGCGCAGGACAGTCAATCGTGGTCGATACGGGCTATCTCGCCGCAATGGAGGATAGCTGCACAATGGAGATCGTCACCGTTCCGGGTGTTAAAAATGTGCTGTTTGGCGGCGAAGGGCTGTTCAACACGGTCGTGACCGGTCCGGGCAAGGTCATTTTGCAGACCATGCCGATCAGCGCGGTGGCGGGTACGCTGCGCCCGTTCTTCCCCTCTGCCAAGTAAACAAAAAAATCCGCCATGTTATGCACATGGCGGATTTTTTTGTTTAAAACTGGTGCTTGGGGAAGTATTTCTTGACAAACGGAATTTCACGCACGGTGAATTCGCAGCCATCGAGATAGGACAGCGCGCCAGCGCCGCTCGTGAAATCGAAGCGCAGCTTGTAGGAATAGAGCATCTGCGCGTGCTCATTGTAGCGGCGGTTCAGCTCGTTCGTGCCGTATTTGCCGTCCCCGAGCAGCGGGTTGCCGATGGACGCCATATGCGCGCGGATCTGGTGGGTGCGGCCCGTGATCAGTTCACACTCGACGAGCGACAGCGTGCTGCGCGAGGCAAGCGTGCGATAAATGGTCGAAGCGGTCTTTGCACCGAGCACGCGCGTCGCGTGCACGGTCATGCGGCCGAGTTTTTCATCCTTGCGCAAGAAGTTGTCGATGCGCCCCGAAGCCGGCTCGGGACGACCGTGCACGATGCACAGATATTTTTTAGTCAGCTCGCGCGCCTTGATCTTTTCGTTCAGAATGCGCAGCGCCTCCGCGGTCTTTGCCGCGATGACGATGCCGCCCGTGTTGCGGTCGATGCGGTTGCACAGCGCGGGTGCGAACGAGTTTTCGCGCGTGGGGTCCCATTGTCCGCTGCGGTACAGGTGCGCCTGAATATTTGCAATGAGCGTGTCCACGCTGCCGCGGTCGTCCGCGTGCACGACCATGCCGGGTGCCTTGTCCACGAGCAGGATATTTTCGTCCTCAAAGAGGATGGTCAGGCGCGGCTGCTCGATGCGTCGGTAGGCTTCCTCCTCGCGCACGACCTCGAAATATTCGTCGTTGATGTAAAGCTGCAGCAGGTCGCCCTCCGCCAGCCGATAGGCGGGCTCGGTGCGCGCGCCGTTGACCTTGATGCGCTTGAGCCGGCAATATTTGTGCATCATGCCGCCGGACAGACGGGGCACTGCTTTTTCGAGAAACTTGTTGAGCCGCTGCCCGCTGTCGTTCTTTGCGATCTGGAATTCTTTCAAGGCTTGCATCCTCCGCTTAATCCGTGTATACTAGAATCGTATTTTACGATACACCTAGTATACCGCATGAAAAGGAAAAAGAAAATACGCGTTTTTCCTAAGAAATTGGTTGACAAGCACCAAAAGCTTATAGTATACTATCAGATGTACCATGTGAGGTCACTATGAAGATCGATTTGAAAAAACTGATCAGCGCGAAAACCGAACGGATTCCGTTTGAAGGGTCTATGGATCTGTCGGCGGAACTTTTTAATGGGGAACACCCTTTCCATTCGCCCGTGCGGTACACCGGTGAGATTACGAGTCACACCGACGTGCTCCGCCTAACCGGACAAGTGGAAGCCGAGTATTCCACGCGCTGTGCACGCTGTTTGAAACCTCTTGTCATTCCGCTCTCGGTTCAGGTGGACATGGTTCTCCTGCCGGATAACGGAGAGACCGAGGAAGAGGACGACATTTTCCTGTTTCAGGGCGACAAAATCGACCCCGAAGAGGTTCTGCTCCCCGAGCTCCTGCTCAACATCGACATGGTGTATCTCTGTAAAGAAGACTGTAGGGGACTGTGTCCGCGTTGTGGCGTCGATCGCAATGTCACTCAATGCGACTGCGGCGGAAAACAGATCGACGATCGTCTTGCGGTGCTCAAAACTCTGCTGGATTCCAAGCAGGACCACTGATCTTTCGTTAGGTAAAAGACAATCATAGAGTAGGAGGTGTTACCGAATGGCAGTACCTAAGAGAAAAGTCTCCAAAGCGAGACGCGATAAGAGACGTAACTCCCACTGGAAGCTGTCTCTGCCCGGCATGGCAAAGTGCCCGAAGTGCGGCGAGATGAAGCTGAGCCACAGAATGTGCAAGGCTTGCGGCTATTACAACGGCCGCGAGGTTGTCAAGGTTGAAGGCTAAGCGTAACCACGAAGAGAAAAAAGTAGGGAAGGCGGGAGCTTTCTCTATTTTTTTTGCCATTGACGCACCTGCGTGCTTTTAGTTGACGACGCGGCGGCATCGTGCGATAATGAAACAAACGAAGCAATCCCCCTCGCGGAAGGAGGTACCTTTTATGGCAAAACCTATTGTTGCCATCGTGGGACGGCCGAACGTCGGCAAGTCCCAGCTGTTTAACCGTCTGGCGGGCAAGCGCCTGTCCATCGTCGAGGACACCCCCGGCGTGACGCGCGACCGGCTCTATGCCGAGTCCGAGTGGCGCGGCAGACCCTTCACGGTCATCGACACCGGCGGTATCGAGCCGACAAACGACAACGAGATCCTGAAATTCATGCGGCAGCAGGCGGAGGCCGCGATCCATCATGCGGACGTCATCGTATTCCTTGCGGATCTGCGCACCGGCGTGACCGCATCGGATGAGGAGGTCGCGTCCATGCTCCAACGCGCGGGCAAGCCGATCGTGCTCGCGGTCAATAAGTGCGACACCCCGGGCGCACCCAGTCCGGATATTTTCGAGTTCTATAACCTCGGTCTGGGCGATCCGTACGGGATTTCTGCGCTGCACGGCTACGGTACGGGCGATCTGCTCGACGCGGTCTATGAGCATTTTCCGGCGGAGGACGAAGCGCCCGAGGACGATGACACCATCCGTGTCGCGATCATCGGCAAGCCGAACGTCGGCAAGTCTTCTCTGGTTAACCGTGTGGTGGGCGAAGAACGCGTCATCGTTTCCGACATGGCGGGCACGACGCGCGATAGCGTGGATACGCCGGTCGAAAACCAGTACGGCAAATTCGTGTTCGTCGACACCGCGGGTATCCGCAAAAAATCCAAGGTCGACGAGCGCATCGAGAAGTTCTCGGTCATGCGTTCGCTGCTCGCGGTCGAGCGCGCGGATGTATGCGTCATTATGATCGACGCGACCGAGGGCGTGACCGAGCAGGACACCAAGGTCGCAGGCGAGGCGCATAACGCGGGCAAGGCGTGCATTATCGTCGTCAATAAGTGGGATCTGGTCGAAAAAGACGGCAAGACTATGAAGGAATATACCACCCGCGTGCGCGAGGGATTGGCATATATGCCCTATGCCCCTGTGCTGTTCATCTCCGCGATGACCGGACAGCGTGTGGAAAAGCTGTTTGAGACCATCCAGGACGTGTACGACCAGAACCACAAGCGTATCCCGACCGGTCAGCTCAACTCCATTCTGGCGGAGGCGACCGCACGCGTGCAGCCGCCGACTGACAAGGGCCGCCGTCTGAAGATCTACTATATGACGCAGGCAGGCGTATGCCCGCCGACGTTCGTGTGCTTCTGCAACGACGCGCGTTTGTTCCATTTCTCCTATCAGCGCTACCTTGAGAACCAGATCCGCGAGGTGTTCGGTCTGACCGGCACACCGGTGCGCATGGTCGTACGCCAGCGCGGCGAGAAGGACTGACGGTGGAGTGACAGATATGACGTTCTTTGATTTTCTCATCATAGCGGCGAGTTCCTATCTGCTCGGGTCACTCAGCTTTGCGATCATCGTGTGCCGCCTGACACTGCATAAGGACATCCGCAACTACGGCAGCGGCAACGCCGGCTTGACCAATGCCTACCGCACAATGGGCGGGGCAAAGACCCTGCTCGTGCTCTTTGGTGACATTGCCAAGGGCGCGGTGGCGATCACGATCGGCGGCATGCTCGCCGGACCGATCGGCAAGCTTATTGCGGGTGTATTCGTCATTCTCGGACATGTATTTCCCGTGTATTTCGGGTTTCGCGGCGGCAAGGGCGTGCTCGTGGGCGCGACCATGCTCGCACTGTTTGATTGGCGTATTTTTCTGGTCGCGATCGCGCTGTTCATCCTCGCGGTCGCAACGACACGGTGGGTCTCGCTCGGGTCGATCCTGGGCGCGGCGAGCTTTCCGCTGACGATGTGGATCTTCTATCAGGATGCATTGCTGACCGGTATCGCGCTCGCGATGGGCGCGGCGGTCATCTTCATGCATCGCTCGAACATCGGGCGCATCCTGTCCGGCACAGAGAACCGGTTCTCGTTCCACGCGAAGCCCACCATCGGCAAGGACGACGAGGAAACAGGAGGCTCAAAATGAAGGTAACGGTACTCGGCTGCGGCGGCTGGGGTATGGCATTGTCCATCCTGCTGCACGACAACGGTCACGAGGTGACCGCGTGGACGTATCTGGAGGAAGAATGTGCGGCGCTGCGCGCGCAGCGCGGCAACGAGAAGCTGTTGCCCGGCGTGCGTCTGCCCGCGGGCATCGCACTGACGACCGATATGCACGTTGCGGCGCAGGCGGATATGGTCGTGCTTGCGGTGCCGAGCTTTGCGGTCGCGGCGACTGCCGCACAGCTTGCGGACATCGTGCCCGCCCATACCGTTGTGGTCAACGTCGGTAAGGGACTGGATTCACAGCACGGTTATTGCCGCTTTTCGGAGACGATCGAGAACGCGCTGCACGGCGCGAATCCCGTCGTCGCGCTGACCGGTCCGACCCATGCGGAGGAAGTCGCGCGCGGCATTCCGACCGCGATCCTCGCCGCATCCAAGAGCCAGGAAGCCGCTGAGTTTGTACAGGATGTGTTTATGAACGAACGCTTCCGCGTCTATACCTCGAGCGACATCGTGGGCGCGGAGCTTGGCGGCGCATTCAAGAATATCATCGCGCTCGGCGCGGGCATGGCGGACGGTCTGGGACTGGGAGACAACTCCAAGGCGGCGCTCATGACGCGCGGCCTGACCGAGATCGCCCGTCTGGGCGTGGCGCTCGGTGCGCGCAAGGAGACCTTTGCGGGGCTATCCGGCGTGGGCGACCTGATCGTCACCTGCACCTCAATGCACTCGCGCAATCGCCGTGCCGGCATCCTCATCGGCAAGGGCGTGCCCGTGCAGGAGGCGCTGAAACAGATCGGCGCAGTCGTCGAGGGCTACTATGCTACTGAGGCGGGCTATCAGCTCGCGCGCAAGGCAGGGGTGTCCATGCCGATCACCGAGGGAATGTACCATGTGCTCTACGAGGGCGCAAACGTGCAGGACGGTATCCGTCAGCTCATGACGCGCGCCAAAAAGCACGAATCCGAGGAACTGTGGCTGCTATAACGCATATCATCGGCAGGGGGCGCGAAAGCGCGCCCTGCTTTTTTGTGCGCCGCCTCTTCTAAATGCCGCAAAAATTTGTTATACTGTTAGTACCGAGAAAATCCGGATTTCAAACAGTGACGGAGGTCGCTTTTTATGACAATGTATCAAAATTTTATCGCCGCGCTGCAAGCGTTCAATGGCGAATATGATATTCAGTATGACGAACCGATGGCGCGCCACACGACCATGCGCATCGGCGGACCTGCGGATGTGTTCCTCGTGCCGCGCACGATCGAAGCGCTCGGTGCGGCAAAGCGTGCAGCGAAGGGTTGTGGCGTGCCCTGCGCGGTGATCGGCAACGGCTCCAATCTGCTCGTATCGGACGAGGGCTACCGCGGCGCGGTGCTGTGCACGAGCGGTCTGCGCACGGTCACGATCGAGGGCAGCGAGGTCACGGCGCAGGCGGGTGCTCTGCTTTCCGCCATCGCGCGCGCGGCGGCGGACGCGGGGCTGACCGGTCTGGAGTTTGCCGCGGGCATTCCCGGCTCTCTTGGGGGCGCGGTGTTTATGAACGCGGGCGCGTATGACGGGCAGATGGCGGATCGCGTGACGAGCGTGACCTATCTTGACGGCGACGGCGTGCCGCATACCCTTGCGGCGCACGAGCTTGCGTTCGGTTATCGTGAGAGCGTGTTCAAGGCGCACGAGGACTGGACGGTCGTGCGCGCGACGATGGCACTCGCATCGGGAGACCCCGCCGCCATCCGCACCAAGATGGAGGATTTTGCGTGCCGCCGCCGCGATAAGCAGCCGCTCGAGCTGCCGTCCGCGGGCAGCACGTTCAAGCGGCCGCAGGGCGATTTTGCGGGGCGGCTGATCGAGCAGGCAGGGATGAAGGGCTTTGCGGTCGGCGGCGCGCAGGTGTCGGAAAAGCACGCGGGTTTCGTCGTCAATCGCGGCGGCGCGACCTGCGCGGATATGCTCGCGCTCATCCACGCCGTGCAGGAGCATGTGCGCGCGCAAAGCGGCGTTTCGCTCGAATGCGAAGTGCGGGTACTGTAACAGAGAGAAAGAAGGAAAAACGCAGCCATGAATTTTTTGATCGTTTCCGGTATGTCGGGCGCGGGTAAGAGCCGCACGGTCGCCGCGCTCGAGGATTTCGGATTTTATTGTGTGGATAATCTGCCGATCGCGCTCATTCCGAAGTTCGCCGAGATTTGCCTTGCCGCCACCGAGCGTTATGAGCGCGTCGCACTCGTCACCGATGTGCGCGCGGGCGGCGACTTCCAGCGGCTGTTCGTCGAGCTGGACGCGATCCGCGACATGGGATGCGAATATCACATCCTGTTCCTCGATACCTCGACGCAGAAGCTGATTAACCGCTTTAAAGAGACGCGCCGTAAGCACCCGCTTATGGACGAGGGGCTGAGCATGATCGATGCGATCATGAAAGAGCGCGCAATGCTCGAGGGGGTGCGCGGCAAGGCGGACTATGTCATCGACACGACCAATCTATCGACTGCGGGCCTGCGGGACAAGCTCATCAAGCTGTTCGCGAGCGATTCCAACGATTTGCTCGAGGTCACGGTGCAGTCCTTCGGTTTCAAGTACGGCATTCCGCCTGAAGCCGATCTGGTTTTTGACGTGCGTTTTTTGCCTAATCCGTACTATGAAATCAGCCTGCGCCACAAAAACGGCACCGACCCCGATGTATGCAAATACGTCTTTCAGGGCGGAACGGCGGATGCACTGATGGGACATTTGAACGCGCTCGTCGATTTTCTGCTGCCGCGTTACGTTGCCGAGGGAAAGACCTCGATCAACTTCGCGATCGGCTGCACGGGCGGCAAGCACCGCTCGGTCGCGATCGCGGAAGCACTCGCGGAACACATCGAGCATGCCGGTTATCAGACCACGCGCTTTCACCGCGATTATCAAAAGGGATAAATCGCCTTTTGCAGGAGACAAGCTATGTCCTTTTCTTTAGAAACCAAAAACGAGCTGTGCCGCGCGCCGGTGACGCGCTCCTGCTGTGCGCTCGCGGAGATCTACGGCGCACTGCTCGTCGGCGGCGTGTTCTCCCATCGGGAGATCCGGCTGTCAACCGAGCATGCTGTGGTCGCGCGGCGGCTGAGCATGCTCATTTCCCGCGCGTTTTTTGTGGATACGCCGCCAGCGCGCGTCGGGCGCAAGTATGTGCTGCGCATCACAGACGAGCGCAGCCTGCGCCGCATTCTGAGCACGCTCGGCTATGACTTCAAATCCCATGTCAGTTATCATCTCAACCGCAACATGGTCGAAAACGACTGCTGTGCGGCATCGTTCCTGCGCGGCATCTTCCTCATCGGCGGCACGGTCGCGAGTCCGGATAAAAAATGCCACCTCGAGCTCAAGAGCGCGCATCGCAGCCTGTGCCGCGAGATCATGAGCCTGATGCTCGACATGGGGCTGTCGCCCAAATTCGCCGAGCGCGGCTCGTCGGCACTGCTGTACTTCAAAGACACCGCGCGCGTCGAGGATTTTCTGACGCTGCTCGGCGCGTCGCGCGCCGCGCTGCGCATCATGGAGGCAAAGGTCGAAAAGGAAATTCGCAATACGGTCAACCGGCAGGTCAACTGCGAGACCGCAAACATCGTTAAGGTCGCAGACGCGTCCGCGCGGCAGGTCGCGGCGATCGACCGCGTGCTCGCGCGGGGCGGGGAGGACGCTTTCCCCGAAACGCTGCGCGAGACCGTGCGCCTGCGCCTTGCCAACCCGACCGCGAGCCTGTCCGAGCTCGCGGAGCTGTTTGATCCGCCGATCAGCAAGCCCGGACTGAGCCATCGCATGCACAAAATTCTCGCACTCGCGGAAAAAATCGCCCCGGAGGAAACGCAATGAACGATTTCGCACATCTGCATGTACATACCGAATACAGCCTGCTCGATGGTGCGTGCCGCATCGGCGATCTGGTTGAGCGCGTCGCGTCCCTCGGGCAAAAGCACATCGCGATCACAGACCATGGCGTCATGTACGGCGTCATCGACTTTTATCGCGCGGCAAAGGCGAAGGGCGTGCATCCGGTCATCGGCTGCGAGGTCTATCTCGCCCCCGGCGCACGCACCGAGCGCAGCTACCGGGAAAATGAGTGGCACACGCACCTCATCCTACTGTGCGAGAATATGACGGGCTACCGCAATCTCATCCACATGGTCAGTCTGGGATTTACGGAGGGCTTCTACATGAAACCCCGTATCGACATGGAGTTGCTGCGCCAGCACCACGAGGGACTGATCTGCCTGTCTGCCTGTCTTGCGGGGCGCATCCCGCGCATGCTCGCAAACGGCGACTATGCGGGTGCACGTGCGCAGGCGCTCGAATTTCGCGACATTTTCGGCGCGGACAATTTCTTCCTCGAAATACAAGATCACGGCATTGCCGAGCAGCGCATCGTCAACGACGGGCTGTACCGTCTGTCCGAGGAGACCGGCATCCCGCTCGTCGCGACGAACGACGCGCATTATCTGACCCGTGAGGACGCGAAGATTCAGGATATTCTGATGGCGATTCAGATGGGCAAGACGGTTGACGACCCGACGAGAATGAGATTTGAAACCGAGGAGTTTTACATCAAGTCGGGCGACCAGATGGCGCAGCTCTTCCCGCAGCACCCCGAAGCGCTCGCAAATACGGTGCGCATTGCGGAGCGCTGCAACGTCGAGTTTGAGTTCGGCAAGTATCACCTGCCCGAGTTCGATGTGCCGCAGGGCTACACCGCGCTTGAATACCTGCAAAAGCTGTGCGACGAGGGCTTCGCGCGGCGTTATCCGCAGGATGACGGCACAGTGCGCGAGCGAATGCAATATGAGATCGACATGATTGCCCAAATGGGCTTTGTCGACTATTTCCTGATCGTTTCGGATTTTATCGCCTTTGCCAAGCACAGTGGTATTCCGGTCGGCCCGGGACGCGGCTCGGCGGCGGGCTCGCTCGTGTCCTATTGCCTCGACATCACCGACCTCGACCCGATCCGCTACTCGCTCTACTTTGAACGTTTCCTCAACCCTGAACGTGTATCTATGCCGGATATCGACATTGACTTCTGCTATGTGCGCCGCCCCGAGGTCATCCAATACGTCATCGACAAGTACGGTAAGGATCGCGTCGCGCAGATTGTCACGTTCGGCACGATGGCGGCACGCGGCGCAATCCGCGATGTCGGTCGTGCACTGTCCATTCCCTATAACGAGGTCGACGTGGTCGCAAAGCAGGTGCCGAACGAGCTGCACATCACGATAGACAAGGCGCTCGCCGCAAACGCCGAGCTCAAGCGCATGTACGACGAGGATGAGACCGTCAAGCGCCTGATCGACACCGCGCGCAAGCTCGAGGGCATGCCGCGCAATTCCTCGACCCACGCGGCGGGCGTCGTCATCACGAAAGACCCGGTCGATACCTATGTGCCGCTGTCGGTCAACGGCGACCAGCCGGTCACGCAGTTTACGATGGTCACGCTCGAGGAGCTTGGGCTGCTCAAAATGGACTTCCTCGGACTGCGCAACCTGACGGTCATCAGCGACGCAGAGGCGATGATCCGGCGACATACGCCGTCGTTTTCCATGGAGGACGCGCCTCTGGACGATCCCGCGACCTTTGAAATGCTCGGACAGGGCAAAACGATGGGCGTGTTTCAGCTTGAGTCGGCGGGCATCACAAACGTGGTCACTGGACTGCGTCCGCAGTCGATCGAGGATATCACCGCGGTTGTCGCGCTGTATCGCCCGGGACCAATGCAGTCCATCCCACGCTATATCGAGTGCCGACACGACCCGTCCAAGGTTGTGTACAAGCATCCGCTGCTCGAGCCGATTTTGTCGGTCACCTACGGCTGCATGGTCTATCAGGAACAGGTCATGGAGGTGTTCCGCCGGCTCGCGGGCTACTCGCTCGGCAAGGCGGATATGGTGCGCCGCGCGATGAGCAAAAAGAAGTTCAAGGAACTTGAGCGCGAGCGCGTCAATTTCATTTACGGCAATGAGGAGCTGGGTATCGAGGGTGCGGTGCGCCGCGGTGTGAGCGAAAAGATCGCCGCCGAAATCTTTGACCAAATTCTAGATTTCGCAAATTACGCCTTTAACAAGGCACATGCGGTGTGCTATGCGGTCGTATCCTATCGCACTGCCTACCTCAAGTGCCACTATCCGCGTGAATACATGGCGGCGCTGCTGACGAGCATCCTCGATTCGTCGGATAAAATTGCGGAGTACATCGCTGCCGCGCGCGACATGGGCATTCGCGTGCTGCCGCCCGATGTGAACGAGTCCTACGACGGCTTTTCCGTGTCGGGAGACAACATCCGGTTCGGTCTGGCGGCGGTCAAGAACGTCGGCCGCAGCTTTATGAAGCAGCTGGTTGCGGAACGCACTGAAAACGGTCGTTTTGAGTCGTTTCAGTCCTTCTGCGAGCGTATGTATGACCGCGAGCTCAACCGGCGCGGGCTCGAAAGCCTCATCAAGGCGGGTGCGTTCGATTCGATGGGCTATCGCCGCAGTCAGCTGCTCCAGATTTTCGACCGCGTGTCTGATGCCGTCGCGCAAAACCGCAAAAAGAATCTGGAAGGGCAGCTTGACCTGTTTGGCATGGGCAACGAAGCGGTGCAGGACGTGGAGATTGCGCTGCCGGATGTGCCCGAGCGCAGCCGCCGCGAACTGCTCGCGATGGAAAAGGAAACGACCGGTCTGTATCTGTCCGGTCACCCGATGGACGAGCACCGCGCGCTTGCCGAGCGGGCGCACGCCGCGCACATCCATGATATTGTGGACGATTTGTCGGGCGAAAACGCTGCGCCGACCTTCAAGGACGGTATGACGGTCAATTTGGCGTGTGTCGTGACGAATGTGCGGCTGAAATCCACCAAGAACGGCTCGATGATGGCGTATGTAACTGTTGAGGACGTGTCGGGCGGCATCGAGGTCGTGGTATTTCCGCGCACGCTGCAACAGGCGAGCGCGTATCTGCGCGAGGACAACGCCGTTTTGCTGAATGGCCGCATCGACGCGCGCGAGGACGAAGCACCCAAGCTCATCGCAAACGAGGTCGTTGCGCTGACTGAGGAGCATGTGCAGGCGCTTGAGGATCGTGCGCACCCTGAGCGTGCTGCGATGACACCGCAGCAGGCGCAGCGTAAAGCCCCTGCCAAGCTGCATCTGCGCGTGCCCTCCATGCAGGATGCGCGTGCGGTGCAGGCGCAGGAACTGCTCGGCGCGTACCACGGCATCATGCCGGTGGTATTTTATCCGCAGGACACAGAGAAAAAGCTGCTCGCGCCGCGGCAGCTCTGGGTAAGACTGGATTTGAAACTTCTTGAAAAATTAAGGTTCCTTCTTGGGGAAAATGATGTTATAATCAAGTAAAGAGTTGGACTCGACCCAGCGGGTCATATTCGGGAGGAAAAAGTATATGGATAAGAAACCGATCAAAAGAATCGGCGTGCTCACAAGCGGCGGCGATGCGCCCGGCATGAACGCGGCGATCCGTGCCATTGTTCGTTCCGCGACCGCACAGGACGTTGCAGTACTCGGCATTCGCCGTGGCTACAGCGGTCTCATCAACGGTGACATCGTAGAACTGGCGGCGCGCAGCGTCGACGGTATCATCACCAAGGGCGGCACGATGCTGTACACCGCGCGCTGCATGGAAATGCATACGCCGGAAGGCTTGGAAAAAGCGGCGAACACCTGTAAGTACATGGGGATCGACGGTCTGATCGTGATCGGCGGCGACGGTACGTTCCGTGGCGCGCAGGCGCTTTCACGCATGGGCGTTCCCACGGTCGGCATTCCCGGCACGATTGACAACGACATCGTATGCTCCGATTATACGATCGGTTTCGACACCGCGTGCAATACCGCGGTCGAGGCAATCGACAAGCTGCGCGACACGATGCAGTCCCATGAACGCTGCTCGGTTGTTGAAGTCATGGGTCGTCATGCAGGACACCTCGCACTGCACGTCGGTGTATCTGCCGGCGCGACCGCGATCCTGCTGCCCGAACGTGAGATCGACTTTGAAGCGACCGTCATCGAAAAGATGCGCATGGGTCGTATCAAGGGCAGAAATCACCATATTATCATCGTCGCAGAGGGCTACGGCCCCGCGCAGGAGGTCGCAGACCGCATCCATGAGCACACCGGCATCGACACCCGCGTGACCATTCTCGGTCATATCCAGCGCGGCGGCGCGCCCTCGGCACAGGATCGTGTCATGGCGACCCGCATGGGCTATCACGCGGTCAAGGCGCTGCTCGAGGGCAAGACCAACCGTGTCATTGTCTTTGACGACAACCGCGTCGTAGATTATGACATCGAAGAAGGTCTCTCGCGCAAAAAGGATCTCAATCAGGCGCTCTTTGAAGCGGCGCAGATGGTTGCGACCTGATTGTACGACATTTGGTACATGGAAAAGGCGGGAGCAAGGTGCTCCCGCCTTTTTTGAAGGAGGCTCACATGGGAAAAACCATATGGATTACGGGCGGCTCGCGGGGTATCGGTGCGGCGGCGGTGCGTGCGTTCGCGCGCGCAGGATGGAACACCGCATTTACTTACCGCAGCTCGCGCGAGCAGGCGGGGGCGCTTGCGGAGGAATTGACGCAGGAGGGCTGCAGCGTGCTCGCGCTGTGCGGCGATATGACCGTGCGCGCAGAGGTCGAACGCTGCGCCGCAGAGATCCTGCACTTTTTCGGTGGTCTGGACGCGCTCGTGTGCAACGCGGGCGTGGCACAGCAAAAACAGTTTCAGGACATCACGGATGAGGATTGGGACGCGATGCTCGGCGGCAACGCAAAGAGCGCGTTTTATGCCATACAGGCGGCGCTGCCCACGATGCTGCATGGAAAATCGGGCAGTATCGTCACGGTTTCGTCCATCTGGGGCGTGACAGGCGCGTCATGCGAGAGCCATTATGCCGCGAGTAAGGCGGCGATCATCGCGCTGAGCAAGTCGCTTGCGCAGGAGTTTGGGCCGTCCGGTATCCGCGTGAACTGCATCGTGCCCGGCGTCATCGACACGGACATGAATCGCGTGCATGGGCAGGAGACCCTTGATGCGCTTGCGGAGGAAACGCCGCTCGGCAGACTGGGCACACCCGATGAGGTCGCCCGCACGATGCTGTTTCTGTGTGGTGCGGATGCGTCCTTTATCACCGGGCAGGTGCTCGGCGTGACCGGCGGATTTGCCGTATGAAAAAAGCCGCTTTTCAACTGAAAAGCGGCTTTTTATCATTGATAGATGGATAACCGTGTGATTACTTGAGCGCGGCGGTGATGATCGCCATCTTGTACACCTCTTCCGCGTTGCAGCCGCGGGACAGGTCGTTGATCGGTGCATTCAGACCCTGCAGGATCGGGCCGAACGCTTCAAAACCGCCCAGACGCTGTGCGATCTTGTAGCCGATGTTGCCGGCGTTGATGTCCGGGAAGATGAAGGTATTTGCCTGACCTGCTACCGGCGAACCCTTGCACTTGGTCTGTGCAACGACCGGAGAGAACGCAGCATCAAACTGCAGCTCGCCGTCGATCGCAAGCTCCGGTGCGGCAGCCTGTGCCTTCTCGGTGGCGTTGCGCATCATGTCGACCGAGTCGCCCTTGCCCGAGCCCTTGGTGGAGTAGGACAGGAATGCGACCTTGGGGTCGATGCCGAATGCCTTTGCGGTGCGCGCGGTCTCGATCGCGATCTCGACCAGATCATCCTCGCTCGGGGTGATGTTGATGGCGCAGTCGCCCATTGCATAGTTCTCTTCCTTGCCGTCTGCACCGACACGGGTCAGAATAAAGCAGGAAGATACGATCTTGTTGCCCGGCTTAGTCTTGATGAGCTGCAGCGCGGGACGAACCGTGTCCGCGGTGGAGTAGGTCGCGCCGCCCAGCAGAGCGTCTGCCTTACCCATCTTGACGAGCATCGTGCCGAAGTAGTTGCCCTTGGACAGCGCCTTGCGGCAGTCCTCTGCGCTCATCTTGCCCTTGCGCAGTTCGACCATCTTGTCGACCATTGCGTCCATTTCAGGGTAGGTCGCGGGGTCGACGATCTCGATGTCACCAATCAGGAAGTTGCCACGCAGTGCCGCAAGCTCGACCTCCTTGGCGTTGCCCACCAGAAGGGGGGTCAGGATGCCTTCGGTTTTCAAGCGGGAAGCAGCTTCCAGGATACGCGGATCTGCACCTTCGGTGAAGACGATCTTGCGCGGGTTGGCCTTCAAAGTTGCAATCAGATTTTCCAGCATAATACAAACTCCTCCAATGTTGCGCGATTATGCGCACATGTTGCATATATTTTGTATAATTTATTATACACCTTGCTTACTTGTTTTCCAACCCGTAACTTGGAAAAATACTGACGAAATTTGCATCCTTAAGCTATCTGCTTTTGCCGATACCGATTGCACCCATCACGGTGACTGCGGCACCGATGAGCGTGCCGCAGATGCCGAGCACGAAAACACAAATTGCATACGATTTTTTCATTGATAATCACCCCTTTGAAAGCATTATAACACGGTTTACTTTGAATGACAAAATCTATTTAAAAACAATGCAAAAAGGGCAGGGAAGGCATTGCGCAGTGGGTGCATCGGGTGTAAAATGAAAGTCAATCATCCGTGGTTGTTTGCAAAATGCAGAATAGGAGGAATCCCGTGAGAATTGAGCATATCGCGCTGTATGTGCGCGAACTTGCGTCCATGCGTGACTTCTATGCCACTTTTTTCGGCGGTGTGCCGAATGATGGCTATCACAATCCCACAACCGGTCTGTGCACCTATTTTCTCACTTTTGAGGACGGCGCGCGACTGGAGCTCATGACCCGTCCGGAGCTGGGCGAACGCGCGGCGGCGGCGTATCCGGCCGGATGGGCACATCTGGCGTTTCAGCTGACGGATCGTGCGGCGGTCGACGCGCTGACCGAGCGCCTGCACGCGGCGGGTTGTCCTGTTGTCAGTGGTCCACGTGTAACGGGTGACGGTTACTATGAAAGCTGCGTGCGCGATCCGGAGGGAAACCTTGTGGAAATTACCGCATAAAAAACGAAAACCCGCACGGCAGCCGTCGTGCGGGTTGTTTTTTACACGTAGTAGGGATATAATAGTCCCATTATAAAATGGAACAGCAAGAGAGGAACGGGCAGCATGGCAAAGCATAGCGAAGTGAAAACCAATGTGATGCGCATTTTGGAGCAGGCGAAAATTGTGTACACCGCGCACGAGTACGAACACGGCAAGGACGCGGTCGATGGGGTCACGGTCGCACGGATGACCGGGCAGGATCCTGCGCGGGTCTTTAAAACACTGGTGGCGCGCGGCAAAACCGGCGGCATCTACGTGTTTTCGATTCCGGTCGCGGCGGAGCTTGATCTGAAAAAATCGGCGAAAGCGGTCGGGGAAAAGGCAATCGAACTCGTACATGTCAAGGAATTGCTCGCGCTCACGGGCTATGTGCGCGGCGGTTGTTCACCGGTCGGCATGAAGAAGCCCTATCCGACTGTGCTGCATGCGACGGCGGACAGTCTGCCCACGGTGATGGTATCGGCAGGCAAGATCGGCTATCAGGTCGAGCTTGCACCCAAGGATTTGCTGTCGCTCGTGCACGCCACGACCGCGGATGTCATCGTCGATTAGTCGGTTAAAGGATGTGCCGCACATCGGGCCATAGCGCGAACAGGCGGTGCACGCCCAGCCGCGTGAGCAGCGTCGCTTTTTCCTCAAGGGTGCTCTCGTCGTCGAAGAGCACGAAATGCCCACGGGTTTCCTCGTCCATATAGGTGAAATATTTGGCGCACAGCTCCTTTGAGAAGAAAACCTGTGCATGCGTGCGCTCACGCAGCGCTTCGCGCGCTTCGGGGGTGAGCGTCATGCCGTCCGGTGAGGCGGAGGGCAGGGAAAAATCCGCGCTGACCGGACGCAGCAGCGCCGCGATGCGTTCTGTGCCGTGCCGCTGCTGTAAGCCTGTAATCATTTCAGAAAGGCTGCCACCGCTGACCGCGGTTTCGACGGTCAGGATGGCGTGCTTGGTATCGGGCGCGCGCGCGGCGGGCACAAAAAATGGAATGCCCTGCTCGTGGAGCGCGTCATCGAGCGCGGCGCACAGCGTGCGGCAGGCGGCGGTGCCGCTTTCCAAATCGGCAAACAGACCACTCGCGTGTACGCCGCGCAGCACATACAGCAAATCCTTTATGAAAAGTGCGGGATTGACCTGGGGCGTGTTCGTGGGGAAATCCCGCAGACCGAGATAGCAGCCGTCGGCGGCATTCTGATGCAGGCGGTTGAGCGCGCCGCGCGGGGTCACGCCGAGACACAGGTCGAGCAGGGGGTGGCCACTCGCGGCGGCACGCCCGACGTCCGCGCCGGCACAAACGAGAATGACGGAAGAGGGCAGCGCCAAGACAAATCACTCCTTTTTCTGGACAGCAGACACAAAATCCAGTAAACTACTATATGTACCCGAGCGTACAAACATTACCGGAGGAGAACCGAAAATTTATGGTAAATCCATTCATCCCACATTATGTATTCGATTCGATCTACGACATTACGCCCGAACTGCTCCAAAAAGACGGGGTACGCGGCATTTTGATCGACCTGGACGGCACAATGGCATCGCGCCATGACGCCAAGCCCGCCCCGACGGTCGCGCCGTTTCTCAAACGCTTTCTCGATGCGGGCATGAAGGTCGCCGTATTGTCCAATAATAATGAAGACCGCGTGCGTGTATTCTGCGAGGATCTGGGCGTGCCTTATCTGCACCGCGCATTCAAACCCGCACGACATGGCTTCGCGCGCGGTGCCCAGGCACTCGGTCTGCCGCTGTCGCAGTGTGCGGTCATCGGCGATCAGGTCTATACCGATACTTTCGGCGGCAACCTTGCGGGAGTCGCCGCGACCTGCTATGTCCATTCCTATGATGCGAAGGATTTCTTTATTAACCTGCGCTATCAGTTTGAAAAGGGTTTTATCGCGCGCGGCAAAAAACGCATGGAAGAAAGAAGGAAGTAAGTGGAACCAAGATTCGGCCCGGCAGGCAATGCACAGTCCTTTGCGGACGCGGGCTTTAAAGCAACGGTCGACGCCCCGCGCTGGCTCGCGAACATGGGGCTGAACGCCTACGAATACCAGTGCGGGCGCGGCGTGAACGTGGGAGAGGAAACCGCGGCGAAGATCGGCGCGCAGGCGGCGCAGTACGGCATCGCACTGTCCATTCATACGCCGTACTTTATCAATCTGTCCTCGCTTGAGGACGAGCGCGTGGAAAAGAATATCGGTTATGTGCTCGCAAGCTGTCGCGTGGCGCGTGCGATGGGTGCGACGCGGCTGACTGTGCACTGCGGGGGACAGGGCAAGCTGTCGCGGGAGCGTGCGGCGCTGAACACCATTGAAAATGTGCGCCATATTCTTGCCGCGATGGACGACGCTGGATACACCGCGCAGACCGTGTGTCTGGAAACAATGGGCAAGCAGAGCGTCCTCGGCAGCGCGGAAGAGGTGTTCCGCTTTGTCGCGACCGATGACCGGCTGCTGCCCTGCATCGACTTCGGCCATCTCAACGCGCGCACCCAGGGCGGTTACCGCACCGAGGAAGCCTTTTCCGCGTTGTTCGACCTCATGGAAAATACGATCGGCGTGGCGCGCGCCCGCGTGTTCCACAGCCACTTTTCCAAGATCGAGTATACCGATAAGGGCGAAAAACGGCATCTCAACTTTAGGGATACGGTCTATGGGCCGGAATTTGATCCGATCGCCCGTCAGGTTGCGCGCCGCGGTTATACGCCGACCTTTATCTGCGAGTCTGCGGGCACACAGGCAGAGGATGCACTGACGATGAAACGAATTTATGAAGGAGCGAAAGCGACATGAAGAAGATTTTACTCATCCATGGGCCGAATATTAACCTGACGGGGGTGCGCGAGCCGGGCGTTTACGGTCGCGCGACCCTCGCCGCGATCAATGAGGAGGTCGTGCTGCACGCGCAGAAGTGCGGCATGCAGTGCACGGTGTTCCAATCGAACCACGAAGGCGAGATCATTGACCGTATTCATCAGGCGATGGAGGAGTTCGATGCGCTCATCATTAATGCGGGCGCGTATACACATTACAGTTATGCCATTCGCGATGCGATTGCCGCCGTGCGGTTGCCCTGCGTCGAGGTACATATGTCGAATGTCCATGCGCGCGAGGAGTTCCGTCATCATTCGGTGCTGTCCCCCGTGTGCGCGGGCGTGATCGCGGGCTTCGGCAAGACGAGCTATCTGCTCGCGGTCGACGCGGTCGCGACAATGGATTAAGGAATCACAAAAAAGTCACGCTCACGGCTTGTCCGTGGGCGGTTTTTTGAAAGGAAGCAGACTCATTATGCTAAATTCCATTCGCAGCGCGCTCTGTGATGCGCCGTTTGACGCGGTGGTGCTCACGAGCGAGGTCAACCGCCGCTATGCGACAGGATTCCACTCGACCGCGGGCGCATGCTATTTGTCGCAGAAGCACGCTTATTTCTTCACGGATTTTCGTTATATCGAGGCAGCGCGCGCACAGATCCACGGCTTCGACGTGCGCGAGATCGAGAGTGGCAAGACCTACACCGAGACCATTAACGCCTGCATCGAGGCGGACGGTGTCAAGACCGTCGCGCTGGAGGAGGACAGCCTGTCCTATGCGGATTTTCGCCGTTGGCGGCGCGGTCTGCACGCAGAGGCGGTGCAGCTCGAAGGCATGCTCGACGGCCTGCGCACGATCAAAACGCCTGCGGAGGTCGAAAAGATCGTATCTGCGCAGCGCATCGCGGAAGCGGCGCTGATCGAAACACTCAACAGCATCCGTGCGGGCGTGAGCGAGAAACGCATCGCCGCAGAACTGACCTATCAGATGCTGCTGCGCGGCGCGGAAAATATGTCGTTTGATCCGATCGTGGTATCGGGTGCAAATTCTTCCAAGCCGCACGGCGTGCCGACCGACAAGCTGCTCGAAGCGGGCGATTTTGTCACGATGGATTTCGGCTGCATTTACGACGGCTACTGCTCGGACATGACGCGCACGGTTGCGATCGGGCATGTGACGGAGGAAATGGCGCATGTGTATGACACGGTGCTGCGCGCGCAGCAGGCGGGCATTGCGGTCGCGAAAGCGGGCGTGACGGGCAGTGCGGTCGATGGCGCTGCACGCACCCTGATTGAGCGCGCGGGCTACGGCGACGCGTTCGGACACGGTTTCGGACACGGTG
Source organism: Intestinibacillus massiliensis (assembly GCA_029267335.1). Taxonomy (GTDB): domain Bacteria; phylum Bacillota; class Clostridia; order Oscillospirales; family Butyricicoccaceae; genus Intestinibacillus; species Intestinibacillus massiliensis_A. The sequence continues at coordinate 18,490 of JAJUJC010000006.1, read as the reverse complement.
TCGGGCTGCACATCCATGAAAGCCCCAACGCATCGCCGCGCGCGAGCGCGCCCCTGCCCGCGGGCGCGATCCTGACCGCCGAGCCGGGGATCTATCTGCCGGGACAGTTCGGCGTGCGCATCGAGGATATGTTGCTCCTCGAGGAGGGCGGCTGCCGCGACCTGACGAACGCGCCAAAGGAGCTGCTCATCCTGCCGTAAACTTATACGCGGCGACCGCGAGCAGCGCAAGCCCGCCTAGCAGACCGGAATAGCGTCCTGCCGCGTGGCGCAGCCGCATGCCGAGTGCCGCTCCGCCGCGTGCTGCGCCCAGTCCGCATACAAACGAAAAGCCGAGCAGCAGCGGTGCGGTGCGCACGGTCGTGACGACCGACAGACCGGTCAGCAGCGAGTCGAGCGACAGCGGCAGCGCGAGCACGAAAGCCTCTGCGGGCGAGAGCACGCCGGAGTGATCGACATCCGCTTTTTCCGTGTCCGCGCAGATCTCGAGCACCAGTCCGCACAGGCGAAAGCGCAGCGGGCTGCACCGTGCCGCGAGCCACGCCGACAGCCGCCGTACCCCCTCGTCAAACAGGCACAGCAGCGCGATGAGGGCAAGTGCGCCGCAGGATATGTAATGGAACAGCGCGGGCGGCAGCATCGCCTCGAGTATGCGCGACAGGCAAAACGACAGCGCAAGACATGCCGTGCCGACCCCTGCGATGACCGCTGCTGCACGGTGCGGGATGCGGATTTCGCGCACGCCGCAGGACAGACATGCAAAAAACGCGTCGAGCGACATCAGAAAAACAAGAAAAAAATCCATAGGCCGCCTCCGAAGATGGGATGGTATAGCCTATGGATCTTTGCACGATTTGGTTACTGCACGCGCCAGAACGCCGCCGAATAGGGCGCAAGCTCGCTGCCGCCGCCAAAATCATGATATGCGCCCGTGATGAGATCGGTCGCGCAGCCCGCCTGCGCATCGAAGTGCGCGGTATAGGGCGCGCTGTCCGCGTTGATCGCGACGAGCACGCGCTCGCCCTCGACCGCGCGCTCGAAGATGACCTGACGGTTCGTCAGTACCACCGAGCGGAAGCTGCCCTCGGTCAGCGCGCGGCTGCCCTTGTGTGCACGCGCGAGCGCAGCGATCCAATCGGTCAGCTCGTTCCATTCCGGCGCGTCGAGCGCGGGGCGCAGAACGTCGTCCGACCCCGCCTGCTTGGCACCGGTCATCCCCCACTCGCTGCCATAGTACACGCACGGAATGCCCGGCATGCCGAACAGCAGCGCATAAATGAGCGGCAGATGCCGCGGCTCGGTCAGCATGGACGCGATGCGCGACACATCGTGGTTGTCGACGAAGCACAAAAGGTGCTTGCCCTTGTAGAGCGTCCACTCCTCGGGACCGAACTGCCGCAGCAGCGAATGCGTGATCTCAAAAAGATTCATGCTATTGAAGCTCGAATACAGCCCCTTGTAGCACTCGTAGTTCGTGCACGAATCGAGCATGCCGGGGCCGACGAGCCGGTTGTAATCACCGTGCAGCATTTCACCAATGAGGAAAAAGTCCGGTTTGAGCGTATCGCAGAACGAACGCAGACGTCGCACAAAGTCGGGATCAAGCAGATAGGCGACGTCCAGACGCAGTCCGTCGATGCCGAATTGCTCGACCCACCCGCGAATACACGCGAACAGGTGCTCGACGACCGCGGGATTTTGCAGATTGAGCCGCACAAGTTCGTAATGCCCCTCCCAACCCTCGTACCAGAAGCCGTCGTCATAGCATGAGTTGCCGTCGAAGGAAATATGGAACCAATCCTTATAGGGCGAGTCCCATTTCTTTTCCTGCACGTCGCGAAACGCCCAGAAGCCGCGGCCGACGTGGTTGAATACGCCGTCGAGCACGACACGGATGTCCGCGGCATGCAGCGCGTCGCACAAAGCGGCAAAGTCCGCGTTCGTACCGAGACGGCAGTCGATCACGCGATAGTCGCGCGTATCGTAGCCGTGACTGTCGGAGTCGAAAATCGGAGAAAAATAGACCGCATCCGTGCCCAGACGCTGCAAATGCGGCACCCATCCCTCAATTTTACGGATGCGCGGTACCGTAACGCCGTCGTTTTCATGCGGTGCGCCACACATCCCGAGGGGATAAAACTGATAAAAAACACTGCTGTTTGCCCACATAGAAAGAGAACTCCTTTCCAAACACTGTAAACCCAGTATACGCCAATTTGTGAAGTTCGTCCAGTACTTGCAAAAATGCGGGAAAAAGTGAAAAAAGGACTTGCATCCCGTGCGAAAGCGTGTTAAAATAAATCGTTACTAACGGGCATTCCTCTGCTTATCGGCAGTTGATAGGGCACGAATGTCTATGACTGAAAGGAAGACAGAACATGGATTTAGTCAAGGCTCTTTCCGAGCAGCACCTCAAGACCGATCTGCCGGAGCTCAAGATCGGTGATACCGTTAAGGTTCACGCGAAGATCAAGGAAGGCAATCGCGAGCGTATCCAGATTTTTGAGGGTACCATCATTGCGATGAAGCATTCCGGCATCAACAAGTCGGTCACTGTCCGCCGTATCTCCTATGGCGTTGGCGTTGAGAAGACGTTCCCGGTACACTCCCCGAACATCGCACAGTTCGAGGTCGTTCGCAACGGTCGTGTCCGTCGCGCGAAGCTGTACTATCTGCGTGGCCGCGTTGGCAAGGCTGCCAAGGTCACCGAAAAGATCTGATTTTTCCGGATCACCAAACGGCGCGATATGCATTTTGGGCATATCGCGCCGTTTTTTCTATTGTGCCGCATGAGGTTTGCCCGTTTTTTAGAAATTTGATAAAAAAGGCAACTTTTGATTGCGCAAAGCACACAAGAAAGCTATAATAAATTTGTATGTCGGTCAAAAGACGGAGGAAAAGCCATGAGGATCGCGAAAAAAGACGGTGCGCCTCGCTATGAGAGCACCTTCTACGACTGCGGCGAGGTCATGGTCGTCGTGCTCACACGCGCGATCTTGCTCGTAAAGCGTAGCTTTGAAAACGGCGAGCCGATCGTCAAGCGTGTCATCGCGACAGCGGGCGACAAAGCCGACATTTATTTTGCATCCGGCGTGGTCAAAATAAACGGCGAAGCACAGGACGAACCCTATCTTTCGGAATTGACACGCGCCGGGCTCGACATGACGGGCGCGGTCACCGTCCCCGCGGGCTGCGTGTGCGTCAGGGGCGATAACCGCAATCACAGCACCGACAGCCGAGACCACCGTATCGGTATGGTCGATACGCGCTATCTGCTCGGGCATGTGCTGCTGCGCGTGATGCCGGTCAGCCGCGCAGGTGCGATCGGGCAAATTACAGGAGGCATAAAAGCATGAATGAGGAAGAAAAGACGGAACTGCCGGAGGGTACGACCAAGTCCGGCGCGTTTCAGAGCGAATTTTACGAGTGGGGAGAGGCCCTGGTCATCTCTCTGACCATCATTATATTGTTATTCACCTTTGTCGTGCGTCTGATCGGCGTGGATGGACACTCCATGGTGCCGACGCTGCAAGACCGCGACAAGGTATTCATGAGCGACCTGTTCTACACCCCGAAAAAGGGTGACATCGTCGTGCTGACCAAAAAGAGCTTTATCGAGCAGCCGATCGTCAAGCGCATCATCGCGACCGAGGGCGATACGGTCGACATCGACTTCAACGCGGGCACGGTAAAGGTAAACGGCGAGACCCTCGACGAGCCGTATATCAATGAGCCGACCTACCGGCAGGGCGATATGACCTTTCCGCAGACCGTGCCGGAGGGCTGTGTGTTCGTCATGGGCGATAACCGCAACGCAAGCTCGGACAGCCGCGTCGCGTCTCTCGGCATGGTGGACAAACGCTATATCCTCGGGCATGTGCTGCTGCGTGTGCTGCCCGTCAATCAGATCGGAGTGATCAAGTGAATATCCAGTGGTATCCCGGTCATATGACCAAAACCCGCCGGCAAATGCAGGAGAACCTGAAAAATATCGACCTCGTGTGTGAGGTCGTGGACGCGCGCATCCCACAGGTCAGCCGCAACCCCGATATGGATGAGCTGGCAGCGGGCAAACCGCGCATGATCATCCTCAATCGCATCGACCTTGCAGATCCCGCACTGACGCGCCGTTGGGCGCAGCATTTCCGTGCAAAGGGTTGGGCAGTCGTTGAGACCGACAGCAAGCAGGGCGCGGGCACGGCGCGTTTCGCGCCCGCCGCACGCGAGGTGCTTGCGGAGCAGATCGCCAGGTGGAACGAAAAGGGACAGGTCGGACGCGCGGTGCGCGTCATGGTCGTGGGCATCCCGAACGTCGGAAAATCGACCTTTATCAACCGTATTTTGGGCAGAAAATCCGCGAAAGCAGCAGATAAGCCCGGCGTGACGCGCGGATCTCAGTGGTTTCGCGTGGACAGCGGCATCGACCTGCTCGACACGCCCGGCATCCTGTGGCCCAAGTTCGACGATGAGCGCGTGGGCATCCTGCTCGCGTGCACAGGCGCGGTCAAGGACGATATTCTCGACGTGGAAACGCTCGCGTGCAAACTCATGGAGCTGCTCGCGATGCACGCGCCCGAAAGCATCACCGCGCGCTACAAGCTCGACCTTGCGGCGGCAGCAGACAGCGATTTTCCGGGTTATGCGCTGCTCGAGCAGGCAGGACGGCGGCGCGGCTTCCTGATCTCCGGCGGCGAGATCGACACCGAGCGCATGGCGCGCATTCTGCTCGACGAATTTCGCGGCGGCGTGCTCGGACGCATCACGCTGGAAGCACCGGAGGACTACGAAGTATGACGAGCGACTGGAGCTATGAAGCGCGTGCCGCGGCGCAGGGCTATCGCGCGGTGTGCGGCATCGACGAAGCGGGACGCGGTCCGCTCGCGGGACCGGTCGTCGCGGCGGCAGTCATCTTGCCGCAGGGCGTGACGATCACGGGTCTGGACGACAGCAAGAAGCTGACGGAAAAAAAGCGCGAGGCGCTGTACGACGTCATCTGTGACACCGCGATCGCGTACAGCATTGCATCGGTCGACGAAAAGACGATCGACGAGATCAACATTCTTGAGGCGACCTTCCTTGCGATGGCGCGCGCGGTCGAGGGACTGACGGTACAGGCAGACTTTGCGTTTGTCGACGGCAACCGCTCCAAAGGGCTTGCCATCCCGTTCGAGTGTGTCATCGGCGGCGACGCCAGGGTGCCGTCTATTGCGGCGGCGAGCGTGCTCGCCAAGGTCACACGAGACCGCTATCTGTGTGAAATGGCAAAAAAATATCCCGAATACGGCTTTGAAAAGCATAAAGCATATGGTACAAAGGCACATTATGCCGCGCTTGATGCGCACGGCCCGTGTCCGCTGCACCGCATGACTTTCCTGAAAAAATACTTCGCGGCAAAGGAGCATACGCTGTGAGGAGCACCGGTGAGACCGGGAAAGCGGGGGAGGCATATGCCGCGCGCTATCTGGAACAGCACGGCTGGCGCATTCTCGCGCGCAACTTCCGTGTGCGGCAGGGCGAGATCGACCTGATCGCGGCAAACGACCGTTTCGTGGCATTCGTTGAGGTCAAGACCCGCGCGAGCGACCGATTCGCAGCAGCGCGCGAAGCGGTCACACCTGCCAAGCAGCGTCGGCTCATTGCGACAGCGGAGTTGTGGATTGCGCGGCATGACACCGGATTGCAGCCGCGCTTCGATGTGATCGAGGTCTATTGGCGTACCGGTGCGCCGCAGCCGACCGCGCTGCACCATCTGGAAAATGCCTTTGAAGCATAGGGAGTGGTAGTTTGAAGCTGTTTGATCTGCATTGCGACACCCTGTATGAGTGCTACGAGACGAACAAAGTCCTGCGGCAAAACGACCTTGCGATCGACCGTGAAAAGGTCGCGGATTACGCGCAGTATGTGCAGTTTTTCGCACTGTTTTGCGGTGCGGAAGCACCGGATTATGTCAAAGAGCACAGACGCGCGCGCCCGCTGCTCGATTTGCCGCCAGAACGCCGCTTTGACGCGCTGCGCAGTATCGCGCACGCGCAGTTTGCAGACAATGCCGACTGGCTCACGCTGTGCACGAGCGCGCAAGACCTCGACGGCGCGGCGCGTGAGGGCAAGGCGGCGGCGTTCCTGTCCATCGAGGGCGCGGAGCTGCTGTGCGGTGAAACCACACTGGAACGCGCGTATGAACAGGGCGTTCGGCTCGTGACCATCACTTGGAACAACGAAAACGACTACGGCACGCCCGCGTGCATCGACCAAAGAGCGGGTCTTAAGCCTGCAGGCAAGCAGCTTGTGCGCGAGATGAACGCGCTCGGCGTGCTGCCCGATGTGTCCCATCTGTCCGAAGCGGGCTTCTGGGATGTCGCGGAGCACAGCACGCGTCCCTTCGTCGCGAGCCACTCCAACGCGCGCGCGCTCTGCGACCACTGCCGCAACCTGACCGATGCGCAGTTCGACGCGATCGTGCGCGCACACGGACTCGTCGGGATCAACCTGTACGGGAAATTCCTGACGGCAGACGGCAAAAGCACGGTCGACGACCTCGTGCGGCACATCGAGCATTTCTGCGCGCGCGGCGGCGAAAAGCACCTTGCGCTCGGCAGCGATTTTGACGGCTGCGACATCCTGCCCGACGGCATCGCGACCGCACGCGACCTTACGCTTCTTGCGGAGGCGCTGCTGCGGCTGGGCTACAAGCAAACGACGGTGGATGACCTTTTTTATGGGAATGCATCCGATTTTATACATCGAAATCTATAATTTTGGAGGATAGACATGGAGTACGTTAGCACACGAGACAAAAGCCGGAAGGTCAGTGCCGCAAAGGCGATCGCGACCGGTATCGCACCCGACGGCGGTCTGTATTGCCCGACCACCTTCCCGCTTCTTGCGCAGGAGGACTGGAAGAGCCTGCTCGCGATGGACTACAAGGCGCGCGCGGCGTTTGTCCTTGGAAAGTATCTGACCGATTTCACCGCCGAAGAGCTGTCAGACTTCGCGGCGAAGGCGTATGCCGACGACAAGTTCGGCGGCGCGGATACCGCTCCGGTCGTCAAGCTCGCCGACGGCAAGTACCTGCTCGAGCTGTGGCACGGCCCGACCTGCGCGTTCAAAGACATGGCGCTGCAAATGCTGCCCCATCTGCTGACCGCCTCGCTGCGCAAGACCGGCGAGACACGCACCGCGTGCATTCTCGTCGCGACCTCGGGCGACACAGGCAAGGCGGCACTCGACGGCTTCGCAAACGTGCCGGGCACCAAAATCATGGTGTACTATCCGGTCGACGGTGTGAGCACCATCCAGAAGCTGCAAATGGTGACGCAGGAGGGCGCAAACGTGTCGGTCTGCGCGATCCGCGGCAATTTTGACGACGCGCAGAGCGCAGTCAAGCGCATCTTCACTGACAAGGCAACCGCCGACAAGCTCGACCGGCAGGGCATGACGCTGTCCTCGGCAAACTCCATCAACTGGGGTCGTCTCGCACCGCAGATCGCGTATTATATCTCGGCGTACTGCGATATGGTCACGCGCGGCGAGATCGCGCTCGGCGATCCGATCAACGTCTGTGTGCCGACCGGCAACTTCGGCAACATCCTCGCGGCGTATTTCGCGAAGAATATGGGGCTGCCCGTGCACAAGTTCATCTGCGCATCCAACCGCAACAACGTGCTGACCGATTTCTTTGCAAATGGCGCCTATGACCGCAACCGCGACTTCTTCACGACCGCTTCGCCTTCGATGGATATTCTGATTTCTTCCAATCTGGAGCGTTTACTGTTCTATGTTTCCGGGCAGAATGACAAGGTCGTTGCGGATTTGATGGGGCGTCTGTCGACCGAGGGGCGCTATGCGCTGACCGAGGAGCTGTTCGCAAACGTGCGCGCGGATTTCGACGCGGGCTGCTGCGACGATGTGCAGACCGCACACACCATCCGCACGCTGTTTGAGGACGAGCACTATCTCGCGGACACGCATACTGCGGTCGCGGTCAAGGTTTATGAGGACTATCGTGCACGCACGGGCGACGTTACGCCGACCGTCATCGCGTCGACCGCAAGCCCGTTTAAGTTCTGCCAGAGCGTCATCGAAGCACTGGGCGGCACGGTCACGACCGACGGCGTCGAGCTGCTCAATCAGCTTTCCTCGCTGACCGGCGTGCCGGCACCTGCACCGCTCGCCGCGCTGCGCGGCAAGCAGCCGCGCTTTGACCGCGTGGTCGACAAGGCGGATATCCTCGCGACGACCGATCTGCTCGCGACGCTGTAAGGAGAAACTATGGCGCTGTTTACCATTGCGGACCTGCATCTTTCACACGGCGTGGAAAAACCCATGGATATTTTCGGCGGTCGATGGCAGGGCTACATGGACAAAATCGAAAAAAACTGGCGTGCGATCGTCGGGGAACAGGACACGGTCGTCATCGGCGGCGACGTGTCGTGGGGCATTGATTTCAAGCAGGCGCGCGCGGATTTTCTGTTCCTGCGCGACCTGCCCGGACATAAGATCATCCTCAAGGGCAACCACGATCTGTGGTGGAACACGGTCAAAAAAATGAACGAGTTCCTTGCGGAAAACGACATCAAAAACATTGATTTTTTATTCAATAATTGCTTTTTCTATGGAAAAACTGCGCTGTGCGGCACACGCGGCTGGTTTTTCGAGGAGGACTTCAAGGAGAGCCACGACGAAAAGATCTTTCGGCGCGAGTTGATCCGGCTCGAGACCTCGCTCAAGGCGGCAAAGGCAGAAGATCCCGAGGAAATCTACTGTTTTCTGCATTATCCGCCGCTTTACATTAACTTTCGCTGCGGCGAGATCATCGAGCTGATGCAGCGCTACGGCGTCAGCCGGTGTATCTACGGACACCTGCATTCCGAGGGACTGCGATATGCGGTCGAGGGACTGCACGATGGGATCGACTTTACACTGGTCTCGGGAGATCACGTCGACTTTGCACCCGTGCGGCTCAAAGGCGACGCATAAGTCGCGAACGTCGCAGGAAATCCGCAAATAGCAAAAAAATATGTAGCATTTTTGTCAGACATCTGATAAAATAGATTGGATATAATTTTTAGGAGGAAAAAAATTATAATGGAACTGAAAAGCGTTGAAAAGCAGGAAAAGAGCATCGTCGAGCTGACGATCGCCGTTTCCGCTGAAGAAGTAGAAGCGGGCAAGCAGGTTGCCTTCAAGAAAAACGGCAAGAAAATCACCGTCCCGGGCTTCCGTAAGGGCAAGGCGCCGCGCCACCTGATCGAAAAGCTGTACGGCGAGGGTGTATTCCTCGAGGATGCGATCAATATTTCCTATCCTGAGGCATATGATAAGGCGGTCAAGGAAGCCGCGATCGAAGCGATCGGCCCCGCGGACATCGAGATGAAGGAAATCCTCGAGGACGGCGGCTATGTATTCCTCGCGAAGGTACCGGTACAGCCCGAAGTCGCAGTCAGCGAATACAAGGGCATTGAAGTCGAGCAGGATGAGGTCAAGGTCCTCGCTGCCGATGTTAAGGCAGAGCTCGAGCGTATGGCGCAGCGCGTCGCACGCACCGAGACCGTTGAGCGCGCCGCAAAGAAGGACGACACCGTCGTCATCGACTTTGAGGGCAGCATCGACGGCGTTCCGTTCGAAGGCGGCAAGGGCGAGAACCACAGCCTCGTGCTGGGCTCCGGCTCCTTTATCCCGGGCTTCGAGGATCAGCTGATCGGCACGAAGGCGGGCGACGAAGTTGACGTGACCGTCACCTTCCCGACCGACTACCACGCAGAAGAGCTGGCAGGCAAGGTCGCTGTCTTTAAGTGCAAGGTGCACACCGTACAAGAGACCGTTCTGCCCAAGATTGACGACGAGTTCGCAAAGGACGTTTCCGAGACCTGCGAGACCCTCGACGACCTGAAGAAGGAAGTCAAGGAGCGCCTGATCGCTGCCCGTCAGGAAGAAGTCGACCGTCAGGTCGAAGAGCAGCTGCTTGACGCAGTCATCGCGAAGTTGGCTGCGGACATCCCGGAGATCATGATCGACAACCAGATTGACACGATCGTACAGGATTTCGCATACCGTCTCCAGATGCAGGGTCTGAACGTAGAGCGTTACCTCCAGATGACCGGCATGGATTCCGTCGCATTCCGCGGCATGTTCCGCGAGCAGGCTGACCGTCAGGTCAAGGTTCGCCTTGCGCTGCAGAAGGTTGCGGACATGGAGAACATTGAGATCGACGACGCGACCGTTGCAGACGAGTACGCAAAGCTGGCTGAGAGCTACGGCATCGACGTAGAGAAGGTCAAGACGCTGGTCAACGCGGAAGCGCTGCGCGGCGATCTGCGCATCTCCAAGGCGCTCGACGTGGTCAAGGAAAATGCCAAGATCACGAAGAAGAAGGCTGCTGCAAAGAAAAAGGGCGACGATGTTGTCGCTGAAGAGGACTAATTTCAGAGAACGAGACGATACCGATACATATCTTGTCGATTGCTGAAGATATTGGAAGGAGATATTGTATTATGAGTCTGGTACCAATGGTAATTGAGCCGACCAATCGCGGCGGTGAACGCTCCTATGACATTTACTCCCGCTTGCTCAACGACCGTATCATCCTGCTGTCTGAAGAGGTAAACGATACGACGGCGTCACTGATCGTCGCGCAGCTGCTTTATCTTGAAGGACAGGATCCGGATAAGGACATCGCGTTTTATATCAACAGCCCGGGGGGCTCTGTCACCGCGGGTATGGCGATCTATGATACGATGAACTACATCAAGCCCGATGTTTCCACGATCTGCATCGGCATGGCGGCTTCGATGGGCGCTTTTTTGCTGTCCTCGGGCGCCAAGGGCAAGCGCTTTGCGCTCCCCAACAGTGAGATCATGATCCACCAGCCGATGGGCGGCGCGCGCGGACAGGCGTCCGATATGAAGATTCACACCGACTGGATCCTCAAGACGCGCGACAAACTCAATCGCATCCTTGCCGAAAACACCGGCAAGCCGATCGACATCATCGAGCGCGATACCGACCGCGACAATTTCTTGTCCGCGGAGGATGCACTTGCTTACGGTCTGATCGACAAGGTGTTCGACAAGCGCGCCTGAGCCTGCCGACCGTAAGGTCCGCGGCACAGGACATAGCAGCAATTCGTTTAGCGGGTGAACCATCGGGGTGCTTAGCGCTCCGATGGTTCCGCCATTTGTATCTTTGAGGTGGAATATGCCTAATAAAGACGATACCAGGAACCTGAAGTGCTCGTTCTGCGGCAAGCCGCAGGACAAGGTGCGCAAACTCATCGCGGGTCCCGGTGTCTATATCTGTGATGAGTGCATCGGCGTATGCAGCAGCATTCTGGACGAGGATTTCGGTGTGGGGCACCCGATCGACACGGACGAGGATAGCATCCGTCTGCCCGAAGGCATGACCGAACTGCCTACACCGCGTGAACTGAAAAAAACGCTCGATGAGTATGTCATCGGGCAGGAAAAGGCCAAGGTGGCGCTGTCTGTCGCGGTCTACAACCACTATAAACGTATTTTCTTTGGCGGCGACGATGTCGAACTGGCCAAGAGCAACATCCTCATGCTCGGTCCGTCCGGCTCGGGCAAGACGCTGCTTGCGCAGACGCTTGCCAAGACGCTGCGCGTGCCGTTTGCGATTGCGGATGCAACGACGCTGACCGAAGCGGGCTATGTTGGCGAGGATGTCGAGAACATCCTGCTGCGACTGATCCAGGCTGCTGATTTCGATGTGGAGCGCGCTGAGCGCGGCATCATTTATGTGGACGAGATCGACAAAATTGCCCGCAAGAGCGAGAATCCCTCGATCACGCGCGACGTTTCGGGTGAGGGCGTGCAGCAGGCATTGCTCAAAATGCTTGAGGGCACGACGGCGAACGTTCCTCCGCAGGGGGGCCGTAAGCACCCGCATCAGGAGTTCATCCAGATCGACACGACAAACATTCTGTTCATTTGTGGCGGCGCATTTGATGGTATCGAGAAGATCATCCAGCGCCGTGCGGGCAAGCAGGGACTGGGCTTTGGCGCGGAGGTCAAATCACGCGAGGAAGAGGACGTCAGTGCGCTGCTGTCCAAGATCGAGCCGCACGACTTGATGAAATATGGTCTGATTCCTGAGCTCATCGGTCGTCTGCCGGCAATCGTTGCGCTGGAAAGCCTGGATGAAAGCGCACTCGTGCGCATCCTGACCGAGCCGAAAAACGCACTGGTCAAGCAGTACCAGAAGCTGTTTGACCTCGATGGGGTTCAGCTGAGCTTTGACGACGACGCGCTCATCCGTGTGGCGCAGATTGCGAACGAGCGCAAAACCGGCGCACGCGGTCTACGCGGTGTGATGGAAGACGCCATGACCGACATCATGTACGATATTCCTTCGGATGAGACGATCGAGAGCGTTCGTATCACAAAGGATGTCATCGACCGCACGGCGGGACCGGTGCTTGGGCACTATGAAACGCCGCTCAAAAAGGTCAAAAAGTCCAAGGACACCGAGGCGGGCTGAGCCTGCCCCGCACAATGAAATCAGAACTGACATGGGGGTACGGCGTGCAAGCGCCGCGCCCCCTTTTGTGTAAAACTGCGGAATTTGTGAGGTTTTAACCTATTTGCCCACACTTTTGCCGCTTGCAATAGACGAACATTTATACTATACTTAGAACAACGCAGTGATTTTGCAAATTTCACCCCTGAAAAGGAGTTTTACTATGCCGTATACAGAAGAAAAGGCAACGCGCCTGCTGCCGGTTTTGCCGCTGCGCGGTTTGATTGCATTTCCGGAGATGCTGATCCACTTCGATGTGGGTCGCGCGCTGTCGATCAAGGCGCTCGAGGCCGCAATGAAAGACGGTCAGGTACTGTTCCTGACCGCACAGCGGGACGTCCGTCTGGACGAGCCCACCTCAACCGATTTGTATGAGATCGGTACGATTTGCAGCATTAAGCAGATTTTACGCCTGCCCGGCGATAACATTCGTGTGCTCGTCGAGGGACGTTCGCGCGCGCGCATCAGCGAATATGTTGAGACCGCGCGTGACGATAGCTGCCTGTTTGCACAGGTCGAGCCGCTCGAAGAATATCCGATCGCAGTACCGCTGCGCCGAGAGCAGGCGTTGGTGCGCACCGCACAGGATCGGTTTGACCAGTATGCACAGTACGCGCAGCGCGTGTCGTCCGATGTCGTGTCCACGGTTTCCGCGGGCGGTGATCCCGGCTATCTGGCAGACTTTATCGCGCAGAATATCTCGGTCGAGTACGACGTGAAGCAGGAAATGTTGGAAGAACTGGACCCGATTCGCCGCCTGACCATGATGATCCGTCTGCTGACCGAGGAGAGCGAGATCCTCAAGCTCGAAAGCGAGATCCAAGACGAAGTCAAGGATCAGATGGATAAAAATCAGCGCGAGTATTATCTGCGTGAGCAGATCAAGGTCATCCAGTCTGAGCTGGGCGAGCAAGACGCCGCACAGGAGGCGGACGAGTACCGCGAAAAGATCAAGGCGCTCGGTCTGCCGCAGGAGGCGGAGGAAAAGCTGCTGCGCGAAGCCGACCGCATGTCCAAGGCGGGCACGAACACCGCGGAAAGTGCGGTCATTCGCACCTATCTTGATACCTGTATCGAGCTGCCGTGGAACACCCGCTCGAAGGAACAGACGGACCTTGCGCATGCACGCAAGATGCTCGACCGCGACCACTACGGTCTGGAAAAGGTCAAGGAACGCATTTTGGAGTTTATCGCGGTCAAATCGCTCACGCCCGATCTCAAGGGGCAGGTCATTTGTCTGGTCGGCCCTCCGGGCGTCGGCAAAACTTCGATCGCGCGCTCGATCGCGCAGGCGATGGGCCGCAAGTATGTGCGCCTCAGTCTGGGCGGCGTGCGGGACGAGGCGGACATTCGCGGACACCGCAAGACGTACATCGGCGCGATGCCCGGCCGTATCATGACGGCAATGCGGCAGGCGGGCAGCAGCAATCCGCTCATGCTGCTCGATGAGATCGACAAGATGGGCAACGATTTCCGCGGTGATCCGGCATCTGCGATGCTTGAAGTGCTCGATACCGAGCAGAACTGCGCGTTCCGTGACCATTATATCGAGCTGCCGTTTGATCTGTCCGATGTGCTGTTTGTCACGACGGCAAACGACCTCGGCACGGTGCCGCGTCCACTGCTCGACCGTATGGAGGTCATCGAGCTGTCGAGCTATACCGAGCAGGAAAAGGTGCAGATCGCAAAGCACCACTTGCTGCCCAAGCAGATGGCAAAGCACGGCATCAAAAAAGGTAACCTGTCGGTCTCCGAAGCGATGCTGCGGGAGATCGTGTCGGGCTACACCCGCGAGGCGGGTGTGCGCCGTTTGGAGCAGATGCTCGCGAAGCTGTGCCGGCGCGTGGCGAAGCAGGTTGCGGAAGGCTCGACCGATAAGGTCACGCTGACGCGCGACAATCGGGAGGAGCTGCTCGGTCCGGTGCGCTTTAAGGACGATGATCTTGCAAAGCGCGACGAAGTTGGCGTGGTAAATGGACTCGCGTGGACGAGCGTCGGCGGCGAGATGCTCCAAGTCGAAGTCGCAGCAGTGCCGGGTACGGGCAAGATCGAGGTCACGGGCAATCTGGGCACGGTCATGCAGGAGAGCGCCAAGGCAGCGGTGACGTTCGTGCGTTCGCGCGCGGAGGCACTCGGTATCGACCCCATGTTCTACAAGACGACCGACATCCATATCCATTTTCCCGAGGCGGCGATCCCGAAGGATGGCCCGTCCGCAGGTGTGACCATTACGACTGCGATCATTTCCGCACTGACCGGTGCGCCGGTGCGCCATACCGTCGCGATGACCGGCGAGGTCACCCTGCGCGGGCGCGTTCTGCCGATCGGTGGTCTGCGTGAAAAGACCATGGCGGCATACCACGCCAAAATGAAGACCATCGTCATCCCCAAGGACAACGAGAGCGATCTCAAGGAGATCGAGCCGATCGTGCGGGATAACGTGGCATTTGTGCTCGCAGAGCACATGGATACGGTCATGGAGACCGCGATCGACTTCGCGCGCCGCCCGCAGACCGTTAAGAAGGACGAAAAGACAGAGCCCGCACCCGCGATCCCGCCTGTGCGCTCGTCGCGCCGCGCCGGCATTCGTCAGTGAGAAAGGACATCCATGCTCAATCTACATAATGCGGAATTCATCCGCTCCGCAGTCAAAACGGAGGATTTTCCGGCAGACGGTCTGCCGCAGATCGTCTTTGCAGGCAAGTCGAACGTCGGCAAGTCTTCAACGATCAACCGACTGCTCAATCGCAAAAAATTTGCCTTTGTCGGCGGTCAGCCGGGAAAGACGATCCACATCAACTATTTCTGCATTGATAAGCAGGCATATTTTGTCGATCTGCCCGGCTACGGCTATGCAAAGGTCTCCAAAAGCGAAAAAGAACGTTGGGGCGCGCTGATGGAGGAGTATTTTCACGCGGGGCTGATCTCGATGGGCTTTCAGATCGTCGACATTCGCCATAAGCCCACGGCGGATGATATTACGATGGCATCGTGGTTTTTGAGCACGGGCATGCCGTTCACCATCATCGCAAATAAACTGGACAAAATCAAAAAGAGCGAGCGCGAAGCAAACCTCAACCTCATCCGCCAGACGCTGATGCTGCCCGTCGATGTGCAGATCATCCCGTTTTCTGCGGAAAAGGGCGACGGACGCGATGAAGTGCTCGCCATGATCGAACAGGGTGTGTAACATGCGGTTTGCAAGACTGTTTTACGAGGACGCCTACGAGTGGGGCGTCGTTGAGGAAAAATATGTGCGCATTATCGACGCTGCTCCATGGGAGGATTGGCGCTATTCGGGTGCACAGGTGCGCACGGCCCGCGCAAAATTCCATCCCGCATCGATCGGACAGCTCATCTGTGTGCATGAGGATGGCACGAGCAGCCGCAAGGGTGCTTCACGCGTGCTGTCCCCGTCGGATGCGCTGCCGTGTCCGTCCGCAGGCATGGACTGCCTGTGTGGTCTGGCGGCAGTACTCGGGGAGAACGGCGCGATTTTCGGCTATACACTCGCGAACGGCTTTTCTGTCGGCCCGTATGTAACGGACGTGGTGTCGGATACGGACACGCTGACGATCACAGTGGAGGAAGAGGTACGCCGTACCGATAACGTGAGCATGCTCAGAGAACGACTGACACAAGCGGTGGAACAGATAGCAGGGGACTGCGTGCTCAGCGCAGGCGATGTGGTCGCCCTCTGTCTGCCCGCGGGCAAGCTGCTCCCGGCGAGCATGCTCAGCGTGGAAATGCCCGCGATCGGTGCGCTGCGCGCCACGGTTGTACAACGAGGAAAATAATCAGGAAAGCCCTCTTCGGAGGGCTTTTCGCGCAGGAAGAAAGGAATTACGACCTTATGATGAACTGGTTTCGCAGGCTGATGTACGGGCGTTACGGCGGTGATCCGCTCAACAGCGCGCTGCTCGTACTGTGCATCGTGCTGATGCTCATCAGTATACTGACACATCTGGTAGTTTTGTCATGGCTCGGAAGTGCGCTGCTGCTGCTGTGCTATTTCCGCATGTTTTCTCGCAATATACAGGCACGCTATGCAGAAAATCAGCGCTTTTTAAAATGGTGGCAGCCGATCGCGAACAAGCTCGGCAACAAGCGTGCACAGTTTGCAGATCGCAAGACGCACCGTTATCTCAAATGTCCGAGCTGTGCAGCAACGCTGCGTGTTCCGCGCGGAAAAGGTCGAATCAATGTCACATGTCCCAAGTGTAAACACCAATTTGAAGCCAAAAGCTGAATTTTCCATTATTTTACATAAAAGCAGTTGCATTTTTTCCTAAAATGCTTCATAATGGAGAAAAGCGTAAAAGCGAAAGGAGTTTGCAACGATGACGGTAGTTCAGATGATGGAGAAGATCAAGACCAAACTGAGCGATAAGAATTTGGCCGGTACGGAGGGGAAACTCGCGGTTCAGGTCAACCTGACAGGCAAGGTTGGCGGTGTGCTCTACATCGAGATTTTAAACGGGGTACTGTCCGTGATGCCCTATGAATACATAGATCGGGATGCGGAGGTTTCCCTCACGATCACAAATCTGGACAAGATCGTCAGCGGCAAACTCAGCGCGTCCGTCGCCATTGCAGAAAGCAAGATGAAGGTCGAGGGCAACGTTGATAAAGTGTTGCTGCTTGATATGCTGATGCGGCAATGATGCCAAATAGAAACGCCCCGAGCTGCGGAGTTTTCCACAGTTCGGGGCGTTTTGTGTGTATCCTTTAAAAGGGCTTCTTGCTGAAAATATCATAGGGAGTTGTTTGATAGACATAATGGTTGAGCCAGTTCGTGTACAGCAGTTGACCGTGTGACCGCCAGGAGACTACGGGAGGCTGTGACGGATCATCGTTTTTAAAGTAATGTGCGGGGATCTGCGGATCAAGCCCGCGATTTACATCACGCACATACTCCTTTTGCAGGGTGTCCGCGTCATATTCCGCGTGACCCAGCACAAAGATCTGTCGACCGTACAGTGCTTCTACCAGAAATACGCCGACCTCGTCGGACTGCGCAAGCAGAGTCAGTGCAGGTTCCCGGTTGATGTCCTCGGCACGCACCTCCGTGTGGCGGGAATGCGGCGCGTTAAAAACATCGTCAAATCCGCGGAACAGGTTCTCGCACGGCTGTAACACATGGTGCTCAAAAATACCGGAGACTTTTTCCGGCAGCATATACTTCTGAATGCCGTAGTGATAGTAGAGCGCTGCCTGCGCGCCCCAGCAAATGTGCAGCGTAGAATGGACATGGCTTTTCGTCCACTCCATGATCTCGCACAGTTCCTCCCAATAGTCGACTTCCTCAAACGCCATCTGCTCGATCGGAGCGCCTGTGATAATGAAGCCGTCATAATTGTTGTCGCGAATTTCTTCAAATGTCTTATAAAAGGTAAGCAGGTGATCCTCCGGTGTGTGACGAGACTGGTAAGTCGCGGTTTGCACCAGATCAATTTCAATTTGTAAAGGTGTGTTGGATAGGCAGCGCAGAATTTGTGTTTCCGTCACGATTTTCGTCGGCATGAGGTTGAGAAGCGCGATGCGCAGAGGACGAATATCCTGATGCAGCGCACGATACTCGGTCATCACGAAAATATTTTCACTTTCCAGAACGGCACGCGCCGGAAGGCTGTCCGCAATTTTGATCGGCATAATGGAAAGCTCCCTTCTTTTGTGGATACTGAAACTAATTATAGCATATTTTTGGTCAAAACAGCAATACAAAATAGATTGACTTGCAGCAAAAACGCGATATACTTAAAAGTATCAACGCTCTGCGTATATTTTGTCAAGTTTCAAAATTTCTTGAAAATAAGTGTTGACAAACGGCGGAATGGTTGGTATACTAAACAAGCTGCTTCGGTGAGGCGGCCGCGAGGGAGACAAAATGACCAGAACTTAAACAAGATTCGAAAAGAATTTGAAAAAAGTTCTTGACAGACTGGCTTCTGAGTGAT
>JAJUJC010000009.1 GCA_029267335.1 Intestinibacillus massiliensis | reverse complement strand
GGCAGAGCAGCCCGCGACCGAGCAGCCGACCGACACGGCAGAGCAGCCCGCGACCGAGCAGCCGACCGACACGGCAGAGCAGCCCGCGACCGAGCAGCCGACCGACACGGCAGAGCAGCCCGCGACCGAGCAGCCGACCGATACGGCAGAGCATTTCACTCCGCGTGAGCAGGTCGCCAAGGCGATCACCGGCATCACAGTCATCGGTTACAATGTCAGCGAGGGCGTGCAGTACGCCTATGACATGAGACTGACCGGTTCGGTGCTGCGCATTTGCGAAGGCACGCTGACGGGTTATGCACTCGAAGTGCGTGAGCCGGAGCCTGCGCCGATTGTGCCGGAACCGCCGGTCGACCCTGTGCCGGAGACGCCCGCACCGGAAGTGACCGCGCCGGAAACGCCCGCACAGCCTGAGGGCACACCGGAAACCACACCGGACACCGAGGTGACAGAACCGCAGGTGCCGACGACAGATGCGCCGGCCACGGAAACACCGTCTGAAGAACCAAAAACCGAAGAAACAACCGAAAAACCCGCAGATATAGCCGCACCGAGTGCGCCGTACGAACCTGCGGTGACACCGGAAACACCGGCGGTTCCGGCAGAGCAGCCCGCTGCACCGGCGGAAAGTGCACCCGCGCCGACCACGGAAACCAGTGCTGCACCGACGGAGAGCACAGCACCCGCACCCGCATCTGACGGCCTCGCGGCAAGCTATACCTTTGGTCCGCGCACTGTGCTCGAAGCGCAGGACGGCAGCACCGCACCTGCGGAAGAACCCATTTCAGCACCTGCTGCGGATGCACCGCCCGCACCGGACACCGCGCCGGTGGTTACACCGCAAACCCCGACAGAAGCGCCGGATACCGCGACCGATTCGACCATTCGCGGTTGGGTGGTCGATCCCGACGCGCAGCCGCTCGACAAGGGCGCGCTCGAAGCGCTGCTCGGATACGATCCCAAGGACGGCAAGCCCGTCGGCGGTCTGACCGCATGGTGGGTGGGCGACAGCTACCGGTTCACGGTCGCGCCGTGCGGCGTGAGCCAACTGGAGCTGACAGCGGGCGCGCTGAACGACAAGGGCGAATTACTGCCGGTCGTTGAGCAGTTTGCAACGCTGACCGTCGACAACAACTTGACCGACAGCACCTATCAGGGCATCGCGTTCCCGTTCCGCGTGATGCTGAACGATGCGGCATATACCGGAGAAGCGCGTCTGCAAACCGTTGCAGCGGACGGTACAGCGACCGAGGACGGCACTGTGACGTTCAGCGCGGAGGGTGTCATTGAACTCAAACCCGGTCAGCGCGCACTGATCGAAAAGATCGCGACCGGCACGACCTATACGGTCGAAAGCCTTGCAGTGGAAGTGCCGACCGATACCGCCAGTGCACAGCCTGTCGCAGATACGGCGACCGCTGCGGAGGGCGTGGTGATTGAGGATGCGGAAACGCCGCTTGCCGACGCACCGCAGACCGATGCCGCAGAACCCGAAAAGCAGACCATTCAGCTCAAACTGGAGATCGTTGGCGAGGAATCGACCGAGCCCGTGACACCGGAAACGACACCGGCCGAAGCAGTTGATACGCCGGCATCCGGCTCGAACGAAACGACCGATGCCACGCAAACCCCGACGCAGGAAGAGGACATCGTGCCTGAGACCGATGCGATTGCGGCAGTCCCCCCAACCGGCACTTATGTGTTTGGCCCACGCGCCGTCATGACAAGCGGCAGCGATGGGGCGGAGGGCGCTTCTGTGAGCGGAGTGCTGACGACAAGCGCAATCATTCGTGCCAATAGAACGCTGCAAGGCACGGACAACTGTGTCACAATCGGTCAGACGGCTGATGCAAGCATTTCGTATCGGCTGAACGGTTCGGGAGGGAAATGGAGCGTAGATACAAGCGGACAACTGACAACCGCCACGGATACGATCGGGCTTTGGTATTACGATAATCGAAGCTATCGTGATTCCTTTACTCGTAGCCTCACATTGACCGCGACATACGCCGCCCAAACCGTCACGTTAGGAACGTATGAGTGGTTGTATAATTGGCGCTCTGATACGGAGACCATGAGTTTTACCAGCGCACAGCCGGATGGCTGGACACTGACCCCGGGCGGCAACGGAACCAATGCGCCAACGCTGCTGGTCGCTCCGCCCAAAACCGCTTTCACCGTAAAATCAGTAGGGGGAAGCGGCACAATGACCGTTAAAATCGGCGGTGCCTTAGCCGCCGGCAGCGCGATTACAATCGTGGACGCGAACGACCCGAGCATTGCCATCGCAAACACAAACGGTTCGTTCCACCTAAACGCTGGGCAGACGGCAAAGGTGACAGTCAACAGCTCGACAAACCAAATTATCACGGTCACGGCGGGTGGCAGTCCGTATCGCGTGCTGCTGAACGATGCCATTGCGGCAAATCCGGTCACAGCAGTGCATAATAGCCGCATTGTCTTTGCATATGGTATCCCCAGCAGTGACAACAGTGTCCTTAATCTGACGAAGCAAGCGATACAGCAAGATCCCGCGACCGGTTTGTATCGCGTGGATTTGACGGTGCGCGGTCAGGAATCGACCGGTATCGGCAAAGCGGATGTCGTCGTGGTGCTCGATACCTCGTCTAGTATGAGCACGTCCCTGGGCGGTGGCGCTACCAGATGGGGTGTGGTGACGGCAGCGGTGAAAAACATGGCAAACACGCTGCTCGATGGCAGCGGTACGGTACGGATGTACCTTGCCGGATATGCCACCAATGGCTATATTCTCACCTCCCCGGCAAACCAGTCCGGCTGGGTAGCAGACAGCGCAACGGTTACGGCGATCATAGACAATGATGGTCCGTACGGCTACACCAACTGCGAAGCAGGCTTTGTGCAGGCATCCATCGCGCTGAATGCTGCGAGAGCAGATGCCAAGAAATATGTTTTGTATTTGTCCGATGGCGAAGCCAACCGTTCAATCAGCGGCGGAGATCCGGTAACGGCGGCAATCAACGCGGCAAAGCAGCTCAATGCAGACTATCCGGATACAACGGTCATCACCTTAGGTATCAGCAATGATCCGGGTACGGCGGTGCTTAATCCCGGCGGCACGAATCAATACAATGATGCTTATGCCCAGGCAACCACTGCCGATCAGGTGATTGCACAGTTCCAGACGGTTACGAACGCGGTCATGAAGAAGTATCCGCAGCCCATCGTGGTTGACAAAATGGGTGCAAATGTCGATTTTGTCAAGTTTGCAGACAACAGCACCACCGCGACAGCGACCACTTCCTCCGCAGCCCGTGTGGGCAGCGCGGCATATGCCGGCATCGACCGCACGATCACATGGAACCTTGACAGCAGCGATGGAGCAGCCGATAAGCTGAGTAATCAAAGCGAAACGTTCAGCCTGAGCTATTATGTCAAGGTACAGGTCGCACACCGCGTAACCGATGAAAGCTTGTATACCGACACCGCGGCGGCGGATACCGGTACGCATGCGGGGCAGCGCGGCTGGTACACCAATGAAAAGGCAGGCATCGGTTTTGGTGGCAGCACGACACTGGGCACGGTTTCAGCATTGTTCCCCATGCCGGTCGCACGCTGGTCCACGGCAGTACCCGCTACCCTGCAAGTCACCAAGGTGGACAGCACAAATACTGCGACCAAGCTCGCGGGTGCGCAGTTTAAGCTGATCCCCGCGACCCCGACCATGGAAGATGATTGGGGCGCACAGCCCAGTGACGCAACGGTCAATGCCGCCGAGGTCGCATTCACGACCAATGCGAGCGGCGTGGGTGCCAAGCAGGTTGCCGAGACTGGAAACTACTGGCTCTATGAGACCACAGCGCCGACCGGCTACGACCTGCCTGCCACCCCGTGGAAGGTCACGGTGACGGAGGCAGGCGGCACGCTCAATATTGCGGTCGCGCAGGTAAATGGCACAGCGGTCGCGACAACCCAGCCGACCACCGGCACATTTGCAGTCACCCTGGCAAACAGCAAGACGCCTCCGCAGGTCGCATCGCTTGAGATCACAAAGCTGGGCGAAAACGGACAAATGCTCGACGGTGTTATCTTCCACATGACCAACGCTGCGGGCACGGCGACCGCGCAAACGACCGTAAACGGCAAGGTCACCTTTGCAGATCTCCCGGTGGGCACCTATACACTGCGAGAGACCAAGACCGTCGCGGGTTATATGCTTCCGACCAAGTCGTGGACAGTCACGGTCGCACAGGATAGCAATCGACAGACGATCATCACCATCAATAACGGTCTGACCGCGACACTATTCAATGCGGAGACCAGGCTGTATACCACGAGCATCCAGAACTACAAGGCACTGACCCTTCCGGCAGCGGGCGGGCCGGGCACCGCAGGCTTCACCGCCGCGGGCATGCTGCTTCTTGTCGGCTGCATCCCCTGGGTCAGAAAACGCGAAACGCCGCTTGAAGTCCTTTTGAAAGGGGTGGTGAAGAAATGAAACGGAAAAATCTGCTTACAAAGCTGCTGAGTCTGACGACTTGCATGCTGATTGCCGCTTCGATGACAACGCTGCCCCACGCAGCGGCGGCAAACACCAACAAAACCATTGATCCGACGGCGTCCGGTACGCTGATCATCCACAAATATGCGGGAACCACGACCGATACCCCACTTTCGGGCGTGACATTCTCCGCATATAAGGTGCTGGGATTCCACTATACGGACGGTGTGCTCAAGGCGGCGGTGGAGGACAAATTCACCGGTTTTCTGACCGATGACACCGACGCACTCAAGGCACTCAAGGAAAGTCTCCTTTCCTTTGACACCGCTGCGGTCAGTGCAAAGCTGAACGATTTTAAAACTTATATCGAGCAGCAAGCTGTGGCGGCAGATGTCACAATGCGTGCCACAGACAGCACCGGCACTGCACAGGCGACGCTGGATACGGGCTGGTACCTGATTCTGGAGACGGTCGCACCCGCAAATGTCGTTGCAAAGTCGGCAAATTTCTTCGTTTCCATGCCCGTGACCAACGTGAGCGGCGACGCTTGGGAGTACACAGTCACCGCCTATCCCAAAAACCAAATCACCTCCGGAGGCGGAGGCGGCGGTGGTGGCGGTGGCAACACCGACACCGATCCCACACCGGTCACCCCGCCCACGACCGATATTCCCGACCCGGATGTACCGACCGGCGAGCCTGATCTGGGCGAGATTGACGTAGGCGATCCCACAGTACCACTCACCGACGTACCGACCACCGTCAACAACCCGAACCCGAACCCCGAGGTCGACATCGTCCCGGGTCAAACCCCGAAGAGCGGTTTTGAGCTGCCGAAAACCGGCGGACTGACCGCGGAAGTACTCCTGTGGGGCGGTCCGCTGCTCATGCTGTTGGCACTTGCCCTGCTGCATCTCATCGCACGCGCCAGACGCAAAAGAACCTGACGTATGCTCCCCGAAAGTTACAAAAACCGGTCGGGGAAGTGGGGGAATGCTTCCCCTGACCGGTAACGATTCATCCTTCCGTCCGCGACCCCCGCGGGCGACCGACAGAAAGGAAATTGACATGAAACTATGGAAGAGAGTAGGCGCCATGATCCTGGCAGCTGCCATGGCGATGACGATGGCAATGCCCGCATTGGCGGCGAATGAAACAATTGACCCCACACAAACCGGCTCGATCACTCTGTACAAATACGAGAAGCAGACGAACGATGAAACGCCTGCGAACGGCACGACGGGCAGCGCACCGTCCGATCACACACCGCTTGCGGGCATCGAGTTCAAGCTGTACAAATCCCCCAACGCATGGGAGACGGATTTTAACAACCTGCCGACGGATCCCGCGACCGCAACGGTACCGACCGGCTTTGTAGAGCAGGGGACCACACTGACGACAGATGCAGACGGCTATGTGCAGTTTGCCGATCTGCCGGTTGGTCTGTATTATCTGCAAGAGCAGGGTCATTCCGCAGTTTCCGATCCGGTTTATGCGTATATCACGGTGCCGATCACCGATCCGGTGAACAAGGGCAGCTGGCTGTATCATGTAACCATCTATCCGAAGAACACAGTCTCTCAGGACGCACCGACGATTGACAAGTTTGTTTCGGTCGGCGCGGGCGATCTTGGCAAGAGCGCTACGACGGAGTACCGCGAAGCGGCTACCTGGGAAATTTCTGCGACGATTCCGGAATATGTGGCTGCTCCGACTGCAAAGTATGAGATCACCGATAGCATTGACGCGAGACTCGCTTATGTTGCAAGCTCGGCAAGCGTAAAAATCGGTACGGACTACGCGACGGCGACCGCAATCCCGGCTGAAAATTACACCCTGACCGCTCCGACAGCGGGAAGCAATACCCTGACCGTCGCCTTCAACCAGACCGGACGCACCGCGCTCGCAGCGGCACGCACGACGGAAGGCACCAAGGTTTGGGTCAGCTTCGATACGACGATCGTTGAGAATGTTGCAAATTTGGGCGTCAACATCGAGAATGATGCAACGGTGACCTATAATAAGGGTCTGGGGCTGGCAGACGGCACCGCAACGGTTGCTGCTAAGCCGGAAGTTCACACGGGAGCGATCCGCATCAATAAGCACAATCCGGCGGACGAAGCGCTGGCAGGCGCAAAGTTTATGATTTACGCGACGGAGGCGGACGCTAAGGCTGGCGATACGACCAAGGCATTCAAGGATGCAGCGGGCAATGCGATCGAAGTCACCACCGATGCAAACGGCAAGGCGGTCTTTGAAGGGCTGCGCTATGGCACCTATTATCTGGTTGAAACACAGGCTCCTGCGGACTATAACCTGCTGACCGCACCGGTCGCCGTGACTGTTGGCGCAGATTCCTATACGGATGACGTCGACCACTGGGTGAGCGTACTCAACAAGAAGGGCTTCGTTCTTCCGATTACCGGCGGCATGGGCACTACGCTCTTCACGCTGGCGGGCATCCTGCTCCTCGGCGGCGCGGCGTTCCTCCTGCTGAAGAAGGATAAGAAGTCCGAAGCGAAGTAAGCCCTTTACAGGCTTTGTAAAATCGGATACAATAAGGGGGGGCGGAGACTGGGTCTCCGTCCCTTTTTTCTTTTCAACACACAGCCGAAGGTGGACATTTCGTATGAAAAAATTCGTAAAACCCCTGATTGTCGGCATCATGGCGCTTGCGGGCATCGGACTGCTTGCCTATCCCAAGGTCAGCAACATGCTCGCCGTCGTAAACCAGACGACTGCGATCGACGGCTACCGCAAATCGGTCGAGGAGCTGACGCAGGAACAGCGCGACGCCGAGTGGGCGCGTGCGCAGACCTATAACGCTGCGCTGAACGGAATTACCATTGCAGACCCGTTTTCGGGGGGCGGCGACGATCAGGATGACCGCGAATACGATACACTGCTCGATCAGGACGGGGTGATGGGCTATGTCGAGATTCCCAAGATCGGCGTGCGTCTGCCGATCCTGCACGGTACGAGTGACGAAGTGCTCGAGCGTGCGGTCGGTCATCTGGAAGGTACTTCGCTGCCGGTCGGCGGCGCGGGCACGCATTCCGTGCTGACCGGACACCGCGGTCTGCCCTCAGCAAAGCTGTTCACCGATCTGGATCAGGTCGGGGTAGGGGATACCTTTGAGGTGTTTGTGCTCGGACGTCAGCTACTCTATACAGTCGATGAGATCAAGGTCGTCGAACCGACCGATACCTCTGCGCTCAAGCTGTTTCCGGGCAAGGACTATGTCACCCTGCTGACCTGCACGCCCTACGGCATCAACAGCCATCGTATGCTTGTGCGCGGCGTGCGCACCGATCTGCCGCCGGAACAGCAGGGCGTCGAACCCGTCCCCGCACCGGATTATACGCCGCTTTTTGCGGTCCTCGGTGGTGTCGGCGGCGCGGGCATTCTTGCGGGCGCGCTGCTGCTGCGCGAAAAACGCCGGAAACGGAAGGATCACGATGAAGAAAGATAAAAAACCGCTCAGTATCGGCTTTATCATCGCGTATGGTATCGCGTTCGCGATCTTCGCGGCGGGGTTTGCGATGGTGCTCTATCCGCTCATCGGCACACACGAGGAAGCACAGCAGATGGAGCAGACGCTCCAAACCTTTGCAGCCGAGGCAAAAACCACCGAAACCGCGGATAAAACGCCGAAGATCGACCCGGAGCTGCACGGTAAGATGGAGATCTACAATCAGGAGATCTACGAAGAGGGCCAGTCCAACCTCAAGGACCCGTTTTCCTACGAGCAGCCCGGCATCGACCTGACCGCCTACGGTCTGACCGAAAACGTCGTGGGCACGATTGAGATCCCGCGGCTCAAGCTGACATTGCCCATCTATCTCGGCGCGACCAAGGAGAACATGAAGCACGGCGCGGTCAATCTGGGCGAGACCTCTCTGCCCATCGGCGGCGAGAACACCAACTGCGTTCTCGCCGCACACCGCGGCACGACGAAGGCGGAAATGTTCCGCAATATCCAGAATATTCAGGTTGGTGACGATATTTATGTCACCAACCTGTGGGAAAAGCTGACCTATCGCGCGGTGGAGATCAAGATCATCAAGCCGAGCGACATCAAAGAGGTGCTCATTCAGCCCGGGCGCGATCTGCTCACGCTCATCACCTGCCACCCCTATCTGCACAATTACCAGCGCTATGTGGTATATTGCGAACGCGTGACCGCCTAACAAAAAAAAGTCCGGCAGTTTGCCGGACTTTTTTTGTTATCTACACAATTCCCAATAAAATATAGACCAAGTATGGTGTATAATGGTATAATGACCAAAGAAAAACCCAACATATCGGAATGAAAGAGGAGGCCATATGAAAGGAATTCTGCTGGCGGCCGGTAAGGGGACACGCCTGTACCCGATGACGCTGCCGCTTTGTAAACCGCTCCTGCCGGTCTATGATAAGCCGCTGCTCTATTATCCGCTCGCCGCGCTGCTGCAAGCGGGCATCGATGACATCCTCATCATTGTCCCGCCGGATGAGGGCGAGTTATTTGAACGCTTGCTTGGGGACGGCAGCCGTCTGGGCGTGCGCATTTCCTATCGGGTGCAGCCCGTTGCCCGCGGGATTGCGGACGCGTTCCTCATCGGAGAGGATTTCATCGCAGACGACAGCGTGTGTCTCGTGCTGGGCGATAACATCTTCCATGAGCAAAATTTGCCGGAAAAACTTGCGCTTGCGCGCGCCAACACGACGGGTGCGACGATTTTCGGGTATTATGTCGACGATCCGCGTGCGTTCGGTGTGGTCGAGTTCGATGAAAACGGGCGCGCGATCTCCATCGAGGAGAAGCCGCGTTTCCCAAAGTCGCATTACATCGTCCCAGGACTGTATTTTTACGACAACCAGGTCGTGGAGATCGCGAAGGGGCTTGCGCCCTCCGCACGCGGCGAGCTTGAGATCACGGATGTCAACAACGAATATCTGCGGCGCGGTGCGCTCAAGGTCGTCCCGCTCGACGAAGATTTTCTGTGGCTCGACGCAGGCACCGCGGATAATCTGCTCGCCGCCGGACAAGCGGTCAAGCGCGCGCAGGATGAAAGCGGCCGCTACATCGCGTGTCTTGAGGAGATCGCGTGCTCGCGCGGCTTCATCAGCGCGCAGCAGGTGCATGAACAGGGACAGGCACAGAGTAAAACATTATACGGACAGTATTTAATGTGTGTTCAATAACAAGAACACGACATCGCAAAGGAGCTTCAATCATGGCAGTTTATACGCAGACCAAGACCTATCACACCAAGGCACATATGGGTATGATCGACGTCACGGAGGATTTTCAGGCGGCGGTCTCCGCCGCCTGTGCAGAAAAAGACATTTCTGACGGCATCATCACAGGCTTTACCACGGGCGGCGTGGCGGGTCTGACCACGCTGGAGTTCGAGCCGGGCATGGTGCATCACGACCTCAAGGCGGCGATGGACGTTTTTTCGCCCTATACCGATGAGCACGGCCGCGTCATCCACTACCGCCATCACGACACCTGGCACGACGATAACGGCTCGTCCCACATCAAGGCGGCGCTGCTGTCGCCCTTCATCACAATCCCGTTCGTGCGCGGCAAGCTGACCATCGGTCCATGGCAGAATTTAACGCTGATTGAGTGCGATACGCGCGACCGCACGCGCGACGTTGTGTTTCAGGTCATGGGCGAGTGACAAAAACCGCCCGCGCGCGGCGGAATGTTTCATGTGTGTTTCATTTTGGCGGAAAGCCTTGCAGGTGCAGGGAGAAAAAGCTATACTGTTCACAGAATAAAACACATATGGTGGACAGATAGGTGATCCCACATGAAAAAATACATTCTTTCGGTGCTTTGCTCGCTGATGCTGCTCGTGGGCGCGGCGGCGGCGGCGGATACGGCGCTGTTTCCCGCGCCCTATACCGGAGAGGACGGTGTCACGCGCTGGGGCTATCTCGATGAAAACGGTGCGCAGCAGGTTGGCTACTTCTATGCCGCCGCCGAGCCGTTCAACGCGTACGGATTTGCGGTGGTGCGCAACGCCAAGGGCGATACCGGCGTGCTCGACGCAACCGGCAAAACCGTGATCGAGCCGCGCGAATCCCCGCGCACGGTCGATTTTGCGCAGGGCGTGATCGCCTACCGCTACAGCACACAAAGCGTCTATTTCGATTCGTCCGGCAGGGAAACCGGCACTTATGAGGGCGCGGCGGGCTTTTTCTCGAACGGGCTGCTGCGCGTGCAGCGCGGCGGACGCTGGGGCTACATCAACGCCAAGGGTGAGCTGACCATCCCCGCGCGGTTTGTCGCTGCGGGCGATTTTGTCGACGGGCGTGCGCTCGTCAAGCAGGAGGACGGTACCTATGCGGTGCAGTATGCGGCGGGCACACGCGCGGGGCTGCCCGCGGAACCGGCGTCGCTGACGATCGGGCACGATGGTCTGATCGTGCTGCGCGACGAGGAGGACTACCGTCTGTATTCGCTCAACACGGGCAGCTACCTGACCCCGGCATACGATAAGATCGAGGTCGAGGACGACGGCTATGTCGCGGTGCAAAAGGACAAAAAGTGGGGAATCCTCACGCAAAACGGCACGGTTTCCGTGCTTCCGCGTTATTATTACCTGTCCTATATGGGAGAGGGCGCTTACGCGGTGCGCGGCGCGGCGGATGCTTCGGTCGAAGCGATCGAGGGCAGCGGCGCGCGTATCTACCGCACGGACGCTTACGTCGGCGGCTTTGAAACGTTCCGCTTCGGACAGTCGTGGCACGGCACAATGGACGGCGGCGTGCTGTTTTTCAACAAAAACGGCGTGCTCAGCAGGCAGGTGAGCGGCGCGTCCAATCCGGTCATCCTGACTGCGAACGTGGCGCGCGTCACAGTGAACGGCGCACCGCGCTACATTCGCCTGTCGGACGGCAAGGTGCTCTATGCCCCTGTGCGCGCATATACCCTTGACGACGGCATTCAGGTAACGACCAAGACCTACGAAAAATATCTGGGGATGAAAGACGGCGTGGAATACGGCTGGAATGTCGAATACCCGCAGTTTTCCGGTATGAAAGACAGCGCGGTGCAGGCGGAGCTCAACACTGCGATCGAGGGCTTTTTTCTTGATGGTCCGAGCGTGACTGCACAGACGCAGCCGCTGACGGGAAGTTACGGCTTTGCTTTTGTGGGGCGCGTGCTCGTAGTCAACGCACAGGCGCAGATCGGGCAGGGGGTCGGGGCGACGATCTGGAACGACAGTATTGCGCTCGATTTCAGCACGGGTGCGCGTTACAGCGTAACGGGCGATCTGTTTCTGAACAAGTACGAGGCGACAGTCAGGGCGGCGCTCCCGTCCGACATACCGTTTTATCGGTATAGCTATCCACGCATCAGTGCAGACGGTGTGACTTTTTATGTCAATCACGCACAAACCGAGGAGGACGCGCCGTACAGCGAGGCATTCAAGTTGAGTTTCGACCAGTTGTGGCCGATTTTGAACACCAAGGGCGCATGTTATGCGGCGATCACAGGCGCAGCGCACACCGAGCCGCAGACGGTTGTGCAGGGCACGGCCATGGGATTTTCCGACGTGCCGGGCGGATACTGGGCACAGCAGTACATTGAACGTGCAGCGGCGGATGGGCTGATGACGGGCGACGGCGCGTCGTTTCGCCCGGAGGACAATATCCTGGCGAGCGAAGCGGTCGTAACGCTCGCGCGTGCGCTGTCGTTGCCGTCGGGCAGCGCGCCCGGCGTTTCGGGCGTATGGTATGCCGATGCTTACGGCGGTGCGTATGAGCACGGACTGCTCGCGGGTCTGGACGCGCTGCGTCCGAACGCCGCACTCACCCGCGCGGATGCGATGCAGCTCTTTGCCAATGCCGCGGATGCGGACATCACACTTTCCGCCGACGCGGCGCGCAGTGTGCTGTCAAAGTTCAGTGACGGGCTGCAGATTGTGCCGGCGCGGCGCGCGGCGGCAGCGTTTTGCGTGGACAAGGGCATTTTCGCGGGCAGCGGCGGCAAGCTGCGCCCGAACGACACCTTAACACGCGCGGAATTTGCGAAGCTGCTCACAACCTTATAAAACTGAAAAAACAAGACGTTTTCATACAGAAGCGTCTTGTTTTTTTGCGCGCAAAACGCCGGCCACTATAAATGTTACTGAATGTTACGTCTGTGTTACACATCGGCACATTTGGTTGACGCGGGCTACTCCCAGGTGATAGAATATGTTCCACAAGGGAACAGTTCCATTCAGGAACAAAAAGCCCGAATGAAAAAGGAGGCAAAAAACCTATGAAGAATCTCAAGAAGGTTCTCGCACTGGGTCTGTCTGCGACCATGGTTTCGTCCATGTTCGTAACGGCTGGTGCGGCGTTCACCGACCAGGCGGACATCAAGGCGACCGAGGCTGTAAGCCAGCTGGCTGCTCTGGGTGTCATCAATGGCTACGAGGACGGCAGCTACAAGCCGGAGACCGTTGTCACCCGTGCAGAGATGGCGAAGATGATCTTCGTTGTCCGCAACAACAAGGTCGATGATTCTGCTTATGAGAACATCTCCACCAAGTTTGCTGACATCAAGGGTCACTGGGCTGCAGGCTACATCAAGTTCTGCGAGTCTCAGGGCATCATCGCGGGCAAGACCGCGACCCAGTTCGATCCGGACGCACCGGTAACCGGTGTTGAAGCGGCTAAGATGCTGCTCGTTCTGACCGGCTACACCCCGGACAAGGCTGGTCTGACCGGCTCTATGTGGGCGACCAACACCCTGAAGTTTGCAGCTGAGGCTGGCATTCTGGACGACGTAAACTCTGCTCTGGAGCAGGGCCTGCCCCGTCAGTATGCAGCGCAGGAGATCTACAACACCCTCGACGCATATCGCGTTAAGTGGTCTGACGACTCCAGCAGCTTCGACTATGTTACCTCCGGCCTGAACAAGGAAAAGGTTGGCCGTAAGTACATGGGCATCTACACCTCTGTTGGTACTCTGACCGGCATGAGCAAGGACAGCATCTCGCTGACCATGTCCTCTGACGACGAGTCCCTGAGCGACGCGACCAATGCTGCGGGCACGACCTATGCAAGCGACTTCTCCAAGCTGGGCACGGACTATTCTGCACTGCTTGGCCAGAAGGTCAAGGTCATGTTCAAGGACGCTAAGACCAACAACGTTCTGGGCGTTTACGCGACCGACGACAACACCTCCTACACGGTAGCTGCAAACGGCACCGAGAAGGATGGCGACAAGGTCAAGTTCGGCGGCAAGTCCTACTCTGTAGAACTGCTCGGCGATAAGGACAGCGCAACGGGTACCGCTAAGAACGCAATCCGCACCTATGTTGATGGTGTGAAGGCGAACGGCACCACGCTGACCCAGCTGGACAACAACGATCTGAACCCGAACATGTACACCTTTGCTGACACTGACAGCAACGGCAAGATCGACACCCTGGTCGTTAAGACCTACTTCGCGGCGGATGTTACCTATGTATCTTCCTCCAAGATCATTGCAGGTTCCAAGACCTACAACTTCGACGATGAGAACATTGCGTCTGGTCTGACCACCGACGATTGGGTTATCGTTTCGAAGAACCTGTACAAGGACAATTTTGACGTTGTCAAGGCTGACCTGGTCACCGGCACCGTCAAGGGCGTAAAGGGCAGCGAGAGCGATGCATATGGCTCTTATGCGAAGTATTCGATCGACGGCACCTGGTATGCTGCGACCGATAACACCCACACCGCTAAGTTCAACACGCTGTCTGACATCACCAACAAGAACACCTCTGACAACGCAACCGTCAAGGCTGGCGACACTGTCAAGGCTGTTAATGTCAACGGCATCCTGTTCTACCTGAAGCGCACCTCTTCTAGCACCAACGGCTCCCTGACCGATGTTGCTATGGTCATTAAGACTGACTTCACTGGCATCAACGGCAATCAGGCAAAGCTGCACTTCTTCAATGACACCACCAAGGTTGTTAACATTGATGATGACAGCGTTTACGGTGCAGCTGCTGACGGCACCCAGCTGACGGCTGGCACGCTGTATGCTTACACGGTTTCCGGCGATGAGTACTCCTTCGAGACCCCGGTTAGCACTGCTGACTACTATGGCGACTATACCTTCAAGGGTGCTGCAACCTCCTACACCATCGGTGCTGACAACCTGACCGTTGCTAGCGGCACTTCCTCTATCTCCGATAAGGCGAAGGTTATCATCTACTACAATAACGACACCAAGTTCCTGACTGGTAAGCAGTTCAAGGCGCTGACCAGTGGCGACGTTACCTCGATCACCAATGTTAAGTACTTTACGGCTGACGTTGATGGCCTGAACAAGGTTGCTGCAATCACCGCAACGGTAGGCAAGCTGCCGACCACCACGGCTTCTAACGACTACTATGCTTACATCGTCGACGGCGCTTATGTCTCCGGCTCGAACGAGATCACCTATACGATCTGGAACGGCTCTGAGAACGTCACCGTTACCGAGAAGAAGAGCAGCGCTACTGACCGTGCTAAGAACACGGTGATCGGCTATGGCTCGCTGTCTGACGCAAAGGTCATTGATGACGTTACTGCTTACACCACGAGCAGCACCAACTTCGCTGTCAATGCAGTTACCGGCGTTAACACGGCTGGCACTAAGATCACTGTCATGAACGGTGTCAACGGCAACACTGATTTCGACATCGACAACGATACCAAGGTATTCTATGTTGACTCCGACGCTTCCTCGAGCAGCAACATTGGCGTTGCATCTGCTTCCATCAAGAAGGCTGACGACTTCATCGGCGACGGCATGAATATCGGCGGCAAGGTTGCAAACATTGCAATGCTGACCGATGGTTCTGACCACGCGGACGTTCTGGTTGTTGATGTTCAGAATCAGCTGACCGGTACGTATGTCTCCAGCACGCAGGTTGCTTCTACCCTGACGCTGGCTGGCACTCTGCCGACCGCTACTGATGCAGCTGCAAAGGTTACCACTGGTTACACCGTAACTGCGGGCACCGGCTACACCGGCACCATCGCTACTGCGCTGACCACTGATGCTGACACCAGCTCTTCGGTTACTGCTGGCGATACGGTTACTGCGACTCTGACCCTGACCGCTGCGGATGGCTACTACTTCGGTACCACTGCACCGACGATCGCTGGTTGGACGAACACCTCTGTAAACCTCACCACTGCGGTTTACACCATGACCATCACGGTTGCTTAATCTCCCTACCTCACGGTAAGCAGATTCGTATCTAGCACAAAAAGCCCCCTCGGGATTTTCCCGAGGGGGCTTTTCTGTGTTATGCGGGCTTGAAAGCAATGTAGCGATAGGTCTGTGTCGCGGTGCTGCCACCCATATAGGGGTCGTTCAGTTCGCCGGTCACGGCAAATCCATTGCTGTTTAGGGTCGCGCCTAAGCTGACTAAGGCCCGTGTTGCAAAGGCGGTAGGGATGCGCGTGGTCTCGGTATAAGTAGACTGTCCCGCCATAATCAGCACGGCGAGCGGGTAGAACCCCAGCGAAATGGTTTGTGTTGTAGTGGTGCCCATGCCGTTGTATGTGCCAAATACCACTTCACATTTGGCGGCAAGCGCGGTTTGCAGCGTGCTCAGCGTGCCCTCCGCCGTGCTCATGCGCCCGTCGAGTGCCGCATCCGCGTCCGCGCGCGCGCTCTGCTCTGCGGTCAGCGCGCTGCCCTCCGCCTTGCCGTTCAGTTTTCCCGCGAGCGCGTCGTCGAGCATGCTCTCGCTCACATTGCCCGCAAACGTGTGCTCGATGATGCCGTTCACCCTGCTCTCAAGCGCCGCCCCATCCTCGCACACGCCGTTCAGCGATTGCCGCAGCTCCTCCGGCGCGGCATCGAACCAGTTTTTGAGCGCCTGCGGCTCGATATTGGGCTGATCAGGCAGCCCGCCCACCGTTTTGGTGAATTTTTCAATTTTGTGGTCTGTAAACATTGCGTCCTCCTTTGCATGTTCTGATTTGTAACAATGTATTTCATATAATACGAACATTAGTTCAATTTGTCAAGCCCTCTTTTCCCCGCGCCTCACATTTGTTATACTAAGAGGGAACACGGCGCATCCCCGCGCGCCGGGAAAGGACATCACTCCATGAATATTCAAATTTTCGGCACGACCAAGAGCTTTGACACCAAAAAGGCAGAGCGTTGGTTCAAAGAACGCGGCATTCGCTTTCAGTCCATCGACCTCAGGCAAAAGGGTATGAGCCGCGGCGAGCTAGACAGCGTCCTGCGTGCGGTCGGCGGTCTGGACGCGCTCGTCGACCCCAACGCAAAGGATGCCGCCGCCCTGCGTTATCTTGCTTTTGAGGCGGATCAAATCGAAAAGCTGCTTGAAAACCCGCTGCTCCTGCGCACGCCCGTTGTGCGCAACGGCAGACAGGCGACCGTAGGCTACTGCCCGGACGTCTGGGACAAGTGGGAGTGAGGTGCACCGATGGAACGCATACCGTTTGCGCGCACTGTCAACTATTATGAAACCGACCGCATGGGCATTGTACACCATTCGAACTATCTGCGCTTTTTTGAAGAGGCGCGCGTCGATTGGCTTGCACAGCTGGGCATTCCGTATGACGTGCTCGAGCAACGCGGCCTTATGTCGCCGCTGCTGACGAGTGCCTGCGCGTATCATAAGCCGCTCACCTTTGGCGAGCCGTTTCGCGTGTGCATCATGCTGACGCAGTATAACGGGCTGCGCATGACGCTTGCCTATCGCATCGAGCGTACCACGGATGACGCACTGTGTGCCACGGGCGAGACCTCGCACTGCTTTGTGGACGCGGCAACCTTTCGCCCGCTGCGGCTGCAGCGCGCCTTTCCGGATGCGCACGCCGCGCTCGTCGCCGCCGCACGGGAGGACGCATGACCAAAACCATGACCGAGGGCGGCCCTGCCCGCCTCATTTTGCTGTTTGCGCTGCCGCTGCTCGGCGGCAACCTGTTTCAGCAGCTCTATAACATGATGGACACGCTCATCGTCGGGCGCACGCTCGGCGTGCAGGCGCTCGCCGCCGTCGGCTGCACCGGCAGCATCATGTTCCTCTTTCTCGGCTTCGTACAGGGGCTGACGACCGGCATGTCCATCGTCACCGCGCGTGCCTTCGGCGCGGATGACCGTGATGGCGTGCGTCGCTCCTTCGCCGCGATCATCGTGCTCGGCGCGGGCATCGCGGTCGTGCTCACCGCCCTCGCCGTGCCGCTCGCAAAGCCCATCCTGCGCGCCATGAATACCCCCCCAAGCATTCTCGACAACGCCTATCGCTATATCGTGGTCATTTATGCGGGCGTATTTGCCGCAATGGTGTTTAATGTGCTGTCAAACGTGCTGCGCGCCCTTGGGGACAGCCGCACGCCGCTGCTGTTCCTCATCATTGCCAGCGTGCTCAATATCGTGCTAGACCTCGCGTTCATCCTCGGCGTGCGCATGGGCGTTGCGGGCGCGGCATTCGCGACGGTGCTGGCGCAGACGGTGTCCGGTGTGCTGTGCATCGGCTATATCGTGCGGAAATTCCCGATTTTGCATGTGCACCGCGCGGATTTTCGCCTGACGGCAAGCGAGCTGTGGCAGCATGCGCGCATCGGTTTGCCGATGGGTTTTCAGGCGTCGATCATCGGCATCGGCGTCATCATTTTGCAGATCGTACTCAATGGGCAGGGCGAAACCAGCGTCGCCGCCTATACCGCTGCGCAGAAGATCGAGCAGATCATCGTCGCACCGCTCGTGTCCTTCGGCATGACGATGGCGACCTATACCGCGCAAAACTACGGCGCGGGCAAATTGCCGCGCATCCGGCAGGGGGTGCACCGCTGCGCTGCGCTCTCACTCGGCTACACCGCGGTCATTATGTGCATCGCGATGTTTGCAGGCGCGACACTGGTCGGTCTGTTCGTACAGGACGCGCCCGAGGTCGTCGCAATGGCACAGCGTTACCTGCGCATCACCTGCCTGTTTTATCCCATGCTGTCTATGCTGTTCATCCTGCGCTACACGCTGCAAGGCTTGGGGCAGGGCATCGTGCCAACCATCGCGGGCATCATGGAGCTGACGATGCGTGCGCTCGGCTGTCTCGCGCTCGCGCCGCGGTTCGGCTTCGCGGGCATCAGCGTGGCATATGCGCTCGCATGGCCCGGTTCGATGACGCCGCTCGTCATTTCCTATGTGCTGACGATGCGCCGCCTGCTGCCGCGGCAGCGTACATAAAAAAGTACATAAAAAAAGCTGCCGACCTCGGTCGACAGCTTTTTTTTGTGTGAAAATGGCCGGATAGGGGATCAGATACCCTCGGCATCGTCATCCGACGGGGTCTCCGGTGCATCGGTGTCCAGGCGGAAGCGACCGACCAACATGTCGAGCGTATGTGCCTGCGAGGACAGCTCCTCACTGGCGGCAGCGCTCTCCTCGCTCGTCGCGGAGTTGATTTGTACGACGGAAGAGATCTGTTCCACGCCGATCGTGATCTGAGAGATGCTGTGCGCCTGCTCTTCGGAGGCGACAGAGATCTCGTTGACCGTGGAAACGACCTCGTCTACCTTGCCGGCGAGCGCTTCAAAGGCACTTCTCGTCTTGCTTGCGATGTCCTCTCCGCGCACGACCGCGGAAATCGAGTTCTCGATGAGCTGTGTGATCTCCTGCGCGGCGTCTGCCGACTTCTGCGCAAGGTTGCGCACCTCATCCGCGACAACGGCAAAGCCCTTGCCCGCCGCACCTGCGCGCGCGGCCTCGACCGCTGCGTTGAGCGCGAGAATGTTGGTCTGGAACGCAATATCATCGATGACCTTGATGACCTTGCTGATGTTTTCCGAGGTCGTGGAGATATCCTCCATCGAGCCGAGCATACGCTGCATGTCCGAGGTCGTGGACTGCGCCACCTCGCCTGCGACCGTTGCAAGGTCGCTTGCCTTCTTGGCGTTCTGCGAGTTGATCTGTACCTGTTGGGAAATGTCGATCAGGGTCGCGGACAGCTCCTCCACGCTGCTTGCCTGCTCGGTCGCGCCCTGTGCGAGCGACTGTGCTCCGCTCGAGACCTGCTGCGCGCGCAGATTGATCTGGGAAGCCGAGGTCTTGATATCGCCCAGCACCTTATTGAGCGACAGCTTGATGCCGTCGAGCGATTTCTTCAGGTGGATAAATTCACCCTGAAAATCCGCGGTGGAGTCCACACTGAAATTGCCCTGTGAAAATTCGTAAAGTACGTTGTGGATGTCATGGATATAGGATTGCAGCGCGGCGACCGTGCTCGATACGCTCGAAGTCATGGTTGCAAGCTCGTCGCGTGTATGCAGCACCTCGACCGGCGTGCTCAGATCGCCCTGCGACAGCAGAAGCATTCTCTGCGTGACCTTTTGCAGGGGCTTGGTCAGACGGTTGGAGAAGACAATCATCACGACTACCGCCAGAATGAACACGATAATGGCAACCAGGCACAGCGAGAAGATCGTATACACGATGGACGCGGTCATCTCGCGCATGGGCGCGACCACGCCGAACGACCAACCGTCGGCAGCCTCTACCGGACCAAAGGAACAAATGCGGGTGCCGGTCTCGTAGGCATATTCGTCAACACCCGATTCGCCCTTGATCATACGGCTGTAAACCTTTGCCGCACTCTCAAGCCCCTTGTCCTGCTTGGCGGATTCGATAAAGTTTGTGCGATCGTTTACCAAATTCGGGCGCTTGTTTGCGATCATCACGCCGGTATTGTCAATCATAAAGACGTTACCCGTCTTACCGATCACGATGTCCTTAATGAGATTGCTGAAATGCTGCCCATCCAGTCGCAGCAGAATGAGCGCGTCATAGCCCTTGGTGCTCGGGATCTTGGTCGCGAGATTGAGGACGAGCGCGCCGTTTTCCAGCTTCTGCGTGCTGGAGAGCACGGTCTCGCCCTTTTTCGCGCGCTGGAAGTATTCCTGCCCGGACAGATCCTCTTTTTTCAGCGCCGCATCGTCGGTGAAGATTGTGCCGTCTCCGCGGATGATCGCAACAGACTTTGCCTCGGCATAGTCGTGTTTGACCAGGGCGAGATAGGCATTTTCCTGTCCCGGCTCGATCGGAGCGCATATCTCAGACAGGCGCACTGCCTGCTGCTTGAGCAGGCTGATCTCGGAGGAAAAGGTGATGTTGGTGATCGACCCCATGGAGGTCATATCGCTGATGACGTTTTGCTTGATGCTGTGGTAGCTTGACAGGATACCGGTCAGTACGGTCGCGAGCGACATCACGAGGAAGATGGACGCTACGACCAAAATCAATTTTGCACGGATCGATTTCATGAGAATGCTCCTTTTTATGTTGTGTAGACAGGGCGACGGTTCGGGTATGTGTGCAGGCTGCCTTGTTAAAAACGGTATGAAATCCCCAACAAACCGTAAATTGACAAAACAGGGCAACTATGATGCGAAAGAACCGTACTGTAATTATATATATCGACACAATTTGATAAAAATGAAGTAATTTTGCGGAAATAGTTTCATAAAATCAGAAAAAACCGCCGCATAAAACCGAGAATGATCCTCGAGTATGCGGCAAATATACAACATGGCGAAGCCGGAAAGAACGGAATAGATCGGT
Source organism: Intestinibacillus massiliensis (assembly GCA_029267335.1). Lineage (GTDB taxonomy): Bacteria > Bacillota > Clostridia > Oscillospirales > Butyricicoccaceae > Intestinibacillus > Intestinibacillus massiliensis_A. The sequence goes on along the minus strand of JAJUJC010000009.1, from coordinate 20,735 downwards.
TGCCCGTTGAAAGCCGCGCATTGATGGCACAGTGCACCAGACTGTTTCCGCATAACGAGCGCAAACGACAGGTGGCGCCCATTACCAATACGGTGCGGACAAGATCGCTTCGCGAACTGGAGGGGGACGGTTTAGGGGATCGTTTCAACCACAATACCACGCCACCATCGGCAGAGTATCGTTTAACGGAACGGGGAAAGTCGCGCATGCCGGTTTTAAACGAACTGTTTCGCTCGGGCACAGAGCAGCAAGAAGCACTCCGGAAATAAAAAACGGAACGCGTTGCTGTCAACGCGTTCCTTTTTTTATCCGATCGGTCGCTTAAAATTCGCGGGCGAGGATCTCCGCGCGGCGTTGCCCGTGATGACGCGGCAGGAAAAGGTCTCGCCATTGTTCTTGAGCAGAAACCCTTCCAGCTTGACGCGCTGTACGTCCTCTTTCGTAAATCCCATGTGGAGGAATCCACTTCCCTCATTTGTTTTTGAAATCGGTCAGCTCACGATGATTTTAACGGTCGTACTGCCAAGCGCACTGCCGCTTGCATTATATAGTGTGAAGGTGACCGTGGTTTGCCCTGCGGACAGACCGGTGATGGTCACGGGCAGCGTGCTGCCGTTCGACGACCATTCGCCCCATTTAACGCGTGCGATGTTGCGATTGGAGATGACATAGTCAATCGAATCTGCACTCGAAAAGCTCTGTGACAGCGTGAGAGTTGCCGAGCCGCCGACGCTGAGCGCGACCGTGCTCGAGGAGGCGTTCAGCTTGCCGCTCGCCGTACCGGAGGAGGACTGCCGCGCGGCGATGCTCGCGAGCGAGGACAGGCTTGTGCGCGACAGGCTGTCGAGCTTGGTGATGGGCACCGCCATATTGAGGCTCTGCCCCTCCTCGATCGTGCCCGCCGTCACGCCGATGACCTTGCCGGTTGCGGTGATGAGCGCGCCGCCGCTGCTGCCCGAGGAGATGGCGGCGGTCGTCTGGATATAGTTTGCGCCGTCGATCGTACGGCTGACGTTGGAAATGATGCCCTGCGAGATCGTATTGGACAGACCGAGCGGGCTGCCGATCGCATAGACCGTCGCGCCGCCGACCACATTGGCGCTCGTGCCGAGCGAGAGATAGGGCACGTTCGTCGCGTTCACCTGAAGCAGCGCGATGTCCGCCGCCGCGTCATAGTCATACACACCCTTGACGTCATACGTCGTCGTGCCGTCGGACAGCAGGATCTTTGCATAGGATGCGCCGTCAATGACGTGATAATTCGTGACTGCCTTGCCGTCGGACGAGATAAAGAAGCCGCTGCCCGAGGCGATCGCCTGCCGGTTCGCGTCATACAGCTCGATATAGAATACCGCGGGGGAGAAGCGTGCATAGACCTGCTCCGCGTTCAGCTCGCCCGTGGTCGCCGCGCCGGAGGTATTCGTGAGGGACAACCCCGCCTTGGCGATCGCGTCGCTCGTGACTGTGCCGTCGCCGGAAAGCTGCGTGAGCAGGGTCGTACCGGATTTCGGGGTCGCGCTGAGCGCGGCAAAGGACACGCGCGCCAGATCGCCGCGGACGAACGATGCGGTTGCGGTGCTTTCGCTGTCGAGCAGACCGACCGCGCCTGCGAGCACGCGCGCACTGGACCAGGTGAAGTCACCCTTCGCGTCGCTGTAGCCGAGCGCACGCAGCAGGAACGTCAGATAATCGTTCAGAGAGACCGTGTTCTCGCTGCCGAAGTGGGTCGCGTCCGTGCCCACGGTCAGCCCGTTTTTGTACGCATAACCGACGTAGGGCGCCGCCCACGCGGGCACATCGGTAAACGGTGTGGACCACGTTCCTGCCTGTGCCTCGTCTTGCTTGCCGAGCAGGCGCACGAGCATGGTCACCGCCTCCGCGCGCGTCGCGGTATCCGCAAGGGCAAAGACGGGCGTGCCGTCCGCGCTCACCTGTTTTCCTTGAAAGAGTCCGAGGGTATAGAGTGCGCTCGCCGCCTCATAGGGCGTGCGCGTCTGCGCGGCGAACGCCGAGGGCAGCGTGCCGAGCAGCAGGGTCAGCGCGAGCAGCGCGCTCAGAAAGCGTTTTTTCATGTCGCTCATCCTTCCTTATGGTGTCACTGTCTATGTTTAGGATAACAGAAGCACCGGACAGCGTCAAGCACGGGAGATCAAACGAATAAGGTAGATTCTGTGACTTTTCTATGAATTTTCGCGTACCATACCGGGCACCACGCCGCGCTCGGTCATGCGCCGCGCGAGATAAACGACCGGCGTATCCGCAAGACTGGTCACGATGAAGATGATATAGCTCGAAACGATGATGGAAAACAGCGTTTTAAAATCATACATGCCGAAAAATGCCGCAAAAGTAAACAGGATCGTATTGAGAAGCTGCGAAATAAGCGTTGAGCCGTTGTTGCGCAGCCACAGAAAGCGGTGCGAATCACCGAAGCGCGCAGTCGTGAAGTCCCACCATTTGTGGTACGCCCACACATCAAAGACCTGTACGATCGCATAGACGAGCAGCGACGCGAGCATGAGCCGCGGCGTGTTCGAAAAGATCGCGCGGATGGAGGGCTGTGCAAAGTCGTTCGCGCTCGGCAGGTAGAGCAGCCAGCTCTGAGACACGACAAGGAAGAGCACGCTCGTCGCGATGCCGATGCCGACCGCGCGGTTCGCCATTTTTTTGCCCGCGACCTCGCTTAAAATATCGGTCACGACAAAGGTACACGCGAACAGGATGTTCCCGAGCGTCATTTCCATGCCGAAGGCGTTCACGAGAATGAGCACTTCGATGTTCGCGGCGATGGTCGCGAGCACGGTGAAGCACATGAGTCCGGTCGTACCGAACAGACGGAACCAGACGAGGATCGAGCCGTACAGTACGAAAAGGGTCATAATGAGCAGAATTTCGTTACGCATGTTCCGTTCCTCCTACGCCAAAGTCGGTGTTGTGCAGCAGCAGATCGACGCGCGGATCGTTCGCCCAGCGCGGCGCGACCTCGCGCACAAAGCATGCACAGACCGCGTCATCGGGCTGCAGCGGCGCACTGTTCGGCGTCATCAGGTTGACACACACGCGGTCGAAGTGCGCAAGTCCGGTCTCGATGTCGCGTATCATGCTGTCTGCGGTCTGACCGCACAGCCCGACGAGCAGGCAGCACTCGTCAAACAGCGCTGCGATTTTCGCAGGATCGCGCTCGTCGATGCCCTTGACAAGCACGGTTTCGCGGTAGTCTGCATCGAACGATTCCACGCCGATCTTGATGCGCACGGTCACACCGCGCGCGGCAAAACGCGCCCGCAGCGCGTCAATGGCATCGCGGTCGCGCCAGTGGCACTCAAAATGCAGCGTGTGAATGTGCTTTTCGGCGCACACGCGCTCGATTTCGTCCATCGTGGACGGGTCGAGGTCGACAAACGAGCCGGAGTTGATGACCTCGAGCCTGCCGTACTGCCCTGTGACCTGCGCGAGCACCGCAAGGTTCAGCGCCGTATTTGCCGCGGTGTCGCGCGAAAAGTCGAGGTGATAGTCGCAGAAGCGGCAGCGCCGCCAACGGCAGCCGGTGCCGCGCAGCAGCACGATCTCGCGTGGGTTTTTCTCGGTAATGACCGAGTAACGAATCAAATCGTCCATACTTCCTCCCCAAATGTGCCGAAACCGTCCTTGCGCAACAAAAAAGGTGCGTCGCTTTGCAAAAAAAGCGCGCACCATCCAACCCATGACCTTCCGCGAGCGCGGCGCATGGATGTCCTAGTTTTGTTTAGAGACAGGATGGTTCCGAACTGTCTGTTATAAAGTTCAGGGCTATTATATCGAAAGCGGGCGAAAAAGTCAAGTCCGGCGCGCAAAAACCCTGTCTTGCGCGCCGGAAAGCAGGTTAGTCTAGCGAGAAACGGAACACGGTCGTATGGTGGTAGGTCTCGCCCGCGTGCAGCACGGGCTGCGGGAAGTTCGCATGGTGGATCGCGTCGGGATAGAACTGCGTTTCCAGGCAGAAGCCCGCGCGGTTGCCATAGATCGTACCGCCCTTGCCGATAGGGCAGCCCTCCAGGAAGTTGCCCGTGTAAAATTGCAGACCGGGCAGCGTGGTCTCGACCGCAAGGGAGATACCGGTCTCGTCGGAATGGGCGCTCGCCGCGTCGCGCAGCGTGCCCGCCGCGCCGTCAATGACCCAGTTGTGGTCATAGCCGCCGGCAAAACGAAGCTGCTCAAAATCCGCATCGATGCCGCGGCCGATCGGCGTGAGCACGCGCAGATCCATGGGCGTGCCTTCGACGGGTGCGATCTCGCCGGTTGGGATGGACTGCGCGTTGGCCGGGGTGAAGTGCGTCGCCGCCAGGCGCACGGACTGCGCGAGCACCGCGCCGCTCGACTGTCCCGCGAGGTTCCAGTAGGTGTGGTTCGTCAGGTTGCACAGCGTGTCCGCATCGCTCACCGCGCGGTAGTCGATGGTCAGTGCGCCGTGCGCGAGCGCATAGGTCACGGTCACGTCGAGCGTGCCCGGATAGCCGTCGTCGCCGTCGGGGCTGTGCAGCGTGAGCGTCAGCCCGTCCTCGCAGGGAGCGGCGTGCCACACGCGCTTGTCAAAGCCGTGCCCGCCGTGCAGATGGTTGACACCGTTGTTTGCAAGCAGCGTATAATCATGCCCGCCGAGCGAGAACGCCGCGCCCGCGATGCGGTTTGCGCACCGGCCAACGAGCGCGCCGAGGTATTTGTCCTGCGCCTCGTATGCCGCGAGCGTATCGTAGCCGAGGGCGATGTCGACCGCACGGCCGTCGCGGTCAGGCACGACGCACGACTGGATCGTACCGCCAAGGTCGAGTATCGTGACGGTGATCGCGCCGTCTGTCAGAACATATCGGGTGACCGGTGTGCCGTCTGTGGTCACACCAAAGGGAAACGCCTGTAAAGTAGCCATATCCATCCTCCTTAAATTCTGCGCCGATTCGATGCGTCCATCATACCATATCCTGCGCGCGAAGGAAAGACCGTCCTGCGCGCGGCACAACAGGTCAAAAGAGCAAAGAGATGCAAAAATACAAAAGAATTTTGGAAATACCGCTTGAAAAAGCAATTTAATACGTTATAATAAAATTAAAAATATCTTTTATAAAAGTGTGGTGATGTTCTGTGGCGGATAAATTATCGACAGTTGAACTGCGGCGAAGAAACCGCAATCTGGTGTTCCGGCACTTCTATCAGACAGAAGAGCCGCAGACCAAGCAGTCCATCGCGGCGGCGCTGTCGCTCAGTTTGCCGACCGTGACACAAAATTTGCGCGAGCTGCTTGACGCGGGGGTCATCGAATATGTCGGTATGGTGGACTCAACGGGCGGGCGGCGCGCGCGCACGATGGCACTCGCCGCGAATGCGCGGTTTGCCCTCGGCGTCGAGCTGTCGCTCAAGCACATCCGGCTCATCGCGATCAACCTGCGGGCGGAGGAGATCGCTTACAAGCGCATTGAGTGCGTGTTCAGCAATGACGCGACGTATCGCGATGAGCTGTCCCGCGCCATCGAGCACTTTTTGGATGAATTTGCGCTCGACCGCACCCGTATACTCGGGGTGGGTCTCACCTTGCCCGGCATCATCGACGAGGAGCGCGGCATCATCGAGGTCGCACCCGTGCTGCGCATTCGCAAAATGAGCCTGTCCATGCTGACCGAGCGCATCGCGTATCCCGTCTATGTCGAGAACGACGCGTCCGCGGGCGGCTACGCTGAGTGGTGGAATCGCAGCACGCTCGACAGCATGGCGTATTTATTTCTGGGCAAGGGCGTGGGCGGCGCGCTGCTCGTCGACGGCAAGCCCTATGCGGGCGTGCACCACCGCAGCGCGGAGTTCGGGCATATGTGCGTGGTACCGCACGGCGAAAAATGCAGCTGCGGCAAGCACGGCTGCCTCGAGGCGTATTGCTCGGTCGCGCGGCTGACCGACGATCTCGGCATCCAGATCGAGGACTTTTTTGCCGCGATCGAAGACGGCAACGCGGACTACTTCGCGCGTTGGCAGCGCTATCTCAACGATCTCGCGACCGGCATCAACACCATCCATATGATTATGGACTGCGACGTCGTGCTCGGCGGCATGGTCACGCCCTTCATGGAAAAGTACCTGCCCGACCTGCGCGCGCGGCTTGCTGCGCGCAACAGCTTCGGAGAGGATGGACACTACCTGCATTTGGGCAAGTGCCTGTCCAAGGCGAACTGCATCGGCGTTGCGCTGCACTTTATCGACCGCTTTGTCGACCAGCTTTGACCGTAAGAGCGTTACAGAGCATGCAAAGGCACCTCTTTCCGCGCCCCGTGCATACGGGGCGCGGTTTTTTGTTGCGTTTTCACAAGAGAACAAAGCTGCACTGTAAAACCTTACAAAAATGCAGAAAGCAGTTTGGCGAAAGCCCCGAAGTTTATCGGATGTGACAAAAACGCCTTGACTTTTCAGCGTGAAAATCATATGATGTGTTCATAACTTAAAGAAATGATATTTATAAAAGCGATTAGCAAATATCGTTTCGACAGCAAGAGAGGGCAAGCGACCAATCCGCAGACAAGGCGACAACAATTTGAAGGAGCGTGTGTAAAAAATGAAAAAGCGTTTTCTGGCAATGTTACTCGCAGGTGCGATGATGATGAGCATGGCGGCGTGCGGCGGGGGCAGCGCGGATGCACAAAGCACGGACAGCGGCACGCAGGCGGCGACCGGCGACGCGGCGACCCCGACCAAGACGGGTGGCGGCAAGGTCGGCGTGTCCATGCCGACGCAGTCTTTGCAGCGCTGGAATCAGGACGGCGCGAACATGAAAAAGCAGCTGGAGGAAGCGGGCTACGAGGTCGACCTGCAGTATGCGGGCGATAACGACATCCCGACGCAGGTCTCCCAGATCGAAAACATGATCGCGGGCGGCTGCCAGACACTGGTTATCGCGGCGATCGACGGTTCTGCGTTGACCGAAGCGCTCAAGGGCGCAAAGGAAAAGAACATCCCGGTCATCTCCTATGATCGTTTGATTATGAACTCCGATGCGGTTTCCTACTATGCAACGTTCGATAACAACAAGGTCGGCACGATGCAGGGCGAGTACATCCGCGACGCATTGAAGCTTGATACCGAGAAGGGGCCGTTCAACATCGAACTGGTCACGGGCGCGCCGGATGACAACAACGTCAACTTCTTCTTCGGCGGCGCAATGAACGTGCTCAAACCTTACATTGACAAGGGCACGCTCGTCGTACCGTCCGGTCAGACGGAAAAGGCACAGTGCGCGACTGCAAACTGGTCGACCGAGGAAGCGCAGAAGCGCTTTGAGAACATCATTTCGTCGGTCGGCTACGGCCCGAACGGCAAGAAGCTCGACGCAGTGCTGTGCTCGAACGACTCGACCGCTTACGGCGTGCAGAACGCGCTGATCGCGGCGGGCTACACGGCGGACAACATGCCGGTCATCACCGGTCAGGACTGCGACAAGCCGAATGTGAAGAACATCGTTGCGGGCTATCAGTCCATGTCCATCTTCAAGGATACCCGCACACTCGCGGAGAAGGTCGTCGGCATGGTCGACGCGATCATGAAGGGCGGCAAGCCGGAAGTCAACGACACCAAGACCTATGACAACGGCACGGGCGTCATCCCGTCCTATCTTTGCGATCCGGTCTTTGCGGATAAGTCGAACTACAAGCAGATCCTGATCGACAGCGGCTATTACACCGAGAGCGACATCGCGTAAACGCCGCGCACATCCTACGCTGCTGAAAACGGGGCGGCCAATGAGGAAGCTCCCTTGTTGGTCGCCCTTTTTCCGGGCAAAAGAAAGGAAGGAACCGCTTTGGCAAAGAACATTCTGGAAATGCGCGGCATCACCAAGCTGTTTCCGGGCGTCAAGGCGCTCGATAACGTCAATCTACAGGTTGAGCAGGGCGAGGTGCACGCGCTCGTCGGAGAAAACGGCGCGGGCAAGTCCACGCTCATGAACGTGCTCAGCGGCATCTACCCCTACGGCTCGTACGAGGGCGACATTATTTATGAAGGGGAGACCTGCCGGTTCAAGACCATCCGCGACAGCGAAAGCCGCGGCATCGTCATCATCCATCAGGAGCTTGCGCTCGTGCCCTATCTTTCCATCGGGGAAAATATGTTCCTGGGCAATGAACGCGGCAGCACCGCGCGCATCGACTGGGACGAAACCTACAACAAGGCGGATGCGCTGCTCCGAAAGGTCGGGCTGGCGGAAAGCGCGCACACGCTCATCAAGGACATCGGCGTGGGCAAGCAGCAGCTCGTCGAGATCGCCAAGGCGCTTGCGAAGAACGTCAAGCTGCTCATCCTCGACGAGCCGACCGCGTCCCTCAACGAATCCGACAGCCGCGCGCTGCTCGATCTGCTGCTCGCGTTCAAGGAGCAGGGCATGACGAGCATCATCATCTCGCACAAGCTCAGCGAGATCTCGTATGTGGCGGATAAGATCACGGTCATCCGCGACGGCTCGACGATCGAAACGCTGGTCAAGGGTGTGGACGACTTTTCGGAGGAACGCATCATCAAGGGCATGGTTGGACGCGACCTGTCCGACCGCTTCCCGCACCGGGAGAGCGTCCTCGGAGACATTGCGATGGAGGTGTCGGACTGGACGGTTTATCATCCGGTCTATCAGGACAAAAAAGTGGTCGATCATGTCAGTTTCAACGTGAAACGCGGCGAAGTGGTCGGCATTTCGGGGCTGATGGGCGCGGGCCGTACCGAGCTTGCGATGAGCATTTTCGGCCGCAGCTACGGCTCACACATCTCGGGCACGTTAAAACTCGACGGCAGGGAAGTCAAGCTCAGGAACGTTAAGGAAGCAATCGACGCGCGCCTTGCCTATGTCACCGAGGACCGCAAGGGCAATGGACTGATTTTGACCAATCCCATCCGCATCAACACGACGCTTGCCAAACTCGACAAGGTGTCAAGCCGCGGCGTGCTCGACGCGGATAAGGAAACGCAGGTCGCGGAGGAATACCGCCAGGCACTGCACACAAAATGTCCGAATGTCGAGCAGAACGTCGGCAATCTGTCGGGCGGCAACCAGCAAAAGGTGTTGCTCGCCAAGTGGATGTTTGCCGATCCCGATGTGCTCATCCTCGATGAGCCCACGCGCGGCATCGACGTCGGCGCGAAGTATGAAATTTACTGCATCATCAATCAGCTCGTCGCACAGGGCAAGTCGGTCATCATGATTTCAAGCGAGCTGCCCGAGATCCTCGGCATGTCCGACCGCGTCTATGTCATGAACGAGGGCCGCATGGTCGCGGAGTTCCCGATTGCACAGGCGACGAGCGAAGCGATTATGGCGAGCATCCTGAAAACCAAGAAAGACTGAGAGAGGAGCACTCCCCAATGAGCAAGCTGAAAAAAATGCTGGGGCAGAACACCATGCTGGTCGCGCTAGTCGTGGTCATGGTACTGTTCCAGATTCTAATCACGGCGGGCGGCAAGGGTTCGCTGTTTGCCCCGACCAATATTTCCAACCTCATCATGCAAAACAGCTACGTCGTTATTCTCGCGACCGGCATGCTGCTGTGCATCCTGACCGGCGGCAACATCGACCTGTCGGTCGGCTCGATCGTGGCGCTCATCGGCGCGATTGCGGGCGTGATGATCGTCAACTGGCACATGAATATCTATCTTGCGATGGCGCTGTGTCTGCTCATCGGTCTCGCGGTCGGCGTGTCGCAGGCGTTCTGGATCGCGTACATGAGCATTCCGCCCTTCATCGTCACGCTGTGCGGCATGTTGATCTGGCGCGGACTCGCAACGATCATCCTCGACGGCACAACGATCTCGCCGTTTCCGCAAAATTACCTGAAGTATTTCACCTCTTACCTGCCGGGTGGCAGCGACAAGGGCGCGATTCTCGCGGTCTCGCTCACGATCGGCATTGTGTGCTGTGTGCTCTTTATCGGCACGACACTGCTTGGGCAGGCGCGCAAAAAGCGCAAGGGCTATGCCACCGGCAATTTTGGCATGACCGCGGTGCGGCTCGCCGTCATCAGCGTCGTCATCCTGCTCGTCGCCTATCAGCTCGGGCAGAACAAGGGCGTGCCGGTCGTGCTCGTGCTGCTCGCGGTCGTCGTGCTCGCGTACCAGTATTTCACAACGCGCACCGTACCCGGCCGTCATGTTTACGCCCTCGGCGGCAATGCCAAGGCGACCCAACTTTCCGGTATCAACACCAAGCGCGTCATGTTCGGCGTGTATGTCAACATGGCGGTGCTGAGTGCGGTCGCGGCGCTCGTGTGCGTCGGCCGCTTCAACTCTGCCGCGCCGTCGGCAGGCACGAGCTATGAAATGGACGCAATCGGCGCATGCTTCATCGGCGGCGCATCGGCATACGGTGGCGTGGGCACGGTCGCGGGCGCTGTCATCGGCGCAATCTTCATGGGCGTACTGAATAACGGCATGTCAATCCTTGGCATCGACGCGAACTGGCAGAAGGTCGTCAAGGGTGTGGTGCTGCTCGGCGCGGTCGTGGTCGACGTCGTGAGCAAGAAGCAGGCAAAGGCGGCATAACACGGAAAAGGGGACAGCTATGAATTACTTATTGGGGTTGGATGTCGGCACCTCCGGCACCAAAACCGCACTTTTTGATACCTCGGGCGGGCTGATCGCAAGCCGCACGTTTGAGTATCCGCTGTCTCAGCCGCAAAACGGCTGGGCAGAGCAGGATCCGCGCGACTGGTGGCGCGCCGCGTCGGATGGCATCCGCGCGGTGCTCGCGGACAGCGGGGTCGACCCGCAGGAAATCCGCGGCATCGGGCTTTCCGGCCAGATGCACTCGCTCGTGATGCTCGACGCGCACGACGAGCCGCTGCGTCCTGCCATCCTGTGGTGCGATGGGCGCACGGGCGCGGAGTGCGAGGACATCTATGACGCGGTCGGGCGCGCGCGCTATCTCGAAATCACCGCGAACCCGGCGCTCACCGGCTTTACCGCCGGAAAGATCCTGTGGGTGCGCAAGCACCAGCCTGAAATTTATGAAAAATGCCGGCACATCCTGCTCGCAAAGGACTATATTCGCCTCAAACTAACCGGTGAGTATGCGACCGAGGTGTCGGATGCGTCCGGTATGGGGCTGCTCGATGTGCCGCGCCGGCAGTGGTCGGACGAGGTGCTCACAAAGCTCGGCATTGACAAAGCGCTGCTCGCCCGCGTTTATGAAAGCCCGGAGATCACGGGCACGGTGACGCGGCAGGCGGCAGAGATCACCGGACTTGCCGCAGGCACGCCCGTCGTTGGTGGCGCAGGCGACAATGCAGCCGCAGCCGTGGGCACGGGCGTCGTTGTAGACGGACGCGCGTTCGCGACGATCGGCACCTCGGGCGTGGTTTTCGCGCACACGAGCGAGCTTGCGGTCGATCCGCAGGGGCGCGTGCACACTTTCTGCTGCGCAGTTCCCGGCGCGTGGCATGTCATGGGTGTCACCCTTGCGGCGGGTGCGTCGCTCCAGTGGTTTCGCAACAATCTGTGCCCCGACATTATTGAGGATGCGCGTGTGCGCGGGGTCGACCCTTATGTGCTCATGACCGAGCAGGCGGCGCGTTCGCCAATCGGTGCAAATCGGCTGCTCTTCACGCCCTATCTCATGGGCGAGCGCACGCCTCACCTCGACCCCGATTGCCGCGGCGCATTTACCGGTCTGTCCGCCATGCACACGCGCGGTGACCTCATCCGTGCGGTCATGGAGGGCGTGACCTACAGCCTGCGCGATTGCGCGGAAACGCTGCGCGCCATGGGCGTGACGAGCCGCGAGCTGATCGCATGCGGCGGCGGCGCTACCTCGCCGCTGTGGCGCGGCATGCTCGCTGACGCACTGCACTGTCCCGTGACGACCACGGTGGGCAAGGAAGGTCCTGCCCTCGGCGTTGCGCTGCTTGCGGGCGTGGGTGCGGGCGTGTATGACAGCGTGCCCGCCGCGTGCGACGCGGTCGTGCACACGGGCACGCCCATGCTGCCGGACGAGCAAGCGGGCGCAGCGTACGATGCGTTTTACGATGTGTACCGCACGATCTATCCCGCGCTGCGCGCAAGCTATGCCGCACTCGCGAAGCTGTAAGGAGGCAAAGAATGAAGCTGGAAAGCGTTTTTGACGATGCGTTTCGTCCCTATGGGCGTGTGCTCGCGGGCGATTGGTCAGAGCTGCTGAGCGTACTGCGGGACACGACGGAAAAACCGCACGATCATGTCATTTATGTGCCGTCTCACGCGCCACTCGAGGAGATTTCCGCGTTTGCCGCGCTGCGAGACCGGGTGTACGGCGGCATGCCCATCCAGATCGGCTACTGCAACGGCACAAACACCGCGCTCGGCTGTGTGGAGTACCACCGTGACAGTGAGATCAACCTTGTCGCGGACGACATGGTATTCCTCGTTGCCAAGCAGCAGGACATCAAAAATAACACGCTCGATACCGCGCGTGTGCGCGCGTTCCGTGCGCCGGCGGGTACGGCGGTCGAACTGTATGCGACCACGCTGCACTATGCCCCGTGCGACGGGCACAAGGGCGCGGGTTTCCGCGTCGCGGTCGTGCTGCCCCGCGGCACGAATACCGAGCGCCCGACCATTGTGGCGGAGACCGCGGAGGATCGTCTGCTGTGGGCACGCAACAAGTGGCTCATCGCGCATGCGGACGCGGCGGAGGCGGCACAGGGGGCGTTCGTCGGCCTGATTGGACAAAACCCCGACATCGCGGATGCACTGGATTAAAAGGAGGATTCTCATCATGATGAACAATATACCGGAGATCAAAATGGGCATTATTTCGGTCAGCCGCGGCTGTTTCCCGATCGCCCTGAGCGAAAAGCGCCGCGCGAACGTCGTCAAGGCGTACGGAGACGGGCTGTATGAGTGCCCGATCTGCGTGGAGACCGAGCTGGACGCGCGCCGCGCGGTCGACGACGTCAAGGCGCAGGGCGTGAACGCGCTCGTTGTATTCCTTGGCAATTTCGGCCCGGAAACGCCCGAAACCATGATCGCGGACTGGTTCACAGGCCCCATCCTGTACACCTCTGCCGCGGAGGGCGACGGCGACCTGCACGACGGTCGCGGCGACGCGTACTGCGGCATGCTCAACGCGTCGTACAACCTCGGGCTGCGCGGAAAGCGCGTGTATATTCCGGACTATCCGTGCGGCACAGCGCAGGAGGTCGCGCAGCAGATCCGCGAATTTGTGCCGGTCGCGACCGCGCTTGTCGGTCTTGCAGGGCTGAAAATCTTCGCGTTTGGCCCGCGCCCGAACGATTTCCTCGCGTGCAACGCGCCCATCAAGGCGCTTTATGATCTCGGCGTCGCGGTCGAGGAGCACTCCGAGCTTGACCTGCTCGTCGCGTACAACAAGCACAAGGATGATCCGCGCATCCCCGCGAAAATGGCGGAGATGGCGGCGGAGGCAGGCAACGGCAACAGCCGGTTCAGCGGTATCCTGCCCCGTTTGGCGCAGTATGAGCTCACGCTTGAGGATTGGATGACGGAGCACCTCGGCACCGCAAAGTACGCGGCGTTCGCGAACAAGTGCTGGCCCGCGTTCCAGACCGAGTTCGGCTTCGTGCCGTGCTACGTCAACGCACGCCTGACCGGACGCGGCATTCCGGTGTCGTGCGAGGTCGATATTTACGGCGCGCTGAGCGAGTACATTGGCACCTGTGTGTCGGGCGCGGCGGTCACGCTGCTTGACATCAACAACTCCGTGCCTGCGTCCATGTATGAGGAGTCCATCGCGGGCAAGCTGTCGTATCGCCACCGCGAGACCTTCATGGGCTTCCACTGCGGCAATACCTGCCCGTCGCTGCTGCGCAATCCGCACATGGGCTATCAGCTCATCATGAAGCGCGACCTCGAGCCCGCGCTTGCCGAGCCTGACATCACGCGCGGCACGATGGAGGGCGACATCAAGGCGGGCGACATCACGTTCTTCCGTCTGCAATCGACCGCAGACACCCGCCTGCGCGCCTATGTGGCCGAGGGCGAGGTGCTCGATGTACCCACGCAGTCCTTCGGTTCGATCGGCATTTTCGCCATCCCGGAAATGGATCGATTCTATCGCCATGTGCTCATCGAAAAGCGCTATCCGCACCACGGCGCGGTCGCGTTCGGCCACTTTGGCAGAGCACTGTTCGAGGTGTTCAAGTACCTCGGCGTGACCGATATTGCCTACAATCAGCCTGCGTCACTGCCCTATCCGGGTGAAAATCCCTTTGCGTAACGCGGCGCGCACACCCCTCTTTTCCTCTTTCTCTCTTTTTCCTGCCCCCTCAGCAGTGCTCCCAAGTGCTTCTCCTACATAATACGCACGAAAGCCGCCCCCCAAAAAAAAGGGGCGGCTTTCGTGCGTTAAAAAGAAGGGGGAGATACGCTCATGCGCGAATTTTGCACACCCGCTTGTCGATGCGGCAGACGTCCCCGTCGCGTCGCAAAATCGCGCTTGAACAAGTGGTAGTACCATGATACAATAAAAGCAGTCAGGTGCGCAGGGAGGATACACGATGCGGGTTCTCGTCATCGACGGACAGGGCGGCGGTCTGGGCAAGCAGCTCGTCGCCGCGATCAAAAGCGAATATCCGTCGGCGGAGGTCACCGCAGTCGGCACCAATAGCACCGCCACGGCTGCCATGCTGCGCGCGGGCGCGGATTTTGCCGCGACGGGGGAGAACGCCGTCGTCGTGGGCTGCCGCCGTGCGGAGGTCATCGTCGGACCGATTGGCATCGTCATCGCGGATGCGCTGCTGGGGGAGATCACCCCGAAAATGGCAGTCGCAGTTGGGCAGAGCGCGGCAAAGCGCGTGCTCGTCCCCATGGGGCAGTGTGACAATCTGGTCGCGGGCGTGCCCTCCCAACCCACTAGCCGCCTGATCGCCGACGCGATGCGTCTGCTCGGCGAACCGCGCTGACTCGCCGCTTCCACGACGGAAGGGCGCGCCCCGCAGAAGCGGCGGCAACCGGAGTATTTTGCACACAGAAACCGAATTGCCATGAAGGTGATTACGCTCCCTGCACGGGGGCGTCACTTTCATGGCATTTTTTCGTTTTGTGCACACTTGAGGAGGGGTTTTTACATGCATATGGCAGATGCGTTGCTATCGCCGGTCGTTGGCGGCGCGATGAGTGCGGTTTCGGCGGGCGCGATCGGCTACGCGGTACATAAGATCAAAAAAGAAGAGCTTTCGGAAAAAAAGCTGCCGGTTATGGCGGTCATGGGTGCGTTTGTGTTTGCGGCGCAGATGATCAACTTCACGATCCCCGGCACGGGCTCGAGCGGACATATCGGCGGCGGCGTGCTGCTTGCGGCGATGCTCGGCGGCTTTCCCGCGCTGCTCACCGAGGCGGCGGTGCTCATCATCCAGTGTCTCTTCTTTGCAGACGGCGGGCTGCTCGCGCTCGGCTGCAATATTTTCAACATGGGCGTCATCCCGTGTCTGGTCATTTACCCGCTGCTGTTTCAGCCCGTGTTACAGCGCGGTCTCACGGCGAAACGGCTGACGGTCGCGTCGATCCTTTCCGTGGTCATCGGACTGGAGCTGGGCGCGTTTGCGGTTGTGGTGGAAACGCTTGTGTCCGGCATCACCGCGCTGCCGTTCGGTACGTTTGCGGCGCTCATGCTGCCCATACACCTCGCCATCGGCGTGGTGGAAGGCATCGTGACCGCGGGCATCCTGTGCTTCGTGCTGCGTATGCGGCCCGAGCTGCTGCAAAGCGCGCTCGGCGGCGCAGCGCTGGATGCGCGCGTGCCGCTGCGGGGCACGCTTGCCGCGCTTGCGGCCGTGACGCTGCTCGTCGGCGGCGGACTGTCGCTCGCAGCATCGTCCCATCCGGACGGCCTGGAATGGTCGATGGAAAAGGTCACGGGCACGACCGAGCTGCTCGCCGAGGGCGAGGTGCACCGCGCTGCCGCCGCCATTCAGGAGCGCACGGCGCTGCTGCCGGATTATGATTTTGCCCAGGGCGGCACAGGCGGCACCACGGTCGCAGGCATCGCGGGCGCGGTGCTCACGACCGTGCTGGCCGGCGGCGCGGGCTTTGTGGTCGTGCGCCTGAAAAAGCGCGCGGCATCGAAATAACACCCATCGTACGGAGGAATCCACATGGCAGATATCCGGGCAAAAACCGCGGCGCTCACCTCGCTCGAGCAGCTCGCGGCAGGGCACAGTCTCATCCATCGCGTGCATCCCGCGGCAAAGCTGCTCGGCACGGCGGTGTATCTTTTGTGCCTGCTGTCGCTCGGACGCTATGATCTGACGCGGCTCACGCCCTATCTGCTCTATCCCGCGCTGCTCCTGCCCCTGTCGGATACCCCGTGCGGCATGGTGCTGCGCCGCGCGGCGGTCGCGCTGCCCTTTTGCCTGTTTGCGGGCGTGAGCGGCGTGTTTTTCGACCCGTACGGTGTGCTTGCGCTCGCGGTGCTCGTGCTGCGTACGCTGCTCAGCGTGTCCGCGGTGCTGCTGCTCGTCGCGGTCACCCCGCTGTCGTCGCTGACCGCGCAGCTGCGCCGGTGGCATGTGCCCGCGCTGTGCGTGTCGCTGCTCGAAATGACTTACCGCTACATCGGCACGCTGCTCGACGAGGCGGCGACCATGTACACCGCCTACCGCCTGCGCGGATCGGGCAAAAAAGGGCTGGAAATGCGCCATATGGGCAGCTTTGTGGGCGGATTGCTGCTGCGCAGCTTTGACCGTGCGGAGCGCATCTATCAGGCGATGCAGTGCCGGGGCTATCCTGCCGCCGAGCATGTGCGCCGTGCGCCGCCGCTTGCCGCGCGGGACGCGGTCTATCTCGCGGCGGTATGCGGCTCGTCGGTGTTGTTCCGACTGATCGATCTGCCAACGCTGCTGGGGAGGATGTTTTGATGCTGACAATGCAAAATTTAACCGTGACCTATCCCGACGGCACGGTCGCGGTCGACGGACTGGATCTGACGGTCGCGGACGGGGAGCGCGTTGCGCTCATCGGCGCAAACGGCGCGGGCAAAACCTCGCTGCTGCTCGCGCTTGTCGGCGTGCTGCCGCACACGGGCACGGTCACGGTCGACGGTGTAACGCTTGATAAGCACACGCTCGGTGAAATTCGCGCGCGGGTCGGCGTGGTGTTCCAGAACCCCGACGATCAGCTTTTCATGCCGACGATCGGAGAGGACGTCGCGTTCGGCCCACGCAATCACGGCCTGCCGGAGGACCAGGTCGCGCGCCGTGTGACCGATGCGCTCGCGCAGCTTGGGATCGGACACCTGCGGGAGCGCACCGCGCTCAAGCTGTCGGGCGGCGAAAAACGCATGGCGGCACTCGCGACCGTGCTTGCGATGGCGCCCGCCGCGCTGCTGCTCGATGAGCCGACTGCGTTCCTCGATCCGCGCGCGCGCCGCACCCTGATTCGCGCGCTCGCGCCGCTCGTCCCCGCGAGGCTCGTCGCGACGCACGATTTGCCATTTGCGGTCGATACCTGCCCGCGCTGCGTGCTGCTGCGCGAGGGGCGCGTGTTCGCGGACGGTGCGTCGCGCACGCTGCTCTATGACGAAGCGCTTATGGAGGCGTGCGGGGTCGAGGCGATCGGCATACTCGAATCAGGAGGAAAATGATGAATTTACAGCAGTTTTTTGCACAGAACCCGCGCGTTGCGCTCGGGTTTTCGGGCGGCGTGGACTCATCCTATCTGCTGTACGCGGGGCGCGCGTGCGGTGCGGATATTCGTCCGTATTACATCAAGACCGCGTTTCAGCCTGCGTTTGAGTTTGAGGACGCGTGCCGCCTGTGTGAGGGTCTGGGCGCGTCTATGACGGTCATCGCGCACGATGTGCTTGCGGACGCAGCAGTCATGTCAAACCCCGCCGACCGCTGCTATCACTGCAAGACTGCGCTGTTTGGTCTGCTGCGGCAGCGTGCGGTCGCGGACGGCTACCCCGTGCTCATCGACGGCACGAACGCGTCCGACGATGCAGGTGACCGCCCGGGCATGCGCGCGCTGCGCGAGCTCGAGGTGCGCTCGCCCCTGCGCGAAGCCGGACTGACCAAGGACGAGATCCGCCGCCTGTCGCGCGAAGCAGGGCTGTTCACATGGGATAAGCCCGCCTATGCATGCCTTGCCACGCGCGTACCCGCCGGACACCCGCTGACCGGCGCGCTGCTCGCGCGCGTCGAGGGCGCAGAGGACGCGCTTTTCGCGCTCGGCTTCACGGATTTCCGCGTGCGCGTGTATGAGGGCGCGGCGCGCTTGCAGCTTCCGGCGGCGCAGCTTGCGCGTGCGCTGGAGCAGCGAGAACGCATTTTGGCACAGTTAAAACCGTATTTCGACACCGTTTTACTGGATTTGGAGACAAGATGATGGAACAAAAGGAACTGCGCGCGCTGCTGCGGCAGGTCGCGGACGGTGCGCTCGATGTCGAGGACGCGCTCGTGCATCTCAAGGAGGCGCCGTTTGAAGATCTCGGCTTTGCCAAGCTCGATCATCACCGCGCGGTGCGGCAGGGGGTGGCAGAGGTCATCTATGGTGCAGGGAAAACGCCCGAGCAGATCGCAGACATTGCTGACGCGCTGCGGGCACGCGGACAAAAGACCGTGCTCATCACGCGCATGAGTGCGCAGGCGGTGGACTTCGTTGGTGCGCGCGTGCCGCTGACCTATCACGAGATGGGACACATCGGCATCGTCGGGGAGCTGCCCGCACCGGACGGTGCGGGTACCGTCGTCATTGCAACCGGCGGCACGAGCGACATGCCGGTCGCGGAGGAAGCCGCGCTCACGGCGCAGGCGCTGGGCAACCGCGTGGTGCGGCTGTACGACGTCGGCGTCGCGGGGCTGCACCGGCTGCTCGCGCACACGGAGGACATCATGCACGCGCGCGCGATTGTCGCGATCGCAGGCATGGAGGGCGCACTCGCGAGTGTGATCGGCGGTCTGGCGGACTGTCCGGTCATCGCGGTGCCGACCAGTGTCGGCTACGGCGCGTCGTTCGGCGGGCTTGCCGCGCTGCTGAGCATGCTCAACTCCTGCGCGAGCGGCGTGAGTGTCGTCAACATCGACAACGGCTTCGGCGCAGGTTATCTTGCAAGTATGATCAATCATATCGGGGTGAAATGACATGAAAACGCTTTATCTGGAATGTAATATGGGGGCGGCGGGCGATATGCTGACCGCCGCACTGCTCGAGCTGCATCCGCAGCCGGAGAATTTTCTGCGCACGATGAACGCGCTCGGACTGCCCGGGGTGCACGTCGAAGCGGAGAGTGCAACGCGCTGCGGCATCCGCGGCACGCACATGCGCGTCACGATCGACGGCACGGAGGAGGGCTGCGCAGCTGAGCATGCTCAAGAGCACGCGCATTCGCACGACCATGTGCACACGCATGATCACCCACACGACCACGACCACGCGCATGACCACGAGCACCCACACGACCACGACCACGCGCATGACCACGAGCACCCACACGACCACGACCATGCGCACCCGCACGAAACTGAGCATGCTCAAGAGCATGCTGCACCGCACACGCACAGCGCGCTGCATGACATCGAAGCGCGCATTGACGCGCTGCCGCTGCCCGCACCCGTGCGCGACCATGCTCGCGCGGTCTATGCGCTGCTCGCGCAGGCGGAAAGCCGCGCGCATGGCCGCCCGGTGGAGCAGATCCACTTCCATGAGGTCGGCACGCTCGATGCGCTTGCAGATATTGTGGGTGTGTGCCTGCTGCTGCACGAGCTTGCACCCGACAAGATCGTTGTTTCGCCTGTGCACGTCGGCAGCGGACAGGTGCGCTGTGCGCACGGCATGCTGCCCGTTCCCGCGCCTGCGACCGCGTATTTGCTGCAAGGTGTGCCGATTTACGGTGGCGCGGTGCGGGGCGAGCTGTGCACGCCAACCGGCGCGGCACTGTTGCGATATTTTGCGGATGACTTCGGCGCGATGCCGGTTATGGCGATCCAAAAAATCGGCTACGGCATGGGTAACAAGGAGTTTGACCACGCAAACTGTGTGCGCGCGATGCTCGGCGAGAGCGAGGACGCAGGCGATACTGTGCTCGAACTGCGCTGCAACCTCGATGACATGACTCCAGAGGCGCTCGCGTTTGCGACCGAGCGGCTGCTTGAGAGCGGCGCGCGGGACGTATTTACAACGCCCGTGCACATGAAAAAGGGGCGCACCGGCATGCTGCTCACCTGCGTGTGCGACGAAACGCAGCGCGAGGCCATGCTGCATCTGCTGTTTGCGCACACGACGACGCTCGGCGTGCGCGAGAACGTGTGCCGTCGTGCCGTGCTCACGCGCGGAGAGCGCACCGCGCACACGCCTTACGGGGAGGTGCGCGTCAAAACCGCGTCGGGATGGGGCGTTTCGCGCGAAAAACCTGAATATGAGGACGTTGCGCAGCTTGCGCGCACGCAGGGTGTGCCTCTCACGGAAATCGTAAAGCATCTCGGCTGCATTCGATAGAGAAAAGAAGCCGCTCTCCACAGCTGGAGAGCGGCTTCTTTGTGTCTGGGCGAAGAAAAAGCCCGAAAATCGGGCTTTTTCTCCGGTAAGGGTGTGAATTGGGTGGAGGTTTTGCCAGATTGTGAGAAGTAAAAACGTAAGAGGATCAGCCTACGATCTCCTTGCCGTTTTCGTCGTAGTTAAAGAAGCCCTTGCCGGTCTTGACACCGAGCCAGCCGGCGCGAACCATTTTGCGCATGAGCGGATGCGGGCGATACTTCGGGTCGCCGGTCTCGCGGTACAGGGTCTCCATGATCGCG
>JAJUJC010000003.1:0-252500 GCA_029267335.1 Intestinibacillus massiliensis | reverse complement strand
TTGTCCCCCACCTAAAGGCAGATTGCTCACGCGTTACTCACCCGTCCGCCACTAGGTTACAGATTCCTGCCCCGAAGGACATTCCAAAATAACCCCGTTCGACTTGCATGTGTTAGGCACGCCGCCAGCGTTCATCCTGAGCCAGGATCAAACTCTCTAAAAAATCATATCAAAACAGCATAAGCTGCTCCAACCGAAACTTAGAATTTCTGACGTATTGTCGTCTTATTTTGAATGGATTTACGACGTCCATTTGACTTTTGGAGTAAACTCCAAAAGGAATTTCAGGTTCGTTTTAGGTTTGCATTTGCTTTACGTTGTTTAATTTACAAGGTGCAATCTTTTTCGCTGTTCCGCTTTGAAAAACCGCGTTTTTCAGCGTTTTCTCTCACTGAAGCAGCTTATTTAGTATATCACTCAGAAGCTACTCTGTCAAGAACTTTTTTCAAATTCTTTTCGAATCTTGTTTAAGTTCTGGTCATTTTGTCTCCCTCGCGGCCGCCTCACCGAAGCAGCTTATTTAGTATACCAACCATTCCGCCGTTTGTCAACAAGTTTTTACAGAAAATTACGACATTTTTTTCAGACGTTTTTTTCAGGTGTTAGGCGATTATCAGCATTTTAAAAAGCAGCGTTCTGCTCTGTCCGTCCAAGTGTGCTTCGGAGACACTGGCTTTCCGGTTGTCCTTTCCGATGAATCACCGTCGCATCTATCTGCGCATATTCTGTTAACAGTGATTCCAGAAAGGAGCGTTTGATCTTTCATGTACGACTATTCCGCATATCCTGTGGCGGCGGCAGATATACCGATGCTTCCGATCGCCCCCGAGGGCGGCACACCCGCTTATCCGGGTGACACCAACACCCCCGTCACACCGATCGCCCCCGAGGGTGGCATGCCTGCTTATCCCGGTCCTCCCGGTGCCGGTATGCCCACGATCCCCATGCCCGACCGTCCGCAAATGCCGGACACCATTTTACCCCCTGACACAGCGCACAATCTGTCCGAGGTGCGTTTTCTCCATGCGGCAGTCCAGTCCGTTCCCTATCTGATTTCGATCGGGACACGGGTCGCGGCGCGCAATCTGCGGTTTGCCGAATCCACCGACTATCTAAAAGTCATGGACGGCTTCCGCACGATCACGGTCATGAGTGCCGCTTCTCCGCGCACGATTCTCTGCCGGCGCAACATTCCGTTCCGTAAGGGCGAGAAAAGCACGCTTGCGGTCATCAATACTGCCACAGGCATCGACTTAATGGTAATTCCGGACAGTACCTGTGAAAACCATCCGCGTAATCAGGGCTGCTTCCGCTTTGTCAACCTTTCCTATAACTGCGTGCCCTTGGATGTCATCCTGTTCGACGGCCGCATCGTGTTCTCCGATGTGCGCTTTAAGGAGATTACGACCTATCGCCGCGCGCGTCCGGGCGAATATGGTTTCTACATCGTTCCGACGCCTGCTCCCATGCTCAGTGCCTACACGCGCAGCGTTGACATCGAGACCCTCGAAGATATGCCGCTCGAGGTCGACGATACCTATGTACCCGGATATGGGAATATGGCACCCCTTGCGACGTTCTATGAAACCTTTGAAGCCGGGGTCAGCGACACCGCTTATTTGGCAGGTCTGGGTACTGCGAGCTATCCTTATGTTGTGATCACACTGGAAAACAAATAACGAAAAAGCCGCCCCGCAAGCAGCTCATACTGTTCGCAGGGCGGTTTTTGCTGTTCTAAATCGACCCGTGGATGCCTCTGCTGCGCAGCAGCAGCTTGCGTATCAGATCGACCGGAATGACGGTCAGCGCCAACAGCGCTACCAACCGCAGCTCGGACAATTGGAGCGGTACCGTGCGGAACAGTGTGCCGCCGCCATACACCAGAACGATCTGTACGCAGGTGACCGCCCCCATGATGAGGACAAAAAGCGGATTCTTGCGCAAATGTGCGAGCAGGTTGAGCCGATAAGTGCGGGTATTAAAAGAATTACATACACCGCATAGAATAAAGAGTGTGAAAAAGCCCGTAAGCAGATAGATTGGATCGGCTGCATAGCCGAAACGCGCGCGGAACACGGGCAACTTCAAAAAAGCGATACACAGCGCGATCGTATACAGCCCCATGCACCCGATCTGGTGGAGCATATACCGTCCGAGCACGGGTTCGTCGCGGCGTTTGGGGGCTTCGGACATGTACTCCGGCAGCGGTGCTTCTCCCGCGAACGCAAGCCCTGCGAGGGTGTCCATAATCATATTAATCCACAGCATTTGCACGACTGTGACCGGTGTATCGATCTGCAAAAAAGGTCCGATGATGGACACGCCCACTGCGCATAGATTCATAGTCAGCTGGAAAATCACAAATTTGCGAATGCTCTTGAAAATCGTGCGGCCATAGAGCACCGCGCGCGCGATCGACGCGAAATTATCGTCCAAAATGACGATGTCGCCCGCTTCCTTGGCGACCTGCGTGCCGCTGCCCATCGCAAAGCCGACGTCTGCTTTTTTGAGGGCGGGCGCGTCGTTGATACCGTCGCCCGTCATGCCTGCCACCAGACCGCGTTCCTGTGCCACACGAACGAGCCGGCTCTTATCTGCGGGCAAGGCGCGCGCGACCACGCGCAAGTCGGGCAGCCGTGCCGATAAGGTGCGGTCATCCATTGCGGCAAGCTCTGCACTGGTCAAAATCAGGTCGTTTTTGCCGCCGAGCAGTCCTGCCTCCTTGGCGATCGCGGCGGCGGTCTCCCGATTGTCGCCCGTAATCATAACGAGCTGAATCCCTGCGCCGCGCACCTCGCGCACTGCGCTTGGCACCTCCGGACGCAGTTCATCACGGATACCGACCAAACCGATGAGTACCAGATCGTGTAGATCGCTGTCCCCGCGCACGGGATGCGGCGCGGCAGCGAGCACAAGCACCCGCATGGCGCGGTGCGTCATCTTGTCCCATGCCGCACGCACAGCGGTCGCCGCACCGAGTGCGCGCGGCTGTGCGCTTTCGTCGTAGTATGCCGTGCAGCGCTCAAGCAGTTTTTCCGGTGCGCCGGTTACGAAGCTCCATGTGCCCTGCGCACCGCTGACCCGTGCCGCCGCGTATTTTCTGCCGCTGTCAAACGGCACGCCCGCGCTCACGGTGTAGCCTCCCAGTTCCGGTGCGATGGGAAGTGCCGCATCCAGCAGCGCGCGGTCTGTCGCGTTTCCGCCGATGGCACGTCCGCCCGACGGCGTGCTTGCGCTGTTGTAAATGCAGGATAGTGCCGCCAGCTTCCAGAGTGCGCGGCGCTTTTTGACGCTCTCCAGGGTGCGGAACGCAACGCCGTCCCCGCATACGAACGATGCCACACGCAGTTGACCGCGTGTCAGTGTACCGGTTTTATCGGTAAATAAGAGATTGAGACTGCCCGAGGTTTCGATGCCGACGAGCTTGCGCACGAGCACATGATCGCGCAGCATATGCTTCATATTGGACGACAGCACGACCGTGATCATCATCGGCAGGCCCTCCGGCACCGCGACAACGACAACGGTCAGTGCGAGCGTTGCCGCATGCAGCAGGTGACCGACCACGACCGCCGGATCGGCAAGCTGTGCGGCGATGCGCGCGGCATCCATGTGGTTGCTGAGCACAAAGGACTGAAACAGGTCTGCAGCGGCGACGAATGCACCCGCCGCAAGCCCCACCCGGCTGAGCGTGCCCGCAAGCTTTTCAAGCCGCATTTTGAGCGGGCTTTGGCGCGTTGTTTCCTGCATTTCGCGCGCCATACCGCCGTAGAACGTATAATCACCGACGCGCTCCACACGCATCAGTCCCTCCCCCGAGCACACGACCGCGCCGCGAAACATGCCGCTTGGCGAGCAAAAGCCCTGCGTCGCACCGCCTGCTGTTTTGCTCTGCTCCGCGCTCTCGCCGTTGAGTGCGGACTGGTCCAGCGCCAGTGCACCGCGCAGCAGCACGCCGTCCGCAGGCACGCCCTCTCCCGCTTCGAGCAGCACCAGATCCCCCACGACCAGTTCCGACGCCGACAGCTCGATCGTGCGCCCATCGCGCCGTACCCGGCAGCGCGTGGCGGCAGCGTCCTCCTGTAATTTGAGAAACGCGGATTCGCTGCCGTATTCCGACAGCGTGGACACGAACGTCGCGAGAAAGATCGCGAGTGCAATCCCTACCGACTCGAACCAGTTCGCGCCCCGCAGCGCCATGAGCAAATTGACCGCAAGCGCGATCAGTAAGATTTTAATGATCGGATCTCCGAAATTTGACAGGAACGCATGAAAAAAAGTGCGTCTTGTACCTTGTGACAGCGTATTGTCCCCGTATTCCCGCCGTGCGCGCTCGACCTCGAACCGGTTCAGCCCCGACGGCATTTTATCCTTCATGTGCCTCCCACCTCCTTGGACAACCTATGCCCTGCGGCGCATCGTTATGCCTGCAAAAAAGCCATCCGGCCAATGATATCTTTACATCCAGAATTCTTTGAATCGAAGTGCGAATAAAAGGAACCTTTAGCTATTCCGGCGTTACCGGTGATGGAATGCAGGCTGACATTTTTAAGGCCGTATTCTTTAGACAGAAGCTCTGTGCTTGTGTTTATTTTGCCGCTGTTCGATTTCTTCTCTTTTTACCAATTTATTTTCTCTTGCATTGCATAATTTTCCCGCTTCATATATAATAAGCATACTAAAAGATTGCGGTTTCTAATCGGTTAGATCAGTTGAGTTTACCATGATTATATTGCCTTCTACACTTGCCTGATGAAAAATTGATTCCGTTCATTTACGAGGAGGATTCCAAATGGCTAAAGAACTAAGAAAAAGAGTATTGGCAATGTTTGTGACCCTTGCGCTGGTGATAAGCCTTATGCCCACGCTGACGCTGCCGGCAAAGGCGGACATTCTTGGATCCTATGTTACTTTTTCATTTACCGATGATTTTGAGGTTTATCATGAATATGGCCCGCATCTGGTAGTAAATGAAGCGGATGCCAGCATGGAATTCTATGATGCCAGAGACAACAATGATGTTGATGTGGATGAAGGTACAATTAAGGTGTATTTTCAGGATGAATGCGGAAGCGATCCCTTCGATTTAACCTTTTCCGGCGGATCACTGGCTTCAATTAGCACAGTAAGCGGACCCACTTGGACAAGTACAGGTACCTGGGATGCGTTCATGACAGGGGGGGAAGCGACCGTAGACCCAATTAACCCTAAAATCCTGCATTTTGCACCAATATATTCGGATCCTCAAGGTAATGGTGTGTTTACGGGTTACGCGACCTGGACATTTACCTCCGTTTCCAGCACTTCGCTGCCAACGGTATCCACATATAATGTCACCACGTTTACAGCGAATACGGCCACTATGGGCGGCAATGTGACCGCTGACGGTGGCGAGACTGTGACGGACAGAGGCGTGGTTTATTCCACCACCGATCCCACGCCGACAATTAACGAAGGCGCAACACAGGTAAGCATCGGAACGGGAACCGGCAGCTTCAGTCAGCTGGTCACAGGCCTTTCTCCCAACACGACTTGCTATGTGAATGCCTATGCGATAAACAGCGTTGGTACCGCTTATGGCGCGCCGACGAGCTTCACGACATCTCCAATTTCAGCCTCCATATCTCCCGCTTCGGCGCTGACAGAGGGAAACCTTGACATGAACAGCCTGAACGTGACGCTGTCTGGAACGACGTTCGCGGACGGAACGCTTAGCGCTTCCAATTTCACGCTCAATAATGCGCCCAGCGGCGTGACTGTTGAAAGCGTTACATATACCGACGAGTCGCACTGCACAGTAAATCTTGCGTACGACGGCACGGACTTTGACACAAACGTGACTAATCTCAATCTGACGATAGCGGTGGCGGAGCTTGCCTCCGGCAGCGCCCTTACGTCCGGCACTCTGACGATTACGGCGACGGTTGAGACCGTCCCGACGGTGACGACGACCAGTGTTACTACATATACCTCGACGACAGCAACAATGGGCGGCAATGTGACCGCCGACGGCGGCGAGACGGTTACCGCTAGGGGTGTTGTGTATTCAACGACCGACGCGACTCCCACCATTGCCGAGGGCGCGACACAGGTAAGCATCGGTACGGGAACCGGCAGCTTCAGCGAATCTGTCGTTGGCCTTTCCCCCGGCACGACTTACCATGTGTGCGCATACGCGACAAATAGCGTCGGGACTTTCTACGGCTCTCTTGTAAGCTTTACGACTTCCGCCGAGGCGCCCACGGCGACGACACACGCTGCGAGCAGTATTTCTTCGACATTGGCAACGCTTAACGGTACTGTAAACGCCAACGGTGCAGAAACGACTGTTACCTTTGAATATGGCACAACGATGGGCTACGGCTCAAGCATCACGGCATCGCAAAGCCCTGTCACGGGCATAAGTAGCACGTCTGTCAGCGGTTCTATTACAAATCTTGTCCCCAATTCAACTTATCATTTCCGAGTGAAAGCTGTAAATTCAGTAAGCACCACCTTCGGAAATGACCAGACGTTTACTACCAGCGCTATTGCACCCACAGCAGCAACAAACTCTGCAACAAACATTGTTTCTGACGCTGCAACACTCAATGGCACGGTAAACGCCAACAATGCAGAAACGACTGTTACCTTTGAATATGGAACATCATCTACCATCTACAGCTCAACCGTCACAGCATCGCAAAGCCCTGTAACGGGCACAAGCAGCACGTCTGTAAGCTATGACATTACCGGTCTTACGCCCAACACAACATATTTTTACAGGGTCAAGGCCGTAAATGACGGCGGCACGACATACGGCTCCGAAAAGACCTTCTCGACCGATGTCACCGCTCCGACGATTTTGAGCGCAAGCAGGACTGATGACACTCACATCACGGTCACGCTGAGCGAGGCTTGCCAGAGTCTGATTAAAGCGAACGACGGAGGGTTTACGGTAACCAAGAACGGCACTGCGACGACTTTTGCGGTAAGCGCTACAGCACAGGGTGCTGACAGCAGCCATGTTGTGCTGACAGTTGCCGATATGGGCGCGGCGGGTTCTGCGGGCGCAATTGTTACATACACGACGGGCGGCAACGGGACGATTGCCGACATAGTGGGCAACGAAATGGAAACAAGCACCACAGGAGCAGTTATTGCGGCGTGGGATACGACCGCGCCGACAATACAATCTGCTTCGATATCCGCGGCAAACACCTACATCGACATCACATTTTCAGAGAGCGTTTACGGTAATTCAGACGGTATTACAGCACTCTCTGCGGATAAATTGGCGCTGACTTTCACAAAGAACAGCGGTACAGCAATAAATGCTTCTATTCATTCCGTCAAGACAAACACAGGTGCGGATCTTGCAGGCGGCGAAACAACCGTGCGCGTGTTCTTGACAGTAATAGGTACACCGAACGGCCTTGAAACTATAGAAATCAAACCGGCTAACGCCACCTCTGTCTATGACAAGGCTGGCAACGCTGTGTTGGAGACTGAGACAACAGGAATCAAGTATCTGAAGGACTTGACTCGACCGACCTTGGTTAGCGCTGTCAGAACAGACGACACGCACATCACGGTTACGCTTAGCAAAGACTGCGTCCAAATAACGAAAGCGAACAACGGCGGTTTTACAGTGACGGAAACCGGAGAACCCGTAACGCAATATTCCGTTTCGGCAATTGCACAGGGGTCAGATGGCAGCCATGTTGTTTTGACTGTTGCAAATCTTGGGGTATCCGCAAAGGAAGGCCTCAACGTTAAATACACCGCAGGAGGAAACGGAACTGTAGAGGATACACTTGGCAATGCAATGGAGACGGATGGAGCAGGCGTGTGGATTGCGGCTTGGGACACGGCTGCGCCGACGATACAATCAGGCACTTTATCATCTGATAATGCATACGTTGACATTACATTCTCGGAGGGCGTTTACGGTGCCAATGAGGGTACAGCTGCGCTGACCGCTCTCAAGTTTTCATTAACCTTCACACAGAACAGCGGCACAGCTACAAATGCTTCTATTCATTCCGTCAAGACAAACACAGGTGCGGACCTCACAGGCGGCGAGACAACCGTGCGCGTGTTCCTGACAGTAACAGGTACGCCGAATGGCCTTGAAACTATAGAAATCAAGCCAGCTAACGGTACTTCCGTCTATGATAAGGCCGGAAACGCTATGCTAAGCAATCAGACAAGCGGAGTTAAGCAGCTTAATGATAAGATACCCCCCACGGTTTTATCGGTAAGCGTACCTGCCGCCAAAAAATATAAGGCTGGAGAGACACTGAGCTTTACCGTGAACTTTAGTAAAGCCGTTACTGTGACAGGTATGCCGACCCTTAGCCTTGATATCGGGGGAGCTGCTGTCAATGCAGCTTATGTCAGCGGGGATAATACATCAGCGCTTGTATTTGCTTATACAGTAGTTAACGGAAACACTGATACGAACGGAATTGATGTAAGTGCGCTAGGTCTTAACGGCGGCACTATAAAGGATACCGCAGACAATGACGCGTCGTTAACACTAAACAGCGTTGGAAGCGCAGTCGGTGTCCTCGTCGACACTAACGCGCCGACAGTGGGTAACAGCGGAACAATTGGGGTGAGCGAGCTTACCTATAATTCTGCTAAGCTTACTTGGACGAAGGGTACTGATGATATTACGCTTGAGGCGAATCTACAATATAAGGTTGTCTATTCCGCAAGCAGCATTACGACAATTGCGGCTGCGGATGCCCTGTCGGGGACATGGATCGCGGACATAGCCACTGCTACAGTAACCGGACTGACAGCAAACACGGATTATTACTTTAACGTACTTGTAAAAGACCAAGCAGGAAACATGGCATTATACAGTGCAGCAACGGGAAAGACCACCGTAGCACCATCCTCCGGCGGCACGTCTAGCCCCCCGACTACACCTTCGATTTCCGCTGTTGTAGAGGTCAACGGGCAGAAGCAGGACGCAGGAACAGCCAGCACCCAAACCACCGGAGGCCAGACAGTTACCACCATCAAAGTAGATGACACGAAGCTGGATAAGATTCTGGCCAGCAGCGGCGAAGAGCCAACAGTAACACTGCCAACAAACAAAGCCTCTGATGTTGTGGTGGGCGAGCTCAACGGTCAAACTGTTAAAAACATGGAACAGAAAGAAGCGGTACTGGAGATCAAGACCAGCTCGGTGACCTACACTCTGCCCGCCTCCCAGATTAATATCGATGCAGTGTCTGATCAAATCGGTACACAGGTGGCACTGAAGGACATCAAGGTGAGTGTAAAAATCGCGGATCCTCCTGCCGATACGGTGAAGATCGTAGAAAATATGGCAGCAAAGAACAGCTATCAGATCGTGGTGAAACCCGTGGAGTTTGAAATCACCTGCACCAGCGGAAGTAAGACGGTAGCAGTCAGCAAGTTTAACGGGTATGTGGAGCGAACGGTAACCATTCCAGACGGAATTGATCCCAGCAAGATTACCACCGGCATCGTACTCAATCATGATGGTACCTTCAGCCATGTGCCCACGCAGATCGTGGTGATCAACGGCACGTATTTTGCCAAGATTAATAGCCTTACGAACAGTACCTACTCAGTCATCTACAACCCTGTTACCTTTACGGATGTTGCAGGCCACTGGGCAAAGGAAGCCGTCAACGATATGGGCTCAAGAATGGTGGTAACGGGCATTGGCAACAGCACCTATGAGCCCAACAGAAGCATCACGAGAGCGGAGTTTGCGGCCATCGTCGTGCGGGCGCTAGGTTTGCGTCAGGGCACAAACGAAAGCATCTTCGGCGACGTTACGCTCACCAACTGGTTCAACGGTTATGTCGACACTGCGACTTCGTACAGCCTGATTGCAGGCTATAATAGCAAGACCTTTGCCCCGAACGATACGATAACCCGCGAGCAGGCTATGACAATACTCGCGAGAGCCATGAAGCTCACCGGGCTTAGCGTTACCCTAACCGACAGCGAAGTGTCAGCCTTACTTTCAAACTATACTGACGCGGGCTTGGTTTCGGACTACGCGAAAGCCGGCGCTGCCGCCTGCATAAAGAACGGCGTTGTATCGGGAACAAACGCGAGCACCCTCTCCCCGAAGGACAGCGTGACGAGGGCGGAGGTTGCGGTTATGGTTCAGCGACTGCTGAAAAAGTCGGGGCTGATCTAACCACAGAAAAATCAAACAGCACGGCACCGGCAGGATTATTATTCCTGCCGGTGCTTATTATATAAAAACAAAGTTCCGCTAACGATGAGCGAAATGAATACATTTAGTCAGTGGCGCTAACGATTTTCCTGTTGTGTGAATCAGCACCATAAATACTCGGATACGGTCGGAATCATCAATATAAACTTGAAAGCTTTGAACAAAAAATAGAAATACTTTTTATGTTCCAATCCATTTAGCACTGCTGTGGTTTTCCACTTCCTTTTTGCCCCGACACCAAAAGACAGTGTCGCTGGTCTGCCCATTCATTGTATCTTGTAAGGTGATAATAATGTGGTGAAGAGATTGCTTTAACCAATCTTGATACTACACGACCTTGCAGGTGGAGAGATAACACCATGGCAGAATTCCCGATGAGCATGACAGAACACTGTCAGATGAGTATACTTCGGAGCAGAAAGCCTTGCGTATCACCACTCCACAGGCTGAAAAACAAATGGAAAAGCTGACTTCTGAAATACTTCACATGTTCATCGAGAAGATTGAGGTGGCCGAAAAAGCGGAAAAGTACTCTCGTACTGCTTCCCAGGATATCTGGATTCACTACCGTGATATCGGGATGCTCAACGATGTGAAAAAGGAGTACGACATTCCTTCCATGGCAGAATTATATGAAGCGGATGAGCTTTATGAGTGGGATGATGAACTGCAGCCTGCAATTTAAGGCATAGTAAAAGGCGGACAGCCGAAACTGTCCGCCTCATACCCCGCATTTTCAGGTGGCTCATAAAGTATCTTTATGAACACTCGCCTAATGCCGGATGGCTTTTTCTGTAGCGGTCAGCGGGCGTTTAGCCTTCCTCACGCACGATATTCATAAATTCTTCGCCTGTAATGGTTTCCTTCTCGAGCAGATAGTGCGCCAGCTTATGCATCAGGTTGAGATTGTCCTTCAAAATGCCGATCGCCTTGTCATGCGCTTCCGACACCAGTTCGATGACCTCACCGTCGATCTTCGCCGCGGTCTGCGCCGAGCATGCGAGCGAGGTATCGCCGCCGAGATACGCGTTTTCCACGGTCTCAAGCGCGACCATGCCAAAGTTCTTGCTCATGCCGTAGCGCGTGATCATCGCGCGCGCAAGCTTGGTCGCCTGTGCGATGTCGTTCGACGCACCCGTCGTGATCGAGCCGAAAATCAGTTCCTCCGCCGCGCGGCCGCCCGTAAAGGTGACGATTTTGTTGAACGCTTCGTCGCGGCTCATGAGCACGCGCTCGCCCTCATCGACCTGCATCGTGTAGCCCAAGGCGCCCGAGGTGCGCGGGATAATCGTGATTTTATGCACCGGAGCAGAGTCGGTCTGCTTTGCCGCAACGAGTGCGTGACCAATCTCGTGGTATGCAACGATCTCCTTTTCCTTGGGAGAAATCACCGCGTTCTTGCGCTGTGCGCCCGCGATCACGGTCTCTACGCTCTCCTCAAGATCTGCCTGTGTGGTCGCATTTCTGCCCTGCCGCACTGCGCGCAGCGCCGCTTCGTTGATGATATTCTCCAGTTCTGCGCCCGACGCGCCTGCGGTCGCACAGGCGATCGCGTTAAAGTCGATGGGCTGCTGCAAATGGACATGCGCGGCATGTACACGCAGGATCGCTTCTCTGCCCTTGAGGTCGGGCAGCTCGACCGGAATACGGCGATCGAAACGGCCGGGACGCAGCAGCGCGGGATCGAGCGATTCCGGACGGTTTGTCGCGGCAAGAATGACGACGCCCTTCTTGCCGTCAAAGCCGTCCATCTCCGCGAGAAGCTGATTGAGCGTCTGCTCGCGCTCGTCGTTGCCGCTCATGCCACCGGTCTCGCGCTTCTTGCCGATCGTGTCGATCTCGTCGATGAACACGATACACGGCGCTTTTTCATTTGCTTGTTTGAACAGATCGCGCACCTTTGCTGCGCCCATACCGACGAACATCTCGACAAATTCCGAACCGGAAATCGAGAAAAACGGCACATGTGCTTCGCCCGCGACCGCCTTGGCGAGCAGCGTTTTACCTGTACCCGGAGGGCCGACAAGCAGCGCGCCCTTGGGGAGTTTGGCGCCGATTGCGGCATATTTATCCGGATTATGCAGAAAATCGACGATCTCGGTCAGCGCCTCCTTGGCCTCATCCTGTCCTGCGACATCGGCAAAGGTCTTACCGGTCTGGGCTTCCACATAGATCTTGGCATTTGCCTTGCCGAAGCTCATCGCGTTGCCCGTCATGCGTTTCTGCATGGATTTCATCATCCACCAACCGAAACCGAACATGAGCACGAGCGGCAAAATAGTCGTCAAGAACATCGACGGCGGCTTCGGCACAATCGCACCAAAGTTCACCTTGCTAGCGAGCAAGCGCGCGATCAAATCAGGATCGTCTACGTTATTCGTGACATACACCTTTTGGTTGCCTGCAAACAGCGAGGGCTTTTTGTCCATTTGCTGTTCGCTTTCCTTGGTCAAAAAGACGATCT
This sequence comes from Intestinibacillus massiliensis, assembly GCA_029267335.1. Taxonomy (GTDB): domain Bacteria; phylum Bacillota; class Clostridia; order Oscillospirales; family Butyricicoccaceae; genus Intestinibacillus; species Intestinibacillus massiliensis_A. Next base: position 239,823 of record JAJUJC010000003.1, on the reverse strand, counting down.
GATCTTTTTCCTTCTGGATCTCGACCTTTGTCACGTCACCGCTTTCGACCTTTTGCACAAATTCATTATAGGGTACCATTTCTGTCTGCGGCGAGGTGAAAAACGGGAGAACAAAGAAATTCAGCCCGAAAACGATCAAGAGCGCAACGCCGTAATAGTATAACAGCGAACGCTTTGGGTTTTTCTTGTTGTTCTGTATCATCGTGTTTGTATCCTTTCGGTGGCGCGCTTGTACCGCCGCGCGCCTTTGCTGATAAAATCGTATTCCAGAAATCGGCGCTTGTCAAGCGTGCGGCGACATTGTTTGCAAACGGTTCACACTCTGCAAAAACAGGGCGGAGAAACTCTCCGCCCTGCACATTTTAACCGAGCACGACCTTGTGGAAGGTCTTTTTACCCTTTTTAATGATGATTTCACCGTTTTGGAAGCTGTCGCGCGTGATGGCCGCCTTGGGGTCTGCGACCTTTTCGTTATCGAGCGACACGCCGCCGCCCTGTACGAGCTTGCGTGCTTCGCCGTTGGACGCAGCGAGACCGCACTTGACGAGCAGGCTGAGCACGCCAAGCGCACCCTCCTCAAAGTCTGCATCGGTCAGAGTGGTTGTGGGCATATCCGCACTCGAGACACCGCCGCCGAAGATCGCCTTCGCCGCGCTGAGCGCCTTTTCCGCTTCGTCCTTGCCGTGTACCATGGCGGTCAGCTCGTAAGCGAGCTTTTCCTTCGCGGTATTGAGCGCGCTGCCCTCGAGCGCCTCGTAGGTCGCGATCTCCTCGAGCGGCATGAAGGTCAGCAGCTTCATGACCTTGACGACGTCCGCGTCGTCAATATTGCGCCAGTACTGGAAAAATTCGTACGGCGTGGTCTTTTCGGGATCGAGCCAGACCGCACCCTTTTCGGTCTTACCCATCTTCTTGCCCTCCGAGGTGGTGAGCAGCGTGAAAGTCATGCCGTAAGCATCGTCCTTACCGTCCACACGGCGGATGAGATCCGCACCGTTGATGATGTTCGACCACTGGTCGTCGCCGCCCAGCTCGAGCTTACAGCCCTTCGCACGGTACAGGTGCAGGAAATCGTAGCTCTGGAGCAGCATGTAGTTGAACTCGATGAAGCTCAGGCCCTTGCCCTCCAGACGGGACTTAAAGCACTCCGCCGTCAGCATGCGGTTGACCGAGAAGTGTACGCCGACCTCGCGCAGGAACTCCATGTAGTTGAACGGCAGGATCCAGTCCGCGTTGTTGACCATCTCCGCCTTGCCCTCACCAAAATCGACCAGACGGCGCATCTGCGTGCGGAAGCACTCGGCATTGTGGTCGATCTCTTCTCGGGTGAGCATCTTACGCATATCGGTCTTGCCGGTCGGGTCGCCGATCATTGTGGTCGCGCCGCCGATCAGCGCAATGGGCTTGTGACCCGCCTGCTGCATACGGCTCATAACGACAAGCTGTAGGAAATGACCGACGTGCAGGCTGTCCGCCGTCGCGTCAAAGCCGATATAAAAAGGAACACCGGTATGGTTGTCGAGCAGGTCGGAAACCTTCTCTTCGTTGGTGCACTGGGCAATCAGACCGCGTGCTTTGAGTTCTTCAAACAATGTCATCTTCTATTCTCCTTGTATTTTAAAATCGGTATCGTATCGCGCAGCAGCCCGCTCAGGGGGCGCGTTCCTTTAGATTTTCGTGAATAATAATCATGACAGACCCTCTCGATAGGCTTTGGCGGCTTCGATCAGCTCCGCCGCGTTATTTCTCGACGCCTCGGTGATATTTTCGCCCGAAATCATGCGCGCGATCTCGCTGACGCGAGTCTGGGCATCCATCGTATGCACATCGGTGTAGCTGCGCTCGTCGCGCACGGATTTCCGAATGAGCAGATGATGATCGCCCATCGCGGCGATCTGCGGCAGATGCGTGACGCACAGGGTCTGCTTCTGCCGACCGATCGCGCTGAGCTTGCGTGCGATCTTCTGCGCGGCACGACCGCTGACGCCCGTGTCGATCTCGTCGAATATCAGCGTGCCGACATCCTCGCCTGCAGTAAGCACGTTTTTCATGGCAAGCATGATACGCGACAGCTCGCCGCCCGAGGCGACCTTGGACAGCGGACGCACCGGCTCGCCCGGGTTCACGGAAATCTGGAACAGCACGCTGTCCATGCCGTGTGCGGTCAGCTTGGAGCCGGTCTCGACGCGCACTTCAAACCGCGCGCGCGTCATATCCAGTTCCGCAAGCTCGGCTACGATGCGTTTTTCGAGCTGCGCAGCGGCGGTACGGCGCAGTTCGGTTAGCCGTCCCGCGACCTCGCGCGCGGCGGCAAGCTCCGTTTTGTACTCCGCAAGCAGATTTTCGCGCGTTTCATCTGCGCAGGACAGCCGCTCCAGTTCCTCGGCGATGTCCTGCCCATATTGCAGCACATCCTCGACTGTCGCGCCGTATTTCTGCTTGAGCCGATAGATCGTATCCAGGCGTTCTTCCGTGCGCGCGCTTTCTTCGGGGGAAAAGTCGATGCGGGAACGCTGTGCGCCCACGCTGTCGAGCAGGTCGAGCGCGAGATATTTTAATTCCTCCGCACGGTCATAGAGTGCACGGAAGTCCTCGGACAACTCGCAAATGCCGGCAAGAGCGTCCGCCGCTTCGGTCAGCAAGCCGACCGCGCCGAGCGTGTCGCCGTCCTCGTCGCCGTCGAGTGCGTGGTGTGCGGTATCGAGCGCACCGAGCAATCGTCCCGCATTGTCGACGACCGCCTTGCGTGCAAGCAGCGTTTCCTCCTCGCCCGCCTGCAAAGCGGCTTCTTCGATCTCACCCGCATGGTAGCGCAGCATGTCGATGCGCTGCAAGCGCTCCTGCTCGCTTTTGTCCAGTTCGGTGATCTGCTTTTTGAGCGCAAAAAGGTGCTGATACCGCGGCAGATATTCCGCCATCAGCGCATCCGTCGCGGCATAGTGGTCGAGAAACTCGATGTGACAGCTATCATCCATCAGCTTTTGCCCATCGTGCTGCCCGTGGATGTCGATCAGGTAGGGGCTGAGCATTTTGAGCACGGACGCAGAAACCGGACGCATGTTGACGCGGCAGGTGCTTTTCCCGTCCGCCGAGATCTGGCGCTGAATGTGCACGCTGTCCGCTTCCTCTCCCGCGAGATCAAGCTCGGTCAGCTTGTCCTGCAAGGCGCGCGAAATATCCGTGAACATTGCGCTGACGAAGCCCTTCGTGCTGCCCGCGCGAATGAGTTCGCGGCTCGTGCGCTGTCCGAGGATCGCGCCGATCGAGTCGATCAGGATGGATTTGCCCGCACCGGTCTCGCCCGACAGCACGGTCAGTCCGGGACTGAGCTCGATGTCCGCACTTTCGATGACCGCAATATTCTCAATATGTAGCACCCGCAGCATATGCCGTCCCTCCCCTTGCCATTGCGCCGCGCTTATTGAAGCAGCTTGCGCGCATGCGTGCAGAAATCCTGCGCGCCGTCGTTGTCGCGCATGACGACGAACACGGTATCATCGCCGCCCAATGTGCCGACCACGCGCCGGTCTCGCATCGCGTCGATCGCCATCGCCGCCGCCTGTCCCAGTCCGGGCAGGGTCTTGATGACGACCATGTTCTGTGCCGCGTCGATGTCGGTCACGCACTCGCGAAAAATATTGCGCAGCCGCGTGGAAAAGCTGTTTTCCACCTCGGTCGATGCGGCGGCATACTTATACTTACCTGTTTCTGCCGATAAAATCTTGATGAGCCGCAGTTCCTTGATATCGCGCGATACCGTTGCCTGCGTGGTGTTATAGCCGAGCGTGCGCAGCTGCTCGGACAGCTCCTCCTGCGTTTCGATCTCCTGCTTTTCGATCAGGTCCAAAATGCGTGCCTGTCTTTGAAACTTCATGCACCCGCGCCTCCGTTCGATAATTTTTCACGCAAAATATGATAAAAACTGCGTCCTTTGACGCGAATGAGCCGGGTGACCCGCCGCGAGCGCCGTACAAGCACGCGATCGCCGGCCAGCAGCTCCACGCCGCTGCGTCCGTCCGCCGCGACACAGATGCCGATGCCGTCCGTGCTGCTCGCCGCAACCGAGATCTCCCGTTCCGGCGCGAATACGAACGCTTTCGCGCGCAGATCGTGCGCACAGACCGGCGTGACCGACAGATTCTCCGCAGACGGCTCAATCACCGGCCCGCCCGCAGCAAGAGAATACGCGGTCGAGCCCGTCGGCGTCGCGATAATCGCGCCGTCCCCAAGGAAGGACATGACCGGCACGCCGTCCGCGCGGACTTCCACCCGCACGACGCGGAACGGATTGGTCTTTGCGAGCACCACATCGTTGAGCGCGGTCTGCTGATATAGCGTGCGGCCGTTGCGCTGCACGACCAGATCGAGCATCATGCGGTTTTCCATGCAGTATTTCCCCGCAAGGATCTTTCCGATTTTTGGCAGTTCGCCGTGCTCAAGCTCGGTCATAAAGCCGACATGCCCGAGATTGACGCCGATGAGCGGTTTTTCATACATCGCGGCAAGCTCGGCAATCCGCAGGATCGTACCGTCACCGCCGAGCGACACGATGAAGTCGCATGCCGCGACACCCTCTGCCTGCGGTGCGTAGGTGACGCTATCCAGAGACAGCCCCAAGTCCTGCGTTTCCCACGGGAGCACGACCCGCGCGCCCAGTTCCCGCAGTACGGTGCAGGTCTCCTCAATGGCATCCCCGATCTTCTCTTTCGCGCTGTTGGGCCAAATGAACACGGTTTGCATGACGGCTCTCCTTTTTACGCTTGATCGAGTTCCTCATGCGCCTGACGAACGACCTCGTCGAGCGCGGGGATGGTTTCGGGGGCGGTCTTGCTCAAATAGCCCAAAAACTCAATGTTGCCCTCCGGTCCTTTGATCGGGGAAAACGTAATATTCTGCACCTGAAACCCCGCTTCATGCGCATTGTCCACAAAGGCTTCTAGCACGTCCAGATGAATTTCCGGCTCGCGCACCACGCCTTTTTTGCCCACGCGTCCCTTGCCCGCTTCAAACTGCGGCTTAATGAGACATGCGACGCGCCCGTCTGCGGTGAGCAGGCCGGAAACGACGGGCAGCACGAGCTTGAGCGAGATAAACGAAACGTCAATGACCGCGAGCGAGGGTGTTTCCTCGAGCTGCTCTGCCGTAACATAACGGATATTCGTGCGCTCCATGCATTTGACGCGCGGATCAGTGCGCAGGCTCCATGCAAGCTGACCATATCCCACGTCAATGGAATAGACCTTGACCGCGCCGCGCCGCAGCAGACAGTCCGTGAAGCCGCCGGTCGATGCACCGACGTCCATAACGACCAGTCCCTGCGGGTCGATCGCAAAATAGTCGAGCGCTTTCTCGATCTTCTTGCCGCCGCGGCTGACAAACGTCTTGCCGTTGTCACGCACCTCAAGCGCCGCCTGCTCGTCGATCATATCGCCCGCCTTGCCGGCTTTTTGTCCGCCGACATAGACGATACCCTCCATGATCGCAGTCTTTGCGCGCTCCCGCGAGGGCACCAGCCCCTTTTCAAACAACAGAACGTCCAGACGTTTTTTACTCACAGGTTTTGGCCTCCATCACCGCATCCGCGATGCCCGCGGCATCCAGATGACATATTTCATACATTTTGCGCACGCTGCCGCAAGGCAGAAAACGGTCTCCCGTGTTGAGCAATCTGACTGCATGCAGCACGGTACCGCGCTCTGCGAGCAGCGAGGTAAGCGCTTCTCCCACACTTCCGGTCTGTACGACCTCCTCCGCTACAACAAGGGTGCCGCAGCGCGCGATGTGTGTCAGCAGCGCGGCATCGCGCAGCGCGGTCAGCTCGTTGATCTTGTATACTGCCGCGTGGATGCCGCGTTCGGACAGCTTCTGCGCCGCCGCGAGCGTCTCGTTGATGAGCATGCCGTAGGACACGAGCACGGCGTCCTCTCCTTCGCGCAGACAGACGACGGGTACCTCTGCATGGTCTTCGTGATACGCGCCTTCCCCACCGCGCGGATACCGGATCGCGACCGGTCCGGTCTTGCGGTAAAATGCCTGCGACAGCATTGTGCGCAGCTCGGCATAGCTTGCGGGGGCAAGGATCGTAACGCCCGGGATCGAGCGCAGAAACGCAACATCGAACACGCCGTTATGGGTCGCACCGTCTTCACCGACAATGCCTGCGCGGTCGATCCCGAGCACAAGATCGATCCCTTCGATCGCCACATCATGGATGAGCTGATCGTAGGCGCGCTGCAAAAAAGTGGAATAGATCGCACAGATCGGCTTTAAGCCCTGCTTTGCCATCCCTGCGCCCATCGCGATGGCGTGCTCCTCCGCAATGCCGACATCGAAAAAGCGTGTCGGATACTGTGCGGCAAAACCGGACAGTCCCGTGCCCGAGGACATCGCCGCCGTGACCGCGCAGATGCGCTCGTCATGTGCCGCCAAATCGCACAACGCTTCCCCGAAGCATGCGGAAAAATTGGTTCCAGACGTTTTGAGGGGTTTGCCCGTCAGGCTGTCAAATGGACTGACGCCATGATATTTATCCGGACTTTGCTCCGCGGGCGTGTAGCCCTTGCCCTTCTTGGTCATCACATGCAGCAGCACGGGCTTTTTCATGGTCTTTGCGCGCTCAAGCAGCTCGCAGACCGCCTTCAGATCATGCCCGTCAACCGGCCCGAGATAGGCAAATCCCATTTGCTCAAACAGTGTATTGGGCAGCACGACATTTTTAATGCTGCTTTTGACATGGGAAATGCGGCTCGTGACTGCTTTGCCGCCCGGAACGCGCGACAGCGTGTCCTTGACGTGGGTCTTTGCATTGAGATAGCGCGGGCTGACACGCAAACACGCCAGATGCTTGCTCATTGCACCGACATTCTGCGTGATCGACATGTTGTTATCGTTGAGCACGACGAGCAGCGGTTCTCCGCTGCCGCCCGCGCTGTTGAGGGCTTCGTATGCCATGCCGCCGGTCAGTGCGCCGTCCCCGATGACCGCGACCACATTATATTTTTGTCCGCGCAGCGTGCGCGCATGCGCCATACCGAGCGCGACGGAGACCGAACTCGATGCATGCCCTGTGATGCACGGATCCGCCTGGCTTTCCTCCGGCTTCATGAAACCGGACAGACCGCCGTACTGCCGTAGGGTTGTGAATTGCTCCTTGCGGCCGGTCAGTATCTTGTGCACATATGCCTGATGCCCGACATCGTAGATGATGCGGTCGCGATTGGAGTCAAATACGCGTTCGAGCGCGACTGCCAACTCGACAATGCCTAAATTGGACGCAAGATGACCGCCCGTTTTGGACACATGATCGACGAGAAACTCGCGCAGAGACGAACATAGTTCCTCCATCACGCCGTAGGACAACTCGCGCAGGTCGGACGGCTTTTCAATTCTATCTAATATTCCATATCGTTTCATAGTTACTCCAAAAGCGATGGCCGCGCTTTATTTCTTTTTGTCCGGTGTGATCGGCAGAACGGACAGCAGCCGTCCTGTACCGAATACGATCGCCACGCTATGCTGGATCGCGATGCCCTTGCCGCACGCCTTGCCGCCGATGGTCGTCGCAGCGACCAGACCGGTGACCGCGAGCGACACGAGCACGCCCGCAGGTTCGGGCATATGCAGGATGAGCCGCGCGACAATAACTGCGCTCGTCGCGCCCGAGATGATGCCGCAAATATCGCCTACGACGTCGTTACAGAAACTCGACACCTTTTCCGCGTTGCGCGATAGCCAAACCGCCTCGCGCGCACCTGTGACCTTGCGTGCCGCCATGGAGTGAAACTCCTTTTCGGTCGCGGAGGTCGCGGCAACACCTATCATATCGAATAGGATGCCAATGCCGATAAACAGGAACAAGATGATAAATGCAATCAAATTTCCCACATTGGCAAGGGCTTCATTCGAAAGATAGGACATCAAAACAGAAATGCAGAAGCTCAGCGGCGTGATCGTCAGCACCCAGCGCCAGTTGATGAGCCGCTTTGTACCGCCTGCTTTGCCTCGTTTTTTCTGTGTCTTATCCGGTTTGTCGTTCGCGTCCACCTGTGAAACTCCTTGTCTACAATCGAAAACAAGGCTCGAAACCATGTTTCGAGCCATTTTTTATACAAAAGAAAAGTGGCGGCAGACGAAGTAAATCTTACGGCTTGAGGTTCGGTTGGCTTTCCCCGCGGTCTGCCATGCGTCGCCGTCATGGGGGTTTCCCTTTAAAGTCCGCGCCGGGATGTTACCATCTCCGGGACCGAATTGCCACTTAGTCCGTACTGCAATCCAACGTCTGCCCCTCTCGGACAGCCTAGGTGATTTCCACGGCAGCCTGAACGGTTCTTAGCCTCTTTTGCAGCTATGGTTTCACCGATCAATACCCCGTTTGTTCTGGCCGGAACGCACAGGGCGGGTATCAGATTCACCATAACCACGCAAGGCAGGCTACGCTGCACACAGCACTTCCGAACTTGCGTCCTTCCGCACCGCATTGCAGGTTCCACCCCGTACCGTAGGTCATCCATCAACCCCGAAGGGTGCTATAGGTGTCCAACGCATACGGGTCTCCACGGCGATAGGGTCGGTACTTCATGCCATTGAAGCGCGCCCTAAAGCCTTAACCTCCAGCATCCACCCCAAACTGGGCGTAAGAAGCAAACACCAGAGACTTCATCGATGTGCCCGTCTACGGATTTTTAGGCCCGTCTTAGGAAGCGTCACGCCGACTAGGATACTGCGCCACTTTGCCTTGTTTATGATTTTAACATGCACGACGCATAATTTCAAGTGAATAAGATGTAAATTTATGCATCCCGTGGCAGTGCTCAGTGGTTGCGCGAGGCAAGGCTGCGCGCGAGCTGCGCGAGAAATTCGTGATCCTGAAAAATTGCGACCGCGCCGACCGCCTCGTCCGTGAGCTGCGCGACGACCGCGCGGCAGCGCTCCTTGCCGAGCAGCGCCGGAAAGGTCGATTTCTCGCTCTGCGCGTCCTTGCCGATGCTTTTGCCGAGCACCGCGCTGTCGCCCTCGATGTCGAGCAGGTCATCCTGAATCTGAAATGCCAGTCCCAGACGGTCGCCGTAGACCTCCGCCGCCTGCATGGTGCGTCCGTCGTTCTTTCCCGCAAGCAGGCAGCCGACCACCGCTGCCACGCGGATGAGGCAGCCGGTCTTGAGCTGCTGGAGCAGCATGAGCCGATCGATCGAAATGGTCTTGCCCTCGCTCTCGAGATCGACCACCTGCCCGCCGATCATGCCGTCCATGCCCGCCGCACGCGCAAGCTGATTTGCCGCACGCAGTACGACGTCCGCCGCGAGCCCCTGCGTGCTGCGCGGGTCGAGAACCGTCTCAAAAGCGCGGTTGAGCAGTGCGTCACCCGCGAGCACCGCCATGCCCTCTCCGAACACCTTATGGTTCGTCGGCTTACCACGTCGCAGGTCATCATTGTCCATGCACGGCAGGTCATCGTGAATGAGTGAGTAGGTATGAATCATTTCGAGCGCAGCGGCAAACGGCAGCGCTTTTTCGATGTCACCGCCGCAAACGCGGCAAAATTCGAGCAGCAACGCGGGGCGCAGCCGCTTTCCGCCTGCCAAGGCAGAATACTTTACAGCGTCGTAAATCGTCTTATATGCGCAGCTTTCGTCGCAAGAAAGCGCACGATCAAGCGCACTTTCCGTCATCGCTGCATATTCGTTTAAACGTTCCTCAATGTTCACGGTGCGTCCTCCTCAAACGGCTGCTCCTCGATCGTGCCGTCCTGTTTTTGCAGCAGGACCGTGACCTTTTGCTCCGCCGTGTCGAGCTGACGCGACAGCGCCGCAGACAGCTTTGTGCCCTCTTCAAACAGCTTCATGCTGCGTTCGAGCGGGATGTCGCCGCTCTCAAGTTCGCGCACGATCGCTTCCAATTCTAACATCGACTCTTCAAACGTCACTTTTTTTGCCATTGATCTTCCCTCGTTTCCTCCACGCGGCACAGCGCTTCGCCCTGGGCAAAACGCACTTGCAGCCTGTCTCCGATGTGCAGCGCGGCACTGTCGCGCACCGCCATACCTTCCTCGTTCGATGCGACCGCATAGCCGCGCGTCAAGACCTTGAGCGGACTGAGCGCGTCGAGCGCGGTCATGCCATGTGCCAGACGGCTTCGCCTGTTTTCTATCTGCTCAAGCGATAATTTATGCAGTCGCTCAGCGAGCATGCTCAGTCGCTCGCGCTTGCGCGCAATGGCATACTGCGGCGAACGCAGCAGCAGCCGCTCGACCTGATGCGCGAGCAGCATGTGTTTATCTGCAATCGCGTGCAGCGGTGTACGCAGTGCCAGTCGCTCCTGCATGCCGTCAAACCGCTTGCGGCTGCGCTCGATTGCGCGCGTCAAGCCCCCGCCGAGCACCGCGTCGCTTTGCAGCAGAAATGCACGCACCTCGGTCCCGTCCGGCGTGATCAGCTCCGCCGCGCCCGACGGTGTGGGTGCGCGCAGATCCGCGACGAAATCCGAGATCGTCACATCCGGCTCATGCCCGACCGCGGACACGACCGGAATGCGTGAGGCGTAAATATCGCGCGCCAAGCCCTCGTCATTGAATGCCCACAGATCCTCAAGCGAGCCGCCGCCGCGTCCGATGACGATCACCTCCGCCTGCCCGTGCGTATTCGCAAGCCGCAGTGCGCGCCGCAGATCAGCGGGCGCATCCGCACCCTGTACGAGCGCAGGATAGATCTGCACCCGTGCGAGCGGCCAGCGGCGTGCAAGGATGTGCAGCATATCGTGCACCGCCGCGCCAGTCGGTGAGGTGATGAGCGCGATGGTCTCGGGCATGCGGGGCAGCACGCGCTTATGCGATTGGGAAAACAGCCCCTCTGCCTGCAACCGCTGCTTGAGCTGCTCAAATGCGAGATGCAGCGCGCCCGCGCCGTCCGGCATCATATCCGCCAGATAAAGCTGTACCTGTCCGCTCTTGGGGAATGAGCTGACGCGTCCGCGCGCGATGACCTTCATGCCGTTTTCCGGCCTGAAACGCAGCCGCGCCGCATCGGAACGAAACAGCACTGCATTGATCGCCGCGCCGTCGTCCTTGAGCGTCATATAATGATGTCCCGATGGGTGTGCCTTGTAATTGGAAATCTCGCCCTGCACAAATACATTGCGAAATGCGGGATTACTTTCGAGCATACCCTTAATTTCCGTATTTAATCGTGTGACTGAGTAAATGTCGCTTTGCATATTGCCTCCCCGCACTGCTTTGCCGCCAGAACCGCAACACCGACCGCATTATCGCCCGAAAGCTGTGGCGCGGCGACCCGTGCGTCGAATTGATCGCGCATGGTGCGCTGCAACAGGGTGTTCGCCATAACGCCGCCCGCGCACAGCACCGGCAGCGGATAGCGCTTCCGCGCCTGTGCCGTCGCCTTCACAACCGCGCGTCCCAACGTGTCGATCGTGAAGCGCGCAATGCGCGCCGGATCCTCGCCCCGCTCGACCAGTGCCTGCACCTTGTTCTCCATACCGGAAAGCGAAAACGCGCTATCCGTCACCTTGACTGTGAACGGCTGCAACAGCTCCTGTACGCGCTGTGTCAACGTATCGAGTGCCGCTCCCGCCGGAAACGGCAGTCCGAGCCGCTGTCCTGCGCGGTCAATCAGTTGACCCGCCGCGAGATCGGTCGTACCGCCGATGCGCTCGGCATGCGGTAAGCCGTCCTCGCCCGGCGTGACGAGCAGCAGCTCGGTCGTGCCGCCGGACAAATGCCACGCAAGGAAACGCTCCTCGAGCAGCGGGAGCGCATCCGCCGACAGCGCTGCTGCGGCGAGGTGTCCCTGCTGATGGGAACAAACAACGAGCGGCACACCCAAAAGATGTGCCGCACTGCGCGCTGCGCTTTCTCCTGCGAGAAAGCACGGCATATAGGAACCCTCTACCGCGCGCGGACGGGTGCTCACACCGATCGCGGCAATGTTCTTGATGTCACTCAGCTTCGCGATCTGCTCATGCAGCCGAATCGTGTGCTGAAACAGCGCGTCCGACTGTCGCAGACCGATCGTGCCCTCCGGCACATCGAGCAGCCGCGCCTCGCTCTGCCATGTGTGGTCGGCGGCGTTGAAACGCGCAGCCGAGGTGCGGTAATTGCTCGTGTCGATCCCGATATAGGTCATTGTTCCGGTGCGCCTTCCGCACGGCCGATCGTGCCGAGGATGCCGTTGATGAACGCGCCCGCCTCTTCCGATTCGTAGGTCTTTGCCAGTTCGACTGCTTCGTTGATCGCCGCGCCGACCGGTACATCCTCGACATAGCGCATTTCATACAGCGCCAGACGCAACAGCGCAGTCGTCATCTTGGACAGGCGCTTCATGCTCCAACCGCGCGCATATTCTGCGATCGTCGTGTCGAGTTCTTCGCGGTGCGCCGCAACGCCCTTGACCGTCGAAATAATATATGCGCTCTCGCTTTCGGTCAGCTTGCCCGCATAAAGCGCAATATCCCCCGCGATCGAGTGCATGATCTCCTCATCAAGCTGCGCCGCCAGCAGTTCCTCTGCGGTGCGCTCCTGAAAGCTCATTTCAAAAATCAGGTGTAAGGCGATCTCTCTCGCTTTCTTTCTGCTCACTGTTATCCTCCGCAACTGTCGTTTTACATACAATACTCATATTTTATATATTTTACAGCAATATCACTTTGCGCGCAAGTACTATGCTGTAATTTCGTCATTTTTCAGTAGATTGTGCGCGGTTGTCCAACCTTTTTGCACACGAAAAAAGACCCTTTCCTCGCGCAGCACAGCAGAAAGGGTCTTTTTTTTTAAATCGTGATCTCAGCGATAGAATGCCGGTGTTTCCGGCAGCTCGATCGGCAGCGGTTGCTGTGCTTCACGGGCACGGATCAGGGTGTCTGCGGCAAGGCAGGCAGCATAGCCGTCCCACGCAGACGGACCGGTCGGTGCACCGTGCGCGAGCGAGCGCGCCCACTCATCGAACTCGGTATCGTACGCTTCGATAAAGCGCTTGGACCAGTCGTCATAGATCTCATAAGAACGTGCGCCGCCCGCGCGCACCACAATCGTCGCAGGATCGGGAAGGCGCAGCGTCCCCTGCTCCCCCACGACCTCGCACTGGATATCATACCCGTAGCCGGATGACATATTGACCTCAACGTCGATGCGTGTGCCCGACTTTGTCTTGAGCAGCATGATCTGCGGATCGAGCAGCCCTGCGCTTGCGCTGCGATTCTGCTTGACCGTAAGCACCTGTCCGCTTTCGTAATCCTCTCCGAGCAGCCAGCGAAGCACATCAATTTCATGAATGCCGGAATTTTTGATGGTCATATCCGAGGTATGCCAGTGCGTATGACTCAGATTGCGGTGACATGCATGGATCATCAGTGGCTCACCGATCGCTCCCTGCTCGATTTGCTGCTTGAGCGCGCGGTAGCCGCGGTCATACCGCCGCATAAATCCCACCTGCACCAGCCGCTTGCCCGCCTGCATCTCTGCATCCACAATGCGGCGGCACTCCTCCGCCGATACACCGAGCGGCTTCTCACACAGCACCGGTTTGCCCGCGGCAATGCAGCGCAGTACAAACCGCGCATGCGTATCGTCCGCCGTGCATACGACGACTGCCTCCACCTCCGGGTCCGCAATCAGCTCCTCGCCTTGTTCATAAAACTTGCATCCATACTGCGCGGCAACCCGCCTGCCGTTTTCCACCATCGCTTCCGATACCGCAACAACCTGCGTACCAGTCACCACCTCGGTCATACGGCGAATATGGTCACGTCCGATCATGCCGCAGCCGATCACACCTACTTTTAGCATACTGAAAGTCCTCCGCATTTGTTTTAACTGCTCTTAGTATACCGCCGCCCGTAATCGCATCGCAATTCGCAAATCGAATGAATCGCACAGGCAGAAATTGAACGCTGCTCGTAGAGTACAGATCGTATCTTTTTTGTTGGATTTCGGGCGTTTGTTGGGTATCCTGCATTTCGTGCGATGCACGAAAAAAAACCGTCCCACAGCGGGGAGCGGCTTTTCCACACCTCTCACAAGCTTATTTTATGTGATTTCGTGCGTTTTGTCGTGCGTTTATTGCTCCATTTTTTTCAGCATGGCATCTACCGTTTCATCAAATGCAACCGCGATTGGTGTTTCCAAAAAGTCAACAGACGGGTGTGTCCCGAGCATCAGAGCATCATATACGGTCTCCATCAGCATTTGCGCCTGCTGATACGGTTCGAGACCGATCGTGAACTCGATCACATTTTTATGGATGAGCGCCGCAATATCCGGTGTGATGTCATAGCAAACCATCTTCACCGTGCGCTCCCGATTCCGTTCTAAAATCGCCTGTCCGATCTCACCCGCATAGCCCGCAAGATTGCCGATGCCTTTGAGATGCGGGAACTCATCCAGTGTTTTGCATGCCCGTTCGTATGCGACGACACTCTGATCCTGCGAATACAGCCGGTCGACCACCTGTATCTGCGGATAACGTTCAGAAACGGCATCGAGAAAACCCTCTATCCGCTTTTCATGCGCGACGATTTCGGGTGAGCCGCCGATGACGACCACCTGCCCCACATAGCCGATGCTTTTTGCAAGCAGAGACGCGGCAATGCGACCGCTTTTATAGCAGTCCTCTCCCACCTTGCACAGCGCCGGTACGCCGGGCACCTCCGAGTCGATAAAAACGATGGGCTTTTGCACCTGACGCAGACGATCGCGCACCTTGCTGCTGCGCACGCCGCGCAACAGGTACGCATGCACGCCCTGCTGCTCAAACGCATCCAACGCCGCTAAAATACCGTTGACATCGGACGGCTCGCAAAATGCATACACCAACGTCAGTTCTTTCATCGTGCGGCAGGCGCACTCCATTCCACGCTTCACCGCTGCGAAATACGGGTTACTGATACGCGGCATAATCACACCGATCACCTTGGTCGTCGGCTCGGGTGTGCCATGCAGCGGTACATAACCGGTTTGGCGAATGACCTGCTGAATCCGCTGCCGTACCGGTTCTTTCACGCCCGGACGATTGTGCAGTACCTTATCCACCGCGCCGCGGGACACTCCTGCCATCTCTGCAATTTTTTCGATCGTGATTTTCAAAGTTGCGTATCTCCCCTTTTCCCGGTATTTTTTTATTATAGCGAATTTTATCCGAAATCTCAAGTATTTGCAATGTGTTTAGAATTTTTCACCAAAAATATTGCAAAAAAAGACACAGCGCGGGAAAACCCCAACGCTGTGTCTTGTAAAAAGTGTAACTTACTTGGTCATCGAAGCGACTTCCGCAGCGAAGTCGTCCTGCTTCTTCTCGATGCCTTCGCCCTTTTCAAAGCGTGCGTACTTCACGAGCTTGATCTCGCCGCCCAGCTCCTTCGCAACTGCTGCGATGTGCTGCTCAACAGAGACCTTGTTCTCCTTGACGAACGCCTGCTGCAGCAGGCAGTTCTCCTCGTAGTACTTGCCGACGCGACCGTCAACCATCTTGTGGATGATCTGCTCGGGCTTCGGCTTGGCAGCGGACTTGTTCTCCTCGAGTGCCTGTGCCAGAAGGATCTCTCTCTCCTTGGCAAGCGTGGTCTCGTCAACGTCGGACTTGTCCATGAATGCCGGACGCATTGCTGCAGCCTGCATGCCGATGTCCTTACCCAGCTCTGCGACGACAGCATTGCCTCTCAGGTTGTCGGAAACTTCCAGACCAACCAGAACGCCGATGACGCCGCCCATATGGGTGTAGCCGACGTTTGCGGTGGTTGCATCATAACGCTCGAAACGACGGATCTGGATGTTCTCGCCGATGGTTAGAACCTTCTCCTGCAGCGCTTCCTGAACGGTCAGGTCGCCCATCTTGCAAGCCTTGAGCGCTTCGACATCTGCCGGTGCTTCCTTGATGACGACATCTGCCAGATCCTGTACGAACTTCTGGAAGTCCGCGTTCTTCGCAACAAAGTCAGTCTCGGAGTTGACTTCAATGATTGCGCCTACGCCGCACTCATCGCAAACCTTCGCGCAGACAACACCCTCTGCCGCGATGCGGTCAGCCTTCTTGGCAGCCTTTGCAAGGCCCTTTTCGCGCAGCAGTTCGATCGCTTTATCGAAGTCGCCCTCAGCATCGGTCAGAGCCTTCTTGCACTCCATCATGCCTACGTTGGTCATTTCGCGCAGCTTTTTAACGTCAGCAGCAGTAAAAGCCATTTTCTTTTCCTCCGTTATACTAAAATATCGTTTCAAAAACAAAAGCGGAGCACGGAAAGCACGCAGTGGCAGTGCCTGCCACGGTATACGGCCGAAGCGCACGCGCTAAGGTCGGCGCTCTCCGAACTCCGCTTATCAGTTCAATGCTTACTCAGCAGCAGTCTCTTCCTTGGCCTCGACCTCGAGCTGCTCGCCCTGCTTGCCCTCGATGACCGCATTCGCCATGGTGCCGGAGATCAGCTTGATGGCGCGGATCGCGTCGTCGTTGCCCGGGATGACGTAGTCGATCTCGTCCGGATCGCAGTTGGTGTCGACGATCGCAACGACCGGGATACCCAGCTTGCGGGCCTCGGAGATCGCGTTCTTTTCCTTGCGCGGGTCGACAACGAACATTGCTGCCGGCAGCTTCTTCATTTCCTTAACGCCGCCGAGGTACTTCTCGAGCTTCTGGATCTCGAGCTGAAGCTTGATAACTTCCTTCTTCGGCAGAAGATCGAACGTGCCGTCCTCCTGCATCTTCTGCAGCTGGTTCAGACGTGCGATACGGGTGCGCATGGTCTTAAAGTTGGTCAGCATGCCGCCGAGCCAACGCGCGTTGACATAGTACATGCCGCAGCGAGCCGCTTCCTCACGGATTGCGTCCTGTGCCTGCTTCTTGGTACCGACGAACAGAATGTCGCCGCCCGCAGCAGCGGTATCGCGAATGAAGAAGTATGCTTCCTCAAGCTTCTTAACGGTCTTCTGCAGGTCGATGATGTAGATACCGTTGCGCTCGGTGAAGATGTAGGTCGCCATCTTCGGGTTCCAACGGCGGGTCTGATGACCGAAGTGTACGCCTGCCTCCAGGAGCTGCTTCATAGAGATAACTGCCATTTTTTGTTCCTCCTCAGGTTGTTTCCTCCATTCCGTGTCATCTGTCGGCAGCACTCTCACACGGAAAGCACCTCGCCACTGACATAAACGGAATGTGTGAAATATTTGATATTGCACCAATCGTGCTTTGATAGTATACCACATGCTAGGATGCAAGTCAACAAAAAAAATGTTTTTTACGGTGTTGCAGCTATTTTTCGTGCCACCGCTCGCGCCATCCGTGTCTGGAACGCGGATGCGGTCGCGTCTCCCAGCGTACGAGCACGATATCATCACCGATTTTGTCGATTGCCTCCCACGGAATAACATAATCCTCCCCATGGCCGAACAGTCCGAAAAAGAAACATGGTGCAGGGACGACGATCGCGCATACCCGACCACACTCCAGATCGACCTCAACATCTCCGATATACCCTAGCCGCGCGCCGTCACACAAATTGATGACCTCTTTCATGCGCAATTCCACAATGCGGCAGCATGGCATGTGACTTTCCTCCTTTTCTGCGTGATTCGGTGCAGCAATCACGCCCCAATTTTGTGCATAAAGGTATCCGTTAGCAGTCCAGGTGCGCGATTATAGCGTTTCATGCGGTATAGACACTCCGGATCGCGTGTAATATGATTGATACCCTCTTCACACCCCAGCGTGCTGCGAAATCCCATGCTGCGCAGCAAGCCCTCGCTCTCGGTCGACAGCGAGCCGAACGGGTAGGTATAACAGGTCGGCGCAGGCAGTCCGGCGTCGGTTAAAAGCTGCTGTGTCTGCTGCGTGTCGTGCTCAAATAAGGCGCGATATGACACCTGATCTTCGCCCCGTTCTCGAATGCAACCTCGGCGATGGCCGTACGCATGCAGATCCCATGAATGGTTCTGCACCTCAAACACATCGGACATTTCGTGCAGACGGTCAGTCGTCAAATGCGACCAATACGGGTTCTCCTGCCCGTTTTCACTGAACAGTGCAGTCTGTTTGCCGATGATGGAAACCACTGCACGCATGCTGCGCTCCTTTAAGATCGGATAGGCATAGACGTAATTATTATAGTATCCGTCATCGAAAGTTATCATAACGGGTTTTTCCGGCAGCGGCGTGCCGTTGTCGACATATGCGAGCAGATCTTCCACCGTGATGGTTTGATAGCTTGCGGTTTTTAAATAGTCGAGATCCTTTGCAAGGGTATCGGGCGAGAGCACATATTTTCCCGAACGTCCCGGGTCTTTGAGGATACTGTGGTACATCAAAATCGGCAGGTCTACGCCCGCTTCTCCTGTTGACGCCGCTGCGGCAGTCGGCACGGCCCGCTCGACGAACGTATGATTTGCCGTGAATACCCCCCACAATACCAATACCGTTGCGAGCATCTGTATGACTGTCCGTCTCATGCCCATCCCCCGTTTCCATTTTTGGTGTGGGCACACGCAAAAAAGCGCCCCCGCACATAAAACAGTATGTGTACGGGAGCGCTTTTATGTTTATTAGGAGAACAGCGTGCCGATGGCTGCGCCGATCGCCTTGACGACGTTCCAAAGCCGCGTCAGGAAATTGCCCTCTGCATGGAAGGTTTCATCCTGCTCCACCGCATCCGTATCGTCATCGTTGTCGATGGATTCCGTGCGCAGCACGACCTGCAAATTGGTCGGTGCGGCGTTCTGTGCAGATGTGAACGAAGTGGGCTTTGCGTTGGGATCCATATTGAGCAGATTGTTGTCTTCTCCCGTGTGGCTATCCCATTCGCTGTCGATCAGATCCTTGATGGTGTCCTTTGCGTTTTGCAGCACGCCGGTCTGACCCAAACCCTCTGCCGCCTTGCGCAGCGCTGCGGCTGTGCTGTCGAGCGTTGCCTGTGTGCCCGTGTCCAGTTTGCCGCCGCTCGATTGCAGCAGGCTCTTGAAGCTGCGCAGGAACGCGTTGGTATTGGTGATACCAGTGATCGCGGTGCTGCTGACCTTCTTTGCGTCCTCGAGCGCCTTCTGGGCATCCGGTTCATAGGTGTTCAGCACCTTGTTCAGCCCGTCAACATTGTCGAGCATCGCATCAAGCTTGGTCGTAACATCCTTGGCGATGTCACCCGCCTTGTTCGCCTGATCGGCAAGATCGGTCATGTTGCCGGTGTACTTGCTTGCAATCGTCAGGTAGCTCGATGCAACATCCGCTAGCTCCCACAGCCGCTCCGTGATGCTGTTATCTGTGTTATCCTGCCCAATGTCATTACAAATTTCCTGTAGCGGACTGACTACACCATTTGTCGCGCTTGTCAGTCCCTGCACGAGCGTATTGGCGGTTGTGATATTGGTGTTGATGCCTGTTACCAGTGCCTTCATCGCGTTGAGCGTTTGCAGTTGCGCTACCCATACCGATTGCTGTGTGGCATCAGATGCCGCGCCATACGCTTGCTGCGCCTGTGTGATGAGTGCATCCAGACCCGAGGTGTCCGTTGTGCTTAAACTTACCTGTTTTACCGCCTGTAAGGTCTTGCTCAAAGTCGTCAGCGAATAGCTCAGAGAATCAAAATCATCTCCTAGAACCCGGATATTGTCTTTTAGGTCATCAATGACATCCTGTGTATACTTATTCTGCTGATCGACGTCGGTAATCATGCTTTGCAGAGCGGTGATATCCTTCTGCACCTTTTCAATACTCGAGCGGGTGCGTGCGGATTCGTCCTTCAGGCTGACCGCGGTCGTAACGAGGGCGTTTATCTGATTTTTAGTATCGGTGAGCGCCTTTTGCGTTGTGGTCAGATGCCCCTCGACCGTGCCGAGCGATGCGGCAAAGGAATCCAGATCGAGCATTGCGGCATCCGCCTTTGCATAGACCGTACCCTTTCCGCCGGAGATCGTGCTGCGTGCCTGATTGAGAATGTCCAGGCCGCTTGCGGTTGCACTGATGCTGCTCTGCATGGCACCCATAGTTCCCAGCACAACATCCATGCTGTCGGACATCGCGTTGCCGGAATCTTCAATTTTGTTCTTGGCGTCGCGCAGATCGGTGATCTGGTCAAGCTGCTGCAGTGTCGCGGGCGTCATCGTGAAATACAGCCCCGGGAACTGGAACGAGTCTGCGCCGATGCGGATGGTGAAGGTATCAGTCTCCCCCGGCATCGCCATGAAGAGCACCGCGGTCTTGCTGCCGATTTCCTGCACCTGCGCGCCAGGCGCTTCGACGGACAGCATGTCGTCCGCGTCTAGCATGGTCGCGCAGCTCATTACCATATTGTTCTGGAAGTATGCAGACGCGCTCTTGTTCGCGACCGCGTTGATCGTGATTTCAACCAGACCCTTTTCTCCGGCAAGCTGCGATGCTTCCTTGGGCACGCCATTGAGCTTATAGCTCACCTTGATCGTCCACGGGAGCGTGGTAATCGGCTTTGTGGTCTTGCCCTCAAAGTAGAAGCGGTTGGGGGCGTCGTCCGTAAAGTTGAAGCTGACCGCTCCCGCCTTGGTGACCGGTTTGCTTTCGCTTGTCATATTGACGACATTGGTATAATCACCGTAGTCCGTAATGGTTTTTGCGCCGTTGCGCGAATAGCTTTTGACCACGCTGCTCTCTGTCGGCTTGCCGTAGGCATCCAACGTGACATAAAGTGCCTCACTGTGGGTGGGGTCGAGTGCAAGCGCCGCAGGCGCGCACATCGAAACCACCAGACACGCGGTCATTCCACCCGCCGCTGCGCGCAGTTTAAAGTTTTCCAACTGGCGTTTCATCGGAATGTTCCTCCTTCTTTTCCTCGGTCAATGTGGCGACCGCCTGTTCGTCGGGCTGCCCCTTGCGCTTTTTGCGCTTGGCACGCAGATTTTCTAAAATGTCATGCTCGGAAACGCTCTTATGCGGCAGTTCAAAACGGAAACCTGAGCCGTGCTCGCTTTCCTGTGCCGTATCCAGTCTTTTTTTGCGCTTGGCGACATGAATCGCATGACGGTTCTGTCCGCGCATGATCTGCTTATCAAATGCGCTCAGCAGCGCCGGCAGCAGCGACAGTACCAAAATCATGGACAGCATCGCGCCGCGGCCGACCAACCGTCCGACCTGCGAAATCGCTTGGATCGACGAGGTGAAGTACAGCAGATAGCCGACCACCGTCAGGATCGAGCCGGAGGTCAGGATGGACAGCGCGCTTCGGCTGATGGCGCGCATCGCAGCATCCTGACTGGAATGCTCCTTGCGTTCATCCAAATAGTTGTTCGTCATCAGGATCGCATAGTCGATCGTCGCGCCGAGCTGCAGACAGCTTACAATGATATATCCGATATATACCATCGAATCGCCGATCAAGTATGGGATCGTCATGTTCAGGTAAATTGCAATCTCGATCGGGATAATAACGAATACCGGCACGAGAATGGACTTAAACGTAAGCAGGACGATGATGATAACGCCAATCAGCGACAGCATCGACACGCGATTATAGTCCTTGGACAAAATATCGCGAATATCGATCGTGGTCGGTGTCATGCCGATGACATAGGAATCGTCGGGATAATACTTTCTCACGACGTTCGTCAGCTTGTCACTGCAATCGAACGCATATGTACTCTCCTGATCGGTCGCCATCGACACGATCACGCGGGCATAGTCCTTTGTGTGGAGCTTTTCCACCAGATCGGACGGCAGAAAGCTCTCTGGCACGCCCTGCGGCAGTGCGTCTGCAAGCGAGATCGCGTAGTTGACAAACGGCAGATCGTTCAGTTCCTGCGTCATTTCTTTTTCGCGCGGGTTCGAGCCCGTCGGCACGATACCGAGCACGACGTTCGACTTGCCGAACACTTCGTTAATCTGTTGGGTATCCTCATAATAGCGCGTGCCCGGACCTGCGCCGAGCGCTTCATCGCCGTAATAGAAGTGGTTCAGCCCCTGACCAAAATAGCACGGCACTGCGATAAGCAGGCAAATAATCAGAACCGGCCAACGCAGCTTGTGCATCAGGTGCGCAAACTTATCAAACGGCGGGAGAAACGGCTTGTGCTGTGTTTTTTCGATGCGCTCATCGTACTTGAGGATCATCGCAGGCATAAAGAACAGCACCGCCGCCAGAGAACACAGGATGCCCTTTGTCAGAACGAAGCCGACGTCCTTACCGATCGTGAATTCCATCCACACCAATACGATGAAGCCGACGATCGTCGTCGCGCCGCTTGCGAGCACGGATTTACACGCCTCGCGCAGCGCATATACCATCGCTGCCTCGCGGTCCATACCGGTCTCGCGGTAGCGCGTAAAGGTGTGCTGCAGGAAGATCGAATAGTCCATCGACACCGCAAGCTGTAAGATTGCTGAGGTTGAAAATGTGAAGAAGGAGATCGTACCGAATATGATGTTTGATCCCATATTCATAATGATCGCGACTGCCATAACTGTGACAAACAGTACCGGTTCAAACCACGACGTTGTCGTCAGGGTCAGAATCGCGAAAATAATGACCATTGCGATCGCCATCGCGATCGTGATCTCGCGTTTGATGGACTGCTCACGCGACTGGCTTGACACCGCGCTGCCTGAGAAGCACGCGTTGTCGCGCCCGACGATGTCATAGATCTCGTCCAGTGCCGCGCGGGTCGATTTGTCCGCGTCGCCGTCCTTGAAGATAATCTCCATGACTGCGTTGCCGTCCTTGTAGAACTCATCCGTCCAGTCGTTCTGGACAAAGTTATTGCCCATGTAGACATCCGACAGGGTGTCGGGACCCGCGACGACATCGACGCCGTCCACATTGGAGATTTTCTCTCGAATCGCCTTTGCCTGATAGAGCGATACATCCTTGAGCATGATGCGCGCGATGCCCGGATAACCGAACTCCCGCTCCATCACATCGAGTGCCTGTTTTGTAGGTGCGCTCTGCGGCAGATAGGTACTTAGATCGTAGTTGACGCCGACGAATGGGTAGCAAAGCAAGCAACAGACCGTCAGGACAAGGAATATCTTTTCGATCAGGTTGCGTCTTTTCACCGCGGATGTCAACAAACGGTCAAAGAATCCACTTTTCATCTTTGCCTCCGTTATCCAATCAGTTGTTGATTTTCTTCTTTGTCTGGATTATAATACGATACAGAGAGGATTGCAACCGAAAATTCAGTCCGGTGTTGTATGATAACCATATGGATGCCGATTTACAAGCGACTAATAAACACATTTTGAAAGATATGTTCATTATCTTTTACAGAGGAGGAACGATCATGGAGATCGAAAAACAAGATCGCCGCGTGCGGCGCACCAACCGTCTGCTCAAACAGGCGCTCGCGGAACTGATGCGCGAAAAGGATTTTCAGGAGATTAGCGTGCGCGATGTTGCGGAGCGCGCCGACATCAACCGCGGCACGTTTTATATGCACTTTTCCAGCACCTACGACCTGCTCGCGCATTTGGAAAATGAAACACTGGACGATTTTCAGTCCATGATCGACCAATACGGCGGCAGCACGCAGGCGCACGATCTGCGGTCTTTACTGGAGCCGATCACAGATTATATTTCCACCAATGCCAACATCTGCAAATGTCTGTTTCAAAATCGCGCCGCGTCGGATTTTCTGGATAAATTCCAACAGCTCATCTACGAGAATGGCACAATGCGCATCCGTGCGCGTTTTCCCCATGTGGCGCAGGATACGCTGCATAGCTTTTTCGCCTTTGCGACCTTTGGCATGATCGGCATCCTCAAGGAATGGCTCGACGCGGATATGCCGGAGGGACGGGAGATCATCGTTTCCCACGCCGCGCAGCTCATCTCCGGCGCGGCTGATGCGGTACTGCTGCACGCCTCCTGACGACGCATGCAGTCACATAGAAGAAGCCCCTGTACAGGGGCTTCTTCTATGTGCGTTCCTTCCTCCCCCTTTGTATCCCCATGATGATTTTATGTGCAATGACATCAAAAAGGCACCCGAAAATGTTCGAGTGCCTTTTACATTTCTTATTTACGCGCGACCCTGATAGGTCTGCGTGCCCGCTTCGTAGAGGTTACCTCCCGTGCAGTCCATGGAAACGATCGCCGGAAAATTATCGACCGTCAATCGCTTGACCGATTCACAGCCCAAATCCTCGTAGGCAACGACCTCCAAGGACTTGATCGCGCCCGCGATTAGTGCGCCCGCGCCGCCGATCGCGACCATATAGACCGCACCGTTGCGCGCCATCGCTTGCGCGACGCCCGTTCCGCGCGCGCCCTTACCGATCATGCAGGTCAATCCCGCATCGAGCAGCGTCGGCGCGTAGGGATCCATGCGTCCGGAGGTCGTGGGGCCGATCGAACCGACGACCTGTCCCGGCTTCGCGGGGGTCGGGCCCGCATAATAGATCGCAGCCCCATCGAGGGCAAACGGCAGCGGCTCGCCCGCCTCCATTGCCGCAACAATGCGCTTATGCGCAGCATCACGGGCGGTATAAATGACGCCGGTCAGCGAAACCGTATCGCCTGCACGCAGCTTGGGTGCAATTTCCTTGAGTTCAGTGGTATTGATCTGATAATGTGACATATTCTACGATTGCTCCTTATTTTTTCAGGCTGTCCAGAATGCGTTGCAGCGTCGGTCGTTCCGCCGCCTCGCCCTGCCCCGGAGACAACTCCCCTACGACGACCTCGTCTAGTGTCTGGATCACACCGTCGAGCGTCGCCTGCATGCCGGTCGTACGGCGCGCATTTTCTTCCGCCACCTGCGCCGCATGCGCGGCAGCGGCACGATACGCGTCACACACCGTGAGCAATTCCTTTTTCAGCGCAGTGATCACCTCGGCGGATTGTACGCGCACACGTTTTGCATCGAACTGTGCCCGCTCTTCGATCTCACGGGCGCGTCTGTGCGCGGCAAGCTCCATTTCCGTCAAATTTTCCTTGAGCGCATCGTATTCCGCGCAGCGTGCCGCGACCTCACGGGACTGCTCGCGCAGCGTGCGGTTTTCTTCCTCCAGTGCCGCAACGCGCTCCTGCAGTTCACGCAGTGTGGCTTCGCCCTGCTCCGCGCGCCGCGCATGCTCCTGCGCACTGGTTTGCAGCTTTTCATCGGCAACCGTCATCTCACCCAGACGCTCAAGCAGGTCGGCATTTTTCTGGCTGAGCGTTTCATTTTTCTCGCGCAGCTCATTGCGCTCGGCAAGCAGCAGCTCATTTTCCTGCTGCATCGCCGCCAGACGCTGGCTGCTCTCCTTGGCTGACTGTTCGATATATTGCAGCACGTCCTCGCGGTTAAAGCCGCCCATCAGCGCTGTTTTAAAGCCCTTGCTCTCCTCGTACATGCCTCGTCCTCCGTCGTGCGTCTGCGTTTCTAATCTGTACCTATTATAACAATCCTGCCACAAAAACACAAGTGCGACATCGTTTTTCACATACTTTTGCTAAATCCCAGTAATCCCGGTGGTTTTCCTCGCAAGAAACCTTGCATTTGTCGACGTTTGGTGCTAAACTAGAAAAAACTTCAGTTTTAAAGAGGATATGTCTATGCTTTCGGTAAAAGATTTCGAAACCGCAGCGAGTCGCTTAAAGAACGTCATCCATACGATCCCGCTTGCTACCTCCCACACATTTTCCCAGTTATCCGGTGCGGAGGTTTATCTCAAGTATGAAAACCAGCAGAAAACCGGCTCCTTCAAGGTGCGCGGCGCGTACAACAAGATCATGAAACGCTACGAGGAAGGCAACCTCAAGGCGGTCGTTGCCTCTTCCGCAGGCAATCATGCGCAGGGTGTTGCCTTCGCGGCGACCTCTGTGGGCGTCAAATCCACCATCGTCATGCCCAAATCCGCACCCATCGCCAAGGTTTCCGCAACCGAGGGCTATGGTGCGGAGGTCGTCCTTGCCGGCTCAATCTACGATGAAGCCTATGCGCGGGCGCGTGAGATCTGCGAAGAGACCGGCGCGGAATTCATCCATCCGTTCGATGATGAGGATGTGATCGCGGGTCAGGGCACGATCGCGCTCGAGATCTTGCGTGACCTTCCCGGTGTGGACATGATTTTTGTTCCCGTCGGCGGCGGCGGACTGATCTCCGGTATTGCAGCATATGTCAAACAGATCAACCCGCGCGTGCAGGTCATCGGCGTGCAGGCGGCAGGCGCATGCGCCGCAGTCAACGCATTCCACAACGACGATCCGCAGCCCGCTGCCCGTGTGCATACCATTGCGGACGGTATTGCGGTCGCCACGCCCGGCACGACGACGATGGCGTATATCAACCAGTACGTTGACCGAATGATCACCGTGACCGACGCGGAGATCTCGTCCGCCATTCTGTTTCTGCTCGAGCGCACGAAGCAGGTCGTAGAGCCTGCCGGCGCGTCGTCTCTCGCGGCGCTGCTCGGCGGTAAGGTCGATGTGCGCGGCAAGAAGGTCGTATGTGTGCTGTCCGGCGGCAATATCGACGTATCCTTTATCCACAAAGTGGTTGAAAAGGGTCTGGTGACTCGCGGCCGCCATATGAAGTTCTCTACCATCATGCCCGATATTCCCGGTTCGCTCGCAACCTTCTCCGCAATCGTTGCGGAGTGCGGCGCGAACGTCATTATGTTCCAGCACGACCGCGTGCAGGCAGAGCTTGACATTGACGAAGCGATCGTCCGCGTTGTCTGCGAGGTCGGCGGCAAAGAACACGGTCAGCGCCTGCTCGATGCGCTGCGGGAAGCGGGCTACACCATCATGTCGCAGCCGTTCTAAAAACGGCTACCGTGAAAGGAAGCGTGATCCCATGAAGATTTCCACCAAAGGACGTTATGCACTGCGTATGATGCTCGATCTTGCACTGCATGATACCGGCGAGGCTGTGCCGATCAAGGCGATCGCAAGCCGGCAGGATATTTCCGAAAAATACCTTGAGCAGATCATTGCACTGCTCACACGCGCGGGCTATGTGTCCTCCACACGCGGTGCGCGCGGCGGCTACCGTTTGACCCGCTCCCCCGGCGAATATACCGTCGGCATGATCCTGCGCTTGACGGAAGGTGGTCTGGCACCCGTTGCCTGCCTGGATGAGGGCGCGCCCTCTTGTGAGCGTGCTACCACCTGTGCCACACTTTATGTGTGGAAAAAGCTCGACAACGCGATCGCGGATGTGGTCGATCACATCACACTCGCAGATCTGGTTGATATCGAACGTTCCAGTATGGGCAATGATTACAGCATTTAACGCAGTCCGTCTTGTGGCAGAGCGGTGCATTCGCTGCTCTGCCGCAAGATATGCTAAATTTATTGTTGACAACGGTCGCTTTATGTGATATAGTATATTTCGTCAGCTAAGCCAGTCGGCTTGCCGCTATGAAGGTGTAGCCCAGTTGGTTAGAGCGCCTGCTTGACATGCAGGAGGTCGGAGGTTCAAGTCCTCTCATCTTCACCAGTTTAAACCCCCGTATGATGTGAAATCATACGGGGGTTTTGCATTTTAAGCAGTGTTATCGTATTTTTGCGCTCTTTCGTTCCTTTGCGCCGCAGCACGAAAAAGGACGTTTTCGTGCAAAGTGGCGTTGCACCTCGCATTGCACCACAGACAAGAGAAAAGCCGCCCCTTTCGGAGCGGCCAAGCGAGTTGTCCCCTCCAGTGTACGGCGAAGTATGCATGAATTTTGTCGAAACATGGTGCTTGCCTGAATTTATTTTTTCTGCATCTGTTTTAAAATTTGATGGATATAGACGCTGCATCCTGCGCACAGCAACCCTTGTGTCACCGCGCCAAAAAGCACCATCAGCACATCTCGCGCCCCAAGAATCGGTGTGACCGCTGCAATATAGATCACGGCAAATACGATACCCATGCCCCCTAGCAGCAGCGGAATGTAACGATTGTTGATCAGCAGTGATTTTTTAAGCAGGATGCCCCAAAAATATAGAACCGGAACCAACACCATCAGCTCCGGATGAATCATGTCCAAAATCATACTCATCGCTGTCGCCTCCTATATTGTCCTCTCATAGGACACATTTTCTGATGCATTCTATGCCGTATATCTTCCTGCCGTACCCAAGAGTTTTGCCAAAAATAATGAAAAAAGCGTCCCCGCGCATACATCGGGGACGCTTTTCACTGTAACAGTAATTATTGGGGATTTTTCGGCTCAGTCAGCACTTCTTTAAAGGAAGTGGCAAGCCCTGCAAGGCTCTGGATCTCGCTCGGGATGATGATCTTGGTCGCCTTGCCGTCCGCCGCCTTGGCAAATGCTTCAAGCGCCTTGATTTTGATGACCTCGCTGTTCGGAGAGGCATCATTCAGCATCTTGAGCGAATCCGCCAGTGCCTTCTGTACGGTCAGCATCGCTTCCGCTTCGCCTTCCGCTTCCTTGATCTTCGCCAGACGGGTCGCCTCCGCGCGCAGGACGACCGATTCCTTCTCGCCCTCCGCGACCAGAATTGCGGACTGCTTCTTGCCTTCTGCAACGAGGATCGCTTCGCGGCGTTCGCGTTCTGCCTTCATCTGCTTCTCCATGGATTCCTGGATCGCAGCGGGCGGAATGATATTCTTCAGTTCGACGCGGTTGACCTTGATGCCCCACGGGTCGGTCGCTTCGTCTAGGATCGCGCGCATCTTGGTGTTGATGATATCGCGGCTTGTCAGCGTCTGGTCGAGTTCCAGATCACCGATGATGTTACGCAGCGTTGTTGCGGTCAGATTTTCAATCGCAGACATCGGATTTTCGATGCCATAGGTGAAGAGCTTAGGATCTGTGATCTGAAAATACACGATCGTGTCGATCTGCATGGTAACGTTATCCTTGGTGATAACGGGCTGCGGCGGGAAGTCCACGACCTGCTCCTTCATGGTCACCCGACGGGCAACACGCTCAAACAGCGGGATCTTCATGTGCAGACCCGTACCCCATGTACCCTGATACGCGCCCAGACGCTCAATGATGTACGCCTTCGCCTGCGGCACGATCACGATATTCGACGCGAGAAATGCGATCAGCAGGATCGCAAGTACGACCCAAATAATTCCGAATAACGGCATTGTTTATCCTCCTAACCCATTATACCTTTTCCACGACGGCTCGCACGCCGGCGATCGCAAGCACACGCACGGTATCGCCTACGGCGATCTGCGTGTCGTCTGCGCTGCGTGCGCTCCAGTTCTGTCCCATCAGCTTGATCTCGCCCTGCGACAGTGCATTGTTGATTTTCACCGTTACGATCGCTGTCTGTCCGATGATTCGATCGGCGTTGGTCTTTTCGTCCTTGATGCGCAGCAGTCTTTTTGTAAACGGACGCACCAGTACGAGCAGCGCCGCTGCGACCACGATAAACGCGATCAACTGCGCCGCGACAGGCAACTCCAGTGTCGTTAAAATGAGCGCAGCCAGCGCACCGACACCGAACCAGATCGAAACAAGATTCAGCGTGAATGCTTCTATGGCGATTGTCGCGATCAATACGACCATCCATACATAAGCACTCGGAAAACCAAATAGCATCGCGCCACCTCCTATCTTGTTTTCAGTATAGCATAGTCCCTTCGTAAAGTATAGTAAAACCTATGCCTGGAGCAGCACAGACAGCATAAGACACGCGATACCGCACAGCAGCGCCTGTCCGGACAGTGTGGCTCCCCTGCTCACCACGAAATAGAGCAGCACCCATGCACCCATGAGCACGCTCAGCACCGCGGCGCGACGCAAAAGTCCCGGCGCAGCAACCGCTGCGTCAGATACACTTTTTGTGAGCATGCTCAGCCCGCCCAAGCCCAGAATCGCGATGGGGCTGAGACCCATACCCCATGCGCAGCCTGCTTGCAGCAGCAAAACCTGACCCATTCGATACATTTTCGTGTCCTCTTTTCCGACGACTTGCAAAAACAAGATTATCCGTCTATAATATAAGCAATATGTAACCTGTTCGGATGCTATGCCTGGAAGGAGAAGCGATTACGCATGTCTGTACGCAAACTATACCCGATCCTGCAAGCGCTCGCTTATGCGGTGCTTGGCATTGTTCTGGTCGTCTGGCCGGAAACCTCCGCCATTACGATCTGCTACGCCGTCGGCGCGGTGCTCTTCGTATTGGGCCTTGCCTATAGCATTTCCTATTTCGTGCAAAATCATCACGGTTTTACCCGCACTTCTACGCTTGCAAATGGTTTATTACTGCTTGTCATTGGTCTAGTGGTGCTGCTGCGGGTACAGGACGTGCTCAAGGCGCTCCCCTTCCTGTTTGGCATCCTGCTGCTCGTGGACAGTGTGTTCAAGGTGCAGGCAGCGTTTGATCTGCATCATATGGATTCACAGTATTGGCAGGTGCCGCTCGGTATCGGGCTTGTCACCGCGATCCTCGGCGCAGTGCTGATCTGGAATCCCTTCCAGGCGGTCGCGGCGCTCAACGTTTTCATCGGTGTGTGTCTGCTGCTCGACGTTGCATGCAACTGCGCTTCCGCGATCCTTGTTGCACAGCGCACCCGCACCTACCACCGCGCACAAAGCGATGCGCATGATCCAACCACAAAGGAGTAAATTATGGGCTTTTCGATTGTAACCGACTCTTCCTGTAATCTGCCGCGCGAAATCATCGAGCAGTATGATCTCAAGATCATTTCTCTGGTCTTTCAGTCCGGCGGCAAGCAGATTCGCAGCTATGTCAAGGGTGAAACACTTGATTTAGCGCAGTTTTACGCCGCAATGCGCCGCAAAGAGCGCATTACGACCTCGAGCGTCGCACCGCAGGATTGTCTGGACATCTTCACCGCGGAGCTGGACGCAGGCAACGATGTGCTCTATATCGGCTTTTCCTCCGGTTTGAGCGCGACCTATCAGACCGCCTCCTCGATTTTACAGCAGCTCGGTGCGGAATATCCCAATCAACGTGTGCGCTGCGTGGATTCGCTTGCAGCAGCACTCGGTGAGGGATTGCTCGTGACACATGCAGCACGGCTGCGCGAACAGGGACAGGACATCGAAGCGGTCACGCAGTGGCTGATGGACAACCGGCTGCACCTGTGTCACTGGTTTACAGTCGACGATTTGTTTTTCCTGCATCGCGGCGGACGTGTTTCCAAAGCAGCAGCGATCGTCGGTTCGATGGTCGGCATCAAGCCTGTGCTGCATGTCGATGACGAGGGACATCTCATCATGATCTCCAAGGTGCGCGGTCGCCGCGCTTCGCTCGATGCACTCGTCGAAAAGATGGCGCAGACCGCGATCGACCCCGCGCAGCAGACCGTATACATTGTACACGGCGACTGCGAGGCGGATGCGCAGTATGTGCGTGACCGCGTTGCCGAACGCTTCGGCACGAAGGATATTTTGATCTCCTGTCTGGAGCCGGTCATCGGCTGCCATTCCGGGCCGGGTACGATCGCCCTGTTTTACCTTGGCACACAGCGATAACGAAAAAGCGCCCCTTCTCCGAGGAGAAGGGGCGCTTTTTCTTACAGTTTTTCGAGCGTTGCAATGGCGTCACGCAGCGCGTGTTGGTCATGATGTGACACTACGGTATCTGCAAGGTCGAGCAGTTCCTGCTCTGCATTTGCCGGAGCAAACGCATGCGCCGCAATGCGCAGCATCGAAGTATCGTTATAGCTGTCGCCGATCGTGAAAATTCGATCACGCGATACGCCCATATGTTCTGCGACGCGCAGCACCGCCGCGCCCTTGTCGATCCCGCGCGCGGTGATCTCCCAAAACAGCGGATATGACGACGACATTTCAAAATCCGCCTGCCACGGACGCAGGAAGCTTTTCACCTGCGAAAGCAGCGCGGTATCACCGGTCAAGTTGAGCTTGCACCAACTCTCCATCGGCAGGATCGTGCGCGGATCGACCTGCTCGAGCGGCAAATGCAGACCGCCAAAATGCCATTTCGTCACCTCACCGAGCTGCGCGACATACGCGCCGTCCGTTGTGAAAATTTCTACGCCCAAGGTAGGAAATTCCGCCATCACCGCCTCGACCAAGTGCAGTGCTTCCTTCGGAAGACTGCTCTGCTCGATCGCCTTGCCTGCAATGACATCGTACAAGATCGCACCGTTCATAAAGATGCACGGCGTATTGACCGGCAACTCCATGCAATACGGCAGCGCAACGCTCGGAATCCGTCCGGTCGCAGGTGTGAAATAACCGCCGTTCGCGGTGAAATAATCGAGTGCTTCGCGGTTTTCACGGCTGACGGCACTGTCGCTGTCGAGCAGCGTACCATCGAAATCACTTGCGAGCAGCATACCTTCAAATCTGTGCTTCATAATTCCTCCCCTAGCCGTTTGAGTACCTCATCAAAATACGCAGGACGCGGCGCACGGAAAACCATGCGCTCCCCTGTCCGCGGATGTGTCAGCGTCAATGTGCCCGCATGCAGGCATTGTCCGCCGAGTGATGCAAATCGTTCTTTTTTCGGGCCGTACAGTGGGTCTCCGATGATCGGATGACCGACCGACGCCATATGAACACGGATTTGGTGCGTCCTGCCGGTTTCCAGCCGAAACGCCATGTGGGTGTAGCCGCGATACCGTCCCATCACGGCAAAGTGCGTGACCGCTTGCCTACCATCCGGCAGGATCGCCATTTTCTTGCGATCGGTCTTGCTTCGACCGATGGGCTTGTCGATTGTGCCCTCATCTTCGCGTACCGTGCCGCACACAATCGCTTCATATTCACGCTGTGCGGTGTGGGCGGCGATCTGCGCGGCGAGTCCCTGATGTGCCAGATCATTCTTGGCAACGACGAGCAAACCGCTCGTGTCCTTGTCAATGCGATGCACGATGCCCGGGCGCAGCTCGCCGTTAATGCCGGACAGACTGCTGCCGCAATGGAACATCAGTGCATTGACAAGCGTACCGTCCCAGTTGCCCGCGGCGGGATGCACGACCATGCCGCGCGCTTTGTTGACGACAATGATATCGTCGTCCTCGTAAACGATATCAAGCGGCAGATTCTGCGGCGTGAGATCGACAGCGCGCACCTCGGGCAGCGTCACTGTAAACGATTCGCCGCCCGTCAGCTTATAATTTTTCTTGATGGGCTGTCCATCGAGGGTCACTTGACCGTCCTCCAGCAGATTTTGGATCGCACTGCGCGTCAGCCCATCCAGTTGCTCGCTCAGATACTTATCGACCCGTTTGCCCGCATCCTGTGCTTCGGTGTGTAGTGTATGCTCGTTCATGCGCGGCCCGCCTTGTCATGCTGAAACAGAAAATAGTATACAAACAGCGCACCGCCGACGCACACGAAAATATCCGCAACATTGAATACCGGAAAGTGAATGAGCCGGAAATCAAACAGATCGACCACAAAACCGCGCAGCACACGGTCGATCAGGTTGCCGAGCGCGCCGCCCGCAATGATGTACAGCGACCACCGCCCAAGCGTGGTCTTGACCGCGCCCTGATGCAGCGCATATGCCATCGCGCTGAGCACGACCGCAGTCAGCACGACGAAAAACCAGATTTTGTCCTGTAAGATGCTGAATGCAGCACCGCGATTTTCGAGGTAGGTCAAGTGAAAGACATTTTCAATGACCGGAATCGTACCGACGGCCTGAAGCGTCGTGACCGCCCAGTATTTTACAAGCTGATCAGCTGCGACCATCAGTACGATCGCCAAAATAGGAATCATAGTGTTTTCTCCGTTTCGGTGTGATAGCAACAAGAGGGCAGGCGTGCCGCCTGCCCTCTTGGGGAAATCCTAAAATCAGCCTACAACGCTGGCGCAGCGTGCGCACAGGCATGGATGCTTGGCATCTTTACCCACAGTTTCGGTGTACATCCAGCAGCGAGCGCACTTTTCGCCCTCCGCGCGTGCAACCTCGACCGTAATGCCGCCAAAGTTCTCACCCGCAAGACCTGCGCCCTCGCCCTCAGTCACCGTGACCTTGGAAACGATGCACAACGCCGCGAGATCCTCGCCGCAGTTTTGCAGGAATGTAGCCGAATCCGCCGCCGCATGGATCGTGACATTCGCCTCAAGCGGCTTGCCGATGATCTTCTCGCTGCGTGCCTGCTCGAGTGCCTTGTTCACGTCGTCGCGCAGCGCAATCAGGCGCGCCCACTTCTCGGTGTGCGCCTCGTCGAATGCATACTGCTCGGACGCGACCGGCATATCGTTGAGCGCGATATTGCTCCGCTCATCGCCGGCGCGGTGCGGCATCGCCTGCCAGATCTCGTCCGCCGTAAAGCACACGATGGGAGACAGCATGCGCACGAGCGCGTCCAGAATCAGATACATCGTGGTCTGCGCAGAACGGCGCGCCACGCCGTCCGTCGCATCGCAGTACAGACGGTCCTTGATGACGTCAAGATAGAAGTTCGACATGTCGACGACGCAGAAATTATGGATCGCATGGAACACAACATGGAATTCATAGCGATCATAGCCGCCGCGCACCTTGGAAATCAGCTCGCCGAGCTTATAGAGCGCCCAACGATCCAGCTCCGGCATGCTGTCGTACGCGACCATATCCTGAGCGGGATCAAAGCCGTCGAGGTTGCCGAGGATATAGCGTGCGGTGTTACGAATCTTGAGATAGTTCTGGGACAGGTGCTTGAGCATATCCTTGGAGATACGCATATCCTGTCGATAATCCGCGGAAGCGACCCACAGACGCATCACATCTGCGCCGTATTCGTTCAGAATATCCTCGGGTGCGATGCCGTTGCCGAGCGACTTCGACATCTTCTGGCGCTCCTCATCCACGATCATGCCGTGGGTGATGACCGTCTTATAAGGCGCAACGCCCTTGGTCGCGATCGAGGTCAGCATCGAGGACTGGAACCACCCGCGATACTGGTCGTTGCCTTCCAGATAGAGGTCTGCGGGGAAACGCAGATTGGGACGCGCATCGACGACCGCCGCATGAGACGAACCGGAGTCAAACCACACGTCCATGGTGTCGGTTTCCTTGTCAAACTGCGTGCCGCCGCACTCGCAGGTAAAGTCTGCGGGCAGGATCTCGGAAGCATCCAGCTCGTACCACGCATTGGAGCCGTGCTCTGCGAACAACTTTGCAACGATCTCAATGGTGCGCTCGTTGACGATCGGCTTGCCGCAGTCCTTGCAGTAGAAAATCGGGATGGGAACACCCCAGACACGCTGACGGGAAATACACCAGTCGCTGCGCTCTTGGATCATGGAGACCATGCGCTCCTCGCCCCAGCCCGGCAGCCACTGGATCGCGCGGCATGCCTTGACTGCGTCATCCTTGAGTGCGTCGACCGAGCAGAACCACTGCTCCGTCGTGCGGAAGATGATCGGATTCTTGCAGCGCCAGCAGTGCG
Source organism: Intestinibacillus massiliensis (assembly GCA_029267335.1). Lineage (GTDB taxonomy): Bacteria > Bacillota > Clostridia > Oscillospirales > Butyricicoccaceae > Intestinibacillus > Intestinibacillus massiliensis_A. The sequence goes on along the minus strand of JAJUJC010000003.1, from coordinate 204,605 downwards.
GATAGGAGTGTACGATGTTCTCGACTGCGAGCAGGGCGTTCTCCGCCTTGAGGTCGTCCAGAATGAGCGGGGTCGTCTTTTCGTAGTACATGCCAGCGTACTTGCCCGCGTCCGCGGTCGCATAACCCTTGCCATCGACCGGTACAATGATCGGGATTTCGTATTTCTGGCACACGATGAAGTCATCCGCGCCGAAGCCCGGTGCGGTATGAACGCAGCCGGTACCGGCATCGAGCGTAACATGATCGCCGCAAATGACGACCGACTCGCGATCCATGATCGGGTGCTTGGTTTTCATCAGCTCAAGGTCCGCGCCGAACAGCGTGCCCAGTACCTCCCACGAGTCGATACCCGCCGCCTTCATGACCGAATCCGTCAGTTCCTTTGCGAGGACATAGGTATCCCCGCTCGGTACCTTGACCAGATCATACTCAAACGAGGGATTGACCGAAATCGCGAGGTTGCCCGGCAGCGTCCAGGTCGTGGTCGTCCAGATAACAAAATAGACCTTATCGAGTGAGCCGGTGATCGCGCTCAGCTTGCCACCGCGGTCATCGGTCACTGCGAACTTGACATAGATCGAACTGCACGGCTCGTCCTGATATTCGATCTCTGCCTCTGCCAGCGCGGTCTCATCATGCGGGCACCAGTAAACTGGCTTCATGCCCTTGTAGATGAAGCCCTTCTGTGCCATTTCGCCAAAGACCTTGATCTGCGCCGCTTCATAGTCGTGCGTCAGAGTCAGATAGGGATTGTCCCACTCGCCCAGCACGCCCAGACGCTTGAACTGCGTGCGCTGTGTATCGACATGCTTGTGCGCAAACTCTTCGCACTTGGAACGGAACTCCGCCGTCGAAACCTTGTCGCGGTCCATACCATACGCCTTGATTGCCTGCCGCTCGATCGGCAGACCGTGGGTATCCCAACCAGGCACATACGGTGCCTGAAAGCCTGCCATATTCTTGTAGCGCACGATAAAATCCTTGAGGATCTTGTTGAGCGCGTGACCCATATGCAGATTTCCGTTTGCATACGGAGGACCGTCGTGCAGCACGAACAGGGGCTTGCCCTCGTTGCGCTTCATGAGATTTTCATACAGCTCGGCTGCCTCCCAGCCCGCTAAAAATGCAGGCTCTCTCTTAGGCAGACCCGCGCGCATGGGGAATTCGGTTTTGGGGAGATTGATGGTTGCGTTGTAATCCTGCGGCATTGTACCGTTTCCGTCCTTTCGCTGTTTCTCTATCCAGATATTTTGAATTTTATTTATCTATCATTTTCCGGGGAATAATCCGAGCCAAATTTAAGCTCACCGAAGCTGAACTTCGACTTGCTGCCTTCCGCTTCGGCCTGGCTGTCACGCATCGTGACCTCCATCATTTTGACTTTCATGCCGTCATCACCCTGCTGCTGATCCATGAATTTACGGATATCCTCGGGAATCGTATATTCCTTTGCTTCGCTCTTGGGTTCTGTGGTCACGTCACGGCTCAGATCACGCGTGACCTCGAGCGTTTCGGGTGTTTCCGGTGTAGTAGGCTGTACGGCAGATGCTGCCGATACGTCCTCAACCTTGAGCGCCTCGCTTGCGGACAGTGCCACCAGTCCCTTGAGCTGCTCCTCGTAATAGGCCGTCAGCTTGGTCAGGAAGTCTGTGCAGCCCTGCTTTGCCTGTTTCAGGCGCATTTCCTCCGCCGCAATCTGCTTTTCATAGATTGCGGTCTTGGCCTCGTACTCGGTTCTCATGCGCGTAAGCATTTGCTCCTGCTCCGCCTTTGTGCGGCTCATGGTTTCTTCTGCTTCGAGCTTCGCCTTATCGATGGTTTCCTGCGCAATATTCTGTGCAGAGACCAGCGCGCGGCGCATGCCATCCTCAACACTGCGATACTCCTCGATCTTATCAACGAGCACCTTCATTTTGGACTTGAGCGCGGCATTCTCTTTTTGCAGCGCAGCATAGTCCTCGGTCATCTGCTCGACGAACTCGTCGACAGATTTCATATCATAGCCGCCAAATACGGCCTTTTCAAAGCTCATCGCCTGAATTTCCTGCACCGTAAGCATGTTTTGTGTTCTCCCCTCCGGTTCATAATGCGCGATTAGGTGATCACGCCCTTTTAAATACGGTAAAATGGTCGGGGATGCCCCCGACCACATAGCCAAGTCCGGTGTCCATTATAGTTGATACAACATACCCTGAATCATTTCCAGTGCGAGGAACGCACACAGGAACGAAATGTCGATCGGCATTGTGCGAATAAATTCAAAGCGGCTCAGCAGCGCGCGAAACGGCATGATAATCGGCTCTGTGATTTCATACAGAAAGTCGCCGAGCTTTGAGCCTTGTGCCTGCGGAAACCACGATAAAATCGCGCGCGCAAACAGCAAAAACTCTAACAGCCGAATCAAGTAGGTCGCAATCGCGGTGACAATATTAAACAATCTTACTTCCTCTCAGATAAACGGTATTTCTTAAAAATACAAGCCGTTGCTCTCGAGTTCGTCGATCAGATCGCCGAGAATATCGACATTGTAGGGCGTGATGATGTACGTGCTGTTGGCGACCTTTTTGATCTTGCCCTCATTGGCATAAGCAACGCCGCTCAAAAAATCAACCAGACGGCGCGCGACATCCTTATTCGTCTGCTCCAGATTGAGCACAACTGTGCGCTTTTCCTTGAGATGGTCTGCAATTTCGGCGGCGTTTTCAAAACGATCCGGCTTGACCAGCACGACCGCAAGTTGCGTCGTTGCATTGATGTTAACGACCTTATTGTTCTTGCGTGCACCTGTATCTGCTGTATAACCCAAAGAGGTCTCCGGTGTGGGGGTCTGTGCCTGCTTCGGTACGAACTCCTCGTAGTCGTCCTCGGCATCCTCGCCCTTGACCCAATCAATGAATGTTTTGATAGAACCCATTTTATATTCCTCCCAAGTTGATTGCTTCACCAGTATACCGGAGCCGTCCGGAGTCGCGCATGTCGAAAATCTTACATATAATGACGTGCACCAAAAATCGCGCTGCCCACACGCACCATAGTTGCGCCGCAGGCAATCGCGTCCTCATAGTCGCCGCTCATTCCCATAGATAAAACGCTTATATCAGTATTATCGTATTTTTTTGCCGCTATGTCAATAAATAGTTGATGCATTGCCCGAAAATAACCGATATTTTTTCCTTTTGTGTCCGCGACAGGCGGAATCGCCATGAGTCCGCGCACGCATACCGTCGGCTCCGCCGCAAGAACACGGACTGCGTCATCCACTTCGTCCGGCGCCAAACCACTCTTGGATTCCTCTCCGCCGATGTTGACTTCAAGCAGAATATCCTGCCGCACGCCGCACTTTGCCGCTTCCTTCGCAATCACCTGCCCAAGTCGTACCGAGCTGACCGACTGAATGAGTTCGACTTTTCCGATCAGATATTTGACCTTATTGGTTTGCAGCGTGCCGATAAAATGCAGCGGCTTGCCGTCATAGGCGTGTGCATCATATTTTTCAAGCAGCTCCTGCACACGGTTTTCGCCCGCCGCATCGATACCGCAAGCGAGCGCCGCACGCACGCGCTCCGCGTCGTTCATTTTGGTCGCTGCGACGAGGGTAATGTCCTCGGGGGCGCGCCCGACCTGCTGCGCGGCGTACGCGATCTTGCTGCGTACCGCACGCACGTTTTCTTCCATCACGTTTCTTTCTTGCTCTGTCATTTCTTTACGACCTTCTTATCTTCCAAACCACGCGCCTTGACGATGATGTTATCCTGCACCACGACGCCGGTATCTGCCGTATTCCCCTGCTCGATCACATAATAGGTGTCCCCCTCATAGAGCGGGACGATTTTTTTGAAGCGGCTGACCGAGCCGCTGAGTGTATAGACGCCGAGCGTGTTGCCCTGCGTGCGAATGGCACTCTTAGGCACCTTGATGCCCGTATATGTACCACGGATAATGTCGACGACCTGCTGCCGCATCGACACGAGTTCGCTGTCAAATACCGCACCCTTGAAAAGAAGCAGCGCCTTGTTGCCGTTTTCCTGTGGACGCATCGCCTCGAGCGTGACCGGTACATCCTCAGACACCTGTGCAAACCGCAGCGCATAGGAATGTCCGACGGTGAACTCCTGCGCCTCGTTCTTGTCCACAACCGCACCGAAATGCCAGTAAAAACCGCGCACAATCTTGCCCAGCGCCTTGGCATCCGCCGCAGCAGGTGCGGCAAGCTTTGCGCCGAAGCTGTCGACATCCAACTTGTCCAGAAGATCCGGTGTCAGCACGGTCTCATAGCCGTCGACCGCACCGGAAAAATAGCCTGCACTCGGCGCAGAGATAACCTTCGTATGCGTACCGACCGTGCCTTGCAGCGACGCCTGCTGCTGTTTGAGCGTGTCCAGATCGCCTTGCAGCGTTTTTTGATCCTGTCCTCCCGCCATGCGCCGCAGCACAAGCTGCCGCAGCGCCGCGGAACTGTCGCTCAGGTCGGTCATGCTGCCCTGACCGGTTTGTGCGGCAAGCGTGCGCATCCGCATCGAAATAAGCTGGTCGAGTTTGCCTGCATCCGCCAGATCTCCCGTGGATTGCAGTGCCGTTTGCAGCAGCGCAATCTGCGCGTTGAGCGCATCGAGTTTACGGTTGTTGTCAAGCGCCGTCTGGTCGGCATACTCCACGGCAAGACGGGAGCCAACGTGCACGCGTTCCCCGCTGTGCACAACATGTTCGACCGTGTCGCCCGTTGTGCCCGGGACGATCTGCTCGTCACGGATAAAACAACCCGTCACGGACAGCGCGTCATCCATCGTCACATGCGTCGCGCTCACGGTTTCGATATTGCCGGACAGCGCGCCGTAGATCTGTCCCGCGAAATAGAGCAGTGCGATGGCTGCAAATATGAGCACCATGCGGCTGCCCGCCGCACGTCGCTTTTTCATGAGATGTTTGCCGCTCTTTTTGCCCATTTTGCCTCACTTCATTCGTTCTGCACGCGCTCGCTGTGCTTGACGGGAAAGTCAATCCGCCGCTGCGGGATCACCGTTGAAATCGCGTGCTTATAGATCATTTGCTGCTTTCCCTCACTCTCGAGCAGCACCACAAAGCTGTCAAATCCGCGCACTACGCCGCGCATTTGAAACCCGTTCGTCAAAAACAGGGTGACGTTCTGCCCCTGCTGACGCATGATGTTTAAAAAGCTATCCTGTAAATTCATTTCGTTACGCACGGTGATTCCTCCATAATATACCAAATTATGGAATCATGATACACCCAGTGCGTCTAGATATTCTGTCGCATTTTGTAGCAGCTGGGCAAACTGGGTATCTTCATTATAGTAGATCCAGTGGATTCTGTCATCCCTTTTGAGCCAGGTAAGCTGTCGTTTTGCATAATTTCTTGTGCGGCGTTTGAGCACTTCGACACAGTTTTCCAGACTGTCCCTGCCCTCAAGAAAATCGCTCAGCTCCTTGTAGCCGATCGCCTGCCCCGCCGTGCCGGTCAGTTTTCCCGCGTCATGCAGTGCGCGCGCTTCCTCGAGCAGACCGTCCGCGAGCATGCTGTCCACGCGTGCGTCGATACGGTGATACAGCGTTTCGCGCGACTGTGGACACAGTCCGATGATGGTTGCTTGATATTTTGGCTCCGCACGCTTATGCAGCGCATTGAACGCATCCAGCGTCATGCCGGTCTGCCGATAGACCTCGAGCGCGCGAATGACACGCTTGACGTTATTCGGATGCAGCCGCGCCGCTCCCTCGGGGTCGACCTGATGCAGCAGCTCGTGCACATAGCCCACGCCATGCGTTTCCGCAAGTATGCGCAGTTCGCGCCGGGTCTCAGTGTCGGTTTCGTCGCCCGAAAAGGTGCTGCACTCAATGAGCGCATCCATATAGAGCGCCGTACCGCCTGCGACAACCGGAATCTTGCCCTGCGCGAGCAGTTCCTGCGCACAAGCATCCGCAAGCTCAACGAATCGCGCAACCGAAAATGGCTCTTCCGGTTCAACAATATCGATCATATGGTGGGGCACGCCCTGCCGTTCTTCTTCTGAGGGCTTCGCCGTGCCGATATTCATACCGCGATAGACCTGCATGGAATCCGCCGAGATAATGTCTGTACCGCGCTGTTTTGCCAACGCGACCGACAGGGCGGTCTTGCCGCTTGCGGTCGGTCCTGTAATGCAGATGAGTCGATTTTGCATGGTGTTCACTCCTGTTTACTGATTGACCCGCTTAAACAGCTTGTCAAGTTCATAGCGCGTCAGGCGCACCATGACCGGACGGCCGTGCGGGCAGCTCGAAACCTCGGGGTCTGCGAGCACGCGGTCGCACACGCTTTGCAGCTCAGGCAAAGCGGAACTGCTGCCTGCCTTGATCGCCGCCTTACACGCGACCATGTGGATGAGGTCGTCGAAACGCTCGGTTGCCGCCGCGCGGCTGGTCATGAGCCTCATCGCAATTTCGGATAGTACCGAGGGAATGTCCGCGCTATCCAAATAAGCAGGCGCGCCGCGCACGGCAAAGCTGCCGCTGCCAAACGGCTCGAGGTCAAAGCCCGTCGCGCGCACTTCGTCCAGATGCTCGGTCAACGCAGCGCTCTCGGTTGCACTCGGCTCGACTATAACGGGTGCGAGCAGCCGCTGCTGCGCAATCTCGGTCGTTTCGCGCAGCTTGTTAAAAAGCATGCGCTCATGCGCCGCATGCTTATCAATGAGCAGCATGCCCTGCGCATCCTCCGCAACGATGTAGGTGTGGAACGCTTCCCCAAGCACGCGCGCGCCGCCTGTCAGCGGCACAGTCTTGGGCGTGCCCTGCGGCAGCGCATGCACGGGCGCGGCAGGCGCTGCCTCCACGACGGGCGGCATGGTATGTCGTGCGCTTTCCATGATTTGCGGATGCAGCGCGGCGTTTTGCCGCAGCGCAGACGGTGCATCCGCGTCGAAATCATCGCACGCAACGTGCGGCTCATAGCGCGCGACAGGTGCGCCGGCATGTGTCGCGCGAGCCATCTGCGCAGCCGCCGTCGGGCGCGCAGAGGATACAGAAATAGGGGGCTCCTGCACGGGCTGCCGCGCTTTTTCATATGCTAGCGGTGTGACCGGCACCTCGATCTGCTGCTGATGTAGTGTAAGGTTATCTTCCTTTACAGCTACCTGTTTTTTCCGTATTTCCGGCACATTATCATCTTTTTCAAGCGCATTTTTGCACGCAATATAAACCACCTCAAAAACCGGCTTCTCCTGTGCGAATTTGATCTCAGTCTTTGCCGGATGCACATTGACGTCTACGCCGCCGAGCGGCATCGTGAGAAACAGCGTGCAGCTCGGGTACTTTCCCGTAATGATACGGTTGCGGTACGCCTCTTCCAGTGCTGCCTGCATCGTGCGATTTTTGACATAGCGGCCGTTCACGAAAAAGTGCTGCATACCGCGAGTTGGCCGACCTGCGTGCGGCTTTGTGATGTAGCCCCATACGGTCAGGTTGTCGCGCATCAGCGGCTCTACTTCAAGCATATCGCCGGTCAGCTCGCGCCCAAACACACCAAATACCGGCGTCATCAGTTTGCCGTCGCCCGCCGAGCAGAAAACCTGCTTGCCGTCGCGGATGAGGGTCATGGAGATTTCGGGATGGGACAGCGCGGCGTGCTGCACGGCGCCGAGCACATAGCCCGCCTCTGTGAAATCCTTTTTGAGGAATTTCATGCGCGCCGGCGTGTTGAAAAACAGATCGCGAATGACCAGCGTCGTGCCCTCCGGACAGCCCGCCTCCTCATGTTCCGTAATGGTGCCCGCCTCCAAATGCAGGTGTGTGCCTGCGAGCGCACCGCGCTGCTTGGTCAGCAGGTCGATACGCGCGACCGCTGCGATCGCCGCGAGCGCTTCTCCACGAAAGCCCAGTGTGCCGATTGCCGCAAGATCGGCTTCGGTGCGCAGTTTGCTTGTCGCGTGACGGCGAAACGCGATTGGCGCGTCCTCCGGTGCAATGCCGCAGCCGTCATCCGCGATGCGCAGATAGGTCACACCGCCGTTTTCGATTTCGACCGTGATACGCGTCGCGCCCGCGTCGATCGCATTTTCGATCAGCTCCTTGGCGACAGATGCGGGACGTTCGACGACCTCGCCCGCCGCGATCAAATCCGCAAGATGCGGCGATAATTCCTGAATGACAGCCACTGATGTCACCTCCCGTGCTTAGACCAGTTTTTTCAGCTCATACAGCGCGTTGAGCGCTTCGATCGGGGTCATGGTGTCGACCTGCATCGCGCGCAGCCGCTCCCCGACGCGGTCGTTGCCCAGATCGAGCATCGTGATCTGCGGCGTGTCGTCCTCGTCGATCGCGCGCACCTCAATTTTGGGTGCGTCGCGCTCGAGATCCTCGAGAATGCTTTTGGCACGGCGAATGACCGGCGTCGGCACACCCGCAAGTTTCGCGACCTCGATGCCGTAGCTGTCGTCCGCACCGCCGCGTACGATCCTGCGCAGGAACGTGATGTCGTCGCCGCGCTTTTTGACTGCGATATTATAATTCTGCACGCCCGCGACCAGCGTTTCGAGGGCAGTCAGTTCATGGTAATGCGTTGCAAACAGCATGCGCGCCCCGATTTTCTTCTTGTCGGTCGCGTACTCAACGACTGCCCGTGCGATTGACATACCGTCGTAGGTCGATGTGCCACGCCCGATTTCATCAAGGATGAGCAGACTGCTTTTGGTCGCGTTTTTGAGAATTTCTGCCACCTCGGTCATCTCGACCATGAAGGTGGACTGACCGCTCGCAAGATCATCCGACGCGCCCACGCGTGTGAACACACGGTCGACGACGCCGATCTGCGCGCTTGCCGCAGGCACATAGGAACCCATCTGTGCGAGGATGGTAATGAGCGCGACCTGCCGCATATAGGTCGATTTGCCTGCCATGTTCGGCCCTGTGATGATGGCGCAGCGGTTGTCTCCGCTGTCGAGCAGCGTATCGTTCGGCACGAACAAATTGTGCTCGATCACCTTTTCAACGACCGGATGCCGTCCGTCCCGAATGTGGATGCGACCGGAGAAGTCGACGTCGGGGCAGGTGTAGCGATTTTCCTGTGCCAACTCCGCGAGCGCGCACAGCACATCGAGATTTGCGAGTGACTGCGCGGTGCGCTGGATGCGGTGCACCTGCGCGGCGATTTGTTCCCGCAGCTCGGTGAACAGTTCATACTCAAGCGCGGTCAGCTTGTCCTGCGCGCCGAGCACGGTGTTTTCGTATTGTTTCAGTTCCTCAGTGATATACCGTTCACAGTTTGCAAGGGTCTGCTTGCGGATGTAATGCGCGGGCACAGCGTCACTGTTTGCGCGTGAAACCTCAATATAATAGCCGAACACACGGTTATATCCCACTTTTAGCGTCTTAATGCCCGTATTCTCGCGCTCGCGCTGTTCGATTTCTGCGATTTTACCCTTGCCTCCCGATGAAAGGTCGCGCAACTCGTCTACCTCGCGGCTGTAGCCCGCCCGGATAAACCCGCCCTCGCGAATGGTCATCGGCGGCTCCTCAACGATCGCCGCGTCGATGAGCATGCGCACATCTGTCAGCAGGTCGATGCGCTCGGTCAGTTCACGCAGCAGCGCGCTGCCGAACAGTCCCGCCGACTGCCGGATCGCAGGCAAACGTTCCATCGTCGCAAACAGCGCGCGCAGATCGCGGCAGTTTGCCGTACCGTACACGACGCGACCGATCAGACGCTCCATGTCAAAGATTTTTTTCAGTTCGTCCGTCAGCGCGCTGCGCGCGACCACATCCCCGAGCAGCGCACCGATCGCATCCTGCCGTTTTTTGATGTGGATGGGATTGAGCAGCGGTTTTTCCAGCCACTGACGAATCAGGCGCGAGCCCATTGCGGTCTGCGTGCGGTCGATGACCCACAGCAGCGAGCCTTTTTTCTCCTTTGTGCGCATGGTTTCGCACAGCTCGAGGTTGCGTCGCGCGGTCAGATCAAGCTCCATGAACTGCCCCTGCCGGTATACCTGCAAATCGTTCAGATTGCCAAGGCTGCTCTGTTGCGTGTCGCGCAGGTAGCGCAGCAGACCGCCGATGCAGCGTTCGAGCACGGGATAGCCGTCCAGTCCTGCGGCGGTAAAATCCGTGATGCCGAACCGCTCCGCGATCTGCGCGTGCGCGCTCTCGTAGTCGAACGCTTCCTCGGGCAGCGGCTCGATGTTGCTTTCCAGACGCTCGCGCAGGAAGAGCAGCAACGCTTCGTCCTGTATCGCGCCGCCGCCGAGCAGCGTTTCGCGCGGCACGAACCGCCCAAGCTCGCTCAGCAGCTCGCGCATGCACGCAGTGCCGGACAGTGCCGTCGCATGCACCTCGCCCGTCGAAATATCCGCGAAGCACACGCCAGCGTCCTGCCCGTCAAGGAACACACACGCGAGAAAATTGTTGCGGTTCTCGTCGAGCATGGACGCTTCGATGACAGTTCCCGGCGTGATCATGCGCACGATCTCGCGCTTGACGAGTCCCTTCGCGGTCTTGGGGTCCTCGACCTGCTCGCAGATGGCGACCTTGTAGCCTTTGCGCACCAAGCGCGCGATGTAGGCTTCCGCGCTGTGATACGGCACGCCGCACATCGGTGCGCGCTGCTCCTGCCCGCAATCGCGTCCCGTCAGGGTCAGCTCCAGCTCACGCGAGGCGAGTTTGGCGTCCTCGAAGAACATTTCGTAAAAGTCGCCCAGCCGATAGAACAGAATATAGTCCTTATATTGATTTTTGATGTCAAAATACTGCCGCATCATGGGCGTGAGTTCCGCCATATCCGTCTCCCGTTTCTATCTCATGGCTTACGCGCGCACTTCCCTGCCGAACAGGCTGCGCAGCGCGGTTTTTTCAATGATAATTTCCGCAAACGAACCGATTTCCAGTCCGTTTCCCGCACAATAGACGAGCAGACCGCCGTCTGTTCGCGCCGTGAACGGATAATCCGCATGGCGGCTCTCCCCGTCGACGAGCACACGCAGACGCTTGTCCTGATACGCCTTCATGCGCGGCTCGGCGCACGCGTCCTGCGTGCGCAGCAGCTCTTCAAAGCGCGCTTGCTTGACTTCGTGCGGGGTATCGTCCGGATATTCCGCCGCGGGCGTGCCGCTGCGCCTCGAGTACTGGAAGGTGTAGAGCATGTCAAAGCCCACCGCACGCACCAACTCGAGTGTCTGCGCAAAATCCTGCGCATTTTCACCCGGAAAACCGACGATAATATCGCTAGACAGTGTGAGTTCCGGCATTTTTGACCGTGCATAGTCGATCAGCCCGCGATACTGCTGCGCGGTGTAGCCGCGGTTCATGCGGCGCAGGATGTCGTCGCTGCCCGACTGAAACGGCAGATGTAGCTGCTTTGCGACCTTATCGCATGCTGCCATCGTATCAAACAGCTTGTGCGACGCGTCCTTCGGATGGCTCGTCATAAAGCGCAGCGTGAAGTCGCCCTCGACCGCGTTCAGACGGTACAGCAAATCGGAAAAGTCGATGTCCTGCGCGAGATCCTTGCCGTAGGAGTTGACGTTCTGCCCGAGCAGCGTGATATCGCGGTAGCCCTCGCGGACAAGCGCGCGCAGCTCGGCTTCGATGTCCTCGGGCACACGGCTGCGCTCACGCCCGCGCACATAGGGCACGATGCAGTAGGTGCAGAAATTGTTGCAGCCGTACATGATGGACAGCCATGCGTGCACCTTGCCGTCGCGCAGCACGGGCAGACCCTCTGCGATCTCGCCTGCCGCGTCGCCCGAAATATCGAACACACGCTTGTCGCCGGTCATCGCGCGGTACAGCAGCTCCGGAAAACGCCAGAGCGCGTGCGTACCGAACACCAGATCGACCTGCGGATAGCTCTTTTTGATTTTTTCGGTCATGTGCTCCTGCTGCACCATGCAGCCGCACATCGCAATGATGAGGTCGGGGTTGTTCTTCTTGAGGTGCGCCATCGCGCCGATTGTGCCGAGCACGCGATTCTCTGCGTTTTCGCGCACCGCGCAGGTGTTGACGACGATGATGTCCGCGTCCTCCGCGCTGTCCGCCTTGGCGTATCCCATATCGTGCAGCATGCCGGCAAGGCGCTGCGTATCCGCTTCGTTCTGCTGGCAGCCGTAGGTCGCGGTGAACGCGCGGGGCTGCTTATCGCGCTGCATATGCGCGATAAAGTCGATAAATTCAAGCTGATGCCGGATCTGTTCCTGTGGCACGGCACGGCTGTTTGTCATGTTTGCTTGCTCCTTTATGTGTTATCGAAACGCCTGCATGTCCTCGGTATAGACCGCAAGCCGATGATAGGCGACATCCGGCGTTTGAAATTCTGGATGATATAAATTCATTGCTCTTGTGATATATTCCGGACTGAGATTGTTGTTTCCTGCAGCTGTAATGACATAAACCTTTACATCATTTCCATCCACTTCGACCGTGATCTCGCGCATGAGCTCACGCATATTGACCGTCTTTTCGCCGCGCTTGGAGCGTTTGACGATCTCGACGGTGTCACGCGCGAAGAGTGCGCGCAGCGCGTCGGCAAAGCGCTGTGCCTCGCCGTTTTCAAAGGTGTAGGTAACACGGTATTTGGAATACGCGATCTCCGCGAGCTTGCGTCCGCCGTCTGCGAGCGGATAGATTTCGATCGCGCGCAGCCCCTCGGGGAATGCCGCATTGAGCGCTTCGACCGCGTTGACCGGCACGCTTTCACACAGCAAATTGAAGTCGAGGAACTCGTACTCGCCTGAAAAGCCGGTCGACAGCGGCAGCGCGACCGATACATACGCGTGCTGATTGAAGCCCTCGGTAAACCACAGCGGCATCTCGCAGCGCGCCATCGAGCGCTGCATCGTGCTCATAAGATCGAGGTGGGAGATGTATTTTGCGCGCCCTTCCTTGGCGAATTTCATACGGGCCTTAAACATGGCAGGCACCTCCCTCAAGCAGCTTGGATGCGCCGCAGCCGGCGCATTTGGTCATGCAGTCCGGTGTGGGTTCTGCGCGGCGCGAGCGTTCCCACTCGCGAATGAGGTGCGCCTTATCCGTGCCGCAGCCGATGTGATCCCATGGGAACAGCTCATCGAGCGGACGCTGCCGCGCGCTGTAAAACAGCGGATCAAGCCCGCACGCGGCGAACGCGTCGTTCCACTTGTCGAGCGAGAACAGCGAATCCCAACCGTCGAACACGCAGCCGTTCTTCCACGCGGTGTAGATGACTTCACCCTGTCGGCGGTCGCCGCGCGCGATCGCACCCTCCATGACTGAGGTCTTGGCGTCGTGCCAGTTGTAGGTGACGTTCTTGGTTTTCATGATCTGCTTCATATAGTCCTGCTTGCCCGCAAGCGCTTCGAGCGTGTTCTGCGCGTCCCACTGGAACGGCGTCTGCGGCTTGGGCACGAAGCACGACGCGGAAGCCGTGATGCGCACACCGCGTCCGCGGTTTTCGGTCGTGGTGCGCCACAGATAAGCGACCTTTTTGCACAGCTCGGAAATACCGTCGAGATCCTCGGACGTCTCGGTCGGCAGACCGATCATGAAATACAGCTTGAGATTGTTCCAGCCGCCGCGGAACGCGATCTCACACGCGCGCATCAGATCCTCCTCCGCGAGGTTTTTGTTGATGACATCGCGCAAACGCGCCGAGCCTGCCTCGGGCGCGAAGGTCAAGCCGCTCTTGCGCACCTTCTGCACGCGCTCCATCAGCTCCGCATTAAAGCTGTCCGCACGCAGCGAGGGCAGCGACAGGCTGATATGCCGTGGCTCGCAATAGTCGAGCATCTCGTTTGTGAGCATGCTCAACTCGCCGTAGTCGCTCGTAGACAGCGACGACAGCGAAATCTCCTCGTAGCCCGAATTTTTGAGCACCGCTTCCGCCTGCTTGCGCAGCGTTTCAGGGGTCTTGGTGCGCAGCGGACGATAGGTGTGCCCTGCCTGACAGAAGCGGCAGCCACGCGGACAGCCGCGGAACAGTTCGATCATCGCGCGGTCGAACACGATGTCGGTCGACGGCACGACGAAGGACTCCGGATAGTACATCGTGTCGAGATCGGCAACGATGCGCTTTTGCACGAGCGCCGGTGCGCCGTCGCGCGCGGTAACGGACGCGATCGTGCCGTCCTCATGATACGCCACATCGTACAGCGACGGCACATACATGCCCTGGATCTGTGCCGCTTCACGCAGGAAGCGTTCCTTGCCCCAATTCTCACCCTTTGCGCGACGATACAGATCGGTCAGGTCGATCAGGATCTCCTCGCCGTCACCGATCATGAACAGGTCGATGAAATCGCACAGCGGCTCGGGATTATAGGCGCATGGACCGCCCGCGACGACCAGATTGTGCAGTCCGGTACGCTCCGACGCACGAACGGGCACGCCCCCGAGGTCGAGCATATTGAGAATATTCGTAAAGGACAGCTCATATTGCAGCGTGAACCCGATGATATCGAATCCCGACAACGCGTCGCCGCTTTCCAGACCGTACAGCGGGATGTCCGCGGCACGCATTTCCTTTTCCATATCGACCCACGGCGCAAACACACGCTCGCACCACACGCCCTCCTGCGCGTTGAGCAGCCCGTAGATGATGCGCGAGCCAAGATGCGACATACCGACCTCGTAGGTGTCGGGAAAGCACATGGCGAACCGCAGATCAATATTTTTTGCATCTTTATGAACCGAACCCCATTCGCCGCCGACATAGCGCGCCGGCTTCTGCACATGGGGTAAAATCCGCTCAAGTTTTGGATGTAACATGACATTCCTCCTGATTCTTATACAATTTTATTATAGCATGAAATCGGTCTGTTTTGAAAGGAGCATGCGGAAATTTTCACAAAAAACCGCTGTATACGCAAATTGGTAATTGTGATCGACACCTGTAATTTTCCCATGCACGCATCTCACAGCTTGTCAAGGTATCACGATACTTTGCTGCATTTTGGGAAAGCAGGTACAATAGCACCAACTAAAAAGGAGGGGTTCACTGTGTTATTACAGACTATTGCGCGCAACATCAAGCACCGCCGTCAGGCGCAGTCCGTTCCGGTTGGGCAGCTATGTATCGGCTGTTCCCTGTCCGAACCGGAATGGCGACAGGCGGAACAGGGGAGCAACCTGACACTGGCGCAACTTTGCGGGATTGCCGAGGTGCTGCAATGTGCGCCGCATCAGTTATTTGATGAGGGTTATTCGGAACCGGATTATACCGTAATTGAGCACTGCATTCCACAATTTGTGCCTGATTGCACCGAAAGCAGCGCTTGCTCCGTCTTTGATGCTGCCTGCCACGACCTGTTGCAGACCTACACGCTGCGCGATGTAGAGTGCGCCGGCTATGGCAGCGTTGCCACCTATCAACTCTGTGAAACACCGTGCCCCAATGGCATGAGTTACGGCATTCATGCGATCTATCGCTCCCGCTGCGGCAGCGCATCCTATGTCGCACCTGACGTCTGTCCCAACCGGGCGGAAGTGGAAAAATTTGTGCAGCTTTTAAGCCGAAAGCAGCCGTCCCGCCTGCATTTTTATGATTTGATTACGGATTTCGTCGAAGGCTATCAAATGCTGTGACAGGGTTGTCAGAAACGCCAAAATATGATACAGTGGTGGCGGAGGCGATCACCATGTCAGAGTCTGCAAATTGCGACACCTGCTTGTATCAGGACTATAACGAGGAACTTGACGCATACGAATGTCTCGCTTATTTCGATGAAGATGAATTTCAGCGGCTAATGAGCGCATCTGCGCGCACCTGCCCCTATTATCGTCCGGGCGACGATTATGCGATCGTCCGCAAGCAAAACTGAACCGCATGCGCTGCGCGCGTTCGATGGCATCATCGGGCGCGCTTTCCTTTTCCGACAATTTTCGTCACTTTATATGGAAATTTTTTTATTTTTTTGTAAAGTTCATAGAATTTTATTTTATTTGTACTGTATGTGTCTTTTGCCCCGTGGCATACTAATCACGTTCCATCCACTTTCCGCCGAAAGGAGCGTGCAACATGTGTCACAAAAAAGATTTTCCGCGTTATGACGATTTACAACACATTGATTCCAACGCAGTTCGCCGCGATCCCGTGCAGCGTGCGCCGATGGGCGATCCGTCTGCGACCGCTTATACCGAGATGTATTGTGCGCCCGCGCAGGCCATTGAGCCTGATCCGCGTTGCAAGCGCCGATAAGGATTCCAAAACAATGTGACAGCAAAAGCTCCCGCCAAGTTTGGCGGGAGCTTTTGTCATTCCGATAGCCGGAAGAAACTTACTGATGTGCCTCGATGTAGTTCACGATGTCACCGATCGTGCTCATCTTCATCGCTTCCTCATCCGAGATCGCAATGCCGAAGTTCTCCTCAAGATCCATCATCAGCTCAACGACATCGAGGGAGTCCGCCTTGAGGTCTTCCTTGATGTTGGTGTCCATGGTCATCGTGGATGCATCCGCGTCAAACTTCTCCGCGAGCAGGTCGCAAATTTTCTCAAACATGGGTGTAGTCTCCTTTTACATTAAAAAAATTATTCTTCGCTGAAAACTCCGATTTTACGGAATTTTTCATACCTTTTTTGGAGCAACTGGTCGATCGGTAGCGTCTGTAGCTGCGGCACGATCTCCGACAGTGCTTTTTTGACGTTGCGCAGCAGCATCGCTGCGCTTGCGCCCTCCGAAACGATCTCCTCGATGACACCGAACCGCATCAGATCTTCTGCGGTGATGCGCAGCCGCTCCGCTGCTTCCAGCTCACGCGAGGCATCCTTCCACAGGATGGATGCCGCACCGCGCGGGGAAATGACGGAATAGATCGCATTTTCGAGCATCATCACGCGATCTGCGACCGCGAGTGCGATCGCGCCGCCCGAACCGCCTTCGCCGGTGACGATGGATACGACCGGCGTGCGCAGGTTCATGAACTCCGCCAGATTGCGCGCGATGGCTTCGCCCTGTCCGCGTTCCTCCGCGCCGACGCCGCAAAACGCGCCAGGCGTATCAACGAAGCAAATGACCGGACGATGGAACTTTTCCGCCTGTTTTGCCAGGCGCAGCGCCTTGCGGTAGCCTTCAGGATGGGGCATGCCGAAATTAGCGGCAAGGTTCTGCTCGGTCGTCTTGCCCTTGCGATGCCCGATGACCGTGACGGGCTGCCCTGCCAGCATGGCGATGCCGCCGCAGATCGCAGCATCCTCGGCAAAATACCGATCGCCGTGCAGCTCGACAAAGTCATCAAACACTGCAGCAACGTAATCGTCGATTGTCGGGCGCTTGGGGTCGTGGATGACGCGCATGCGCTCCGCTACGGGTAATTTACTCATGCGTATCCCCTACTTTCTCGTTTTCGGACGCTCATGCAAGCGGAGAAGCCGCTCGAGCGTGCGCTTCATCTGATTCCTGGGAACTATCTTATCACAAAAACCGTGCTCTTGCAAGAACTCTGCGGACTGAAAATCCTCAGGTAGTGTTTCTCCGATCGTGCCCTCGATGACGCGCCGTCCCGCAAAGCCTACGGTCGCGCGCGGCTCAGCGAGGATGATGTCGCCCAGACTTGCGAAGCTTGCGGTCACGCCGCCCGTGGTCGGGTCAGTCAGCACCGTGAGATAGAGCAGCCCCGCCTGCGAGTGGCGCGCGGCGGCGGCGGATACCTTCGCCATTTGCATGAGGGAAATGATGCCTTCCTGCATACGCGCGCCGCCCGACGCCGTGAACAGCACGACAGGCAGCTCGCGCGCGGTCGCATACTCAAACAGACGTGTCAGCTTTTCACCGACCACGCTGCCCATAGATGCCATGAGGAAATGGCTGTCCATCACACCGAGACACACTTTGATGCCGCCGATCGTACACACGCCGGTAACGACCGCCTCGCGCATTTTGGTCTTTTCCTGCAAGGTGCGGATTTTATCCTCATAACCGTCAAAGTCGAGCGGATTGACCGTTTCAAGATTGCCCCAAAGCTCCTTAAAGCTGTCCTTATCGACCGTCAGCTTGATGCGCGTGCGCGCAAACAGGCGGCCGTACAGTCCGCATGATGGGCACACATACAGGTTGCGGCCGTAGTTTTTGGCGGTCAGCGCGGTGCCGCAGCGCTTGCAGGTGACGACCGGTTCCTCCGGCTGCTCCCCCTGCTTCATCTGCATCGAGCTGTCGCGCGTCTTTTTAAATAAGTCGATCAGCAAAATAATCCCTCCTCGGACGTTTTCGCCGCGTTCAGCGGTCGAAATCGCCGTTCGCGATGGAATTTGTATTGAAATCGCCGCGCACGAATGCGTCCGACTGCAAAACCTTCATTTGATAATCCGTGCTCGTGGTCACGCCCTCAAACAGCAGCTCCGCGAGCGCGCGGCGCATGCGTGCAATCGCCTGATTACGGTCACGCCCCTGCACGATGAGCTTGCCGATCATGCTGTCATAGTACGGCGGGATGGTGTAGCCCTGATACGCGGCAGTATCGACGCGCACGCCCGCGCCGCCCGGCAGATGCATAGAGACCATCGTGCCCGGACAGGGTGCAAAGCCGCGTGCGGAATCCTCTGCGCAAATGCGGCATTCGATCGCATGCCCGTGCAGGAAAAGCTGTTCCTGCTGAAAAGAGATCGGCTCGCCCGCCGCGATGCGAAGCTGCTCGCACACCAGATCGCGCCCCGTGACCACCTCGGTGACGGGATGCTCGACCTGGATACGGGTGTTGACCTCACAGAAATAGAAGTTGCGCTGCGCGTCGACGAGGAACTCGACCGTGCCTGCGCCGACATAGCCGACGCGTTTGGCGAGACCGACCGCTGCCTCACCCATGCGGTGACGCAGGTCATCGTCGACAAAGCTCGAGGGTGCTTCCTCGAGGATTTTCTGGTGACGGCGCTGGATCGAACACTCGCGCTCAAACAGATGCACGACGTTTCCATGCTTGTCGCCCAGGATCTGTACCTCGATATGGCGCGGGTTATGGATATACCGCTCGAGATACAGACGTCCGTCTCCGAAATTCGCAATCGCCTCTGCAGACGCGGTCTCATACGCGCTTTTCAGCTCGCTCTTGTCGTGCGCCACACGGATGCCCTTGCCCCCGCCGCCCGACGCCGCCTTTAGCATGAGCGGAAAGCCGATGCGCTCGGCTTCGCGCTCCGCCTGTGCAAAATCCGCGACTGCGCCGTCCGTACCGAGCGCCACGGGCACGCCTGCTGCAATCGCCTGCCGTTTGGCTTCGGACTTATCGCCGAGCAGGCGGATGACCTGCGCGGACGGACCGATGAACGTCAGCCCGTTTTCCTCCGTGAGCGCAGCAAATTCGGGATTTTCGGACAAAAAGCCGTATCCCGGGTGGATTGCCTGCGCGCCGGAAGCGACAGCGGCACTGATGATGTTGTTCATATTGAGGTAGCTGTCTTTTGCCGCCGCAGGGCCGATACAGACCGCTTCGTCCGCGATCTGTGCATGCAGCGCTTCCCGGTCCGCCTCGGAATAGACCGCGACCGAAACGATGCCGAGGTCGCGGCACGCCTGAATGATGCGCACCGCGATCTCGCCCCGATTTGCGATTAAAACCTTTTGAAACATGTTTGTCACTCGCCTCAGTCCATCACGACAGCGCACTTGATCTCGGCTTCGGCGGCTTTCTTGTCACCGACGAGAACTACGCCCTCCGCAACCGCCATCGGGCCGCGGCGCTTGACGAAACGGATCTCCATGCGCAGCGTATCGCCGGGCTTGACCATTGTGCGGAATTTTGCCTTATCGATGCCGGTGTAGACCGCAGTCTTGCCCTGAAACTCCGGAATAGACAGCAGTGCGACCGCGCCGACCTGTGCCAGTGCTTCAAGTTGGAATACTGCCGGCATGATGGGGTTTCCGGGGAAATGTCCCTGAAAGAAAAACTCATCGCCGGTCAGATGCAGTGTGCCGATCGCGCCGTCTTCGATCAGTTCGACCTCATCGACAAGCAGCATGGGCGGACGGTGCGGAATGATGCCCATGATCTGTTCTCTGCTTAGCATGTGCTCCCCTCCCTTACTCGATCATGCAAATAAGCTGCTTATACTCGACCATATCGCCGCTCTGCGCATAGATACGGCTGACCGTACCGTCACACGGTGCGGCAATCTCGTTCATCGTCTTCATCGCCTCGATGATGAAAATGGTGTCGCCCTTAGAAACCTTCTGACCCACCTCGACAAAAGGCGGTTCCTCCGGCGAGGGCGAGGAGTAAAAGATGCCGACCAGTGGCGCCTCCACGCGCGTGCCGCGCGGGGTATCGTCGAGCGCCGGTGCAGCGGGTGTGGCAGAAGCCGCTGCGGTCATCGCGGGGGCAGGCGCTGCGCTGACCTGCATGACCTGTCCCTGCGTCTTGAGCGCAATGCGAAAATCCTCCGTCTCCAGTTCAAACTCGGCAAGTGACCGTGCGCGTGCCGCGTCCATCAGTTCAAGCGCGAATTCCTTGATCTCCTTTAACTCCATCGATCACACCTTCTTAATCAGAATGGTTGCGTTGTGTCCGCCAAAGCCGAGCGAGTTGCTGATCGCGACATCGACCTTCGCGTGCTTTAACTCGTTCGGCGTGACGTCGAGATCACAATCCTCGTCAAACTCGACGTAGCCAATCGTCGGCGGAATGACATCCTCCGTGACCGCCATGGCGCACGCGATCGCTTCGATTGCGCCTGCCGCGCCAAGCAGATGACCGGTCATCGACTTGGTCGAGGATACATGCACGGTCTTTGCCGCGTCACCGAACGCCTGCTTAATCGCAATGGTCTCGAACTTTTCGTTGATCGGGGTGCTTGTGCCATGTGCATTGATATAATCGACATCTGTGGGGGTCAGGCCCGCATCCGCAATGGCAAGGCGCATCGCCTGTGCCGCGCCCTCTCCGTCGGGAGCAGGGCTTGTAATGTGATATGCGTCGCTCGTCGCGCCGTAGCCCGCAACCTCACAAATGATGTGCGCGCCGCGCGCCTGTGCATGCGACAGGCTCTCCAGCACGACGACCGCAGCGCCCTCGCCCATGACGAAGCCGCTGCGACGCTTATCAAACGGAATCGACGCCGCCATCGGGTCCTCGCCGGTGTATAGCGCCTTCATATTCTGGAAGCCCGCCATGCCGATGGCGCAGATCGCGGCTTCTGTACCGCCTGCAAGGACGATGTCCTGATAGCCGTGACGAATCGCCCGCATCGCTTCCCCGATCGCGTGCGTCGAGGTCGCGCATGCAGTTACCGGACAGATGCTCTCGCCCTTGATGCCGAAGCGCATCGTGATATGCGCCGCGGCCATATTGGCGATCATCTCGGGAATGTAGAGCGGCGACACGCGTCCCGGTCCTTTTTCGAGCATTTTTGCGGTTTCTTCCTGCACGATGGGCAGACCGCCGACGCCGGAGCCGAAAAATACGCCCGTGCGCCACGGGTCGAAGCTGCCCTCTGCGGTCAGGTTTGCCTGCTCCATGGCCTGCTGCGCCGCAGCGACCGCGAAATGGCAAAAGCTATCCATACGCTTGGCTTCGCGCTTTTCCATATACTGCTCCGGGTCAAAATCCTTGACCTGCGCAGCCACCTTGACCTTAAAATCCGTCGTATCAAAGTGGGTGATCGGCCCGATGCCGCACTTGCCCGCTTTGAGCGCTTCCATAAAAGACGGTACATCATTGCCGATCGGCGTCACAGCGCCCATACCCGTGATGACGACTCTCTCCATCTTGTGTATCCTCCCTATTTTTACATTCACAAAAGAAAGCCGGAACTCAGGCGCCCATGCCGCCGTCGACGACGAGCACCTGACCGGTGATATAAGCCGCGGCGTCCGATGCGAGGAACGCGGCAACATTTGCAATATCCTCGGGCTTGCCCGCACGCTTGAGCGTGATCTGGTTCAGCATCGCAGCCTTGACTTCGTCCGGCAGGACATCGGTCATGTCGCTCTCGATGTAGCCCGGTGCGATTGCATTGACGCGGATCCCGCGTGCGCCAAGCTCCTTTGCGGCGGACTTGGTCAGACCAATGACGCCCGCCTTGGACGCGGCATAGTTGACCTGCCCCGCGTTGCCGGTCACGCCGACGATCGAGGACAGGTTGATGATCGTGCCGGTTTTGGCACGCATCATCATCGCACCGCACAGCGCGGTCATATTGAACGTGCCCTTGAGGTTGATGCGAATGACGTCGTCAAACTGCGCTTCGCTCATGCGTACGAGCAGACCGTCCTTGGTGATGCCCGCGTTGTTGACCAGAATAGTCGGTACGCCGAACTCCGCCTTGATTTCCTTGAGTGCGGCATCGCACGCCGCGTGATCGGCAACGTCCCACGCTTTTGCCACCGCACGCACGCCGAGGGCGCGGCACTCCTGTGCGACGACCTCTGCCTTGTCAACGTTCGATGCGCAGTTGATGACCACATCATGTCCCTCGTGTGCGAGTTTGCGGGCAATCGCCGCTCCGATGCCACGCGATGCGCCCGTAATCACTGCAATACCCATCGTATATCTCCTTATCGGAAGCGGTCAAACGCCGTTTTGAGCAGCGTTTCCGCGCTTTCCGTCATTGTGTGCAGCACATCCTCGCACGAGCGCAGCTCGGTCAGCATGCCTGCGATCTGTCCGGACATGAACGTGCCCTCTTCGTAGTTGCCGTCCTGCACCGCCTTGCGCAGCGAGCCTGCAGTGGCCGCCTCCAGCTCTTCGAGGGTCTGGTCGCTCGGCACACGCTCGAGTTCGAGGCACTTGCGTGTCAGCGGGGTTTTGAGCGCACGCACCGGATGCCCCGAGGGACGACCTGTGACCACGGTCGAAATATCGCTCGCCTTGAGCACCAGTTCCTTATATTTGTCCGAAATCTGGCACTCGTTCGTCGCAAGGAACACCGTGCCGCACTGTACGCCTTCCGCGCCCATGAGCAGCGCCGCCGCCATGCCTCTTCCGTCCGCGATGCCGCCCGCCGCGACGACCGGTACCGAGACCGCGTCCACGACCTGCGGCAGCAGCGCCATTGTCGTACTCTCGCCGATGTGCCCGCCGCCTTCCATGCCCTCCGCGATGACCGCGTCCGCGCCCGCACGCTCCATGCGCTTTGCCAGCGCGACCGATGCGACGACCGGCAGCACCTTGATGCCCGCCTGTTTCCACGCCGCCATATATTTGCCCGGATTGCCCGCGCCGGTCGTTACGACCTCGATATGCTCATCAATCGCAAGCTGCGCGAGATCGTCGGCATTGGGCGACAGCAGCATGATATTGAGTCCGAGCGGTTTGTCGGTCAGCGCTCGCGCCTTGTGGATCTCCTCGCGGATGACCTCCACCGGTGCCGCGCCGCCTGCGATAATGCCAAGACCACCCGCTTGCGATACTGCCGCCGCGAGGTGGTGCTCCGCGATCCACGCCATTGCGCCCTGAATGATCGGATATTCGATGCCGAGTAACTCCGTAATTCTGGTTTTCATGTTGCTTTCCTCCCGTTTACACGCGCAGAACGAACGCGCCGTAGGTCAAACCACCGCCAAAGCCGGTGCACACGATAAGCTGTCCCTCTTTGAGCAGCCCGTTTTTGTGCATCTCATCGAGACACAGCGGGATGCTTGCGGACGACGTATTGCCAAAGCGGTCGATATTGACGTAAATCTTCTCTTTGGGAATGGAAAAACGCTTGGAAATGACGTCGAGAATGCGCAGATTTGCCTGATGCGGCACAACCCAGTCGACCTGATCGGGTGTGATGTTCGCGCGGCGCAGCGCCTCGTCGATCGCACGCGGGACTTCCGCCGCCGTGAAACGTACGACGGCGCTGCCGTTCATCTTGAGGAAGCGGTTCTTCTCAGAATAGGTGCGGTCGCTATGCAGCGGGTCCTCCTCGAGCGGGAGCGCCTCCATATATAAGTAGTCCGCGCCGCTGCCGTCCGCCGCCATGAAGCTCGAAATGATGCCGCGCTCGCCGTCCTCGACCGCACGATACACCGCCGCGCCCGCACCGTCGCCAAACAGCACGCAGGTGCCGCGGTCGGTGTAGTCCGTGATATGGTGGAGCGTTTCTGCCGAGATCACCAGCACGGTTTTTGCCTTGCCCGCTTTGATGAAGCTGTCCGCCATGTCAGAAGCATAGCAAAAGCCTGTGCAGCACGCATTAATATCGACCGCCGCGGCATTTTTCAGCCCGAGCTTGTCCTGTACGATCGCGGACATCGTCGGAGACAGGGTGTCCGGCGTGCAGGTGCTCAGAATGATATAGTCGATCTCCTCGGGTGCGACGCCCGCGTCCTCGATTGCGCGGCGCCCTGCCTCGACGCCAAGCTCCCAGGTGTGCATGCCCTTGGCAATGCGGCGCTCACGGATGCCTGTGCGCTTGACGATCCATTCGTCATTCGTATCCACAAGCTCCTCCAGCATTTGGTTGGTCAATACAAAATCCGGCACATAGCTTCCCGTGCCGATCAGCAGGCTCTTGATAGGAACCACGCTCCTCTCGCGTTATGGTCTGAAAATTACACTATTTCGACGTAAAAAGAGAGTTTATTTCACACTTTTTGTCGACCTCTGTCACACAATAGTTTGATTGACAAAGTAATACGGATTTATTATAATGGAAACAGTCTGAATTGTCAACTGTTTCCTCGGTCGGCGGCGGGAATGTGCCACTGTTTTGCCGGGAAGTCACAACACATTGGAGGTTTTTCAAATGACGTACGGATTTGCATTTTTCCCCGGTCAGGGCGCGCAGGGACCGGGGATGGGGCAGTCCCTCTTTGAGGGCAGCGACGCGGCGCGCGCGGTATTCGGTCGCGTGAGCGACGTGACCGGTGTCGACGTTGCCAAGCTTTGCTTCGAGACCGACGCCGCCACCCTTTCACGCACGGAGCACTCGCAGCTTGCGATCTTCACGCACTCGATGGCGGCTTACGCAGCGCTGCAGGAAGCAGGCGTGTCGTTCCGTGCGTGCGCAGGCTTCTCTCTGGGCGAGTACACTGCGCTCGCAGCGGCGGGCATCGTTTCGCTCGAGGACGGCGCGAAGATTGTACGCAAGCGCGGGCAGCTTATGCAGCACGCGGCGGACACCATCGAGGGCGGCATGGCGGCGATCCTCGGTCTGGAGGATGAGGTCGTCGAACGCGCGTGCGCGGCGGTCGACGGTCTGGTACTGCCGGTCAACTATAACTGCCCGGGACAGCTCGTCATTGCGGGCGAGCGCGCAGCGCTCGAACGCGCGATCGAAAACTGCAAGGCGGCGGGCGCGCGCCGCGCCGTCCCGCTCGCGGTGAGCGGCGCGTTCCACACCCCGCTCCTCAAGGACGCGGCGGCGGAACTGCGCGCATTCATCGAGCGCTTCTCGTTCTCTGCACCCACCATGCCGGTCTACTCTAATCTGGACGGACAGCCCCTCTCGATCGAGCATCTGCCCGCACATCTGGAGCAGCATATGATCTCCCCGGTCCGCTGGAAGACGCTCGTCGAAAACGGCGTCGCGGCAGGGCTGACCACGGGCTGTGAGATCGGCCCCGGCAAGACCCTGACCGGTTTCGCACGCAAAATCTCCAAAGAACTCGCCGTAACCGCGGTAGAAACTATGGAAAACGTACTTTCTGCAGCGCAATAAGCAGTTTCGGTTGACTTTTAATCGTACTCGGGTTATAATTTAAAGTGCTTTATTTTGTCTAACAGAACAAAAAAGCGTGGGGATCATCGTATCCCCACCTTTTTTGTTTTCAACGTTCATGTTTAAGCTAATTGGAGGCTATTTATTTTGAGTTTGAGCGAAACCACTTTTTCCGAGCTGAATCTTTCCGAGCCTGTGCTGCGCGCGCTGACCGATATGGGCTTTGAAGCCCCGACTGAGATCCAGTCCAAGGCGATCCCCGTACTGCGCGAGGGTCGCGACGTCATCGGCAAGAGCCACACCGGCACCGGCAAAACCATGGCATTCGGCATCCCCGCAGTTGAGTGCATCGAACAGGGACAGGGCACGCAGGTGCTCATCCTGTGCCCCACCCGCGAGCTTGCACAGCAGGCGGAGGGCGAAATGCGCAAGCTCGCCCGCTACGCTGATGGTGTGCGCACGGTCGCGGTCTATGGCGGCGAACCCATCACGAACCAAATCCCGCAGCTGCGCCGTGGCGCGGCGATCGTCATCGGCACGCCCGGCCGTGTCATGGATCACATCGCCCGCAAGACCCTGCGCCTTGAAAATCTGAAGATGATCGTACTCGACGAGGCAGACGAGATGCTCAACATGGGCTTCCGCGAGGACATCGAGACCATTCTCGCACAGGTTCCCGCCCAGCGCCAGACCGTGCTGTTCTCTGCGACCATGCCCCCCGCGATCATGGAGATCACCGGTCAGTATCAGCACGATCCTGTCATCATTCAGGCGGGCGACAACACCGAGCGCACGATCGACACCGTTGAGCAGTATTATTATGAAGTGCCGATGGGCGCGAAGATGGACGCGCTCGCGCTGCTGCTGCACACGCATCGCCCCAAGCTGTCCATCATTTTCTGCAATACGAAGAAAATGGTCGACGAACTCACCCGCTATCTCGGTGAGCACGGCTTTAACGCCGCTGCGCTGCACGGCGACATGAAGCAGGAGGCGCGCACCGGCGTCATGAACAGCTTCAAGTCTGGCCGCACCCCCATCCTGATCGCGACCGACGTCGCCGCACGCGGCATCGACGTGGACGATGTGGACGCGGTCTATAACTACGACATTCCGCAGGATTATGAATATTATATTCACCGCATCGGTCGTACCGGTCGCGCGGGCCGCTCCGGCGTATCCTATACGCTCGCAGGCGGACGCCGTCAGGTATTCCAGATCCGCGACATCGCGCGCTATACCAAGGCGAAGATCGAGCAGAAGGCGATGCCGCGCGCGCAGGACATCCGCGAACGCCGCGTCAATGAGCTGCTCATGAATATCCGCACCAAGCTGTGTGACCAGACCGCAAAGGCGCAGGAGACCGAAACGCCGGTCGCGCTGTCCCCCACGGTCGAGAAGCTGCTCGGTGAAGGCT
Organism: Intestinibacillus massiliensis; assembly: GCA_029267335.1. Taxonomy (GTDB): domain Bacteria; phylum Bacillota; class Clostridia; order Oscillospirales; family Butyricicoccaceae; genus Intestinibacillus; species Intestinibacillus massiliensis_A. Next base: position 177,653 of record JAJUJC010000003.1, on the reverse strand, counting down.
TCGATGCGGCACAGCTTTCCGGTGTGTTGCTCGATCTGCTCATGGACTACGAAATGAAGGATGTCCCTGTGCTCGCCGCGCCCAAGCCCGTCCAGAAGACCCCGCTCGGCGACGTGCCGGAAGGCATGGTGCGCCTGCGCTTCTCGGTCGGCCGCAACCACCGTGTCGCACCCAACCAGCTTGTCGGCGCGATCACCGAGCTGACCAGTCTGTCGGGTAAGCAGATCGGCAAGATCTATTGCTATGGCGATTACAGTCTGGTCGAGGTTCCCGCACCGGTCAAGCAGGAGGTCATCCAGAACGTCGGCGGACAGAAGATCAACGGCACGCGCGCCGATGTCCGCGTATATGAAAACCGCACACCGGGCGCGCGTCCGGCAGGTGCGCCGTATCGCGACAACCGTGACCACCGCGACGGCTTTGATCGCCGCACGCGCCGCGTCCCCGTCACCCGCAAAAACGAACACCGCTAAATAAAAAGCTCCCGCTCGAACGCACACTGCGAACGAGCGGGAGTTTTCTATTATGTGGACTTTTCGCACGCACGCAACCGGTGACATCGCGCGCAGGACGGCACGCCGGGGTTATCCCACAGCGTCCGTAAACCAACGGAGCATGACGACCAGCCACACCGCCAGCGCAATGACGATGCGCTTCCGGTTTTTCCGGAATCCTCCTTTGTTGTCATGCCATGGCTGCGTCAAACTCATTTACGGATACGGGCGGCACAATGCCATGCCGCCCGTATCTGCTCTTTAAAGCCCGCGCAGGAGATTTGCCATTTCGATCGCGGTGCATGCCGCGTCATAGCCCTTGTTACCCGCCTTGGTGCCTGCACGCTCGATCGCCTGCTCGATCGTGTCGGTCGTGACCACACCAAAGATCGTAGGCACGCCGGTCTCCAATCCGACCGCCGCGACGCCCTTGGAGACTTCGCTGCACACATAATCATAGTGCGAGGTCGATCCGCGGATGACCGCGCCCAAGCACAGCACCGCATCATATTTTCCGCTTGCGGCGAGTTTTTTTGCGACGAGCGGGATCTCAAATGCACCCGGCACCCACGCCAGTGCGATGTCATCGTCCTCCACGCCGTGCCGCACGAGCGCATCCTGTGCGCCGCCGACCAGTTTCGATACGATGAATTCGTTAAAACGCGCCGCAACGATGGCATATTTGCCCTTGCCTGCTACCAGCTTACCTTCGAGAATTTTCATAATTTGTTCCTCCTGTATCGTTTCAATATTCGGTCATATGCGCCATTTTTGCCTGCTTGGTTTTGAGATAAAACGCGTCATAGGGATTTGCCGCGATCTGGATCGGCACGCGGTCGACGATTTCGATGCCATAACCGCTCAGACCGACCACCTTGGTCGGATTGTTCGTGAGCAGCCGCAGCTTGTGCACGCCGAGGTCACTCAAAATCTGTGCGCCGATGCCATAATCACGCAGATCGGGCGCAAAGCCGAGCGCAACGTTTGCTTCCACTGTATCCATGCCCTGATCTTGCAGTTCATAGGCGCGCAGCTTGTTGATGAGTCCGATGCCGCGCCCCTCCTGCCGCATATAGACCATGACGCCACGCCCTTCCTGCGCGATGCGTTTCATCGCGGCATCGTACTGCTCACCGCAGTCGCACCGCGCAGAACCGAGCGCATCGCCGGTCAGGCATTCCGAATGAACGCGTCCAAGCACCGGCGCGCCGTCCGCGACATCGCCCATCGTCATGGCAACATGATGCTCACCGTTCAGACGGTTGACATAGCCGTAAATTTTGAACTTGCCATAACGCGTCGGGAAGTCCGCACAGGTGACGCGCTCGATGAGCGATTCCGTGCTGCGGCGGTACGCGATCAGGTCGGCAAGCGAGATCATGACCAGATTGTGTGCGCGCGCAAACGCTTTCAGCTCGGTCGTGCGCATCATCGTGCCGTCCTCGCGCATGATTTCGCAGCACAGTCCGCATTCCTCCAGGCCGGCGAGCCGACACAGGTCGACGGTCGCTTCGGTGTGACCTGCGCGCTTGAGCACGCCGCCTTCGACTGCGCGCAGCGGAAACATGTGGCCCGGACGGCGGAAATCCGACGGCTGCGCCTGTGCTTCGATCGCCTTGCGTGCGGTGTAGCCGCGTTCCTCGGCAGAAATGCCGGTCGTCGTGTCCTTGTGGTCGATCGAAACCGTGAAGGCGGTCTCGTGGTTGTCGGTATTGTCCTCAACCATAGGCGGCAAGCCCAGTCTGTCGGCGAGCGCTGCCGACATCGGCATACAGATCAGCCCCTTGGCGTGCGTCGCCATGAAATTGACGTTCTCCGTCGTCGCAAAACGCGCGGCGCAGATGAGATCGCCCTCGTTTTCGCGGTCGGGATCGTCAATGACCAGGATGTTCTTGCCCGCGCGCAGGGCATCCAGCGCCTGCTCGACCGTGTGCAGCTGTGTTTCCATCTCTATTTCCTCCTAAAATCCGTGTTCGCTCAAAAATGCGAGCGTCAGTCCTTGTTTTTGTTCCGACTGTGCCGGGGTGAACAGTTTTTCGACATATTTGCCGATCATATCGCACTCCAGATTGACAGGTTCGCCCGCCCGCTTGGTCAGCAAAGTGGTTTGCGCGCCCGTGTGCGGGATGATTGAGACCGCAAAGCAGTGTGCATCGACCTGGGCGACCGTCAGGCTGACTCCGTCGATCGCGATCGAACCTTTTTCGATGATATACCGCAGCAGCGCAGGTGGTGTCTCGACCGTCAGCCAGACCGCATTGTCCTCGCGCCGCGCCTGTGTCAGCGTGCCCGTGCCGTCGATGTGTCCGGATACGATGTGTCCGCCAAAGCGCCCGTTTGCCGCCATTGCACGCTCCAAATTAACCGATGCGCCCGCGTGCAGCGCGCCGAGTGACGAGCGGCGCAACGTTTCCGCCATGACGTCTGCGGTGAAGCCGTGTGCGGTCAGGTCGGTCACCGTCAGGCACACACCGTTCACCGCGATGCTGTCGCCCAGTGCCGTCCCTTCGAGCACACGCGCCGCTTCGAGCGTCAGTCTGGCGCCTTTCGCACCAGACTCGAGCCGCGTCACGCGACCGATCTCCTCTACGATTCCGGTGAACATGCGATCTCCCCTTCCAACAGAAAATCTTGTCCCAAGTGTGTCAGGCGCGTGTTCTGCAAAGCGATCGCGTCCGCCATACGCGCGATGCCCGTGCCGCCTACCGGCGATTTCGCACGCGTGCCACCGATTAGCTTGGGCGCGATGTACGCGTGTATCGACTGCACGATACCCGCCTCGAGCGCGGCATAGTGTAGTGCTGCGCCGCCCTCAAGCAGCACGCTGTCCACACCGCGCGCACCGAGCTTTGCCATCAGGTCGCGCAGATCGACGTGGCCGTCCCGCTGCGCACACATAAGCAGTTCCACTCCTGCCGCTTCCAGTGCCGCTGCGCGTTCGTTGTGTTCGATCGCGGCGATCAGTGTCGGGATCTCACGCGCGGTGCGCACGATGCTGCTGTCCGGCGAGATGCGCAAATGGCTATCGCATACAATACGAAGCGGATTGCGTCCGCCCTCGATGCGGCAGGTGAGCATCGGGTCGTCTGCCTGTACCGTCCCGATGCCGACCATGATCGCCGCGAGTCGGTTGCGCGTTTCGTGCACATGCTGTCGCGCCTGTGTTCCCGTCACCCATTTGCTGTCGCCCGATGCCGCTGCGAGCTTACCATCGAGCGTCATGGCATATTTGAGCACAACGAACGGAGTTTGCGTTTGGATGTAGTGTAAAAACACGCGATTGAGTGCGCGGCATTCGGTCTCTAAGAGACCGCTCTCGACCGCAACGCCGTGCTGTCGCAGCAGTGCGGCGCCCTGCCCCGCTACCAGTGGATTCGGGTCCATGCAGCCGATGACAACACGGGCAATCTGATGCGCAAGGATCGCATCCGTGCACGGCGGCGTTTTGCCCCAGTGGCAGCACGGCTCAAGCGTCACATAGAGCGTTGCACCCGCCGCGTCTTCGGTGCAGTGCGCGAGGGCCTGCCGCTCGGCATGCAGTCCGCCGTACGCCTCATGCCACCCCTCCCCGATGACACGCCCGTCTTTGACGATGACGCAGCCGACCATGGGATTGGGATTGACACGCCCTGCCCCGCGCGCCGCGAACACCAGTGCACGGCGCATATATGTTTCGTCCATTACGATCACTCCTCGTATCAAAAAACGCCCTGAAGATCATTCTTCAGGGCGTTTAGCTGCACCTATCCTAAGAAAAGGCACAAAAACAAAAAATCTGAAATACCATACGGCATTTCAGAGCACAAAAGATAACGGGAACAAACGACAAAATGCCGTATCCTGCAATCTGTTTTCTTCTTCCATCCAGACTATACTGTCGGCCTCGGAGTTTCACCGAATCTGCTGCAATGCTGACGCATCCGCTCGCGGGCTATACCGCCGGTAGGGAATTTCACCCTGCCCTGAAGAACTGCTATTCAGTTGATGGGTTTAGGATAACACTCTCACCCGCAAATTGCAAGCCTTTTTTATGCTTTCCTACAAAAAATCGCGCGGCCCAAAAGGACGCGCGATCAAACTCATTTCTTTTCGTTTTCGCGGATGAGCGTATTCAGCTCCTCCATAAAGGTGTTAATGTCCTTAAACTGACGATAAACCGATGCAAACCGCACATAAGCGACCTCATCGACGTTCTTGAGCTGTTCCATGACCATCTCCCCGATTGCCTTAGAGGACACCTCGTATTCCAGTGTGCCAAACAGCTTCTGCTCAACCTCATCGACGAGCTGCTCGAGCCGTGCCTGCGGCACCGGACGCTTTTCGCACGCCTTCATCACGCCCGAAAGCAGCTTCTGGCGGTCGTATGGCTCGCGCGTGCCATCACGCTTGACGAGCATGAGCGGCAGCCGCTCTACGGTCTCATAGGTCGTGAAGCGCTTGCCGCAGCTCAGGCACTCACGGCGGCGGCGAATGCTGCTCCCCTCGTCGGTCGGACGGGAATCAACGACCTTACTATCTGCAAAATTACAAAACGGGCATTTCATGCGATCATCTCACTATCTGTCGGGTGGATCCTTGTGGTTCTATTGTAACATTTTCTCGCGCAAAAGAAAAGTCGGAACGGCAATTTTCTCTATGTGCGGCGCAGCTATCCAAAAAAAGGAGTGAACGTTGAATTTGTTCCAGCGACTCATAATCACTGTCATAGACCTCAATTAGCACCTGTTCATCATAGCCCAGAGCCGCCAGGCGGTCGAACAGCGCGTCATACTGCATCACACCCTCGCCCGGCAGCATGCAGCTATGGGTCTCATCAAAATCATTGATATGCACATTGATGATACGCTCCCCCATCGCATCGAGGTATTCGCTCCAGTGATGCCCTGCGCGGTGCGCCTGCTTAATATCGAGCGTATACCGCAGCGCAGGCACCGCAGCATACAGGCGCTTGATATAGTCCGGGCTTTCCGATTTGCACCACGCCACGTTCTCCTGCGCAAGCGCGATGCCGTACTCCGCTGCGACCTCACACAGCGTGGCATAGACCTCGAGCTTGCGCGCAGTATCCTCAGCGTCACGGTCGCGGATAATACTGCGCTCCCCGTGAAAGGTCAGGCTGTGTGCGCCAAGCATGTGTGCTGCCTCAAAGTAATTGCGATACTGCGCAATGCCATCCTGTGTGCGGCGGTCGTAATTGGAAAGCAGCAGTTGTCCCTCCATCGGTGAGGTAAACGGATGGAGCGATGCAACGCGCAAGCCATGCGCATCGAGCCGCGCCTTCATGTCGCGCACAAAGGTCGGATGAAATTCCGATTCCGTATTGACAAAGACCTCGACTACACCCACGCCGAGTGCGGCGATACGGTCGACCGTGTCTTCGAGCGGTTCCGGATAGAAACAAGCCGTGGAAATACCGCAGTCCATGCGTTCTCCTCCCTTCTTCTGCGTAAAATTCAAACAAATGTAGTATGCCGCGATTTACAAAAGAGGATACCCCGACAGGGTACCCTCTTTTGCTGCAATATGCGACACGTTTATGCATGCTTCTTGCGGAAAATCTTGCGGAACTTGCCCCACAGCGCGCTTGAAAGCAGAATCGAGGAATATGCGCCGGAGATGATGCCGATGATAAGCGGCACTGCGAAGTTGCGCAGGGACGGTACCAGGATGCACAGCATGCCGACCGTGAACAGCGTGGTCAGCGTGGTGTTGATGGTACGACCCATGGTCTGCCAAACGCTGCGTTCTGCAACGTCCTCGAACGGCTCCTTGCGCGAGGTGCGCAGGTTTTCACGCACGCGGTCAAATACGATGATCGACGCGTTGATGGAGTAGCCGAGAATGGTCAGCGCCGCCGCGATGAACTTGCTGTCCATCGAGATCTGGAATACCACATAGCAGGTCAGCATAATGAGCAGATCATGCAACAGGCAGACGACCGCCGCCAGACCGGAGGTAAACTCAAAACGGAAGCTGATGTAGAGCATCATCAGGATGACCGCAACGATCGCGGACAGGAACGCCGTGCGCTGCATGTCCTGACCGACCGATGCGCTGACGTCCTCGTTCTGATAGAGGTCGTTCTCGGTCAGGTTGAACTTCTTCTCCATTGCGGAGATCGCCGCCTGACGCTTCTCAGAGTCGATGCTGCTCATACGCACGATGACATGCGTATCGCTTGCATTGATGACACTCGAAGGCGTCACGCCGGTCGCATCGGAGAACACGCTCTTGACCTGATCCTTGATCTCGGTCGTGACCGGTGTATTCATGTTGAATTCCATCTGTGTGCCGCCCGCAAAGTCGATCGACAGATTGAACAGATTGAGTCCAAACGGCAACGCAAGAATGCTGAACAGACCGATCGAGCACAGCAGGATCGAAATAATGCCGAAAATTTTAAAATTCTTTACAACGGGAAATGTCTTCTTCATGTGAACCGCCTCCTTTCTTTATGCACCGTAGACCTTGGGATTTTTGATTCTGAAGTCCACCATGCGGTTGAGCAGGAAGTGGGTCACGGTCAGTGCCGTGAACATCGAGACGATAACGCCCATGCCCAGCGTCATCGCGAAGCCCTTGACCGTGCCGGTGCCCAGACCGTACAGAACGACTGCCGCGATCAGCGTTGTGACATTGGAGTCCAGAATTGCCGTAAATGCACGCTTAAAGCCCGAGTCGATCGAAGCCTTGACCGACTTGCCCGCGCGCAGCTCTTCCTTGATGCGCTCGAAGATAATGACGTTCGCATCGACCGCCATACCGACCGACAGCACGATACCGGCGATACCCGGCAAGGACAGGTTAACGTGGAACACCGCGAGGATGATTGCTTCGATAACCATGAAGAAGCACAGCGCAATGACCGAAACCACGCCCGGCAGGCGATACAGTACGACCATGAGCAGTGCGATCAGGAGAACGCCGATGATGAGCGCATAGAAGCTGTTGTGCAGCGCATTGGAGCCCAGCTCGGGACCGACTGCGCGCAGTTCATCCTGCGTCAGCGTGAACGGCAGCTGACCAATGTTGACGAGGTTTGCAAGCTGGCCCGCTGTCTCCGCCGTGAACTGACCGGAAATAACGCAGGTTTCGCTGTTGATGCCCGTAGCCGCATATTCGCTGCTCACGCTTGCACTCTCGACGACATCGTTATCCATGAGGATCGCAATAAAGTTCTTGCCGGTCGCAGCCTGCTGCGCTGCCTTCTTTGTCGCTTCCGCCCACTTTGCAACGGCTTCCGCCTTGAACTCCAGTTCGACATAGTTCTGCTCCATGCCGCCCTGCGAGGTCGCACCGAAGCGTGCGGTCGCCTTCTTAACGTCCGTACCGCTCAGGATCTCGTTGCCGTCGGCATCGACGAACTTCAGCTGTGCGGTCTTGCCAAGGGTCTGTACCGCTTCTTCCGGATTCTTGATAGACGGGATCTCAACCGTAATACGGCGGTCGCCCTGCAGCGTCAGGGTCGCTTCGGTAAAACCCTGCGCATCAAGACGTGCACGCAGCATAGCCTGCGCGGTCTTCATGTCGCTCGGGAGCTTTGTCATATCATAGTTTTCGGGGAGATTTGCCTCATAGGTAATGGACGAACCGCCCACCAGATCCAGACCGCGGCGAATGCCCTCCGTACTGAACACGCTGGGGATCACGGTCGTTTTCCCAACGCTGAATCCCATGACCGACGCCAAGCCCAGCAGTACGATGACCAGCATGACGGCGATGAAGGATGCGATGCTCTTCTTCACTTTTGTTACCTCCTAATTACTTTCAGACACGAAAAACATTATAGACTTTTCGTGTACAGAAGTCAATAAAAGTCTTTTTTGACTTACAGGTTGATCTCGATGTGGAGCTCTTCCCCGCCCAGATACGGCTTGATGCGCGGATAGACACAATCGTTCAGGAAGTCATCGACCTGTGCCGGGCTGCGCCCGATATAGTTCGTCGGGTCAAGCTCCGCTTCGATCTCCGCGCGGCTCATGCCGAACATCGGGTCGTTTGCAATGCGGTCGATCAGGTCGTTCTCAAGTCCCTCCTCCTTGATGCGCTTGCCCGCCGCCATCGAGTGCTCACGAATGCGCTCGTGCAGATCCTGGCGGTTGCCGCCGCGCTTGACCGCGCTCATCATAATATTCTCGGTCGCCATAAAGGGCAGCTCGTTCATCACGCGCTGGTGGATAACCTTGGGATAGACCACGAGACCAGATACGACGTTGATCATGATATTGAGGATCGCGTCAATGCCGAGGAACGCCTCCGGCACGGAAATGCGCTTATTCGCGGAATCGTCAAGCGTGCGCTCGAACCACTGCGTCGCAGAAGTGAACGCGGGGTTCAGGCTGTCGCAGATGACATAACGCGCGAGCGCACAAATGCGCTCCGAGCGCATGGGGTTGCGCTTGTACGGCATCGCGGACGAGCCGATCTGGTGTGCCTCGAACGGCTCCTCGATCTCCTTGAGATGTTGCAGCAGGCGCAGATCTGTCGCGAACTTGGACGCGGACTGCGCGATGCCGGACAGGGTCGCAATCATCTGCGCGTCGATCTTGCGCGAATAGGTCTGACCGGACACCGGTACAACGCCGGCAAACCCGAAGTCGTCCGCAATGCGCTGCTCGAGTTCCTTGACCTTGCGATCGTCGCCGTCAAACAGCTCGACGAAGGATGCCTGTGTGCCCGTCGTGCCCTTGGAGCCGAGCATACGCAGGTTTTCCAGACGGTATTCGACCTCATCGAGATCCATGAGCAGCTCGTTCATCCACAGCGTTGCACGCTTGCCGACCGTAGTCAGCTGTGCAGGCTGAAAATGCGTGAAGCCGAGCGTCGGCTGCGCCTTATGTGCGTCCGCGAACTTTGCCAGACGATCGAGCACCGTGACGAGCTTCTTGCGCACAAGCAGCAGACCTTCGCGCAGCTGGATAATGTCGGTATTGTCACCAACATACGCACTTGTCGCGCCAAGATGAATGATGCCCGCTGCCTTGGGCGCGGCCTTGCCGAAGGTATAGACATGCGCCATGACATCGTGGCGCACCTCTTTTTCGCGGCGGCGCGCAGTATCATAGTCGATATCGGTGATATGCGCCTGCATCTCGTCGATCTGCTCCTGTGTAATGGGCAGTCCGAGTGCCATTTCCGCCTTGGCAAGCGAGATCCACAAGCGGCGCCAGGTGGAGAATTTCATGTCCGGCGAGAATACATAGAGCATCTCATCCGAGGCATAGCGCGAGCAAAAAGGGCTTTCGTATTGTGCGTTCAAGTGTACGACATCCTTTCGGTCTGTGATGATGATCTAACGGGTGATTTCCCGACAGTATCGCGTAAAAAGGCGGACTGCAACAGTCCGCCCTTATTTTATCATTTTTCGCGTGCTATTTCAAGAAAAAAAGCCACTCTATGTAAGATTCACGCATTCTTGATGAAGGTCTCCAGACGGTCAAGCCCCTTGTCGATCTCGGTCAGTGAGGTCGCATAGCTCCAGCGGATATAGCCCGGTGCTGCAAACGAGGTGCAAGGAACCGTCGCCACCTTGCCCTTTTCGAGGAAAAGCTGTGCAAAATCGGTATCATTTTCAATCTTTTTGCCGTACATCGTCTTTCCAAGGAAGGACGACATATTCATCATGACATAGAACGCACCCTGGGGCTTGAGGCAGGAAACGCCCGGGATGCGGTTCATATGCTCGACCAGATGGTTCCGGCGCTCCTCGAACTGCAAGCGCATTTCGTCGATGTCCTCCTGTGTGCCGGTCAGTGCTTCGATCGCGGCATACTGCGAGATCGTCGAGGGCGCTGAGGTCGAATGGCTGAGATAGTTGCTCATTGCCTTGGCGATCTCGTGGTTTGCCGCGGCATAACCGATACGCCATCCGGTCATCGCATAGGACTTTGACACGCCGTTAATGAGGATCGTACGCTGCTTGATGTCCTCGCTCAGCGAGGCGAAGGATACAAACTCAAGATCGTCATAGACGAGGTTGCAGTAAATCTCATCCGCAATGACATAAACATTGTGCTTGACGCAAACCGCGGCGATCGCTTCGAGCTCCGCACGGGTATAGACCATGCCGGTCGGGTTCGAGGGTGAGTTGAGCATCACGACCTTGGTCTTTTCCGTAATTGCAGCATCGAGCTGTTCCGCACTGACCTTAAAGTCCTGTGCTTCGCTCGCCGCAACAATCACGGGAACCGCGCCCGCCTGTCGCACCATTTCGCTGTAAGACACCCAGTAGGGCGCGAGAATAACGACCTCATCCCCCGGGTCGCACAGCGTCATCAGTGCAATATAGACATTATGCTTCGCGCCCGATGCGACCACGATCTGCTCGGGCGCATAATCGACGTTACAATCCTGCTTCAAACGATAACATGCCGCCTCACGCAGCTTGGGCAGACCCGCCGCGGGCGTATATTTCGTCAGATTGCTCATGATCGCGGCAATACCCGCAGCCTTGATGCGCTCGGGCGTTGCAAAATCAGGCTCGCCTGCGCCAAAGCCGACGACATCCTCCCCGCGCGCCTTCATCTGCTTATACATGGCGTCGATCGCCAGCGTCGTTGACGCCTGCACGCCGGATGCAATCTTCGAAATTGGTTTCAACACTGCGTTGTTCCTCCCACTCGCTGCATAGACAGCCATTTTCACCCCAGCTGTCACACTCACAAAATCGTCTTTATCATTATAGTCTCCTGCTTGCAATTTTGCAAGTACGTTGATGCAAAACTGCAAAACAAAGCAAACAAAAAAAGCCACCGCGCCGCAAGGACGCGATGGCATTTTGAACAAAGGGGACTATGCGTCGCGGGCGAGCACGATGAGCGCACTTCCCTGCCCGATTTCAACGCCCACGGTCGTCTGCACCGCCTCATTGGAAATGGAAATCATACCAATGCGATGGATGATGCCGTGCTCGAGTGGATACTTCGCCCCCGTGATGGTCACGTCGCGGAGTTCCGCGTCGAGCGGTAGGATGGAAAAAAAGCGATACTGCGGCGGCATTTTGAAATGCTGCGCTCCGCCTTCATGCAAAAAAACAAGGTTCTGCCGGTCTAAAATCCGGCAGCATCCGCCGAGTGCATGTGCCTGCTCGCACAGCGAAAGATTGCCGAGCAGATGGTCGATCCGACCGCCGGTCGCGCATACGACCGTAATCTCCCCGCAGCCGCGCTCGATGAGCAGACGCAGACAATGCTGTGTGTCGGTGTCGTCCTTTTCCGGCTGCAAGAGAATCACTTCGCCCTCTGTCGGGCATGTGCCGGAGTCAAAATCTCCAACAACAACGTCCGGGGTCACGCCGACCGCGCGCGCATGTCGCACACCGGCATCCGCACAGCAAATGACCGCATCAGGATGTGCCGCGAGATAATCGTGGATGTAGCCGTATTCGGTTTCGGGCGCGGCGGAAAAAATCAGCGCTGGGCGCCCTTGGAAAGTTCCCATTCCTTCAGATCCTTTACGCTTTCGTAGAGTTTGACATAGCTCTCATGACGTGAACGCGGGATCTCCCCCGCTTCGACCGCCGCGAGCACGGCGCAGCCCTTTTCACGCACATGTGCGCAGCCCGTAAACTTGCATTGACCGAGGTATGGTGCAAACTCGGGAAACGCATATTGCAGATCCTCCGCGAGCACAAGATCCATCTGCTCGGTATCGAACGAGGAAAAACCGGGCGTGTCCGCAAGGTAACCGCCGCCTTCGAGTGCGATCAGCTCAACATGACGGGTGGTGTGCCGTCCGCGTTGGATACGGTCGGAGATCGTACCGACCTGGGCGTGAAAATCCGGCACGAGCCGGTTGAGCAGACTGGACTTGCCTACGCCCGAATTGCCCGCGAATGCGGACACCCTGCCGTGCAGACGTTCAAGCAGTGCATCAATGCCCGCGCCCGTCTCCGCGCTGACGCACAGCGTTTCGATGCCCGCTTTGTGGTAAATCCCCTGCAATTCATCCGCTTCGTCCAAATCGGTCTTATTGAGTACGAGCAGCATGCCGATGCCCTTATTTTCCGCGATCGCGCACACCTTGTCGATCAAAAATGGGTCGGTCTGCGGCGGTGCCGCGGATGCGACCGCGACGAGCAGATCAAGATTCGCGACCGCAGGACGCACCAGTTCGTTGCGGCGCGGCGCGATCTCCTGTAAGTATCCTGTCCCGTCGGGCTGCATCTGCACGGTCACGCGGTCGCCGACGATGGGTTTGCCCACCGTGCGGCGAAATTTACCGCGTGCCTTGCATTCTATGACGGCATCTCCGCACGCGACATAGTAAAAACCGCCAATGCCCTTGACGATCATGCCTTCGGTCAAATTCTGTTCCATCAGCTAAAGTTCACTTCCTGCGAGCCGATCTGCTGATCGTTGATGAATACGGTCACATAGCGCGTGCCCGTACCGGTCAGCGATACATCCACGCTCGCCTGTCCCGTAGTCGTCTTATCATAGGCGACCGTACCGTCGTCGAATTTGACCACGATATGGGCGGACGCCTGCTGATCCTCCGGGATCGAAACGGTGATCGTGCGGGACGCACTGGTCGCGGCGCCGCCGCTTGGCGTGGTGCCCGCGTTGTCATTACCGGTCGTATCTTCAGGCTTGTTCGGCGCAATGCCGGAGGAAATTTCGAGTGAAACGCCCTTGCCTGCTTCGACCTCCTGTCCCTCGTCGATCGACTGACTGACGACCGTGCCTTCCGGCTGATCGCTCGCGACCTTGCTCTGCTTCGCGATCTTGATGTCGTATGCGTCCAGGATCTTTTTGGCCTCACTAATGGGCTGTCCGACGACATTGGGCATCTTGGAGGTATTTTCGGTGTCCTTGCCGGAGCTGACATAGAGCACCAGCGTATCTTTGTCGGTCATCTTCTCGCCCGCGGCAGGATTGGTCTCGATGATCTTCCCCTGCTCCACGGTATCCGATGTCTTTTCCTCAAAGCGATAGTCGATCTTCAGTTCCAGGCTGCGCAGTGTGGTTTCCGCTTCTTCGCGGGTCTGCCCCTCAAAATTTTCCACGGTATATTCCTGATCCTGCTGCTTTTCGTCGTTGCCGACACAGACTACGAGTCCGATCGTCGAACCCTTCGTCACCTTGCTGCCTTCCTTCGTGTCCTGCTCCAGTACCGTGCCGTTCGGCTGTGTCGCATCCACACGCTCCGTGACTGAGAATATGAAATCCGCGTACTTTGCCTGTCCCTCAATGTTGTCCTGATAATTGAGACCAACGAAATTCGGCACTTCGACCTTGTTTTTGCCTGCGCCTCCGCTGAACATGAGCAAGCCTGCAATGACCATTGCGATGACTGCAAAGGCCACGACCGCGATGACTGCGACCGTTGTTGAGGACGGTCCTTCTTTTTCCGCGACTGCGGTCTTTTTGCGCTGCTGCGGACGGGGGGCATAGCTGTCCTGCTGTGCAGGCTTTTGCGCGCGGTACTGCTCCGCCGCCTGATGACGCACCTCGTGCACGTTCGGGATCGCCTGCGTTTCATCGAGTGCTGGCGCTTCTCCGCGTACGATCTCACACTCATAGTCAAACGTGATGGACGGGTCGTTCTTGACCTTTTGCAGATCGCTGTACAGCTCGTCGGCAGAGTGATAGCGGCGCGAGACCGTAGGGCACATCGCATGCATAACGATCTGGTTGATACCCTTCGGGATGCCCGCAACCACCTCGGACGGCATGAGCGGCATCGCGTTGATGTGCTGCATCACGATCGACAGCGCGGTCTCACCCTCAAACGGCAGCTTTCCGGTCAGCATTTCGTACATGACCACGCCGAGCGAGTACAGATCGGTTCGGTAGTCGACCGTAGAGCCCTTCGCCTGTTCGGGCGAAATATAGTGCACCGAGCCGATGGCCTCCTGCACGATACGTGTCTCCTGATTTGCGGCAAACGATGCAATGCCGAAATCCGTGACCTTTGCCTGCCCCTCGTTCGTAATTAACACATTTTGCGGCTTGATGTCCTGATGGATCACGCCGCGGCTGTGCGCATGCGACAGCGCACGCGCGATCTGCTGCGCAAAAAACAGCGTTTCCTGCCACGACAGATGGCCCTTGCGCTGCAAATATTCCTTGAGCGTCACGCCCTCTATCAGCTCCATGACGATATAATCCAGACCTTCCGTGTGGCTGACGTCATAGACCGCAACGATATTGGGATGGGACAGCTTTGCGACTGCCTGCGATTCCATATAAAAACGGCGGCGGATCTCTTCATCCTGCGCGTATTCGTCTTTTAAAATTTTGATCGCGACAAATCGGTTGAGTACATGACAGCGCGCTTTGTAGATCGTCGCCATACCGCCGACGCCCGCGACCTCGAGGACCTCGTACCGATTGTCGAGCAGCTTGCCTATGTACTTGTCCATAGATCACGCCTCCTCTGTTTCCGCATGGTCGTCGCGATAAAGTACGACCGTAATATTATCCTGCCCGCCGTTTTGCTTGGCTTGCTCCACCAAAGCGTCGCCCGCGGTCTGTAAAGTATCCTGTGTGCACACGATGCGCGAGATTTCCTCGTCGCGTACCATGCCGCTCAGCCCATCCGAGCACAGCAGCAGCACGTCATTCGGCGCAAGCGTGACCTCGTAAAGATCGCACTCGACCTCGGGGTCGATGCCGATGGCGCGGGTGATGAGATTTTTGTTTGGGTGCACACGCGCCGCTTCCTCGGTGAGCTTGCCGCGGCGCATCATTTCCTCGACGTAGGAGTGGTCCTCGGTCAGACGCTGTGCGCCGCCGGTGTGCACGCAATACGCGCGACTGTCTCCGACATTAACGAGCGTCATGCCGGTTTTCGCGGCGATGCAGCCAACGAGTGTCGTGCCCATGCCGCGAAACTCAGGCTGTGCGACCGACAGATGATACACCGTGTCGTTTGCGCGTTCGACCGCAGTACGCAGCAGAGATTGCCGCGCCGCCGCGTCCATATCGGGCTGCAAGCCCTCGCGCAGCGCGCCCATAAAGGTCTCGATAGCAAAGCGGCTCGCCACATTGCCCGCATTCGCGCCGCCCATACCGTCACAAACGGCGAGCAGCGCGGCTTCGGGCTGCATATCGATCGCAAACGAGTCCTGATTGGTCGGACGCACGCAGCCTCTGTCACTTTTTCCGTATGAAGTCATTTCGTTCCCTCATTTTCCAGCTGTCTGCGGCGAAGCTGGCCGCAGGCAGCGTCGATATCCGGTCCGAGCTTGCGCCGCACCGTCGCGGCGATCCCGTGCTTTTCGAGAATCTCCTGGAATTTGCGCACGCTCTCGCGTGTACTCGGCTTGAGTGCGCTCTCCGCGACCTCGTTAAGCGGGATCAGGTTGACATGTGCGGGACGGCCGCGCAGCAGCTTTGCAAGCTGCTCTGCCTGCCACGGACGATCGCTGACCCCACGCGCCATCGCGTATTCATAGGAAACGCGGCGACCTGTGGTGTCGAAATAGGCGTTCGTCGAGGCGATCAGCCGCTCGATCGGAAAACTCCGGTTGACCGGCATCATCGCGCTGCGGCTGTCGTTGTCGGGCGCGTGCAGCGAAATGGAAAGCGTGATTTGCAGCTTTTCCTTCGCTAACATCTCTATTTTATCAGCAATTCCGCTTGTTGACAAGGAGATATGGCGCTGACCGATATTCACGCCGCCCTCGCTGCTGACAAGATGCAGGAATTTCACAACATTTTCGTAGTTATCGAGCGGTTCGCCCGTACCCATGAGCACGATGTTATGTACCGGCTCTCCGCTGTCCTTTTGCATGAAGAGTACCTCATCGAGGATTTCGCCCGCGGATAAGTTGCGCTTGAGACCGAACAGACCCGACGCGCAGAACACGCAGCCCATGCGGCAGCCGACCTGTGTCGACACACAGACCGTGTTGCCGTGCTTATAGCGCATGAGCACGCTTTCGACGCAGTCGCCGCCCTGCATGCGCCACA
This sequence comes from Intestinibacillus massiliensis, assembly GCA_029267335.1. Lineage (GTDB taxonomy): Bacteria > Bacillota > Clostridia > Oscillospirales > Butyricicoccaceae > Intestinibacillus > Intestinibacillus massiliensis_A. The sequence continues at coordinate 161,242 of JAJUJC010000003.1, read as the reverse complement.
GGTATTTGACCGTGCCATCGACCTTGGACACCTGCTTGCGCTCGATGACCGGTACGGTCAGCACAAAGCGCTGCGCAAGCTTTGCGCGCAGATCCTTGGACAGATCGGTCATTTCGTCGAACGACTCGACCGGTTGATGCAGCCACTTAAAGATCTGTCCGGCGCGGAAGGGTTTTTCCCCCATGTCGGTCAGCGCGGTTTTGAGTTCCGCAATGGTCAGGGTCTTGATCTCGGTCATGTGTTTCTCCTCAGCTTGGCAATGAAAAATCCGTCGGTATCGTGGATGTGCGGCAGCAGCGTGACCATGCCTTCCTCCTGCATGCCACATGCTGGATGGGAAAACGGTTCGAGTGCAAAATCCGGGCGCTCTGCAAGGAACGCACGCACGACGTCCTTATTTTCGCACTGCATGATCGTGCAGGTCGAATAGACGAGTGTGCCGCCGGGCTTGACGTAATCCGCGCAGTTTTGCAAAATCGCAAGCTGCACCGCGGGCAGTTCCGCGAGCGCTTCGGGGGTCTTGTAACGGATTTCGGGCTTTTTGCGGATGATGCCCAGTCCCGAGCACGGCACATCGCACAGCACGCGGTCGGCGCGTCCGACCAGATCGTCCTGCCGCTTGGTCGCGTCCGCCAGACGCGTTTCGACATTGTGCGCACCCAGCCGCGCGGCTCCCGCTTTTATTTTGTCCAGTTTGTGCTCATAAATGTCACAGGATACAACTTTTCCTGTGTTTTTCATGCGCTCTGCGGCATAAAAGCTCTTGCCGCCCGGCGCAGCGCAGCAATCGACGATCAGCTCGTGCGGCTGCGGGTCCAGTGTGTCAACGCAGACCACGCCCGCACCATCCTGCACCGTGACTGTGCCCTGCTGAAAGAGCGACAGGTTTGCAATGTCTCCGCCGGCGCACAGCACAATATTTTCAATCGTTTCATGCGCACGCGGCGCAAATCCGGCGGCTTCGAGCGCCGCGATCGCATCCTGCCGCGCAATCTTTTCACGGCTCACGCGCAGAGACAGCGGTGCGGCGGCGTTGTCCGCCTCGCACAGCCGCCCGGTCTCCTTCTGTCCGAACTGCGCAGACCATGCGCGCACCAACCATTCGGGATGGCTGTAGCGCAGTGCATAATAGCTTTCCTTTTCCGCGCAGTTGAGCACGGGCAGCGTTTTTGTCTCGACCGCGCGTGCGACCGCACGCAACACGCCGTTTGCAAAACCGACCGTGCGTGTGCTTGCGTGGGCATACCGCTCGATGAGCGCGACGGTCTCCCCGACCGCCGCGTGCGCGGGAATGCGTTCCATCAGTGTGAGCTGATACACACCCATACGCAGCGCCTCGAGTACGCGCGCGTCGATTTTTTTAAGACGCACGCTCGAAAACCGTGTCAGATAAAAATCGCACATCGCGCGGTTTTGGATCACGCCGTAGCTCAGTCGGGTGGCGAGCGCCGCGTCCCGTGCGGACAGGTCGGCGCGCTCCAGATAGTAATGCAGCGCACCGTCCGACCACGCGCCGTCCTCATTCATCGAAAACAGCGTGAAAAGCGCGACCTCGCGCGGGGTCGTCGGCCGTTTCTTAATCATCTCGTCTCTGTCCTCCGAAAATCAGCAGCAGTCTGAGCAGGCTTGCAAGCGAGGTCGCGAGTGCCGCGACATAGGTCATCGCCGCCGCCCACAGCGTCTTTTTTGCCATGGGATACTCTTCCTCGTCGAGCAGATAGCCGTCATGGATCGCGGCGAGCGCACGGCGCGACGCGTCCAGTTCGACGGGCAGCGTCACAAGCTGGAACACGGTCGACAGCGCAAACAGCGCGATGCCGATGACCGCGAGCATATCATTGTTGAGCACCAGACCGAGCACGAGCAGCGGCCAGGATGCCACCGAGCCGAACTGTGTGATCGGAATGATCGCCGAGCGCAGACGCATGGGCGCATAATTGCGCGCATACTGCACGGCATGCCCCGCTTCATGGCACGCGACGCCGATCGCCGCGACCGAGGTCGAGTCATAGACCGGCGACGACAGCCGGATGACGTTGTCACGAGGGTCGAAGTGATCGGTCAGATTGCCTGCGATGCGCTCAAAGCGCACACCGGTCACGCCGTTTTGCTGCAAGACCGCCTGTGCCGCCTGTGCGGCGGTGATGCCGCGGCGGTTGCGCACGCGTGAAAATTTGTCAAAGTTGGATTTGACGCTCATCTGCGCCCACATCGCGAACACGATGCAGGGCACGATCAGCACCAGATAGTACATATCGAAACCGTAATAATATCCGAACATCGTATAATCTCCGTTCTTCTTCCGTTGGGTGGATTTCCTGCGGTTTCTCGTTTACTCCCCGAGCCGCGCGCCCGGCGCGACCGCATGCCCGCGCAAATAGTCCCCCGCATGCATGCGTTTACCGCCGACCATTTGCAGCTCTGTGATGCACAGCGCACCCTCGCCGCACGCGACCGTCAGACCGCGCTTGACGTCTGCGTCCAGCACTTCCCCCGGTGTGCCCTGTCCCTCGACCGGCACTGCGGTGAACACCTTCATACGCTCGCCGTGCAGCGTTGTGAGCGCGATCGGCCACGGATTGAGCCCGCGAATCAGACAATCAAGCTCGCGCGCGGGGCGATACCAGTCGATGAGCGCGATTTTTTTGTCGAGCATCACCGCATAGCACGACTGTGCGTCGTCTTGCTTGACCGGCGTCAGCGTGCCCGCCTGCAAGTGCTCCAGTGTCTCGCTCAGTAATTCCGCGCCCGCGTAGGACAGCCGCTCATACAGCTCCCCCGCTGTCTCGCGTGCGCCGACCGGCGTTTCGTAGGTCAGCAGCATGTCGCCCGTATCCAGTCCGACATCCATCTGCATGGTCGTCACGCCCGCGTGCGTATCGCCCGCAATGACCGACCACTGGATGGGCGCTGCACCGCGCCAACGCGGCAGCAGCGAGCCGTGCACATTGATGCAGCCGTAACGCGGCAGCTCGAGCACATATTTGGGCAGCAGCTTGCCGTACGCGACGACAACGATCAGTTCCGGCGCTAGGGTGCGCAGCAATTCCTCGCACGCACCGTTTTTAAAGGTCTCGGGCTGATACACGGTCAATTCGTGCCGCAGCGCCGCCTGCTTGACCTCGGACGGGGTCAGGACCATTTTGCGTCCCTGCGGCTTGTCGGGCTGTGTGAATACGCCCACAATCTCATGACCATCCGCGATCAGCCGCTCGAGCGAGGGCACGGCGAAATCCGGTGTCCCCATGAAAACGATTCTCATGATTCGTTCTCCTGCTCCATTTCCACATATTCTTCCACCTTTTCGGTGAAAAGATGTCCGTCCAAATGCTCGGTCTCGTGGCAGAAGCACTGCGCAACGATGCCCTCGCCCGCACGCTCAAACCAGTTGCCGAAGCGATCCTGCGCGCGGATGACCGCGTGCTGCGGACGGGTGACATAGCCGTACACGCCCGGAACGGACAGACAGCCTTCGACGACGCGCGCCTCGTCCGACTGCTCGATGACCTCGGGGTTGACGAGTTCGATCAGTTCTTCGGGGTCTTGGTTGACATCGAGCAGCACGACGACGCGGCGCAAAATGCCGATCTGCGGCGCGGCAAGTCCGACGCCGCCGGACTCGATGAGGGTTTCGCGCATGTCATCGAGCAGCGTGTGTAGGCGCTCATCAAAGACCGTGACCGGTCGGCAGTGTTTAGCAAGGGTCTCGTCGCCCTGTTTCAGAATATTACGCAAAGCCATTTTGACATCTCCTTTATCAAATAGATGGAATCCGGTTGTATCATAGCGCGTCGGGATTGCGGTCCGCGAACAGGCTGACGCCGCGGTTTTGTTTGTCTGCGGCGAACTCGCGCATCACGCCTGAAATGAGCGCGCGGCGGCGTTTGTTGTCCGGACAGCGCAGCGACAGATGATAGCGATACCGTCCGCTGACGCGCACAACGCTCGCGGGTGCAGGGCCGAGCACGGGATATTTAAAATCCGCGAACTGCCCCTCCATCAGCCCCTCGAGGCGGGTCTTGAGCCGCACAAGTGCCGCGAGTACCTGCTGCTCGATCTCGCCCGTCGCGGTCAGCACGAGAAGCTGCTCGATGGGCGGATACCGCAGCGCGCCGCGCTGCTCGATCTCGAGTGCATAAAACGCCTCATAATCCTGCCGTGCTGCGGCGAGGATGACCTCATGCGAGGGACTATAGGTCTGGATGACCGCGCGACCGTTGGCAAAGCGCCGACCCGCGCGGCCGACCACCTGCGTGATGAGTGAAAACGTGCGCTCGCGCGCACGGTAATCCTGCGCGTACAGGCTTTGATCCGCGTCTAACACACCGACCAGTGTCACATTTTCAAAATCCAGACCCTTTGTGACCATTTGAGTGCCGAGCAGAATGTCCGCCCGTCCCGCCCCAAAGGTCTTGAGCAGCTTTTCGTGCGCGCCGCGCGTGCCGGTCGTATCCGCGTCCATGCGCAGTACACGCGCGGACGGGAACAGCTCATGCAGTTCTTCCTCTACGCGCTGTGTGCCAGGCGTTTCGGTATGCAAATGGATACTGCCACATTGCGGGCAGTTTTCCGTAACTTTAATGGAATATCCGCAGTAATGGCACATGGCACGCCCATTTGCGGAATGATACGTCAGCGTCGTCGAGCACGAAGGACACTCCGGCACCCAGCCGCACATCGCGCATGCAATCACGCGACTGTTGCCCCGCCGGTTGAGAAACAGAATCGTCTGCTGCCGGTTTTCGAGGTTGCGCGTGATCTCGTCGCGCAGCATCGGCCCGATTGAACCATCAATCCCCTGCCGCATAAGCCCGCGCATGTCACTGATGACGACCTGCGGCAGCTCCGCGCCCAGATAGCGCTCACTCAGCCGGAACATCGGATATCGGCCCTGTTGCGCACCGTAATAGCTTTCGATCGACGGCGTTGCAGAGCCGAGCACAAGCAGCGCGTTCGACTGCGCAGCACGGTATTTCGCGATGTCGCGCGCATGATAGCGCGGCGACTGCTCGGATTTGTACGCGGCATCCTGCTCCTCGTCCACAATGAGCACACCCAACCGCTCCACCGGCGCAAAGACCGCGGAACGTGTGCCAATGACGACACGCGCGTCACCCGCACGGATTTTCTTCCAACTGTCATACCGCTCCCCCGCGGACAGTGCAGAGTGCAACACCGCGACCTGATCGCCAAAATGCGACACGAACGTGCGGATGACCTGCGGCGTCAGCCCGATTTCGGGTACGAGCACAATCGCGCCGCGCCCGCGTGCGAGAACGTCCGCGATGAGCTTGATATACAGTAACGTTTTACCGCTGCCGGTCACGCCGAACAGCAGCGCTGCCGCTGCACGCTCCCCTTGCGCGAGCGCGGACAGCCCGTCGTAGACCGCTTGCTGTGCAGTGCTCAACACGATAGGCGGCGCGGGCGGAACATCGGAATAATCCGGTGTGCGCAGACGCTCCTCGCGAAAGGCGTGCAGCAGCCCGCTTTTGACCATCGCACGCAAAATCCCGTCAGTCGCACCGGTCATATAGCATAGTTCGTGCGCGCTCAGCGCACCGCCATCCGACAGGCACGAAATGATGTCCATACGCACCGGACTGCGCCCCCGTCCTGCGCGGCGCAGCGCGTCGTCCGGCTCAATTGCAAGTTCATACATACGCTCTGTCTTGTCCTGCGTGCGCTGCAAGGTGTTGCTGCGATAGGTCAGAACCCCCTGCGCGCACAGCAAATCAAGTTGCGGTATCATGTTGCGCCCATCCATCGCCTGCGTAATTTCCGGCAGCAGGCAGATCGGATTTTCGAGCGAAAACAGCGATAGCAGCTTTCCGGTGTCGCCCTCCTCGCTTTGCAGCGCAAGCAGTCGGCTCTCCGTCACGCCGGGTGCAAGCGCATAGCCCTCACGCCGCTTGAACCACAGCCCTGCAGGCAGCATAACACGCACACAGTCAAAAAAGGTGCAGTAAAGCTGCTCACGCATGTGCGCAGCAAGACGGATCATCGCTTCATCAAGTACCGGACGGTCGTCAAGCACCTCTGACAGCGGTTTGAGTGTCTTGCCCGCCGCCTGCTCCTCGCGGAACGCAAGCAGGATACCCTCACTGCGCAAATTGCCTCGTCCGAACGGTACAAGCACGCGGCATCCCACCTGCGCGCGCGCGACTAACGCGTCGGGCACAAGATAATCATACAGCTTGTCAATGGCATAAGTTGCCGCGTCGACCGCTACCGCGCACACACGTCCCATGTTACTTGCTCCGGTGCAGGGCGAGCAGACGGTCAAGCAGGAGATCAGCTAATTCGTCCTTGCGCATCAGGTCGACCGCTTCGGTCGTGCCGTCACGATAGAGCAGCGTGACGATGTTAGTATCGCCCGCAAATCCCGCGCCCGCGATCTTGAGATTATTTGCCACCATGAGGTCGCAGTTCTTCTTTTCGAGCTTGGCGCGCGAGTTTTCAAGCAGGTCGCGCGTTTCCATGGAAAAGCCGCACACAGTCTGCGCATTGGTTTTATTTTGGCCAATTTCCCCCAGAATATCGGGGTTGCGGATGAGTTCGATGGTCATTTCCCCGTCTTTTTTCTTGAGCTTATCGTCCGCTTCGGTTGAGGGACGATAATCCCCGACTGCCGCTGCCTTGATGACGACATCCTGCTGCGGCAGCCGCTGCATCACCGCGTCGCGCATCTCGCACGCCGAGCGCACCGGTACGACCTCCACACCGACGGGGGGCACGATCGCGACCGGTCCTGTGACGAGCGTGACTTTTGCGCCGCGTGCACGCGCGCGTGCCGCGATGGCATAGCCCATTTTGCCGGTGGAATGGTTCGTCAGAAAACGCACGGGGTCGAGCGACTCCTGTGTCGGACCCGCTGTGACAAGCACAGAAAGGCCCTCGCAGTCCCGCACGGTGAGCGCGTCCGCGATGACCTGTTCGATACATTCCGGGTCTGCGAGCTTGCCCCGACCTGTCTCCCCGCACGCCAGATGCCCGACGGCCGGCTCGACAAAGTGCATGCCGCGTGCCTTGAGTGTTTGGATATTCTGCTGTACGATCGGATTTTCGTACATGCCGGTGTTCATCGCGGGTGCGATCACGACCGGCGCACGCGTTGCGAGCAGCGTGGTCGTGAGCATATCGTCGGCAATGCCACACGCCGCCTTGCCGATGACATTTGCGGTCGCGGGCACGATCGCGAACACATCCGCGCGCTTTGCCAGCGAGATGTGTTCGACCTCCCAGCTTTGCACACGTGCGAACATATCGCTCACGACCGGATGCCCGCTGAGCGATTCAAACGTGAGCGGCGCGATAAACTCACAGGCGGACTTTGTCATGATCACATAGACCTCCGCCCCCTGCTTGCGCAGGCGCGAGGTCAGATCCGCCGCTTTGTAAGCGGCGATGCTGCCCGTCACGCATAAAACAATGTTTTTTCCCTGTAAGCGCATGGCTTATTCGTCCTCGTCCTCAAACAGATCGTCCTTCTCAGTGTCCTCGTCCTCGCTGTCCTCAAAATCAAGGTCGAGCGTACCGGACAGGTCGGTCGACGGCACGGTCGGGATCACACGCTCGACGCGCGGGCCTTCCTGATAGACGATCGAACCGTCTACGATCTCATCAAGTGCCATTTTGACCGATTTTTCATCCAGAATATCGCCGTTTTCTTCCGCTTCCTCCGAGATGTCGCGTGCGCGCTGCGCGGCCAGATTGACGAGCAGATAACGGTTTCCGACTTTCTTGAGCAGTTCCTGCATGGATGGTTTCAGCATAATTTTACCCTCTTCTTTTATAATAGATGAATTTTTAAAGCGTAATTTGGTGTTTATCGCGGTTACGGCAGCGCTCTGCGACAAAGATCGACGCAAGCTCGCGTGTCGCGACCTCGAGATCGTCATTGACGATGATGTAATCGAATTCGCACGCATGTGTCAGCTCCATCCGTGCGGTCTCGAGCCGCGCACGCACCGTGTCCGCATGCTCCGTACCGCGTCCGCTCAGCCTCTTTTCCAGCTCCTCAAAGCTCGGCGGCGCGACGAAGATCATGACCGCGTCCGGACGCTTGGCATGTACTGCCTGCGCGCCCTGTACCTCGATCTCCAGGATGACATCGTTGCCCTCATCGAGATGCTGCTGTACGGGTGCTTCGAGCGTGCCGTAGCTGTTGCCGACATAGGTCGCGTGCTCGAGAAACTCCCCTGCCGCCACGCGGCGGTCAAACTCCTCATGCGACAAAAAGAAATAGTGCACACCGTGCGTCTCGCCCTCGCGAGGTGCGCGCGTCGTTGCGGACACCGACAGAAAAAGCTTGTCGTCGTGCCGCATCACATCGCGCAGCAGCGTGCCCTTACCCGTACCCGACGGACCGGTGAAGATATATAAAGTACCCTTATTCGCCATGTTCCAGCTCCTCCTCCGCGGGGTCGGCAGGCTCGCTGTGTCCTCCGAGACGACCCGCGATGGTTTCCGGTTGGATCGCGGACAGCACCACATGGTCGCTGTCCATGACGAGCACGGCGCGCGTGCGTCTGCCATACGTCGCGTCAATGAGCATGCTGCGATCTCGCGCTTCCTGCACGATACGCTTGATCGGCGCGGATTCCGGACTGACGACCGCGATGATACGACCCGCGGAGACCATATTGCCAAAGCCGATATTGATGAGTCTCATCCCCGCGTTCCCCCTTTATTCGATGTTTTGAATTTGCTCGCGGATCTTTTCAATCTCCGCCTTAAGTGCGACGACGATGTTCGCAAGTGCGACGTCGTTCGCCTTGGAGCCGATCGTGTTTGCCTCACGGTTCATCTCCTGCACGAGAAAGTCGAGTTTGCGGCCGACCGATTCGCGCTCATGCAGCATTTTGCCAAGCTGATCGACATGGCTGCGCAGACGCACGGTCTCCTCGTCGACCGCGGTCTTGTCCGCGAAGATCGCAGCTTCCGTCAGGATGCGCTGCGGCTCGATTGTGGTATCTGCAAGTACCTCCGCCATACGCTTTTCGAGCTTTTCGCGATATTCACGCACACAGACCGGCGAGCGCTGCTCCACCTTGCCGACCAGTTCAAGGATGGTTTCCAATCGGCCTGCAACATCGGCGGCTAGCTTTTCGCCTTCCGCCTCGCGCATGCTGTCAAAGGCATCCGCCGCCTGCTCAAATACACGCAGCACGTCCGCCTTGAGCGCCTCGGCATCCTCTTCTTCCTTTTCCGCTTCGAGCACGTCAGGCAGCTTGGCGAGCGCCATCACACTGATGTCGTCACGCACATTGAACCGGTCACGCAGCGAAATGAGTGCTTCCAGATACTGCGCCGCGACCTTTTCGTTGAGCACGATGCGCACGTCGTTCGCGCCGGCAGCATTGATCGCGATATACAGATCGACCTTGCCGCGTGCGATGCGGCGGTTTGCCGCTTTTTTGACCGCTTCCTCAAGAAAACCGTACATCCGCGGCGCCTTGACCGTGCAGTCAAAGTAGCGATGATTGACAGCGCGCAGCTCGATCGTGATCTCGCGGTCGGAAATGGTTTCCCGCGCCCGCCCGTAGCCTGTCATGCTTTTCATACCAACATCCTCACTTTTCGATGATTTTTTCGTTCCTCTCACGCGCTATTCCCGCGGAAACATCCGGCGAAACAACGCGATCAGCCTGGAAAAGGCAATATCATAGACAATAAACGTAATATTCAGGATCACAAGCGCAGCGAGCGCCGCCGGATCACTCAGATCGACCGCCGGCAACAGCCCCGCGCGCATAAGCACCCAAACCGTCGCCGCGGCGGCATTACAGTAGAGCAGTTTGCAGCTCCACTCAAAAAAACGACGACGCGGCCGTTCCGCCGCGTATTTGACCAGTGTATAGCATGCGAACACCCCATAGGCAAACAGGACGCCCTTGCGCGGCACGAGGATCGCGCCAAGCGCGGTCGTCGCGGCGCCAATGAGCACACCCAAACGCACGCGTTCGCGCGCAAGCGGCACAGCGGGCACGATCCCCGCGGCGGCGCACACGCCGAGCTGTCCGGTCGGCAGCACCGACGCGAGCAGTAGCAGCGCGAGCGACAACGCAGTCAGCATGCCGCCACGCGCGACAAACTGCGAGTTCCGCACGTCATCAGCACCCGCTTCCGCAGCTCTGACAGCAGCAGCTCAAGCACACGAGCTGCGTACAGCAATCGCACACGCCAGCGGTGGCCATCGGACGATAACCGCCGTAGCCGCCCGACATGTTGAGCATGTTCAGCGCATTGCGGTATTCCGCGTTGGCGGGGTCGAGATTGCACGCCTGCGTATAAGCGCGGCTCGCCTCATCGAACCAACCCTTTCTATAATAGACGCTTCCCATCAAAAAATACCATTCCGCGTCGCGCTGCGGGGTGCGCTGGAGCATTTCCTCCGCCATTGCGAGGTTACCCGCATTGATCGCCGCACGAATCTGGCTGTACATGGGATTGGAGGAGGCGCCCGTCTGCGCGCCGGCGTAACCGTAGCCGTATGCCTGCCCCGCGCCCGTCTGCGCGCCGCTGCTTTTGCCCGTGCGTGCATTCATGATCTGGTCGTATGCCTCATTGATCTCTTTCATGCGGGTTTCCGCAAGATCGGCGAGCGGGTTGCCCACATAGTTGTCGGGATGATATTTGCGCGCAAGCTCACGATAGGCGCGCTTGACGTCGTCATCGCTGGTTTCCGGGGTCACCCCGAGCACTTTATAAGGATCCATGCCTGCTTTGTCCTCCGTTCGGTTGATAAGTACCGTCTAAAACCTGTCTCGTGACGAGTGGAAGCCCGAGACAGATGATATTTTCGATCAGCTCGCGGTCGCGCCTGACATCGAGCAACGCAAACGCGGCATACACCGCCGCGAGCGAACGCGACAGCGTGGTTTCGAGCGCGTCGTGCACGGGCGCGAGCGCGGGTTCCTGCAATTCGTAGCGCAGGATCACGGGATTATAGCTGCCGCTTTTCCAGTCGTCCGCCACATCGTAACAGGCGTCGATCAGGTAGATCCACCGCCCGATGTGATAAAACAGCTCGCGCAGCACGCGCGCATCCATCCCATCCTCTACGGGCACACAGCCCGCGAGCAGACGCGCGAACGGGTCGGCGGCGCGGTCAATCGAGGGCAGCTTGTCACGCTCGACCGCGGCAAGCTGCGCAAGGCATTCGCGCATGACGCGGTCGGCTTCGGGGCGCGCCTGCTGTGCGCGGCGATACCCCGACCGCACGAGCACACGCAGCACACGCGCAGCTGTACGTTTGACGCCGCGCTCATCCGCGACCGTGTCCCCCAGCTTATGATACGTCAGCAGCACGCTGAGATCTGCGGTGCACGCGAGCGCATCGTCAGCCTCGAGCACATTCTTTTTGCGCAAGGGACTTGCATCACAGCGGCATGCGATCGTGTTCGCCCCCTCGGGCTGAATACTCTCGAGTACGAGTGCGAGAAATGTCATGTCATAGCTCAGGAAAAACGTGTGGAGTCGTCCGTATCGGGCGCGCAGCGCATGGCACAGACCGCAGTAGACCGCCTTGAACCTGTCCAGTTCGCGCACGCGCAGCTCGGACTTGACCGGTCTGATAAATCCAAACATCGCCTTTTCGCCTCCTGCACCCGCTTCCGGATCGAGCCGAAAACCATATTCATTTTATTTTACTCGATTTTTCAAAAAAAAACAAGACTGGCAGACCGCCCAGTCCTGTTTTTTTACAGATTGTTTTAATTTCCCGCGCATATGCCGCATTTTACACCGCTTTGATCGACTTGAGAATCGCAGAAAACCGCTTCTTAAACAGTATCAGCACGGTTGTTGACGAAATAAAGTCCGACACCGGCTCGGCAAGAAAGACCGCAAACACTTTGTTTGTGAAAAAGTGCGGCAGCAGCAGGATCATCGGAATGAGCAGAATGATTTTGCGCAGCAGCGCCAGAAAGAGTGAGATTGACGCCTCTCCGAGCGCGATAAACGCCTGCTGCAATGTGAATTGAAACGCAAGGATGAACGCAGTCGCGAAATAGACGCGCATCGCCCATGCGGTGAACTGTTTGAGCGTGGCATCGCTTGTAAAGAACGAGGCGAGCACGTTCGGCGCAAGCTGTACCGCGACCCAGAACAGCGTGCAATAGCACAGCGCGGCGACGACCATGATGCGTACTGTCTTGCGCATGCGCTCAGGGTTGCCCGCGCCGAGGTTATAGCTGAGGATGGGCTGCGCGCCCATGCTCAGTCCGACAAGCGGCATGTTGAGCATCTGGATGAGGCTCGACAGGATCGTCATTGCGCCGACCGCAACATCGCCGCCGTAGGTGCGCAGCGAAATATTAAAGGTGATGCTGAGCAGACTCTCGGTCGACTGCATGACAAACGGAGCAGCACCCAATGCAAGAATCGGTAGTAGCACCTGCTTGCGCGGACAAAAATACCGCTTTTGCAGCCGAAGTTTGGTCTTTTTGCCCGCGAGGAAACGCACGACCCACGCCGCGGATACCGCTTGTGACAGAACGGTCGCGATCGCCGCACCGCGCACGCCCAGACCAAAGGTGAAAATCAGCAGCGGATCGAGCACAATATTGAGCACGGCACCGATGACGGTCGTGAGCATGCTCGCGGTTGCAAAGCCCTGTGCGGAAATGAAGCCGTTGAGTCCTAGCGACAGCATGACGAACAGCGTGCCCCAGATGTAAATGCTCAGATATTGCAGGCTGTACGGCAGTGTGTCCGCGCTCGCACCGAACAGCAGCAGCAGCGGCCGCTGAAACAGCAGGAAAAACACCGTGAGCACGACCGCAAGCACTGTGAGCATGCTCGCGCAGTTGCCCAGAATATGCTCTGCACCCTCGTCGTCCCCCCTGCCCATGCAGATGGATGCGCGCGGCGCACCGCCCATACCGATCAAGCTGGCAAATGCGGCAATGAGCATGATAATTGGGAAGGTGACGCCAACGCCGGTCAAAGCCGCCGCACCGACCCCCTCGATATGTCCGATATAAATGCGATCAACAATATTATAGAGCATATTGACAACTTGTGCGCAAATTGAAGGAACCGCAAGCCGCAGCAGCAGCGGACCGATCGGGTCTGTTCCAAGATCGTTTGTGCGTTTTGTCATTCCGGGCTCCCATCCCGCGCAATGAGAAGCCGCAGCGCACCGATCGCTGTGCGGATGCCGCGCTCCGCGGCGTCGGGCGGGATGGTGGGCGCGGCGTCGTTATCCGCGTTCCACAGCACATTGAGCACCGCGCCGCACCGCACGCCGAGCACGCTCGACACGATGAAGAGCGCGGCGGTCTCCATCTCGCTCGTCAGCACGCCTGCCGCCTTCCACGCCTGCCACTTGGCAAGCAGCTCGGGCGCGACCGGCATGCTTTCGGGACGGATCTCGCCGTAAAAGCTGTCCTTGGACTGGATCACGCCGATATGGTGACGCAGTCCAAGCTCCTGTGCGGCGTCGCGCAGCGCGAGCGTGACATCAAAATTTGCGGCGGCGGGAAACTCAATCGGCATATATTCGCGCCCCGTGCCCTCGGCGCGTACCGAGGCTGTCGCGATGACGATGTCGCCGCCCTTGACCTTGTCGACGATGCCGCCCGACGTACCCACGCGGATAAACGTATCCGCACCGCACTCGACCAGCTCCTCGAGCGCGATCGCCGCGCTCGGTCCGCCGATGCCGGTCGAGCATACACTGACCGGCACGCCGCATAGCGCACCCGTATAGACGTTGAACTCACGGTTTTGCGAAATATGCCGGGGTTTTTCGAGATACGCCGCGATCTTCTCGCAACGCCCCGGATCACCCGGTAAAATCACATATTTACCCACATCTCCCTTGGTGCACTGCAAGTGCATCTGCTTGCCGTCGATCAACATAGCGTTTCTCCTTCCCGTTCAATGCTGCGCAGGCCCTTTTCCGCCTTGCGCCGCTCGATCATGATCTCGCGTCCGCAGCCCAGACATTTCATGCGGAAGTCCATGCCCACGCGGAGCACCTCCCAACGGTTGCTGCCGCAGGGATGAGCTTTCTTCATCGTCAGAATATCATGCAGCCGAATATCCATGTTATCGCTCCTCTATCCGGTCGCGGACAGACATTTCCCGTCCGTTTGTTTTACTTTCCGCTATTACTATATCACACCGCAGCACTTTTGTGAACCGACTTTGCGCATTCCGGTCACTTTTGCCGCAGCGGCGCATATAGTAGAGAGCGTGCAGTCAGGGGCGTGCGCACGCGCAAGGAGGTTTGGATATGAAGATCAACGAAAGCTACGCGCCGGAAGGCCGGCTCGGTATTTCCCCACCGCAGGAACTCGCCGCTCTGCGGCAGGCAGCGGCAGAGCGCCGCGTTTTTGAGGCGGTCGCCGCCTCTTGCACCGCCGCGCACGAACTGATTGTGCCGCTCGGTGCGCGTACCGGCATCATCGCGCGCGAGGAATGCGCCATCGGCATCGACGACGGCACAACGCGCGAAATCGCCATTTTGTCACGGGTCGGCAAGCCGGTGTGCTTTTGCGTGCGCGAGGTACGCGAGGATGTGCTCATACTGTCGCGCCGCGATGCGCAGGAGCAGGCGCTCTGCTGGTTCCTCGCCAATCTCAAACGCGGCGACGTGGTGCGCGCGCGTGTGACCCATTTGGAAAACTTCGGGGTGTTCGTCGACATCGGCTGCGGCGTGACCGCACTCATCGGCATAGAAAACCTGTCTATTTCGCGTATTTGGAGTCCGGCCGAGCGCCTTTCGGTCGGTCAGGACATCTATGCAGTCGTGCTCGACATCGACCGGCATCTGCGCCGCATCACGCTAACCCATCGCGAACTGCTCGGCACCTGGAGCGAAAACGTCGCGCGCTTCTCTTCCGGCGAGACCGTGCAAGGCATCGTGCGCAGCGTGGAAAGCTACGGCGTGTTCATCGAGCTGACACCCAATCTGTCCGGTCTTGCCGAGCGGCGCGAGGGACTGCGTCCCGGTCAGGCGGTCTCGGTCTACATCAAATCCATTTTGCCCGAACGCATGAAAATCAAACTCGCCATCATCGACGTGCTCGGTCAGGCACCCGCTCCCGAACCGCCGCGTTATTTTCTGCCTGAGGGGCGGCTGGACAGTTGGATCTACACCCCGACCAACTGTCTGACCAAGTTCATTTCCACGGAATTTAACGATTCGTTTGACCCTTGACGCGCTCCCAATAGCTTTTTGCGGTCTGTTCGGTCTTGTTGTCGCCGTATGCGTAATAGTGCGTGTCGCGCAGCGCATCGGGCAGATACTGTTGCGGCGCCCAATGGAACGGATAGTCGTGGGGATATACATAGGTCTTACCTCGTCCGAGGTGCGCCGCGCCGCTGTAGTGCGCGTCCTTGAGATGCGCCGGAATGTCGTCGGTCTTGCCCTGCCGCACATCGGCGAGCGCGGCATCGATCGCGGCATTTGCGCTGTTGGACTTTGGGGCGGTCGCCATCAGGAGCACCGCCTCCGCCAGTGGGATGCGCGCCTCGGGCAGACCAAGCTGGAACGCGCTGTCCACGCACGCCTTGACGATGCTCATCGCCTGCGGATACGCAAGCCCGACATCCTCCGCCGCAATGACGAGCAGACGGCGCGCTGCGGAGATCAGGTCGCCCGCCTCGAGCAGCCGCGCGAGATAGTGCACCGCCGCGTCGGGATCGGAGCCGCGGATGGACTTTTGCAGCGCGGATAAAATGTCGTAATGCCCATCCCCGTCGCGGTCATAGCGCATGCCCGAGCGCTGCGCCGCCTGCGTCGCGTCCGCAAGCGTGACCGTGCCGCCCTCGGGCACACCGCTCGTGAGCAGCTCGACCGCCCCGAGCGCCTTGCGCACATCCCCGCCGCAGCCGCGCGCGATCTGTTCGCGCACGCCGTCCTCCAGTGTCACGCGCCGTCCCTCAAGTGCAAGGGCAAAGGCGCGCTCGACCGCCCGCGCGATTTCGGATGGCTCGACCGGCGTGAACTCAAACACCGTACAGCGGCTCAAAATCGCGTTGTAAATGTAAAAGTACGGATTCTCGGTCGTCGAAGCGATGAGCGTAATGCGCCCGTTCTCGATGAACTCAAGCAGGCTCTGCTGCTGCTTTTTGTTGAAATACTGGATCTCGTCGAGGTACAGTAGCGCGCCCTCGGGGGCAAGAAAGGTGTCCAGCTCGTCGATGATCGCCTTGATGTCGCTGATGGACGCAGTCGTTGCGTTGAGCCGATACAGCTTGCGTGCGGTCTGCCGCGCAATAATGCCCGCGACCGTGGTTTTTCCCACGCCCGACGGCCCGTAAAAGATCATATTCGGGATATTTCCGCTGTCGATGATGCGGCGCAGCAGCGCTCCCTGTGCGAGCAGTGCGCGCTGTCCGACCACATCGTCCAGTGTTTGCGGACGAATACGATCCGCAAGCGGCTGATACATAGCGTTTTCCTCTTTTCCTGCGAATGATAGTACAAGTATACCACAGCCTACATCAAATCGCACGGGGGAATCAAAAATCGCGGTTGACTTTTTCAATTTAGCGTGATAAACTAAAGAAAAACTTTTGAGGTGACTGTGATGTCTGGACTTTGGCAGGACAAGCTGCGCAAAATCGACCCCTATGTGCCCGGTGAGCAGGCGCAGATCCCCGATCTCGTCAAGCTCAATGCAAACGAGAATCCCTACCCGCCCTCGCCGCGCGTTGCGGAGGTCTTTCGCACGTTTGCGGTCGACGGTCTGCGGCTCTACCCGAACGCGAACGCGACGCGGCTCAAGACCGCACTCGCCGCGCACCACGGCGTATCGCCCACGCAGGTCTTTGTCGGCAACGGCTCGGACGATGTGCTCGCGCTTACGTTTCAGGCTTTTTTCTGCTCCGAACAGCCGGTTCTGTTTCCAGATATCACTTATTCGTTCTATCCGGTCTGGTGTTCGCTCTTCCGCACGCCCTACGAAACCGTGCCTCTTAATGCGCAGTTTCGCATCAATCCGCGCGACTATGACCGGCCCTCGGGCGGCGTGCTGCTGCCGAACCCCAACGCGCCGACCGGCATCGCGGAGAATCGCGCGTTTTTAGAGGACATTCTGGCGCACAATCAGGACTGCGTCGTGATCATTGATGAAGCCTATGTCGACTTCGGCGCGTGGTCGTGTGTGCCGCTGCTCGAGAAATACGACAACCTGCTTATCGTGCAGACCTTTTCCAAATCCCGTTCGCTTGCGGGTCTGCGCATCGGCGTTGCACTGGGCAGCGAAACGCTCATCCGCACGTTGGAGGCGGTCAAGAACTCCTACAATTCCTATACGATGGACGCGTTGACCATCGAAGCGGGCGCGGCATCAGTCGAGGACGACAGCTACTTCCGCGCGACCTGCCGCAAGGTCATGGACACGCGCGAACGCTGCGCGCGGGAATTTGAGGCGCTCGGCTTCTCGGTCTGTCCGTCGAGCGCGAACTTTTTGTTCGTGACCCACCCGACCGCACGCGCGAAGGACATTTTTCTTGCCATGCGCGCGCGCAATCTCTTCATCCGCTATTTCGACCTGCCGCGCATTGACAATTATCTGCGCATTACGGTCGGCACGGACGACGAAATGGACAAGCTGCTCACCGCATTGCGCGAATATCTCGCACAAGCGAACGTATAAATGCAAATAAAAGATGTAAAGCAATATGCTTTACATCTTTTCTTTTTGGTCTATTCGCAACATTTATCGACAAGTTTTAATATCTCATCGAGCTTTTTCGACCGTTCCTGCTCGTCACCGCTCTCAAATGCCTCACACACGCAGCCGTCGAGGTGTGCCTTCATGACCTCGCGGCGGGCACGGTGCAGCAGAGACTCCGCTGCGGTCAGCTGCGTGGCGATATCCATACAGTAGCGGTCATCCTCGATCATTTTGAGCACCGCGTCCACCTGCCCGCGCGCGGTCTTGACGAGCCGCGAAACGCTTTGTTTATCCGCTCTCATGGCAGTTCCTCAGTCGATGCCGAGCACAGTGTAGCCGGCTTCCTCGACCGCCTTGGACAGATCGCCGTTTGCGACCGTGCCGTCCACGGTAACGACCGCCTTGCCGGTCTCGTGGCTGACCTGGACGCCGCTCACGCCCGGAATGCTCTCGAGCGCCTTGGTCACACGACCGGAGCAGTGGGTGCACATCATGCCTTCAATAGAGATAGTTTTCGTCATTTGGGTTTCTTCCTTTCTGATGGGAACCGCCGATGCTTCCGGCGTGTTCCGGTGGATGGGTTTAAAAAAGCGCAGCCGCAGCGCATTGGACACAACGCATACCGAGCTCAGGCTCATCGCCGCCGCGCCGAACATGGGGCTGAGTTTGAGACCGAACGACAGGAAAAAGACCCCTGCCGCGATCGGGATGCCGATGCAGTTATAAAAGAACGCCCAGAACAGGTTTTGCTTGATGTTGCGAATGGTGTTGTGACTCAGACGAATGGCGTTGACCGCGTCGAGCAGGTCGCTCTTCATGAGCACCACATCCGCCGATTCGATCGCGACGTCTGTGCCCGCACCGATGGCCACGCCGACATCGGCACGGGCGAGCGCGGGTGCGTCGTTGATGCCGTCTCCGATCATCGCGACGCGTCTTCCCTGCTCCTGTATCTTGCGCACCTCGCGCTCCTTGTCCTGCGGCAGCACCTCCGCGACAACACGGGCAATGCCGAGCTGCTGCCGGATGGCTTCCGCCGTGCGCGCATGATCGCCGGTCAGCATGACCACGTCCAGTCCCATATCCCGAAGCTGCGCGATCGCCTGCGCGCTCGTGGGCTTGACAACATCCGCGATGGCGATGACGCCGATGATCTTGCTCTCACGCGCAAAGAACAGCGGGGTCTTGCCCTGCTCGGCAAGCTGTTCCGCCTGCGCCGCAAAGCCTTCCAGTGCAACACCACTCTCCTCAAAGAAGCGCGCATTGCCCGCGCGGCACAGCGCGCCCTCGACCTGTCCCTCAATGCCGCGTCCGACCTTGGCGGCAAAGCCGGTCACAGGCAGCGCGGTCAATCCGTCCTCATGGGCGCGCTGCACAATCGCCTCCGCAAGCGGATGTTCGCTCGGCTGCTCGAGTGTGAGCGCAAGCGTGAGCAGCTCCCGCGCAGTCACTCCATGCGCAGGCAGCACATCGGTCACGCGCGGATGTCCTTCGGTCACGGTGCCGGTCTTGTCAAGCACCACTGTCTTGACCGTGTTCAGCGTTTCGAGTGCCTCCGCCGAGCGAAAGAGCACGCCCTGCTCCGCACCCACGCCCGTACCGACCATGATGGCGACCGGCGTCGCCAGTCCGAGCGCACACGGACACGAGATGACGAGCACGGAAATACCGGTCGACAGTGCAAACGAGAACGACTGTCCCGCGAGCAGCCACGCAACCGTCGCAAGTGCCGCGATGACGAGCACAGTCGGCACAAAGATACCGCTCACGCGGTCGGCGAGCTTGGCGATCGGTGCCTTGGACGCGCCCGCTTCCTCCACCAGATGGATAATCTGCGCGAGCGTCGTGTCATCCCCGACCTTGGACGCGCGGAAACGAATGAAGCCGGTTTTGTTCATCGTGGCTGCATAAACGCGGTCACCCGCCTGCTTTTCCGCGGGAATACTCTCGCCGGTCAGCGCGCTTTCGTCGATCGCAGTCTGCCCTTCGACAATCTCGCCATCGACGGGAACGCTCTGCCCGGGTCGCACGACTACAATATCGTCCACACGCACTTCCTCGAGTGCAACCGTGACCTCGCCGCCGTCGCGTTCGATCACGGCCGTTTTGGGTGCAAGATCCATGAGTTTTGCGATCGCCGCGCCGGTCTTGCCCTTTGCGCGCGTTTCGAGCATTTTACCAAGTGTGATGAGGGTCAAAATCATACCCGCCGACTCAAAATACAAATCGGAGACATAGGTATGCACGCGGTCGAGGTCGCTATAGCCCAGACCGTAGCCGATTTGGTAGAGTGCAAACACGCCATACGCCATCGCCGCACCCGCACCGAGCGCGATGAGTGAGTCCATGTTCGGTGCGCCGTGGAACAGCGTCTTAAAGCCGTTCACGAAAAATTTGCGGTTGATGATGCAGATGGGCAGCGCCAGCAAAAACTGCGTCAACGCAAACAGCATCGCATTTTTCGGCTCGTGGAACACATGCGTCAGCGGCGCGTTCACCATGTGTCCCATCGAAATGTACATCAGTAGCACGAGGAACACTGCCGAGGAGATCAGCCTGCGCTTCATCTCGCGCAGCGCGTCCTCCGCGTGCTCCGCGACTGTATCGACCGCTTTTGCTTTTTCGCCGCGCACGCTTGCTCCATAGCCCGCGTCCTGCACCGCACGGACGATTTTGCCGCCGTCGGTGCTGTTTTCGTCATATTCTACCGCCATCGAGCCTGCGAGCAGGTTGACCTGCACCGCACGCACGCCCTCGACCTTGGACACGCTCTTTTCCACATGGGCAGAGCACGCTGCGCAGGTCATACCCGTCACATCAAAGGTTTGTTTCATGGTCTTGCTCCTTTCCCTATCCCCTAGGGGTGGGGGTGTATGTCGAATATACCATACCGCTTTGTGGTTGTCAAGCGTTCTTATCCTGTTCTTTTTTTGCGTGCTCTATTCCTGTGCGGCATCAAAAATTTTTCAAACGGCAGACTTCGTTGCGCTTTGTGTTTGCGCGCAAACTGTGGTATACTGTTCATACGAGATACCAAGTTCATGAAAGGACGTTCCTTATGTCCAAAAAAATGCTACAGGAGGCTGGTTTGCGCTGCACACAACGCCGTGAGATCATCTTACAGGTACTGTCCCACGCACAGACCCCACTGACCGCCGATGAAGTACATGCGGAAGCGATTAAGCTCGAGCGCATGGGACTGTCCACGGCATATCGTGTCCTCGCCCAACTGACCGAGGCAGGGCTGCTGCTCAAAAACGAGGGCGGCGACGGCCGCTCCTATTATCAGCTTGCGTCCGCTCCCTCGCATATGCACACACTGCACTGTACCGTGTGCGGCGATGTCGTACCGATCGAAGGATGTCCGCTCGCGGAGCTTGAAGCACGACTGTCCGCGGAGACCGGCTACACGATCACCGGACACAGCCTGACGTTTACGGGCGTGTGTCCCCATTGTCAGCACACCGTTCCCTGTCCCGCTGCGCATACACACGACTGCGCGTGTCACGAACACGAAAAAAAGAAGCCTTGACGAATCAAGGCTTCTTTTTTTATCGTTCTTCAAAGGCATACTGTACTTTTTTGTCCTGATGGTTGCGATCTGACAGGTGGTGCGGAATGAGATAGCGCACGGTCAGACCCATGAGCACAAAGCACAGCGCGCCCGCCAGAATTGCTGTCCGCATCCCGAGCGCATCGCCGATCAAGCCGACCAGATAAGGAATCACGGACGAGCCGAAATACCCGAACAGCAGGATAATGGACATGATCGAGCCGCCGTTATTCCCTGTTTGCAGCGGTGTCGATGCGATGAGCGGCCACATTCCGGACATGCCGCAGCCGATCCCTACCAGCGCGACCCAAAAAGTGAGCGCGGACGGCAGGAGTACCGCGCACAGGATCGCCGTCACGCAAATGACGGTGAGCATGCTCACGATGCGGCGCACGGACCAGTGCACGACGAGCCGCGCGCATACCATACGCCCAAGGGTGAGCGTAAACCAAATGACACTCGTCCCCGCCGCCGCGATCAACGCGCTGTAACCGAGCTGCTTTGTCATATAGGTCGCCATCCAACCCGCGATCGCGCCTTCCGCGCCGACATATAGAAATAGGGCGAGAAAGGTGGGATAAAAGCTGCGTTTTTTCAGAATATTCGTCAGATCGCGCAGACTGCCCGCATCGTGGACCGGCATCTCCGGAAAACGCATGACACAGTACAGCAGCGTGACCACCCCGACCGTGAGGGAAAACACCAAATAAATGATGCGCCAACTCATGCCGTATTGCAGCATCGTACCTGCATAGAGCACGCCCACCACGCAACCGATGCCCGCAAAGGCATGTGTGACCGTCAGATTCGATGCTGCGGCATCGCTTGCAAGGCTGTCGATAATATCCATACCGACTGCCTCAATAAAGGTCGCGAGCGCACCCATGACAGAGATGAGCACACACGCGACCACCAATGACCTTGCCTGTGAAAAACACAGCGTGGATACGCCATACACGATCAGACCGGCTGCCAGCGCTCTTTTTTTACCGAGCAGTCGGATCAGCCGCGGAGTGAGCAGGCAGAAAAACACGTTGGAAATATAGTATGCGGTAAACAGAAAGCCCGAACCACCCAGTCCCAGCCCGAAATCCGCGCCGATCTGTACGATCAGGGGCGCGAGCATCGTCAGCGATACTGCGAACACGCAAATGCAAATGCGCGTCATAAAAATCTGGATGCCATAGCGCTTCATAAAACGGTCTCCTCCTGCATGTTGTTAAACTGTCATAGGTTCAGTATACACGGTTGCCCTCCCCTGTGCAATCATAACATTGTGTTTTTTTGCACAGCTTTCCAAAGAAAAAGCGCTGCTCTTTTGCAGCGCTTTTTCGGTTCTTATCCGATGAAGGAGAAGGTTTCGACATCAAACAGACCACGCGGGGTCAGGCGTACCGCCGGAATGACCGGCAGCGCGAGAAATGCGAGCGTCAGGAACGGGTCGATGCCCTCGGGCACGCCCATGCGGCGCGCTTGTGCGAGCATTTCGTGCAGTTTCGCGTCGACTTCCTCAAACGGGCGGTCGCTGATAAGTCCCAGAATGGGCAGCGGCAGCGTGAGCGCCTTGCCGTCCGCGACGATCGTATAGCCGCCGCCTACCCGGCGAAGCTCTTCAACCGCGCACAGCATGTCCGCATCGTTGTCGCCCGTCACAAGCAGATTGTGGCTGTCGTGCGACACGCTCGAGGCGATTGCGCCACCGCGCAGACCGAACCCTGTGATTGCCGCGACACCGACCGCGCCGGTCTCGTGATGACGCTCGATGACGGCGAGCTTGTTAAAGCCATCGCGCGCGACAAACAGACCGTTTTCCTGCGGCAGCACCGCACGGCGGTGTTCGGTTACGATCTGACCGGGAATGAGGCCGATGACATCGCTTTCGCCCGCAGAAACCGGCAGACACAGCGCGGACGCATCGACCGACGCGGCATGGATCGTGCCGCGCAGCGGGCTGTCGGCAGGCAGCTCGAGCGCGGGCGCGTGCCAATGCGCGGTGTCCGTACCCTTGCAGTACACCGCACTCACGTCGACCTGCTCAAGATCGCGCAGCACGACCAGATCCGCCTGATAGCCCGGCGCGATCGCGCCCAAATGTTTGAAACCGTAGCAGCGCGCGCTGTTGATCGTCGCCATCTGGTATGCCTTGACCGGCTCGAGTCCGAGCGCGATCGCCTTGCGGATGCAATGGCTGATATGTCCCTCACGGCGGATGTCCTCAATGTGCTTGTCATCCGTGCAGAATGAAAAACCACTCGTATCCATACCGCTTTCGACCAGTCCGCGCACGATGGTCTCGACATTGCGCGCAGCACTGCCCTCTCGGACATGGATGTGCATGCCCAATCGGCGCTCGGCGCGCGCGTACTCGAAGGTCACACCTTCATGATCGGTCGCGATGCCCGCGAGCGCGTAAGCGGTCAAATCTTTTTCGCTCAGACCGGGGGCGTGTCCGTCAGACACGCGTCCCTTGAACAAATCGAGCTTCGCCATCATGCCCGGCTCCGCGCCCACGACCGAAACGTAGTCCATGACCTCGCCCAATCCGAGAATGCGCGGATGGTCGGCGTGCTTTGCCATCTCCTCCGCAGTGTACACACAGCCCGCCATTTCAAACGGCGTCGCGGGGACGCAGGACGGCAGCATGACATAGACGTTTGCAGGCACATCCTCTGTCTGGTTCAGGATAAATTCGATGCCGTCCCACCCCTTGACGTTGGTCGCCTCGTGGGGGTCGACGATGTAGGTCGTCGTGCCGCAGCGAATCGTATTTTCGAGCAGGCGCGGCGGTGTGACGAGCGTGGATTCCATATGCAGATGCGCGTCGATAAAGCCGGGCACGACATACTGCCCGCCGAGGTCGACCTCATGTTCGCCCGCATAGTCGCCCACGCCGACGATCAGACCGTCCTCAATCGCAATGTCCGCCCGCAAAATCTCACCCGTGAAAACATTGAGCACACGACCGTTTTTGAGCACGGTGTGCGCTTTGACCTCGCCGCGCGCAATGCGCGACAGCGCGGGATATTTTGTATAATCCATGTGGAGTCTCCTTTTATGATGTCCGGTCGGCAAAAATGGTATCGAGCCACTCGCACGCGAGCGTAAACCAGTGCGCGACATGCGCATCCGGATAGCGTCCGCCCGCGGTGTCGCTCGTGTCCGCCGTCGCGAGCGATAGCCCGTGCACGCCATGTGCAAACAGATGCACCTCCTGCGGCACATTGGCCGCGCGCAGCGCGCGGCTGAGCAGCAGCGTATTCTGTACGGATACGCTCGCGTCGTCCATTGTATGCCAGAGGAAGGTCGGCGGCGTGTGCTCGGTGACCAGTGTTTCGAGCGAAAAGCGCTGCTGCGCCTCAGCTTCGCCGCCCGCAAGGCGCAAAAAGCTGTCCCGATGACCGTACTTTCCCGCGGATACGACCGGATAGCCCAGAATCATCGCGTTTGGGCGGCGCTCCCCCGCCTGCGTGCCAGTGAACAGATCGTCGTTCATCCACAGCGTGCCGAGCGTGCCCGCAAGGTGCGCGCCCGCGGAAAAGCCGCAGACCGCGAGCCGTCCCGCGTCGAGCTCCCACTCCGCCGAGCGGCGGCGGACCTCCGCGACCGCCCACGCAAGCTGTCGCACGGGCTCCAAACCGAGTGGCGTGTGCTCGCAGTCATACCACAGCACAAAGGCATGAAAACCCGCGCGATTAAATGCATGTGCGACAGGCGCCGCCTCACGCGGCGAGCAAAATTCATAGCCGCCGCCCGGACAAATGACCACGCTGCCGCGCGCGACCGAGGACTCGATGAGAAAACAATCGAGCAAGGCCTCACCGTGCGGGCAATTCAGTGTACGATTGATGCGCTGATCCATATCAAATCGCCTCCTTGGTCTCAGCCGAGCGTGTCACAGACCGTGCGTGCGAGCAGCGCCGCAGCGCGCTCGACATCGGCGGTCGCGCACATCTCGCTCGGAGAATGGATATAACGGGTGGGGATGCTGATCGCGCCCGCAGGCACGCCGCTGCGGCTGCGCTGGAGTGCGGCGGTATCCGTGCCGCCAAACTGCAAGATCTCACGCTGCACCGGAATGACCAGCTCCTCGGCGGCATGCTCGAGTGCTTCGCGGATGCGCGGCGCGCACAGCACGCTCGAATCCATGACCTTGACGGTCGGCCCCGCGCCCATCTTGACCGCCATGGGATATTTACGCTCCGGTGTGTCACCCGTGTCGGTCACGTCGACCGCAATGGCAAAATCAGGCGCGACCGCAAATGCCGCCGTGCCCGCGCCGCGCAGACCGACCTCCTCCTGCGTCGTAAAGACGAAATACAGATCGTTGTCGGTCGGCGCAAGCTGCTCCATCGCGAGCAGCAGCGTAACGCAGCCGATGCGATTGTCAAGATACGGGCCGCACAGCACGCCATCCTGCTCAAAGCGCGGCGCTTCAAACACCGCAAAATCGCCGACGCGCACGCGCTTTTCCGCTTCCTCACGCGAGGAGGCACCGATGTCCAGGAACAGCTCCGCCATCGTCAGATCCTTAAACGGCGTTTTTTCCTCATACGAGATCACGCCGCGCGTGCCGTTTGCAAAACGCACCTGAATATTGATAAGATCGCCCTTGAACAGCCCGCCGACCTGCGAAAAGCGGATAAAGCCCTTGTCGTCGATATACGTCGCGACGATGCCGATGCTGTCCATGTGTGCCGCCATCAGTATTTTCTTGCCGTTGCCTTTTTTGTGGCAGATGAGGTTGCCGAGCACATCGGTGCTGACCTCATCCACATAGGGGGTCGCGAGTGACGCGAGCAGCTCACGCACCTGTTCCTCGCGGCCGGACGGACCGAATGCACCGCCGACCTTGTCAAAATATTCAAAAACCTTAGACATCGTCTCGTTCTCCAATCTCTTCTAAGAATGCGCGCGCAAT
This sequence comes from Intestinibacillus massiliensis, assembly GCA_029267335.1. Classification (GTDB taxonomy): domain Bacteria; phylum Bacillota; class Clostridia; order Oscillospirales; family Butyricicoccaceae; genus Intestinibacillus; species Intestinibacillus massiliensis_A. Next base: position 135,132 of record JAJUJC010000003.1, on the reverse strand, counting down.
GGCGAGCACGCCCTCCATATCACTCGCCGCCGCAACGCACGCGGGCGAATGGATATACCGCACAGGTGCGGCAACCGCGGCGACCCGCACGCCGCTGCGGCTGCGATGGATCACGCCCGCGTCCGTACCGCCTGCGATCATGTGCTTGGTTTGCCACTTGACGCCGCGCTTATCTGCCGCGTCGCGCAGCAGCTCGAACAGCTTTGCGTCGTAGATCGTGCGCCCGTCCATGAATGGCAGCACCGCGCCGCCGCGCACCGCGCATACCTTTTTATGTGCGGGTACATCCGCAAGGTCAGCGGCGGTCGTCCCTTCGACTACGAGCGCAAGGTCGGGTTTCAGATGATACGCGGCGGTCATTGCACCGCGCAGTCCGACCTCTTCCTGCACCGTAAAGCAGAACCAAGTGTCGACCGGCGGCTGCTCACGCAGCAGCGTGAGCAGCACGGCGCAGCCCAGTCGATCGTCGATCGCGCGCGCCTTGACCAGCCCATCTCCAAAGAGCACAAACCCGGAATCGAATACGCCATAATCCCCGAGCGACACCTTATCTTCGGCAGCCGCTTTGCTCGTCGCGCCGATGTCGATATACAGCTCATCGGTCTTGGGCATGGTCTTGCGCTCCGCCGCGCGGGTCAGGTGCACCGCCTTGATGCCGACCACGCCCTTGACATCGCCGAACAGCACGCGCCGTCCGATGACGACGCGCGGATCGACCCCACCCACAAAACCAAAGCCTAGCATGCCGTCGTCCGTGATGCGTTTGACGATCAGACCAACCTCGTCCATATGCGCGGCGAGCATGACGGTTTTTGCGGTATGCTTCGCGCCCTTGCGGAAGATCATCAGGTTGCCCATCGGGTCCTCGCGCATTTCGTCCGCGAACGGCGCTGCCTGCGCGCGGATGAATTCACGCACCGCGTCCTCACAGCCCGAAGGGCCAGGGAGATTGCACAATGTCTGCAAGGTTTCCAGCATTATAACCGCACCTCCCCGTCAAAATTGCGCAAAAAATGATAAATCAGCCGCGATACCGTGTCGAGATCGCTCAGTTTGATGCTCTCGATCGGGGTGTGCATATAGCGCAGCGGAATGGACAGCAGCCCCATCGCCGTGCCGTATGCGGCGACCTGCATCGCCCACGCGTTCGTGCCCGTGTGTCCCTCCATGACCTCCTGCTGATACGGGATGTCCTCCGCGCGCGCGGTCTTGATGAGGGCGCGGGTCAGGCGCGTGTGCAGGTTCGGTCCCATGCCGATCATGACGCCGCCGCCGTATTCAAAGGTCTTACCGGACGGCGCGTCGGGCGTTTTGGCATGTCCGACATCAACTGCGATCGCGTAATCGGGACGGATGCGCCACGTGCCGATGCCCGCACCGAGACTGGTCGTTTCCTCCTGCACGCTAATCTGTACCGCAACATCGACCTGCAGGGTCTCGTCGCGCAGCAGCTCCATCGCCTGCAAAATTGCCGCAATCCCCGCGCGGTCATCCAGGCACTTGCCCGTGATGCTGTCGCGCGAGAGTTGGCAGACCTTTTCCGCAAATACGACGGGCGTGCCGACCTTGATGCGACTGCCCGCGTCGAGCAATCCGGTGTCGATCAGCATTTCCTCCATTGGCACTGCCTTATCCTGCTCCCCTGCGCGCAGCAGATGCGGCGGCATGCACGCGATCACGCCGTACAGCGGCTCGTCCGCGAGGATGGTCACTTCGCAGCCGAGCAGCATACGCGGGTCGACACCGCCCGACTCAGTGAATCGCAAAAAGCCGCCCTCGAGCACTTCGGTGACGATAAAGCCGATTTGGTCGAGATGCGCGTCGAGCAATACGGTCTTTGCGCCCGCTTTTCCGCAGCGGCGTACACCCGTGATGTTGCCGAAGCTGTCGATCTCCACACTGTCGCAATAGGGCGACAGCAACTCGGCGACAATGGTTGCGCCGTGATGTTCAAAGCCGCTGACCGCTGCGGTTTCGCACAGCCGGGTCAGCGTTTCTATCATTTCCAAAACAGTTCCTCCTGTCATTGCTTTTCTGGATAGTGCTATTATACCACAAGCCGCTAAAAAAGAAACCCATGTACTGGTATACAAAGAAAAAGGGACGTCCGAAAGATGAACCGTCTTTCGAACGTCCCAGTGAAAAGGGGTCTTAAAAATCGACTTCGGTGTCGTAGTAGCAGCACTTGAGCAGTTTTTCCATCTCCTCCTGCGAGGGCTGACGCGGGTTGGAACCGGTGCAGGCATCGGCAATCGCGTTCTTTGCAATCTCGGGCAGTCTCTCGAGGAACACACTCTCCGGTACGAAGCCCTGCTCGGCCGGCAGGCTGTCCGCGCCGTAGTGTGCGATGCAGTGCGGGATGTTAAGCGCGTCGTTCATGCCGCGCAGATAAGCGATGAGGCTGTGGATCTTCTCTTCGGTGGTTGCACCATCAAGACCCATGTAATCCGCAATTTCGCCATAACGCTTGGCCGCGGTCTCATCCTTCGCATTAAATGCAATGACCTTGGGCAGGTACATGGCGTTTGCCGCGCCGTGGATGATGTGTGCGCCGTGGTCGGCGAAGACAGCACCCGTCTTGTGCGCCATCGAGTGCACGATGCCGAGCAACGCGTTGCTGAACGACATGCCCGCGAGGCACTGCGCATTGTGCATGCTGTCGCGTTTTTCCATATCACCGTTGTAGGAATCGACCAGATCCTTCTGGATCATGCGGATCGCGTACAGCGCGAGCGCATCGGTGTAGTCACAATTTGCCGTCGAAACGAAAGCTTCGACCGAATGGGTCATCGCATCCATGCCGGTGTGCGCGACCAGCTTCTTCGGCATGGTCTCCGCGAGGTCAGGATCGACGATCGCGACATCCGGCGTGATTTCGAAATCCGCGATCGGATACTTAATGCCCTTTTGGTAGTCGGTGATGATCGAGAATGCAGTGACTTCAGTCGCGGTGCCCGAGGTGGAGGAGATCGCGCAGAAATGCGCTTTTCTTCTTAGTTTGGGCAGGCCGAACACCTTGCACATATCCTCAAAGGTGGTCTCGGGATACTCGTACTTGATCCACATCGCCTTTGCCGCGTCAATCGGAGAACCACCGCCCATTGCGATGATCCAGTCCGGCTCGAACTCCAGCATTGCAGCCGCACCCTTCATGACAGTCTCGACCGACGGATCGGGCTCGATCCCCTCATATAGCTTGACTTCCATGCCCGCTTCTTCCAAATAGGAGACCGCTCTGTCCAAAAAGCCAAAACGACGCATGGAGCCGCCGCCGACACAGATCATGGCACGCTTGCCTTCAAACTGCTTGAGTGCCTCCAGAGAACCCTTGCCATGATACAAGTCTCTCGGTAAAGTAAATCTAGCCATACTGCCTCCTAAATAATTCAAAAAAATTATAAGTATTGCACATCACTGAATGCGTTAAAATTATAACATGATTGTTATTTCCTTGTCAATACGTACCTGCAAACCTTCAAAAAATGTTTTTCTGTGCAGGATTTTCCATATCGACTTGCAAATTTTGACTGCATCTCGTCGATGTGTTTGGCTTTTGTAATGCGGTATGTTATACTGAGGAAAACGAACGGGAGGATGATTATGCGCGAGGTTTTCTACACCGTGACCGCGGACGAGGACGGGCGCACCGTCGAGCGTGTGCTGCGGCGGCGCGGACTGTCGCACGCGCTGCTGGTGCACCTCAAAACCGCGCCTGACGGATTAACGCTTGCAGGCGCACAGGTCTACACAAACCATGTCCTGCGCGCGGGCGACCACCTGCGCGTGCGGGTGTACGAAACCGTACCGAATGAGACCATTACGCCCGCTGCGATGCCGATTTCCGTCGTTTATGAGGATGAGGATGTTCTCATCATCGACAAGCCCGCGGGCATGGCGGTGCACCCGTCCCAGGGCAATCGCGACAGTTCCCTTGCCAACGCGCTTGCTGCCCGCTATGTCGCGCAGCGAGAACCCTTCGTGTTTCGCGCGATCGGTCGGCTGGACAAAAACACCTCGGGACTCGTTCTGCTTGCCAAAAATGCACTGTCTGCGTGCTTGTTGTCTCATGCCGCCGCGCGGCGCGAAGTACGGCGCGAATATCTTGCCCTGTGCACGGGGAAGCTGCCGCTACAAGGCACGATTGACGCACCGATCGGACGCGCGGACGGCTCGACCATCGCACGGCAGGTGCGCGCAGACGGTGATCGCGCAGTCACACATTTTGAGCGCATCTCCTACCAAAATGACGTGTCACTCACGCGCATTTGGCTTGATACTGGACGCACGCACCAGATTCGCGTGCACATGGCGTATCTCGGTCATGCGCTGCTCGGAGACTTTTTATACAATCCGACCGACCACCACACGCCGCGCCATGCGCTGCATGCCGCACGCCTGACCTTGGTGCAGCCTGTCACGGGCCAACCGTTGTCGTTCACTTCTCCGCTGCCTGAGGATCTGTCACTTGCATAAAAAATGCTTCGGTCTTGCAAGACCGAAGCATTTTTTCATCGCAGGGCGGCGCGTACCGTGCGCCAGTCGGGATAGAACCGCTCCACAAGCGTCCAGAACGCCGCACTGTGATCGGGCACGAGCAAATGGGTCAGCTCATGCACCATGACATAATCCAGACACGCAGGCGGATACTGCACCAAGCGCAGATTGATCCATACGCGCCGCAGGCGCAGGCTGCACGTCCCCCACCGCGTTTTCATATCGCGGATGCGGCAATCCGCCGCGTGCGCACCGACCACGCGTTCCCACCGTGTGCGCACGTCGGGCAGCACCGCAGTAAGCTGCGCACGATACCAAGCGTCGAGCGCGCGGCGCACCTCGTCCTCCCCCGCCTTGGGCGACACGCGCAGCTTGAGCGTATCGCCCATTCGCGCGGTCTGTCCATCCGTAGTCAACACAAGGCGCACACTCTCGCCCCACACGCGAATGCTCCCCCTTTCGCACAGACTTTGCTGTGTGCGCATGGCGATTTGAGCGCGTTGGGACACGATCCAGTCACGCTTTTGTGCCGCAAATCGTACCGCCTCATCATACGACATACGTTCCGGCACACTCATCCACACCCGTTCGGGCGTAACATGCAGTGTCAGCCGCTTGACCCGCTTCTTGACCAACTCAATCGTAACGCCGTTCAGTTCAATGGTCTTCATTGTAGCGCATCTACACCTGGGAACCCGTATGCGCTGCGCGCGGCACGCACCGCACGACCGATGGCCCGTGCCATGACCTCGGCAGCAAGCGTGCCGATGACATTCAGATCGGCAACCTCTCGACCGACCGACAGTGCGTAGATCGTGTCACCGTCCGCGGTCGTATGCACCGGACGGATCGCGCGGGCATAACCGTTGTGCGCCATCGATGCGATCTTGTTCATCTGCCCTTTGTCAAATGCGCCGTTCGTGACGATCGCACCCAAGGTTGTGTTTCCGGTGAACAGATCGTGCGCGCCCGCGACATCCGCGAGCATCTCCCGCTCGGTCGAGCGCAGGCTGCGGCGATCCTCCGCAAGCAGTCCCGCGATCTGTGTGCCGCTGTCTACATCGAAAATATCTCCGAGCGCGTTGAGCGCAACGATCGCGCCGACCTTGACCGTGCCGACCTGCACCGCATAGGTGCCAAAGCCGCTTTTCATCGCATATTCCGCGCCACGATACTTACCGACCGTGCAGCCCGTACCCGCACCGATGTTTCCCTCTGTGGGCGCGTCCCGCCGTGCGTTCTCGCACGCGCGATACGCCATTGCGGCATCGGGCCGCACGTCCATACGCGCGGTGCGCAGATCGAACAGGCACGACTGGCACACAAGCGGCACACGGGTCACACCTACGTCGAAGCCCACACCGCGCTCCTCGAGATAGCGCATCACGCCGCCCGCCGCGTCCAGACCGAACGCCGAGCCGCCCGACAGCAGCAGCGCATGGATGCCCTCCGCCGCCGCAAGCGGGCTGAGCAGCGGAGTCTCACGCGATGCCGGTCCGCCGCCGCGCACATCGACGCCCGCAGGCACGCAGGTATCTGCGAGCAGCACCGTGCAGCCCGTCCCGCCCACTTCGTCCTGCGCGTGGCCAAGGGCAAAGCCCCCGACTTCCATAATTCCGATTTCCCGCATGGGTTTGTCCTCCTTTGTGTCCTGCAATGCAAGAAAGGGTCGCGACTGCGACCCTTTCCGTTGTTTATCTGAAAACTTAGACCGTCTCTGTCTGTACGCGTGCCGGCTTTTTGCCGAACGCACGCAGCAGTACCTTGCCGATCGCGAGCGTGAGCACCGCAGCGATGAGCGCTTCCGGTACGCCGTTGACACCGACCACACCGAGAATGATACCGAGCAGCAGCGCGGGATCATTTCCGCTTGCGGACGCATACTGCGCGCCGAAGAGCAGATAGATGAGACCCATGACACCGATCGTATTTGTCAGCGAGCCGACAAAGCCCGCAACGACGAGCGCAAGCGACTGCTTCTTGAGTCCGCGCGCGATCGCCTGAAATACCAGCCCCGCGACGACCCCGATGAGCACGCGCGGCAAAATCGCGACGACCAGACTCCAACCGCTGCCGTGGAACTGCGGGTTCAGGCTGTAAAACGGCGTGAACACAAACGAGGTGATGTTCGGCTGAATCGTCGCCTTGAACACACTCGTCAGACCGAACAGCCCGCCGAGCACGCCGCCCATTTTTGGCCCGAGCAGGCATGCGCCGATGATTACCGGAATGTGCATGGTCGTTGCATTCATAAAGCCGAGCGGGATATACCCGAGCGGCGTGAACGCCATGACCAGCATGATCGCGGTCAGCAGTGCCATCTGTGCGAGCAGACGGATGTCCATTTTTTTGCTTTCCATATGTAGTTTCCTCCTGCTGCCGTCCCGCCCTGTCGTCGGGTACAGCGCAAATTTCGGCAACCTTATCCGCGGTTTCTGCGCCAGATGAGCTGCAAACCACGCAGTGTGACATACGCGTCCAGCTCCGCCGGTGTGCGGAGATACGGCGCGATTTGCTGCGCGCTGCCGCCCGTGAGCAGCACGAACGGTGTCTGTCCGAGGGCTTCGCCGTAGCGCGCCAGCATGCCGTCGATCATCGCGGCAGTGCCATAGACTACGCCCGCCTTGATCGCCTCCGCCGTGTTGCGCCCTGTGACCCCGTGTACGGGTGCCTCGAGCTGCACACTCGGCAGTTGTGCTGCGCTGTGCTTGATCGCGTCGAGCATGATGCGCGGTCCCGCTGCGATCGAGGTGCCCACGAGCACACCGGACCGGTCAATCGCGGTAAAGGTCGTGACCGTGCCGACATCGACGACCACGCAGGGCGTTTTGCCCACATGCATCGCCCACACCGCGTTTGCAACGAGGTCGCTTCCCAAGCCGCGCGGCTGGTCGATCTTGATATTGAGACCGGTGCGCACACCGCTTGAAACGTGGAGCGCGGGGCGGTTGGTCAGCAGCGACAACGCACGCGAGAGAATGGGCTGCATACTCGGTACGACCGAGCACTGCACGATCCCGTCGATCTGCGCCGGATCGACGCCAAAGAGGGAAAATACGTTTTTGAGTTCAAAGGCGTACTGTTCGCCGGTCTTGCGGTCGTCGGTTGCAATCGAGGCGACAAATTTTAAATCGTCCCCGTCGAAACCGCCCGCTTTGACATGGCTATTTCCGACATCCAGTGCGATGAGCATCGTGACCCTTCTTTCCGTGGCAGGTTACCTCGCTCATTATACGCCAAAATGCGCCGTCGATGCAAGACTTTTTTAGCGCTTGGCGGGCGCGGACAGGGCGCTCGCCACACCGCCCGCAAGCGTCATCGCCGGTGCGGACAGCAGCGCCCACAGCGCGGCATATTTTGCGCAGATCTGCCCGAGCACATTGAATTTTTCGCGTGAGTAATCCCATACTTGCATGTGATAGCGCAGGTTGACCACACAGCCGACAATAAATTCCGCTGTCGTGATGAGCGCCGCCCCCGCGAGGCAGCGTCGCGGCAGCCCCACCCCGCGCAGCTGCTCGCGCAGCCCGGCCATCGCGGTAAAGACCACGCCGCCCGTGAGCGCCATCGTCCAGTGGGTGTACCCTCTCCATAAAATTTCGAGCGCGGCATATCCCGCGCTGCCGCAGGCAAACAGACCTGCCGTTCTTTTCATCATAAAAAAAATCACCGCATACAGCTTGCCCTGCATGCGGTGATTTTATTCCTCATTTACCGTTCGCGCACCAACTGCGCCAGACATTCCTGCAGACCGCCCTGCACGATCGTTGCGGCGCAGCCGAGCATTAAATTGACTGCCATGCCGAAATCCTCGACCGCGAAGCCGTGCTCGTCGGTGCTGCCGTGCTTTTCGCGCATCGTGCGCGCGTCTGTCAGATAGCCGTAGATCCGCTTGCCCTTTGCGTGCGCATACCCGACCTCGAACGCGGTGCCGCTGTCCGGCTCGCGCCCGCGAAACGGATTCAGATTGGCGATCACCGCATCGCAGCCCTCGATCAGTGCGAGGTTGCCCCGAAAAATTTCCTGTGCGCCCCCCGCTTCGTTATCGAGCGGATACAGGCCGATGCAGCCGAACTCCGCGCACGCGCGCTTCATCTCCGTGCCCCGCCTCACCGCGTCCGGCGCGAACACATCAAACCCCGCGAGATAGATTTTGTGCATGTTTTCCCCCCTTTGTGCAAAAAGGCGGCGGGATGTGCTCCCACCGCCTTGCCGTTTGTGTGATTACTGCTGCCCCAGACGCGCTTCGAGGGCCTTGCGCTGTTCCTCAAAGCCCGGCTTGCCGAGCAGCGCGAACATATTCTTCTTGTAGTCCTCAACACCGGGCTGATTGAACGGATTTACGCCGAGCAGATAGCCCGACAGACCGCACGCCTTCTCAAAGAAGTAGACCAGATAGCCGAAGTGGTACGCATCCGCGCGGTCGATCTCGAGCAGGATGTTGGGCGTGCCGCCGTCCACATGCGCCATGAGGGTGCCTTCGTACGCCTTCTGGTTGACAAACTGCACGGTCTTGCCCGCGAGGTAGTTCAGGCCGTCGATGTCCTGCGCCTCCGCCTCGATCGTGAGCTCTGCGCGCGGCTGTTTGACCCAGACCACGGTCTCGAACAGGTTGCGGCTGCCGTCCTGAATGAACTGACCGATCGAATGCAGGTCGGTCGTGAAGTTTGCAGAAACCGGCAGCAGACCCTTGTGATCCTTACCTTCGCTCTCCGCGTAAAGCTGCTTGAACCACTCACCGAACATCATGAGCGCGGGATCGTAGTTGACGAGGATCTCGACCGCCTTGCCCTTGCGCAGCAGAATGTTGCGCAGCGCAGCATACTTGAGCAGGTCGTTCTTTTCGATGTCGCTGCCCGCGTAGTCGGTCATCGCATCGTGTGCGCCGTGCATCATGCCCTCGATGTCGAGACCCGCCGCCGCGATCGGCAGCAGACCGACTGCGGTCAGCACGGAAAAACGACCGCCGATGTCGTCCGGTACGACGAAGGACTCATAGCCCTCGGCATCCGCCAGATCCTTGAGCGCGCCCTGTGCGCGGTCGGTCGTCGCGTAGATGCGCGAACGTGCGCCCTCCTTGCCGTACTTTTCCTCGATCATCTTCTTGAAGATGCGGAAAGCGATCGCCGGCTCAGTCGTACGACCGGACTTGGAAATGACGTTGATGGAGAAATCGCGGTCACCGAGGATCTCGATGATGTCGCTGATATAAGCGGAATTAACGTTGTTGCCGACAAAATAGAGGTCGGGTGTGCCCGCGTGCGGTCTGCTGTTGTAGTTCTGACCAAGGCAGAATTCGATCGCGGCGCGCGCGCCCAGATAGGAGCCGCCGATACCGATGACGATCAGCACCTCGCTGTCGCTGCGGATCTTGTCCGCCGCCTTACGGATGCGCGTGAACTCCTCGCGGTCATAGTTTTCCGGCAGGTCGACCCAGCCCAGGAAATCGCTGCCCGCAGCGGTCTTGTTGTGCAGCCACTCGTCGCACACGTTGAGCATGGGCTCCAGATTCTTAAGCTCGTCCATATTTACGAACGGACGAACGCCCGTCAGTTTGAGTTCCATTGCCATAGTTTTCACCCTTCTTCTTTCTTGGCGGTATTTTACATGCCTATTATAGCATAGCCGTTTTGCTTTTCAAGTACCCCGACAAAAGTGGACAAAAAGATAGCCAATCTTTTGAAAAGATTGGCTATCTCTTGGTCATGAGTTAGGAAATTGATGGCTCTTAATAGAGCGGGAACTGACGGCAGATCTCCGTGACGCCTGCGCGGATGGAATCCGCCTTTGCGTCGAAATCGGTCGCGGTCTGCCAGACGAACTCCGCAATGCGGATCATTTCCGGCTTGCCGAAGCCGCGCGTTGTGACCGCGGGCGTGCCGATGCGCATGCCGCTCGTGACAAACGGGCTTTCCGGATCGTTCGGGATCGCGTTCTTGTTCGCGGTGATGTATACCTCGTCCAGACGGTGCTGCAATTCCTTGCCGGTCACGCCTGCCTTGCGCAGGTCAACGAGCATCAGATGGTTGTCCGTGCCGCCCGAAACCAGATCAAAGCCCTGCTTAACGAGTTCGTCCGCGAGGGTCACAGCGTTTTCAATGACGCGGGTCTGATATGCCTTGAACTCGGGCTGGAGCGCTTCACCGAAGCACACTGCCTTCGCCGCAATGACGTGCATGAGCGGACCGCCCTGCGTGCCGGGGAAGATCGCCTTGTTGAACTTCTTGGACAGCTCCTCATTGTTCGTCAGAATGATACCGCCGCGCGGTCCGCGCAGCGTCTTATGCGTCGTCGTGGTGACAACGTCCGCATACTCGACCGGATTCATGTGCAGACCGGCCGCGACCAGACCCGCAATATGCGCCATATCGACGAACAGGTACGCGCCGACTTCCTTGGCGATATCCGCGAAAATGTCGAAACGAATCGCGCGCGGATAAGCAGACGCGCCCGCAATGATCATCTTGGGCTTTTCCTTCTTTGCAAGCTCACGCAGCGCATCGTAGTCAATGTAACCCTTTTCGTCCACGCCGTACGGCACGATGCGATAGAGCAGACCGGACTGATTGACCGGGCTGCCGTGCGTCAGATGACCGCCGTTGTCCAGACTCATGCCCAGCACGGTGTCGCCCGGCTGGCACAGCGCCTGATAGACCGCCATGTTCGCCTGTGCGCCCGAATGCGGCTGCACATTGGCGTAGTTTGCACCGAACAGCTTGCACACGCGCTCGATCGCGATTCGCTCGACCACGTCGACACATTCACAGCCACCATAGTAGCGCTTTCCCGGGTAACCTTCGGCATATTTGTTGGTCAGCACTGAGGACATCGCACTCATCACCGCGGGAGAAACGATATTCTCCGATGCGATCAGCTCGATATTGCGGCACTGACGGTCGTACTCCGCCTGAATTGCGTTGCCGACCTCCGGATCAAACTGTTTGACGAATTCCATTGCTTCGCGTACCATATTGTAGCCCTCCATGTCCTTTTTACATGCCGATTCTTTTCCAAGCTAGAATCTTTTATCTTATTAAACCAGTAAATTACTTTGAATGCAATACCATTTAACGCACAAATTATGCATCGAATCGCAAAAACTTCTGTGGAATGTGACAAATGTATTTGCATTGCGGGGAAATCATGCTATACTGAACCCTGAAAACAGCAATTTTCTACAAAAACGCAGGGGGTTTTCGCATGAGAAAAAAAGAACGCGCGCAGGCGGTCACCGAGCTGCTCAAGCTTGGCTATCCCGACGCAAAGTGCGCACTGGAATATACACACGATTATGAACTGCTTTTTGCCACACGGCTGTCCGCGCAGTGCACGGACGCCCGCGTCAATCTTGTCACGCGCGATCTTTTCGTACGGTTTCCCACACTGGAGAGCTTTGCCTCCGCACCGATCGAGGAGATCGAGGACGGCATCAAGACCTGCGGTTTGTTCCACACCAAGGCGCGTGACCTCAAGGCGGCGGCAATCATGCTGCTTGAGGAATACGGCGGTCGTGTACCCGACAACATGGACGACCTGCTGCGGCTGCCCGGTATCGGACGCAAGACCGCGAATCTCATCCTCGGAGACATTTACGGGCAACCCGCGGTCGTCACCGACACGCACTGTATCCGTCTGTCCAACCGTCTGGGCTTCGTCAAGGATGAAAAAGACCCCGTCAAGGTCGAAACCGCGCTGCGCGCCCTGCTCGACCCCGCAGAATCGTCTGACTTCTGCCACCGGCTCGTGCTGCACGGGCGTGAGGTCTGTACGGCGCGCAGTCCCAAGTGCCAGAACTGCTGTCTCGCCACGGTGTGCCCGTCCTTTCCGATGGACAACGCCAAGCCTGCAAAGCGCAAACCGAAAAAGTAAACACCATGTGCAGAAAGATCAAAAAAGCCGGAACATTTCCGGCTTTTTTCTTTGCTCAATAATGGTCGTGGCACGCAATGTCCGCCTTATCCGCAGCCAATCCGACATCCTGTGCCGCCTGCCAAAGCAGCGCGCGCAGTTCGCCCGATGGTTGGATGCGCAAACGATACCCACGCCCGGCCTCATCGTGGTAAAAAATCTCGGTGCAGGTCATGCGGCCATACAGCGTCGCACAATAGTTGCGGGAACGCCGCGCAAGGCAGTAGCCCAGTCGTCCGAGCTTCCGGTCGTAAATGCCGTAAATCTCATGCTGCGGCACCGCGATACGGGTCAGAATGCCGTTTTCATGACGGCGGATAATGAGCTGTCCGCTGAACCAGACATACTCGATCTCCACACGCGAATATCGATGGATAATCAGTCCGGCGAGCACAAATACGCCCGCCCAAATGCCGAATGCCCAGCCGGGTTGCCATCCCAGCGCACGCACGCCCGCGTCCGCCGCGCTATACAGCACCAGTCCGCAGGAAAATTCCAGAATCGCCGGCATCAGAGGTCCCTCTGCGCCGACGCAACGTTGTTTATACATCGCTATCATCCCGCTTGCAAGCGGTCTCCTCACATCCCTCAAATGCTGAAAGGTTATTTTCGTAGATCCGGCGCAATCCCTCAAGCGTCAGATTCCCATCGACTGCGTCGATGAGTGGACAATATTCCGCCATCATACGACCCATACCGCCGGTCGCAATGACGCGGATATTGCCTTGCATCTCTTTTTCCATGTCAAGGATGATGCCGGTCAGCGCGCCGACATAACCGCGCACCGCACCAGACTGCATGCTCTCGACCGTTGTACGTCCGATGGCGTTTTCCGTGCGCACGATCTCCACGCGCGGCAGCTTTGACGCCTTCATGAACAGCGCCTCCATCGCGACCTTGACGCCGGGAAAGATGACGCCGCCCAGATACGCGCCGTCCGCGTCGATCGCATCAAAGGTCGTCGCCGTACCGATGTCCACGATGATGAGCGGCTTGCCGTATTTTTCGATCGCGTAGACCGCATTGACCAGACGGTCGATACCGACCTCGCGCGGGTTCAAGTACTTGTTGACGATACCGGTCTCAATGTCCTCGCCCACAATACGTGGGATACGTCCGAGATACTTGCGCACCGCATTGACGAGCGTGTACATGACCGGCGGCACGACCGAGCCGATGATGACCGCTTCCGTCGCGTGCGGATCAACGCCGATAAAGTGATAATACTGTATGATCTGCATCCCGAGTTCGTCCGAGGTGCGTTCGGCATTGGTCGAAATACGGAACGAGCCGTACAGCTCTTCCCCGTCGTACAGACCGAACACCATATTTGTGTTGCCTACATCGATTGCCAGCAGCATGTTTGTAACATCCATCCTATTTTTACATTTACGCGTACAGCGGTTCGCCGTCCGCACGCAGCAGAGTGACCTGACGCACGGCTCCCTCGGCAATGGTCAGACGTGCATAACTGGCGGGGCCGCCACGGGGCAGGCTGATGCTGCCCGGATTGAGCACGCGAATTCCCTCGCATTCTCCGTAAAGCGCGCGGTGCGTATGGCCGAAGAGCGCCCATGCACAGCCTGCTTCGCGCGCGTGCTGCGTGAGCCGCCCGGTCGAAGTGCCCATTACATGTTCATAATGCCCGTGCGTCAGATAGATCGGCACCCCTTCCGGTCGAATCACCGCATGCAGTACGCTGTCCGCACCGTAGTCATTATTGCCGCGCACGCGCCATATCTGCAAATCAGGATAGCTGCGCTGCAAATCGCGCGCGTCTTCGTCATAATCGCCCAAATGGATCACCGCATCGGGCTGCTCGCGTTCGATCGCGTCGTACATCGAGAGCAGACTGCCGTGCGAATCGGAGAACACCAGAATCTTCAACATCATCACCCGTCTGTAATACCGTTACACTATACACCAAAGGAAAGAACTTGTAAAGACTGATTTTTCAGTCACATCCCCACCGGTCTCCCGCATATGATTGAAGTAGATACCAAAGTCACAGACTGGAGGCTATACCATGATCGATGTAAACGACCTTGCGAAACGCTGTCAGGACAGTGTTACTGACCCGCAGGCACGCGCCGCGATGCAAAAAGCGATGGAGCAGCTCAAAGGCGGCGCGGGCGAACAGCTTGCCCGCAGCATCCCGCCGGCATGTGCGTCGAGCATTGAGCGCGCGGCGCAGGCAGCGCAGCGCGGCGATAAAACCGCGGCAATGGCAGCGATGCAGGAGATCCTAGCGACCCCCGAGGGCGCAGAGCTTGCGCAAAAGCTGCAATTCCTGCTTGGTAAATCCTAAAGGAGTGGGTTTATGGAAACCAGCGATCTGTTGTCCTCCCTGTTTTCCGATCCGGAAAAACTGCAAAACGCTATTTCGATGGCAAGCTCCATGCTCGGCGGACAAAACAGTGCGCCCGCCGCGCCCCCATCCGCCGCCGAAAGCGCCCCCCCGCCTGCACCCGCTTACGCGCCCCCTGCCCGTCCGGCAGTCAATACCGGAGGGTACGATCCCTCCGCCGAACTGATGAGCAAGGCGATGCCGGTCATCAGCGCCATTGCACGCAGTGGACAGACCGCCGTCACCCGTGAAAAGGCGAATCTGCTCAACTCGCTCAAGCCCTTTGTGTCGGGCGACGTCAGCACCCAACTCGATCATGCGATGAGGCTTGTAAGCATGGCGCGTATGGCGCGCAGCGCCATGTCCGAGCTTGGCAATGCCGCACACAAAGACGGCGACGACGGCACGCGTACGCTGTAAGCGCAGGAAAGGAGTGATTCCGTCGTCATGTATAATCGCTATTTAAGCACCACATGGGATGAACCGGAGTCCGAACCCGCTTCACACCCGCAAGAGGTACATACTGCATTTGAACCCGCAAGCCCCGCAAGCGGCACGGGACTGCTGTCCGGCTTGAACGAAGCGCTGTCTGGACGGCTGCACAATCTGCATTTTGATCTGGATACCCTGATCATCATCATCGCCGTTTATTTTCTCATTGCGGACTCGGACGATTTTGACACCGATCTGCTCGTGCTGATCGGCATTCTGTTCATCCTAGGGCTTTAACCGCGGCATTGGTCAGATCGGCAAAATTTTGCAGCGTCAGCCGTTCGCCGCGCACGCGCTCATCGAGTCCGCACGACGTGATGAGCGCGGTGAGCGCGCTCTTATCCAGCCTGCCCCCAAAGGCAGGCGCTGCCGCGTTGGACAAGACCTTGCGCCGCTGGTTGAATGCTGCGCGCACGATCGCGAAAAACAGCTTTTCATCCGCGACCTCGACCGCCGGCTTGTCGCGCGGCACGAGCCGCAGCACCGCAGAGTCGACCTTCGGGCGCGGCACGAAGCAGTCCGCCGGCACGTCGAACAGGATCTCTGCGTGCGCATGGTACTGCACATAGATGGAAAACGCACTATAATCCGAGGTACCCGCCTGTGCACACACGCGGTGCGCGACCTCGCGCTGCACCATGACCGTCACGCTGCGGAACGCGCCACAGTCGAGCAGCGCGGAGATCGCAGGAGTCGTGATATAATACGGCAGATTGGCGCAGGCATGCGCGGGCAGACCGCCCAATTTCTCCTGTGCAAGCGCGGCGAGATCGGTCTTGAGCACGTCGCCGTGCACGACCTCGACATTCGGGCAATCCGCCAGTGTTTCCGCAAGCACTGGAAAGAGGGCACGGTCAAGCTCGACCGCGGCGACCCGCTGCGCGACCTTGGACAGCTCCGCAGTCAGGCAGCCCATGCCCGGACCGATCTCGACCACACCGCTGTCCTTGTCTGCACCGCATTCCGCCGCGATGCGCTCGGGTACCCACTGCGCGGTCAGAAAATTCTGTCCAAGCGACTTGGAAAACTGAAAGCCGTGCCGCCCCAGAATGTCCCGTATCTCGTTAATATCACAAAGTCCCATGTCATCCTCCGTACTCATTACTGTCGTTCAGTATAGCATACCCCATGCCAAAAGCAAAGCCGTCAAAACAGAGAAAAGCTCCGGACATCCGGAGCTTTTCTCGTTGACGTTACGATAAAACGTAGACCTTTGCGCCGCGTACGCCAAAGGCTTCGCACTCTGCCTGCGTATTATAATACAGGTCAATGCGATTGCCCTTGATGGCGCTGCCGGTATCTTCCGCAACAGCGGTGCCGTAGACCCAGCTCTCGCCGTCCGCCGAGGTGATATACAGGCGCGAACCCAGCGGGATGACCGACGGGTCGACCGCGATCGCGCCGACGCGGCAGCGCGTACCAATCTTGGTAAATTTATTTTCGTGGCTCCAGCCTTCCGTGCTGTATGCCGTTGCCTTGACATTGATGACCTTGCTGTAGCGCAGCGCGTTACCGCCGCGCGTCACAACCGCGCCACCCGTGCCGTATTCGAGGATTTCCTGCTGCGGTGCGCTGATGACCGTCTCACTCTGCACTTCGCGTGCACTCTCGACGCCATCGCGCTTCGTCACGCGCACCACCTGCTCGCTCACGCCGTCGACGCCCAACTGCTTAACGCGGGTCTGGCCGAACTGAAGCTTACTGGTGTTGCGCTTTGTTGTGGTAAAGGGTACCTTGACTCGGGTCGTCTCGGTCTCCTGTGTGACACGCACGATCTTGATCTGCGGCGTGCCCTCCTCCGTGATCGTGCTGTCGACCGCGGGGGTGACCTCATCGAGGGGCCCCAGCGCAATGCCGTATTCCTTGAGCAATGCGCCGACCGTGGTCGTCACGGTATCGAGCGTACGGATGTGACCGTCTGCGACGACGTTTACCAGAAAGTTCTTCTCGACGGTCAGCGTACGCACCAGGCCGCCCTCACCGGTATCCGCAACCAGGGTATACGCATCGCTGTCAAAGCCCGCGATGCGTACGACTGCCTCCGGATCCTGTGTAAATGTTTTGACTTGCACCGTATGTGCGCTGTCTGTCACGTTGTAGACGTTGATCTGCGACGCCATTGTACTGAGCATGCCCGTCGCACCGACCGCCAGCATTGTAGCAGACAGCCATCTCGATCGTATCTTTTGCTTCTTCGCGTTTTTCATGTGATCCTCCTGTTCTGCAGCGCCGAGCGCTGCACATGGCAGATACCACAGTTTATCCCGGAAGTCCTCTTCGTATGCATTTGTTTTCAAGTTTCTGCCATTTGCTGAATTTGATTTTCGAAAAATCTTCAACAATCATACGCTGAATCCTAGCGTTTTGTCAAGCTTTTGAGAAAAATCTGTTCTTGCTCACAAAATTATATCTATATTTTTATGTATATTGAACTAAAAATTCATTCTCCGAAATGATTAGTGATTTCATATAATATCACCTCGGTTTTTTGAATCTTATTGTGCATTCAGTTCCCTTTGTTTTAACCGATTTGTAATTTTAATTTTCGTCATGCATAGAGCGTCAACTTTTTCATGTCGTGCTGTGAGAAAACCGTCATTTTTCACAGTCGCATTTTATTTTCCTGCATTTAACAAATCATCGCCTGTTTTCCAACTACTAAAGCAGGAAAACAGGCGATGATCGCAAAAACTTTATTGTGTTTTCAGTATAATCATACGGTTGATCTCATCCCAAGCCACTTGGAAGCCCAGTTTTTCTCCCAGCGCGCGCAGCTTAAAGTAGTAATGATCGCCCACATTGTACGCTGCCAGTGTAGTCGCGCTGCCGTCAATATTGACACGACCGACCATACTCTTGCCGGTACGCGCACCGTACGGCAGCGTCACAAGTTCACCGCCCGCGGGCGTATAGCTTTTGCCTTTGCGCAGCGAAATATCGTCGCCGTTCCAGTCGACCGAAAAGCGTGCCGCCGTGGAGCACAGCATCCATGCGACATCACGCAGCTTGACGTAGTTGCTCCCGCCGATCTGATAGGTCGGAAAACGTGTCTGCTTGCCGTCCACGACCGCGTTCGTCACGGTAGGCACTGCGTTGACCGTGCTTTGCAGCAGGAGGCTCACCGGCTGCTCCATCGTGATACGATACCGCGGCAGACCGTACAGTCCTGCGGAAATATCCGCGGTGCGCGGAAGCGTCGTGGTGCTGACATAGAAGCCCTGATCAAGCAGTACCTGCCCGAACCAACTATCTGTTGCACCAAACGGATAGGAAAAATACCACACTTTTGTGTTTTCTCCCAGATGTGTCCGAATGGTGCGCACACTCTCAGCGATGTCGTTTCCTGTGCGCAGCTGATACGCAGAGTACTCTTCCCCCACATGGCGCTGAACACCGTTGATGCCTCCTTCGATAAACTGTCCCTTATTGTCCTCATTATGTAGTAGGCTTGTATGGCTGCCGACATCCACGATCCCGCTGTCATACATCTCCTTGAGCTGTGTCCAGGTGAGCGAGCTGTCATAACCGTTGCCGTTGCCGTCGCGCAGATGGCTTGTGACGACCGAGATCGTCGCGCGCATGCCCGTATCCTTTAATATAGGATAGCCGAGCGTGTAGTTACTTTCGTAACCGTCATCGAACGTCACCATGACGGGCTTGTCCGGCATCGGTTTCGCACCCGATTTAATATTGATGAGATCGGCGGACAGCAGCGGCGTAAATCCATACTGCTGTAAAAATTCCATATCCTGCTTGAATCGGTCCTGCGTAATCGTCATAGAGCTGATGGCGGAGGCATCGGTCGTCAGGTTATGATACATTAAAATCGGTATTTTGGTATTTGCCGCCGCAGCGCGCGGCACACCGCAAACCAGTGTGAGCGCAGCGGCAGCGACCGTACCGAGCAAATATTTTGAGAATGCTCTCACGTTCGTGTTTCCTTCTTTCCCCTTCTATCACCAAATCGTATGTTTCCCGCGTCTACTGCACAAGCTAAGCGCGAGGTGATAGGTGCATGAAATCAAATCAATTTACCAGTGAAGCAGCAGAGAACTATTTTCACAGTCTCCCCCCTTCTCTGCAGGAATCGGTCACGCAGTGTGGCCTGTCCTATCTGACCGAGGAGCAGCTTCGCGCATGCGCGGCACAAATCCTCGGCTATCCGCAGAAAAACGACTAAGCCGCCCGTTGCTTCAAGCGGTTTAGTCCCTGTCCTGCGATGAAAATGCGGCACAGACAGACCGTGTCTGTGCCGCATTTCGATCATGATGCTGTTTTATAGGTGCTTGAGGTCGTGTAGGTGACCTTATCGTTCGAGTAGCGGCGCGTTACATAGCTCTCCCCCTTTTGCGTCACACTCACCTTGGTCTTGGGCGCGACTGCATTTTTCGGGCCGAGAATGCTCAGTGTGATCGTTCCCTTGGCGGAATCATACCCTGCGGTGATTTTGACCGGATAGGAATACGGATTTTTAAATTTAAACTCCGGACCGCCCCATGACACGGTCGCATCTCTGCCTGCGGGTACATAGCTGACCGGCAGACCGTGGTTGACGCGCGCGGTGATCTGCATATCCGCGAGCATTGCCGCATTGAACAGTGTGCTCGACACCTGACAGATGCCGCCGCCCACGCCTTCGGTGACCTGACCGCCCGAAAATACATGCGCTTCTTTATAACCGCGCGCTGTCGTGCGCTGACCGACAACTGTATTAAAGGAGAAGGTCTCCCCCGGAGACAGCACCGTACCGTTGACCGCAGTCGCAGCGAGACGAATATTGGTGCAGCGATTGGTCTGCTTCGTGCTGTAAGAGGTCGTGTAGGTGCCGAGCACCGTGCCGTAGAGTGCCTGATTCGACGGGGTCGTAGGCTTGCTCGGTGTAACCGGCTTGGCGGGAGTCGGCGTAGGCTCCGCGGCGGGCGGGGTCATGACAGACGTGATCTCGTCCTGCAACGCCTGCGCAGCGGATGCCACATCATCGGGGATGGCTTCGACCGAAGAAACGGCAGGCGCCGCAGGCTGTGCCGGTGTCTCCGCCGCAGCACCCGGTGTCGCGGTGTCCGGTGTCGGTTGTGTGACCGTCTGGCTGTCGACATCATTGTATGCAATGACCGCCGGCGGCGATGCCGGCAGCGCCGTCTGCGATACGGGTGTGGTTTGCAGCGCGCCGCTCAATGCGAGCGCAAGCGCCGTTGTCATCAACATGTGATATCCTCCCTAACACAAACACAAGCCGACGTCGCGGCATGCGACGCCGGCTTGTATATATTTACATTATTCGCTCTCAATCAGACCGTAACCGCCTGCCGCGCGCTTGTAAATGACAGCGTGCGCGTTGCCGTCGTCGGAATTCTGGAAGAAGAAGAACTGATGCCCCAACAGATTCATTTGCAGAATCGCCTCGTCGACCGACATAGGCTTGACCGTAAATTTCTTGTGGCGCACGACCTCGTATTCCTCCTCGGAATACTCGAGCTGTTCCGGCTGGCTTGCCTTATCGAACGCACCCTCGCGCAGACGCTTCTCAAGGCGCGTCTTATTCTTACGGATCTGGCGCTCGATGCTGCTGATCGCACCGTCGACGGACGCGAACATATCGGTCGTCGTTTCCTCGGCGCGGAAGATAATCCCGCCGTGGCTCACGGTGATTTCAACGGTCTGACGGCCGCGTAATTCGCTGAATGTGATGGTTGCCGTGGAGTCCTTCTGGAAATAGCGATCCAGTTTTTCCACCTTTCGCAGCGCGTACTCGCGGAGCTCGTCGGGAATTTCGACTTTCCTTTCAACGATGGTGAACTTCATAACATCAACTCCTAGCGGGGCGTTGCCCCCAATAATGGGATGGGTCTTTTGCTGTTTCCAGTATAGCACATCCGATCGCGTATTGCGCGTTTTTTGACCGCGCAATTCCGTCGTTTACCGGAGTTATCTCCATCATACGCTGTTTTACTCGCTCGTTCTCCTGAATCCTCTTTATTTTTTGTTTTTTAGAGATTTCTCACAAAATCCCCTCGGCATGACGGGTCACATGACAGCCAATATTCACAACACACGGCAGACCCGCGATATGGGTCGCAAACGGTTCAATCGCGCATGCGAGCGCGGTGACCGTACCTCCCAGACCCTGCGGCCCGATGCCCAGTGCGTTGACGCCGCGCAGAATTTCACGCTCCATCTCCTGATAGAGGGGATCGGCGTTCGTCTGGTCGACCGGACGCATAAGCGCACGCTTGGCAAGATACGCCGCCTTGTCCGAGGTACCGCCCAGTCCCACACCGATCACCACCGGTGGGCAGGGATTCGAGCCTGCGCGGCACACCGCATCGACCACAAAATCAATGATGTCCTGCTTGCTTGCGGCAGGGGTAAACATCTTCATCGCACTCATATTTTCGCTGCCGAACCCCTTGGGCGCGACTGTGATATGCACGCTGTCGCCCTCGACGAGCGACGTATATAGGATGGCAGGCGTGTTATCGTCGGTATTGACGCGACGCAGCGGGTCACCCACGACCGAGCAGCGCAGGTAACCGTCGCGATAGCCCCGGCGCACACCCTCGTTGACCGCGTCGGCCAAAGTGCCGCCCGTCAGGTGCACATCCTGTCCGACTTCCACGAAAACGACCGCCATACCAGTGTCTTGACAGATCGGCACGGCATTGCGCTTTGCCATATCACAGTTTTCCAGCATTTTTTCAAAAATTTCCCGTCCAAGCGGTGACTGCTCAGTGTGCGCGCCGTCTACAAAGCTCTGGCGAATGTCGCAGGGCAGCTCATAGTTCGCCTTGATGCACAGGTCACGCACCAGTTCGGTAATTTCTTTGACGTTGATCGTTTTCATTTTGTTCCCTCCACTTGCTTGCCGTCGCAGAAGACCGCGACGACACGGGTTCTGTAATCAAACGGGTCGCCGGTCAGCAGCACAAGATCTCCGTCCTTGCCGGACTCGATCGAGCCGACGCGATCGGCGATATCCGCGATGCGTGCCGCGTCGATCGTGATGGCGCGCAGCGCATCATCCGGCTCCATACCGCCGCGCACGGCAAAGCGTGCCGCGTCGAACAGATACTTGACCGGAAATTCCGGATGGTCGGTCGTGATCGCGACCGGAACGCCTGCCTCATGCAGCAGCGCGGGCGCGCGCTCGGTCAGATTAGTCAGCTCCGGCTTGGAGCGGTCGGTCATGAACGGTCCGCTGATAATGGGCACGCCCTCGGGCGCGAGCAAATCTGCGACCATATGCGCCTCCGTGCCGTGAACGATGACCGGACGCAGCGAAAATTCCTTGGCGATGCGCAGCGCGGTGAAAATATCGTCCGCACGGTGCGCGTGAAAGTGGGCCGCAATCTCCCCCGACAGCACGGGCAGCAGTGCCTCGAGCTGATCGTCATAATCGCGCGGCTCCTTGTCCTCATCGAGCGCGGCTTCCTTTTGGTGCGTGCCGTACTCGCGCGCCTTCACGAGCTGTTCGCGAATGAGCGATGCGGTCGCCATGCGCGTGACCGGTGTCTGCTCCTTGTCGTGATAGACCGATTTCGGATTCTCACCGAGCGCGAACTTCATCGCGGCGGGGGCGCGCACGATCATATCGTCGATGCGTCTCCCGTAGGTTTTGATCGCCGCCATTTGCCCGCCGATCGGGTTCGCGCTGCCCGGGCTGACGACCACGGTCGTAACGCCTGCGGCACGCGCCTCGGCAAAGCTGCGTTCCATCGGGTTGATGCCGTCGATCACGCGCAGCTGGGGCGTAATGGGATCGGTGTCCTCGTTGCCGTCCTCCCCCTCGAAGCCGAGGGAATCCTCATACAGCCCGATGTGCGAATGCGCGTCAATCAGTCCAGGCAGCAGCCAACCGCCCGCCGCGTCAAGGGTCTCACAGCCGTCCTGCGGGGCGGTTTCCATTGCGCCCAGTGTGGTAATTTTGCCATTTTCGAGTGTCACATAGCCGTTTTCGATCGGCGCACCGACCATGGGAAGTACCTTGGCGTTGATAATGCGAATTTGATTCATAAAAGTCTCCGTGAATTTCTAGTTGACATTTATTTACATCTATGGTATTCTAATCACGGTGATGGAAATCACCGATGCACCGTTCATATCTTTATCCCCACAATCCTATTTTTGGGCGTCCTTCCACCGGAGGGGCGCCATTTTTTTTGCATTGTGGTATGTTTTCCGGTTCAATTCCGCTTTACGGAAAGAAAACCGAGGACAAGCCTCGGTTTTCAGCGATTATTTCTTTCTGCGCGCGCCGCTCTTGCGGTCGTTGTTGTGCTTGATGTCGGACAGGCGGCTTTCGCTGTCCTGCATGAACATCTTGAGTTTATCCTCAAACGTTAGGGACGCGGGATCGACCGGCTGTCTTGCGCCGCGGGGAGCACCGCTGCGCGGACGCGGTGCACGGCGTTCAAACGCCGGACGCGGTGCTGCGGGCTGCGGTGCGGCAGCCTGAGGCTGCGCTTTTTTGATGGACAGATTGATCCTGCCCTCGTTATCGATATTGATAATTTTAACGGAGACCTGCTGACCTTCCGTGAGGAAGTCCTTGATATCATTGACATAGGAGTTGGCGACCTCAGAGATGTGCACCATTCCCGATTTGCCCTCCGGCAACGCCACAAAAGCACCAAACTTGGTGATTCCCGTAACCTTGCCCTCTAAGATCGAACCTACAACCAAATCCATATCTTCCGTTCTGCCCTCCGTGCTTTTGCTTATTTTTTTGCGATAGTATGCGTTTTGTCACTGGCTCGAGGCATCCACGAACACGCGCTCCTGCGGATATGCATATCCCAGTTTATCGCGCGCGATGGCAGCGATATCCGCATCCGACGCGCCCTTTTCGATCACGCCGCGAAGTGTTTCGTTTTGGGTGGTACGCCGTTGGATTTCCGCGTCAAGCTGCGCGATGCGTGCACCCTTTTCACTGATTTTGAGCTGCAAATGAATGAGAGAGATCGCAGCGTAGAGCGCAAAGCAGAACAGTGCCACCTTGACCACCGCCGGCACACGACGCTTTTTTTTGCTTTCCACTGTCCGCCCTCCTGCTATGCTGACCGAAACTATCGTACTATCTTTTATATTTTAAACTACTTTTTGCGAAAATGGAAGAGTTTTTTCAAATTCTCTTTGATTTTTTTCTCCTTACAAAGACGGCTTTTACATTGTCTTACAAACTTTTCCGCCCGCGTGTATACCCGACACGGAATGTGTGCGAACGCGCACAGGATGCGGTCGAGCCAGCACAGCAGCGCGAGCAGCGGCGGCGACAACGTTAAGAAATACAGCACGCCGCCCAGTGTCATACCGAGCAGGATATACCCTCGCCCCTCCCCGTCTGCCGCGGTGAGCACGAACACGAACAGCGCGGGCAGCAGGATCGCCCAAAACAGCGCGTCGCACACCGCGGTCGCACCAACGCCTGCGTGTGCGGTGCGGCGCGCGGCGCGCAGCACATCATAGACCACACTGAGTGCCGTGCCCAGCAGGATCGCTTTGAGAAAGACGAGCGTCTGCACCGCGATCGAAATTTCCATCAGCCAAACAGCTTGGCGAGCAGTCCGCCGCGTGTGTTCGCGCGATCCTCGTATTCGAGCGACGCGATCTCACCGGCGAGTGCAAGCTCGCCATTCTCCAAATTGAGCTTTTCCACATGCAGTCCGCTACCGCGCACGGTCAGCATGCCCTCGCTGGTCTCCATGGACACCACGGTCTCGTCGAAATTCTCGACATCCATCACGCCGGTCACGCTCAAATGCGCGCGGCTCTCCAAAATCAGATTATTCGGCAGTTCCGCGCCCGCGCGGCGCGCCTTGTCCTCGCTCGGCATATCCATTCCTCCGCTTTCCGTGTAAAAATAAAGAAACGCCCCGTTACGCACTATTTCTATGCGCTCACGGGACGTTTTATGCTCTTTTACAGGATCTCCCGATACAGTCCGGCGGCGTCCGCCTTGAGGGCGTGCTCCGCGATTGCGAGCACCTCGACCTTCATCGTGCGCTGCCCGAAGGCGATCTCGATGATGTCGCCCTCCTTGACCTGATAGGATGCCTTCGCGGGCTTGCCGTTGACCGTGATGCGCGCGGCATCACAGGCGTCGTTTGCCACGGTGCGGCGTTTGATGAGGCGGGAGACCTTGAGATATTTATCCAGTCTCACCTTAGCCGTTCACCTTATCCTTTAACTGCTTACCGGGCTTAAAAACGGGCACGGTCGATGCGGCAACGGTCATGCTTTCGCCGGTCTTGGGGTTGCGCACGGTGCGTTCGGGGCGGTCCTTGGTCTCAAAGCTGCCGAAACCAATGAGCTGCAGCTTATCGCCCGCGATCAGCACCTCTTCGATCGAGTCGAGCACCGCGTCGAGCGCCTTTTCCGCGTCCTTCTTGGTCATCTCGGCCTTGCCTGCAACCAGTGTGATAAAATCGGTCTTTTTCATTCATAAACTCCTTGTTTTCGGTACTTACTTGTGTTTTGCTTGCTCCCACAGTGCGTCCATCTCCTCGAGGGACATATCGGACATAGTCTTGCCCTGGGCCTTTGCCTGCTGCTCGACATAGGAGAAGCGGTGGATAAATTTGTCGCAGGTGCTTTCAAGGGCATGCTCGGGGTCGGTCCCCAGGAAACGCGCAACGTTGACGACTGCGAACAGCAGATCGCCCAGCTCCTCCGACGGATTGCCGTCGCCCGCTATTGCGCGCGTCAGCTCTTCGGTCTCCTCGCGCACTTTGCCCATTGCGCCCGAGACCTGCGGCCAGTCGAAGCCGACCTTTGCCGCCTTGCTCTGGATCTTTTCCGCGCGGATGAGCTGCGGCAGGCTGCGCGCGACCGCGACCATGCTGTCGGTCGAGGTTTTCTGGCTCTTTTCCACGCGCTTGAGCGTCTCCCAGTTGCGCAGCACCTCGGCGGAATCTGCGACCTCGACGTCACCGAAAATATGCGGATGACGGAAAATCAGCTTCTTGCAGATGCCGTCGCACACATCGTCGATGTCAAAGCTGCCCTTTTCGCGCTCCATCTCGGTGTGAAACACGACTTGTAGCAGCACATCGCCCAGTTCCTCCTGCATGTGCTCCTTGTCGTCCTGATCGATCGCCTCGATGACCTCATAGGTCTCCTCGATGAAATTACGCCGAATGCTCTTATGATCCTGCTCCTGATCCCACGGGCAGCCGCCCGGTGCGCGCAAAATCCGCATGATCTCAAGCAGATCGTCAAAGCAATACTGATCTTTTTGTTTAAAGTCTACCATTTTTACTTCCTTTGCTTTCAAAGCCTGTCATAGCCGAAGCAGCTTTGCGAGTTTTTCGCCGCCCGGCAGCATCATAACGTCCTCACGTTCCACAGCCCGCAGCGCGAGCAGCAGTACCGCATAGCTGACGACCGCGACCACAAGTGCCGCAAGCGTCGCGAGCTTGTCGCCGCCCGTGCCGGGTGCGGCATGCAGCACCCGCGTGACCGCCTGAAAGCAGATCACGGTCGCGGCGGACATGCCGAGTGTCGCAGCGAGCGGCCGCAGAACTGTTTTGCCGAACGGCGGCAGCCCCTGCGTGAGCCGCCGCAGCTGGAACAGATTGATGACGGAAATCAGTGCATAGCACAGCACCGTGCTGATCGGCGCGCCCATGAGCTGAATATTCGGGTTTCCGATGAGGAAATAATCCCCGAACAGCTTGACAAGCGCACCCGCGAACATCGAGATCAGCGGCAGATCGGCTCTTCCGAACGCCTGCAGCATCGCATTTGTGATCGCGACGAGCGCGACGCACGGTACGGCGAGACCGAGCATCTGCATGAGCGGCCCTGCGATGCGTGTGTCCGAATGATACACGAGGCGCAAAATCGGCTCGGACAGCACGAGAAAACCTGCACCCGCCGGCAGCGTAATGAGCATGGTCATGCGGAAGGTCGTGCCGATGGTCTTGCGCGCCTTTGTGAAGTTCTGGCTGATATTTGCCCCCGCGAGTGCGGGCAGCGCGCTGACCGCAAGCGCGGTCACAAGCGTCTGCGGCAGATTGAAAAAGTTGACTGCCATACCGGTATACACACCGTACAGCGCATTCGCCTGATCACTCGTCATACCGATCGCGGTTTGCAGCCGCAG
Source organism: Intestinibacillus massiliensis (assembly GCA_029267335.1). GTDB lineage: Bacteria > Bacillota > Clostridia > Oscillospirales > Butyricicoccaceae > Intestinibacillus > Intestinibacillus massiliensis_A. Next base: position 107,791 of record JAJUJC010000003.1, on the reverse strand, counting down.
ACCGATCAGCGCGACGTCGATGAGGTCGGTCACGCTCATGACCGCGGAACTGATCGTGATGGGAATGGACAGTGAAAGCAGCGTCTTGCACAGCGCACCCGACGAGCGCATGCTGTCGTTGAGCGTCGGCGCGGTGACCGCGTGCTTCGCGCGCAGCAGCGCGCCCTGCCCCACCATATACACCGCCGCGACGATCTCACCGACGGTCACGCCGAGCACGGTCATCGCTGCGACCGCAGGTGCACCCATCCCGCGCGACATCGCAAAAAAAGCGAGTCCGAGTCCGATGCACAGCTTGCCGAGCGACTCGATGACCTGTGAGATCGCGGTCGGTACCATGTTTGAGCGTCCCTGATGATAGCCGCGGAACACCGACAGAATGGATACCATGAGCACCGACGGCGCGATCGCGGCGAGCGCGGGCGCGACATCGGGGTTGTGCATCACGCCCGCAAGCGCATTCGCACCGAAAAACAGCACAAGTGAGCACAGCGCGCCGAGCGGCACAAAAATACACGCCGCGACCTTGACGATGCGGCGCACCTCACGCTCTCTCCCGAGGGTGGTCGCCTCCGCGACCATTTTCGACAGTGCGGCAGGCAGCCCGACCGTCGACACGACGAGCATGGCAATATAGATACGATAGGACACGCTGAACAGTCCAAAACCCGGAAAACCGTCGCTACCGATCAGGTTTTTGAGTGGGATCTGAAACAGCGCGCCGATGACCTTGACGATCAGGTTCGCGATAAGCAGAATGAACGCGCCCTGGACAAAATTCTGTTTTTTTTGCTGCAAAATAGCACGCCCTTTACTCATTTGGTTACTGTTACTTTATGGGTGGGCGTACCGAAGTATGCCGTCAGAGCGTCGCGACCATGCGCAGCACGAGCCGCGTCATCGCGTCCTGTGCGCGCGCGGCAATATCCATGACTTCGTCATGGGTGATCGCACGCTCTTTGATGCCCGCTGCCATATCGGTGATGAGTGCCAAGCACGCAAGCTCCATGTCGCAATGCGCCGCGGCGATGGTCTCGTTGACCGTCGACATGCCTACGGCGTCACCGCCGAGTACGCGCATCGCGCGGATCTCCGCAGGTGTTTCGTACTGCGGACCGGGCGCATAAAAATACACGCCCTCGCGTAAAACCACGTTCTCGTCGCGCGCGGCGGCACGGGCGACCTCCTGCAAGCGCGGCGTATAGGCGCGGGTCATGTCCGGAAAGCGCGTGCCGAGTTCCTCGCAGTTTGCGCCCCAAAGCGGCGTTGCGGCGAAGAAATTGATATGATCGCGCACGAGCATGATGTCGCCCTCGTGAAAATCGAGGTTGATTCCACCCGATGCGTTTGTGAGCAGCACAGTGTGCGCCCCGAGCAGCTTCGCCACGCCGATGGCGAACGCGCTTTGCTCCGGGCTGTTGCCCTCATACATATGCATGCGTCCCTGCATGAGCAGGACGCGCCGACCTGCGAGCGTGCCGAAGGTCAGCGCGCCCGCATGTCCCACAACGGTCGAGCGCGTGAAATGCGGAATCTCTTCATACGGTAGGGTGACCGCGTCCGCGCACTGCTGCGCGAGATACCCAAGCCCCGAGCCGAGCACGAGCAGCGCCTCCGGCCGGAAATCCTGCGTGCGTTCACGCAGAAAATCCGCAGTCTCGCGGTAGGTTTGGATTGGGAACATGTCCCCGCCCCCTTAAAGCTGCGCGCCGCAGGACGGGCAGAACGCCGCATCCTTTGCGCAGGTCTTGCCGCAGTTCGGGCAGGTGACGCTTGCCTTGCTCTCGGCAAGACGTGCTTTCAACTCCGCGACCTGTGTGCGGTTTTCGTCGATCTGCGCGATTTTTTCGTCCATCGCGTCCTCAGACAGCTCCTCGCCGCAATGGATGCCGTATACGAGCTTGCCAATCTCCTTGTATAGCACCTCACATTCGGTGTTCAGATCAAAGATCTGGAGATTGAGCTTGGTCGCCTGCGCCATTTCCGTCGCTTTCTTGCCTGCGTTGTCCGCGACACGCACCGCTGCCTTACCGGTCTTATCTGCGAAAATCTTTGCCTTTTCGAGCATCATCTGTACTTTGGGATCCATTTTTACCGCTCCTTTCGCGCGGCGAAACGGCTGCGCCGTGCCGCACCATCCTTGTGATTATAAACCACCCTTTGGCGGAAAGTCAAGCAAACCGCCTGTAAAACCCACTGAAAGTATGTGTTTTAACCGATAAACTCATGCAACAGCGAATTTTCCGGGATATATGGCTCAAAGTCGATCAGCGCAAAGCTGCCGATCGCGTCGTACAACGCGCCCAAACCCTCGTCGCGCATCGCGTCCTCGCTGTGCGCGATCTCGCCCTGAAGCTGATTCATGAGGATGCAGCTTTCATACGGCAGATAGGTGTCGATCGACAGTGTCGCATGGTGGAGAAAGGGAGCGATATACATCCGCTCCCCTCGGCGCACGCTGCGCCACTGACGCAGCGTCGTCTGCACGGGCGCACCCCGGAAGTTGCGGTCGCGCACCGCACGGCGCATGAAGCGCAGGAGATCCGCAGTCAGGATCGAGCCGTCCTCGAGTGCGACCTGACTGTCGACACTCAAATGCAGACCGGTCGCCTTATCCTCCAAACCGCCGGTCAGCACATCGTTGAGCGAGTGGATGCCCTCGATGACCGCGACCTCGTCGGGGTCGAGCAGCACCGCTTCGGTCTCCTCGGTGCGCCGTTTTTCCGCGAAGCTGTAGCGTGGCACCTGAATCTCCCTGCCCGCAGCGAGCTGTGCAAGCTGATCGTGCAGCAGCGGCAGATCCATGCACTCGGGTGCTTCGAGATCATCCAGACCGTATTCGTCCTTCGGCATGACATACGACCCGCGCGTGCGGTAGTAGTCATCCATCGAAATGACCTCTGCATGGATGCCGTGCTTTGCAAACGCCTGCCCGATCAGGCGGGCGGTCGTGGTCTTGCCCGACGAGGACGGGCCGTTGATGAGCAGAATGGGCTTCTCTTTCTGGCGCTTGACGAGCAGTTCCACGGTTTTTTCGATGCGGTCATGATACGCCGCTTCGCTGCGTTCAATGAAGCCCTTTGGGTCGGTTTTTGCTTCTCTGTTAATATCCTCGATCGAATAGAGCATACGCTCTCCTTTCTCCGGTCGCGGGGATCAAAGCGCGAGCAGCTTGGCGCGAGCGGTCGCAATGCGGTCGGTCGCTGTCAGATACTCGGTCGGATATTTAGGGTTTGACAGGCGGGTGATGCGTCCCTCACCGGTCACTTTTTTGCTGACGCCGCCCGCACCGATGGAAACGATGGTTTGCAGCTCCTCCATCATGCAGACATTGTACAGGCTTTCCGTGCCCGGCTTGCACCAACCGACGTTTTCAAATCCGCCCGCTGTGAATTTTTGGCGATAGAGATAATACGGCGCATAGCCGGTCGCGGTCAGGCGGCGGCTCGCGCTGTCAAGCATTGCGGCGACCTCGTCGCGCTTGGCGGCGTTCGCGCGTTTGTCAGACAGATCCGCCGCCCGCTTGATCGCAAGCGTATGCACCGTAATGTTTTCGGGCGCGAGATCGCTCAAAATGTCGATCGTACGCGCAAACGAGGCGGGCGTATCGCCGTCCAACCCCGCGATGGTGTCCATATTGATGCAGTCAAAGCCAATCTCACGCGCAAGCGCATAGCTTGCGAGCACCTCTTCCGCCGAGTGCCGTCTCCCGATGCGGCGCAACACCTCGTCGTTCATGGTCTGCGGGTTGATGCTGATGCGGGTCGCGCCGCCCGCGCGGATGGCTTCCAGTTTCTCGCGGGTGATTGTATCCGGTCGTCCCGCTTCCACAGTATATTCGCGCAGCGCATGTAAATCAACGTGATTTTGTAAACTTTGTGTCAATTTCAACAGTTGTTCTGCGCTCAGCGTGGTCGGTGTACCGCCGCCGATATACAGACTGACCACGTTCCAGCCGCCCTGTGCGAGCAGACGTCCGGTCATCTCGATCTCGGCGCACAGCGCATCGACATAGGGCGGAATGAGCGGTGCGGCGCGCTCGACGCTCGCGGAAACAAACGAGCAGTACGCGCAGCGTGACGGGCAAAACGGAATGCCGACATAAAGCGACACGTCCTTTTCCCCTAAACTGCGCTTGCAGTCCTCCGCGATGGCGGCGGCGCGCACGGCGAGCGCGGCGCGTTCGGTCGACACCCCGTAATGCTCGCGCAGTTCGCGCGCGACCTCGGCGGTCGACATGCCGCGCTCCATATGAGTGCGCGCGAGCTTTGCCGGACGCACACCGGTCAAGCTGCCCCAAACGGGCGGGCGCGGCAGCGTGGGCACGATCGCGTCGTAGAGCGACAGGCGCACCGCTTCGCTCTCTGCGCGGCGACGTTCGAGCACCTCCGCGCTGCGATAGGCAATGGCGCGCGTGCTGCTGTACGGCACGCCATCCTGTGTGATGCACGCGGTCGCGATCGCACGGTTCGCGTCGGTTTCGAGCGTCGACACACAGCCGTCACCGCTTAGCCCCTCCACATAGATCGGCATGTCCGCGGGCAGCAAATGCAGCAGCATTTCCTCGACCGCATGGCGATAGTCATGCCCCTTGAGCGTGTAGTTCATCGGGCAAGCGCCTGCCGTACATAGGGGTTTGCGCGGCGCTCCTCATCGAGCGAGGAAAATTCCTCGTGTCCGGGCAGCACCTTGAGATCACCCGGAATCTCGCTCAGCCGCTGAAGAGAATCGAGCATGCTACCAAAATCGCCGCCCGGCAGATCGCACCGCCCGCACTCATGGCGGAACATGGTATCGCCCGTGAACAGGCAGTCGCCGATGCGAATGGTGCACGAACCCGGTGTGTGTCCGGGTGTGTGCAGATAGGTCGCGGTCAGACCGCCGAACGTGACCTGCGTGCCTTCCTGCGCGATCTGACCGATCTGCGGCTCGGCATAGTTTTTGATGAACGGACGGAACGCGGTCATGGTCTCCTTTTTGATAAAGGGCAGATCTGCCTCGTGCAGCACGATCGGTGCGCCCGTCGCCTTTTGTACCGCATCCGCCGCCAGCAAATGATCGAAATGTGCATGTGTGAGCAAAATGTATTTGACCGTGATCTTTTCGTCCGCGACCGCTTTCAGGATGCTCTCCGCCTGATCGCCCGGGTCGATGACCGCGCCCTCGCGGGTCGTTTCGTCAAATACGATATAGCAATTCGTGCCGATCGCGCCGACACGCAGATGTAAAACCTTCATCTCGAGTTCCTCCGTTTTTCAGTGATGCTGCGGCATCATTTCCTCGGTGTCGAGCCACAGCGTGACCGGCCCGTCGTTCACCAGCTCGACCTGCATATCCGCGCCGAACTCGCCCGTACCGACAGGCCGCCCGCTCTGCCGACAGCGCTCAATAAACTGCTCATAGAGCGGGATGGCGGTTTCCGGGCGCGCCGCCTTGATAAAACTCGGGCGTTTGCCCTTGCGGCAGTCACCGTACAAAGTGAACTGCGACACAATCAGAATGCCGCCGTTGACATCGGACAGTGACAGATTCATTTTGTCGTTTTCATCGGTAAAAATGCGCAGTCCGACGCACTTATCCGCAAGATAATCCGCCTGCGCGGACGTATCCCCCTCGCACACGCCAAGCAGCACGAGCAGACCGCGCCCGATCTCGGCGTGAATTTGCCCATTGATGGTCACCTTTGCGTGCGACACGCGCTGTATCAGTGCTCGCATAGTCTCTCCCCCATCAGTTTCCGTCCACGGCACGCGCGACATCCACAACGCCCTTAGTGCCGCGCAGACGGGACATGATATTTTCCAGTTGGGTGACGTCCGAAACGTCAATCATTGCGTTCACCACCGCAAACCCGTCCGCCATATCGCGTGCAGACAGTTCATGCACATTGATGCGCGCGGCGGAGAACAACGTTGCGACATCCGCGATCAGACCGATGCGGTTTTTCGCAGAAATTTGCAGACCGGTCGAGAATTTTTCCTTGGTTGGTGCCATCGCGACCAGATCCTCGTCCCACCAACAGCTGATCCAACGCGCCTTATCCTCAGGCGTGCCGTTGTTGTGGACATTGACGCAGTCGCGGCGATGAATGGACACGCCGTAGCCCCGCGTGATAAAGCCGATAATATCGTCGCCCGGAATCGGCGTGCAGCAGCGTGCAAACTTGACCATGCAGTTTTCGATGCCCTCAACGATGACGCCCGACTGGCTCTTACCTTGCTTGCGGATGACAGGCTGCGCTTCCTTCTCGTCGTTTTTGCGGCGCAGACGCATGACATCATCCTTGACCTTATTGACGACCTTGGTCACCGTGATGCCGCCGTAACCGAGCGAGGCATACATCTCTTCCAAACTCTGAAAAGAGAACTTATCCAGCACATCTTTTTGAATGTCCCCATTTTCGTAAAAGCCGGAATACAGCAGATTGACGCGTAGCTCGCGGTCCAGTTCTTCCTTGCCCTGTACGATATTTTCCTCGCGACATTCCTTTTTGAACCACTGCTTGATTTTATTGCGCGCCTCGGTCGTGCGCACGATCTTGACCCAGTTGCGGCTCGGTCCGTGCGTTTCCTTGGACGTCATGATCTCGACGATGTCACCGTTTTTGAGCGGTGTGTCGATCGGTGCGATGCGGTTGTTGATCTTGCAGCCGGTCATGCGGTTGCCGACCGCAGAGTGAATGGCATAGGCGAGGTCGATCGGGATCGCGCCAGCGGGCAGATTGACCACATCCCCGCGCGGGGTAAAGACGAATACCTCGTCCGCGAACAGGTCGACCTTGATGTTTTTGATGAAATCTTCCGCTTCGGTATCCTGCTGCGCTTCCAGAAGTTGGCGAATCCACGCGAACGCTTCCTCGCTGCCCTGCTTGTCCAGACCCTGCTTGTATTTCCAGTGCGCCGCAACGCCGTATTCCGCCATTTTGTGCATTTCCGCCGTGCGGATCTGCACCTCAAACGGAATGCCCGCACGACCGATGACCGTGGTATGCAGCGACTGATAGCCGTTGGGCTTGGGCGTGGAAATATAGTCCTTGAAACGCCCCGGAATAGGCTTATACAGGTCATGGATATAGCCGAGCACGTTATAGCAGTCCGCTACCGTGTCGACAATGACACGCACCGCGCAGATGTCGTAAATTTCGTTGATCGTCTTATGCTGCGCGTACATTTTGCGATAGATCGAATAAATATGCTTGACGCGCGCGGAAATGACATTCTGGATGTGCGCTTCGTCGAGCTTCGTGCCGATGGTTTCCTTGATGCCGTCAAGGAACTCCCCATGCTGTGCGCTCTGCGCGTTGAGTCCCTCGACGATCTCTTTATAGCCGATTGGATCGAGACATTTGAGCGACAGATCTTCCAGCTCCCACTTGATGCGCTGCATGCCCAGACGGTGTGCGATCGGCGCGTAGATTTCCATGGTCTCGAGCGCCTTGTCGCGCTGCTTGCGCTCGGGCAGATACTTGAACGTGCGGGCGTTGTGCAGACGGTCAGCAAGCTTGATGAGGATGACGCGAATATCCTTCGCCATCGCCATGAACATCTTGCGCAGATCCTCCATCTGCTCCTGTTCCTTGGAATACCGTAGCATGCCAAGACGCGTCACGCCGTCGACCAGCTCCGCGACCGAGGTGCCGAACTTATTTTCGATCTCCTTATAGCCGAAGCCGGTGTCCTCAATGCAGTCATGCAGCAGCCCCGCGCAAATAGAGTCGGTATCCAGACCCATTTCGACGATGATCTCCGCAACCGCGACCGGATGGATGATATACGGCTCGCCATTGCGGCGCTGCTGTCCCTCATGGGCGGCAGCGCCGCAGTCATACGCCGCACGAATTTTTTTGACGTTGGCCTGCGGGTTCTGCTTTTTGACCCGATCGATCAAAAAGTCGATTTTGCTTTGCATTTCCATTGTGTTTTCTCCCCTCGGCCCTTATCGGCTCATGCTTTTCAAGGTCGCAAGCACGACCGAGCCGGAAATGTCCGCCTTGCCCTGATAGGGCTTGAGCACGATATTGACAAGACCATCTTTAAAATGATAACTCAGCAGGCTGCTCTCGCTGAATACATCGAGACAGACGAACAGCTTGCCGATGTTGATATCCCGTTTGCTTTCCCACGCGATGCGCCGTGAAAGCGCATTGGAGGGCACACTAAGCCTGCCCTCTTCCGCACGGCTGTTGATATGACGCCAAACGCAGACCAGATCGCTGCGGTCTGGCATGAGCAGCTTGGCTTCCGCGCTCGTGAGCGCCTGATCGTTCATGTAGCGGGTGTAAATACTGAGCAGCTTTTGGTCTGCGAGCAATTCGCAGTCGCTCAGACGCACATCCTGCACCACAAGCTGTACGCTTGTGCGCGAACGAAAGGTATTGAGCTCAAGATGAAACGCGACGTCGACCGCGTTGCCCTGCGCAAAACCGCAGCCACCCGCGCCCGTGCCGAACAGCATGGCGGTGAACTGCACGCCGTTTTTGGAGAGCAGCAGCCGCACATGGCGGTCGCTCGAAATCGGGGTGATCTCCTCGACGAGCATGTTGTCCATCGAAAAGACCGGTTCCGCGTTTTTGAGTCCGAACGGCTCCAGGGCGGATAACCCCGCGACGTTTTCCTGCGTGATGAGCGACGGGTCGATCTGGCTGTCGATGCGCAGCAGCGGCATCATGTCCGCCGGACGCACATTGTGCTCTGCATATGCCTGCAAGCGCGCCTTGAGCGCAGGAATGTTTTCGCGGCGAATCGTCAATCCCGCAGCAAGCTCGTGCCCGCCGTATTTGTCGAGCAGATCCTCGCTGTCCTGCAAGGCTTCAAATAAATTAAAGCCGCGCAGTGAGCGCCCCGAGCCTTTTCCCACATCACCATCGAGCGCGATGAGCACGGTAGGCGTGCCGTAACGGTCGCAGATGCGTGAAGATACGATGCCGATCACGCCATTATGCCAGTTTTCACCCGCGAGCACGATCACGCGATCCTCGATGGGATCGTGCTCGCGCCGCAGCTTTGCGATCGCCTGCTCGAGAATGTCCGCCTCCGCGCTCTGACGGATCTTATTCTGTTCGCACAGCCATGCCGCAAGCGCCTGCGCCTGCACAGGGTCTTGTGTCAGAAACAACTCCGCCGCGCGTGACGCCTGTCCTAAACGACCTGCCGCATTGATGCGCGGCGCAAGCACAAAACTGATCGTGCCGCTGGTCAGCTTGCGGTCGTTCTGCCCCGCTTCACGCAGCAGCATGGCAAGTCCCAGACGCGGGGTCTGCGGCATACACTGCAAACCCGCTGCGACAATGATTCGATTTTCTCCGATGATTGGCATGACGTCCGCGACCGTGCCGAGCGCAACCAGATCGCCATAGCGTGCAAGCATCGCAGCGCTGTCGCCGTCCAGTGCGCAAATGAGCTTGAATGCTACACCCACTCCTGCAAGCTGCGCAAACGGATAGTGGCAGTCCGGGCGCTTCGGGTCGACGACTGCGATCGCAGCGGGCAACTCGCTGCGGCACTCATGATGGTCGGTGATGACCACGCGCAGACCAATCTGCGCGGCATAGGCGATCTCCTCGATCGCGGTGATACCGGAATCGACCGTGACGATGAGTCGCGCGCCGCGCGCCGCGATCTCTTCGAGCGCGGTCTGATTCAGGCCGTAACCCTCACTCACGCGGTCAGGGATGTAGTATTCGCAGATTGCGCCGCGGCTGCGCAGATAATCGACCAGTACGCAGGTCGCGGTGACGCCGTCGACATCATAGTCTCCGAATACAACGATTTTTTCCTGTGCCTCGATCGCGCGCTCGATTTCTGCGACCGCACGCTCCATATCACATAACTTCATGGGATCGTGCAGCGCACCGACATCGGTCGATAGAAATTGCGCCGCCTCCCCTGGAGTATTCACGCCGCGCGCACACAATGCAAGTGCCGCAAGCGGTGTGAATCCGCACTGTGCGGATAATGACTGCGCGCATTGCGCATCCGGTGCGGCAGTCACCCATTTTTTAATTTTCATGGTGTCTCCTCTTAGTATTCTTGATTGAGTATATTGTACCAAAAGTTTACCACAATTTCAACTATATCCTGTACAAGCTGTATAAAGGCTTATATTTCTCAAACCCTTATGTTTCTATAACTTTTTATGCAAAAAAATAAGCCATACGGTAATCTCTTGCCAGGTACCTGCACGGGAGTTACGCATAGTACCGTTTTGTCGCTTGCAAACATACGGGATATTTTTTCGTTTTTGCAAAAAAAGACAAAATAATGGTTGACAACGCGACACATTCTGTGATATTCTATTTAGGCAATATGAATCCGGGTGTAGCGCAGTTGGTAGCGTGCTTGACTGGGGGTCAAGAGGCCGCAGGTTCAAGTCCTGTCACTCGGACCAAAATAGGAAGACCGTCGACTGTTGTCGACGGTCTTCCTATTTTATCTGTATTCATGCGGGTTTGCAGACATATCATGCGAAACAAACTTTATAATTTCACTCTAAAACAGAAATTAAATAGTATAGCGTTTCAAAGCGCTACTTTGGTCTATCACATTTGCAAAAAATGATATAATAGAAAAAATTGCAGGAAAATGCGGTTTAGATAAAGTGAGGGGTAACAATATGTTGGTGTTTAGTACAAAGCTACCTTTAAAGCAAGAGGTTTCCCAAGAGATATGCCTTCAACTCTTTATTGACTGGATTATACAAAGCGAGCATTACCCTATTGCCAATATTTCTTACAATGTTAGCTCTCACGAAGACTATCATATTGAAGAAGGTAAAATATCTTTTTCAATTAGCCACTATAAAGATGACAAAATTGAACTTTCAGCTTGTCGACTTGAAAATAATGAAACTAATGCGGTGTGGATTAACGATTGCATCTTTTTACAAGAAAAAGGAACAAAAACGCTCCTCATACAATTAAACTGCAATAGATTGGACTTCAGTACCAAACTTCCTCTCATTCACAAACCCTACATTGTACGCAAATTTATTGAGGGCGGTTTTTGTCGAGATGATGCAACAATTTTGGTAACTGATTCGCCAATAGAAGTTAATGACCATAATCTTGATATATGTGCAAGAATTATGAGGGGCGAAATAAATTACACAATGCCCGTTGTTTACGTTAGCTGTGATTATTGGGGTTCGACAGCAATAAGTGCAGCCTATTTAGCACGGCAGTTGAGTGGCGTTGCTCATGTATTTGTCGAAACAAACCACGAGGTCGCATTAAAATTAAGAGAAACCACCGGCGGAAAAAATGCTCATAATAAGTATATTGGAGTGTATTTTCCCAGATCTGAGTTTTGCGAGAAATTTTGTCTTGATTATTTTGACGATTATAAGGCAATGAGTCGCGCTGTTATTGATTCGGTGTGGCGTGCATTAATTAATCGTATTGATTCTTCAGTTTACAACTGGAACCAAATAATGACTTTACAAGCTAGACAGAGGATGAATAAATGGAAAGTAACGAGTCTAGCCGATAAAGAAGAACTTGAAAAGTACATGAATTCTTTTGACTCAGAAAACGATGAATTGAGCAGCAAAATTCGTGATTTAAACGAGCAAAATGCGAATTTACGTGCTCAACTAGATGCTATGCGGCTGGCGATACAGGCAGGAAAAGAAGATAGCGGTTTTTATAAAATGGGCAACGAGCATGATCTATACCCCGGGGAGCATACAGAATTATTATATAGTATTCTTTCTCAAGTTCAAGCAAAATATGAGACTAATTCTCGGGCGTTTGCTATTATCCAATCATTAGTTAATGCAAATAAACCTATAGGCGAGTGCAGTCGAATACTTGAGGGATTAAAAACTGTGCTGTATAATGGTGGCCGCCTTAACGCATCCAGCAAATCAATGTTAAAAGACTTGGGATTTGCTATTGAAGAAGATGGTGGAACACACTATAAACTTACTTTTCATGAACCAAGATACATGTTTACAGTTTCTAAAACTCCTAGCGATCACAGAGAAGGAAAAAACCTTTATTCTGATATATGTAAAATTTTGGATGTTACAAAAAAGATACTGTGATAATACAGCTTTCCAATTGCCTGCAAACCATTGATATGACTGACTTTTTTCAATTCCTGTCACTCGGACCATTAAAAAAAGCCGTCTTTTCTGATGAGAAGACGGCTTTTTTTATTGCGTCTTATCATTTTTTCACCCTTACAGAACCCGCGATTTTTTTCATGAATCTTTTTACGGCACGCTTTGTGAAAATGTTGCACAGGCTGTTATCATTTCGCAAAATATGATATAATAAAATCATACTGCATCGCCTGTGCAAAAGTGGGGGCTTGCTCTCAGGCGGTACGATCGGATGACGGGGGATTTTCCATGCGAAAGAAAATACTATGCTATACGCTTGTACTGTTCATGATACTCAGCGCGATTTATTTGCCGTTTTCACTGATGCTGGAAAGCAAATCAGATGCCATCCATCGCAGTGAGATCGTAGGCAACGAAGAAAAGCTCGCAGACGTTACCAAAACGATGATGAGTGCAAAGGTCAGCCGCCTGATTTCAGATGTACTCTTTATTTCGGACAGTCTGAGCCTCAGCAAGACTTACCATTCGGATTTTCACGAATTGCAGCAGGAATGGATCGCCTTTGCCAACCGCAAAAAAATATATGATCAGATCCGTTATCTTGATCTGGCCGGCAATGAAATCATACGCATCAACTATGCATCCGACGGCTCCTATGCGGTCAAACCCCAATTTCTGCAAAACAAAAGGAATCGTCCCTATTTCACGGATACCATCGGTCTGCAGCAGAATCAAATCTATATTTCCACACTGGATCTCAATGTGGAAAACAATGAAATTGAACAGCCGATCAAGCCTATGCTGCGGCTTTCCACCCCCTACTTTGGGACGGACGGGAACCTTCAGGGCGTGATCGTTCTCAATTACTTGGCAAACGATATTCTCGATCAGGTGAAAAAGCTGTCGAGCACCAGTCTTGATAATGTGTATCTGCTCAATGCGGCCGGCTACTGGCTGTACAATAAAAATGACAGCAGCAAAGAATGGGCATTCATGTATCCGGAGCGTACTTCCGTCAGTTTTGCCGCAGAATTTCCGAACGAATGGCAAACCATGCAAATGGAGAATCAGGGCGATTTCATTACACCGAACGGCTTCCTGAGTTATGCACGCGTTTTTGCGGAGAATGATGTGCTGTCTACTGCTGCCGGATATTCGATCGTCCTTGGCGAGGGCGATTATTTCATTGTCTCGCACATTACGTCTTCCTCGCCAAGCGGTGCACTTTTTACCCGTGGAAACGCACAGATGGTACGCATCGCAATGCACCGCAGTGCGTTTGTTTACCTGCTGCTTGCGCTTTTGTCGCTCTCGCTTGCCATCTTCTTATCCATGCGCCAAATGGAAAAGGAACGCATCAAATATTTTTCCGAATATGATACCATGACCGGTATTTATAATCGCCGCGCGGGTTTTGAACGCATGGGTCAGCTCTATCAGGAGCTGCGCAAAAGCAATCTGCCCATGAGTTTGTGTTTCATCGACATCAACGGGCTGAAAGAGGTCAATGATTACCTCGGGCACGAGACCGGCGACGCGCTCATTCTGACGATCGTTGACGCGATCCGGAGCAATATCCGCGCGAACGATTTTCTCGCGCGTCTGGGCGGCGACGAATTTATCATCGTCTTTTACGGACTCGATGAAGCGCAGGCAGAGGAAATTTGGACACGCATTGCGCAGCGCTTGCAGCAGATCAACGAGACCGAAGATCGACGCTATCTCGTCAGTGCCAGCCACGGTATCGAGACGATGCATTACAACGGTCCGGATTATATTGATACCATTGTCAATCGTGCGGACGAAAAAATGTACAGTGAAAAGCGTATCATCAAGCAACATCTACAAGTCATTCGCGACAATTCCATCGACTCGTAACAAGAGGGCGGCTGTGTCACTTCACAGCCGCCCTCTTTCGTCTATTCTTGTTGTGCACCTGCGACCAATTCGATCAGCACCTGATAAAACTCCGGCACATCGATCGGTTTCGCAAGATGCGCATTCATTCCCGCCGCACGCGTCTGCTCGCGATCCTCGTCGTAAGCGTTCGCCGTCATTGCGATGATCGGAACGGTCTGCGCATCCTCGCGCGGTAATGCACGAATACGGCAAGTCGCGGTGATTCCATCCATCACAGGCATGCGGATATCCATGAGCACCGCATCAAAATGACCGATCGACGACCGTGCAAAACGGTCTACCGCCTCCCGCCCATTGACCACATGCTCCACGATAGCGTCTGCGCTTTCGAGCAATCTTGTCGCGATCTCGGTATTGAGTGCATTATCCTCTGCCAACAGGATCCGTTTCCCCTGCAAAGCCTGCCGCGGGTTTTGGCACGCCGCATGCTGTTTGGAAGCGTCTGTCCCCTCTGCCTGTGCAAGCGCAAAGTCCAGCTCGACGACAAAGGTCGTCCCCTGTCCGAGCCTGCTCTCGACCGAGATGCTGCCACCCATCAGTTCCACCAGATTCTTGACGATCGCAAGTCCTAATCCCGTCCCGGCGTACTGCGTGGTCAGGCTGTTATGCTCCTGCGCAAACGGCTGAAAGATGCCGTTTTGCAGGAACTCCTCACTCATTCCCACGCCCGTATCCCGCAAAATAAAGCGACCATGTACACATTTTTCGCTCTCTCCGCGTTTTTCAAGCGTAAACGTGATCATCCCGCCTGTCGGCGTAAACTTAATCGCGTTTGACACAAGATTCATGAAAATTTGTTTGAGCCGCAACGCATCGACCAAAATGCAGACGTTCAGAGGCACATCGCGATTCACGGTTTTAAAGTGTATTCCCTTTTCTTGCATGGACGGTATCAGCATGGAAAATACGCTTTCGAGCAGCGTTTGTGCGTTCACCGGTTCCGGATGCAGCGTCAGCTTGTTTTGCTCCAACTTATTCATATCGAGCGTATCGTTAATGAGACCGAGCAGATAGCCGCCCGCTTCCCCGATCTTGTGCAAATTATCCTGTAGGACACTGATTTCTTTTTCCTGCTCCGATAATTTGACGAGACCGATGATCGCATTCATCGGCGTGCGCATATCGTGGCTCATGCGCGAGTAAAACTCGGTTTTTGCGGCGTTTTCCCCATCTGCACGGCGAATCGCCTCCTCAAGTTCACGATTGGTGCGCTCGATCTCCTCGGATTGCCGAATGCGTATCATATTTTGCGCGACATTCTCCTCGACCTTGCACACGGTCTGATACAAGGTCTCGATTTCATCGCCTGTCGTGACCGGCACGCGTTCCAGCCACTGCGCACTCGTCAACCAACGCTCAGGATTCATACTGTCAAACGCAATCGACTGCTGCACGATCGTGTTGATGGGATCGACGACGCGGCGGCGGACCAGTTGAATGGTCAGCGCAAGGATCAGCATGCACACTGTAAACTGCACGCCGATCAGTTGGATGATATAACTCAGGATGCCGCGAACATACTGCATCGTGGCAATATCGGCGCAGGCGTATGCCACCGTCGTACCCAAATCGTTGCGAATCGGATAATAAGCGGTGATGAGCCAACCATACTTACTGTGTGACAGCACAGGCGGAATATAGGCTCCGAGCAGCATTTGCGGTCGATATTTCACAAAATCCGGATCAAAGTCGATGCGGGCTCCAGGCTTGTCTCCGGGTATTTTTGAGGTATCCAGATCAAACACGACATGATTTCCATCCTCGCGCACCTGATAGACATATAGATAGGATAAATTGGTCGTATTGCGATACAGGGCATAGAGCTTCTGCTCGGTCTCGACATAGCCCTCCGCGTTCCTGCCCTGCTCCAAATAGGCGGCAACGCGACGGCTGTCAATGAGCTGTGCAGCCTGTCTGGCGGCATCCGATGCCTTGATGATGTACTGCTGCCGCTCCGCACGCTGATAGTACAGCACGCCTACCGTCGTCGACAGCGTACCGAGTGCGAGAACGGACAGCGCAAGCAGGGACACCACCCGCGTGTGCACGGAGTGGACACGATAGTGCGACCGCTGCCGGCACCACACCTGATGCTGCGCCTCGTCATCACGGTCATACAGATAGCTGAGCGGAAAGCAGTCATACAGTCTGCGCGGATAATGGCGCAGGAACTGATAGACCAGCAGCATGGTCAAGAACTTGTCCACCGTGTCGATCACGACATCTGCGAGAAACTGCGCCCAAAATACAGACAGACCGCGCGTGTACAACCACTGTGCATACGGCGCGGAGATCCCCTCCCCCATACCGCCATACAGCAGCCACGTCAGCCCGCTGCCCATTACGCCCCCGATGCACAGGAAACAGACTGCCGCCGCCGCACAGCCCGCTTTGCTGCGCAGCCAGCCGCGAGCGGAAAAGCAGGCGGCACACAGCGCGATGAGTACCGCAAGCACCCCGTAATACTGGGTAATTGGGTCGGCAAGCGCACGGACGACATTGGACAAAAACGCTACCGCCATGCCGGGTAGCGGACCTGCGAGCGCACCGACAACAATACTGCCCACCGTGTCCAGATAGAGTGGCGCGTGAAGCACCGTCACCAAACGCGTAAGGAACAGATTCAGCAGCAGTCCCGCCAGTGCCAGTGCGATTGTCTGCCGTGTGAACAGTTTTTCTACCACTGCTTCGTAGTGCTTCTTCATGAAATTCCCCCAAGACCGCTGTAGCTGTCAGTTGCCGATCTATCAGCGGCAGATTGCTGCGCGTTTCACGCGGCTGCGCCGTTTAAAAACGGCGCATGCCATTTGTACCATGCTGCCTCACGGCAGTAAAGCGCCGTTCCCCGTCGGGCATCCTCAACGTTTATCCAGTGCCTGTATGATTTCGCCGAGTTGTCGGCGCACCTGTTCGATCTCCCAGTGCAGGTCGGTCGCGGACAGACGCTCTGCACCGTGCCCCAGAATAATCATTTGCTCCAGTCCGTCCGAGGTCGCCACACGCACGCGACGCTGCCGCGACAGATCGTAGGACGCCTGCTCGATATACATATCCGCAGTCTCCGCCTCCTTGGTGTAGACCACATCCAGCCCGTATAGCTTTTCGAGTGATCGGACGCCGCCCTTGACCTTATAGGCGTCAAATACGACGATGATATGACAGCGGCGCACCGCACGGAAATTGCTCAGAATATCGAGCAGCGCAGCCCGTGCAGCATTGAGATCGTCCATGCCGCGCAGCTCATCCCATGCGAAAATAATGTTGTAGCCGTCGACGAGCAGATAATCGTCCTGCCGAATGCGCGTCGCGGGCAGCGGATCATTAGGCAGCGTAAGCTTGCGCACGCTTTGCAGCGCGTCCATACCGCGGTTTTTCACCGGACCGTAGGTGCGCTCGAAAATCGCGAGCAGCTCCTTGTCCTCCCCGAAAGCCGACAGCGCACTGGACGACCGCTCCCCCCTCAGCGATTCCGGTTCTTCCGTATGCGGACGCAGTACATCGGTTTGCACATGCGCGTGCGCCGCAACCTCGTCCCACTTGACCGTATAGCCCGCACCGTGCGCGCAGAACACCGAATCGGGTGGATTTGCAGTATCCCGCACAGGATCATAGCCGACTTGTGCGATGACTTCCTCGGCGTTGTGGCAGGGACGGTAGCCGTCGGGTGACAGGCTCAATCTGCCGACGCCGCCCGTGTACGCCGCAACCTCCGCCGCATAGCCGCGCATTGTGACGACCGGCACGGCCCCCTGTAAAACAGCGGTGTCGCCGTGTACCTCAGGTGGGTCAAACGAACCGGACATGCGCTGGACATCGCTCATGGCGCGCCCGACCGCACCCGCAGGCAGTTCGAGCCGAAATGCATAGTACGGCTCGAGGAGCACGCTGTGTGCCTGCATCAGTCCCTGCCGCACCGCACGATAGGTCGCCTGACGGAAATCGCCGCCCTCGGTGTGCTTCAGGTGCGCCCGTCCCGCGACGAGCGTGATCTTCACATCCGTAATGGGCGCACCGAGCAGCACCCCCGGATGCTCGCGCTCCTCCAGATGGGTGAGCACGAGCCGCTGCCAGTTTACCGCAAGCATGTCCGCATCGCAGTCTGTGGCAAGCACGATTCCGCTGCCGCATTCCCCCGGCTCGAGCAGCAGTTGTACCTCGGCATAGTGCCGCAGCGGTTCAAAGTGCCCGATACCGAGCACAGCATCTGCGATGGTCTCGCGATAGACGACCCCGCCCTCGTCAAAGGTCACCGCTACGTCGAACCGCTCCGCGATCATACGGGTCAGGATCTCGAGCTGTACTTCCCCCATCAGCCGCACATGGATCTCTCCGAGGGCTTCGTTCCACACCAGATTGAGCTGTGGATCTTCCTCTTCGAGCCGGCGCAGCTTTTGCAGCAGCACATGTGCATCCGCGTCCGGCGGCAGGCACATGCGATAGGTCAGAACCGGCGTCAAAACGGCAGGCGGCGCGCCGTGTCCCGCGCCCAGTCCCATGCCGGGCGTTGCCGCACTCAGTCCGGTCACCGCGCAGACCGTTCCCGCTTCCGCGCGGTCGATGGGGCGGAATTTTGCGCCCGAATACAGCCGAATCTGACTGATCTTCTCCTGTAACGCCCCGTAAGACAGCGCATCACGCACCGAAAGTGCGCCGCCCGTCACCTTGAGGAAGGTGAGACGGTTACCCTGTGCATCGCGCGACACCTTGAACACTTGCGCGGCAAATTCCGCAGGGTAGTCGGGCGTACGGGCATAGCCCGACAGTCCGTCGAGCAGCGCGTCTACCCCATCGAGCCGCAGTGCCGCACCGAAAAAGCACGGAAACATCTTGCGCTCCATAATGAGGGATGCAATTTCCTCCTGCTCCACCGTACCGCGCTCCAGATAGCGCGACAGTAGCGTCTCGTCGCACAGCGCCATGTTCTCGTACAGCGCGTCCTGCGCCGTACCAAAATCTACAAATCCCCCGCCCAGCCGCTCGTTCAGCTCGCGCAGACGCGCCGGACGATCCGCACCCGACAGATCCATTTTATTGATGAACACAAAGGTCGGCACGCGGTGCTGCTTGAGCAGCCGCCACAGCGTATGGGTGTGTCCCTGTACGCCGTCCGTACCGCTGACAACCAGGATCGCACAGTCGAGCACCGCGAGCGTGCGCTCCATTTCCGCGGAAAAATCCACATGCCCCGGCGTATCGAGCAGCGTGACCTCACGCTCTCCGAGCGGGAAAATCGCCTGCTTGGAAAAAATCGTGATGCCGCGTTCGCGTTCGATCGCTTCGGTATCGAGAAACGCATCCCGATGGTCGACGCGCCCGAGCCGTGCAAGCGCGCCCGAGCGATACAGCAGCGCCTCCGACAGCGTGGTCTTGCCCGCGTCCACATGCGCCAAAATGCCGATAACAAGCTTTTTCATGGTTTCATTCCGCATCCATAATTGATATAGTTATTTTTATTTTATCATATTTTGTTCCTGTATACTATCTTTTTTGTAAAAAACCGTGTCCATTCTTGTCCTGTCTCTCTTCCTTGGGCAGCAAAAAGCCCGCAGAATCCGGCAAAAGCCGAACCCTGCGGGCCGCTGCGCATACGTTACAGCGCATTGACGAGCGTTTTGAAGGTCTCGCCGCGTTCAACGAAATTTTTAAAGCAGTCAAAAGACGCGCTTGCGGGGCTCATGATGACCACATCGCCCATGTGCGCGAGCGCTGCCGCCTGCCGTACCGCGTCCGCCAGATCGGTCGCGTCATAGAGCGTAGGCTTTTCTGCCGATTGCGCCTGTGCGACACAGTCACGGATTTTGGGCGCGGTCGCGCCGGTCAGGATGAGCGTCTTGACATGCTCGCAAATGGGCAGCCCGAGCACGTCATACGGAATGTGCTTATCGTAGCCGCCGGCGATCAAAATGACCTTGTTCGCGAACGAATTGAGTCCTGCGATCGTGCGGGTCGGACTGGACGCGATCGAGTCATTATAGTAACGAACGCCGTCCTTTTCGCGCACAAGTTCAATGCGGTGCGGCACGCCGGGGAACTCCCGCGCGACCGCGCGGATGTCCGCATCGCTGCACAGCCCCTCACAGATCGCTGCCGCCATCATCACGTTGGACACGTTGTGCGCGCCCGGAATGCGGATTTCTTCCGCGCGTAGCAGCGCACGCGCCACGCCGTGCGACGCGGCGTAAAGGATGCCGTCCTTGAGGAAAACGCCGTCCTGCACCATCGTATTTTTGGAGCAATACGCGACCTCGCTACTCTGATTGAGTGAAAGCGTGCGCGAGACTTCGTCGTCATAATTGAGAATCAGGCGGTCTCCCTCGTCCTGATGCGTGAAAATACTGGTTTTCGCCTGCACATACTCGTTAAAGTCCGCGTGATAGTCGAGATGGTTCGGGCTGAGATTGGTGATCGCCGCGACGGATGGGCTGTACTGCATGCCCATGAGCTGGAACGAGGACAGCTCCACGATCGCGAGATCGGTCGGCTGCATATCGCGCACCTGCGGCAGCAGCGGCGCGCCGATATTGCCGCCGAGGTGGCAGGTGTGCCCCGCGTGCTTGAGAATTTCGCAGACCAGTGTCGTTGTTGTGGTCTTGCCGTCCGAACCCGTGATACCGATGATGCGGCACGGGCAGACCGCAAAAAACAGCTCCATTTCACTCGTGATCTGTGCGCCGCGTGCACGCGCGTGCTCCAGAAAACGCGGATGCAGACCGGGGGTGCGGAAAATCACATCCTCGTCGAGCGCATCCACATAGTGCTCACCCAGCACGGTCGCAACGCCGAGCGCGGTCAGCGTGTCGTAAATCTCACCGAGTGCGGCAGCGTCTTTTTTATCGTGTACGGTCACGTCGATGTCCGCTTCGCGCAGCAGCCGCACGAGCGGCAGGTTGCTCACGCCCGCACCGATCACCGCGACGCGCTTGTCCGCGATTGTTTGTAAGTATTGGTCGATCGTCATAGATCTTTCCCCCTCTGCATGATACAGAACTTATTTTACACGCCTGCCCGTGAAATTTCAAGAATTGGTTTGACAAACCGCGCTTTTTTCGGTATGATAAACAACGTGAGTGAACCGGACGGTCGCGCGGCGCAAGCCGTGAGGAAAGTCCGGGCTGCGCAGGGCACGGATAGCAGATAACGTCTGCCGGGGGCGACCCTAGGAATAGTGCAACAGAGAGATACCGCCGTGCTTGCACGGTAAGGGTGGAAAGGCGAGGTAAGAGCTCACCGCGCCCTGTGGTAACACAGGGGGCCTGTAAACTCTATCCGCAGCAACATCGACCGGGGCTATGGTCTGCCCGACCGCTCCGACGGATGGCTTGAGACGCGCGGCGACGCGCGTTCGAGATAGATGACCGTTCACGACAGAACCCGGCTTACAGGTTCGCTCACATCCATATCAAATAGACCCGCCTGCATGGGCGGGTCTTTTGCTGTTCCCCGTGCAAACTGGCATGGAATAAAAAAGCGAAACTGAGTATTTAAAGCGTGCCACAATCTGCTATACTGAGAGCATTCAAGGCGAGAGGAACACGCTCTCAGGAGGAAAACATTCATGCGAGACACGAAAAAACTGATCGTGATGGCGCTTTTTGCGGCTTTGACCTGCGTCACGACGATGATGATCAAAATTCCGACCCCGACGCTCGGCTATATCCACCCCGGCGACGGTATGGTGCTGCTCAGCGGCATTCTGCTCGGCCCGGTCGCGGGCGCGATCGCAGCGGGCGTCGGCTCCATGCTGGCGGACCTGTTCGGCGGCTATCTATCCTATGCCGCGGGCACGCTTGTTATCAAGACATTGACCGCCGCGGTCGCAGGGCTTCTCTATCACAAGCTGCGTGGAAAATCGCAGGTGCGTGTCGTGCTAGGCGGCGCGATCGGTGAATGTGTCATGGTCGGCGGATACTATGTATATGAAATTGGGCTGAGCATGCTCGCAGGCAGCGGTCTGGCTGCCGCCGCGACCGCAAGCGCAGCGGGCATCGTGTTCAATATCGTGCAGGCGGCTTCGGGTGTTCTCATCGCGCTCATCCTGCTTCCCGCGCTGCGCCATGTGCCAATGTTCCGTCAAACCCAAACTGCAGCATAAAAAAAACAGTCGCGGCGTGCCGCGGCTGTTTTTTGCGTTTAAAACTCTTTTTTACGGAAAATGGAGATAGAAATGCGCGCCGACATTGCAAACAATACGAGTGCAAGCAGCACGAGCACCATCGCAGCCCCGCAAAGCATAGAGATGTTCAAGTGATCGAGCATCGCTGCGAGTGGTGCAAGCAGACTGTTCGTTCCCGCCTTCTCCATCAGAAAACCGAATAAAATCGGAATCCACACCAGAACTAAAATAACGTATCTCCCCTTCTCCACACCGAACCGATAGAGGATGGGCAGATAAATTGACAGCAGCAGCAATGTCACTGCCGCGGAGAGCACGAGCGACACCCCCAATTCGGCAAAGGCATCCTGCGGATGCAAGGCGCAGTACACGCCCGAAATGCCGAGCATGCTCAGCAGCACAATACCGAGCGCGAGCACAGTCGTCACATACTTGCTCGCGACAAGCGCCCAACGTGGAATGGGCAGCAACAGCGCCTGCTTATCCCAACGATAGCTCTTGTCGTAGCTGAGCAGGTTGATCGGCAGCATTGCGCAGATCATGACCAACGCGAGCGTCAGGAAGGAAGGCGACTGCGTTACAAATGCAAACAGGGAGAAAAACACCAATAGTCCGATATGGGTCTTAGAAAGCTGACGAACACAGAGCAAATCTGCATAAAGAGCGGTTTTCATAGCTGTTCACCTCGCGTCAAAAAGAGCATGATCTGTTCGATATTGACCGGCTCGACCGGCAAACCCTCCGGTACGAGGGCGCGCTGCACCAGTGCCTCCGCACCGAATGCATGCTTGCGAGTCGCACGCACAGCGTCCGGGCTGAGCATGCTCAGCGTTTCGGCTGAGCAGCGCAGCAGCCCCAGCGCGTCTTGCAGCTCGTCACGCGTAGCGGAAAGCAGCACACGTCCTTCATGCAGAAAAACGATGGAGTCCGCGATCTTATCCAGATCGCTCGTAATATGCGAGGACAGAAGGACGGAATGTCGATCGTTCTGCATGAACTCCCACAGCAGGTCGAGCACTTCCTCGCGCGCAATCGGGTCAAGCCCGCTTGTCGGCTCGTCAAGCAGCAGCAGCTCGGCTTCATGCGACAGTGCCGCGGCAATCGCGAGCTTTTTCCGCATGCCGGTCGAATATTCCGATAATTTTTTCGCAGGATCAATGCGAAAATGCTCGAGATAGCACATAAACTGCGCACTGTTCCATGCGGGATATGCAGTTGCGAGCAATTTGTCGATTTCCTTCGCACGGTAGAACGGCGGAAACTCACAATCCTCCAGCACCACGCCGAGCCGCTGCTTCAGCGCACGCTCGTGTCCGGTCGCGCTTTGCCCTAAGATCTCGATCGTACCACTGTCATACCCGACCAAACCGAGCACCGCTTTGATCGTCGTGGATTTTCCCGCGCCGTTTTCTCCGACAATGCCCACCACGCTGCCGCGCGGGATACCAAGCGTCACATTTTGCAGCGCAAAGCGCGCATATTTCTTACAAAGCCGGTCAATTTCCAGTGCATATTCCATAATCATTCCTCCCCAAAAAGCGTGCGTGCCACATCTAGAAACTCGTTTTCCGCCAGCCCTGCGAGCCGTGCGGCATGCACCGCGTGCTGTAAGTGGGTCTCCACCGTGCGTAGTTGCTCCTCTCGCAGCAGTTCATGGTTACGCTCCGCGACAAAGCTGCCGCGTCCGGTCTGTGTCACCAAAAAACCCTCCCGCTCGAGTTCCTCGTAAGCGCGTTTGGTCGTGATGACGCTGATGCGCAATTCCTTTGCAAGCACGCGCATGGACGGCAGCGCATCCCCGGGAGACAGTCGCCCTGCAAGGATTAGCCCCTTGACCTGTGCAGTGATCTGTTCATAGATCGGCCGGCTGTCCGCATTGCTGATGATGATATCCATGAAAGCCTCCTCGCTGTTTTTATTGTATATACATTATATATACAATATATACGGATGTCAAGTGCGTTTTCCATAAAAGATAGCCCTTGCGTTTGGCAAGGGCGTGGGTTACAATGAGTGAGCAACAATGAAGTTTTTTAACGAATATTGAAACGAGGACGTTTGTTAACGTGACAGAAATTTACCGAAACGATTTGATTTACGGCATTGCGTATGCCCTTGATTGCGTAGAACGCGAGGTGGCGCTCGTCGCGCCGGGTCATTCCAAGCGCGTTGCGTGTATCGCAGCCTCCTTGGGACGGCAGCTCGGCTGCGCACACGAGAGCCGGATGAATCTTGCGGTATGCGCCGCGCTGCATGATAACGCGCTCAGCGAATACCTACACCACAAGCGACAGCACGAGCAGCTTATCTCCACGGAAGTGTTCGCGGCGGATCTTGGCCTGCACTGCACGATGGGCGAGCGCAATATCGCACAGCTTTCCTTTTATGACAGCGTGCGCGGCGCCGTGCTCTATCACCACGAAAATGCGGACGGCAGCGGACCGTTCGGCAAAACCGCGGCGGAAACACCACTCTTTGCGCAGCTCATCCATCTTGCGAATATGGTCGATACGACTTTCGATCTGAGCCGGATGACCGCAGACAAGCATGCGCAGATCTGTGCGTTTGTGCGTGAGCACACCGGCACATTATACGATGCAGTACCCGCGCATGCTTTTTTGGCTTGCTTTGCGCGTGCGGAAGACCTTCATCTGCCGACAGCACAGCTTGATGCGCGTCTGCGCACCGAACTGCCTGAGGTGTGCGCGGGCTATACCCCCTCCGCGCTCATGCGGCTTGCGGGTGTTTTTTCCAAGATCATTGACTATAAGTCGCCCTTTACCTCTCGTCATTCGCGTGGAATTGCGGAGAAAGCACGCCGCATGGGCGCGTATTACGGTTGGGATGCCGACACGCAGGCACAGCTTTATCTGGCAGGTGCGGTGCATGATGTCGGGAAGCTCATGGTGGATTCCGATATTCTGGAAAAGCCCGACAAGCTGACAGCTTCTGAATATGAGCATATTCAAAAGCATGCTTACGGCAGCTATGTAGCGCTATGCAATATTCGCGGCTTCGAAGAAATGGGGAAATGGGCATATCACCATCACGAAAAGCTGGATGGTACGGGTTATCCGTTCGGCAAGACCGCACAAGACCTCAGCCACAAGGAGCGTCTGATGGCATGTCTGGATATCTATCAGGCGCTGCGCGAAGATCGTCCGTACAAACCCGGATTTTCTCATGAAAAAACGCTCTCCATCCTATCCGGTATGGCAGCGCAGGGCAAATTGGATGCGCAAATCATTTCAGACATCGACCGTTGTTTTTCTCCAAGCAAAAATAGCGCAGCCCCATCCCCTCTATCAACATGACACTCAAAAAGGCTTGGATGCTGTTTTTGCAGCTTCCAAGCCTTTTTTTCTGTAGCAATTTCCATAGGGTACAGGTTATGCGGTCAAAGTGTCGCCCCAATGGTGTCCATCAGCATGCGCACAAGCCCCATATCATATAGATCGGGGCGCTGGACCATCTCTTCGAGCACTGTGCCCACAGGCTTTGCATCTTTATACGGTCTTGCGGTGGTCGCGGTGTCAAATGCCTCCGCCAGCGCAACAATCTTGGATTCCTGTAGGATCATCATGCCGGACAAGCCGTACGGATAGCCGGAACCGTCTTTTTTCTCATGGTGCTGCAAAATAATCGTCTTGCTGACGTTGGACAGCGTGGTGCTTTCAAGCATCGACGCGCCCATCTCACAGTGATTTTTCATGATGATCATTTCCTCTTCCGTCAGCTTGGAGGGCTTATTGAGCACACTCTTCGGCAGTACCGTCTGCCCCACATCATGCAGTAATGCTCCCGCGGTCAGGTCCTTCAGCCGCTGTTCAGAATATCCCAAACGGGTTCCGATCGCACCGCTGATGAGTGCGGTATTGATGGAGTGCGAGTACAGCCAGTCGACATAATTCATCAAAACCGACAGATAGGGATACCACGTTTCATTTTTGCTGCTGTGAATCAAATTATCCACAACGCCGCACGCCGCCTGCAAGCCTGTACCCACGTTTCCCTGTCCGTGCAGCATCGCTTGTTCGATTACCTGATTCAATATGATCTCTTTCCACATAATTGCTTCCATGATGGTGGCCGGAACGTCGATGCCGACCTCCGCATCGGATCGCCCCGCATTTTCCCGATTTGTGCGTGGATACAGCACCTGATCCAGAATGCCTAATCGTCGCAAACGTTTTCGGTTCGCCTCATTCAACACAACTGTTTGCCCCTGCGCCAGCAACAATTTACCGTCTGCGGCATAGATATCCTGTTCAATGGTTTTGACCATGATGGTATGCTCCCAAATACATTTCGCAGTTTTGTGATGCTTCTCGCGGTTACAGTGTTTTTTTACTGTGCTTGATGGATGCAGTTTTCGTTGATAATATTACTAATATTATATTCTGCTCCTTGCCCAAAGTCAATCTTTGTCTGTCTGTTTCAGCGTTCCATTCTAGCATATTTCACTTTTTTCAAACCACAACTCCATATATATTATAATATCCTGTTTTTAGGCACCGCACAAAACATATCGAAAAATTTTGCAAAAGTTTTTTATTTCCCTCTTAAGTTTTGTAACTATGTGCCGAAATAATAAGTGTCGAAGACAAATGCTTTATCAAAAAAAACTTTGAGAGCGGGGGATCTTACATTGGCCTTCAAATTATTTGGTCACACCAAGGGCGCTGTGCAAAAAAAGAGCGCAAAAAACAAGCAAAAACCCACAAAGATTTCGGGTGAGGTTGGAATGAAAAAGAGATTTCGAGCCACGACGTTGCGCAAGAAGATCTTTTCTGCGTTCGCGATGAGCATGGCGATATTTATCATCAGCAGCGCAGCGGGTCTCCTTCTGATCACGAAATTTTCAAACGATTTGAGCTACATGAATGATGTTTTATATGCCAACTCCGTATCGGAAATGCAGATGCAGCAGGCGACGACCGCCATCAGCAGTCATTTGCTCCACTCTACCGTTACGAACGATTGGACCGAGATCAATCAGGACGTTGCTTTCGCCTCTCAGTTCGCTGTATCCGCAGAAGAAAAACTGAAATTTCTGAACAATTCGCTTGACAATAAGGAATTGCTTGATCGTTTAAACACGGATTTTAAAGCATTTTATGACTCTTACCGTTTATTTGTCAACTATGCGACCGGACACCGCAGTGTTGAAGCATTGCGCACCTATAACGAGGATTATTCTCCCGCGTCGGATAAGCTGACCAAAACGTTGACCGAGATCGGCAACTATCTGACACAGCAGGCGACCGATGCAGATGACGCTTCGAATCGCACCACGCTGTTTTCCTATGTTCTCATGCTGGTATTGGGTGCGTGCGGTGTGCTGAGCATCGTATTCATTGCTCGCGCACTCATGCGTGCGATTTTGGCGCCTGTGCGCGAGATCGAAGCGGCAGCCACCAACATGTCTGAGGGTCACTTGGACGTCACGATCGAATATAGTTCTACCGATGAACTCGGTATGCTTGCTGATCACATGCGAACACTCACCGAGAATGTGCGCGCTATCATTTTTGACCTTCGTGACAATCTTGCTAAGCTTGCGAACGGTGACTTTACTGTCAAATGCACCTGCAAAGACAGATATGTTGGTGACTTTGCCACCATTTATGACTCCATGCTCGGTTTAATCACCCATATTTCTGCCACGCTGTATGAGATTCAGCAATCTGCGGAGAGCGTGCGGCAGAGTTCCGATCAGGTCAGCGGCGGTGCACAGGCGCTCGCACAGGGCGCGACGGAACAGGCATCCTCGATTGAAGAACTCTCCGCGACCATCGAGGATATTGCCCGTCAGGTCAAGCAGACGGCGGATCACTCTCAGCAGGCGCGCACCGGTGTGCTCGCAACTAGCCGTGAGGTGGAGTCGAGCAATGAGAAGATGGATCGTATGATGGACGCCATGCATGTCATCAATCAGCGTTCGACCGAGATCAGCGGCATCATCAAGACCATCAATGATATTGCGTTCCAGACCAACATTCTTGCGCTGAACGCTGCCGTCGAGGCGGCGCGCGCCGGTGCGGCCGGCAAGAGCTTCGCCGTCGTTGCAGATGAAGTCAAAAACCTTGCGCTGCGTTCTTCGGATGCTGCAAAAAATACAACTTCACTTATCAACGACACCATTCAGGCGGTTTCCAACGGCACAAAAATTGTCGGAGATACGGCGTCTTCTATGCAGAAAGTCGCTGAAAGCGCTACCGAAATCACAAATATCGTGGACAAAATCGCGGTCGCATGCCAGGAGCAGTCCGTTGCGATCACGCAAATCACCGAGGGCGTCGACCAGATTTCCTCCGTTGTCCAGATCAACTCCGCAACCTCCGAGGAGAGTGCGGCCGCAGCAACTGATTTGACCCGTCAGTCGCGTTTGCTGAGTGGTCTCGTCGGAAAATTCCGGCTATCCGGTGTCGACGAACCCGAAGGAATCTAACCAGCTTCTGTTCCGTCAGTGGGCTGCTGCAAATTTGCAGCAGCCCTTTTACCTTTCGAAGGAGGATGCAATATGGATTTTCCCACCCTCCCTCCCGTGGCGGGAGCTGGACTGCTTTGGGACGGTACACTGCCTTCCGGCGCACAAAGCGGCGAGGGGCATGCTACCGGCGAACTGCCGCTTCCCGTGCGTCCTTCCACGCCTGTATCGTCACCTTTGGGGGCAGAGGCGCCGCAACCGGATGGTGCTTTAACGCTCGAAAGCAGCGATGCGTTCACGCTGAGCCTGTCCGAATCCGCACGGGAAGCACTGTTCCCCGTGCCACACGAGCCATTGACAGCCCCCTCTGTGCGTACAACGCCCGCTACGGGTATTCCCACCCCACCGGTGACACCAGCGGCGCCGTCGGACGCAGTGCCCACATCAGCGTCTCTCGCGCAGCCATCGCAGCCATCGGAACCTGTATCTACAGATGCGCTGCCGGTGCAGACATCGATGCGCAGTTCCCCATCTCCTCTTGCAGCGTCCGATGCCCCTATTCCGCTGTCTCCCTTACCGGCAATCCCCCAGCCGACACCGTCTGCAATACGGTTCTCCCCTGTCGCTCCACAGACGATTCCCGATGTACCTGCACCCTCGCCTGCGGCTCCGGCTGACACGCAACTCTCCGTTTCATCAACACTGCCGCAGCAAACGTCGTCCGCAACTGTTCCGATACCCGCGCAATCGTTGGCAACCGCGGAAACGCTTGTACAACCACGCTCCATAGTACTGCCGCCGGAATTGCCGTCGCTGCCACGCACAGCGATGCCATTTTCACCGCATAAAGCGCCGGAGGTTTCCGCCGCGCTGTCGCCGGAACAGCCTTCCCTGACCGGCAGTATCGCAACGACTGCCCCAATGACGACCGCAATCATGACCGAAGCGTTAGCCGATCGTCCGCCGCTCTTTGCGCGCATTCTGCAGCCGCCGTTTCCGTTATACCTCTTTGGCAACGTGACTGTCACCACACTCCTGCGCGACGCTGAAGAGAACTCTCCCTCGCCGCATCCACGTCCCTATGACGATGAAAGCGGCAGTCCCTTGGATGAACGCGCACCGCTGCGCACCGGCGAAGCGATTAAACTCGCGTGCATCCTGCATGACCTGTACCGCGGCGGAAGCGCGGCTTTTCCAACGCATATTTGTCCTTGGTATGCGCCTTATGTGCACTATGCCGTGCAAAACCGACTCATACAGCCCGATTTTTTCACAGATTTTGCTGCGCCTATCACCCGTGGGGAGCTTGCACGGCTGTTATCCGCCGCGTTGCCTGCTGTTACCCTGCGTGCAGCACGGGAAACCTTATGCACCCGCTTTGCGCCGGAATACACCGTGCCGCGTATGGAAGCTGCCATTTTGATCTCACGACTTGCCCGCTCATGAAAAAAGGCGATGCGCATGGTGCGCATCGCCTTTTGCTTCTTTTCACCGTGATTCCGCCCGGAACAGCCGATACTGCGATTGTGCCGCCATACGGTTCGCCTGCCCGATCTCTTCAAGCAATTCTTCCCGAAGCACACGCATATTGTCTGGTGCTTCAATCCCTAATCGAATCTTATCCCCATCAATGCCAATGATTTTGACGCTGATTTCATTGCCGATGAGCACGCTTTCATTCTGTTTTCTGGTCAGCACTAGCATGCTTTTCCTCCCCGCTTTCCGTCGCTTGCCTCAGCAGTTGCGCCACAGGCGTGCGAACGCGGTACTGCTTATCATCCAGACAAATCTGCCGTCCCCGATTATTGATCACATTGATGATGATCGGCGCAGATAGGTTGATCGTCATATCGTCGACATTGCTCGGAATTACCAGAACGCTCAGAATATAGACGTCCTTCATCTCGCTGATTTCCAGAAAGTCGATATCCTCCTGCCGAATATCAAAAGCATAGGAAGGATTGACGACGAACGGGTCGAGCACCGGCAGTGCGATCTCTTCATGGCTGAGTGATTGCAGCCAGTTGATCGGCTGACCATCCCCGACGGTCAACAGCGCAAACCGCTGCTCATCCTCGAGTCCGGGCAGTCCTTCCGGAAAATGCAAAATTTTCTGATCGCTGATGTCCACTTCACCGAAATGAGCCGATTGAATCTTCATAGTGATGCCTTTCCATATCGTTTGCCTAGTCAGCAGATTTATCTTAAGTAATCGACAAGGGAGGTCTGTACGATTTTTGCTCCCGAAGCCAGAGCGGCGTTATAAGCAGTTTTTGCGGTCGAAAGATTCATATACGCTTCCGCCATATCGACATCTTCCGCATCTGATTTCATCTTGGTATAAGCAAGTGTGCTCGCCTCATAGCGGTTGCTGATGAGATCCAGACGGTTCTGGTTCGTGCCCACGCTCGTTTGCACTTTAAGCAGGTCGCTTTGCTTGTTTTGCAAACGTTCGAGCATCTTGGGCATTTGCGACTGATCCAATTCGCCCTTCAGGTAAGCGACGCTCTGGTCAAGCACGAAGTACAGATTGTCGCGTCCCGCCCCCAACAGTTCAATGCCGTTCATCGTGACGTCAACCGTCTGTGTCATGCCGATTTGAAGCGCCGAACCCGCGTCTTTTTGTGCATCGAATGCCGTTTGCGCAGCATCCTTGATCTTATAGGACGCACCATCCGGCTCTGTAATGCTGAACCCCTGTCCCGCTGTACCGATCGCAGCGGTCAGATTCGCGCCGGTTGTCCCCATTGCCGTCGCAAACGTATTCATGATGTTCTTGACGGTATCCTTACTAAAATAGTTGGTGCCAGTCGCGCCGCCTTCTGCCATTGGCTTGTTGCTCTCTTGCGTGAGTCCGTCATAAGCCGCCGTGACCGCATTCACCAAATCTTGCAAATCCTGTGTTTTTGCGGTCGGTGCATTGTCCTTTTGCGCCATTGCCAGTGCGGCGGTTCCGGCAGCTTTCATATCTTTCAGGCTACCCATCAAGTCGGGAACGATTTTCTCCCGTACGGTATAATCAAGCGAGGTATCCACCTGTCCCGCAAGCGTTTCGATTTTTTGCCGCAGGTCGGTCATGGTATTGGTCTGAGACTTAAATTCATCCAAGCGGCTGAACGAGGACAGATTGACGCCGTTGTACGTCAAATCACCGTTTTGCTCCACATGGAACGGAGGCGTTTTCGTCACGCCGTTGGTCGAACCGGTATAATTATAGCCGCCGAACAGATAAGAGGTACCCATCGTCGTATTCGCAACGGACAACACCTCATCGCGCAAATTTTCGATCTCTTTCGCGAGAATATTACGCTGATCCTGTGTTTTGGTGTCGTTGATGGCAGAAACCATACTTTCGTATGCTTTCTTTGTCAACTCACCCAGAGAATCCGTCGCGCTTTCGATCTCACTGAGATAGCTGGACGCAGACTTGATATTATCCTGATACTGCTCCATCGTCGCAAGCTTGTTGCGCGCCTTCAGACTCTTGACCGTACCGAGCGGATCATCGGCAATACTGTCGATGCGCTTGGTGGAGTCCGCCTGCCGCTGATACTTACTCAGACGGTTGAGACTGCCATTGGCGTCGGTCAAAAACTGACCCACCATCATAGAGTTTGTGATTCTCATGGTTTTCCCCCGTTTTCACCGTTTATAAGCCGACACGTCCGGTGTTACTGATGAGCGTGGACAGCATATCGTCGAGCGTCGTGATATAGCGCGCGTTTGCGCTGTACGCCTGTTTGAACATAATGATATTGGTCGTTTCTTCATCGACGGAAACGCCGGAAATAGAACTGCGCTGCTTATCGACGTTCTGGACCAGTGCCTCTGTGACATCAAGTCCCTTCTGTGAGGTCGACATATTGATCGCCAAATGCGAAACCGTACTGTTCAGTTGACCGTAATAATCGCTGTTATTGAGATCCTGAAACAGTTTGAGTGCGACTTCATTATTACCGGTCTGTGTGGACGGATCGGTCAGCGACACCTGGACCGAAGAGCCGGCGATATTGTAAATGCTGTCGCGCACCTCGTCGCTGATCGAAAAATTCCCACCAGTGATCGTCGTATAATCCGGTGTACCACCCGCACCGTTTGCCACCTTGAAGAAATTCACGCCCTGTTTGCTGGCATTTGTACCGTCCGGGTAAGTAAAGCCCTGTGCATGAATATCGTTGATGTTCTTTGCAATCGTGCGCACAAGGGTATTCATCTGATTCATGTAATACGGAATGCCCGCCTGATCCGCCTGATCGCCGCTCAGCATGTGCATGTGCGCAAACAGCTCGCCGCCGGTCACACGCGCATCTGCACCGGTATTGGAAAGTGCCTTGCCGTCCAGTGTCAATTCATAACGCGGCACGCCGGAAAGCGGATCGTTGGTCGCGCTCTGCGTGACCGCGATCTGGTTTGCATTTGCGCCGCTGACGAGTGCTGCGTCACCGATCGAAATATCGACCATCGAAGTATTATCCGGATTGACGCTGTAACTGATATTGACAAGACCGGATAATTGATCAAGCAGTACATTGCGCTGGTCGCGCAGATCGTTCGCGGTTTCGCCAAGGCGCTCATACGATGCAATCGACTGGTTGAGCTGCGCGATCTGATCTGCGGCGGCATTGATATTTTGAGCGACGGTGCTTACGCTGTTATTCTGATCCTTCCACAGCGAAACCATCTCGTTATAGACATAGTTAAAGTTCTGAGTCATGCTGACCGCCTGCTGCTGCACGTTCGTGCGATACTCCTTACTGGATGTATCTTCGCCAAACTTGCCCAACGCGGCAAAGAAGTTTTTAATGGAGCTCGTCATGCTGCTGTCGTCCTTCAACTCCTCGTGCAGTCCGGTCAGATAGGATAGCGCCTGCGTGGTGTGCTCACTCTGCATGTAGTCGGAATTGAGCTTGCGGTACTGCTGATCGAGATATTCGCTGCGAATCTGCTGCACGTTACCGCTTTCAACGCCCTGTCCGGTCTGCTTGTTGTAGATCTGTGCAATAAGATAGGATGATCCGGCGGGCGGCTTTGCCGTACTGATGACGCGCTGCCGCGTATAGCCGACAGTATTTACATTGGTAATATTATGACCCGCGATCTGCAAGTTCTTCATGGAAATTGCAAGTCCGGATTTGCCGATTTCCAGCGCGCCGAATGTAGAGCCCATGTCATTTCCTCCGGTGGTTCACGCGAGTCAGACGTACGTTTCGTAAAGACCTCTGTCCCCGCTGGGTTGTTCCTGTTTTTCGCCGTTTCCATCATAATAAGGGCTGACATCGCCATCCGAAAGCAGCATTTGCAGCACGAACTCGTTACAGTCCCGCTGCTGCTCGAGCAAGATCGCGACCTTCTCGTTCTGTGTGGAGAGCGTATGGACCAGTTCGAGCAGTTCCTGCCGCACACGGCGCAGGCAGCCTGCGCATACGGGATCGTTCAGCTTTTCGATGACTTCGCGCATGGAAAGGTCGGCGTCTGTGAGTCCTGCCGCCTGTGCCAGTTTGTCGGAACGCGCGATGCGTTCCCCCTCCAGTGTCTGAAACGTTTGTGCAAGCTCTTCCTCGTGCGGAACCGTTTCCATCAGCTTCGACACATCGTTTTCCTGTAAGGCAGTTTCCTTCTCCTGTGCGAAGTGCAGAAGCTGTGTCATCAGCTCTTTTTCCTTGCTCAGTACATCCGTCAGCGCGGCAGTTGCCTGTGCGACAGGATTCATGCCTGTTCTCCTTCATTCATGCCTGTCAGGATGCTGTCCGCTACCGCACCCGCAAAGACCTGATAGTCTCCTGCATGGATGCGCGCGGCGATGTCCTGCACGCGGCTCTCCTCAGCTGCATCCGCCTGATCGAGCTGTGCACGCGCCTGCTTCACCAAAGCGGCGTACTGCTGCGCGCCCTCCGACAGCTCGACGCTGTCATGGATGGCGGCGGCACGCTCCGCCTTAGGCGCAGAAGCGTTGATCGTATTCTGATAGCGGGCGATCATTTCGGTTTGATTGATTCCGCCGATTCTCATATGTTTTCCTCTTTTCCGGGTTACTTTTCGCGAAAACGTGCCAGAGGGGAAATACCCGCTGTCCGTTTTTTATCTTCACTCGTCTGCGGCTCATGATTGCCGCAAGCGTCCTGAAATTTTCGCATGCAATCTGTGCAAAGCACACCATTTGTTACGGGCTTCCCGCATACGCGGCAGCGTGCGCCGCCGACTTCATCGGAAATTTCCAATCTGCCCTGACGGATCAGATAGCGCAGCACTTTTTCGTCCACGCCTGTATTTTCGAGGACCGACCCGAAATCCGCACGGTCTCCGTGTTTATAAATGTATTTACGGGCTTTCAAAAAACCCTCGTCGATCTGCTGTGCGCATTTGCCGCACAGATTGGAGCCGACGCTGTGAAACGGCAGTCCGCAGAATTCACACTCCTGTAGTCCCATTTCCGTTCACCTCTTCCTGAAATCGATGCGCCTTAACGCAAATGGTTGGCTAACCCATCCATATCGTCTGCGGTTTGCAGCGCCTTGCTTGCGAGCGAGTACGCTCGTTGTGTGCGAATCAGCAGGGTCAGTTCCTGCGACAGTTCGACGTTTGACCCTTCGACGCTGCCCTGTACCACCTCGGACACCGCCCCACGCGGCGCGCCCGATGCCGGCGACTGTGCAAACAGTCCGTTGCCCTGTGCCAGCAGGCCTTCCTCGTTTTGAAACTGTACCAGTCCGAGCACTGCGATCTGTCTGCCGCCCGCGGTGATTACGCCGTCCGGCGCGATCGCAGGTACGGTATTGGGTGGCAGTCCGATGCGCTGTCCCGCCGCGTCTAAAACATAGTTACCGGATGCGGTGACCAGATAGCGCAGGTCGCCTTCGACCGAAACATCGAAGTTGCCGCCGCGCGTATAGTAAGTCGTACCATCCGTACCCTGCACCGTGAAGAACCCCTTGCCCGCGATCGCGACATCCAAAGGCTTGCCGGTTGCTACGCGTGCGCCTGCACCGAAGTCCGTCGCTGTTGCGCCGACGACCGCACCCGTTCCCTTGAGCAGGTTGCCTCCGTTGTCCGCCGCGACCGGGCTACGCATTGCGGTATAGAGTGCATCCTTAAAGTCTACACGCTTTGCCTTGTAGCCGTTCTGGTTAACATTCGCGAGATTGACCGCGATCGTATCAAGGCGCGTCTGCTCCGCTTTCATAGCGGAAACCGCGCTGTAAATGGATTGCATCATATCACTCAGCCTCCCAGTCGACCCAGTTTGTTGACTGCCATACCGAGGGTTTCATCGGTCATGGTCAGGATTTTCTGATCTGCTTCATACTTGCGGTAAATCGTCATCATATTGACCATTTCGTCCGCTGCATTGACGTTGGATGCCTCCTGAAAGCCCTGACGCACGGCAAAAGCATTGGTCTGTGCCGCGGGCGTGCCTGTATAGAGGTTGTCGCCCTGCTTGCGCAGAGTGGTGTTGTCCGCGAAGGACACGATGCGCAGACGACCGATGGGTGTACCGTTCGCTGTTACGGTGCCGTCCGTTGCCACACCGAATTCGTCCGTGCCGATAAAGACACGACCGGCATCGCTGCGTACATAGTTACCGTCCACCGTGACGAGATACCCTTCCGCGTTGACGTTGAAGTTGCCTGCGCGCGTATAGCGTTCGCCTGCCGGTGTTTCGATCGCGAAAAATGCATCGCCCTCGAGTGCGAGATCGGTCGGCACGCCGGTCGATTCCAGACTGCCTGCACCGAAATCGGTGACCACCTGCTGCACATGTGCGCCGAAGCTGTACGGACCGACGACCATCAGGTTGGGATCGTCATTGATACGTTGGAGCATGACCTTGTCAAAAGCGGAGGACACCAGAGTATCCTTTTTAAAGCCGCTCGTTTCGACGTTTGCGATATTGTTCGTCACAACATCCATTTTATTGCGCTGCACCATCATGCCGGTTGCTGCTGTATACAGACCGCGTATCATATTGAATCCCTCCGCACCGTGCAGAGAGCAGCCGCGCGCTGCGCGTCGTGCTCACTGTCTATTTTATCGTAATTTTTTCCGAGTTCTTAAACGTATTTTAAACTTTTCTTACACTTTGTGCATTTTTGCCTATTTTGTTCAACATAGTGATGTTATTTTGAGTTTATCTGGAACGGCACATACCCGAGGGGTGTTCTGTATACTCACATGGACCGAACACGACCTCCTTATCGCTCAGGCGAAAGGTTGCGGCGCAAATATTTCCATTTTGAATTTTATAGACATGGTTCGCGATGGAGATGCTGACCTCGGGATAAGCAGTCTCGAGCACATGGATGCGTCCCAATGTCTCTCGATCCGTGTCCTGCTTGATTTCGTCGTATTCCTTTCGGTAGATCTGCTGCTGGCGGATACGCTGCATTTTGCCCTGTATCGCGCTGCGCAGCTTTGCGGGATCGCTGTCCTCGCCCGTGCGCTGCTGCAAATAGTGACAGATTTTTTCAAATTCCTCGATCTGCTTATCCAGTGCGGAGATCTGCGTGGCGAGCTGTGACATCCGCGCGACCGACGGGGGATCGACGCCGACCTCGATTCGCGTGCGGGTATGATTGACCGAACCGATCACGCTTGCGACCACCTGATCGCGCGCTCTGATGATGCCACCGACGACCGTTCCGTGCTTGCCCTTGACCAGTACCTCTCCGCGGCACTCCACCGTGCTGTGCGTGATCTGATCGACCATCACGCCGGTCTGGGCGCGGACGATGCCGCGCTCAATATATTTTGCGGTCAGTCTGCCGTCTGTCTCGACCAGTCCGCCGTCCATTCCCTGCAAACCGTTGGCGATCAGCACATCACCGCCCGCATAGATCGCGGAACGCTGCACCGCGCCATAGATCGTCACATTACCGCTCGCGCGAATCTCGAGATCCGAGATCACATTGCCATGCACCACCACGTCGCCGTCAAAGGAAATATTGCCGATCGACAAATCAACATCGCCCTTGACCTCATAGACGTTGGAAACATGCACGCTCTCGCCCCGCAAATCTACACGCCCGCTGCAAGCGGCATACATCTCCGTACGGTCCTCGTTATACCGCACCTTGGTTCCCGAGGGCATGCGCGCTTCCCGACCGCCGCGCGGCGTCAGTGTGCGTCCCTTGACCGTGCACCCCTTTTCCCCCTGCGTCGCGGGTGTACGCGTGACCAAAAGCTGTCCCTCTGTGACGCTTTCAAACAGATCGAGCTGTTTGAAATCCACGCGGTCGCTCTCCTGATCATAGGTAGGCATGCCACCGTGTTCTGTGCTGAAATGCAGCGTGATGGTGCCATTTTGTCCGTCTATCGGCGGCGTTCCATGTGCAAATTCTATGACCTGATTATATTTTCGCTCGGACAGCACACGTTCGAGCACAGCTTCTTCAATGCCGTAGGTGATCCGCTGCGCCGCGATGCGTGCATGCAGATCTGCCAGTGTCAGCAGCGCGCCCTCTCCTTCGGGCGGCAGCAGGGTGAGTCGTGCGGTCATTTCATCGGGTGTAACAGCGATCGCGACATCCTCGTCACGGGTATTGTCCTGCGGTCTTGGTTTCATGTCATTCCCTCGCTCACGTTTTATGTATCACTATCAAGCGCCTTGCGCATTTGCAGCAGTACCTTGGAGTGGATCTGCGAGACGCGCGGTTCCGAAATTTTCAGGATGCGCGCGATATTTTTCATCGTCAGTCCCTCGTAGTAATGTAGCGTGACGACCATGCGTTCCTTTTCCGGCAGACTTTCGATCAGCTTTTGCAGCCATTCCTGTGTTTCGCGCTGCTCTGCGACACAGTGCGGTTCATTCGCATGCGCCGCGACCGGTTCGGGTGCGTACGGCTGATCGAGCAGTGTTTCAAAGTGCACCAAGTTAAACATATGCGATTGATACAGCACCTTTTGCACCTCGGACAGCGGCACATTCAGATAATCCGCGACCTCCTGCTCCTGCGGCTGCCTCCCAAGCTTCAGTTCGAGCGTGTCAAATCCCTTTTGTACGGTACTGATTTTTTTGCGCAGACTGGTCGGTGCCCAATCCTGTCGGCGGATATAGTCGATGACCTCGCCGCGAATGCGCACGGTGGCATAGGTCTGAAATTTGACGTCAAAGGAACGGTCAAATTTATTGACCGCGTCGATCAGCCCGACCATGCCGCTGCTGAGCAGATCGTCCTTATCCGCATAGCCCATGTACTGCGGCATCAGACGTTTGACCACCGACACGACCAGGTAGATGTAGTGTGCGATGATCTGGTTCTTGACCGCGGGGTCATGCCGGTCAAAATATAGATCCCACAACTCGTCAATATTCGGTTGGACTTCGCTTGTCACGGTGCCATACTCCTTTGCCATGGTCAAAGCTCTCGCTGCCGCATATGCCGCTGCCCGAGCATGACCAGTTTCCAAATCACACCGGCTGCATATTCCGGCATTTTTTCAAATCGCAGCCCGACCATACGCCGTCCACCCTTGTGTCCGGTCTCGTAGCGGCGCACAACGCGCGCGTCGAGCGACGGAAGTGTTTCTGCAATGCCGAATTTGTTCAGCTCGATCGAGACCTGCAACAGGTCTCCCTCCCTGCAATCCGCATCGTAAATGATCTGGATACCGGTTTCGCTGATGTCGATGCTTTGCGTTTCGATCCACACTTCCTCGGGTTGCTCTGCACGGGGCATGCGGCGTACACGCACACGCAGCATCGTCTTTAAACGGAACGCCTCCCGCCGCTGGATCTTACGGCATTCGCTGTCGCACGCGAGTTCAATGTGTGCGACCGTCTGCGAATAATCCGCCAGCGTGATATGCCCCTCAAAAACATACAGTCCGCGTTCGGTGACACAGGTCACGTTATAGTTTTCCCCCACATGTACAATGTGACGCGCACCCTCTCCCCATGGCTCCAGAATGCTGATGCGGTCGTCGGCGAGCACCTCGTCGATTGTTGTGGTGGAGTAGCTTGCCATGCCCTTCAGGCGGACGACATCTCCGCTCTTCACTTTGGTTTGCAAGTTCATCATTGGATACACCTCGCCAAACAGTCTTTACAGCGTGACCATGCCCACAATGCGAATCTCTTCGCTTTGCTCGACTTCATTGTAGGAAAGCACCGTCAGTGTCGGCGCGATCTGCACGATCAGCTTTTTAAAACGCGGCCGCACCATCGGCGAGGTCAGAACAACGGTTTTCTTGCCCTGCATCGACATCTGATCGACCAGATCCTTCGTATGTTTGAAAATTGCCTGTAATTGTGTAGGGTCCATCGCGGTCACGGTGCCCGCTTCCGTGCGCTTCGTTTTTTCCGCAATGAGCTGCTCGACCTGCGCATCGAGCGCAATGACCGCAGTATCCTCTCCTGTCAGGAAGCGCGTAGTGATGGCGCGGCTCAAGCTCTGCCGCACATACTCGGTCAAATCCTCTGCATTGCGCGTCGATGCGCCGTGGTCGGCAAGCGTTTCGAGGATGGTCGCCAGATCGCGGATCGGGATATTCTCTTTGAGCAGATTGACCAAAATCTTTTGGAGTTCACCAAACGAGAACATCTTCGGCACGACTTCTTCGACGAGTGCGGGCTGCTGCTGCGCAAGGTTCTCCACCAGCATTTGCACCTGCTGACGGTTCATTAACTCACTGCTGTGCGCCTTGATGACCTCGACGAGATGGGTCGTGATGACCGACGGCGGGTCGATCGTCGTGTAGCCGAGCAGTTCCGCCTTTTCGCGCTGCTTCTTCGTGATCCACAGCGCCGGCAGCCCGAACGTCGGCTCGACTGTCTCGATGCCGGTGATGGTCTCCTCCACGCCGTCGGAATTGATCGCGAGGAAGTGGTCGATCATGACCTCACCGCGCGCGACCTCATTTCCCTTGATTTTAATGACGTACTCACTCGTACCCAACCGCACATTATCGCGCAGACGGATGGAGGGCAGTACGATGCCCAGATCCAACGCGCACTGGCGGCGGATCATGATGACGCGTTCGAGCAGATCGCCGCCCAGACTGCGGTCTACCATTGGCACGATACCATAGCCGAATTCCAGTTCAAGCTGCTCTACCTGGAGCAGCCCAAGTACATTTTCGGGCTTGCGCTTTTCTTCTGCCGTCTGCTTTTCCGTATCGACCGGCACGGCGGCAGCAGCGGCCTTCGCCTTTTCCTTGCCGCGCAGCGTATATCCCGTGCCTGCAAGCACAGCCGCAAGCACATAGATCTGGATTTTCGGAAAGCCCGGCACAAGGCCGATAACGCACAGGATATAGCCACACAAGATCATGATATTGGGATTCGACAGCAGCTGCCCGCTGAGGGCCGTGCCGAAGCTGCCCTCCGACGCCGAGCGCGTGACCACGATACCGGTCGAGGTCGAAATGAGCAGCGCAGGGATCTGGCTGACCAGACCGTCACCGACGGTCGCCAAGGTATACACGCCCACCGCATCGCTCATCTGCATGCCTCCCATCGTCACGCCGACGATCAGACCGCCGACGATATTGACGATCGTGATGATGATACTCAAGATCGCGTCGCCCTTGACGAATTTACTTGCGCCGTCCATTGCGCCGTAAAAGTCCGCTTCGCGCTGAATATCCGAGCGACGGGCACGCGCGGTCGCTTCGTCGATCGCGCCGGTATTCAGATCTGCGTCGATCGACATTTGCTTACCCGGCATTGCATCGAGTGTAAAGCGTGCGGCGACCTCGGATACACGCTCCGCACCCTTGGTGATAACGATGAACTGGATCGCAACGATGATGATAAAAGCCACGATACCGACGACCAGATTGCCCGCGATAACAAAGTTGCCGAATGTGCGGATGACTTCGCCCGCGTCGCCGTTATTGCCCAGAATGAGCTTGGTCGACGACAGGTTGAGCGCCAGACGGAACAGCGTGGTAATGAGCAGCAACGTCGGCAGAACGGAAAAATCGAGCGCCCGTTTGATGTAGAGCGTTGCCAACAGTATGAACAGTGAAATCGTGATATTCATGATGAGCAGCGTATCGAGCATCCATGTCGGGATCGGGATGATAATCACCATGATGATCGCGAGAATGAGTCCGCTGATGGCAATGTCTGCAGCCTTCACAGGGCGCCTCCTTTCTGTTTTACAGTTTATTATTTACCTTATAGACATAGATCAGAATGTCTGCGATCGCCTGATACATATCCGCGGGAATTTCCTGCCCCACCTCGCACGCGGCATAGAGTGCACGCGCCACGGGCTTGTTTTCCACCAGAACGATCTTGTGCTCGGCAGCGACCTTTTTGATGCGCTGCGCAAGGAAATCCTGTCCCTTTGCGAGCACGATCGGTGCGCTGTCCTGTCCTTGCTTATACCGCAGCGCGACCGCATAATGCGTCGGGTTCGTAATGACCACATCTGCGCTCGGCACCTGCTGCATCATACGCGCGGCACTCATTTGCCGCTGCTTCTGCTTGATCTTGCCCTTAATCTCAGGGTTACCTTCGAGCTGTTTGTTCTCTTCCTTGACCTCCTGCTTGGTCATCATGAGGTCCTTTTGGAATTTCCACCATTGGTACAGCATGTCCACGCCGGCAAACGCCGTCAGTGCCATGCCGATGGTCACGCCCATGGAAAAGCAGGTGTGTGCAATCTGCGAAAACGCGGTCGGGACATCCAGATACATCATGCGGCTGTAAGACGGCATGCCCGCGCGCAGCTCACGCCACACGATATAACTCAAAATCAGGATCTTGAGCGTGGATTTGCCCAGTTCCATGATGGAAGCGGTCGAGAATATCCGTTTCCATCCGCTGAGCGGATTGATCTTGTTAAAATCGGGTTTAAGCTTTTTGGTCGTCAGCATCGGACCGGTTTGCAGCACATGGGTGAGCGCACCCACCACCATTGCCACCGCAAGCAGCGGCACGATGAGGGGTAAAATCTGAAACAGCACCAAACGGTACAGTGTCTGCACCGAGTCGGTGGAAAGCTGCGCCGCCTGCGGCGCAAGAAAGCTTCCGCGCATCATACCGCCCGTAAAGCGGCGAAGCGATGTGACAAAGGGATCAAAACCCGAGCGCAGCACGCTGAACAGTGCGACCATTGTGACCGAGGCGCATAAATCCATACTTTTATGGGTTTCGCCTTTTTCTCTTGCGTCCTTTTTCTTTTTTGGGGACGCTTTTTCGGTCTTTTCTCCGCTGTCCGCCATGCTGTCCCCCCTTTGCTAAGCGCCTTGCAGATATCCAAACATTTTGTCGATGAAATCAAACGCCATACCGAAGATGCCCTTGCTGAAGTCCGCAAACACGGCAAGTGCGCCGCCTAGCACGAGCAGACCGACAATGATCTTGACCGGCAGACCGACGACGAACATATTCATCTGCGGTACGGTCTTTATCATCGCGCCAAGCGCAAATTCGAGTACCAGACCCGCTGCAACGACCGGCATCGCAACCATGACCGACAGCACAAGCGATTTGCTCATGACCTCGACCGCGGTCAGCGCGATCTGCACCGCAGGCACGGCGTGCCCGATCGGTACGGTCTCCAATGTGCGATACAGCATGCCGATCAGCTTGAGGTGCCCGTCCATCGAAAAGAACAGCACAATCAGCATGATGTTGAGCATATTGCCGGAAATCGGTGCCTGCGTGTTGTTCTGCGGATCGTATATGCTGACCATACTGAAACCGATCTGCGTATCTATCATGCTGCCCGCGGTCAGTGCCACCGCGAACATCGCGCTGAGCACAAAGCCCATCGCGAAGCCAAACAGCAGCTCCCGCACACAGGTCAGCGCGTATTCGAGCACGGTGCGGTATCCCACCCACGTTTCCGCGGGCATGCCCGCGCCATAAAGGAACAGCACGGACAGGATACCGCAAAAGCCGATCTTTGCAATATTCGGCACATTTTTACGACCAAAAATCGGGCTGCCGATGAGCAGACCGCTGACGCGCAGGAACAACAGGAGCATGTAATCCAGATGCCCCAACATCCATGTCAGTTCCATATCAGCGCAGCATCGTGTTGATCGACTGGAACAGCTCGACCGTGAAACCGTTGATACTGCTCAGAATAAAACCGCCGAACAGCAGCAGCGCGAACAGGATCCCGATGATTTTCGGAACGAACGCGAGGGTCTGCTCATTGATTTGTGTGGTCGCCTGAAAAATCGAAATCAACACGCCGATGATGAGTGCGGCGGCGAGCATGGGCGCGGACGCCGCAAGAATGGTGTAGATGGCGCGCTTGAGGATCGTCAATATTTCGATCTGAGAAATCATATGCTTTCCTCCGGTCAGCCGAAGCTGTTAATCAGTGTGCCGATGGTCATTTGCCAACCGTCGACCAGCACAAACAGCAGAATTTTGAACGGCATGGAGATCATCGCCGGCGGCAGCATCATCATGCCCATCGCCATGAGGGTACTTGCCACGACCATGTCGATGACGATAAACGGGATATAGATGAAAAAGCCGATTGCAAACGCGTGCTTGAGTTCACTCGTCACAAACGCAGCGACCACGACATGGTGCGGCACCTTGTCGATCTCGGTGGTCTTGCCGCCGTTTGACAGACCGGTGAAGAAATCAAGGTCGCTTTCGTAGGTCTGCTTGAGCATGAACGAGCGCAGCGGCTGCATCGCCTGTTCCTGAAACTCCTCGAAGGATATCTGCTCCTCCACATAAGGCTGATATGCCTGATCGTTGATCTGTGTCACGACCGGACTCATTACGAAATAGGTCACAAACAGTGCCAGACCGATGAGTACCGTGTTCGGCGGCATATTTTGCAGACCGATTGCATTGCGCACGATGGATAATACGATGATAATGCGCGTAAAGCCCGTCAGCATGACGAGCAATGTGGGAACCAGTGTGATCATTGTCAGCGTGACAATGATTTGCAGCGCCTGCGGATCGCCCTTGAGCAGCGCCTGATACGGGTCATCCGGTGCGGCAAGTGCCGCGCCCGCAAGCACCAATGCCAAGATGGCAATCAGCCCAGCCAATCGGTAAATTTTTCGTTGCCTGCGCTCTGTTGCGCGCACGGC
This sequence comes from Intestinibacillus massiliensis, assembly GCA_029267335.1. Taxonomy (GTDB): domain Bacteria; phylum Bacillota; class Clostridia; order Oscillospirales; family Butyricicoccaceae; genus Intestinibacillus; species Intestinibacillus massiliensis_A. The sequence goes on along the minus strand of JAJUJC010000003.1, from coordinate 63,248 downwards.
GGGATCGCTGCCGCGCAGCAAGCTCTCATGCTCCATGTTTCTTAACTCTTTCCATTCTTTCGCCATTCCTGCAAGCGCGTAAGAAGCTCTGCCTGAAAACCGCTTGTCGGTGTCTCCGGCACAGGCTCGATGGGCAGCTCCTCCGCCGGATACTCGTCGATGCGCTCGATATGCTGCGCGGTCACACCGAGCAGATAGGTTTTGGAGCCCACGGTCACAAGAACAAGCGAGCGATCTCTGCCAAGCGGGGTCGTGCCCACGATCTTGATCGGTGCACGCCGCATCGGTGTGCCGCCGCCCATCTGTCCGAACTTGCGGGTGACATAGTATGCCGCAAAAATCACGACCACGATCGCAAGGATCGCACGCGTATAGTCCCAGAATCCCATTCCCGCGTCAGACCTGCATATTCATGATCTCTTTGTATGCTTCCATCGCCTTGTTGCGGATCGCAACCGTCAAATTGAGGGCGATTTTTGCTTTTTCTCCCGAAATCATGACGTCAGACAGATTGCCGGATTCGCCGGTCAGCAGGTTCAGCCCCTGCGTCTGACTGTTGGTATTTTCCGCACGATACTGCGCGACCGCGTCGCTCAGGATGTCGGAAAATTGTTTCTCTCCGCTTTTTTGCGTCGCAGACTGCGCCGCCTGAATGGCAGATGCACTGCCGATTCCCTGAATCTCCATTTTTTATGCCCCCTGTCAGCCGCTGATCTCAAAGGTCTTGACGGCGAGATCCTTATAGGTATTGAATACCGTCACATTCGCTTCGTAGGAGCGATATGCGGACAGCATATTGACCATTTCCTCGTTCGCGTCCACATTCGGCATACGGACATAGCCTGCCTCATCCGCATCGGGATGCACCGGATCATAGACCAGTTTAAAATTCTGCGTATCCTCCGTGATCTCGGAGATGCGCACGCCGCCCTCGACCTCGCGACCAGCAGAGCGCTCAAGTATCTGCGCAAACTTGCTGTTTTTCTCCTCAAGGATCACGGACTTTTTTGCATACGGCGTACCTTCAGGTGTGCGTGTGGTGTCGATATTTGCCATATTTTCCGCGATTACATCCATACGGGTACGCTGCGCAGTCAGCGCGGACGCGCTGATATTCATTCCGTTTAAGTAAGACATCGCATTCTCTCCCGTCAGGTGACATTGATAGCGGCGTTGAGCTGATTCAGCTCCGCGTTCATCTTATTGACCAGTGCATAGTATTGGATTGAATTTTTCGCCAGATCTGCCATTTCCGATTCCGGACTGACACCGTTGCCGTCATAGCGCATTTGGCTTTCGTCGGTCGTGACGACCGGTTTGACCTCTTCGATCGAGGACGCGCCGTCCGTAATATGTCCCTCGTGCGTTGCCGCCATTTTCAGGCTGCCTTGTTCCGTACCAAGTGCGGCTTTCATCGCGCTTTCAAATTCCACTTTGGATGCACGGAAACCCGGCGTATCCACATTGGCAATATTATTGGCGATCACATCATTGCGCATCCATGCGGCGTCAAGCCCCAACCGCAAGCGATCGACCGAACCAAACAGTTGATTCCACATATGCTCTTCCCTCTTTTCAACGCAGCACCTGATTAGACTTCGTCAGCGCTTCCGTATAAAAACGAAGTACCGTATCGGGTGATATTTGATATTGCGCGGCATAGGACAGCGCTTCTTCCCACTCGCCGCGCTCATAATGCACAATAATTTGCAGCAGATCCGCCAGACGCCCCTCCCCCGTGACGAGCGCGTCGGTCAGTTCCTGCGACAGATGCGTCTGCTGCAAAATAGCGTGCATCGGCGCATCCATGAGCACATCCGCCAAGGAAAACAAGCCCGCCATAAAGTACTCGTCGCGTTCCTTGCGTTTATGCAGATAAACTGCCAACTGCTCCATGAACAGCCCACGCATCAGTGCAGTACGCATGAGCTCATTGGGCTTATCGTCCCGAATTTCATTCATGACGATGAGTGCAATCCACTTGCGCAGCTCCTTCACACCCAAAATCGTCAGCGCGTGCAGGATACCGGTCACGGAATACTGCAAGCCATAGTAGGCGGAGTTTACAATGCGCAGCAGCCGATAGGACAGCACAACATCGTGCTTGATGATTTCCGCAAGGTGCGCAAAATTGACATCATTTTCGCCCAGAAACCGCACAAGCTGTAATTGACTTGCCTTGAGCGGATCCACATGACGTGACACATGGATTTTGGGTTTGCAGAAAAAATAGCCCTGCACGAGCGAAAAACCCAGTGCCTTGGCAAGTTCATAGTCCGCAACGGTCTCGATCTTTTCCGCGAGCAGAATTTTGCGGCCATTATGACCGAGCTTGCGCACAAGCTGCGGCAACCGCCGGCGATCTGTCGCCATAAAATCAATTTTGATGATGTCGGCACACTCGATGAGCGGTTCGTATTCTTCGCGATAGTCGAAATCATCGAGCGCAATGAGATAACCCTTAGATTGCAGCGAATGGCATACATCCACAACTTTCTTGGTAGGCTCAACCGTTTCCAGCACTTCAACGACCAAAATATCGCTTGACAGTAAGCACGGCGCTTCTTCAAGCAGCAGATCCTCCGTGAAATTGACGAAGGCTTTGCGCCCTCCGGTTAGCTCCTGAATGCCAATATCGCTGAACGCGGTCTCCATGACCTTGCGCGTGGCGAGGTTGCCGTCTATGCCGTCATAGGCTTGACTGCTCTCGCCCGCACGGTAAAGCAGCTCGTAGCCGAACACCTGCTGCCGGATGTTAAAGATCGGCTGACACGCAACGCAGGCCAGCATAACCCTTACCCTACCTGCGCGTGATGCGCACCGATCTGCAAAATTTCGTCCAGTGTACCGACCAGACGCGCGATGTCAGGCTTTGCAAGCTGTGCATCGGCACCGACCTCGGTGCACTTGATGCTGTTCGCTTCGTCGATGAGCGAGGAGAAGATGACCACCGGAATCCCCTGCAGCACCTGATCCTCCTTGATCTGACGAGTGAGCGTCATACCGTCCATTTGCGGCATTTCAATATCGGTGATCACGCATGCGACCTTTTTGTGAATGTCCTTATGGGTCTCCCGAATGGAAGACAGGATATGCCATGCCTCCGCGCCGTTCGTCGTGCAGATCAGGTCCTCATACCCCGCCTTTATCAGGCACGACATCAGCATCTTGCGCAGAAATGCAGAGTCCTCCGCGATCAGGATCGGCAGTTCCGCTCGCACGCCGGTTTCACTGCGCGTGATGTCCTGCTCCTGCAAACCCGTTGCGGGGCTGATGTCGAACAGGATCTTCTCAAAATCAAGGATCATAATCATGTCGTCATCCCCGATTTTCGCGATACCCGTAATAATGCCGGTATTGGTGCCTTCGGTGATCTCTTCGGGTGCGACGATATCCGTCCACGAAAGATGATGAATCGTGCAAATTGCGTCCACGCGGAACGCTGCACTCGTATTGTTGAAATGCGTAATTAAAAAGAGATCGTGTTCGCGCGGCATTTCCTCGGGAACGTCCAGATAGCGGCAGAGATTGATCGCGGTAAAGATCTCACCTCTACGTCTGAATGCACCCTCAATGCTGTTATGGGAATGCGGAATTTCCTGAATATCGGCTTCTCCGATGATTTCCTTGATTTTTGCGACGTTGATACCATAGGAGCGATCCCCCAGTTTAAACTCGAGGATTTCCAGCTCATTGATACCGCTTTCCAGCAAAATTTCTGTTTCTGCCATGACACCGTTACCTCCCGCTGTCTTTCGTTCCTGTCGTTAAAGTGCGCCTGCGCGGCCGCTCTTAAATATCTCCGTGATGCGCACGCCGTAGTTTTCGTCAATGATAACGACCTCGCCGCGCGCGATGCGCTTACCGCCGACAATCACGTCGACCAGCTCGCCTGCCAGCTTATCCAGCACGATGATAGAACCGTGCCCAAAATTCAAGATATCGCTCAGATTCTTCTTTGTTTTACCCAATTCAACCGTGACCTGCAACGGAATATCGTTAATGAGGTCGAGATCGACTTCTTCTCCCGCGCTGGTGGATGTTTCATCGAACGATTGAAGCGAAAGCGGTTTGACCTCGGTCACGCGGCGCGGCTGTGCTTCCGCAGCTTTTGCTGCCGGCGGCGCGGAATATGCCGGTGCAGCCGCAGACGGTGCAGAGGGTGCCGGTGCAGAGGGCGCCGGTGCAGCAGGCGCGGGCTGCGGTGCGGGTGCAGGTTCCGGTTCAGACGGCGTATCCGGTGCGGCGTCCCCCATGTGCATGAGAGAATCCACCAGCATTTTACCGGTTTCGATGGTCATCAACTGCATGAGTTTGCTCTTGAGCAGACCCTCGATCTCCATATCGAAGCTGATCTTGATGACCATGTCCGTACCATCCAGGAACTGCCCGACATTTTCACCGACGCCGACGCTGGTCGCAGTCGGGGGTGAAATATTGACCGGGCTGCCCATCATATTGGACATTGCGGTCGCGGATGCGCCCACCATCTGGTTCATGATCTCGCTCATGGCGCTCAGATGCAGCTCGCCTAGTTCGAGATTATCCTTGTCGATATTGCCGTCGCCGCCCATCAGCAGATCGGTGATGAGTGCCGCAGCATAATCCTGCAAAATCAGCAGGTTTTTACCGAAAATACCCTCTATGTATTCAACGCTGACGAGCAAAAACGGACTTTTATACGGTGAAAGTACATTTTCCGCGCGATATACGGAAACGTCCGGCGTTGTGATCGTCACCTTTCTGCCGAGCAGCGTATGCATGGTCGTTGCGGATGTGCCCATGCAGATATTGCCGATCTCACCGAGTGCATCCGCCTCTTGGTCCGTCAAATAGAGCGACCGCTCCTCGCGCAATACGAGAGCGGGATCTTCAAAGCCGGATAAATTCGCCGCTTCGGGCAGAGGCGCGATTTCCTGTACGGCATCAGACGGCTCTTGTGCCGTTCCGGCGAGCAGCGCGTCGATCTCTTCCTGCGATAAATTACTCACGTTTCTCTTTCCCCCTTGATGATGTCCACAATTTTGACCGCACAAGCGTTGCGATACCGCCCCATCGTTGCTTGGAACTTCGGAATATGCTCCACCTTAACGATCAGCGGCTCGTCCGTGCGATGATTCAGTTGGATCACATCCCCCACCTGCATGCTCAAAATATCGTGCACGCTGGCTTGCGTCTCGTGGAACACCACAGAGAGCGTTGCCGCGGTACGGGAAAGCGAACGCATCATGTCGTCCGGATGCGCCTCTATCTTTTTGCCGCTGTTTCCGGTATACCATGCTTTAGAATTGAGTCGCTTGGTGAACGGCTCCAGGGTCTGCTGCGGCAGACAAAATCCGAGCAGACCGTTTTCTTCCCCGACCGCAACATTCATGGTCACCATCAGGATCGGTTCGTTCATATCCACGATCTGCGCAAACTGCATGCTGGTTTCCACACGGTCGAGTGTCGAATCGATCGTCATCATTTTTTCCCATGCTTCATCCAAGCTGCGCAGCATCTGCCAAATCACGCGCTCAATGATCGCGAGTTCGACGTCCGCAAGCTGCCGTCCGTCCGCGGACACGCCTTTCGTGCCGCCAAGCACGCGACCGACGATCGAGTAAACCAGTTCTGTCGAAATTTCCAGCAGAACCGGACCGCCGAGCGGTGCGATATTGATGATCGCAAGCACGACAGGCGACGGCACCGAATTGTGAAATTCGTTAAACGACATTTCCTCCAGCGACAGCACCTCGACCTCGCTTGTGGCGCGCAGTGTCCCCATCAGATAATTTGAGAGCAGATGGCAGAAATTTTTGAAGATCATGTTGATCGCGCGGATATGCTCCTTGGTGAAGCGGTTGGCGGTACGGAAATCGTATCCCCGTACAGAGACTGTATCTTCCCTTTTCTCCTCGGCTGCCTCACCGGTTTCGATGCTTGCGAGCAGTGCGTCGATCTCCGCCTGTGACAATACGTCAGACATTGCGTTCCACCCCCTTTTTGCGCGCTCCGCGTTTATTGCATAACAAAGTCGCCGAAATATACAGATACAATATTGTCAATCCCCATCGCCTGATTGAGTGCCGTCGGGATCTTATCCCGCAGTTTATCCTGAATATCCGGATTTGTCAGATCATCTGCCGTCAGTGCGCGCAGAATAAACAGGATCTTATCGCGGATGACCGGCAGATTTGCTTCCATCTCTGCATCCATACCTTCCTGATTCAGTACCAGTACGATCGACGCCTTGAACAGCTTATTGCTGTCCTTGACATTCGTGACAAAATAGTCCTTAATTGCATAGTTATACAATGTGGGCGGTTCCTCAGCCTTACTCCCGCGATCCTTTAAAAAGAAATACGCAGTGCCTGCGCCGATCAGCAGCATAAAAACGATTACACCTGCAACCAGCGCCATTACCTGTTTTTTGGACATACGCCCACCTTCCCTGCCTGTTTATAAAATTATGTCGCCTCGGGTAGGTCCGCTTTTTTCAAAACGAAGTCGACCCGTCGGTTGCGTGAACGCCCCTCGGACGTTGCGTTGCTGTCGATCGGCTGATATTCACCATAACCGATCGCAGAAATTTTAGTTTCGCTGATTTTTCCCGTGCTTAGTACAAGACGCAGCGCATTCGTTGCCCGCTTGACTGATAGATCCCAGTTATCCGTAAATTGTGCATTGTGGATCGGAACGTTGTCGGTATTGCCCTCAATACTGACCATTTTGATTGCTTTTTCGTTCTGTGCAATAATATCGACCATATGCGCCATCGTTTCGCGGCTCTTAGGCAGGATGTTCGCCTGTCCGGGATTGAACAGCGCAATCTCGCCGAAACGCAGAATGATGGCATCGTCGGTCTTCATGACGTTCATCTGGTTTTGCAAGCCGTTCTCGTCGATATACGTCCGGATACTCGCATAAAGACGGTCGTAAATATCGTTGATCTCCTTGCGCTTGGCATTTGCGGCATCAATTTTACTTTGCTGCGTTTCCTTTTCGCGATTCTCGTAATTGACCATCGGGTCAATTTGATTGATCGGCTCCTCACGTGCGGTATTGACATCAAAAGATGGAATGGCGCTCACCTCGGACGTTCCTGCGAACGCACCGACAAGCGCCTGCCATTTTGCGGAATCCATCGAGGAAAAGGAATAAAGCAGTACGAAGAAGCACAGCAGCAGCGTAACCATATCGCCGTAGGTGTCCATCCAGCTATAGCCGCTGCCGCCCTCCTCCGGATCATCGCGCTTTCGTTTCATCGTTTTCCCCTCCCCCGCAGGTTATCCTTCTTTTTTCTTCTTTTCCGATTCCTGCAACTTCTGCTGATGTGCATTGGCGAGGAAAGCATACAGTTTTTCCTTGATCGCACGTGGATTTTCGCCGTTTTGAATTGCAAGAATTCCCTCAAGAATCAGTTCCTTGCGCAGATATTCCAAATTGCCTACTGTTTTCAGGCGCTTCGACAGCGGGCTGAACAGCAGGTTTGCCAGCATAGAGCCATAGAACGTTGTGACCAGTGCGACAGACATGTTACTGCCCAAACTCGACATATCGTTCAGGCTCTTTAGCATATTGATCAGACCGATCAACGTACCGATCATACCGAATGCCGGCGCGTATGCCGCCATACTGTCGAGCACGCCGCGATTATTGGCATGGCGTTCCTTGGTCAGCGCAAGATCGGTCTCCATGATGCTCTGAATCAGTTCCGGATCCGAGCCATCCACAACGAGCATGATGCCCTTTTTGAGAAAAGGGTCCTGCATGCTGTCGGTCATTTCCTCGAGTGCGAGCAGGCCGTCGCGCCGCGCAACGTTTGCGATGCTGATGATATTGTCGATGTCCGCATCAATATCGAGCTTTTCGCGCTTCATCGCGATGCCGACTGCCTGTCGTACACTTTTGAGCTGCTCCGAGGAATAAGACGCGATGGTCGCGCCTAATACGCCGCCAAATACGACAAATACAGAGCCCACGTCGACAAAATCCATCAGATTGCCGGTTGTCATGATACTAATGACAACGCAGCCGAATCCAACGATCATGCCGACCATTGTTACGATACTCAACCTTGTCCCCCCATACTTGCGGCTTCCTGTCCGCCCGCACTGAACTGACCTTCGTCCACTCGGTGCAGAACGATCGGCGCATCCGGTGCGTGCGCGATCAGTGCAATGACTTCCGCTGCGGTTTCCGCTACTGCGATTTTGCGTCCGGAGGCCATTGATAAAATGGTATCGGGCGTTTCTTCCATAAATTCGAGCAGTTTTTCGTTGACCCAGAACTGCTCATGCTTGTTTATTTTTGTCACCTTAATCATGCCTTACCTCAGCACACTCAGCGCTTCAGGTTGATCAGCTCCTCAAGCATAGTGTCCGATGTCGTGATGACACGGGAGTTTGCCTGATAGCCACGCTGCATAATGATCATGTTGGTCAACTCATTGGCGAGCTGTACATTCGACATTTCAAGCTGACCGGACTGCACCTTGCCTGCGTTGTCGTTGGCAAAATGATAGACCGCGGTGCCACTGTTAGATGACTGCTGGTACTTACTTGCACCGACGTTTTCCAGACCGGCGGCATTATTGAAGGTCGCCAGAGCGATACGGCCAAGTGTGTCGATCGTACCGGTCGATCTTTTTGCCGTGACGACACCAGAAGAGTCGATTGCATATTCGGAGTAGGTGTTGCCGCCTATTGTACCCAGAATCTGAATCTTGCTGAGCGTACCGGGTGTCGTGCCATTTGCAATGCCGGTGCTGCCCGTGACAGCCATGACATAGTCGCCGTTTGCCGTCACAAGATACCCCTGGGAATCGGTCGTGAAGTTACCGTTGCGCGTGTAATACTTCGTGCCGTCGCCGCCCTGAACGATAAAGTACCCTTCACCTGTGATGGCAAAATCAAGCGGTGCGCTAGTGGTCTGTGTGCTGCCTTCGGTGATGTCGGTTGCAATCGTCGCAATGCTCATGCCAAGACCAACCTGTTTTGCGTTCATACCGCCAGTCGTCGTAGTCGGCGCAGTCGCAGAGCTGACGGTCTGGCTGATGATGTCCTGAAAGACGACCTTCTTGGACTTAAATGCAACCGTATTGACGTTTGCTACGTTGTTACCGATGACATCCATCGCGGTTTGGTGATTTTTCAGACCGGAAACCGCGGAAAACAGGGAGCGCATCATAATTGTTTTCTCCTTATCCCTACTATTATAATTATTTCGGCAATTTTTTAGGAATCTTTAATATATTTTGTGATTTTTACTTGTGCAGTATTTTTGCCTGTGTTCAAGTGCCTGTTGCTTCCGGCGTTTCCCCGCTTGCGGTCGGGGTCTCGCCATCGGTCGGCTTATCGAACAAAGAGGGATCGAGCACCTCGGTCACCTGCTCCAGCGGGATGGCTGTATCCTTATCCAGCACCAGATAGGGCTTTCCGCTGTACAGTACTACGCTCTGTACCTGCCCCATATGCTCGGATACCGTACCTGTCTGCGGGTCGGTTATCTGTGCATAAATATACTTTCCGACCATGCTGTATGCCTGTAGATTGGTCAGGCTGCCGTTCGTCGACTGCATTTGCTCGAGCGAACTCATCTGCGCAAGCTGGGCGACAAACTGCGTATCGTTCTGCGGTTCAAGCGGATCCTGATACTGCATCTGTGTGACCAGTAACTTCAGAAAGGTTTCGGAATCGACAGTCATACCGCCGACCTTGCGTTCCGACTGTGCTGCCGTAGCGGCGGCACTGTTTGCGCTTGCAGCTGAAACTGCGGATGTTGCCATCAAGAAATCCTCCGTTTCTTATACTCTGTATTCCACCGCACCCTGAGCATTCCATCCTGTGGTCGTGCCCGAAAAAGCGGGCTGTGCAGTGTCTGCGACCATGCGCTCTCGATTCTGCATGCGGTCAAACGTGCTCTGTTCGCGCTGCTGTCTTCCTTCGTGGAAGCCCTGCCCCCTGCCAGACTGTCCGTTCTGCTGTGCGAGGCTCTCATAAGATACCTCGACGTGGTCGAGCGTCACGCCCTTATCCCGCAAGCCCTCCGTCAGCGTTTGCAGTTGTGCGCCGATCAGTTCGCTGATCTGTCGGTCAGCGGTTTTGATATGCGCGGACAGACCGTGCTCGGTCATGGTCAGAGAAATCGTCAGCGCCCCCAGACGCTGCGGCTCCAGAGTGAGCTGCAATTCGGTGGGTGTTGCGCGCAGATGCTGCAAATCTTCACTCAGCCGCTCGAGCGCGGTGTGGACTGCCTGTGTTTTTTCGAGGGTCTCCAGTTCTGCGGTGGAAAGTTCCACCGACAGGCGCGCAAAGGGAACGAGCGGCTGCTGAAGCGCATCGGTCCCAGAGACCTGCTCCTTTTGCGGCGCGGCGGTGTTGCGCCCTGCAGACTGTCCGCTCTCGCCCTGTCCTGCGGCAGACTGCGCCGCCTCGGCAACTGTCTGCGTGATTTTTTCAAAGACCGCTGCGCCTGCGGCCTTTTCCGCGGTACCGGAGCCATCGGCTTTCGCCTGCCCGATGTCGGGCTGCGGCGCATGATCCACTTGCAGCGGTGCGGACTGTGTCGGCGGATGTGCGGACGGTGCGTCCTCCCCCAGTGCGGGAAGTGCAGCGACCGTACCGGCGGCATCGGGCGTCGCATTCTCCTGGGATGAACCGGTTTGCTGTACGGCATCCGGCGCATTCCACGCCATCAAACCTGTAAGCATCAGTGCGAGCGCGGCATCCGGTGTCTGTGCGGCTTGCGCATCCTGCGGCGCAGCATCGGGGAGATCCTCCGCCTCTTCCGTACCGGTCAATGCGCTGACAAGCATCTGTGCGGGCGTGAGCGTGGTGTTCGCTGTCCCTTGCACCATGAGCTGTCCGAAAAGCGCGCCATCCGGACGGGCGTCTTTTTCCCCTGTCGCGACCGGAATCTGCGGCGCGGCGGGTGCGCCAACGAGTGCGACTGTCGGCATGCTGCTTCCCCCTTTACGTCATTAAAATCTGTGTGATACGGGCTGCCTGCGCACTGTCCATCTTTGCGAGCAGTGCGGCAGCGGCCGCGGGCTGCATGTAATAAATGATCGTTGCGAGTTCCATTGGCTGATAGATCTCCACCATGATGTCCGCCGCTGCAGTCGGGTCCATCTTGGAGTAGATCGTACCGACCTTTCTGAGTTCGGTCAGCTTCTCCTCCGACAGCGAGGCGCGCATCTCCTGAAACGTGCCCGCAGGATCGGTTGCCGGACTTTCGACCGTCTGGGTGTTCGTTCCGTTCTGAACCGTCGGCGCTTCGGGCTGCACGGTCGTTTCCGGCATCGCTATATCGCCCTGTGTATCGGTCGTCTGGGTCGGGTCGGTCTGTGCCGTGTCGGTTTGTACGGTGTCGGTCTGTGCCGTTCCGGTCACAGCGCGCAGCGCAGGCGGCACGGGAATGCCGAACTTCTCGAGCACACCGAAGCGCACCGCTACCAGAAACGCACCCGCAAGCACAAGCAATGCGATCAGGATGAGCAGAAGCTTTCCTTTTTTGTGTTTTTTGCGCTCTTTTTTTTTCTTAGCGCGCGGGATGGGATCATCCTTCCGCGGGCTCATATTCTCTTCAAACTCTTTGCGCGGGTCACTGTCCTGTTTGTCCCGCCGGCGTTCCTTTGACGCGCCGATTGCCATTGTTTCACCCCATTTTCCCGCTTACTTATGTTCCTGCTTTGAGCAGATCGAACGCTAGCACATCTTCGATCGCACTGGCTTCTTTTTTGTTGACCTCGACGAGATACGCGCGATACTGTTCATCCCGCAGCTTATCGAGCATTTTCAGTTCCTTATGTAACGAGACCAACTCTCCGCGCCGCAGTTCTGTCACCTGCTGTGCGCGGGACAGCTCCGCGCACGCGTATTCGAGCTGCTTTTGCTGCTCCTCCAGAAACGCACTGTACACCTGTAGTTCGCGCGTCGTGACGCCCTGTTGCATGCGTTCGGTGCATCGCTGCCGCTCTGTGGCGAGAATGCCCGTCAATTCTTCTTTGCGCGCGGCGAATTGCTCTTGAATCGCCTTTGCTGTCAGATATTCGCCTTGTTTTTCCTCTTTTTGCGTGGTTTTCACTTCATAAAGCGCACGAAGAGGAAATTCAAATCTTTTCATGGGTTACGCCCCGCCAATCTTCATGAGCGCAGCGATGGTATCATCAAATGCGGGCGCTTCGGTGACGCCCTGCTGCAAAAATGCTTCGATCGCAGGATTCAGCCGGATCGCCTGGTCGATCTGCGCATTCGAGCCGGTCTTGTACGCGCCGATATTGATGAGGTCGCGCGCCTTTTTGTAAGTTGCCATATTGTTTTTCAGAATGCCTGCTTGTTTATAATGCTCTTCGGGGACAATGTCGTGCATCGTACGGCTGATGCTTTGCAGCACGTCGATTGCCGGATAGTGGTTGGCGTGTGCCAGCTCACGCGACAGCACGATATGTCCGTCCAAAATGCCGCGCACGGTATCCGAAATCGGCTCGTTCATATCGTCGCCCTCGACGAGCACGGTATAGAGTCCGGTGATCGAGCCTTTTTCCGACGTGCCCGTGCGTTCGAGCAAGCGCGGCAACAAGGAATAGACCGACGGCGGAAACCCGCGCGCAATGGGCGGTTCACCGACCGCCATGCCGATCTCGCGCTGCGCCATGGCAAAACGGGTCAGGGAATCCATGAGCAGCAGGACATTATATCCCTTGTCGCGAAAATACTCTGCAATGCTTGTCCCGATCATTGCAGCCTTCAGGCGCAGCAGCGCGGGCTGATCCGACGTTGCCACAAGCAGCACAGATTTCTTCAGACCCTCGGGCCCCAGATCCTTCTCGATAAAGTCCTTGACCTCACGTCCGCGTTCTCCAACGAGCACGATGACGTTGACATCCGCGACGGCATTTCGCGCGATCATGCCGAGCAGGGTACTTTTGCCGACGCCGCTGCCGGCGAAAATGCCCAAGCGCTGTCCCTGACCGACTGTGATCAGACCGTCGATCGCACGCACACCGAGCGGAAATTCATCCCGTATGCGAGTGCGGGACAGCGGATTCGGCGGCGCGTTATCGACCGGATACGCCTCGCCGCAAGGAATCGGTTCGCCATCGTCCATCGGTCGTCCCAACGCATCTAAGACACGCCCGATCAGTGCATCCGAGACCGCGACACGCATCGATTCCCCTGTCGAGACGACGCGGCTGCCGAAGCCGATGCCGGTCATTTCGGCAAACGGCATGAGCAGCACGCGGCGATCACGAAAGCCGACGACCTCGGCTTCGACCCAATGCTGTCCATCCGAGGAAAATACGCGGCAGATGTCGCCCATATTGACGCTCGGTCCGTTGGATTCCACCGTCAGACCGACGACCTTCATGACCTTGCCGCTGCGTTCGACCGGATCGAGCGCACGCAAGCGCCCGTAATACCGCTCAAACCTAGTCATGTGGCATCGCCGTCCCGTTCTTCCGTGAAGCACCGGTCGATCGCATCGAGCTGCCGCGTCACGCCGCAGTCGATGACGGTATCGGCGGTCTCGATCACACAATCACCGTGCGAAAAAGTGCTTTCCTCGACAAATTCGACCGCTGTTTTGTCGCTTTGCAGCAGTTCACGGCTGCGCGCATCCCCAAAATACCGCTTGCAGTCCTGCGTGCTCAAATGAACTTCGACCGTATCGGCATCCTTGATCTGTGCGATCGTTTCGCGTACGAGCGTTTGTAGCACGGCTTCATCGCGGTCAAGGTGCAAAAACAGCACTTTCCGCGCGATCTCGACAACCAGACCGATCATATCGTCCTCCATCGAGTCCGCCATTTCACGGTATTCCCGCCGCAGGCGTTCCAGTAGCTCGGAAAACAGACGCGCTTCGGCGCAATGCCGCTGTTCCGCCTCTTCCTGTGCCTGTGCGCTGCCTTCGGCGTAACCCTGCTCACGCGCGGTACAGCACTCGACCTGTGCCTGCCGATGTGCGTCCTGCATGATCTGCGCCGCTTGTGCGCGCGCATCCTCCAGAATTTCGGCAGCTTCCATACGCGCATCTTCCGTGATCCGGCACGCGTGCTCGCGTGCCTCTTCCAGCGTCTGCTGTGCCCGCGCACGAATCGCCTCAAGCTGCGCTTCGTACAGCGCGTCCGTGACGGTAGGCTCGATGGCGGTCCTCGGTACTTCTCCGGACGCAAAGGTTACATACTGCCGTTCGATCCTAAAAGACGATGTCATTATCTTCACCTCTGGATACAATGATCTCGCCGCTTTCCTCAAGCATACGCACAGCATTGACCATCTTCTGCTGTGCCGCTTCGACGTCGCGCATACGCAGCGGACCCATGACCTCCATATCGTCCTGAATCATCTCCTGTTGACGCTTACTCAGGTTGTTCATAATGAACTGCTTCATCTCTTCATTTGCACCCTTAAGCGCAACGGTAAGGTCGGTCTGTTCGACCTCCTTGAGCACGCGCTGCATCGCCTGATTGGACAGGTTGATGATGTCCTCGAACACGAACATGTTCTTGCGGATCTCTTCCGCCAGTTCGCTGTCGAGCAGATCCAAGCTTTCCAGTATGTACTTTTCCGTGCCGCGGTCCACGCAGTTGATGAGCTGCACCACAGCGTCGAGTCCGCCCACCGTCGCCTGATCGGTGGTCCCCATTTTTGCCAGACGCTGCTCGAAAATCATCTCGGTTTCCTTGATGTATTCGGGGTACACGCTCTCCATGTTTGCCATACGCGTGACGACCTCTACCTGCATCTCGCTGCCCAGCTCTCCAAGCACATGCGCAGCCTTTTTGGGGTCGAGATAGGATAGCACGAGTGCGATCGTCTGCGGGTTTTCGTTTGCCAGCAGGTGTACGATCTGCCCCGAATCCGCCTTGCGCACGAACTCGAACGGCCGTACCTGCAAGGTCTCCGTCAGGCGATTGATGAGCGCATCTGCCTTGTCTTCTCCCAGCGCCTTGTTGAGCACGCTGCGCGCGTACTCCAGTCCGCCCTCCGAAATGAATTTTTGTGCGACGCAGGTCTCATAGAACTCGGACATGACCGCATCCTTTTCCTCCTGCGACACACGCTTTGTCGTGGTGATCGCAAGTGTCAGCGTTGCAATCTCGTCCTCACTCAAGTGCTTGTAGATTTTTGCCGCATGATTTTTGCCGACGCCGATCATCAGGATCGCCGCCTTTTCGCGTTGTGAAAGTTTGCTCCCCATTTGATTTGTCTCCCCGGTTGTCCGTTATGCCCGCTCTTACTCGGTCAGCCAGCTCCGAATGATCTGAACTGCGACCTCTGGATAGCTTTCCATCAGCTCCTCTACACGCGCCGAATCACCGGTCGGCTGCGCCAACATATCTTGCAGCAGTTGTCCGTCCCCAGCTTCGGACAAGCCGCCTTCGATTCCCTCGCCCGCTGTCAGATCAAGCAAGCCGCCGGTCTCCGCCCCCGCCTCGACCATATCGTCTGCTTCCTCCGGCTCGCGCTTTTTGCGGAAGAAATTTAAAACCATAAACAATCCCAACAGTAGTCCCAGCACGATGCAGACTGTCTTGATCAGACTGTTTCGGCTGAGCGTTTTCAGATTTTCCTGATTCTGCGCCGCAAGATCCGCAAAGGTTCCGCCCGCGGCAGTTTGTACGAACGGCATGATCTCGACCGTGATGTATTTCGGTGCAACGCCGATCGCGTTGGCGACCAGATTTTTGATCGCGTCCTGATAATTGTTGATGCCCTTGACGGTACTGTTCACCACGACCGATACCGAGAGATCCTTGACCGAACCCTGTGCCTTATCAATTTTTGTCCGCACTTCATTGAGCTCATAATTATATTTCTCAGTGTAATCTTCGCTGTACTGGTCGGGTGCAAGACCGTTATATACATAGTCTGTGGTGCCTGCGCCGTTGCTCTGCGTGCCCGCAGCGCCGCCAGTCGCCTTGCCGTCGCGCACCGCCTGATAGATCTTTTCCGAACTGCGGCGCATACCGTCGGCCTCGCCCTCGATCGGCGGCGCAAACGCGACCGATTCCACTGTATTCTTGTCAAAGTCCAGATTGAGGTTGACCGATACCGCGATATTACCGTCTCCGATCGCGGGCTTGAGCACGCGCATGACCTGTTCGGACAGCACATTTTTCATCTGTTCGGTCATGTCCTGCTGCTCCTGAGAGGCTGCGCCGGTCGTCGTGTCGTCTCCCGTGAGCGAATACGACTTCATCGTCGAGTCGGTGATCGACACATTTTCGAGTGTCAGCTTCGGCACGCTCTTGGTCAGCAGCTCCCCGATCGAACGCGCTTCGTCGCTGCTCAGCTTGGCGTTCGGTTCAAGTTCCAACATGACCGCCGCGCTTGCCGGCATGGTCTCCTTGGATACGACAAAGGAAGAAGTCGACGGCAGATTGACCAGCACGACACAGTCCTTGACCTTGTCCATGCGCGAAATGGTCTTGCGCAGATTTTCCTGTAGCTGATACTGCAAATACGTCTGCCGCTCCAAATCGGTCGAACCAAAACTCGAGGAATTGGAGAACAGGTCGTATTTCAGTCCGGTCTCCGGAAACCCCTTTGCCGCAAGTTCCATCCGAATCTGATCCGCCTGCTTTTCCGGTACCAGAATGGTGTCCTCGCCCTGCGTCTTGGTCGGAACGCCCATTTCCTTCAGGGTATCAAGCACGGTACCTGCTTGTTCACTGTCCATCCCCGCATAGAGCGTGGTATATGTAACGTGGTTCAGAAGTGCGGCACCGACCACCCCGATCAGCACCACAAGAACGATCACCGCCGCCAGAATGATTTTCTGACGTTTTTCGAGCTTTTTCAGCCATTCGGTGACATTTATCCCGATATTTTTAATTTGTTCCCCCACTTATTCTCCCCGCTTTTGCTGTCACATTATTTTTATGATATCTCCGTTTTTGCAAAGGGACTGGTAATGTAAGTCCATGCACGATGGCGTATGATAACTCATGTATGCTCTGTATCTGATAGACATCAGTCGCGCTTGTGTGTATCCTCGATCACCACAGTCTCTATTGATATTCACAACGTCTGCACTATTTTGACATGTTAAACGCGTATTATTGTTTCCATGAAGTCTCCGCAAAGCAAAAGATATGTTTATATTACAACATTTTCGCACTTATATCCAGTTATATTTCACCATTTTTTCTGTATTTTACATTTTCACTTTATTTTTATAGAGAATGTGAAAAAACTTATTCTTTTTTGGATATTATGATAATATTTTAAACATTTATTATCACTTTTCATTGTTTTACCAGTGAAACCGCCTCATCTTTTATGTATTATGCTTGTATGTTTTGCGTGCCACGATAATGAAGCTAGAATGCCCTCTCTCAATCTGTCGTTTTTCACTACTTTCTCGTTTTTTTAAGCGCATTATTATCGTAAATGTACATGCGTTTTACACAAATTTTGTCATATGCGCTCGCGTGCAATTTTGCACGAAAATATCTAAAACTCACACCATTTCTAGCAATTTTATTGTTTTTTAGTATAAAATATGTTATTTTCTCTGTTTAATTATCATATCAGAGTTTATGTGGCATTGTCAAGCATCACAAGTCACACAAATAGGATAAATCGACAGGAAAATATTGTGTAATAGCAGAACATAATTTTCAAAGTTCTATGTATGCGCAGAACGGATTGATTTTCAATCGCTCACGAGATGCCTTTGTTGTGAAAGTACAGCTTCCAGGTATGAATATAAATTCGCAAGCAATCAGTATCATCAAGAAGAATCTGTGTTTTGTCGCAGAATATGAGCTTGCATGCTTTCGCATTGCCCTCGGAGCATCATTGCAGTTCATCTTCCTCTGTTTTTGTACCGTTTATGGTGGTGACCAGCCGTGGGATTTTACAACGCTTCAGAAAAATTTTATTATTTTTAAAATCGCGCTTAAGTTTTTCCTGCAACTGTCGATATTGAGAGCGTGAGGAAAAACACGGTCGGAAAGGTACCGTCGACCATGTTTTCCGCCTATTTACGATCATCTATGAAACTGGGTGGCACGGATGCCGTCCAGGGACCATCAAGGAGGAAAAATTTATGCGTATCAACACTAACCTGACTGCGATGAACACCTACACGCAGTACACCAAGAACAGCAAGAGCATCGCAAGCTCGGTTGCTAAGCTGTCCTCGGGCTATGCGATCAACTCCGCTGCCGACAACGCTGCCGGTCTGGCGATCTCTGAAAAAATGAGAGCGCAGATCCGTGGTCTGCAGAAGGCGTCGACCAACTCTCAGGATGCTATCTCCCTCGTACAGACCGCTGAAGGCTCTCTGTCCGAATCCACCCAGATCCTGCAGAGAATGCGCGAGCTGGCTGTGCAGTCCTCGAGCGATACGAACGAGAACAAGATCGACCGCGCTGCATTGCAGGATGAGTTCTCTCAGCTGCAGAGCGAGCTGAACGACATCTCCAAGAACACCTCGTTCAACAAGAAGAATCTGCTCGATGGCTCTCTTGCCAAGAACACTGCAAGCCTGAACAATGTTGCTCTTGCGAAGTCCGGTCTGTCGATCGATCTGGGCAAGGTTTCTGCAGGCAGCTATGCTTTCTCCGTCGGCGTCAAGCAGGAGAGTGCAGCAGTTGCAGGCGTAAAGTCTGAGTTCACCGCGACAAGCAGCAACACCGGTTTTACCGTTGGTGCAGTCACCAATAACCTGGGCGCGTCTGCCATGGCGAACGGCAACTATACCATTACCGCAAAGTATGACACCGATAACAAGAATATGACCTTTACCGCCAAGGGCGACAATGGTCAGACCTTTAGCGCTACGCTGAGCCAGAGCGACCTGGAGACCGGTGTCAAGGGTACTCCCGCAGCAATGACGCTCAACTTCAAGAACACCGATTCGACCGATCCGGCGTTCAGCTTCACGCTGACCACTGGTAGCTCTTATGACACCACCAGTGATGCAACCATGACCTCGCTTGCTACGCAGATTACCAGCGCACTGAGCCTGTCTGCAAGCAAGGGCGTTGACGCACAGGATGCAACCTATGGTCTGTATGCGAAGATGACCGGCGCAGAAGATGTCAAGCTGGCAGCTGGCATGGATTCTGTTACGTTCTCCAATGGTGTAAAGGTCAGCTTTGATAAGCTTACCACAACTGATGTGAGCACGCAGAACACCTCTGCCGCAACCGCCGATGCAGCAGGTACTGTTACAGCTGCTGGTGCAGGTGCAACCGGCACTACTATCAAGTATTCCAACTATAAAGCATCTGATGATGCATCCATTACTGCCGGCGATCTCTCTATTACTGCTGCTGCCGACGGAACTACCGGCGTAAAGCTGACTGCTACGAATGGTACAAAGACTTATTCGGTTGTCCTGTCTGATGATCAGCTTACAGCTCTGAATACGACGGCTGCAGAGGGTCTTGCCGAAACTGATAAGACCTTGAGCGGTGTCAAGTTTACTGCAAGCGACGGTACCAGCTTTACCATGGACATTACTAACGACGTAACAAAGGCAACGAGTGGTGCCGACACAGCAGTTACTTTCGACCATACCGCATTCACCGGTCTCTCCGCGAATGGCACAAATGGTACTGTTGGTACACTGACCTCCTCTGGCCACAAGTCTGATGCTATTTTTGGTGCTGACGGCGCTAAGTCCTCCTTCACCATTGAGAACAAGGCCGGTGCGGGTCTGACTTTCCAGGTCGGCGCGAACGAGGGCGACGAGATGGTCATCAACATCGACAAGATGGATGCCAACTACCTTGGCGTAGCTTCCGCTTCTGTTGCAACACAGTCTAGTGCTTCCGCGGCGATCACCTCGGTCGATAATGCGATCAATCAGGTCTCCTCGCAGCGTGCATACCTCGGCGCTATTCAGAACCGTCTGGATCACAAGATCGCGAACCTGAATACCTCCGCTGAGAACCTGACCTCCGCTGAGAGCGTCATCCGTGACGTCGACATGGCGAAGGAAATGACTAAGTTCACCAACGCGAACATCCTGTCGCAGGCTTCTACCGCAATGCTGTCCCAGGCGAACAACCTGCCGCAGAGCGTTCTCAAGCTCATCGGCTAAGTTTCGTTTCCCCGGCGAAGAAGCGTCGCTCCCCCCGACCGGCGCTTCATTCTCCCCACAAAAAACACCCGCTGTCCTTGGACAGCGGGTGTTTCCTTTTGCATTTTAGTGGCTGACATACTCCAGTATCAGCCCCGGGATCGCGGGCAGACCCGCCTGTCGGCAGACTGCGCCCGACAAAAAGGCTACGCGTGGCATGCCGTACACGCACGAGGTCTCCTCATCCTGCCCGATCGTCTGCGCGCCCGCCTGCCGCATTTTCAGCAGACCGTCCGCGCCATCCTCGCCCATACCGGTGAGAATCACGCCGAGCGCGTATTTTCCTGCACTGCGTGCGACCGATTCAAACAGTACATCGACCGACGGTCGGTGACCGGACACCTTTTCGCCGTCTGCGACCTGCAAATAGTAGCCCCCATCGCGTGCAATGACGCGCATATGCATACCGCCCGGTGCGATATATGCCGTTCCCGATTCTACACGCTGATTGTGCGCGCCTTCCATGACATGCATGGCACAAATTTTATTGAGCCGCTGCGCATACTGCGTGACAAATCCCGGCGGCATATGCTGTGTGATGACGATCCCGGGCAGCGTGTTCGGCAGCGCGCGCAGCACCTCTTCGATCGCCTGTACACCGCCTGCGGATGCACCGATCGCGATCAAACGCTTATCGGCCCGATTGGGGACAAAAGAGCGGGCGATCGCTTCATCGCCCGCTTTCTCTCCTGTCGTGGACGCTGTGCGCGCGAGCGCTGCATTGGTCAGCACGATGCGAATTTTCAGTTTGAGCTGCGCGGCAAGCAGTTGCAGACTTTCATTTGGCCCGCACGGCATGTAATAAATGCCGTTGCTTTCAATGCGTACATCACCCTCGAAAAACGGCAGAAGCAACACAATGGGCAGCGTAGTGAGCATTCGCATCTGTTTGACCTGCGCACGTGCCTGCGCCGAGGTATCCTGCGCATAGACGACTACCGCGTGCACATCGGTCACACGCGGCAGCGTTTCCGCATACGTTTCCGGTGGTGCGGTTCGCACCTTTGCGCCGCTTTTATCAAGCTGCATGAGCAGCTCCCTTGCGCGTGCATCATCCTGCGCACAAAGCAGCAGAATGGAAATCTGCTCTTTCATGGTCACCGCTCCTTCTGATAAATCGCGGGGGACAGATAGCGAAACGGCGGCTTTTCCGGCGGCATGGTCTCGCTTGTCCCGATGAATAAATACCCCCCCGGTGCAAGCGCATCGTAAAACCGCCGAAGCAGCTCTACCTTGCGTTCCATTGTGAAATAAATCATGACATTACGGCAAAAAATAATATTGAAATTCTGAAATGCAGACGGAAACGGCTGCATCAGATTCAGTTCCTGAAAGCGCACGCGTCGAGACAGCTCGGGCGAAACGCTGCGTGTTCCGGGCTCTGCGGGTGCAAAATAGCGGTTGCGCCACAGCTCCGGCATCCCCTTGAGCGCGTCCTCTGTATAGATGCCGCGCCGCGCGAATACCAACATATCGTGCGAAATATCACTGCCGACCACGTTGAAATCGCATTCTTTCCAATGCTGCCCGAGCCACTCGTGCATCACGACCGCTGTCGTGTATGCCTCGTCGCCCGACGAGCAGCCCGCGCTCCACACCTTGAGATTGCGGCAGCGGGGATTGGTCTGTGCCAGCTCGGGCAGCGCCGTTTCCGTGAGAAAATGATAGTGCTTTTCCTCACGCATAAAATAGGTATAATTGGTCGTCAGCTTTGTCACCATCTGCTGCATGAGCACGGTGTTTTTGAACGCCGCATCTACATAATCGCTGAACGTGTGAAATCCCGCGTTCAGCGCAAGCTGTGACAGGCGACTGATGACCAGCGCCTCTTTTTTCTCGAGATTGATTCCATAAAGGCGGAGCATATGCGTTTTGATCCGCTCAAAATCCTTCGGTTGTAACTGCACTCTCCGCACTCCCCTTCTTTATCTGTCGTGCTGCGCAGCTTCCTCCAAATCAAACAGACGTGCAAGATCGAGAATCTGCAAGATCATGCCGTCCTGCACCGATACCTTGGTCGTATAGCTGCGTGTATGCGTTAATGCCACATCGTTCGTAGGTGAATTTTGCAGCTGTTCCTGTGAGATGCGCACGACATCGCGCACACCGTCGACCACGATGCCGACCTGCTCGCCGTCGAGCATCAGCACCATGATACAGGTGCGTTCATTATAATCCAGTGCCTCAAAGCCCAGTTTGAGCCGCAGATCAATGATCGGCGCGATCGTGCCGCGAATATTGATGACGCCCTTGCAAAACGGCAGCGTATTGGGCATCGGTGAGATCGGCTGCATGGTCAGGATCTCCTGTACCTTACCGATCGGAATCCCATAGGTGCGCTCGTCAATGCCGAACAGGATGTACTCCTCTTCCATGCCGCTCGTCTGCTTTTCGGTATCCTCCATCAGATATCACTCCTTTTGTTGAAAGGTCTTATGCCTGTCCGTCCGGACACAGCGTATTGACGTCGAGGATCAGATTGATCGAGCCGTCACCCATGATCGCGCAGCCGCTGATGCCGTTCTGCGAGGTCGTGCATTTCTTTAAGTATGCCGGCAGCGTCTTTACGACTACCTGATATTCTCCGTCAAGTGCATCGAAGAAAATGCAGAAGCTGTTCTCATCCACAGAGACATGAAGCACCATGCCCTCTTCAATGGTCTTTGCGCGCGGCTCGACATTGAAAATATCCGAAAGCCGCACGAGCGAGTAGCATTTGCCTTGCAGCAGCATCATTTCGTTGCCTGAGGAATCGGTGAAAATATCCTTTTCCGTCGGACGAACCGCGGAACGTACCGCGACCGTCGGAATGATGCAGCTGATATTGCCGACGCTGAACTTGAGTCCGTCGACGATCGTCAGCGTCAGCGGGATGCGGATGATATGCGTCGTACCGCGTCCCGGCTCACTTTCGACCGACAGCGAGCCGCCGATCTGATTGATATTACGCCGCACGACATCCATGCCGACGCCGCGTCCGGAAAACTCGGTCACGACTTCCTTCGTGGAGAAGCCTGGCAGGAAGATCATCGAATAGGCTTCCTTGTCCGAAATTTCGCTCTGCGGCTTGGTCACAAGGCCCTTTTCGTACGCCTTTTTCAAGATCGCGTCGCGCTGCAGCCCCTTGCCGTCATCGGATACCGTGACGACCACATCGCTGCCCGTTGTATGGGCTTCGAGTGTGATGCGTCCCTTGACTGATTTGCCGTTTTTCGCGCGGGTCGCGGCATCCTCGATGCCGTGATCGATCGAATTACGGATAATGTGCATGAGCGGGTCGGACAGACAGTCGATGACGTTTTTATCGACCTCCGTTTCTTCACCGATCAAACGCAGTTCGACTTCTTTGTCGATCTTTTTGCTCATATCGCGCACCAAACGGCGCATTTTCTGGAAAACAGTCGATACCGGCAGCATACGCGCAGACATGACCACATCCTGTAGCTCGTTGATGAGCGAGCGAAGCTGCTTGGTCGCCGCGTCGAAAGAATCGTTTTCGCCCATCTGATAGTTCGCACTGTTGACGACCATGGACTGTGCTGTCACGATCTCACCGACGATATTGAGCAGGTTATCGAGCTTGTTGACATTGACGCTGATAAAGTTCTGCTTGGCGACACCCTCTACCGTGCTGTCCACAGCGGCGCGCGGCGTATCCCCTGCCGTTTTTGCGGTATCCGCCGTACCCTGTTCCGACTGGCGAATGCTTTCGGGGATCTCTTCATCCGTACCGTCGATCGCAAGCACCGCATAATTTTGCAGGAACATCGTCTGCTCAAGCACCTTTTTCAGGTCGTCCGGATTGCCCGCAACCTGTGCATACAGGCAAAAGCCCTGGTCAATGATCTGCTGCGAGGCATCTGCGGCATTCAGATCCGCAGGAACATATGCCATGCTTGCACACTGGCTCTTCAGGCTCTGCACCACGCCCAGCGCGCGGATCGCTTCCATCTGGCAGCCCACTTCAAAAAAGACCTTGATCTTATAGTATGGTACACCTGCGGCAGGCTGATCCTGTGCCGCGGCGGCAGGCTGTGCGGGAGTAGATGCTGCCGGTGCTGGGGCGGATGCGGCAGGCGGCTGCTCCCCCTTGAGCTGTGCAAGCTCATGATGCAGCTTGTCGATCAGCTCCACTGCTTCTCCGTCGGTCGTTCCGCTCTCCTGCAAGCGCGCAAGCTCCTGATTGAAAAACGATACCGCTTGGAACACCAGATCAAAGACCGTCGGCCACTGCGACGCCGGCGCGCCCGCTTCGCGAATGCGTGCGAACACATCCTCCACCGCATGCGCAAGGTGCGCCAGTCCCTCGAACTCCATCATGGAGGATGCACCCTTGACGGTATGCATCACGCGGAACACCTCGTTGATCTGCTCCGCGGTCAGTGTTTTTTCCTCTTCGCCCTCGAGAAGGATGGTTTCAAGCGTTTCGAGAAGCTGCTGGTTTTCGTAAATATATACTTCCAACATGGATTCATCTGCGCTCATCTCCATCCCCACCCCCTTTCAATCTTACCCGGCAAAATGCCGGTCCGCTTATTTGAGCTTTGCGATCGCAGCCAGAATACCATCTTCCTTGAACGGCTTCACGATAAAGCCCTTTGCGCCGCTCATGACCGCATCACGCACCATCGCTTCCTGACCCATTGCGGAAACCATGATGACCTTTGCGCCCGGATCGTATGCCACGATCTGCTTGAGTGCTTCCAGACCGTCCATTTCCGGCATGGTGATATCCATCGTCACGATGTCGGGATTGAGCGCCTTGTAACGCTCCACGGCGATCTTGCCGTTTTCCGCCTCACCGACGACCTCATGCTCGCTCTTGGTGAGCATGTTCTTGATCGTAATACGCATGAATGCCGCGTCGTCTACAATCATAATCTTTGCCATTTCTGTGTTCCTCCGTCTATTTACCTTGTTTTTGCGTTAATCACATCGCTATATCATGATCTCGCCATGTGCGATGGTTTTCACCTTCATCATGCCGGTATCCGTATAGAAAATGACCGATCTGCCGGCGTTTCCGCCAGTATCCTCCGCCAAAATCGCGATACCAAGCTCGGACAGTGCTTTTTTGCACTGTGTTACATTGCGCTGCCCCATGGTGACCTCTCCGGGTGTGGGTGCGAACATCGCCGCACCGCCTGCGATCTTGGCACGAATGCGGTCGCGCTGCGCGCCTGCCGCAAGCATCGCATCATACATTGTGCGGATCCCCGAATCCGCAAATTTTGTGCTCGTGTGATCCCGCAGATCATATCCCCCGCTCGAGGGCAGCAGCACATGCAGCATGCCCCCGATGTGCAGGACCGAATCGTACATCGCAACGCTGACGCATGACCCCAGTCCCAATGCATAGAGGATGACTGGTGCACGCACCACATGCATCTTTGCAATATCGACCGAAACGCGTTCCACCATTCTCCTTCTTTCCTCTGTTTCACTCTGCCGCTGTGCTTGCCTTACAATGTCCCGAGTAAAGTTTTAAGCAATACGTCGCACGATCCGTGATGCGGAACGAGAAACAGATTGCCGAAAATCTGTTTTTGGTCACTGAATAAGGCGGATTCAAACAGCACCACACGATCGCCCGCCATGCCGGCTTCCGACAAAAGCGGCCCGAGCACCGCGCCGACCATGTCCGCGCACAATGCGGGAATGGACGGCCGGATCTTCAGCCCGGTCATCTCGCTCATGGCCACCAGATAGGAGCTGCCGATGATGTTTGTCACCTCTGACAGCGCGGAAAACTCCATTTCCGAGAAATCCGGTAGCGGGTATGTGTCGGGCTCCCGCATGGACTCTCCAGTCATGATCGAGATGACCCGTTCCGCATTCTCTATATCCAGCAGCATAAAAAGCTGACCTGAAAATTCGCCCTCCAGTTCGATGATGCTGCCGACTGCCAACTGTTCCGGTCCGCCCAGTTCATATGGCACGTCGCCCAGCGGCACGCATTTGACATTCGCCACATTTTGCTCGATCGGTCTTCCCAACAGCTCAGACAGTGCTGTTGCAGCGTGCCCCGCACCGATATTTGCAATTTCGCGCAGCACATCCTGCTCCAGCTCGGTGCGTTCCTCCTGTGTGTTTGCCATGGCTCCCGCCTCCCGTCGCGTGTTATTTCTCAGTCTTGTTTATCGACATTTTTTGACGGAAACTTAAGCGTGTGCACGTTCATGTGCAATTATCATCAATATGCATAATTTCAATATTGATTTTAAGTCAAATATATCGTTTCTGTCAACTCCTTGGCGTTCTGTAACAGGTTTCATTGGCCTCCTGCGTGTTTTTTTAAAAATATAACCAAAACCGCGTTTCACGCGATTTTTTCATGGAATTTCTTTGTGCGCGTGCTTAAGTTGTAGAAAAAACTGCCGATATATAAGATAAACCACTTTGCTTATAGGATCTGTTTTTCCAGAAAGGAGCCACCACCATGTCATCAACCGTCAGCGGTTCAGCATATAGCAGCACCTCCCGTATCACCGGTATGTTTTCCAGCATGGACACGGATGCGATGGTCAAGAAAATGAACACAGGACAGCAGTCCAAAATAGACAAACAGCAGCAGCTCAAAACCACCTACGAATGGCGCAACGAGGCTACTACCGACATCAGCGGCGTGGTCAAGACCTTTGCCAATGACTATACGAGCGTGCTCGGCACATCCAGCATGCTGCAATCCTCGACCTATTTTTCCTACAACGTCACCACGCCCAGCACCAAAAATGCGGTCACGCTCTCCGCCAGCGCAGGTGCCGAAATCGGTGAGACCACGGTACAGGTCAATCAGCTCGCCAAAAATGCGAGCACAACGAGCAGCGGAAAAATCTCGGCAAACGGCACTGAAATCGCCGCGAACAATACCACGACGCTTGGACAGCTTTCTCTCAAAACGCCGCTCACCTTCGGCACGGACGGCAATCTGTCGTTCTCGATCAACGGTAAGAGTTTTCAGTTTTCCAAAGATACGACGCTGCAAAACATGCTCAATACGATCAATTCGGACAAAACGGCCAATGTCACCATGAAGTACAGCCGTCTGAGCGACACCTTCACCGTCACTGCAAACAGCGGCGGTAAGGACAGCAAGGTTACGATCGAAAACTTCGGCGGCAACGCATTCGGCGCGGACAGCGCGTTCGGCATCGGCATCGGCACGACGGAGAACGGGCAGAATTCCGTCGCCGTCATCAACGGAAGCACGGTCGAGCGCGACAGCAACGCCTATACCATCGACGGTATGGAGTATAAGCTCAATCAAGTGACGCAGGGCACCGACGAGGAGACCGTCAGCTTTACCGTTGCACGCGACTACAGTGCGACGACGAAGGCGATCAAGGGATTTCTCGACGCACTCAACGGCATGCTCACCAAAGTCGACGCACTGACTTCGGAAAAGAGCTATGCCAAGGATTATCCGCCGCTCACTGAGGAGCAGCGCCAGTCCATGTCGGACGATCAAATCACAGCATGGGAAAAGAAGGCGAAATCCGGTCTGCTCCAGCGCGATCCCGATTTGACCACGCTGTCTGCTGATTTAAAGGCGGCTTTCTATACGGCGGTCGGCGGAAGCGGTAAAACCGCTTCCGCAATCGGCATTACGACGGGCAGCTATTTCGATACGATCAACAAGGGCAAGCTAGTACTCGATACCAACGCGTTGACACAGGCACTCGAGTCCAACCCCGAGCAGGTCGTCGCGATGTTCACCGGCGGCAGCTCCACGGCGTCATCGTCCGAGCAGGGTCTTATCTATAAAATCAAAAACGCGCTCAATACCTACACCAAGGCGGCTAGCAGCGCGGTGACGGCAAACGAAACAAGAATTTCAGATATTGACAAAAAAGTAAGCACCTTGCAAGATAAACTTGACGACATGGCAGATCGTTATTATGAAAAGTTTTCGCAAATGGAGACTGCCCTCTCTAAAATGAACGCACAGTCCTCCTATATCACCCAGCTTTTCAACTCGTAATATCTGTTTTAATACACAATGGAGTGATCGCAAATGAACTACAACACAAACGCACTCAAGCAGGAATACCTGACCCAGAGCGTCATGACCGCCAGCCCCGCAGAGCTTGTTGTCATGCTGTTCGACGCATGCATCAAAAATGTCAAGCTTGCGGTGCTCTCCCTCGAGGGCACGCCCAACCCCGACAAGGCAAACACCTACTTCATCAAGGCACAAATGATTATCGACGAACTGGTCGGCTCGCTCGATCCCGCGATCGAGCTTTCCGGTCAGCTTCTGCCGATCTACGATTTCCTGCTGCGCTCGCTGCGCGATATGAACATCAAAAAGGATGCGTCGGGGTCGGATGACCTGCTCGAGATCCTGCAATCGCTCCGCGATACCTGGCAGCAGATCGCCCGTCCACAGGGCGCGCCGCAAGGTATGGAGGTCGAGGCTTGAATACGGTATTGGAGTCTCTTCTGAACGACATGCTAGCACTGTGTACACAGTTTCATGCATTCACGCTGCGGCAGATCGGTAAACTTGAGCATGCGGAGGATGAGGTTCTGTTGGCGTATATCGACGAGCGCGAAGAACTGATCGAGTCGATGCGCGCCTTGGAGCAGCGCATCGACGGGGTGACCGAGACGCTGTCCGCCGAGGAGCAGTCCGATCCGGCGGTGCAGCGCATGCGCGGGGAGATCCGTGCCATCCTTTCCAAAACTGCGACGATCGACATGGATACGATGCGCATTTTGAGTGACCGTATGGCGTTTTATCGCAATGCCACCATTAAAGCGCGTCGCAAAAAGCAGCTTTCCGCCTATCTCGAGACCGGTATCCCCTGTGACAACTGCTCGAGCACCGATTTCACGAAATAAAGAGGAGGATGAACCATGCCGATTCATGGTGTGCAGTCCGGCAGCACCGTGCCTGCGCATGGCGTATCCGGCTTATCTAAAAGTACGTCCGGCGGCTTTTCCGGCTCCTTTCAGCAGCAGCTTGGCGACCAGCGACGAGAGCAGTACCGCGAACGCATCGACGATCTGTTTGACGAATTGACCGCGCAATCGGAAACCATTTTGCAGCACATGGATCTCACCCGATTCGAGCACTACCGCGAGCTGATCCGGCAGCTTTTGCATGAGTTGGTACACAGCGCTTACACCGCGCAAACCGATCGCGTCTTTGACCGTTACGGTCGTTCCTCGATCTACACTACGGTGCATGTGATTGACGAAAAGCTAGACGCGCTTGCGGCAGAGGTCATTGCACAAAGCAGCAAACCCCTTGCTTTCATCGACCAAATCGACGAAATTCGCGGGCTTGTCACCGATTTGCTGACATAAGTCCGATACTGCCCCGAGGAAAGAGTGTTTATGTCTCAAACAACGATCACACAGCGTTTGTTCGCGCTGCAAGATCCCACATACCGTACCTTTCACGCAAAGCTCATCCCGACAGTCGACCCTGCGCGTATCATCGGCGTGCGCACACCTGCGCTGCGCGCCCTTGCGCGTGAGCTGCAAGGCACACCGGAAGCAGCCGACTTTCTGTCCGATCTTCCCCATTGGTATTACGATGAAAATACGCTACACGGTTGTCTGCTTTCCGCCATGCGCGACTATACGCAGACAATCAGCGCAGTCGAGGTATTTCTCCCGTATATCGACAACTGGGCGACCTGCGATTTGCTCTCGCCGAAGGTGTTTCGCAAGAATTTACCCGATTTGTACGAGCATATTCCGGGCTGGCTGCAATCCGATCAGGTCTATACTGTACGG
Organism: Intestinibacillus massiliensis; assembly: GCA_029267335.1. GTDB lineage: Bacteria > Bacillota > Clostridia > Oscillospirales > Butyricicoccaceae > Intestinibacillus > Intestinibacillus massiliensis_A. The sequence goes on along the minus strand of JAJUJC010000003.1, from coordinate 33,416 downwards.
TTCGGCATCGGCATGCTGCTGTCCTTTTATCTGGACGAGGCGTTCTGTCCGGAAATGCTCGCGCTTGTCGCGGGTGTGCACTCGCAGGAATACTATATCAATATGATGATTGCGTGGTATTTCGCGACCGCACTCGCGAAGCAGCCTGCTGCGACGCTTCCTTATGTAGCGCAGCACCGACTTGACCCTTGGGTGCACAACAAAACCATTCAGAAGGCAATCGAAAGCCGCCGCATCACAGAGGAAACCAAACTTTATCTGCGCAGCCTGCGTATCAAATAAAAACGAAGGGAACAGACTCTCCGATAGGCGGGTCTGTTTTTTTATCTTTTTTTCACGCAGAACTTGACAAGCCCGTGCGGCAGACGTATAATCATTTCACCAAATTAAATTTGATAAAATCTATTTAGGAGGCTACTACAATGTCTGTCTACGATTATTCTTATACTTCCATCGAAAACAAGCCCGTGAGCCTGTCTGACTATCGCGGCAAAGTTTTGCTCATCGTCAACACCGCGAGCAAGTGCGGCTTCACCCCGCAATATGAGGGGCTGGAAGATCTCTATAAAAAGTATCAGGATCGTGGCCTCGTCGTCCTCGGCTTTCCGTGCAACCAGTTCCTCGAGCAAGAGCCGGGCGACGGTGAAGAGATCTCACATTTTTGCAAGGTGCGCTTCGGCGTGACCTTCCCCCTCTCCCAGAAGATCGAGGTGCGCGGTGAAAACGCAAACCCGCTGTACCGTTATCTGACCTCGCAGAAGGGCTTTGAGGGCATGGGAGACAGCCCCAAGGCGCTTGAGCTCGAGCCGTTCTTCCGCTCCATCTACCACGAGACCTACGAAGATGACCAGATCAAGTGGAACTTCACCAAGTTCCTGATCGACCGTGACGGTAACGTCGTTGCGCGTTATGAGCCTCCGGTCGAGCCTGCTGCGATCGACGGCGACATTGAAAAGCTGCTGTAAACACACAAAACGCCCTCTGAAACCGCTTCAGAGGGCGTTTTTATGTGTTCAGTGCTGATTCGTGATCTGTTCCAGAACGGCGATCAGATCGTGCAGATTTTCCAGCCGCACATCGCGCGACAGGATCTCGCTTTGCAGCGCGGGAGACAGGGAATCGAATTTTGCCTTGAGCTTGGGACTGACGTAAGACATGGAAACACCTCTTTTCGGGCATAGTATGCGCGCCTAAGTGCAAACTATTCTGCATTTGTCGGCTGTGGTGTCCCCGGCTGCGCTGTCTGCCGTGCCTTGCAGTTTTCCCGTGTGATCGCAATCGTCGCAAGCGTGTCGCCAAGCTGCACGAGCAGCGCCGCAGTCAACCCAAGCTGCGCATCATCCGGAATCTGTTCCGCCAGAACGGTCGCAAGCAAGCTGACCATGACGGGTGTTGTATCGGGCGTTATACAGGACATCAATATCACCTCTGCACAATTCTATGCGTGCCATCTGCAAAACAGTCGTCCTTCACGCCCTTCCTGCACTTGTGATTGACGAAAGTACGTTTCTTTGATACACTGAAACTATCAATGTGCTGCTCGCAATATGTAGCACTTGGGACGGAAAGGACATGGGACATGGAATTTAATCGAAAAAATATGCGCAGTCTGGCGTTGCTGATCGCGTTCGGCATTTTACTGCTTGTCGGGCTGCAAAATTTCCGCTCAGTCAGTGCGGTGATACGACAATTTTTCGGGCTGCTCGCGCCGTTTTTACTCGGCGGCTGCATCGCGTTCATTCTGAACGTGCCCGTGACCTTCTTCGAGCGCACGCTGCTGCGCAAGAAGTTCCGCGCACGCCGCACGGTCAGCATCGTGCTGTCGCTGCTGCTTGTAATCGGGCTTATCACTTTCGCAGGCGGACTGGTCATTCCGCAGCTCGGACGCTCGATCCAGTCAATCGGCGCAGCCTTCCCCCAATTTTTTAAGGAAGTGCAGAGCAGCGTCGCCGCGATCGAAAGAAAGATCCCGCTGCTTGCAAATTGGCTGACCAATGTAGTCGGCGGGTGGGACTCCATCGACTGGCCCAAACTCGGGCAGACCGTATGGACCTTTGTCAGTGGCACGGGCGACATCATCGGCTCGACGCTCGGCGTGGCAAGTTCGGTTTTGAGCGGCTTCGTCAATTTCTTCCTCGGCATGTTTTTCGCAATTTATGTGCTCGCACAAAAGGAAAAACTGGGCAGACAGGTCAAGAAGCTGCTTTATGCGACGCTTTCTGTGCCTCATGCGGACTCCTTCCTCGGTGTATGCTCGCTTGCGCAGCAGACCTTTTCCAATTTCATCACCGGTCAGTGCACCGAAGCGTGCATCCTCGGTCTGATGTTCTTCCTGAGCATGAGTCTGCTGCACTTCCCCTATGCCGCACTCATCAGCGTGCTCATCGGCATGACTGCACTCATCCCGATTTTCGGCACATTCATCGGCTGCGCATTCGGTGCATTCTTCATTTTGATTGAAAATCCCATGCAGGCATTGTGGTTCATTATCCTGTTCCTTGTGCTGCAACAGATCGAAGGCAACTTCATCTACCCGCATGTCGTCGGCGGGTCGGTTGGATTGCCGTCTATTTGGGTTCTTGTCGCGGTCAGTGTGGGTGGCGCCTCTCTGGGGGTCGTGGGTATGCTGATCTTTATCCCGCTGTTCTCGGTGCTCTACGCACTGCTGCGCGGATTTACCAACCGTCGACTCGCGCTGCGCGGCGTTCCGCCCGAAAAATGGGGCGACCGCCCCGCGAAACCCGCCAAGACCCCGCCAAAGGACGACACCCAGTCTCCAAAGCACAAAAAATAAAACAAAACGAAAAAAAGCGGCAGAACCGATCGGTTCTGCCGCTTTTGGATTTCATTTATTATAGCTGTGCGAGCAGCAGCTCACGCAGCACTTTGCACGCAACCGCGGTCGACACGCCGCTTTGGTCATAGACCGGAGACAACTCGTTGACATCGCAGCCGATGATGCGGCAGCGCGACGCGACCTTGACCAGTGCATCAAGCAGCGCGTTAAAGCACACGCCGCCCGCTTCCGGAGTGCCCGTACCCGGGAAAATCGACGGGTCGAGCACGTCGAGGTCGATCGTAAAGTAGACCGGATGCCCCTTGAGCGCTTCGATCGCCTGCTCCAGACCGTCGAACGTGAACTTCGTCAGGTGCGTGTGGGTCTTTGCCCAGACAAACTCGTCGCGCTCACCCGAGCGGATACCGAACTGCCAGATGCGGTCGTCACCGACCAGATCCCATGCGCGGCGAATGACTGCGGCATGCGACAGCGGCTCTCCGAGGTACTCGTCGCGCAGATCGGTGTGCGCGTCAAAGTGCACGATGCGCAGATCGGGATAGGTCTTGACCGCCGCGCGCAGCGCACCGAGCGTGACCAGATGCTCGCCGCCGATCATAACCGGTGTCTTACCGTCCGCCAAAACCTGCGCGGTGAACGCCTCAATGTCGCCCAGCACACGCTCGGTATTGCCGAAGCACAGATCGAGGTCACCGCCGTCAAACACCGCGTAATCCTCCAGATCCTTGTCCTGATAAGGGCTGTAGGTCTCCAGGCCGTAGGACTCCGCACGCATGATACGCGATGCCATGCGCGTGCCCGGTCGGTAGGAGGTCGTGCCGTCAAAGGGCGCGCCGAAAATCACCAGGCGGCTTTCCTCGTAGCTGTTGTCACAGCCGAGAAAGGTTTCAATATTTTTATTCATAGGCACTGTCTAAAAGCTCCCTTACATAGTTTGGAAGCTGGAATGCACCGACATGCAGGTCGGTATTGTAATAGCGCGTTTTGAGCCCGCGCTCGTTCCAGCGTATCGCGTCAAGGTCTGCGATCGGGTCGTATTTTTTCGAGGCAAAGCCGAACAGCCAGTGCCCCGACGGATAGGTCGGAATGTGCGCCTGATATACGCTGCACACCGGAAAGCACTCTGTGATGCGCCGGTGCGCACGCTGGCACGCAAGCGCGTCATTGTCGTAATACGGGCTTTCGTGCTGATTGACGAGAATACCGTTCTCGCTCAGTGCCTTGTAGCAGTTGCCGTAAAACTCGCGTGTGAACAGTCCCTCGCCCGGGCCGAACGGGTCGGTCGAGTCAACGATGATCAAGTCGTATTCATTCTGCGGGCGACGCACGAACTTGAGCCCGTCCTCAAAGTAAAGGTGCACGCGCGGGTCGTCAAAAAAGCTCGCAGTCTGCGGCAGATATTCACGGCACGCCTCAACAACCATTTCGTCGATCTCGACCATGTCGATGCGCTCCAGTTCGGGGTAGCGCGTCAGCTCGCGGATCGCGCCGCCGTCGCCCGCGCCGATTACAAGCACCTTGCGAATGCTCTTGCCGACCGCCATCGGGACGTGCACGATCATGTCGTGGTAAATGAACTCATCACGCTCGGTCAGCATCATATAGCCGTCGAGCGCGAGAAACCGTCCGAACTCTACACTGTCGAAAATGTCGATGCGCTGAAAGTCGCTCTGCGCGGAATATAGTTGCTTGTCCACCTCGATGGAGAAGCGCACATGCGGCGTGTGCGCCTCGGTAAACCAGAGATCCATGTTACGCTCCTTTAATGACATTGATGTGTTCGATGTTGATGTCCTGCGTACCGGTCATGAAGCAGCCCTTGTCCTTGGCGTAGGCGATATAGTCGAGGATTTCCCGGGTGATACGCTCGCCGGGCGCGAGGATGGGGATGCCGGGCGGATAGCACATGACAAACTCGCTGCAAATGTAGCCTGCGCTCTCCTCGATCGGCAGGGACACCTTATCGGCATAAAACGCCTCCTGCGGCGGCAGTTCGACCTGCGGGTCGATATACTCGTGGTCGAGCATACCGACCGGACTGCCCGCATGCAGGCGGCGAATCTCCGCAAGCGCGGCGATCAGCCGCTCGAGATCCTTTTCGCGGTCACCGACCGATACATACGCGAGAATATTGCCGATGTCACCGAATTCGATCTGGATGTCATAATCGTCGCGCAGCAGGTCGTAGACCTCGATGCCCGCCAGACCGATGTCGCGGGTGTGGATGGACAGCTTGGTCGTGTCAAACGCAAAAAAAGCGTCGCCGTCGACGCATTCCTCGCCAAAAGCATAGTAGCCGCCGATTTTGTTGATCTCCTCGCGCGCATACTGGGACATTTCGCACACGCGGCGAAAGATCTCCTTGCCGTGCAGGGCAAGATTGCGGCGCGACAGATCGAGCGAACTCATGAGCAGATAGGAACCGCTCGTCGTCTGGGTCAGGTTGATGATCTGGCGGACATGCCCCTCATTCATAGACGGTCCGATAAGCAAAAAGGAGCTTTGTGTCAGGCTGCCGCCGGATTTGTGCATGCTGACCGCTGCCATATCCGCGCCGACCGCCATGCCGGAGGGCGGCAGACCCTCTCCAAAGTAAAAATGCGTACCGTGTGCCTCATCCACGAGCACCTTCATGCCGTGCGCGTGTGCGAGGTCGCAGATCGCGCGCAGGTCGGAACACACCCCGTAATAGGTGGGGTTGTTGATGAGCACCGCCTTCGCCTCTGGATGCTCGCGAATCGCACGCTCCACATCCGCGACCGCCATACCAAGCGGAATGCCGAGCCGACGGCTCGTGCCCGGATTGACATAGACGGGTACTGCGCCCGACAGCACGAGCGCGTTGATCGCGCTGCGGTGTACGTTCCGCGGCATGATGATCTTATCTCCCCTACCGCATACGGACAGCACCATCGACTGCACCGACGAGGTCGTGCCGCCCACCATGAAGAACGCATGAGCCGCACCGAATGCGTGCGCAGCGAGCACCTCGCCCTCATGGATGACCGAGACCGGATGGCACAGGTTGTCCAGCGGTTTCATAGAGTTGACGTCGACCGACAGACATTTCTCCCCGAGAAAATCGGTTAGTTCGCGGTTGCCGCGTCCGCGCTTATGTCCCGGCACATCGAACGGTACGACGCGCATGCGCTTAAAACGCTCAAGCGCTTCGACGATCGGTGCTCTATCCTGTGAATGGTTCATTGTGCTGCATCGTCCTTTGCTGTTTGCTGCGTGAGCGGCGTGCGCCGTCACTTGTAGATGTTCATGCCGCTGAAAATTTCGATCATTTCGCGGCGCAGGCTCTCGGAGATCTCCAGTCGACGCTTGGGGCTAATTTCATAAACGTCGGTGTTAAACAGATAGTTTTGCAGGTCGATCTCCTTAATAAGGAGCTTGGTATGAAAAATATTCGACTGATAGACGTTGACGTCGATCGCGTCGTAGCGATGCAGCGTCTTGTCGTCGATATAGTCCTGAATCGAGGTGATGTCGTGATCGAGAAACAGCTTGCGTCCGCTGACATCGCGCGTAAAACCCCGCACGCGATAGTCCGCCGTGATAATGTCCGAATCGAACGAACCGATCAGATAATTGAGCGCGTTCAGTGGCGAAACCTGCCCGCAGGTCGCGACATCGATGTCGACCCGGAAAGTCGCGATCGCATTATCCGGATGATACTCCGGATAGGTATGCACCGTGATATGGCTCTTGTCAAGATGCCCAACGACCGTATCCCGCGTTGCAAGGATATCAATTTCGCCGTGATTGCACGATTTGTCAATCATTTCGATGGGCAGCGCCTTCTCTGTCAGCAAGATGGTGACGGAAGCCCCCTGCGGGTCGTAGTCCTGCTTGCTGATATTGAGCACATGCGCGCCGATGATCTCTGTGACCTTGCACAGAATGCTTGTCAGTCGCTCAGAGTTGTACTGCTCATCAATGTAGGCGATATAGTCCTTCTGCTCGCGTTCGCTCTTGGCATAGCACACATCATAAATGTTGAAGCTGAGCGTCTTGGTCAAATTATTGAAACCGTACAGGCGCAGTTTATCTTCCAATTTCTTCGGTTTCCTCCATTCCGATCATCATCCCGACGGGACGCAAGTCCCCTTCTCCGCCTCCCGCAAACGGGAGCCCACAAACCGCGCGCGCCCGTTTGGGCGCGCGATTTCTATTTTTGATGTTAAATTCAAGATTACATGGTTTCCGCGGTTTTGTCAATGGTATCCGCGCAGTTTTATGAAGGGTTTTTCACACAAACAGCCGCAGGGCGAGCGGCGCGAGCACCGCCCGCAGCACTGCCGCGGCGACGCTAAGCGCAAGGCACGCCGCAAGCGCGCCGCGATAACGCCCAAGCGCGTAAAAATAGCCGGTTTTCTGCCCGCGCGGCGCGTCACAGACCGCCAAATACGCCGCTGCGGCAACGATGAGCAGACACGGCACCGTGACGATCGACGCCGCCCCCGTCGCGGCGAGCGACAGCCACAGTCCGCGCATCCCGAGCTGCGCGACCATAGACGCGACCGTGAACGCAAGCGAAAAGCCGCGTGCTGCGACCACCGCGCCGATGAACAGACTCGGCGGCGGCAGCAGCCCGCCGAGCAGCGCAAGCACGATCCAACCGACCGTACCGCCGAGCGCGCCGAGCACCTGCCGCGCACCCGGCGCGGTCTGCGCCGCATTCACCAGATGGCTCGCAAGCCGGCTGACCGTGTCCGCCTCGCGCCCGAGCAGCCCCGTAAAGCCGCCCGCGATCACGCCGCACACGAAAAGCACCGTTAAAAACAGGAACACCGGCGTGTTCCATACCACCCCGACCGTAAAAAAACTGACCTTTCTCTTCATAGCCGTACCTCCCCTGCTGATACAGCCTATGAGCTCGTCCGCGCGCTTATACCGCAAAGCGCACGACAACCGCCCCCCGCGCGGTATACCGGACGGAAAAGAGTCGCTGCGAATGGTCTTTCACAGCGACCCTTTTGGGGATTATCCCGTGTCTTTTACAGCTTTGCAAGCTCCTGCGCGAGCAGCTTGTTGATGATCTGCGGGTTGCCCTGACCCTTGGATGCCTTCATGCACTGACCTACGAGGAAGCCCGTGACGTTCTTGCCCGCCTTGTGGTCCTCGACCGCCTTGGCGTTGTTTGCAAGCACCTGCTGCACGATCGTCAGGATTGCGCCCTCGTCGGACACCTGCTTGAGGCCCATGCGCTCGACGATCGCGTCGACCGTTTCCTCGGTCTCGAACATCGCGGGCAGCACCTTTTTGCCGGCGTTGCCGGAGATCGTGCCGTTGTCGATGAGCAGAATGAGGTCGACCAGCTTGTCCGCGGTCATGCAGGTGTTTTCCAACTCCACGCCCTTGTCGTTGAGGTACTTGGAGATGTCGGACAGGATCCAGTTTGCCGCCGCCTTCGCCTTGATCTTGCCGGACTTCGCCGCGCGGTCGAGCAGTTCCGCCTTGGCAAAGCTGTCCGCGATCTGGCGCGCTTCCATTGCGGTCATGCCGTACTCGCCCAGGTAACGCTCATAGCGCGGAATGGGCAGCTCAGGGATCTCGCTCTTGATGCGCTCCATCCATGCGTCGTCGATCTCAACTGCGATCAGGTCGGGATCGGGGAAATAACGGTAGTCCTGCGCGTCTTCCTTGGTACGCATGACGGTATTTTTGAGCTTGACGTCGTCCCAACGACGCGTTTCCTGCTGTACTTCACCGCCGTGCTCGACCAGTTCGATCTGACGCGCGACTTCATAGTCGATCGCGCGCACCGCACCCGAAAAGGTGTTGATGTTCTTCATCTCGACGCGCGTGCCAAACTCGGTCGCGCCCTCGGGACGGATAGACACGTTCACGTCGCAGCGGATCGAGCCTTCCTCCATCTTGCAGTCGCAGATGCCGAGATAGGAGAGCGTAGTCTTGATGGTCTCGAGGAACTCCTTCGCCTCTGCAGACGAGCGCAGGTCGGGGCGCGTGACCATTTCGATCAGCGGCACACCGCAGCGGTTGAAGTCGACGACCGTGCCGTCGATCTCGTCGTGCAGCAGCTTGCCGGCGTCCTCTTCAAAGTGGATGCGCTCGAGGCGGCAGCACTTCTTCTCGCCGTCGACGTAGAAATAAACCTCGCCGTTCTCACAGATCGGTACGTCAAACTGAGAAATCTGATATGCCTTGGGCAGATCGGGATAAAAATAGTTCTTACGGTCGGACTTGCACAGGTGGTTGACTGTGCAGCCGGTCGCGAAGCCCATCTTCGCGGCATAGTGGACGACCTGACGGTTGAGCACCGGCAGCGCGCCGGGCATGCCCGTGCAGACCGGGCAGGTGTGGGTGTTGATCGGCGCGCCGAACTTTGCGGAGCAGGAGCAAAAAATCTTGCTCTCTGTGGACAGCTCCGCGTGCACTTCAAGGCCGATGACCGCTTCGTATTTCATAATTGTCTACCTCCCTTAAAGCGCCACAATGTTCTTGAGACCGGACGCATTCTCAAACGCCAGACCGGCGTTCAGCAGCGTCTGCTCTCCGAAGCGCGGGCCGATGAGCTGCATGCCGATCGGCAGCTTCGCGCTGTCAAAGCCGCACGGCTGCACCATTGCAGGCAGACCCGCGATATTGACCGAGACTGTGCAGATGTCGCCCGCGTACATTTCGAGCGGATCGGTGGACTTCTCGCCCAGCTTGTAGGCGGTGGTCGGCGCGACCGGTGTCAGGATGACGTCGCACTTTTCAAACGCGCCGGCAAATTCCGCCTTGATGCGGCGCTGCGCAGCGCGTGCCTTCTTGTAGTATGCGTCGTAGTAGCCCGAGCTGAGCACATAGGTGCCGAGCATGATGCGGCGCTGTACCTCGCTGCCGAAGCCCTGCGAGCGCGACTGGACATACAGATCGACGATGTCCTCAATCCCTTCTGCACGGAAACCGTACTTGACGCCGTCAAAGCGCGCGAGATTGGAGGATGCCTCTGCCGAGGACAGGATGTAGTAAATGGGCAGCGCGTACTCAACAAGCGGCAGCGAGATCTCAAAGACCTCCGCGCCGAGCGCCTTGTAGGTGTCGGCCGCCGCGAGAACGCTCTTTTTGACCTCATCCGAGATGCCCGCGCCAAAGTATTCCTTGGGCAGACCGATGCGCAGACCCTTGACGTCCGCGTTGAGGTTCGCGTGGGTCGTGCCCTCGAACGGGGTCTTGACCGAGGTCGAGTCGTGCTTGGGATCGTGTCCCGTGATCACGTCGAGCAGCAGCGCGGCATCCTCGACGCAGCGGCCGAACGGGCCGATCTGGTCGAGCGAGGACGCGAACGCGATCAGGCCATAACGCGAGACCGCGCCGTAGGTCGGCTTGAGACCGACCACGCCGCAGAACGATGCGGGCTGACGGATCGAGCCACCGGTATCCGAGCCGAGCGAAATGGGCACTTCGCCCGCCGCGACGACCGCCGCGCTGCCGCCGGATGAGCCGCCCGGTACACGCTCGAGATCGTGCGGGTTATGCGTCGGGTGCGCCGCAGAGTTCTCGCAGGAGGAGCCCATCGCAAACTCGTCCATGTTCGCCTTGCCCGTAACGACCAGACCCGCCTGTGCGAGCTTGTCCGCAGCGGTGGCCTGATACGGCGGCACAAAATTATACAGCATCTTGGACGCGCAGGTCGTCAGCGTGCCCTGCGTGCAGATGTTGTCCTTGACCGCGACCGGCACGCCCGCGAGCGGCGCGAGTGCTTCGCCCGCCGCACGCTTGGCGTCGATTGCCTGCGCCTGTGCCAGCGCGGCTTCCTTTGTGACCGTGATGTAGCCCTGCACCTTGTCCTCGACCGCGTCGGTGCGCGCAAGGACATCCTGCGTCAGCTCGACCGCGCTGATTTCCTTGGCGGCAAGCATTTTAGACAGCTCGGCGGCTGTTTTACGATACAATTCCATTCGTTCCACCTCTTTATTCTACCACGCGCGGCACAGCTACGCCGCCCGCCTGAAAGTCCGGCGCGTTGGGCTTGACCAGCGTTTCGGGATCGCTCTCGGGCTGCGCTACATCCTCGCGCAGCGCGTTCACACGCTCGGTGTCGATCTGATCGGTGATGTCGCCCAGATCGAGTTGCTGCAGCTTGTCCACCATGCCAACGATACCCTGCATGTCCTCCGCCAGACGGTCAAAAATGCCGCCGTTGCTGTCGAGCCGCGCCAAAACCGCAATATGCTCGATCTCTTTCCTCGAAATTGCCATTTACGAGTCCTCCTCTATCATTCAGTTTCCTGTGTCAGTGTTAAAAATTCCGTTTCGGTCAGCACGGGTACGCCGAGCTGCTCCGCCTTGGTCAGCTTAGACCCTGCCGCCTCGCCTGCCACAACATAGCTTGTCTTTTTGGAGACCGAACCGGACGCCTTGCCGCCGAGCCGCTCGATGATCGCAGTCGCTTCCTGTCGGGTGAATTGGGTGAGCGTGCCGGTCAGCACAAAGGTCATTCCCGCGAAGCGATCACTCTGCGCGGTCTTTGCGCCGCTGAAGTTGACACCCGCGTGCCGCAGCCGCTCGATGAGCCGCTGTGACTGCTCCTGCTCGCGCCATGCCGCGATGCTCTCTGCCGTGGTCTGGCCGATGTCGCGGATCTCGGTCATCTCCTCGACCGGTGCGGCCAAAATTGCGTCCAAACTGCCGAAGTGATCGCTCAGCACCTTGCCCGCCTTTTGTCCGACATGCCGGATGCCAAACGCGAACAGCAACCGCGACAGATCGCGCGACTTGGAGTCCGAAATACTCGAAATCAGGTTGTTCGCGGATTTTTCCTTCTTGCGGTCGAGTGTCAGCACATTTTCGACCGTCAAATCGTATAAATCCGCCGCAGAGTGCACCAAATCCGCCTCAACCAGCGCTTGCAGCACCGCTTCACCGCAGCCGTCAATGTCCATTGCGTCACGCGACGCAAAGTGCATCAGGTTACGCAGCAGCTGCGCCGGACATTCCGCGCTCGTGCAGCGGATTGCCGCCTCATCCGCGTCATCATAGACCGGCGCGCCGCAAACCGGACACACCTGCGGGAATACATAGGGCTGCGCATTTTTGGGGCGCTTTGCGGGCACGACCTCGATAATTTCCGGAATGATCTCGCCCGCCTTGCGCACGCGCACGGTGTCACCCACGCGCACATCGAGCTTGGCGATGAAGTCGCGGTTGTGCAGCGTCGCGCGCGACACGGTTGTGCCCGCGAGACGCACGGGCTCGAGTACAGCGTTTGGGGTGAGCACGCCGGTGCGTCCGACCGAAATGAGAATGTCTTTCAACAGAGTCTCCTTGACCTCGGGCGGGTATTTGTACGCCGCCGCCCAACGCGGGAATTTCGCGGTCGAGCCAAGTTCGGCGCGCTGTGCGAAGGAATCAACCTTGATGACCGCGCCGTCGATGTCAAAATCCAGTTCTCCGCGTGTGTCTCCCATGTGCTCGATCTCGCGCCGCACCTCGTCGCGCGTGCGATAGCGCGGATAACGCGGGCTGACCGCGAAGCCCAGCTTTTTAAGGTAATCGAGGGCGTCTGCATGGCTTTGGAGCGGCAGTTCGTCGGCATTTTGGATGTTGAAGCAAAAAATCGACAGTTTGCGCTCCGCCGCGACACGGCTGTCCTTTTGGCGGAGTGACCCCGCCGCCGCATTGCGCGGATTGGCGAGCAGCGGCTTTTCGTGCAGCTCCTGTTCCGCGTTAAGCGCGTTAAACACCGAACGGCGCATATAGACTTCCCCTCGCACGATAAGCCGCGGGGGCGCGTCGGTCAGTCGCTTGGGAATGTCTGCAATCGTCTCGAGGTTATGCGTGACATCCTCACCGTCGACGCCGTCGCCGCGTGTCGCACCGCGCACAAATACGCCGTTTTCGTACTCCAGTGCGACGGAAAGTCCGTCGATCTTGTACTCGACGACATACTCCGCCTGCCCGACCGCCTGCTCGACGCGATCAAAAAATTCGCCCAGTTCGTCAAAGGAAAACACATCCTGCAAACTCTCGAGTGGGTAGGCATGGTGCACCGTCGCAAATTTTTCGGACGCTTTGCCGCCGACACGCTGCGTCGGGGAGTCGGACGAAGCATACTCCGGGTGCGCACGCTCAAGCTCGCGCAGACGGCGCTGCAGCATGTCGTATTCGTAATCCTCGATCTCGGGCGCGTCCTCGTTATAGTATTTTTCGTTATGATACCGCAGCTGCTCGCGCAGCGCAGTGATTTCCTGCAAAACGTCCATGTTTCTCTCCGTTTCTGCGTTTTTCAGCATACTTAATTATTATAGCAAACTTTGTTCCATTTCGAAAGAGTTATTTTGACGTTTTTGGCACGGCTTCCGCATAATCGTTGATTTTTCCGAGCAGGCTTTGCTCCGTGTCGTCGATATAGGTGTACTGATCGGGCACCGTGCCCACAATGACCGTATCCGTCACGTTGAAGCGGCTCGTCACGCTGGTGGTTTCGCTGCCGAGCGGCGTGAGCACGGAGACATCCGCGCGCACCTCCAGAATGAGCCGGTGACGTGTCTGGTTGATGCCTGCCTGTGTGAACGCGCTGATAAAATCCGCGCTGGCAAAGCCGAGACCTGCCATCCCGAGCTTGATTTTCGGCCCTAAGCCGCTGCAATAATGCGGCGCAACGATCGTGCCGATGGGAATATCAAGCGCAGTGGACTCGAGCGTATTGAGCGCATCATAAAGGGTGTCGACCGTTTCGGTCTTGATGCGATTGATGGCGATCGCGTCGGTTTTGAGCGCCGTAACGCGGTTCTCGTTATCGCGGTCGAGCACGACCAACTCCTGATATTCTGCGCGATGCTGGTAAATTTTATCCTGCATGGCATCATTGATCGCACGCGTTGCCGTATATTGCACCAGATTGGATGCATATTGCAGCATCACCGGTCGAATCCGCAGCGTCAAAAGCGCGCCCAAAAAGGATAACAGCAGGAATATTGCAAGCAGCCGTCCGCGCCAACCCACACGCGGCGCGAACGCCCGTCTTTTTCTTCTGCGCATTTGCATCCCCTCCCGCATCACTGTATGCGAAAGGTCGCAGGGTCAGCCCGCTAAAAAGAAAAAAAGGAGCATCCGCGCACGGATGCTCCTTTGCAGGCAGGAAATTACTCAGCGTCTTCGTCAGCGCCGCCGTTCATAGCAGCACGGATGGACAGAGAGACCTTCTTCTTGTCATCGTTGATGTCGATAATCATTGCCTCAACCTCCTGACCGATCGTCAGAGCCTCGTCCGGCTTTGCGATGCGGTGGTCAGCGATCTGGGAAATGTGGATCAGGCCGTCAACGCCCGGAATGATCTCCGCGAACGCGCCGAAGGGCATGAACTTGAGGATCTTAACGGTAGCAACGTCGTCGACCGCATAGTTCGCCTTGAAGATGCTCCACGGATTGTCCTCTTCGCGCTTGTAGCCGAGGGAAATCTTCTTGTTCTCCTTGTCAAGGCCGATGACATAAACATTGACCTCGTCACCGATCGCAACGACCTCAGACGGGTGCTTGATGCGGCCCCAGGACAGCTCAGAGATGTGGATCATGCCGTCCACGCCGCCGATGTCAACAAATGCGCCGTAGGAAGTGAGGGACTTGACAGTGCCCTTGAACTCCTGACCGACTTCGATGGTCTCCCAGACCTTCTCAGCAGCAGCCTTGCGGGACTCCTGAGATACCGCACGGATGGAGCCGACAACACGGCGACGCTGGCGGTTGATCTCGGTGATGTAGAAGGACTGCTTGGTCTTGAGCAGCTGTGCCATCGGCTGATCCTTCGGAACGCCGGTCTGGCTTGCCGGGATGAATACGCGAACGCCGAATGCAGTTGCAACGACGCCGCCGCGGTTCTCTTCGATGACGGTGCCTTCGACGACGATGTGCTCGTCCTTGGCAGCCTCGATGGTCTCCCAACCCTTGAGCTGGTCAACGCGCTTCTTGGACAGGGTGATCGTGCCCTCACCGTCGTTGACACGAACGACAACAGCCTCGATCTCGTCGCCCGCCTTGTAGTGATCCGCTACGTTGTAAGACGGGTCGTCGGACAACTCGTTCAGCGGGATGTATGCAGCATGCTTGACACCCAGATCGACCTGTACATCGGCGTCGCCGATCGTAATGATCGTACCGGTTACCTTATCGCCTGTATTTAAAGTCTTGAAGGATTCCTCCAACATTGCGGCGAAATCCTCGCCATTTTCGATTTTTACTTCTTCACTCATCATGTTACTGACCTCCTTAATTATCCTTGCCGGTGTAGATGCGCCTGCTGTAATGCCGACCTTGCGCTGGGCCGCATGCTCCCTGTCCGCCAGCGTGAGCTCTGCCGCGTCTTCGATGTAGAGCACCCGTTGGCAAAGGGACTTGCTGATTTCATACAGGCGCTTTGTGTTGGAGCTCATCTTATCGCCAATCACAATCATTGTATCTGATTTTCCGGCAAGCAGACGAGCCTCAGCTTGACGCTCATCCGTCGCATTACATATTGTATCAAAGATTTTGCAGTTTGTACACTCTTTTTTTAGAATCTTAACAGAAATATCCCAAACTGCTCTGTTGATGGTCGTTTGCGCGACAATACTGAGCGGTTCATCCGCGGCGATCCTGCCGTCCTCAAGCGCCGCGCGCACCTCGTTTTCGTTTTCAAAAACCAGAGAATGTTCGCACCAGCCCTGAATTCCCATCACTTCAGGGTGGTTTCGGCTGCCGAGGATGAGAATAGTGCGCCCTTTTTCGCTCTCTTCTTCAGCGATGTGGTGAATCTTCTGCACGAACGGGCAGGTCGCGTCGAGCACGATGCATCCGCGCGCGGCAAGCTGCTCGTAGCTTTCGCGCGGCACGCCGTGTGCACGAATGAGCACGCTCGCACCGTCCGGAATCTCCTCGAGTGTGTGCGCGGTCGTAACGCCGCGTGCGGCAAGACGCTCGATCTCATGCCGGTTGTGGATGATCTCGCCGTAGGCGTAGAGCGCGCCGCGCTTTGCGGCTTCTTCCTCCGCCATTGCGACCGCACGCCGCACGCCGAAGCAAAAACCCGCTGTTTTTGCAACTTCAATGCTCATTTTTCGTATCCCTCGCGCAGGGCGTAAATGCGACGCAGGATGTCCTCCGCGATCGCGGCATAGTCGCGGCTGCCGGCGGGCGGCAGGAACGGCTTGCCGATGATAATATCGACGCGCCCGAAGCGTTTTTTGTTCTCTGTGATGTACATCGGCACGATCGGTGCCTTGGTGCGCGCTGCGAGCATCGCCGCTCCCTCCTTGGCTGCACCCTCTCCCGCGCCGCGTGTGCCCTGCGGGAAAATGATGAGCTTGCGCCCGTCCTTGACCGCTTGCAGCGCGGTCTTGATCGCGGTGATGTCCGCAGTATCGCGCGACACTGGAAACGCGCCGAGCCAGGTGATGAGGCGCGCAAAAAACGCATTGCCCGTGAACAGCTCCTTTTTCGCCATGACCGCGAGGTTGATACGGTGGCTGATCGCGGCCGCGGCGAGCGGCGGATCGGTCAGCGCGGTGTGGTTCGGACACACGACGCAGCCGCCCTCCGGAATATTTTCCCGTCCGTAAATGTGTAGTTTAAAGCGCAGATGCAGCCACAGACTGACAAACGGGATGGCAATACGCTGAAATCCGCGGTGAAATTTCGGTGGTTTTAACATAACGGTTTCCTCTCTATTGGTGCAGTTTGTCACGGATGACGCGCAGCACGGCTTCGATGCTCTGCGCGAGGTCGAGCGCGCTCGTGTCGACGCGCACCGCGTCCTTGGCCTGCCGCAGAGGTGCTTGGGCGCGGTTTTCGTCCTGACGGTCGCGCGCGATCATATCCGCGAGCACCTGCTCGTGTGTGACCTCCTGCCCCTTTTCGCGCAGTTCGAGACAGCGGCGCGCCGCGCGTTTTTCCGCGCTCGCAGTCAGGAAGATCTTGACCTGGGCATCAGGCAGGATGACCGTGCCGATGTCGCGCCCGTCCATGATGACGCTGTGCGTCTTTGCCATGCCGCGCTGCAAATCGAGTAAATACGCGCGCACGCGTGGGATTGCAGACACCTGCGAAGCATACTTCGAAATTTCGGGCAGACGAATCTCTTCGGACACGTCCTCGCCGTCCAGCAGCACGCGCTGTGTGCCATCGACATACGTCAGCTCGAGCCGCAGCGTGGGCAGCAGCGCACATACGCCCTCTGCATCGTCGCCGCGCACACCTGCGCGGCACGCCGCCAGACCAATCGCGCGATAGAGCGCGCCGGTATCCACATAAACAAAGCCCAACTGCGCGGCAGCCGCGCGCGCAATCGTCGACTTGCCCGCGCCGGACGGGCCGTCGATGGCAACCGCAATATGATTCATGGTATCTGCTCCTCTGTATCAATGTCCTGTGCGGCCGCAAGCCCCGCTGCGTGGCCGGTCGACCACGCGATTTGCAGGTTGAAGCCGCCGGTATACGCGTCGACATCAAGCACCTCGCCCGCGAAGTACAGTCCGGATACTTTCTTCGACTGCATGGTTTTGGGGTCGATCTCCTTGACCGAAACGCCGCCCGAGGTGATGATCGCTTCGCTGATGGGGCGCGCGCCCGCGATGTCGATGCGGAAATGCTTGAGCTGCTCAAGCAGCGCGCGGCGCTGCTCCCGCGTCACGCTGTTGACCTTGAGATGCGGCTCGATGCCCGAGCGCGCCACAATGACCGGTATGAGCTTGCGCGGCAGCAACTCGCCCAAAGCGTTGACGAAATCACTGTTTTTGTATTTTTCAAAATCCGCAAGCAGGCGCTTGTCAAGCTTGCTCTCGTCGAGCGCGGGCTTGAGGTCGATTTCGACATGATAAGGCTTACTGCCGAAATGCCGCATATGCGCAGACGCGGACAACACCAGCGGTCCCGACAGCCCGAAATGGGTGAAAAGCAGCTCGCCAAAGTCCTGATAGATCTTCTTTTTACCCTCATAGGCGGTCATCTGCACATTGCGCAGCGACAGCCCCATGAGTGCGCCGCAGGTGTTGCCCGCTTCGACGAGCGGCACGAGCGAGGGATTTGGTGCGACGACGCGGTGACCGGTCTGCTCCGCAAAGCGGTAGCCATCGCCTGTCGAGCCGGTCAGCGGATAAGACGCGCCGCCGGTCGCGAGGATGACACGCTGCGCGGGATAGACCTTGCCTCCCGCACGCACGCCCGTGACCGCGCCGTCCTTGGTCAGCACTTCCTCGACCGTGTGGAACACAAGCTGCACGCCCTGCGCGCGTACAAAGCGCAGCAACGCGTCAATGATGTCCGCCGCGCGGTCGGAGACCGGGAACACGCGGTTGCCTCGCTCGACCTTGAGCGATACGCCCAGCGCTTCAAAGAACGCCTGCGTATCCTGCGGGGAAAATGCGTCGAGCGCGCTGTACAGAAAGCGCGGATTGCGCGGCACATTCGCCATGACGGTCTGTACATCGCTTGCGTTGCACACGTTGCATCGTCCCTTGCCCGTGATGTACAGCTTGCGCCCGACCTTTGTATTTTTTTCAAACAGCGTGACGTGCGCACCGTGCTGCGCGGCGATACCCGCCGCGATCAACCCTGCGGCGCCGCCGCCCACGACCGCGATCGTATGATTTGGCACAGTCTGTCTCCTTTTATTCGTCATCGAGCTTTTCGTATACCTGGTATTCCTCCCAGATGCTTTCGAGCGTGTTGAAGGTCTGCTCGATCTCCTCTTTTTTGCCCATACCGACCGCGACAATCAGCGCATTGATGACCGACAGCGGCGCGACGAGCGAATCGACGAAGGAAGCCATGTCGCTCTTGGCGATCAGCGTGTGCTCGGCAAAGCGCGCGAGCGGAGACAGACGCGAGTCGGTCAGCGCGACCACATCCGCGCCGCGGCTCTTGGCGTACTTCATCGCGGTCAGCGTGCGCTTGGAGTAGCGCGGGAAGCTGATGCCGATGAGCACGTCGCCCTCGCCGATGCGCAGGATCTGCTCGAACACCTCACTCACGCCCGCTGTATCCACCAGAATGACGTTGTCGAACAAGAGTTTAAAATAGAAGCCGAGAAAATTTGCGAGTGCAGATGCCGAACGCACGCCGAGAATGTAGATATGTTTTGCGCCGAGGATCGCCTCAACCGCGCCGTGAAACGCTTCGCGGTCAAGCTCATCGAGCGTCATGCGGATCTTTTCCACATCGGATGACAGCACCATCTGGAGCACGTCCTTGTTGCCCATGCGGTCTGTCGTGACCTCCATGCGCTGTACGGCAGTCAGCTTATTGCGGATCATCTCCTGCAGCGCCTTTTGCAGCTGCGGATACCCGTCATAGCCGAGCTCGGTCGCAAAGCGCACCACCGTCGATTCGCTCACGCCGACCGTCACACCCAGACGACTCGCGGTCATAAATGCCGCTTTGTCATAGTGCTCGATGATAAAACGGGCGATCAGGCGCTGTCCCTTGGAAAATTTACTTAAATTGTTCTGAATTTTTGCCATTAAATCGTTCATTGCGGATTGCCCCCAAATAGTAATTGCCTGTGGGATGGCGCACCCGTGCGCGCACGGGCAGGCGTCCTGTTCTATTTTATGCGGAATCCGCTCAAAATGCAAGGTTTTTTGCACGAACTTTCATTTTTGTTGCAAGTGCTGCATTAGAGGGCTGCAAGCAGCGCGAGTTCTTTCTCGGTCAGCTCGCGCCATTTGCCCGCCGGAAGCGCCGGATCCAGCACGATCGGGCCCATTGATTCGCGTTTCAGGCGTTTTACAGTCAAACCGCATTTTTCACACATTTTGCGAATTTGACGGTTGCGCCCCTCATGTATGGTCATTCGGATGGCAGCGCGGTCGTCCTCCTGCCGCAGCACAACGATCTGTGCGGGCTGGATGCGATACCCGTCGATCTCCATCGGCTCTGCGAGCTTGGGGAGATTGGCAAGCGGCCCGCGCACGCTGACAAAATACTGCTTGTCCACCTCGTGTCCGGGGTGGGTCAGCTTATAGGCCAGCTCGCCGTCGTTCGTCAGCAGCAGCAGCCCCTCGGAGTCGTAATCGAGCCGACCGACCGGATAGACGCGCGCCCCACAGCCCGCGACGAGCTGCGACACATCGCGGCGTCCCTTTTCGTCGTGCAGCGTCGTGACAAATCCGCGCGGCTTGTGCAGCATCAGATACACCTTGCGCTCCGCCGCGCCGATGGGCTTGCCGTCCACGCAAATGCGGTCGCGCGCAGGGTCCGCTCCGTCACCGAGCGAAACGCGGCGGCCGTTGACCGTCACCCGTCCCGACGCGATGAGCGGCTCGGACGCGCGCCGCGAGCACACGCCCGCCTGCGCCAAAATTTTCTGTAATCTTTCTTTCATATCAGTTCCCCCATGGCAGTATGGCGCGCACATGCTCCCAAAAGCGCTGTGCCGCGCTCTTTTCTTCGGGCAGCAGCGACGCGCCCTGTAAAAAATGCAGCTTGCCCGTGGCAAGCGTCGTATCGTGCAGGGTATAGGTGACCGTTCCCCCCGCGCTGCCCGCTACGACCGGCGCATAGCGAAAGCGTGCGCCGTAGAACACAGTCTTGATCTGCGCACGCTCACCGGGCAGCAGCCACGCGGTCACGGTCTCGTCCGCCGCAAGCGGCAGGCGCGCGACATTGCCGCCCTCGACCGGCTGCTCACCCAGCACCGCCCCCGCTTGGTGCAGCGTACATGGTGCATACTGCGCAAACCCCGCGTCGAGCATTGCAATGTGATCGTTCCAATCATCGGGCGCGTGGAGCGTGACCGCGACGATGCGCCGACCGTTGCGCTCTGCAGCGGACACCAGACAGCGCCCGCTTTTCTTCGTGAAGCCGGTCTTGACACCGACCGCACCGTCGTACAGGCTGAGCAGCTTATTGTGGTTTTTCATGTAACGGACGCTGCCGTCCGTATGGCTCTTTGTGGATACGATGTCGCGGAACGCAGTATTGCGCATGGCGTATGCCGCGAGGGCAGCAAGCTCGCGCGCGGTGGTATAGTGGGTCTCCCCATCCAGTCCATTCGGGTTGTCAAAATGCGTGTTCTTTAGCCCCAGACGCGCCGCCGTGTCGTTCATCAGCGCGACAAAGTGCTCCTTGCCGCCGCACTCGCCCGCAACGGCGAGCGCCGCATCGTTGCCGCTCATAAGCATGAGACCGTAAAGCGTCTCGCGCAGCGTGATGCGCTCGCCCGCCTTGAGATACATGGACGAACCCTCGACCCGCGTATACTCCGGCTTGACCGTGTAGGTGCGGTCAAGATCAAAATGTTCGATTGCGGTGATCGCGGTCATAATCTTGGTCGTCGACGCCATCGGCAGCCGTTCGTCGGCATTTTGTTCAAACAAAACCTGTCCGGTCGTGCCGTCGATCGCGATCGCACTTTTTGCGCTGACTGCCGCCGCGTGCGGCGCAAAGGGCAGCATCAGCAGCACCGCCGCGAGAAATCCCGCCCATTTTCGCATTCCCCATCCCCCTGTTCTTTCCAAAAAGAAGCCTACTCATACAGATACTATACGAGTAGGCGGTAGGGGTTATTCTTGCAACGTCAGAACGTGAACGTATCGGTAGGCGTCTCGGGCGCGGGTTCCTCGGGCGCATCCGCAGTCTTGCGGCCTGAGAAGAAGCCGGACACCTTGCTGACCGCGTCGGGGATCAGCTCGACCAGACGATCCGCCGTGCTCGATGCCTGCTCATTGATGGGCAGAATGCGCGTGCCGGTCTTGTCGACGACCAGAAACGCGACCGGTGTGACCGTCACGCCCGCGCCGCCACCGCCGCCGAAGCATGCAGGCATGTTCTCCTTGGCGTGCTTGGAGACATAATCGCTGCCGCCCGAAGCAAAGCCAAAAGTCACGCGCGAGATCGGGATGATCGTCGTGCCGCCAGCGGCCTCGATGGGCTTGCCGACGATGGTGCTCGCGTCGACCATCTGCTTGATTTTTTCCATGGTTTCGTTCATCAGACCGTTGATCGGATGTTCACTCATGATTTTTTCGCCTCATCTTTCTCCGTGATCGTGTGATAAAACGCCCACAGGCGGCGGCGTTCCCGCCACAGTGCCCGCAGCACGCTGACCGGACGTGCGGCGCATACGAGCACCGCCGCCCACTGGGTTTTGTGACTGTCAAAATCAGCGCGCAGCCGAATTTGCAGCTCTTCAACATTGAAATGTTCCTCTAAAAAGGGGACGAGCATGCCTGCCGCTGCGGTCGCGCCGCCGTACAGGATGCCCGTGCGCGCCGCGTCTTGACTGGCGAGCACCAGATTGAGCAGCAGCGTTTCGAGATACAGCCTGTCCCCGATCGCGCTGAGGACGTCCATAATGAGCTCGAGCGTATCGCTCCAGCCGACGCGTTCCCAGTGAAAGACCGGTGGTTCTTTGGGCTTCTTCGGTTTGCGGCGGGGCTTAGGCGGCTTGGCGGGCTTGTCCTGACGCTTTGCGCGCGCGGGCAGCGGATAGATCGGGATGCGGAGCGGTCCCACGCCGATGCGGATGCGCAGCTCCCCGTTTTTGCCGCGCACCTCAAGCCGTGTGCGCAGCGTGAGCAGCAGCATACCGAGCAGCAGCACGACAAGCAGCAGCGCCAGCACAACGATCCCCGCGATTTTCAGTGCAGTCATAGCCTTATTATTCCCCCTGCACAGGCATATCATCCTCCAAAATGAGCTGTTCTCCTTCTATTCCGGTAAGTTCCGGCAAATTGGGCAGCTCGGACAAGTCGCGAATGCCAAAAGTACGCAAAAACGCGGCGGTCGTGCGGTAGAGGATGGGACGTCCCGGCACGTCGAGCCGTCCCGCTTCCTCGACAAGCCCCTTGTCGACGAGCAGCGCGACGGTATTGGTGCTGTCCACGCCGCGCAACTGCTCTATAAATGCGCGTGTGACCGGCTGCCGGTAGGCAATGACCGAGAGCACCTCGAGCGCCGCCGTGCTCAGCGAGGGCGGCTTGCGCGTTTCGATGGCGCGGCGGATAAAATCCGCATAGGCAGGGCGGCTGCAAAGCTGCACCTTGTTTTCCATGCGTGTGAGCATGATACCGCGCCGCTCATTGTCGTAGCGCGCCGCAAGCAGGTCGAGCAGCGCGTCTACGCTCTTGCGGTCGGCGTCGAGCACAAGCTGCAGCCGCTCGATATTCACGGCATCGCCCGCGGCGAACAGCACCGCTTCGATGATCGCCTCCTGATCTTTCATGCATCCTCCTTTTCCGGCTGCGTCAGGGTCAGGGTCGCGTCCGCGCCCTCGCCGTCGATGCGCACGCGGCGCGTTTTTGACAGTTCAAGCACCGCAAGAAAGGTCGCGACGACCTCGGAGCGGTTGCGTGCCCCGTCAAACAGCCGATTGAAATGCAGTCGTGTCTGCCCGAGAAATCTGCACAGGATCATTGCGATCTTTGCGCTCACCGGCACCGCCTCGTGCCCGACGATGCCGGAAAACGAGTGGATGGGCGGCGGCAGACGGCGCTGCGCCTTGCGCATCATCCCGCGTGCGGCACGCACCAGATCCTCAGGACGGTGGTGGTACTCGACCGGACGCGCGCGGTCGCGCGGCTCGGGGTCTTTCGTGAAAAGATCGCGTCCCCTGTCAGTACGGTCTCTGAAATAGGGCGTGACCTCCTTGATGCGCTGATACTCAAGCAGCATTTCCACAAGCTGTGCACGGGGGTCCTCTTCGTCCTCTTCCTCGTGCATTGGCAGCAGCATGCGTGACTTGATGTAGACAAGCTGCGCCGCCATCGCGATGAAGTCGCCCGCGATGTCCATATCAAGGCTGCGCGCGCTGTCGAGCATCGCCATGTACTGCTCCAGAATGTCCGCGATCGGAATGTCGTAAATGCTGACCTTGTTTTTACTGATGAGGTGCAGCAGCAGATCGAGCGGACCTTCAAAGTGTTCGAGCCGGAAGGTCATCTCCAATCCTATCCCTCCCTGCGTTTAAAACAATCCGAACAGTCGGAGCAGCTGATATGCCAGGTTCTGCACGCCGTGACCGACGACGCCGATCAGCCCGCTCAGTCCACCGCGCCATACGATGAAAATGACGATGAGCATAATGATGCTCTGGTAGCGGCGCACGAAGTCGTGCATGCGGTTTTGCACATCGAACGGCAGCACCGCGTCCAAAATACGCGAGCCGTCGAGCGGATAGACCGGAATGAGATTGAACACGCCGAGACCGATCGACAGTGAGGCGGTGTACGTCAAAAACAACGTCACCGCATACAGAAACATATTGTCCGCCGATGCGGTCAGCATGAGCGGGATCGCGATGAGATAGCACAGAAACGCGAGCACGAGATTGCTCAGCGGACCCGCAAACGCCACGAGCGCCATGCTCGTACGGCGATTTTCCAGGCGGGTCAGATTGGAAATATTGACCGGCACGGGACGCGCCCAACCAAAGCCGAAGATGAGCATGCAGAAAAAACCCGCGGGGTCGAGATGTGCCATGGGGTCGAGCGTAAGCCGCCCCTGCCGTCTGGCGGTATCGTCACCGAGCGCATAGGCTGCGGCGCCGTGGCAGGTTTCGTGCACGGTCAAGCACAAAAGGATCGCGGGCAGACTGAGCACAAGCCCGATGAGAGCCTGTTTGATGTCGCCGCCCGATAGCAGTCGAAACAACAAGAAACGTTTCCTCCAAACCAAATTGATACCATCTAGTATAGCCGATACTGCCACAAAACACAAGCGTGCACGAAAATTTAACATTTTTACGCCCGCGAAAGCACATGAAAAAGCGCCCCGTCACCGGAGCGCTTTCGTGGTTTTCTGTGCAGGCTTACAGACCGAGCTCACCACGCAGTGCGTCGATCATTTCCTGATACTCGGCATCGGACAGTACGACCGGCTCGGGATTCGTGATGGCAAAGCTGCCGCCGAACTCAAAGCCGCCCTCGTACTTCGGTACGATGTGGAAATGCAGATGCGGGTTCGTGTCGCCGTAGGAGCCAAGGTTGAGCTTCGTGCAGCCCCACAGCTTCTTGATCGCGCCCGAAGCCTTCGCAAGGTCTGCGGCAAAGTCCGCGCACTCCTGTGCGTCGCACTCGCAAAGTTCCTTTTTGTGGTTCTTGAGCGCGAGCGCGCAGCGACCCTTGTGCGCCTGATCCTTGAACAGATAGAGCGTGCCCGCCTTCAGGTCTCCGACCTTAAACATGATCGCTTCGCGACCCTCATGGTGCTCGTCACAGTAGAAACATCCCATTTTTTCCATTCTCCTTTGTGTGCAGTGTGCCGTATGGCTTATGCTTTCAGTATACACGCCCACGCGGTGAATTTCCAGTGTTTTTACGGTGAAATTGCGTATAAATTTGTGTCCCATGCTGGGACATACGGATGATGACGCAAATAGATGCGATAGCTTGGGCACAGCTCATGCACGGCGAGCGGCAGCGCGAACAGATCGTCGCTGCGGTGGTATGCCGCGAGATTGAGCTTGGGGCGGCAGCGCGCAATGGTCTCTCGTGCACCGTACAGCGCGTCCCGCTCGACGCCCTCGACATCGAGCTTGAGAAATGTACAAGGCGCGCCCGCGAGCACGCTGTCGACCGAGCGCACCGCGACCGGCTCGCCCGCGCCGCTCACTGCGGAGTTGCGCCCCGCCCTCTGCGCAAAATACAGGGTGTGGTCGCACGACCATGCACCCGCAGGCACGACAGTCGCACGACCGTGCAGCGTATCATCAATATATTTTTGCAGCTTCTTGCGGTTCTTGCGGTCAGGCTCAAACGCAGTGATCGATGCAAACTGCCCGTCCGTATAGTCGAGCAGCTCACGAATGGTATCGCCGTTATATGCACCGAGATCGACAAAGCGCTCTTGCGGCGTGGGACGCAGCAGCGCGGTGAAGGCTTCCGCCTTGTCGCTTTCACACGCGCGCAGGCACGCGATGTTACCGGTCAGCTTGTATTCCACGGTCTGTTCAAACACCGTGCGCGACTGTGCATCCGCCATCAGGTCATAGGCGCGGTGCAGCTCGTCCGCATGCTGCCGTACAAAGGCGCGATCGAACAGCTCGTGCCCCGCAACCGGCACATCGGGCGCAACCACGTCATAATGCGCTTCCAGCGCATACATGAGCGCAAGCACCTCGGGACGCTGGCTCGCAAAGCTGATGACGATGACGATGTCCTCGCCAAACTGCGCCGTCACCTCCGCGAGTGTGCCCACGCGAAAGCCGTGGAACAGATTGCCGCGGGCAAAACCATCGCTTGCGAACACCGCGGACGCACGGATACCGTATTGCTCGAACACGCGCAGGATCTTATCCGCGCCGTCGCCCATGCCGTACAGCGCGATCGGTCGTGTCTCCGCCGCAAGACGTTCCCACACGGTCTGCGTCTCCTGATAAAACTTCATTTTGGTTCTCCGTCTTCTCCATTTTTGTCTTTATTATAACGTTTCTGTCGAAAAATGCAAGGCAGATTGTAAGTTATTACCTCTTTTTCTAAATACCCGTTGTGCTTTGTGCCCAAAACCTCTATAATGATAATAGAAGCACTGTTTGAAAGGAAAGGAGCGCAAGCCCATGGACAAACTGGACGAAGCCTCTCTCCCGTCGTCGGGTATTCTGGCGCTGGACCCCGTGCACTACCGCGAAATCGACGGTGTCGTTTTCGACCTTGACAGCTACGAACGCCATTGCGCGCGTGTGGACAAGCCCGCTCCTGCCGCTGCATCGGCGCACGGCGTTTTTCTCGCAGACCCACAGCATAACGGCTGGTATCCGCCCGAGGAAAACGGCAACCGCTATCCGGTCATGGCGGGTCCGGTCGCCGCGCCCGCTACAGGCGAGCCGGTTTCGTGTCAGACACTTGTCACATGTATGACCGGCTCCGGCTCGTTTGTCGGCTCCTATCTCACGTCCTACCTTACTTCGTATCTGACGTCCTTTTCCGGTTCGTCGTTTTTCGGGTCAGGCTCATTTTGCGGCTCGGGCTTTGCGGGCGGATACGGATTGGAGCTGATCTGACATGCGCGCGTTCCATGTGAACTGGACGCGCCCGTTTGCGGCGCGCTTTCCGGATACGCCCTATGGTATCGAGCCGTTCGAACTGCTCACGACGATGCTGTCCGCGCTATCGTGGCGTGCTGCCTGCGGCTCGATCGCACTGTTCACGGACGAGTGCGGGGCGGCCTACTATCGCGCGCTCGGACTGGAGTTTCTTTGGGATGACGGCATTCGCCCGCTCCCTGCGATCCCATCCTCAGTAGACCCGCAGGTCTTTTGGGCGGCGGGCAAGCTGTACGCGCTGCATGCCATGGACGCGCCCTGTGTCATGCTCGACACCGACTTTATCGTGTGGCGCAACATTGCGCCGCTGTGCGCGCAGACAGAGGTCTCGGTCATCCACTTTGAGCCGCTCGATCCTGCGATTTATCCCGACCGCCGCGCGCTGCATGCGTCGCCCCCATTCGATCTCGACGCGCTCGACTGGACCGTACCTGCCTGCAACACCGCGCTCGCCTATTTCGGTGATGCTGCCCTCAAAGCGGACTACACGCTGCACGCGCAGGCGTTCATGGAGCATGCACCCGAGGCGCGCGACCCGCTGATCTACATGGTCTTTGCCGAGCAGCGGCTGCTTGCGATGCGATGCGCGGCACACGGTACGAAGCTCACGGCATTTTCCGATCTGCCTGCGCTGTTTTCGCGCAAGCAGACTTATTTTACACATATCTGGGGCTACAAACAGCAGTTGCGCAGCGATCCGCACTTGTATGATGACTTTTGTCGCCGCTGCGCCGCACGGCTGATGCACGATCATCCCGCGGAATCCGCACGCGCAGCGCGTATTCCCCTTCTGACCCCTTATTTTCAAACAACATAGAAAAAGCAGCAGAGGCCCCCGTCTCTGCTGCTTTTTCTATTCCTGCGCCATCAGATCTTCGAGAACCTCTCGAAAATGGAGTACGGACGCCTCCCCGCGGTTGAGCGCGCGCACCCATCGTTCCACGGTTTCGCCATCCGGTGACACGTCCTCGATCTCATCCACGATCCTGTCTCCATCCATCACCATGATGCCGTGTGTTCGGTAATCGCCCAGCGGCGGTTGGGATATGGTACTTACCGATGTCAGATATCGAAGCATTTTCTTCCCCCTTCATGCATTTTGCGAGATGATTCGCACTGCAATCCGACGGAAGTGTGTCTGAGGCTTCCGCCGCTGCAACGTTACCAGAATACCGCAGCAGAAACGAGAAGTTTGTCACATTGTGTCGATGATGTTGATTTATTTCCATTTTTTTCACGTCAAAAAACTGTTCTGTGTAGAAAATGGTCTGTTTTTTACACCTTGTATAAAATTTCCTCTTCTACGAGCCGCGCGCCGCATTCCACGCACCGGTCGCAGGAGCACAGCGGAGGCTGTGTCTTGATTTCCCGGCACAGCAGCGCGCCGGTCGCCTCGCGGAATTTCTCGGTCAACACACGCGCATGGCGGTAGGTCGCCGCCTTGGTCGCGCCGGGCTGCTCCATGCCGCCGCTGTTTTTCAGTCCGAGTACCATGAGTGCACCGGTCAGCGCGCCGCATACCTCCTGCGATCCCATGCCGAAGCCGAAGCTCTCGGACATACGGTAAGCGGTGTCCTCATCCACGCCGAATAGATCCGCGTAAGCGCACACGACCGCTTGTGCACAGTTATATCCCTTGTGATGGCGTTCGCACGCCTGCTCGATTCTGCTTTCCATAGTGAGATAATTCTCCTTCGTCTTAGTAGGTATACTGCTGGAAGTAACGCATGGTCGCGTTATAGAGTGCCTGTGCCTCCGCCTGCTGCTCCGCCAGTGTATCGATTTTCGCTGCATCGGCCACATTATCGAGGAAGCAGAACTCGCTGAGGATCGCAGGGACAGAGCCCTCTGCGGGCACGCGTGTCATGTACAGATTATTGGTCTTAACGCCGCGGCTTGATTGTCCGAGCGCTTTGAACTCCTGGATGACCAGCTCACCCAGTGCTCTGCTGCGTCCGCTCGGGTCTTGTGTGATCGTCTGCACATAGACCTCCGCACCGACTGCACCGCCGCCGTTATGGTGCACGCTGATGGAAAGATCGAATCGGTACTGTGCCATCAACTCGCGCACTCTGTCGATGCGCGCCTGCCCCTTGACCGTGGTGGAAAGATCGTCGCGGATCATGATGACCTTGACGCCGGACTGCTCGAGCAGGTCACGCAGATGCTGTGCAACCGTGAGATTGACCGAATTTTCATCCAGTCCGTTGCCGACCTCGCCGGGGTCGCTGCCGCCGTGTCCGGCATCGAGTAACACAGTCATAACGCCGTCCACTGCAGCGCCCGTCGACGGATTGGTCGTCGTGCCACCGCCGGTACCCGTGTTGTTATCGGTGTTTGCGCCATCATCCGAAGTGCTTGTCCACTTGGCATACAGGGTCAGATCGTTTGTTACCGTATCCACGCCAAACGACCACTGGATCGTGCATGCACTGTCGATATACCATCCGTCAAAGCGGTAGCCGCTCGCAGAAGGCTTGGACGGCTCACTCGCGCGCCCGCCTGAGAGGATGCCCGGCTGTGACGGCGTCTGTGCGCCATGTCCGTTCATGCTGAAGGATACGGTATAGGTGACCGTCCATTTTGCGTACAGTGTCACATCAGCGCTGACTGTATCGTTTGCAAAGTCCCATGCCTTGTTGCCCGCCGCATCGGTGTACCATCCCAAAAAGACGAATCCCGCTGCCGAGGGAGCCGTCGGTGCGGTGAGCTTGCTGCCTGCGGCGATGCCGGTCTTGTCCGGGATCTGTGTGCCGTGCCCGTTCATGTTGAACGACACGGTATGGCTCTTTGCCCACTTTGCATACAGCGTCAGATTTGCGTTGACTTTGCTTGCAAAGTCGTAGGCTTTTGTGCCGGCGGCATCCGTGTACCATCCGACAAACACATAGCCCGAAGCGGTCGGCGCGGCGGGTGCAGACAGTTTACTGCCCTCCTCTACCGTACCTGCAGCGATCTGACTGCCGTGTCCGTTCATGTTGTAGGTAACGGTATATTGCTTGCTGTCGCCGCTCGTCAGTGTGACGACACGATTGACATAGTCGACCTCAAAACCGATCTTCGAGGCAATATCACGCAAGCGGAAATAGTTATTGCCGTTAATATTATACGCCGTCATGCTGACTGCCTTACCATCTACCAGTACGCGCGCGTTGGTCTCCCGAATGGTCGGCTTTGCACTTGCGCTGCTCATCTCTCCGCCGACCTTTTGATAGCTGCGTCCGGACATCATGGTAATGCTGCTCGTATCGTTGTCCCAACCAACGTCGAACTGCGCTTTTTTGCCGTTCATCAGATACGCGATGTCGCGTAGCTTGAAATAATTTTCGTCGTTAAGATTGTAGCCCGCGGGCCGAACCGTCACGCCGTCGAGTGTAATTTTATCCTGTGTGACGGATGCTTTCCGCAGCGGCGGTGACTGTGTCGTGATACCGACTGTGACGGCAGACGAGGTCGCGGCGGGCTTTTCCGGATCGCTCCCCTCGTCATTGTCCGCAATGACCGCAGGCGCGCTCTGCACGGTGCTCTCGCTGACGGGGGCGCTCCCCGCACCGCTCTCCGGATCTGCCAGTTCTGTCGCATGCGCGCCAAGCTGCAACGACAGCAGCGCGGTCAACGATAGGATACCGAATTTTTGAAAAATATGCATAACAAGACTTCCTCTTATGTAAAAACCGCGAACGAACCTATGATATATATTTTGTATTATAGCATCGTAAGCCGTCAAAATCAAGGAAACTGCGGGGTTTCCTGTAATTTGTCACAGTACTGTCATGCAAACCGTATGAAAAGGAGCCTGTCTCGTCGTGAGACAGGCTCCTGTTTTTTACTTTTCGAGCATTGCGGCGCCGATGATGCCCGCATCGTTGCCAAGCTGCGCGAGCGCCAGATCGCCCTGCTCGCAGTCTGCCGGCATGAGATCCGCCTGCACACGCTCACGCAGCGGCGCGAGCAGCTTTTCGCCGTATCCCGCGACGCCGCCGCCCAGCACGATACGCTGCGGCTGTAGGATGGCGATGATGTTGTTGATGCCGCATGCCAGATAAGCGACATAACGGTCAAATGCTGCCTTTGCCGCCGGATCGGCCTCATCGTTTGCATCGCATACCATCTTGGCGTTGAGCTTGCCGCCGTTGTCCGCGATGCGCTGTGTCAGCACGCTGTCGACACCCTGCTCAAGCTGTTCCTTCGCCATGCGGATGAGTGCGCTTGCAGACGCGTAGGTCTCCAGAC
The DNA here is from genome assembly GCA_029267335.1 of Intestinibacillus massiliensis. Lineage (GTDB taxonomy): Bacteria > Bacillota > Clostridia > Oscillospirales > Butyricicoccaceae > Intestinibacillus > Intestinibacillus massiliensis_A. Next base: position 2,421 of record JAJUJC010000003.1, on the reverse strand, counting down.
AGCCGCGGCGACCGCAGTTACACTGTACGCCGCCATACTCGACCACCATATGTCCGATCTCGCCGGCGATGTTGTTCTCTCCAGTGTAGAGCTTGCCGTCGAGGATGATGCCGCCGCCGACACCCGTGCCCAGTGTCAGAATGACCATGCTGCGCACGCCACGACCCGCGCCGCTGACATACTCACCGAGGGCGGCACAGTTTGCGTCGTTATCCAGATGTACCGTGCAGGTGAAATCGGGCTGAAAGGCATCGGCAAAACACACCTGCGACATGCCAAGATTCGTGCCGAAGGTCAGCGTGCACGTTTCTTTGACCAAAGAGCCGGGGACGCCGAGACCGATCTGACAGACTTCGCTCGTCTTGATGCCCTGTGCCTGACATACTTCGACCGCTAGCTCACGACAGTCGCGCAGCAGTGCGGGTGCGTCGCCGTGCTTCGTAGGACGGCTCGCCTTGCGCAGCAGAACGCCCTCATCTGTGCACAGTCCTACGACTGTATTCGTGCCGCCCAGATCCACTCCAATTTTCATACAGTTCCTCCGTTCGTCTATCCTCCAGCCCTTGTGGGCTTGTTGTCTGTCGGAATATATGGCATCAGCCGCCAAACTCCTTCATCATGCGATCCTGCAATTCCTTTGCCGCATTATAACCCATCTTTTTGTGACGGTTATTCATTGCCGCGACCTCGATGATGACCGCGAGATTTCGACCGGGCTTGACCGGAATGGTCAGCGACGGGATGGCAATATCCAGAATACTGGTCGACTGACCGTCCAGACCCAGACGGTCGTATTGCTTGCCGTCTTCCCACGGCTCGAGATTGATGATGAGTTCGATCTTTTCCGTCATCTTGACAGAGCCTATACCGAAGATACGCCGTACATCGACAATGCCGATGCCACGCAGCTCGATGAAATGGCGGATGACCTCGGGTGCCGTGCCGACCAGAGTACGATCCGATACGCGTTTGATCTCTACCGCATCGTCCGCGATCAGACGGTGTCCGCGCTTGACAAGTTCGATCGCAGTTTCAGATTTACCGACGCCGGAATCGCCGAGCAGCAACACGCCTTCACCGTAAATTTCCACCAATACGCCATGCAGCGTGATGCGCGGCGCCAAGGAGACCTTGAGCGAAGACACGATGTTTCCCATGATCGTCGAAGTAAATTCATTGGTACGCAGCAGCGTCACGCCATGCGTCTTTGCCGCTTCCATACATTCCGGAAAAATGTCAATATTACGCGAAATAATCAGTGCGGGGATATGCGTCTCAAACAGACGATTGAAGCAAGCGAGACGCATTTCAGGCGTAAAGCGCTCTACGAAAGTGGTTTCGACCTTGCCCATGATCTGCAGGCGATTGGGATCAAAGTAATCAAAGAAGCCGGCGAGCTGTAGACCCGGACGATTGACATCGTCCTTCGTGATCTCTATTTTTTCAAAACCATCCGGACCATACAGGACCTCAAAGTTGAATTCCTGTATTAAATCGCCCAGATTGACGCTGAATTCCTTCAGTTGCATATCGTTTCCTCCCGCATTTTGTACTGCACCCGACAAAGCTATGTGAAATTATTATACCCCACCATTCCAGCTTTTTCAATCCTTGCTCCTGCTCGCAAAATGTTTTTTTACACAAATACATATTTTTTTACGAATTTGCTTGCAAAAGCTCAAATGTTATGATATTATAATATGCGTTACTCAATGCCTACAGATAAGGAGGTGCAGGAAAATGGCAAAGTGCGATATTTGCGGCAAGGGCGTGACTTTTGGTATCAAGGTTTCTCACTCTCACAGACGCTCCAACAGAATGTGGAAGCCCAACGTTCGTCGCGTAAAGGCGCTCGTAGACGGTACTCCCCGCCATGTCAACGTATGTACTCGGTGCCTCCGCTCCGGCAAGGTTACCCGCGCGATCTAATTTGCGCTCGCATATATTGATTCAAAAAAGACCGATGTTGTATTTGCAGCATCGGTCTTTTTTATTTGTGTGCAACCTCACTAAGGATATCGCCTCCTCGCATCCTTACACCGGCATTGGGCGGCAGGGCAAGAAATCGGACCGCATACTCCTGCCCCGCACAGAGCCTCTGGATGGCTTATGGCGTTTGCGCCGTTCTTTTCCTTGCTGCGCGTTTCCACGTCTTATACGCGATCTCAAGGGCAAATACAATCATTGATAAAATCACACCGCTTTGCTTCTATTCCATGCTGCTGTGATTCTATACGTTGTTTAAAATAACAAAAGACACTACCCAAATGGATAGTGTCTTTTGTGTGCGCGCTGTGTTATCTTCCCGGGCCGTCGCCAGCCAAGTATTGTCACCGTAAACGAGCTTAACTACTGTGTTCGGAATGGGAACAGGTGTACCCTCGTCACCAATAGCACGCACTGCTTATCGCAAACTGCTTT
>JAJUJC010000010.1 GCA_029267335.1 Intestinibacillus massiliensis | reverse complement strand
CTGATGCAGCTTTGCATCGACCTCTTCAAAGGTCCAGCTCAGGCGCTGGCTGTTCTGGCTCATTTCCAGACCGGAGGTTGCAACGCCGCCCGCGTTTGCAGCCTTTGCAGGCCCGAAGAGTACGCCCGCCTGCTGGAATGCTGCAACTGCCTCCGGGGTGGACGGCATGTTCGCGCCCTCTGCAACAGCCTTGACGCCGTTTGCGATCAGGGTCTTTGCGGAAGCCTCGTTCAGCTCGTTCTGGGTCGCGCAGGGCAGCGCGATGTCACAAGCGACCGTCCAGATGCCCTTCGAGCCATCCTTGTCCTCAAAGTACTTCGCGGACGGGACATAGTCGAGGTAGGTGCTGATGCGCGCACGCTTGACTTCCTTGATCTGCTGCATGATCTTGTAGTCGATACCGTTCTCGTCAACGATGTAGCCGTTGGAGTCGCTCATTGCAACGACCTTGCCGCCGAGCTGGGTCGCCTTCTGGTTCGCGTAGATCGCGACGTTGCCCGAGCCGGAGATGACGACGCGCTTGCCCTCGAAGGAGGTGCCCGCATCCTTGAGCATTTCGTTCATGAAATAGCATGCGCCGTAGCCGGTTGCTTCGGTGCGCGCGAGGGAGCCGCCGTAGGACAGACCCTTGCCGGTGAGAACGCCGGTGAACTCGTTGCGCAGACGCTTGTACTGACCGAACATGAAGCCGATCTCACGTGCGCCGGTGCCGATGTCGCCCGCCGGAACGTCCGTGTCCGCACCGATGTGCTTGGACAGCTCGGTCATGAAGGACTGGCAGAAACGCATGATCTCGTTGTCGGACTTGCCCTTCGGGTCGAAGTCGGAACCGCCCTTGCCACCGCCCATGGGCAGACCGGTCAGGCTGTTCTTGAAGATCTGCTCAAAGCCGAGGAACTTGATGATGGACTGATTGACCGACGGGTGCAGACGCAAGCCGCCCTTGTAGGGGCCGATAGCGCTGTTGAACTGGATTCTCCAACCGCGGTTGACCTGCACCTTACCTGCGTCGTCTACCCACGAAACGCGAAAATTGAGGATGCGCTCCGGCTCAACGATGCGCTCCATGATGCCGCTCTTCTCGATCTCGGGACGCGCCTCGACGACCGGAACGAGGGACTCGAACACTTCATATACCGCCTGGAGGAACTCCGGCTCATGTGCGTTGCGGCGTGCAAGGCCATCATAAACAGATTGCAAATACTGATTCTTGATTTCCATATGCGTTAACTCCTTCATCACTTACGGACTGGCCGCCTCTCGGCGTTTTACTGACGTTATTTTATCACGTTAAATTGTCGAATACAAGAACTACTTACTTATTTTTTGAAAAAATAAGTCGTCATTTTCTTTATTTTTGAAAGTTTATTGCGTGTTTCCTGCACTCTTTGTATTTTCTGACGATTTTGCCGCTTTGCGTTTTTTTGTTTTTATGGATTTTTTCAGCGTGTTTTTTGCCTGTCAACTTTTTATTTGCAGCCGTGGCGGCAATGACGCTTTTGATTTTGTGCCTTGCGCGGCGCTCAAAATCCGTCCCACTGGCAATGCGCAAGGTCAACGCTGCCGTCTGCACGGAAGGCCACGCCGTCCGCCTCAAGCAGCGCGCGCTGTCGCTCCTCTCCGCCGAAGGCGAACGCCGGTGCGAGTTTGCCGTCACGGCTCACGACGCGGTAACACGGGATACCGTGCGGATCGGGGTTGGCGTGCAGCGCATAGCCCACCACCCGTGCCCAGCGTCGGTTGCCTGCGAGCGCGGCGACCTGCCCATAGGTCGCCACATAGCCCACGGGGATGCGGCGCACCACCTCATAAATGCGCGCAAAGGTATCTCCCATCTTACTCCCTCCCCTGTTTGAAAAAAGAGCGGCTGCACGCCGCCCCTTTTTCTCATGGTGTGTTACGGGAACATATAATATCCGCCGTAGTTGCCGCTTCCCTGCTGTGGAAGCTGCTGTTGTTGCTGCTGGGTTGAGGTATTGCCCGCGAGCTCGTGCTGGTCGGCAAGGGTGATTGTAATATTCATGGTCTTGCCCGTGCTCATGCGATAGATGGTCAGCTTCAGCTTGTCGCCCGCCTTCAAGTCCTTCTTCGCGGTGTTGATCTCATCCATCGTCGTGATGGTTTTGCCCTCGACACCGGTAATAATATCATTTGCCTGTAAGCCCTGCTTCGCCGCATCGGAATTGGTATCGACCGCGGTGATGAGCACGCCCTGCGGCACATTGTTGTACTGCGCGGTCTGCTCGGAGATGTTGTAGCCTGTCACGCCGATCGCGGGACGACCGGAAACATAGCCGTGCTGAATCAGCTCGTCGATGATCTCCTTGGCGGAGTCGATCGGGATGGCGAAGCCCAGCCCCTCATACGCGGTGCCGTTGATCCCGCCCGTGCTGCTCAGCTTGGCAGAGGTGATGCCGATGACCTGACCGTATTTGTTAATGAGCGCGCCGCCCGAGTTACCGGGGTTGATGGACGCATCGGTCTGGATGAGCGTCATGACGCGGTCGTCAATCGTAATGTCACGGCTGATCGCGGAGATCGAGCCGGTCGTGATCGTGTTTGCGAGCTGTACGCCGCCGGGCGAGCCGATGGCGAACGCT
>JAJUJC010000002.1 GCA_029267335.1 Intestinibacillus massiliensis | reverse complement strand
GACTTTTGGAGTAAACTCCAAAAGGAATTTCAGGTTCGTTTTAGGTTTGCATTTGCTTTACGTTGTTTAATTTACAAGGTGCAATCTTTTTCGCTGTTCCGCTTTGAAAAACCGCGTTTTTCAGCGTTTTCTCTCACCGAAACAGCTTATTTAGTATATCACTCAGAAGCCAGTCTGTCAAGAACTTTTTTCAAATTCTTTTCGAATCTTGTTTAAGTTCTGGTCATTTTGTCTCCCTCGCGGCCGCCTCACCGAAGCAGCTTGTTTAGTATACCAACTCATCTACGCTTTGTCAACAACTTTCTACAGAAAGTTTCATGGTTTTTTACACACGTCATTTTCCCTCTTTTTCAAGCGCCGCGAGCAGCCCGCGGCAGCCCTCCGAAATGTCGCGCCAAGTCGCTTCAAAGTCGCGCGTATACCACGGATCTGCGACCTCTCCACCACGCGAGATGTAGTCCATTAAAAGATGCTGTTTACCCTGCGGGTCTCCGTCACAGATGCGCAGCATCTCACGCATATTCTCGTCGTCCATACCGATGAGCAGGTCATAGGCATCGTAATCCGCACGGGTCAGCCGACGCGCACATTTGCCGTCGCTTGCGATCCCGTGCTCCTCGAGCTTGCGGCGCGCAGGCGGATAGACCGGATTGCCGATCTCCTCCGCACTGGTTGCCGCGGAAGCGACCGTATAACGTGCCGCCGCTCCCGCCTTTTCGATGAGGTCGCGCATGACAAACTCTGCCATCGGGCTGCGGCAGATGTTGCCATGGCAAACAAACAGAATTTTCGTCACGATGCCCCTCCTACAGACTGCAACAGGTCTTGGTGTTCCAGTTCAATGGCGCGTGCGAGTGCTGCGTCGATATTGGGCTGAAACTGCTCGCGTCCCAACTCTTCAAACAAACCGGATTTCTCGAATACCGACATCGGCTGCTCATTGACATGTGAAAACACAACGTGCACGCCTGCCGCACGGCACTCACCGCACAGGCGCCGCAGCCCCTTGAGTGCAGTAATATCGAGCGCAGGCACCGCGCGCATGCGCAGAATGAGCACGTTTTTATCGGACTGCGCATCCATGTGCGGAATCTTGTCCGCCGCGCCGAAAAACATCGGACCGGTGATCTCATAGACCATCACATGGGCGGGCACTTCCATCAGACGGCCGCAGTCGCCCTCGCCCTGCTCGACATAGTCCCATTCCTCTACGACTGAGACATCCGCCATACGCTTCATAAAGAGCAGGCACGCAAGCGTCAGACCCACCGCGATCGCCACGACCAGATCGAACACCACCGTGAGCACAAAGGTGAGCACAAGCACGGCAATATCGCTTTTGGGGGCGCGCTTGATGACACGCACGACCGTGCGCCAACCACTCATATTATAGGCGACCTGAAACAGGATCGCCGCAATGCATGGCATGGGGATGAGCGCAGCGTAGGGCATGAGCAGCACGAGCACGAGCAGCAGCACGACCGAATGCACCATGCCCGCGACGGGAGACACGCCGCCGTTTTTGATGTTGGCGGCGGTGCGCGCGATCGCGCCGGTCGCGGGGATGCCGCCGAACAGTGCAGACGCGGTATTGCCCACGCCCTGCGCGATGAGTTCCATGTTGGAGTTGTGCGTCGCGCCGATCATCTCATCCGCAACGACCGCGGACAGCAGCGACTCGATCGCGGCGAGAATGGCGATTGTGAACGCATCGGGCAGCACCGCCGCAACCGTATGATAGGAAAGCGCGGGCACATGGAGCGCGGGCAGCGCCCCCGAAATGGTATACAGGTCTCCGATGGTGTTCACCGGCAGGTGCAGCAGCTTGACCGCCGCCGCCGTCACGAGTACCGCGATGAGTGACGCGGGCACTTTCGCGCACAGCTTGTTCCAGAAAATCAGGATCACGAGCGCCAGACCGCCCACACCGAGCGCGGCGAAGTTGATCGTGCCGATGCGCTCGACGACCTGTCCGAGCTTTTCCATGGTCTCGACCGGCGCGGTGCGGAAGGTCAGCCCGAGAAAGTCTTTGAGCTGACCGATCAAAATGGTCACCGCGATGCCCGCGGTAAAGCCGGTGGTAATGGTATAGGGAATATACTTTATCATGTTGCCCATACGCAGCAGCCCCATGAGCACGAGTATCACGCCCGCGAGCACGGTTGCGGTGACCAGTCCGTCCATGCCGTTACGCGCAACGATGCCCGCGACGATCGTCGCGAACGCCGCGGTCGGCCCTGCGATCTGCACCTTGCTGCCGCCGAGCGCCGCGATCAGGAAACCCGCGATGATGGCGGTATACAGACCCTGCTCGGGTGACACTCCCGACGCGAGCGCAAGCGCGATGGACAGCGGCAGCGCGATGATGGCTACAATAACGCCGGAAATCAAATCCTTGCCGAATTTCTGACCGGAATACGTTCTCAGGGACAGCAATAGCTGTGGTCTGAGCTCAAACATAATGGAATCTCCTCCTCTTTCTGCGTTGGCGTTTTATGCGCACAACACTTTTATCATAAAGGATTGCTGTGCATTTTGCAATGTATTTCCTGTTTTTATACAGGAATATAGGTAGATGCTCCTGGAAAAAATGCTGCCGCGCGCGCAGTCTGGCTTGATACCGCCGACGGACATCCAACCCGTCATACCACAAGGGTGTTTTCTGCGCGCAAAAACGGCGCAGCCCAAGGCTGCGCCGTTTTGTTTTGACCGTGCTTATTTGAACATACTCTCGATGGACTCGCGGGGCTGTACGCCGACCTTGCGGGCGACCGGCTCGCCGCCCTGAAACAGCAGCAGCGCAGGAATGCCCATGATCTGATACTTCTGCGCGAGCGCAGGCGCTTCGTCCACATTGACCTTGCGCACCTCGATCTCGGGGTGTGCGGCCGCGATCTGATCGACGACGGGAGACAGCATCTTGCAGGGCATACACCACGGCGCCCAGAAATCGACGAGCACGGGACGATCGGACGACAGAACCTCCTTGGCGAAATTCGCGGAATCAACCGGCTTAACAGACATATTCTTATTCCTCCTTCGTGGAATCTTTTATGATGGAATAAGAATACACCCAAAGCGTCGGCATTACCGTGACTTTGTCACCGGCGGCTCGCGGCGGACAGCACACCCAGACGCGCCTCATCCGTCACGGTCAGGCTGCCGCGCCCGAGGCGCACCAAGCCCTCGCTCTGAAAATAGCGCAGCATGCGCGTGACGACCTCGCGCGCGCTGCCGAGATGGGCGGCAAGCTGCTCGTGCGTCACGTTGAGCGTGTCGCTGCCGGCAAGCGCGCGTTCCTCAAGCAGCAGCGCGGCAAGCCGTGTATCAAGTTTGTGGTTCAAGATCTGATCCATGAGCCACATCACGTCGGAGAACCGCTCCGCCATCAGCTCGTTTGTGAAGTTCGCAACCGGCGCGGAGCGCTCCATCAGGCGGTGATACAGCTCGGACGGGATGTGGAGGACCTCGGTGTCGCGTTCCGCCTCGACGGTCACGTCGAAGGTCACGCCGCGCAGGATGCACGATGCCGAAAACAGGCACAGGTCGCGGTCAAACAGGCGGTAAAGCGTGATCTCGTGCCCCTCGCCGGATACCGTGAACACGCGCAGCTGTCCGCTTGTCACGAGCAGCAGACCGATGCAGTCGTTCGCGCCGTTGTGCAGGATCGTGCCCTGTGCAAAGCGGCGCGGGTGCACGGCTGCGGTGAATGCCGCCTGATCGGCCGGGTCAAGCCGATTCCAGAACGGCAGATATTGATCGAGCGGTAGCATAAGGCTTCTCTCACTTTCTAACGGGGATGGAAACGGTGTTTTTTCTATCTTACCCTGTCGCGGGCGCGCCGTCAAGGGCAGGCAAACTCCCGCTTGACAGCACCGGCAAAAACAGTTAGTATGAAATTGTCCAAACCGACAACATTGGGCGCGCGAGCGCCGCGAACAGGAGGGTTTTTCCGATGCTGAATCAAAAACTGGTCGACATGATTAACGCGCAGCAGAACTTTGAATGGTACTCCGCCTACATCTATCACGACATTGCAAACTACTTTGCCGAGCAGAATCTGAGCGGCTTTGCCAACTGGTTCACCATTCAGACGCAGGAAGAGCGTGACCACGCGCTGCTGTTCAACAAATATGTGCTCAATAACGGTGCGCATGCCGCACTCGACACCATCCCCAAGCCGGATTTCGTGTACACGGACTTCCGCATGCCGCTCGCGACCGCACTCGAGCACGAATATAAGGTCTCCGCGCGCATCAACGACATCTATGCCGCCGCGTACGACCTCAAGGACTTCCGCACGATGCAGTTCCTTGACTGGTTCGTTAAGGAGCAGGGCGAGGAGGAGCAGAACACGGACGAGCTGCTCAAGCGCTACGACCTGTTTGGCAGCGACCCCAAGGGTCTGTACATGCTCGACGCGGAGCTGGGCACACGCGTATACAACGCGCCGTCCCTCGTCATCTAAGGATACACCGAAAAACGCCGGAAAGCACACGCTTTCCGGCGTTTTTTCATTCTGCGTGCGGTTCTGGCGGGCAGGTGTGTGCGACGTTGCCGAGCACGCGGTAGAGCAACCGGTAGAGCGTCGCCGCCTCGTCCGCGGACAGGTCGACGCACGCGCCCATGCGCCGCGGGATGTCCGCCGCGCGCGCCTCAAGCGCCGCACCCTGCTCGGTCAGCGATACGACGAGACTGCGCTCATCGTCGACCGCGCGCGCCCGCGTGACAAGCCCCACGCTCTCGAGCCGCTTGAGCAGCGGCGTGAGCGTGCCCGAATCGAGATGCAGCTCGCTGCCGAGCGTCTTTGCGGTCACGCTGCCGCGCTCCCACAGCACCATCATAACGATGTACTGCGTATAGGTCAGCCCGATTTCGTCCAGAAAAGGCTTGTACGCCTTGATGATCTCGCGCGAGCACGCATAGATCGGAAAACAAAGTTGATTTTTGAGTAAAAGCTGTTCGTATTGCAAAAAATCGCCCCCATGCGGCTAGTATACCCGAAAAACCGCACGGGGGCAATAGGATTGTGTCAAATAGAATATGAACAAATCAGATCAGTGTGCGCGGGCGCGCATGACCCACAGCGCAAGCCCCGCCGCGAGCAGCAGTCCGCCCGCGACCCAGTACGCCGTGACGAGCGGCGCGGTCGTGCCGTAGATGTCGAAAATACCGTGCACACAACTGCCGACCGTGAGCGTCGCGACGCCCGCATGCCACGCATGCCGCGCGCTGCGCGCGGGAGCTTTGGGCAGCAGCACGCAGGGCACGATGCCGCCGAGCAGCGGGAACGCAAACATGCCGAGCAGGAACGCGGAATACACGCCGTGGCTGAAATGCTCATAAATAAGTGCGAATACAATACAAAACAACGTCGCCGCCGCATAAACGCGCAGCGTGCGCGCGCGCGGGGATTTAACCGATGTAGACAATGTCGCTCACCTTTCTTTCGCTGATGCGGTCGCCGCCCGTGGTCGGCTGATTGACGACCGCGCCGCCAAACACCATGGTCGACGAGCCGCCGCCGTCGAGGTTATACGCGGTGCGCACGCCCAGACCCTGCATGAACTGTGCAAGCTGATAGAGCGACAGCCCCGCACTCGCACTCGTGCGGCCATCCGCAACAACAAAGACATAGTGCAGGCCGTCCACCTGACCGATCGCGGTGCGGGGGTTGCTTGTGCGCGCCTTGTCGACCTCGGTCGTTTCGTCGACGGTCACCGTGCCGTCCGTCAGCAGTCCCGGGCCGAAAGACAGCACCTGCTGCGCCCCCTTGTCCAGCAGCGCCTGCGCGGTCACGTCGCCCTCTTGGACGATCTCCATCGTGCCGTCCGCGTAAATGACGAGATCCTGCTGCTTCGCGCTCGCGGCGGTGTCGCGATAGAGCACGCCGTTTCGGATGACGTAGCCCGAACGCGCGCCGTAATAGTCGCCGTTGATCGCGAGCACGGCGTTTTGTGCCTGCGCCATCGCAGAGGTCGTCTGTGTGACGTTTTTGCCGTAAGTGTTGTTCGCAAACGCGGTTTTGAGCGCATCCGCGCCGGAAAGCGTCACGTCCGCAACGTAAATGTCCGTGTCGTACTCACGGTAGGTCGACAGCGTGATCTTGGTCGAGCCGTTGTCATAGGTGGTCGCGGTGACCGCTGCCTTTTCGGTGTTTGCGGTGGTCGTGGGGTCCGACGCGGCGTTTGTCGTGTTTCCCTGTGTCACGGCAGGCGTTTTGACGACCGAGTAGCTCTGCGGGATGACGAACGCATCGAGCAGCACGAATGCGGTGAACGCGGTCAGCGCGAACGCGTACAGCCGCGGAAAAAGAGCACGGTGTTTCATAAGATTTGTTTCATTCCTTTGTGTCCTTTAAAGATCCAGAAGCGCTGCGCGAGCCAGCTCAGCGTGAAGAAGGTCAGCTCGGTGAACAGCTTTGCGGCAAAGCGGTCGATGCCGAGCACGTTGACCGCGAAGCTGAGCAGCACGGTGTTGCCGAGCAGAATACACGCGGCAAGCAGCGCATACTGCATGCCGGTCTTGAAAGTGCTCTCGCGACTGTCAAAGACCAGTTTTTTGTTGATGGCGAAGTTTGCGCTCGCGCTCACGATGCGCGCGGCGATGTTCGACACGGGGATCGCCGCCGCACCCAGTCCCGCGAGCGCGAAGGTCAGCACGCTGTACAGACCGTAGTCGATGGCGAAGCCCGTGAGCGAGGACGCGGCGAATTTGAGGATGCCGCTGTACACGCGCAGAGAGTCGCGCACGGTGTGGAAGTGCGAGCCGCGGTTGCCGTCGAGGTAGATGGTCTTGATCGGTGTTTCCACGATCTCGACGCCGTCGCGCGGGCAGGCGAGCAGCATATTCATCTCATATTCGTAGCGGTCGCCCGCGATCGCGGACAAATAGGGCAGCAGCGGCGCGCAGAAGGCGCGCAGACCGGTCTGCGTGTCGCTCACGCGGCAGCCGGTCGACACGCGATACACGAGCCGCGTCACCGTGTTGCCGAAGCGGCTGCGCGCGGGCGTACCCTTGCCGAAACCGCGCACGCCAAGCGTGAGCGCACGCGGATGGGCAGCGGCGCAGCACGCGACGCGATAGGCATCCTCCGGCGTGTGCTGTCCGTCGCTGTCGAGCGTGACGATGACCGCGTCTGCCGGTGCATGCCGCGCAAGATAACCGAAGCCGGTCTTGAGCGCGTAGCCCTTGCCGCGGTTCGTGTCGTAGGCAAGCACGGTCGCGGCAGGCTGGAGTTGTGCGAAAAGATTGCGATAGCGCGGGCCGCTGCCGTCATCGACGAGGACCACGGAGAAGCCCGTCCCCACGAGCGCTTCGGTCAGTGCGGCAAGGCGCGCGTCCGGCTCGTAGGCGGGAATGAGTGCGATAAATGGGTGCAGCATCATCAAACACCTCCATAGCAGGTGGCTGCAAAACGTACATGCGGGCGGCGCTGCCGCTTCCGATGCTTTTAGGATAAGCGCGCTTCGTGTCCGTCATATGAACATCGCATGAAGAGTACATGGAGGTTTTGTGCGCAAAAAAAGCGTGCGTGAGAACAACGCACGCCTTTTCATAAGAGATGCCGGTGCATGCCGCAGCGCGGCTCAACAAATCGCAAAATATATCAATATTTTATGATTGCTTAACCAACTGCAACGTGATATGCTTTTATCAAAGAAAAAGCATATCAAACGGCGTTGATTTTGCACCGTTATGACATCAATATTTTGCATTTGGAGGATGGAACATGGCAGCGATTTCTATTAGACACCTCGGCAAGATCTATCCGGGCGACGTCAAGGTCATTGAAGACCTCAACCTCGAGATCGAGGATAAGGAATTTATCATTCTGGTCGGCCCGTCCGGCTGCGGCAAGTCCACCACCCTGCGCATGATCGCGGGTCTCGAAGAGATCACGAGCGGCGAAATGTACATCGGCGACCGCCTGGTCAACGATGTTGCGCCCAAGGATCGCGACATCGCAATGGTGTTCCAGAACTACGCGCTCTATCCCCATATGACCGTTTACAAGAACATGGCGTTCGGTCTGACGCTGCGCAAGGTCGACAAGGACGAGATCGACCGCAAGGTGCATGAGGCGGCAAAGGTGCTCGACATCGAGCATCTGCTCAACCGCAAGCCTAAGGCGCTTTCCGGCGGCCAGAGACAGCGCGTCGCGCTCGGTCGTGCAATGGTTCGTAACCCTGCGGTCTTCCTGCTCGACGAACCGCTCTCGAACCTTGACGCAAAGCTGCGTACCCAGATGCGTTCCGAGATCATCAAGCTGCACAAGCACCTGCAGACCACCTTCGTCTACGTCACACATGACCAGACCGAGGCAATGACCATGGGCGACCGCATCGTCGTCATGAAGGACGGCTTCATCCAGCAGGTCGACACCCCGCAGAACCTGTACACCTCGCCGTGCAACCTGTTCGTCGCAGGCTTCATCGGCTCCCCCCAGATGAACTTGATCGAGGCAACGCTCGAGAAGAAGGGCGACGGCTACCTCGTCAGCTTCGGCAACTACCACATCCCCGTGCCGCAGGGTAAGATCGACGGCGCGAAGCAGGATGTCGCGCAGTTCGTCGGCAAGACCGTCGTGCTCGGTGTGCGTCCCGAGGACTTCCACAGTGAGGGCGTGTTCCTCGAAATGTCGCCGGAAAGCTGTGTCGACGTCAACATCGACCTCGCAGAGCTGATGGGCGCAGAGGTCTACCTCTATGGCGAGTGCAGCGGCAACAAGCTGATTGTTCGTGCGCCTGCACGCGTACAGGCGGAGACCGGCTCGGTAATGAAGCTCGCGATCGACCTCAACAAGATGCATCTCTTTGACAAGGAGAGCGAGCGCATCATCTTTAACTAAACACGAACGATTCCAAGGCGGATGGCGTGAAAATGCCCTCCGCCTATGGTTTTTCAGGGTGAAAACATGGAAGAATACAGTTGGATACCGCCCGTTCCGCCCGATGCGGTCGCGCGCGATGTATGCCTGTGCGCATGCGCGCGCCATCCCGTGACGGCGGGCGTGCCGCTGCGCCTTGCCGCGGCGGGCTATCTCATCCTCGGGCTGCAAAGCGGGCGCGCGCGGGTCTATCCGGACGGACGCGCGCTGTCGCTCGGCGCGGGACAGGGCGTGCTGCTGCCGCCGGGCGGCGAGACCGTGCTCGACGGCGTGCAGAACGGCGCGGCGCTGTCCGCGACGGTGCGCGGAACGCTCGTGGCGCGTCTGCTCGACGAAACGCGCGCGGACGGATGTTTCCTGCCGCACGGCGGACGCGCGCTGACCGATACGGTCGCGCCCTTGCTGCACGCGTGCGAAGCGGAGCAGCCGCGCACCGCACTCGAGGCGAGCGCCGCCGCGTATGCGCTCACGCTGCGCTGCTACCGCGCCGTGCGTCCGGAGAGCGACGCGGGCCTGCCCCCGCTCGTCACCGCCGCGATTGGTGTCATGCAGGAGGAATTTTCCTATCTGTACGGCGTGGAGGAGGTCGCATCGCGGCTTTTGGTCACAAAAGAGCACCTCATCCGCGTATTTTCCGCGGCGGTCGGCGTGACCCCGGGCAAATATCTGACCGGCCTGCGGCTCGAGTACGCAAAGGACTGTCTGCGCGCGGGCGGCATGTCCCTCGAAGCAGTCGCGGCGGCGGCAGGCTTTTCGGGCGCGGCGTATTTTTCGCGCGTGTTCAAGCAGCATTACGGGATGTCGCCGCTGACCTACGCTGCGAGCGCGCCGCGCGAGAACGCACCGCCCGCGGGCGACATCTATATGTGATTGCGCGCATACAATCGAGCGGGAGGGATGTGTATGAAAACCTTACGCACGTTTTTATGCCGCGCGCTCGAGCCGGTCGGGCGCACGATGTATGTTTGGGGCGGCGGTTGGAACGAAGCGGATGACGGCGCGGGGGTGGAAGCGTGCGCGCTTGCGCCGTCCCCCCGTTGGGCGCGCTTCGCCGCGCAGCAGGGCGCGGACTACGACTGGCACACCACGCGCTACCGCATTCATGACGGGCTGGACTGCTCGGGCTTCGTCGGCTGGGCGGTGTACGGTGTGTTCGCTGCGTGCGACGGGTGCGCGGGCTATGTCATGCCCGCGGCGCGCATGGCGGCGGACTTTGCCGTGCGGGGTTGGGGCGGCTTTACACCTGCGCCCGAGGTACATGAGCGGCAGGCGGGCGACGTGCTGAGCACCCAGGGGCATGTGTATCTGTCGCTCGGGGACTGCGCAGACGGCAGCGCGCTGTTTGTGCATGCATCGCCGCCCGGCGTGCAGCTCGGCGGCTCCCCCGCGCGCGACGGCACGGCGGACAGTCAGGCGGTCGCGCTCGCGCAGGGCTGGATGCGTGCGCACCGACAGGACTGGTATGCACGCTTTCCGCAAGCGGCACGCCCGATGGCGTATCTGACCGATTACGACCGCTTTCGATGGGGCGCGCGCGTGCTGCCCGACCCGGACGGTGTGCGCAATATGGATGCGCGTGCCGTGCTTGACGAAATTTGTAACACAGATGACGCTTTACAAGCGTGTCCGTCCGTGTTAATATAAAAAGTACCACGGAAAGGAGGGTGTCATGGCAACGAAACAAGGCACAAAGCAGGTCGCTGCAAACAAAAAAGCATGGCACGACTACTTTATCGAGGAAAAATATGAGGCGGGCGTCGAACTGTTCGGGACCGAGGTCAAATCCATCCGACAGGGCACGGTCAGTCTCAAGGATTCGTACTGCATCTTCAAAAACGGCGAGCTTTTTGTCAAGGGCATGCATATCAGCCCATACGAAAAGGGAAACATCTTTAACAAAGACCCTCTTCGCGAGAAAAAGCTGCTCATGCACAAGCGCGAGATCGTGCAGCTGTTCGGCAAGACCAAGCAGGATGGCTATTCGCTCATCCCGCTGAGCATCTATTTCAGCCGTTCGCTCGTCAAGGTCGAAATCGGTCTTGCACGCGGTAAAAAGCTCCACGACAAGCGCGACAGCATTGCCGCCCGCGACGCAAAGCGCGAGATGGATCGTGCGATCAAAAACCGAGGACGGTAACAGCGTCCTCGCCGGAATCTCCCCTCTATCTGGGGACGTAACGGCTTCGACGGGGGTGTTGAAGTCGGGATAGCGTGCCGTGGCGGGGCGCCACGTTAAAAGCTCCAACTGTTTTATAAATTAAACAACAACAATTATACTCTTCAGGCTGCCTAATTAGGCTGGCCCGTCCCGCCCGGGAGCGCTGCGGCCCGGGACCGGGGCGTCGATTAGCAGCGTCCGTGCGTGCGCTAAGCTTTGCGCGCACCATGAACCATGAAGCTACTGAAGCGCTCAGCCTGACTACCGGCGGAGCGTAGAGGGAATGTAAAAAGATAGTCTGCGCACGGAGAAGTCCCGGTGGACGCGCTTTCGGACAGGGGTTCAACTCCCCTCGTCTCCACCACAAAAAAGCCCTGTATCCTATAAGGATACAGGGCTTTTTTCTGTCTTGCTTTGTCAAAAAGTGCGCATGATACATTACAGGTTCTGCGAGCACACGATCTGCAGCGAAAGCCGCTCGATCTCCTCCTGCGGTGATTCGTTTTTGCACAGCTTGCCGAACAGCAGCTCGAGCGGCCGCCGTCCCTGATACCGCAGATCCTGCGCGATCGTAAAATCAACCGCGCCCTCTGCGAGCAGCCGGCGTGTCCCGTCGGTCACATCGTGGCTGATGACGCGGATTGTCCCGCGCCGCCCCGCCGCACGGATCGCTTCCGCGCAGCCGGTCACGCTGTGGTTGGCCATATACACGCCTGCAAGATCGGGCGTGCGCTCGAGTGCCTCTGCCACGCGGCGGCAGCTCAGCGTATAATCGTTGTGCGTCTGGATGACCTCGATGCTGCGTGCATCGAAGCCGCATTCCGTCATGCGTTCCAGAAAACCGTCGAGCCGCTTTTTATGTCCGTCAAACTCCAGATTGCCGACCGCCGCGAGCACCCGCGCACCCTGCGGCACGCATTTTGCCATCAGTTCCCCCGCAACGCGCCCGCTGCCGATCACATCCTGTCCGATAAAGCACACGCGTGCGCTGTGCGGCAGGTCGGAGTTGAACGTCACGACCGGGATGCCCTCCTGCGTCAGCGCATCGACGCGCCCTTCGATCAGCGCATGATTTTTAGCGCACAGCGCAATGCCTGCGGCCCCCTGTGCGCGCAGCGCATCGAGCTTTTCCACGCATTCCTCCGGTAATTCGGTCTCACAATGCTCTACGAGCACACGCACACCGTAATCGCGCAGCCGCTGCCGTGCCTGTTCGATGCCCGCCTCGATCTCGCGCAGAAAATAGCCGCCCCAGTCCGGCATGAGCACGCCGAGCGTGCACGGTTCGCCCTGCGGCAGCATGCCGAGCGCGGCTGCCTGTGTCATATGCACGGGCATATAGCGCAGTTCGCGCATCACGTCGAGCACGCGGCGGCGCACCGCCTCACTGACATAGGCGCGCCCGTTGATGACACGGTCGACCGTGCCGCGCGACACGCCCGCGCGCTCCGCGACCATTTGGATCGTAGGTCTGCTGCCCATTTTGTTTCCTCCCTGTTTCCTTACAGACTGCTCCACAGCCGACAAAGCAGCGGCTCAAACTGTACGCCGTGCAGATTATCCGTGCCCCGTGCGGCGGTATACGCGATGCAGTCGCGCACGAACGATGCCGCACGCGCCGCCGCCTGCGCGAGCGAATCGCCGCGCAGCAGCCCGCCGAGCAGCACCGATGCAAAAAGATCGCCCGTACCGGGATAATATGCCGGAATGCGAGCATGCTCAAAGAAGGCAAGCTGAGCATGCTCACAGCACAGCACGCCGACCGTTTCGCTGCCGCCGTGCACACCTGTGAGCACGACGCGCGCATCATATTTTGTTTCAAGCGCCCGCGCCCAGTCCGCGGTCTCGCGCGCGTCCGCGGGCAGCGCATGCACATCGTGCCCGAGCAGGATCGCCGCTTCGGTCAGGTTGGGCGTGATGACATCCGCCAAATGGCACAGCTCCCCCATACGGTGGCACAGCTGCGCGGTATAGGTGCGGTAGATTTCGCCGTTGTCGCCCATGACCGGATCGACGAGCACGATGCCCTCGGGTGCGCGCAGACGCAGGATCGCCTGCGACACGCTGCCGATCTGCTGCTCGCTGCTGAGAAAACCCGAATAGACCGCCTCAAATTGCAGCCCGAGCCGCTCATACTGGTCGATCGTCGGCGGCACATCCGCGGTCAGATCACGCACATGGTAATCCTCGATCGCCGTGTGCGTGGAGAACACCGCGGTCGGCACGGGCACACACTGGTGCCCCATCGCACTCGTCACCGCAATGATCGGCACGAGCGAGGACCGTCCAAAGCCCGACAAATCGTGGAGCGCTAAAATCTTTTTCTGCATACCGCACTTCCCTCTTTTTCTCTATTGTTTTTATTTTACTACGGCGGCGCAATTTTTTCCATGCTCATTTTCTTGTAAATCACCGCTTTTAATGGTAACATAATCATGTTAGCTTACATTTTCCCGTGCGAGAGAGGAGTTCCCATGAAAAAACGCATTCCCGCGCTCATCCTGACCCTTTGCCTGCTGCTTTCGACCGCAGCCTACGCGGCGGCGCCGTCCTCCGACGAGCGCATGCGCGGCGTGTGGGTGTCGTCGGTCTTTAATCTGGACTACCCCGCCAAACCCACCACCGACGCCGCCGCGCTGCGCAAGCAAGCGGACACCGTGCTCGACAACGTGCAGTCTCTCGGGCTAAACACCGTCTTTTTGCAGGTGCACCCGTCGACGGATGCGCTCTATCCGTCCAAGATCTATCCGTGGAGCCGCTTTCTGACCGGCTCAGTGGGCACTGCGCCCGCGGGCGGCTTTGACCCGCTGCGTTACTGGATCGACGGCGCACACGCGCGCGGACTCGAACTGCATGCGTGGCTCAACCCCTACCGCGTCACGACCGGCAAAAAAGCCGAATGGGACGCGCTGCCCGCATCCCATCCCGCCAAACAGCACGCAGACTGGGTCGTGCCCTATAACGGCAACTACTACTGGAATCCCGGCATTCCGGGCGTTGTCGACCTGCTGGAAAGCGGCGTGCGCGAGATCCTCGACAATTATCCCGACGTGGACGGCATCCACATGGACGATTACTTCTACCCCGGTACGACCTTTGACGACACGGCGGCATACAGCACCTACGGCGGCGGGCTGAACCTTGCCGACTGGCGTCGCGCCAACGTCAACACGCTCGTCAGCCGCATCGACACCCTCGTGCATCAGAAAAACCCGAACGCCTCGTTTGGCATCAGCCCGTCCGGTGTGTGGGAGAACCGCAGCGCCGACCCGCGCGGCAGCGCCACGAGCGGCGGCAATCCGTCCTACTCCAAAGCGTATGCCGACACCCTGACCTGGATCCGTCAGGGCATGGTCGACTATGTCTGCCCGCAGATCTACTGGTATATCGGGCAGTCCGCCGCAGACTATGCGGTACTGACCGACTGGTGGGCGAACGCGGTCAAGGGCACGGACGTCAAGCTGTATATCGGGGAAGCGGCATACAAATACGGCGATCCCTCGCAGGCAGCGGCTTGGCAGACCCCGGGCGAACTCACCCGCCACCTCCAGTTGTCCGCCACGCGCGCCGAGGTCTCGGGCAATATTTTCTTCAGCTATGGCTCGCTGCGCGACAAAGGCACGGTCGCGAGCGAGATCCGCACCTATTACGCCTCGCAGCCGACTGCGCCCGAGACCACCCCGACCCCGCCGGCGACCGACGACAAGTCCGCGCAGCTCGCCGGGATGACCTCCTATCTGCACACACTCGCATTGTTCCTGCAATCCATTTTGCGCTGATTTGCGCTGAAAGAAGGCATTTACACTATGTCACAGCAACGCTATACCCTGACCCGTGCGCTCACCTTTGGCCACTTTGACTGCCGCGGCGTATCCCGTCCGTCCGCGCTCTTCGACCTCATGCAGGACGCGGCGACCGTGCACGCCCACTCCCTCGGACTGGGCACGGACGATCTGTCCATCGTGTGGGCGCTCTCGCGTATCACGGTAGAACAGGCGCGCCCATTCTACCCCGGCGAAGCGCTCGCGTGCGAAACGGTTTTCGAGGGCGTCAAGGGGCCGAACTGGTGCCGCGGCTTTTACTTCCGCGACAAGACCGGCGCACAGGTCGCGCACGCGGCTTCCACTTGGGTCATGCTCGACGCGGACACGCACAAGCTGCTGCGCCCGAAGGAGCGTCCGGCGTGCCTGCCCTTTGTCGTGCAGCCGGGCGAAGGCTTTCCCCTGCCGGGCAAGCTGTCGCATGATGCGCTCGCCCCCCATCATGTGCACACCGTGCGCTATTCCGATCTCGATGCAAACGATCACCTCAACAACGTCAAGATCGTCGATCTGATCGCGGACGGGCTGGAGCTTGAGCACCGGGGCGGGCAGTTTGTGTCCGCGTTGCAGGTCAACTACACCGCGGAGTGCCGCTGCGGTGACGCGCTCACCCTGCTCACGGGGCGCGACACACAGCACATGCAGTATGTATTCGGTCGGGCAGACGGCGCGGACCGTTTTGAAGCCGTGGCACGCCTGTCCCCGTATCCGCCTGACAGAAAGGATGGATGATTCATGGATCGTGAGATAGAAGCGATTTTGGAGGGGATTTTGACCCATTGCGCGCCTAAATCCGTCATTTTATATGGGGAAAAGCGTTCGCTTTCCAGCGGTTGCATCAAGGCGCTCGACTTTTGCGTCATCCTGCCCGAGGTGGACAAGCCCGCGCTGCTGCACGAACTGTACCTGTCGATCGACGCCGAGGTGCCGTTTAACGTGCTGCTCTACACCTGTGAGGAATGGGAGGAGCTGACCCGCGATTTTTCTAGCTACGCCTCCGCGATCTGCAAGAAGGGAACGGTGCTGTATGAGCAGAAGCCGTAAGGGGGCGGGTGACAGCCTGTTTTACTACAAATGGCTCGACAAGGCGCTTGTCGACCTGCAAGCGGCGCGCATCCTGCTGACTTGGGACGGCGATCACGCGATGGTCGCGTTCCACTGTCAACAGTCGATCGAGAAGGCGCTCAAGGGTTTCCTGCTTTTCAAGACCGGACGGCACTTTGACGGTCACAACCTGACCTACCTGTGCCGACAGGCGATGAACCTCGACCATGCCTTTGCGGAGTACCTCGACGAGAGCGCCGCGCTCAACAACCTGTACATCGAAACACGCTACCCGACCGACCTGCCCTTTTCGTTGAACGAAACACAGATCAATCGTCTGTACGGCATGGCGGAGCGCATGTTTTCCGCAATCCGAGAGCAGCTTTATGCAAGCGGACGTCCCCATAAGATTTAAAAAGAAGCAACCGCACTCATTTTCGGTGGTACGGTTGCTTCTTTCGTCGATGAGATGCATAAATCATACGCTCATAAAAATTGTTATTTTTGTGATGAAAATTACTATCTGTTGTTGAAAGGAGGAGGGTCCATGGCCGATATGCCACGGGTCTGCGGGCGCTTCGCGCCGTCACCGAGCGGACGCATGCACGCGGGCAACGTATTGTGCGCACTGCTCGCGTGGCTGTCCGTGCGAGCGCAGGGCGGGCACATGGTGCTGCGCATCGAGGATCTCGATCCCGACCGCTGCACGCGTGCCTATGCCGCCCAGCTTGAGGAGGATCTGCACTGGCTCGGGTTGGACTGGGATGAGGGCGGTCTCTCCGCAGGTGGCGACTATTTGCAAAGTGCGTGCACCGCGCGCTATGCCGAAGCGTTCCACGCGCTTGCAGCACGCGGGCTGACCTATCCGTGCTTTTGCACCCGCGCCGCGCTACACGCGGCGAGCGCGCCCCATCTGTCCGACGGGCGTGTGCTCTATTCCGGCGCATGCCGCAACCTGACCGCGTCGGAAGTCGCCGCGCGCGCGTCCGTGCGCCGTCCCGCCATGCGGCTGCGCGTACCCGACGAGGATGTGTGCTTTGTCGACGGCGTGTATGGCACGGTATGTGAAAATCTGGCACAGGAGACCGGCGACTTTGTGCTGCGCCGCGCGGACGGCGTGTACGCATATCAGCTTGCGGTCGTCGTCGACGACGGACGCATGGGCGTGACCGAGGTCGTGCGCGGCTGCGACCTGCTGTCCTCGACCGCGCGACAGCTTTATCTGTACCGCCTGCTCGGTCTGACCCCGCCGCATTTCACGCACATTCCGCTGCTGTGCGCGCCCGATGGTCGGCGGCTGTCCAAGCGCGACCGCGATCTCGACCTCGGATGCATCCGCGCAAACTGTAATGCCCCCGAACCCTTCCTCGGGCAGCTCGCGTTTCTTGCGGGACTGCTCGATCGTCCCGCGCCGTTATCCGCACGCGAACTGATCCCCTACTACACGCGGGCGCGCCTGCCGCGACAAAATGTCGTGCTCTCCCCAAAAACCTATCGCGCACTGTGTAACCAAACATAATATTTTATAAAAACGTGTGGGGCTGCTCGTCCCACGCGTTGGTTTGGAATTCCAGATTGTAGGCGAGCATGCGCCGCAGTCTTGCGCTCGCCCGCGCGAGATGGCGGCTGACCGCCGACGGGCTGATGCCCCACCGCGCCGCGATCTCGCGTCCGGACAGCCCCTCCGCATAGTGCAGCCGCAATACTTCACGCTGACGGTCGGTCAGCTCATTGTGCAGCGCGCGCGCAAAGGCATCACGAAACCGTGCGCGCCATGCATCGTTATCACCCGCACAGGCGGCGAAATAGCGCGCACACGCCGCGCGGTCAGCCGCAGCGCCCGCGAACGCAGTGCTTTTCATAGCGCGCCTTCCGGTCGTAATAGTGCTCCAGATCGTATGCCGTGCGGCGGCTCTCCCCGATCATGACACGCAGCAGCCCGATGCGGCGCTTGATGCGGCGGCGCAGTTCCAGCTGCTCGGTGCGCCGCAGCGCCCGTTGCAACTGAATGACCCGCAGCTCGAGCACGGCGGCGTTATGCCGATACTCCCGCGCCATTTTCTGCAATTCCATATACATCCTCCTCTTGAACATTTGTTCCTGACTTGTTTTTAATAATACGCACGTTTGTACGGTTTGTCAAGGGTTTTCTTGTCTTGTCGCACCTTTTTTCTCAATTCTGCAAAATAACGGCAAAAAGCGACGGTATCGCATCTTTTCTGCGATACCGTCGCTTTTTTTACACTAATTTGTTCATTCTCGCGCGGACAGCGGCATGTAAAACCGCTTCTCATGCTTGAGCGGCTTGTATGCGGGACGGATGATCTTGCCGCCGGTCGTGATCTCCTCCATGCGGTGCGCCATCCAGCCGATGACACGCGCGGTCGCAAAGAGTGGCGTGAACAGCTCCTCGGGGATGCCGAGCATGCGGTAGACCAGACCGGAATACAGGTCAACGTTCGCGCAGATCGGTTTATCCAATCCGCCGCGCACCTGTGCCATCGCGCGCGCCGTCAGGTTTTCCACGCGTTCGATCAGCTCAAACTCCTTGAGATAGCCCTTTTGCTCGGCAAGCGGACGGGCCCCCTTCTTGAGCGCGACCGCGCGCGGGTCGCTCAGCGTATAGACCGCGTGCCCCATGCCGTAGATGAGACCGGAGTGGTCGTTGACCTCGCGCCGCAGGATGCGCAGCAGGTAGTCGTAGACCGCATCCTCGTCTGCCCAGTCGGTCACATGGGTTTTGATGTCATCGAACATTTCGATGACCTTATGGTTTGCGCCGCCGTGACGCGGCCCCTTGAGTGCGCCGACCGCCGCCGCGATCGCGGAATAGGTGTCTGTGCCCGAGGACGACGCGACGCGCGCGGCGAATGCGGAGTTATTGCCGCCGCCGTGCTCGGCATGGATGACGAGGCAGCGGTCGAGCAGGTGCGCCTCCTCCGGTGTGTACACACCGTCCGGCCGGATCAGCCCGAGGATGTTCTCCGCGGTCGATTTGGTCTTGTCGGGTACATGCAGATACATGCTCGCGTTGTCAAAATAGCGGCGCTTCGCCTGATAGGCGTGCGAAATGATGACCGGAAAACGCGCGATGAGCGAGATCGCCTGCCGCATGATGTTCTCGACCGAGGTGTCGTCCGGATTGGGGTCGGAAGCGTAGAGCGCGAGCGTCGCATAGCCGAGCTTGTTCATGATATCCGGGCTGGGCGCGCGCATGAGCACGTCCTCGGTGAAGTTCGCGGGCAGATCGCGCGATTCCGAGATCGCCTGTCCGAAGCCGTGGAGCTGCTCCGCATTGGGCAGTCTGCCGCAGATGAGCAGATAAGCGACCTCGCAGTAGCCGAAGCGGTTTTCGCCCGCGATGCCGTCGAGCAGATCATACAGGTCGATGCCGCGATAGGTCAGACGGCCCTCGATGGGTTCGCGCTCGCCCTCGTTGAGGACGTAGCCGTGGACGTTGGAAATGCGCGTCATGCCCGCGAGCACGCCGGTGCCGTCCGCGTTGCGCAGTCCGCGTTTGATGCCGTATTTCGCGTACCACGCGGGATTGATCTGGGTATTTTCCCGGAAGGTGTCACATAGATTGTTGATGAGGCCCGGTTCCGCCTTGCCGCCGAATGCTTCCATATCCATACGCTCCTTGCTCTCCAATACTACTTTGTGAATTTATTATACGCCGGGCTTGCAAAGCTGTCAATCTGCTAAACCATTGAAATTCGGGTCAAAAGAACACCCGGGAGGATGCAAAATGAAGAAGTTATTGTCCCTTGGACTGGTACTGCTCACGATTGTCTATGCCTTTCCGCTCGCTTATCGCGCATATTATCGCGGTGTAGACGCGACGATTTCGCAAGAGGATGTTGTTTCCGCTGCAAAACCGGTCGATGCGCCCGCAAACAGCGCGTCCGCCGATCCGACGGACGCCCCAGAACGCTCGGACGCCCCCACGACCGATGGCGCCGCGCAGACGACCGCGGCTTCGCTGCCCGACAGCGGCAACATCCGCGTGCTCGTGGGCGGCACGGTGCGCACGATGCCGCTTGAGACCTATGTCGCGGGCGTGGTCTCCGCCGAGATCTCCCCGACCTTCCCCGCCGAAGCGCTGCGCGCGCAGGCCGTCGCGGCGCGCACCTACGCGGTGCACAAAATGCGCACGGGCGGCAGCGCGCTGCCCGTACATAAGGGCGCGGATGTATGCGACGATTATCATCACTGCACTGCGTATCTCGATCTTGCGACACAAGCGTCCGCGCACTGGGGCAAGCAGGCGGAGACCTATGAGAACGCGGTCGCGCGCGCGGTGCAGGACACGGCGGGCGAGATCCTGACCGTGGGCGGCAAGCCCATCGTCGCGGTGTTCTGCGCCGCATCCGCCGCGCGCACCGAGTCGGCAAAGGATGTTTGGGGCAGCGAAATCTCGTACTTGCAGTCGGTCGAAAGCCTGGGCGGCGAGGCGTGCCCGAAGTACAAGACCGAGGTCACGGTATCCGCCGCGGATTTCCGCAAAAAGGTGCACGACACCTTCCCCTCCATCAAGGTCGACGGCGCGCCTGCCACCTGGTTCAAGGCGTCCGCGCGCTCAGCGGCGGGGGGCATCAAGACCGTAGCGCTCGGCGGCGTGCGTGTCGAGGGCACCGCGATCCGCGAGCTGTTCGACCTGTGCTCGACCAATTTTACGGTCACGCCCTCCAAGGATGCGATCACGTTCCATGTCACGGGCTACGGCCACGGTGTCGGGCTGAGCCAGTACGGGGCAAAGTACATGGCAGAGCACGGGTCGAGCTATCGCGACATCCTGACGCACTATTATACCGGCGCGGCAATTCAAAAACTGAGCGATGTGAAATAATTTAGGGTTTCGCGTGTATAGCGCGTGTCACCCCCGTCCATACTAGGCTCGGAGGTGCTGTATATGCGCAAAATGACACGCTCGTCTGCGACGCTCTCGGAGGACAGAGGCTTTTATGTGATCCTGTTTCTCTGTGTGGCGGCGATCGCAATCGCGGGCTATGTACTGTTTTTTACACCCGCCGGCTCCAAAACCGAGCCGCTCGACACGGCGGTCTATGAGCCGACCGTCACACCCGACGACATGCAGCCCGTACTCGGTCAGCCCGATGACACGCCGGTGACCACGCAGGACGCTGCGGCCACCGCGGCATCCGCCGAGACACCCGCGCCCGCCGCGCCCGCTTCCGCCACCGATGACACACAGGCTGCAACCGCGGCTGCGAGCGATGCCGCCGATGACGCCGCGCAGGAGGCGCTTGCGCAGCCGAGTGCACCCGCGTTTGTCCGTCCGGTCGCGGGGGACTTAAGCGAGCCGTTCTCGGGCGACGAGCTGGTCTATCAGCAGACCTTCGGTGACTGGCGTACCCATACGGGTGCGGATTACAGCACCGAACTGGGCGCGCGCGTGTACGCGATCACGGACGGCAAGGTGTCCGCGGTCTCGACCGACGCGCTCTACGGGACCTGCGTCACGCTCGACCACGCAGACGGTCTCCAGACCATCTACAAGGGGCTGAGCGCCAAGGTCAAGGTCAAGGAAGGCGACCGTGTCAAGGCGGGCGACGTACTGGGCACGGTGGACGATACCAACGTCGCAGAAGCGAGCGAAGGCCCGCATCTGCACGTCGAAGCCATCCAAAACGGTACGCACATTGACCCTGAGACCCTGCTGTCGCAGGAATGATCCCGCTCTATTCCTTCTCTTTCTCCATTCATTTTTCCTCCATTTTTCATGCGAAAAGACCCGACGGCAAAGCTGTCGGGTCTTTTTGTCATGCTTCGGATTGCTCCGGGTGCTCTGTAGCTTGGTCTGGGGGTTCGGCGGGCAGCAGCGCGTCCTCCGGCTCGTGCTCGGTCACCTCTAGGGAGAGCGGCAGCGGCGCGGGCGCAGCGCCCGCTGGCAGGACGGGTTCTGTCGCGGCGGTGGTCTCGGTCAGATGCCCGAGCTTCTGGGTATCCGCGAGCGGGGCTTTCGCGGCTTCGCGTGCCTTGGCGCGTTCCGCGCGGCGGCGGCGCAGGCGGCGCTCCGTACGGTATTGCAGCGCGATGCCGCACACCGCGAGCACACCACCGACGGCAAGCGGCAGCCAGAGCGGATACGGTGTGCTCTGTGCGGGCAGGAGCAGCAGCAGCGACTGCACCGCGGACAGAGCGCCGGTCAGCGCGGTCGTGACGATCATGACCGGACGGGTAAAACGCACCGCGAGAAAGCCCGCGAGCAGACCCGCGAGTGTGCCGACCGCCATACCGATCCAGATGGGATCGCTCAAAAACAGCATGCACGTCCACAGCGACACCCCGAACGCGTACAAAAACATGCCCACAAGGAACAGGTGCATGGACAAAAACGCGAGCACGCCGCCGAGGACGACCCCGACCGCCGCGCTCGGCAGCCATGCCAGTTCCAGAAAATTCGCGCAGATGATATAGCCGCCGACCACGCCGACGCAGAAACAGATGAGGCCGATCCATATTTTTTGCAGTTTGTATCCGTAAAAGCAGTTCACCAGCGCGAGCGCCATGCTCAGCGCAAGGACTGCCGCACCATAGCTTGCGCCGTCCGCCGCAAATACATTCATGTGCATTCCCCTTTTCGGTCGTATAGCAACATAATACCGTGCCAGCCGGCAAAAAGCAATGCAAATTTTGGCTACAACGCACAAGTTTAACTGGGGTACTGCCGAAATGCGCGTGGAGCCGTTTTTTCGCAAACTCGGAGGGGGTTTTCCTATGCCTGCAGGCGCAAAAAAAGGGGACGCTGCGCGCGCAGCGTCCCCTTTGGGTGCAGGTGATCTCAGTTGCGATGCTTTGGATTAAAGCTCTGCGTACATCTTCTCGAGGTGGGTCAGCTTCTCATAACGAGCCTCGGCTTCCTTCGCCGCCTCGTCAAACAGCTTCTCCGCACGCTCCGGGAAGGAACGGGTCAGCGCAGAGTAGCGCGCCTCGTTCATGATGAACTCGCGATAGCCGCCCTCGGGCTTCTTGGACTCGAGCAGGAACGGGTTCTTGCCCTCTGCCTTGAGCGTCGGGTTGAAGCGGAACAGGTTCCAGTAGCCGCAGTCGACCGCCTTCTTCATCTCGGACTGGCAGTTGGTCATGCCGCCCTTGATGGAGTGCATTTCGCAGGGCGAGTATGCGATGATGAGGGACGGGCCGTGATAAGCCTCTGCCTCTGCGATCGCCTTGAGGGTCTGGTTCATGTTTGCGCCCATCGCGATCTGCGCGACGTAAACATAGCCGTAGCTCATTGCGATCTCCGCGAGGGACTTCTTGCCGATCGCCTTGCCGGCTGCCGCGAACTGTGCGACTGCGCCGACCGGCGTGGACTTGGACGCCTGTCCACCGGTGTTGGAGTAAACCTCGGTGTCGAATACCATAACGTTGACATCCTGACCGGAAGCCAGCACATGATCCAGACCGCCGAAGCC
Organism: Intestinibacillus massiliensis; assembly: GCA_029267335.1. Lineage (GTDB taxonomy): Bacteria > Bacillota > Clostridia > Oscillospirales > Butyricicoccaceae > Intestinibacillus > Intestinibacillus massiliensis_A. The sequence continues at coordinate 275,445 of JAJUJC010000002.1, read as the reverse complement.
GATGTCATATGCCCAGCCGTCGCCGCCGAAGATCCAGACGGACTTCTTGCCGAGATAATCCTTGTCAGCGAGGATCGACTTGCAATCCGGGCAGCCGCCCTCTGCGCCCTTCTCGAGCACTGCGACGAGGTCTGCGGTCGCCTTCTCGTTGGCAACGCCGTCCTCCGCGGTGTCGAGGTAAGCCTGCATGGCAACCTTTGCGTCTGCCGGCGTGCCCTCTGCTGCGACCAGTTCCTCGATCTTCGCGATCAGGCGGTCACGGATCGCCTTCTGGCCGTAGTACATGCCGAGGCCGTGCTCTGCATTGTCCTCGAACAGGGAGTTTGCCCAAGCCGGACCGCGGCCGGACTTATCGACCGTGTACGGCGAGGTTGCAGCCGGGCCGCCCCAGATGGACGAGCAGCCGGTCGCATTGGAGATATACATACGATCGCCGCAAACCTGGGTGATGAGGCGCGCGTAAGAGGTCTCTGCACAGCCTGCGCAAGAGCCGGAGAACTCAAGCAGCGGGGTCTTGAACTGGCTGCCCTTGACGGTCTTGGTGTCCTCGACGTCGGGCTTGTTCGTGACCTTTGCGACCATGTAGTCGAAGGAATCCTGCTCTGCCGCTTCCTGCTCCTGCGGAACCATGGTCAGGCTCTTGGTCGGGCACACGCCGACGCACACGCCGCAGCCCATGCAGTCGAGCGGAGAAACGGTCAGCGCATACTTGTATTTGCCCTTGCCTGCGCCCGCCTTGAAGTCGACGATCTTTGCGGTTGCCGGAGCGGCAGCAGCTTCCTCGTCGGTCAGCGCAAACGGACGGATGGTGGCGTGCGGGCAAACATATGCACACTGGTTACACTGGATGCAGGTGTCCTTGTTCCAGGTCGGAACGGTGACGGCTACGCCGCGCTTCTCGTAAGCGGCAGCGCCCTGCTCGAAGGTGCCGTCGACGTGGTCGCCCGCGAATGCGGAAACCGGCAGGCTGTCGCCGTCCATGCGCGCAACAGGCTCCATGATTTCCTTGACCATCTTGACGGTGGCGTCACGACCCTCGGCAACCTTGTCATCCGCAGCATCGGTCGCGGTTGCCCAAGAAGCGGGGATCTCGACCTTGTGGTATGCGGTTGCGCCCGCGTCGATCGCCTTGTGGTTCATGTCGACGACGTCCTGGCCCTTCTTCAGGTAAGAATGGGTTGCGGCGTCCTTCATGTAGCCGATCGCTTCTTCCTGCGGCATAACCTTTGCCAGCGAGAAAAATGCGGACTGCAGGATGGTGTTCGTGCGCTTGCCCATGCCGATCTGGATCGCAAGGTCGATTGCGTTGATCGTGTAGAGCTGAATATTGTTCGCCGCAATATAGCGCTTTGCAACTGCCGGCATGTGGTGATCGAGCTCTTCGTCCGACCACTGGCAGTTGATCATGAAGATACCGCCCGGCTTAACATCACGAACCATCGGGTAGCCCTTGATGACGTAGGACGGGTTGTGGCAGGCAACGAAGTCCGCCTTGTTGATATAGTACGGGCTGCGGATCGCCTTATCGCCGAAGCGCAGGTGAGAAACGGTCACGCCGCCGGTCTTCTTGGAGTCATACTGGAAGTATGCCTGTACGAACTTATCGGTGTGGTCGCCGATGATCTTGATGGAGTTCTTGTTTGCGCCGACCGTGCCGTCGCCGCCCAGACCCCAGAACTTACACTCGATGGTGCCTTCCGCCGCGGTGTTCGGCGAGGGCTTCTCCTCGAGGGACATGTGGGTAACGTCGTCGTTGATGCCCAGCGTGAACTGGCGCTTCGGCGCGTCCTTGGTCAGCTCCTCGTAGACTGCAAAGACAGATGCCGGAGGCGTGTCCTTGGAGCCCAGACCGTAACGGCCGCCGATGATGGTCTTGTCGGTGATACCTGCGTTTGCCAGCGCGGTGACAACGTCGAGGTAGAGCGGCTCGCCCTGTGCGCCCGGCTCCTTCGTGCGGTCGAGAACAGCGATCTTGGTTGCGGTCGCAGGGATCGCAGCGATCAGCTTGTCGGTCGCGAGCGGACGGTACAGACGGACCTTGATGAGGCCGACCTTTTCGCCGTGTGCGTTCAGATAGTCGATGACTTCCTCTGCAACGTCGCAGATGGAGCCCATTGCGATGATGACACGGTCAGCGTCTGCCGCGCCGTAGTAGTTGAAGAGCTGATAGTCGGTGCCGAGCTTGGCGTTGACCTTGCCCATGTACTTCTCGACGATTGCGGGAACCGCATCGTAGTACTTGTTGCAAGCCTCACGATGCTGGAAGAAAATATCGCCGTTTTCGTGCGAGCCGCGCATGACGGGACGCTCCGGATTGAGCGCGCGCTTGCGGAAGCCCTCGACCGCGTCCATATCGCACATTTCCTTGAGATCCTCGTAATCCCAAACCTGAATCTTCTGGATCTCGTGCGAGGTGCGGAAGCCATCAAAGAAGTTGATGAACGGAACGCGGCTCTCGATCGTTGCGAGGTGTGCAACCGCGGACAGATCCATGACTTCCTGCGGGTTGGTCTCAGCCAGCATCGCGAAGCCGGTCTGGCGGCACGCCATAACGTCGGAGTGGTCACCGAAGATGTTCAGCGCGTGGGACGCAACGGTACGCGCGGAAACATGGAATACGCACGGCAGCAGCTCGCCCGCGATCTTGTACATATTCGGGATCATGAGCAGCAGACCCTGCGACGCGGTGTAGGTCGTGGTCAGCGCGCCCGCCGCCAGAGAGCCGTGCACGGTGCCTGCGGCGCCTGCCTCGGACTGCATCTCGATCACCTTAACGGTAGTACCAAAGATGTTCTTGCGGCCCGCAGCCGCCCACTGGTCGACGTTGTCCGCCATCGGGCTGGACGGCGTGATCGGGTAGATGCCCGCAACCTCGGTAAACGCATACGACACATGTGCCGCAGCGGTGTTACCGTCCATGGACTTCATTTTTCTAGCCATGAAATAATTCCTCCTTGTCCGGTTTTACCGGAAATATTGACGTCAAAAAGCCGGTCCGCGCGCCGCACGGGAGCGATGCAAACGTTCCTTGTAAAACGGTACACTTGAACCTTTTTTATTCTATCAAAAAACTTTGAGGATGTAAACCGCTTGACGCGAAAATCAGGACATTTTTTTAACAGACTTGCAAAAGCGATTGTAAGTTAGCTGCTTTTGTATTATTATTGGAATAGAACTGGTCATTTGTCGCGCACACCCCCGTTTTCGGGTCGATTGCGTGTGTCATTTGGTCGGACAAGGGGGACGAATGCTTTATGGTTTCAGTGGTGCGCTCGGCGGGACTGCGCGGGATCGACGGGTATCCTGTCACGGTCGAATGCTTTCTGTCGAGCGGTCTGCCCCGTCTCGACGTGGTCGGTCTGCCCGGCAAGGCGGTCAGCGAGGCGGGTGAACGCGTGCGCGCGGCGGTCAAATCGTGCGGATTTGACTGGCCGGTGTCGCGCGTGACCATCAACCTCGCGCCCGCGGACACCAAAAAGGAGGGCACGGTCTACGATCTGCCCATCCTGCTCGCGCTGCTCGCGGCGAGCGGACAGATCGACCCGCCGCCTGCGGACTGCGCCTTTTTTGGGGAGCTGTCGCTGACGGGCGGCGTGCGTCCGGTCACGGGCGCGTTGTCCATGGCGCTCGCCGCCCGCGACGCAGGACTGACGACCGTGTTCGTCCCTGCGGACAACGCGGACGAGGCGGCGTTTGCCGAGGGCGTGACGGTCTATCCCGTCGCGCGGCTATCCGACCTGCTCGCGCATCTGGACGGCAGGACGGTGCTTTCCCCGTGCGACCGTCCCGTCCCGCCCGACGATTACCCCGCCGGCATCGACTTTTCCGATGTCATGGGGCAGCAGGCGGTGCGCCGCGCCCTCGAGGTCGGTGCGTGCGGCTCGCACAACATTTTACTCAGTGGCTTCCCCGGTTCGGGCAAGAGCATGATGGCCAAACGTCTGCCCTCCATTTTGCCGCCGCTGGCCGCCGCCGAGCGGCTCGACGTCATCCGCGTGTGGTCGGCGGACGGGCAGGGCGCGCAGGCGGCGCGCATGGCGGGACGACCGTTCCGCGCGCCGCATCACACGGTGTCCGCCCCGAGCATGACGGGCGGCGGCGCGAACCGTCTGCCGCGTCCGGGCGAGATCTCGCTTGCGCACCACGGCGTGCTCTTCCTCGACGAATTTCCGGAATTTCACCGCGATGTGCTCGAAGCGCTGCGCCAGCCCCTTGAGGACGGGCGCGTGACCATTTCGCGCGTCGCGGGACGGGTTGATTATCCCGCGCGTTTCCTGCTCGTGTGCGCGATGAACCCCTGCCCCTGCGGCTGGTACGGCTCGCCGCGCTGCACCTGCCCCCCCGAACGCGTGCGCAAATACTTACAGCGGCTGTCCGGCCCGCTGCTCGACCGCATCGACATCCAGGTCGCGGTGCAGCCGGTCAAATACGAGGCGCTCTCCGCGCGCGCCGCCGCACCGGGCGAATGCTCGGCGGACATCCGCGCGCGCGTGCTCGCGGGACGGGCGCGCCAGACCGCGCGGTTTGCGGGCACAGGACTGTCCGCCAACGCGGATATTCCCCCCGCGCGCATCGCCGAGTGGTGCGTGCTCGAGCCGGACGCGGAGAAAATGCTGTCCGCCGCGTTTGCCCGCCTCGGGCTGACCGCGCGCGCACACGATCGGGTGCTGCGCGTCGCGCGCACGATCGCGGACCTCGACGGCGCGGACACGATCTCCGCCGCGCACCTTGCGGAGGCGCTGCAATACCGCACGCTCGATCGCGCGCTGTGATCGCGGCACCACGAGAGCATCGGCGTCTTGTGAAAATTACGCTCCGTAATCGGCAGATTGCATCCACAGCCCTGTGCGTCCTGTGGATAACTCTGTGGAAACTGTGAATAAGTAGCGTGTTTCCGCGTGCTTTCTCAAAATCGCGCGTTTGCTGCCCGCTGTACAGATAGCAAATCCACTCTGTAAATTATTTGCAGTTCATCCCGTTTCATAACGTACGGTTGAACTCGTGCGTCCGATCCTGCACAATTCCTCATTTTCTGTGCCCGTTAGAGAAAGGTTGTGAACCCCATGCGTTTGATCCGTCCCCTGTGCGCGCTGCTCGCGGCGGGCTGTGTCGTTTCCGGCTTCACGCCTGTGTATGCGCTGTCCCATGTGACAGCGTGGGCGCAGTCCGAGGTCAAGGCTGCTGCCGCCGCCGGTCTCGAGCCGTCCTCGCTCGCGGATGCGCACGCCGTCGCGCCCATCACACGCGCAGAGTTCTGCGAGGTCGGGCTGTCGCTTTACAAGACGATGAGCGGCAAAACCGCGCAGACCGTCAAAAAATCGCCGTTTTCCGACACGGACAGCAGCGCGGTCGCGACCGCGCACGCGCTCGGACTGGTATCCGGACGCGGCGACGGCATTTTTGATCCCGACGGCGCGATCACGCGGCAGGAGCTGTGTAAACTGCTCGATAACGTGCTCGTCGCGGCGAACTGCACGCGTCCCGCCGCCGACCCCGAGACGATTTCCGACTTTTCCGACCGCACACGCATCGCTTCGTGGGCGACCGACGCGGTCGAGCGCATGCTGAGCGCGCAGGTGCTGCGCGGCATCTCCCGCACAACGAGCGACGGCAGCGGCGAAGCGGTGTCCTGCGTCGAATTACAGCCCACCGCACGCACCACGCGTGAGCAGGCGCTTATCATCGCGCTGCGCTTCACACAATCGTTTGAGCGCGCAGCCGGCAGCACGGCGAGCAAGCCAACCACCGGCGCGACCGCCGTCATCCCCGCCGACCCCGACGGGAGCATCTCCGCCCGACCGGACAGCGACACGACCACCACCGTAAAGCCCGACGTGACTGCAAAGCCCGATGCGGACAAGCCCGCGGACAGCGAAAGCGTGCCCACGACGCTACCGCGCACGCAGGAGGAAAAAATGGCGTTTGTGTTCGGCAGCAGCGGCAGTTTTTTCCAGACGCCCGCCCTTGCGGAAGCCGCCATGACCGAGATCGCAGTACCCGTCTGGCGTCTCAAGGACGGCAAAAAGACCGCAGGCAAGGCGTATCTCACGGTTAACCGCAATCTTGCCGCGATCTGCACCGCGATTTTCATTCAAATCTACAACGGGGATGAAAAGTTCCCCATTTCCGATGTCGGCGGCTATGCATGGCGTCCGAGCGCGACGAGCGAGCACCGCTGGGGTACCGCGATCGACATCAACTATGACGCAAACATGGAGGCGACCATAGGTGCCGACGGCAGCCTGACCCCGACCTGCGGCACGCACTACACACCGGGCGACGATCCGTTCTCGATCCCGGAAAACGGCGATGTGTACAATGCCTTCACAAAATACGGCTTCGCCTGGGGCGGCAACGCATGGCGCAGCAAGCGCGATTACATGCATTTTTCCTACTTCGGCAGATAACTGCATAAAATAAAAGTGACCCGATCGGCGTAATGCCGGTCGGGTCACTTTCTTGATTGCACTTCTGATGCCATGTTTTCAGTTCCTCTTTTGCCTTAAAAAAACAAAAAAACCACGCCTTTAGCGTGGAACCTAACAGAAAATCGCTTTACTTATCGCTCTTTTCGTGTTCGCCGGTGCCGAAGATCATATCGTCGATATCGGGCGAATCAGGCATCTGCGGCTTGCAGATTCTCCTCATAGGGTTCCCACCTCCTTATTTCTTTCTTTGTATCCAGTATAGCACGCCTGGGCAAAAATGCAAGCAAACATTTTGTAAACAAATTTGCGCGAGCCGCCGGAGACAACGTGTTTTAGTATACGCCCCTGCGCGCGCGAAAATACGCGAAGGCGCGGCATCTTTTAAAAAAAATCGCGCCCCTCCTATAAAAGGAAGGGCGCGTGTGTGCTTTCATGAAAAACCCCGCCCTGCCGATGCCGCCAGATCAGTAACCTGCACGAAAGGCAGGTGGGTTCCCTATCGGTACACGCTGCGCTTCCAACTTCCGCCGAGGCGGGAGGCCTGCACTTGTGTACCGAACGTTACTTCGGGATCCCTGATACGAAATGTGGGTTAAAAAAAGGCGACTGTCGCACAGGGCAGGGAAATTCCGGACAAAAATTACTGCACGGGGGTCTCGTCGTCCCCGTCGTACATTTCTTCGACGTGCTGCATGACGATCTCGTAAACACGATCCGCCTCGGCATCGTCCTCGACCGACGCGAGGATCTCCTCGTCGCCCTCCGGGACGACCTTGAGGATGACGACCTCCGCCTCGTCCTCCGCCGCAAGCTCTGCGGGGATAAACGCCATATAGACCTGACCGTCCAGTTCTACGGTGTCAATGTGCTCAAATTCCTGCTCGTTGCCGTCCTCATCGGTCAGCATGACAAAATCGTTGCCGTATTCGTCGCTCATAATAAAAGCGCCTCCTGTTTTCCGAAAGTAGCGGCCGGGCCGCGCCGCGTTTTGCACGCGGTTTTGTTCTGCTAATAGCATACCGTAAAGCGCCCGAGATTTCAAGCGGTTTCTTTGCAAAACCGGGAGAAATCACGGTTCCAACGAAGCTATTGTATGCGCCGAGGTAAGAAAGATACACCCTTTGGCGGGTTTTTGTCAAGATCTGCGCGGTATTTTTTGAAAAAATCTATTTTTTTGAAATCCGCTCTTGACTTCGTGCGCATGGTCTGTTATACTTTCAAGGCACAACAAAGTAGGACACCGTCCTCACCCGCCGCATTGCAAACGGGTCAACATTTTCGCGCAGGCGCTCTTTATGGGCGCAGCGTGTCATGTTTTTCGGACGGGGAAGTGTATTTCCGTCCTTTTTTTGTGCTTCAAAATCAGCTTTCTACGGAAATGTTTGGAGGTGCTTTGGCATTAGCAGCATGGAACATCAGATCAACGAAGAGATCCGCGATAAAGAAGTCCGCCTGATCGGCGCGGACGGCGAACAGCTCGGCATCGTCTCCTCGCGCGAGGCGCAGGCGATGGCGGATGAAAAGGAGCTGGACCTTGTCAAGATCGCGCCGCAGGCGCAGCCGCCCGTGTGTAAAATCATGGATTACGGCAAGTACCGCTTCGAGCAGGCAAAGCGCGAAAAGGAAGCGCGCCGCAACCAGCACGTTGTCGAAATCAAGGAGATCCGCCTGACGCCCAATATCGACATCGGTGACTTTAACGTCAAGACCGGTCGTGCGATAAACTTCCTCAAGGAAGGCAACAAGGTCAAGGTGACCGTACGCTTCCGCGGGCGTGAGGTCACGCACGCATCGCTTGGACACGATCTGATCCGCCGCTTTGCCGAAACCTGCAAGGAATACGGCACGGTCGATAAGCCGTCCAAGCTCGAAGGCCGCCAGATGATCATGTTCATGGCGCCTGTCAAGGACAAACCCATGAAGGACAACAAGGACGCGAAAACGCAGTCCGAGGAATCCAAATAAATCGAATCGAAAAGCCGCGCCCCGTCGCGGCGATCACAGAGAGGAGTAACCACCATGCCTAAGATTAAGACGCACAGCGGCGCCAAGAAGAGATTTACCGTCACCAAGACCGGTAAGATTAAGCGCGGCCACGCCGGCAAGCGCCACCTGCTCAACGGTCACGGTAAGACCACCAAGCTCAAGCGCCAGCTTCGTAAGGCGGGCTTCGCGGATGCGACCAACGTAGCACAGGTCAAGCGTCTGCTGCCCTACGCCTAAGCCGTCGTCACGACGCACACTGATTTTTGCTATTAGGAGGAATTTAAAATGGCTAGAGTTAAGGGCGCGATGATGACGCGCAAAAGAAGAAAGAAGATCCTGAAGCGCGCCAAGGGTTACTGGGGCGCAAAGTCGACGCACTACAGAGTTGCCAATCAGGCAGTCATGAAGTCCCTGAAGTACGCGTACATCGGCCGTAAGCAGAAGAAGCGCGACTTCCGCCGTCTGTGGATCACCCGTATCTCCGCGGCTTGCAAGCTGTGCGACATCAACTACAGCCGTTTCATGAACGGTCTGAAGAAGGCGGGCATCGAGATCAACCGCAAGATGCTGTCCGAGCTGGCTGTCGCTGACATGGCTGCGTTCACCGCGCTTGTCGAAAAGGCAAAGGCTGCTCTTTAAGAAAAAAAATGACCCGTCCATGTGGCGGGTATTTTTTTTGCCCTATCATAAATGGCGCGGTCAATTTGTCCGATTTCTCCGTGCAACTTTCTTGTATTTTTGGCAGATGTGCGCTATAATAGGTTCACTCCACGAAAAATACGGATCTGTAAGAAAGGCGGCTGACTTATGGAACAACCGATCCGCGTCGTTTCCGCGATCAATTCCCGGCTGTTTGCCGACGCGATCCCCGGGCATTTTGCGACGAACCACTCCCACATCAACTACTACATCGACATGTCCCAGCTTCGCCACAGCCAATCCCTTGCGTCCGAAGCGGCGCGCACACTGAGCACCTATTTCAGCGGCACGAGCGTCGACACGGTCATGTGCCTCGAGGGCACGGAATACATCGGCGCATACCTCGCGCGCGAGCTGTCGCACGGCAGTCTGGGCGCGATGAACGACGACAAGGACATCTGTCTCGTCGAGCCGAAGAGCGGCGTCAACGGGCAGCTCATCTTTGCCGATAATCTGCGCCCCATGCTCGACGGACGCGACGTGCTCGTGCTCGTCGGCACGGCTTCCACCGGACAGACGCTGCGGCAGGCGCAGGAATGCGCAGAATACTACGGCGGTCATGTCACTGGCTTTGCGGCGCTGTTCGCAAACATCGCCATGCTCGACGGCAAGCGCGTGGTGCACCTGTTTAACGGCGCATCCTTCCCACACTATCACAACTGCGTCGGCGCAAAGGATTGCCCCGACTGCCTTGCGGGTCGTCCGCTCGACGCGATCGTCACACCGCACGGCTATACGCGCCTGTAACGCACAAAAGTTTTCCGCAAATTTTAGACCCGCGCGGCATCTGCCGCGCGGGTCTTTTTGTCTGTCACGATTTGCTTTTCGGGCGAAACAGCAGTGCAATCACGAAGCCGAATACGACCGCCGCCGCAATGCCGCCCGCCGCACCCATGACGCCGCCCGTCATTGCGCCGAGCAGCCCGCTCTCCGCAATGCCCTTGATGACGCCCTTCGCGAGCGCATAGCCGAAGCCAAGCAGCGGCACGGTCGCGCCTGCGCCGCCCCATTCCACGATCGGCTGATACAGCCCGACGCCGGTCAGCGCGACGCCGAGCACGACCAGCGTGACGAGAATGCGCGCAGGGGTCAGCTTGGTCTTGTCGATCGCGATCTGCGCGAGCGCACAAATAATACCACCTGTAATAAAAGCGCGTAAATATTCCATTTTCACATCACCCTTTCGAGTACGACCGCATGACATACCCCCGCGATGCTCTGCCCCTGTTGCACGGAAATCGGGCTCATCATCGCGCCCGTACCCGCGAACAGGATGCGTTTCAGCCGCTTTTCGTGCATTTCGTGCAGTAAATGTCCGCACAGCACACATGCCGAGCAGCCGCAGCCCGAGCCGCCCGCGTGCGCATCCTGCTCGGGTGCAAAGAGCATCGTGCCGCAGTCGGAATAGACGGGTGTGATGTCGACACCATCGCGCCGAAACAGTTCGACGAGCAGATCGCCGCCGACGCGCGCGAGGTCGCCTGTCACGACCATGTCGTAATCGGTCGGTTTCGTGCCCGTGTCGCGCCAGAAATCGTGCAGCGTGCGGTAAGCAGCGGGTGCCATCGCCGCGCCCATGTTCGCCGCGTCGGTCACGCCCATGTCGACCATCTGGCCGATCGCGCCGCCGGTCACCATCACATCTCCGCCCGCGGGGTCGCTCGTCACGACCGCCGCCCCCGCTGCGGTCGCGGTCCATTGTGCGGTCGGCGTGCGCTGCCCGCCGTAGGCAAGCGGGAAACGATACTGCCGCTCCGCCGAGCAGAAGTGCGAGGACGCCGCCGCGACGATGCGATCGGCATAGCCGCCATCGACGAGCAACGCGCCGAGCAGCAGACTTTCCGCCATCGTGGAGCACGCGCCGTACAGCCCGAGATAGGGTGCGTTCGACGCGACCGACGCGAAGGTCGAGCCTATGCACTGGTTGAGCAAATCGCCCGCGAGGATGCAATCGAGGTCGCCCACCTTGCAGCCCGCCCGCGTTGCGGCAAGTTCAATGCATTCCTTTTGCAGCTCGCTCTCCGCCTTTTCCCAGCTATCCTGCCCGAAGCGGTCGTCGTCCTGCGCAACGCGGTCAAATGTGCCGCATAGCGGGCCTTCGCCCTCCTTTTTGCCGACGATCGACGCATGCCCCGCAATACGCGGCGCACCCGCGAAACGCAGCGCGCGTGCGCCCTGCCGATTTTTTGCCATGCTTGTTCGCTCCTTTATGCGTTTCTTTGGAGTTAGTTTGCGGCGAAACGCGCCGGGCTATGCAAAATTTTAACGCACGGCAAAACAAAAGGGACGGAGATACTCCGTCCCTCAGTGCATGCTTGCAAAAACGCATTGTTATCGCGTTCCCCATCGTGCGGATTCCGGATCAGCGGCGCTCAGACGCCCGGAATCGACGCTACTTACACCTGTGAGGTGCGGCATTCCCCCCACTGTGCGCGGCAAAGTGTACGCGTACCGTCGTGCCGCGTCCCTCCTCGCTTTCAAGGGTAAGCTGCGCGCCGTGCAGCAGCGCAATGTGCTTGACGATGGACAACCCAAGCCCCGTGCCGCCGGTCTCCTTCGAGCGGCTCTTGTCCACACGGTAAAAACGCTCGAATACGCGCGCCTGCGCGTCAGCGGGGATGCCGATGCCGGTGTCCGCAACGGTGAGCAGCACGCCGGTCTGGTCGGGCTGCACCGTCACGGTCACGCTGCCGCCTACGCGGTTGTATTTGACCCCATTTTCCGTCAGGTTGAAGATCAGTTCAAAAAGCTGCCCGTAAACGCCGCTGACCACGGCTTTTTCGCCCGCTACGCGCACCGTAACGCCCAGTTCCTGTGCGCGCAGCTCGAGCCGTTCCGCCGCCTGCCGTGCAAGCGCAAGCAGCTCGACCGGTTCGTGCGCAGGTGCGTCGCCGCCCTCGTCGAGCCGCGACAGCTTCATAATGTCCTCAATGAGCGCGAGCAACCGCCCCGCCTCGCGGTGGATGCGTCCGGCGAAGCCGCGCACATCCTCCGGGCGCACCAGCCCGCCCGCGATCATCTCGGCATAGCCGGAAATACTGGTCAGCGGGGTCTTGAGCTCGTGCGACACATTCGCGGAAAACTCGCGCCGCAGCCGCTCCGCCGCCTGCCGTTCGGTCACATCGAGCAGCAGCACGAGCGCGCCGCGCGGCTCCTCTCCTACCAGAATGGGACTTGCGAGGATTTGGTACAGCCGCCCGTTTGTTTCCAGCGTGCCCTCGCCGCGGTTGCCCGCGAGTGCTTGCGCGGTCACGGTTTGCAGCGGCAGCGCGCGCGACAGCCGCAGCACATGCTCGCCCGCATAGTCGCGCGCGGGGTCGCCGCCGAGCACCGTGCAAGCCGCACGGTTGACGCTCAAAATTTCGGCGTGCAGCCCGAGCATGAGCAGCCCTTCGTCCATGCTTGACGACAGGATGCGAAATTCCTCCTGCCGGGCGCGAATTTCCGCAAGCTGACGATGCACCGTGCGGTTTTGCTCATGCAGCCGCCCGACGAGCGGGGAAAGCTCGTCGTATGCCTTGGTGGTTTCCGGATTTGCAGGGTCGAGCGTGTTGAGCGGCTCCACGAGCGCGTCCGCGATACGCCGCGCGAGCACAAGCGTGAGCAGCAGCGCAAGCACGCCGACCGCGATCAGCCACGGCAGCGCCTGCCACACCGCGGAGAGCGCGCTTTCCGTCGTTGTCGATACGCGCAGCACCGTACCGTCCGGCAGGGGCAGCGCATAGTAATAGGTCTGCTGTCCGAGTGTCGCGGACAGGCGCACTGCTTCGCCATAGGCTGCACCCGCGCGCACCGCCGCGATCTCGGGGCGGGACGCATGATTTTCCATGTCTGCGGGATCGGCGGCGGTGTCGAACAGCACCGTGCCATCTGCCGCAATACGCGTGACACGGTCATGCGCCGCGGTGTCGCGACCGAGCGCAACCAGATAGTCCTGCCCGCCGACTGCGATGCCCACCGCCGCGAGATGCGCGGCACCGCGCACCTCCGCCTGCAGATCGGTGTAGGTACGCGCATAGACCACACCGGAAACCAGTGCGCCAGTCAGGGTCGCGGTGATGAGCGCCATCAAAAACAGCGCAAAAAAGATGCGTTTTCCGAGCGAACGGCGCATGTTGTCCTCCCTTTTCGGTCAGGTGCCGACGCGATAGCCCACGCCGCGCACGGTCTCAACCAGACCGGCGTGCGCGCCCAGTTTCTGGCGCAGCGTGCCGATGTGCACATCGACCGTGCGGGTCTCGCCCTCAAACTCATAGCCCCAGACCGCTTGCAGCAGATTGTCGCGCGTCATGACCTGCCCGCGATGCTCGAGCAGGCAGCGCAGCAGCTCAAATTCCTTGAGCGTGAGCGCAAGCGGCTCGCCGTCCGCGGTCACGGTGTGCGCGGCGGGGTCGAGCGCAAGTGCGCCCAAGGTGAGCGCATCGTCCGTGCGTGTGCCGCCGGTGCGGCGCAGCAGCGCCTTGACGCGCGCGAGCAGCTCCATGACGCCGAAGGGCTTGGCGATATAGTCGTCCGCGCCGCAGTCCAGTCCCACGACCTTGTCATATTCGCTCGATTTCGCAGTCAGCAGGATGACGGGCAGCGCGGCGGTGCGCGCACTGTCGCGCACACGGCGCAGCACGCTCAAACCGTCCAGTCCGGGCAGCATGATGTCGAGCAGCAGCAGATCGGGCAGCGTGTCCGCGAGCGCGGCAAGCAGGCACTCGCCATCCGCGAAGGTCTCGACCGCAAAGCCGCCGCCCCGCAGCGCATAGGCGATCAGCTCCGCGATCGACCCGTCATCCTCTACCACAAAAACCGTTTTCATGCCGCTTCCGTCCTTCCCGCTGTCAGTTGCCCTCGGACGGGTGCTCGCCCGTCATGGAAAATTCCACCCACTCCGCGATATTTGTCGCGTGGTCGCCGATGCGCTCGAGATACTTCGCGATCATCACATAGTCGATCGCCTGCTCGCCCTCCTCGGGGTTCTGTGCGATCATGCGCACCAGTTCGCCCTTGACATGGTCGAACAGCTCGTCGACCGCGTCGTCGCGCGTGATGACCGCGCGCACGAGAGCGAGATCCTTCTTGACGAACGCGTCGATGCTCTCGCTGACCATCTGGATCGTGATGCGCGCCATTTCGTCGATGTGGTCGATGTGCTGCGCGGGCTTGTCACCGAGCAGCACGACGATCTCCGCAATATCCTCTGCCTGGTCGCCGATGCGTTCCATATCGGTAATCATTTTGAGCGCAGCAGACACGAGACGCAGGTCGCGTGCAACAGGCTGCTGCTGCAGCAGCAAGCGCAGGCAGCGGCGCTCGATGTCGCGCTCTTTGTGGTCGATCTCGTCGTCGAGCGAGGCGATCTCGCGCGCCTTGGCGACGTCGTTTTCGAGCAGCGCCTTGACCGCGCCCGCGATCGCGCGCTCGATCATCGCGCCCATTTCAATGAGTTCACAGCCGAGCTGTTCCAGTTCTTCGTCAAACCGATTTCTCATGTGTTTCCTCCCTTTTTAGCCGAAGCGACCTGTGATGTAATCCTCGGTGCGTTTGTCCGAGGGCACCGAAAACATCGTTTCGGTGTCGGCGTATTCAATGACCTCGCCGAGCAGGAAAAACGCGGTCTTATCGGAAACGCGTGTCGCCTGCTGCATGTTGTGCGTTACCATGACGATAGTATACTCCTTTTTCAGCTCGGTCACAAGGTCCTCGATCTTCGCGGTCGAGATGGGATCGAGCGCAGAGGTCGGCTCATCCATGAGCAGCACCTCGGGGTCTGCGGCGAGGGCGCGCGCGATGCAAATGCGCTGCTGCTGTCCGCCCGACATGGAGAGCGCGCTCTTTTTGAGGATGTCCTTGGTCTCGTCCCAGATCGCCGCACCGCGCAGCGAGCGTTCCACGATCTCATCAAGCTGTGCGCGCGAGCGCATGCCGTGCGTGCGCGGGCCGTAGGCGATGTTGTCGTAAATGGACATCGGGAAGGGGTTGGGCTTTTGGAACACCATACCCACGCGGCGGCGCAGCAGGTTGACATCCATTTTGTCGTAAATATTCTCGCCGTCGAGCGTGATCTCGCCCGTGATGCGGCAGCCCTCGACCAGATCGTTCATGCGATTGAGCGATTTGAGCAGCGTGGACTTGCCGCAGCCGGACGGGCCGATAAACGCGGTGATGCCGCGCTCCGGAATGGCAAGATTGATATTTTTCAGGGCGTGAAAGTCGCCGTAATGCAGGTTTACGCCTGAAACTTTGATTTTATCCATGGTTTCCTCCGTTACTTTCCGGTCAGTCGGCGTGCGACGAGCGCGGATAGTGTATTCATGACAAGCACCACACCGAGCAGCACGACCGCGGTCGCGTAGGCTTCGTTCATGTGCAGACCCTCGCCCGACAGCACCCACATGTGGATGGCGAGCGTGCGGCCGGACTTGAACACGCCGCTCGGGATCTGCGCCATCGTGCCCGCGGTGTACACGAGCGCGGCGGTCTCACCGACGATGCGGCCAATCCCGAGGATGACACCCGACAGGATGCCCGGCATCGCCGCGGGCAGCACGATGCGAAACACCGTGCGCAGCTTGCCCGCGCCCAGACCGTAGCTGCCCTCGCGGTACATATCATTCACACTCATGAGCGCTTCCTCCGCGGTGCGCATGATGAGCGGCAGGATCATAATGGCGAGCGTGAGCGCGCCCGCGAGCAGCGAATAACCCCAGTGCAGATAGGTGACGAAGAACAGCATACCGAACAGACCGTATACGATGGACGGGATGCCGGACAGGGTCTCGGTCGTGATGCGCACAACGCCGACCAGCTTGTTGCCGCGCCGCGCATACTCATTGAGATAGATTGCAGTGAACAGACCGAGCGGCACCGCGATGGCGAGCGCGAGCGCGGTCATTTGCAGCGTCGTGACCGCCGCGGGGATGAGCGACACGTTTTCCGAGGTATAGGTCAGCGAGAACAGCGAGGGCTTGAGGTACGGGATACCGCGTACGAGGATATAGCCGATGAGGAAGAGCAGCATGCCGAAGGTGATGCATGCCGAAAGCAGGACGAGCGCTTTGAGAATTTTGGAACGGGTCTTCATTTACGCTCCCCCTTTCGTTTGAGGACGGAAAAGCTCAGATTGATGAGAAGAATGAACGCAAACAGCACGACGCCGGTCGCGATGAGCGCCTCGCGGTGCAGGTCGGTGGCGTAGCCCATTTCCGTGACGATGTTCGCGGTCATCGTGCGGATGCCCTTGAACAGATTGCCGGTGATGCGCGCCTGATTGCCCGCGACCATGATGACCGCCATGGTCTCACCGATGGCGCGGCCAACACCGAGCACGACGGACGCGAGCACGCCCGACTTTGCGGCAGGCAGCACCACCGAGAACACCGCGTGCTCATGCGTCGCGCCGAGCGCGACCGCGCCCTCATAATAGGGCGTGGGCACGGCGCGCAGCGCGGCCTCCGCCACGCCGATGATGGTGGGCAGGATCATCAGTCCGAGCAGCAGCGACGCGGTCAGGATGCTGTTGCCGTTTCCGCCGAGACCGGTCACCTCGCGCGAGCCAATCCACCGGACGAACGGCACGATGACGACCATGCCGAAAAAGCCGTATACGACGGAGGGGATGCCTGCGAGCAGCTCGGTGCACGGCTTTAAAATGCGATACGCACGGCGCGGGCAATAAAATGCCATGAAAATAGCGGTCAGCAGACCGATTGGTACGCCGACGACGATCGCACCCGCTGTGATGTATAGGCTGCCGACGATCATCGGCAGGATGCCGTACAGTGCCGGCACGTTGCCCGGCTTCCACTTGGTGCCGAGCAGGAACTGAAACAGTCCGATCTCGCGCATCGCGGGGATGCCGCTCGTGAACAGGAAGATGCAGATGAGCGCGACCGCGAGGATTGAGGTGAGTGCACACGCCAAAAACACCCCGTGCATCGCCTTTTCCGTGAGTTTTTTCAAATTTCTTTCACTCCAGTACAGGTTGTGTCGTGCCGGATACCCCGACAGGGGACGCTTTACGCGTCCCCTCCGGTCTCCGTTCTTAGGCGAGCTCGCTCCAGTCGGTCACTTCGCCGGTGTAGATGCTCTTGACCTGCTCCTTGGTCAGTCCGGTCATTGTGTTTTCCTTGTTCACGATAACCGCGATGCCGTCGAGCGCGATCGGGGTCGCGGTCAGCTCTCCTTCGGACTGCTTGAGGTCGCGCGATGCCATGCCGATGGCGAACGTGCCGTCCATTGCGCCGGTCATGCCCGCGGTGGAATCCGAGGTTTGCAGGTCAATGGATGCGGCCGGGTTCGCGCTCTTATAACCCTCAATGAGCTTTTCCATGATGGGTGAAACCGAGGACGAGCCGCCGACCGTGATCGCGCCGGACGCGCCGTCGGTCTGGAAGGGCTGCGCCGCGTCGTTCACCGCGATATAGCCGTGAGACACGATCTCCTGTCCCTCCTTGGACAAGATAAAGTTTATAAAGTCCTTTGCAACGCCGGTCGGATGGCCCTTGGTCGCAATGTTGAACGGGCGGGCGAGCGTGTAGCTGCCGTTTTTCACGTTCTCCGCGGTCGCGTCCGCGCCGTCGATCGCGAGCGCCTTGACCGTATCACCGAGCGAGCCGAGCGACACATAGCCGATGGCGTAGGGATCGCCCGCGACGTTCGTCAGCACCACGTCGGTCTTGTTCGCAACGACCGCTTCCTCGGTCGTATTGTCCACCTTCTTGCCGTCTGCGCCCTTTTCCTCGACGCCGGTCAGCTCAACGAATGCGCCGCGTGTGCCCGAGCCGTCCTCACGCGAGACAACCGTGATCGTGCCGCTCATTGCCTTGCCACCCTGTGCCGCGCCGTTTGCTGCGTTTGTGTCCTGTGCGTCTGCCGTGTTGTCCGCGCCGCAGCCTGCGAGCGCACCCAGCAGCATCGCACCGGCGAGCAGCGCCGCGAAAGCCTTTTTCATCATCATAAACACTCCTTCATCGTGGTTCTCATCTCTATTGTTTACAGTTTTCAGTATACTATCGGTTTGTAAAGTCCGAAATCACACAATGTAAAGAGTTCGTAAAGTGCAAAAAAGCTGTCGACGTGATCGACAGCCTTTTTCTTGCCTGCAGTATTCTTTTTTTACCGTTTGCGGCGCACGATTTATTTGATTGGCAGCGTGACCGTAAAGGTCGTGCCGCGCTCCGCGCTGCTCTCCACTGCAATTTTTCCTTTGTGACCCGTGACGATGCGCTCCGCGATCGACAGACCCAGTCCGTAACCGCCCACGTTGTTCTCTCTCGCGCGCGACTTATCCGCACGGTAAAACCGCTCGAACAGGTGCGGCAGGTCGTCCGGCGGAATGGGTGCGCCCGTGTTGTGCACGGAAATGACCGCCTTTTCGGGCGTGCGCTCGAGCAAAAAATGCACCGAACCGCCCTTTCCCGCGTACTTGCACGCGTTGTCCAGCAGGATGACCATGAGCTGGCGCAGCTGTCCCTCGTCACCCGTCACGGTGAGCGCGGGGGCGACATCACTGATAAGCTCCACGCCGCGCTCGAACGCGACCGGCTCGAACGGCAGCAGGCAGCCCCATACCGCATCGCTCAAATCAAACGGCGCGCGCACGCTGCCCTGCGGCGCAGCGTCTGAGCGCGCAAGAAACAGCATGTCCTCGACCATTTTTTTCATGCGCTCCGCCTCGTCGTGCGTGTGGTCGAGCCATTTGCGCTGCGCCGCGATCGTATCCTCCGGGTGGGACAGCAAAATGCCCGTATTCGCGAGGATGACGGTCAGCGGGGTCTTGAGCTCATGGCTTGCGTCCGCGATGAACTGCTGCTGCTGCCGCCACGCACGCTCGACCGGACGCAGCGCCCACGCCGCAAGGAACAGGCTGACGCCGAAGAACGCGAGCAGCCCGCCCAGACCGACGAGCAGTGCGGTCAGCGCCTGACTGGCAAGCGTGCGGCGTTCGCTCGTCAGGTCGACGAAGGCAATCTTGTCGCCCGTATCGGTGTGCCGCACCGCATAGCGCAGACCCTCGCCCGTGAGCGTGCCGCGTGCCTTGCCCGCGCTTTTCACCTGTGCCACCGCCGCCGCGACCGTGTCCTCCGCAACCTCGACATTGTCCGCCATGACCGATACCACCGCGCCGCTTGCGTCGAGCTGCACAACAAACATCGCCTGCGTCCACGGCATGAAATCTCCGTGGTCGTCCGGCGCGCCCCCGCCAATGGGAACGCGGGCCGGCTTGTCGTTCACGCCGCGGTCGAGCACGCGCGACAGCGCATTATAGCTGTCATTTTCCAGTCGCTGCGCGGTCGACCAGAACTGTACGCCGAACACGATGAGCAGCACGAGCGTGACGAGCGACATGTTGATGAGCACAAACTTGCGCCGCAGCTTTGTAAGCATCATCCCTCGTCCTCCAGCAGATAGCCGACCTTGCGCACGGTGCCGATCGTGACATGCGAGCCTAAAAAGAAGAACTTTTTGCGCAAAAATGAGATGTATGCCTCCACATTGTTGTCCTCTGCGCCCGATTCCGCGCCCCATACCTTGACGATGAGTGTTTCCTTGGGCACGATCTGCTTGGCGTTTGCCATCAGGATGCGCAGCACCTCAAACTCCTTGTAGCCCAACCGCACCGATTTTGCGCCGCAGGTCAGCGTGTTTGTAGACAGTTCGAGCGTCAAATCGGCAAAGTGCAGCGTGTCGAGCACGACATCGCCCTGCCGCCGCAGCATTGCGCGCAGCCGCGCGAGCAGCTCCTCGGGCGCGAAAGGCTTGGTCATATAGTCGTCCGCACCGCAGTCCAGTCCGTGGATTTTGTCGGTCAACTCGCCGCGCGCGGTCAGCAAAATGACGGGTGTCGCCACGCCCTGCGCACGCAGCGCGCGTACGACCGCAAAACCGTCCATGCGCGGCAGCATCACATCGAGCACGACCGCGTCATACTGTCCGGTGGCGGCATAGTCCAGTCCGTCCTGTCCGTCATAGACCACATCGGTCTGGTACTTGGCTTCGCCCAAGATCTGCGACAGCGCATCGGCGAGCCGTGTCTCATCCTCTACAATTAAAATCCGCATCACACAATCCCCTTTGTTCTTTATTTTACTGTGTTTATCCTAACGCTGCAAGCTGAAATTACCCTGAAAGCAATTTTTCAGACTGGTTTCAGCTTCATCCGGTATGATAGGCACAACGAAAACAAACACAGGAGGATGAACACCATGAAAACGATGCAAACCGTTTTTCAGCGATATGAGAAAAAATACCTGCTCGAGCCCGACCAAGCTGCGGCGGTGCGCCGCGCCCTTACGGGCAGGATGCTCGAGGACCGCTACGGACAGCACACGATCTGCAACCTCTATTATGATACACCGGATTTTTCCCTGATCCGCGCTTCGCTTGACAAGCCGATCTACAAAGAAAAGCTGCGGCTGCGCAGCTACGGCGTGCCGAACGACACGAGCACGGTCTTTCTCGAGCTGAAAAAGAAGTTCGACGGCGTGGTCTACAAGCGCCGCGTGCCCATGACGCTGCTCGAAAGCGCACGCTACCTTGCCTCCGGTGTGCGTCCCGCGGGCGAAAATGCGCAGATTTTGCGCGAGATTGACTGGTTCCTCGCACACAATCCGGTCGAAGCGCGCGCCTTCATCGGCTACGACCGCGTCGCGCTCTTCGGCGCGGACGACCCCGAGCTGCGCATCACCTTCGACCGCAACATCCGCGCCCGCGAGGATGCGCTCGACCTGCGCTGCGGCGACCGCGGCGACGCGCTGCTCGCCCCCGGTCAGGTGCTCATGGAGCTGAAGATCGGTGAGGCGATGCCGGTATGGCTCAGCCGCATCCTGTCGGACTGCGCCGTGCGCCCAGCGTCCTTCTCCAAATACGGCGTATGCTACCGCGACCAGATCTTCGCCGCACAGCAGCCCAAGGGAGGTGTCATCTGTGCTTGAATCTGTTTTGACAGCCGCTTCGACTGCAACGACCACTTCGGTCACGCTGTCGAGCCTGATTCTTTCCACGCTCGTCTCGCTCGTCCTCGGACTGTGCGTGACCGGCATCTACATGTTCCGCAACACCTACTCCAAGAGCTTCGCGGTCACGCTCGCCCTGCTGCCCGCAATGGTGCAAATCGTCATCATGCTGGTCAACGGCAACCTTGGTACGGGCGTTGCGGTCATGGGCGCGTTCGGTCTGGTGCGTTTTCGCTCCGTGCCCGGTACGGCGCGCGAGATCGGCAGCATCTTCTTTGCAATGGCGCTCGGTCTTGCGACCGGCATGGGCTACCTGCTCTATGCGGTGCTCTTCCTCGTGCTCATTGGCACGGTCATGCTGCTGCTGTCCTGCACCCGCTTTGGAGAAGCCGGACAGCGCACGCGCACCCTGAAGATCACCATTCCGGAAAATCTGGACTATGAAGGCATTTTCGACGATCTTTTTGCAAAATACACCACGCGCGCCACGCTTCAGCAGGTGCGCACGACCAATATGGGCAGCCTGTATGAGCTGCATTATCGCATTGAACTGCGCGGCGACAGCGTGCCGAAGGATTTCCTCGACGAGCTGCGCTGCCGCAACGGAAACCTGAATCTTGTGTGCGGTCGTATTTCGGCCGGAAAGGATGAATTATAATCATGGAACTTCGCAATTCGCTGATTTTACGCAGCGTCGCCACCCTTGTGGGCGCGGCGCTCCTCGCAGGCTGCTCCGCGCAGAGCGCTACCGCGCAAACCACCACGACCTCGACCTCCTCCTCCGCGACCTCGCTGCACGCGCTCACCCTACCCACGGGTCCGGTCGGCGTGTACGCCGATGCGGACAGCGACGCGACGTGGAGCGCGGCGAATGCGACCGCGACCATCACGCTGGGCGGCAGCACCGCCAGCGTCACCGGTTCGGGCGCAAGCGTGACGGGCAGCACGGTCACCATCACGTCCGCAGGCACCTATGTCGTGAGCGGCACACTGACGAACGGTCAGATCGTTGTCGACGCGGCACAGACCGACCTCGTGCGCATCGTGCTGAACGGCGCGTCCATCACGAGCGCGGATAACGCACCCATCTATGTCAAGCAGGCGGAAAAAGCCGTGCTCATTCTCGCGGACGGCACGAAAAACAGCGTAACGGACGGTGCGACCTACACCCTCGCAAGCGGCGAGAGCGAGCCGGATGCCGCGATCTTCAGCAAGGACGACCTGTCCATCACCGGCACCGGCGCGCTGACCGTGACCGCAAACTATGCCGACGGCATCGCGTGCAAGGATTCCCTCGTCGTCACGAGCGGCACGATCACGATCAAGGCGGCGGATGACGGTCTGCGCGGCAAGGACAGCGTGTCCATTTCCGGCGGCACATTCTCGCTGTCCACGGGCGGCGACGGCATCAAGGCGACCGAGGACACCGACAACACCAAGGGCTGGGTCGCGCTCGACGGCGGCACCTATACCATCAAGGCGGGGCACGACGGTGTGCAGGCGGAGACCGCACTGACCGTGACCGGCGGCAGCTACAACGTAACGACAGGCAGCGGCGCGGCTTCGGTCACGCACCAGAATAACGACATGGGCGGCTTCGGCGGCGGTAGAATGGGCACCCCTCCGAACGGCATGACCCCGCCGGACGGCGCGCCGCAGACGACGACGGACCGCACCGCGACCGCGTCCACCCTCGAGGAGACCGGCGGCGCGACCGTGACCGAGCTTGCAGCATCGGCTACGTCCACCGACACGACCGAGACCGAGTCCGACAGCTACAAGGCGTTCAAATCGGGCGGCACGCTGATTTTCACCGCGGGTACGGTCACCGTAGACGCGCAGGACGACGCGGTGCACGCAGGCACCGACGCGACCATCGCGGGCGGCACATTCACCATCCAGACCGGCGACGACGGCTTCCATGCGGGCAGCACGCTGACCATGCAGGACGGCACCGTCCACATCACGAAGTGCTATGAGGGTCTGGAGGGCACGATTGTGAACGTGACCGGCGGCTCGATCGACCTGACCGCGTCGGATGACGGCGTGAACGCCGCAGGCGGCACGGACGGCGGCAACACCGATTCCTTCACAAAGGACGCGACGGAAAGCACAAGCGCCATCCACATCTCGGGCGGCACGCTGCTCGTGAACGCGGACGGCGACGGACTGGACGCAAACGGCAGTCTGTATATTTCGGGCGGCACAACGTTTGTCAACGGCCCGACAAATGGCGCCAACGGTGCGCTCGACTATGACGGCGTGTGCGAGGTGACCGGCGGCACGCTCATCGCGGCAGGCTCGTCCGGCATGGCGCAGACCGCGACGGACGGCTCGACGCAGGCGGTGCTCAGCGTGAGCTACACCGACGCGCAGACGGCGAATACCCTCGTCTCGGTCAAGGATTCCGCGGGCAAGGTGGTCACCGCGTTCGCACCCTCCAACACCTATCAGAACGTCGTCATTTCCACGCCGGCACTTGCCAAGAGCGGCACCTACACCGTGACGACGGGCGGCACCGCGACCGGCACCGCAGTCGGCGGTCTTTACACCGGCGCGAGCGTATCGGGCGCGACCGATCTGACCAAGGTCACGCTCTCTGACACACTGACGAGCATTTCCGACGACGGCACGGCGGTCACGCTGACCGGCGGCATGGGCGGTCACGGCGGCGGCATGGGCGGCGGTCAACGTCCGGACGGTGCGCAGCGCCCCAACCGCGCGCCACAGTCCGGCAGCACGAACGGCACGACCGGCGCGGCTCAGCAAGCACAGTAACACAGAAAAAAAGGAGCGACGCCCGCGCGGGTCGCTCCTTTTGGGTTGTCGCTTTAAATTTTCACGAGTTCGTAGGCGCGTGTGCCCAGACCGAGCGTTTCGCCGTGCTCGAGCGCGGACTCCCAGTTGGTCTCGGGGTGCGCAAAGTGGAAATGATCGTGCGAGTGGTCGTGCGCATGCTCCGCAATGCAGGAGTGCGGGTTGACCGGCATGGCATTGACCGCATCCGCGCACGCCTGATCGAGCGCGATCGGGTCGAACGATGCAAACATGCCCACGTTCGGCACGATCGGAACGTCGTTTTCCGCGTGGCAGTCACAGTTGGGCGACACGTCGAGCACGAGCGAAATATGGAAGCACGGTCTGCCGTCGACGACCGCCTTGGTATATTCCGCGATCTTGCGGTTCAAAATATCGTTTGATTCGTCGTACGCGCACGCGATCGCATCGCGCGGACATACGCCGATGCAGCGGCCGCAGCCGACGCACTTGTCGTGGTCGATGGTCGCCTTGCGCTCTGCGATGGTGATGGCGCTGTGCGCACACACCCGC
Source organism: Intestinibacillus massiliensis (assembly GCA_029267335.1). Lineage (GTDB taxonomy): Bacteria > Bacillota > Clostridia > Oscillospirales > Butyricicoccaceae > Intestinibacillus > Intestinibacillus massiliensis_A. Next base: position 251,057 of record JAJUJC010000002.1, on the reverse strand, counting down.
GTGCACATCGAGCAGCCGATGCACGCATCGTGGTCGACAACGGGCTTGCCCGCGTTGTGCTGCTCCATCTTGCCCGCACGCGAGCCGCAGCCCATGCCGATATTCTTGAGGCAGCCGCCAAAGCCGGTCGCCTCATGTCCCTTAAAGTGCGTGAGCGAGATGAAAATATCCGCGTCCATGACTGCACGTCCGATTTTCGCCTCGGTGATGTATGTGCCGCCCTCGACCGGCACATAGACCTCGTCCGTACCCTTGATGCCGTCCGCAATGATGACGTGACATCCCGTGGACAGCGGCGAAAAGCCGTTGAGATAGGCGGAATCGAGGTGATCGAGCGCATTTTTACGCCCGCCAACGTACAGCGTGTTGCAATCGGTCAGGAAGGGCTTGCCGCCGCGCTCTTTGACGAAGTCCGCAACGGTTTTCGCCCAGTTCGGGCGCAGAAACGCGAGATTCCCCGGCTCACCGAAGTGCATTTTAATGGCGGTATAGTGCTTGTCAAAATCAATGTTGCCCATGCCTGCGGTCTTGAGCAGACGGGTCAGCTTTTGCTGCAAATTTTCCGTAAAAGTCGTGTGGAAATCGGCATAATACACCTTAGAAGCTGCCATTTGTGTTCATCCTTTCGATTCGTCGTGGTTTTGGGAAAACTCGCAGCCGCAGTAATCCTGTCGGTAGAGCGCATACTGCTTCGCGAGTGCGACCGAGCGTTTATAGCCCTCTTTTTTCTTGAAATCCGAAGGCAGATACGCGACGCCGAAGCGCGCGCCCAGTTCCTGTCCGATCGCGCCGAGCAGCTGCGCATCCTTGTGCGGGCTGACCGACAGCGTCGTCGTGAAAAAGTCGAAGCCGCCGTCCGCCGCGGCGCGCGCCGCGCGCTCCATGCGCAGCCGGAAGCACGGATCGCACCGTGCACCGCCCTCGGGTTCGCGCTCCAGTCCGCGCACCGCGGATAAAAACGCCGCATGATCGTACGGATCCTCGAGCAGCGCGACCTCAAATGGCAGCTCCGCGAGCAGGCGCGTCTGTTCCGCGAGCCGGTGGCGGTATTCGTCCTGCGGGAAAATATTGGGGTTGCAAAAAAAGACTGTGAGCGCAAAATGCGGCGCGAGTCGTTCGAGCACCGCGCTTGAGCACGGCCCGCAGCAGCTATGCAGCAGCAGCCGCGGGCGGCGATCCTCCGCCGCGAGCCGCGCGAGCACAGCCTCCATTTCGCGATCATAATTTACCTTGTTCATGTCATCACCAGATGTATCATACCACAGTGCCGGGCGCTTGCAAAGACTGGAATTCACTTCAGGGTGCATAAGCCGCGCAGTTTTGCACAAACTGTGGAAAAACGTTGGAGGGATTGCGTATGGAGCTTTCTAAGAAAGAATATGACGAGCTGCTCAAGAGCAAGTCGCCCAATTCGCCGCTCGGCAAGAATCTTGTGTGGGCGTTCGTGGTCGGCGGACTGATCTGCACGATCGGGCAGGCGGTCTCAAACGGTTGGAAGGCGCTCGGACTGTCGGAAGGCGACGTCGCCGCTGCGACCAGCATCACGATGATCTTTCTCGGCGCGCTGCTGACCGGTCTCGGGCTGTATGACAAGCTCGCGAAGCACGCGGGCGCGGGTACCATCGTGCCCATCACGGGCTTTGCCAACGCGATCGTTTCGCCCGCAATGGAGTTCAAAAGCGAAGGGCTCGTGCTCGGACTCGCCGCAAAAATGTTTGTCATCGCCGGGCCGGTGCTTGTCTACGGCATCTCCGCGAGCGTGCTCTACGGGCTGATCTTGTGCGCATTGGGCATCGACTGAACCCGCCGCCCGATGCCCAACACGTTCATCCACCTGCCCACCGGCACGAGCGCACTGTACTACTATCTCATGCAGGGTATCTTGCGCCCCTCGCTGTAACCACAGATACGAAAAAGCCGTTCCCGCATAAACGGGAACGGCTTTTTCGATGGTTTCAGAGAGAAGCGAATGTGCTTACTTTGCAGCCAGACGACGTGCCTTAGCTTCCATGCGCTCACGGGTAACGTCGATGAATACCGCAGCGATGATAACGAGGCCGAGGACGATGTTCTGGATGGAAGACGGAGCAGACAGCAGGGTAAAGCCGTTACGCAGTACCGCGATGATGAGTGCGCCGACCATGGTGCCCCACATGGTGCCCTTGCCGCCCATGAAGGATGCGCCGCCGATGATGCACGCTGCGATCGCGTCGGTATCGAACGGCTGAACCGCATTTGCACCGTTACTGATGCCCGAACGGCCGATGGAGATCAGACCTGCAACTGCTGCGCACACACCGGATACGGTGTAGCAGAAGGTCAGGACATTGTCAGAGTGGATACCGGACAGACGGGTTGCTTCCGGGTTGCCGCCGACGCAGTAGATGGAACGGCCCAGCGCAGTGCGGGACAGGAATACGTGCATGCCGACGAACAGGATGATAACGAGTACGAAGCTGATCGGGAAGCCGCCCGGCAGGGTAGCGTCGCCCAGCCAGGTAACACCAGCGGGGAAGCCGGAGACCATCTGCGAGCCGGTAACCAGCAGCGCAAGGCCCCACAGGGTGTTCTTCATACCCAGGGTAGATACGAACGGATGGGGCAGGTGCAGACGAGTCAGCAGCATGCCGTTGATCCAGCCGATCAGCAGACCGCTGACCAGAATAATAGCAATGATGAGTGCGGAGTTGGTGACGCCTCTCTGCACCATCATACCTGCCATACAAGCGCAGAACGTTGCGTTTGCGCCGACCGACAGATCGATACCTGCGGTGATCAGGCACAGGAGCATACCGGTCGACAGCATCGCGTTAAACGATGTCTGCTTCAGGATACTCATAAAGTTGGATAATTTCAAAAAGTTCGGAGATGCGATCGCCAGGATCACGCACAGCAGCAGCAGCGCGATCAGCGTTCCGAGTTGGGACAGAATTTTATTGTCCTTCTTTGCCTTAGTCATCTAATGTTCCTCCCCATGCAGCCTTCATAATGGATTCCTGATTGAAATGCTTGCTGTCACGCTCTACCGTCGCCATGACCTTACCGCCGCGCATGACCACGACGCGATCCGACATGCCGAGAATTTCCGGCATTTCCGACGATACCATGATAACGCATTTGCCTTGCTTAACGAGGCTGTTCATGACGTTGTAGACCTCGACCTTCGCGCCGACGTCGATACCGCGGGTCGGCTCGTCAAAAATAAAGATCTCCGCGTCGGTGTTGACCCACTTGCCGATAACGACCTTCTGCTGGTTGCCGCCGGACAACTGACCGACGATCTCGTCGATCGACGGGGTCTTGATACGCAGCGATTCGATATTTTTCTTGCCGCTCTCCAGAATGCGCTTCTCATCCAGGAACATGCCCTTGGAGAAGCCCTTCATGTTGGCAAGAACGAGGTTCGTACGGATGGTCTGTGCGAGAACCAAGCCCTGACCCTTACGATCCTCGGTCAGGAATGCAATACCTGCCTTGATCGCCGCACGGGGATCTTTAATCGCAACTTCCTTGCCGCTAATATAAATCTTGCCGCTGTCGATCGGATCCGCGCCAAAAATGGCGCGCATGGTCTCGGTGCGACCTGCACCGACCAGACCCGCAAAGCCCAGAATCTGACCGCGGTAAGCTTCAAAGCTGACATGGTCCAGAACGCCTGCTTCGCAGATGTTCTCCGCCTTGAGCGCGCATTCGCCCTTGACGCCGAATTCCTTCGGGAACTGGTTCTCGAGGGTACGACCGACCATCGCGGTGATGAGGGAATCGTTGTTCCACTGATCGATCGGCTTGGTGTCGATGTACTCGCCGTCGCGGATGACCGTGACGCGGTCGCACAGCTCAAACAACTCCTCGAGCTTATGGGATACAAAGACGATGCCGATGCCGCGCGCCTTGAGGTCGCGGCAGGTCTTCATGAGCTGCTGTACTTCCTTTTCGCCCAGCGAAGAGGTCGGCTCGTCCATAATAATCATCTTTGCATCGATCAGAACCGCCTTCGCGATTTCGATCATCTGTTGTACGCCCATACCGAACGTACCTGCCGCCTTATGCGGATCAATGTCCTGACCCAAGGACTGCATAACTTCCTTGGCCTTTTTGTGCATGGTGTCATAATCAAGCAACGCACCCTTGCGGATCCACTTGTTGATAAAGATATTGTCCGTCACGCTCAGCAGCTTTTCAATGTTCAGCTCCTGATAGACACATGCGATGCCCGCCGCTGCGGACTCATTCGGGTTCTTAAAGACCATCGGTTTGCCGTCAACCAGAATCGTGCCTTCGTCCGGCTGATGTACGCCGGTCAGCACCTTGATAAGCGTCGACTTACCTGCGCCGTTTTCACCGATCAAACCGAGGATCTCGCCCGGTTTGACTGCCAGATGCATGTTCTTTAATGCAACGACGCCCGGGAAGCGCTTGACCGCGTCTTTCAATTCTACTACATATTCGCTCATTGCATTTCACCTTTTTCTCCGAGATTAGGGTAGGGAGGATTGGCTCAGGTCAATCGCCGCTCTCGGCGCGGGTCTTGAAATTACTGCCGCGCGACGCTGAGCGTGCGGTCAATCGAAAGCCGATCCACAAAAGGCTGTTTTGAGAAAACGCGGCCCCTGCACTGATTTATTGCATAAATCGGAGCAGGGGCGCACGGTTTATTCTCGCGTTCTCAGCTCTTGACTATCTGGAAATTAGGCGAGGTAGCCCTTCAGGGTGTCCAGACGCTTCTGGGCATTGTTCTTATCAACAACTTCCGCACCGGAGTCGATGAACTTCTCCAGGGTCTCGCCCTTGAGAGCCTTTACGACTGCGTCGACAGACTTGTAACCCATGTCATAGCCCTGCTGTGCAACAGACATGGTCAGGCCGCCGTTGAGGATTGCGGTGCAAGCGGACTGGATACCGTCAAAGCCGAGGAATACGGTCTTAGCGTAAGCCGGGTTGCCCTTAGCGGCACGTGCTGCTGCCATTGCCATATCATCGTTGTTCGCGCAGATGATCGCGATGCCTTCCGGATGGTTCTGCATAATTGCTTCCATGGAAGCCACTGCCTTATCCGCAACTGCGTCAGCGTACTGAACTTCTGCGTCGAGGAAAGTGCCGCCAGCCTCGGTGACGCCCTTCTTGTAGCCGTTCATACGAGCGGTGTTCGTGGAGTCGCCCTGAACGCCTGCGATCTCGATGCACTTGATATCGGTCCAGCCTGCAGCCTTAGCAGCCTCTACAGCAGCCTTGCCGCCGAGTGCGCCTGCAGCTTCGTTACCGGTGCCGACGAAGGACAGCACTTCGGGAGCGTCGATGTTGGTGTCGACCGCGACGATCGGCTTGGTCTGACCCTTGATCTTGTTAGCGACCATGTCAGCCTGCAGCGGAGCGATGACGAAGCCGTCATACTTATCAGATGCGAGGTCGGTCTCGATCATGTTGAGCTGCTCGTCGTAAGCAGTCTCAGAGGTAGCGCCCTTTACGTCAACCTTGACGTTCGGATTTTCCTTCATGTAGGCGTTTGCACCGGCGACTACATAGCCCCAGTACTCGGAAGCGGTGGTCTTGAGGATTACGTCAACAGCGACCTCGTCAGTCGCAGCCGTCGCGTCCGTCTTGGTGTCGGTTGCCGCAGCATCGGTCTTGGTGTCGGTTGCCGCGTCGGTCTTAGCCTCGCCGCAAGCGGTCATCGTAGCCGCCATTGCGCCGGCCATGAGCAGTGCCAGTAATCTCTTCTTCATGTGAATACCTCTCTCCTTCTTTTTCCTTACTCTGGTGTAAGGTCCTCTGAAACGCCCTCGCGTTCTGGTTACATTCTAATTCAATCCGTGTGCTTTGACAAGTATACGCCCAAATTTTCGTCATAAGTGCAGATTGTAGCGGAAGTGCTTTGTGCAGGTTCACAAAAAAATGCATGAAAGCCCCACTTAAATGCACTGTGCATTGTGCAATTCCAGTTTTTTTAAGCAAGATTCATAAAGAACTTACGGTCAAATTATGAGTTGTTTGGTAATATTATGGTGTCGTTTCGTGCAAACAAAGATTACAATTTGATGAAATTCTTGCAGTTTGATGGAATGGCTTTGCACGTTTTCCCACTTTTTACACTTGGGCACGCGCACGCATAACGAAAAAACAGGCGGCGACCGCGTTTTAGCGGTCGCCGGGCTGTGATTTATGCGCTAAGTTTTGCCAAAAGAGTAAAGGTTTCCGCACGGGTGATCGGATCGTTCACGCGCAGGGTGTTGTCCTCATAACCGGACAGCAGTCCGTTTTCCACCATGCCCGATACAGATGCCGCCGCCCACGACGGCACGGTCGCACCGTCGGCAAAGCGCGTGAGGGCCTTGTCGCTGTGCACGCCCGCGACGCGTGCGAGCATCGTGATGACCTCGGCACGGGTCGCGGTCGCCTGACCGTCCATAAAGCCCTTCTCGTCGCCCTTCAGGATGCCGCGCGCCTTTGCGGCGGACAGCACGCCCTTCGCCCAGTCGGAGGACGGGTCACCTGCGGCGAGCGTGCCGGTCGCGTCCGGCTGCACATGCAGGGTCGCAAGCAGCGCAGAGGCGACTTCCTCGCGTGTGATGCGCTCGTCGGGACGGACAAAGCCTGTGCCCGCGTCGCCGCGCACAAGGTTCTTTTGGATCATGGTCTGGAGGTTTGCATACGCCCAGTGGCTCTTTGCCACGTCTGTGCCGATGCTCGTTGCGCTCACGTCCGCCTTGCCCGAGAGATCGTCAAAATCCTTGGAGTGATCGACGAACACATCGGTCGGCTGATAGCCGATCGCACCGGTCAGCGTGCCGCGGTTCCACGCCGCAAGCGTCGCCCAGGTGTTGCGGTTGCCCGCGTCGATCTGATAGCTGCGCAGCACGGGGATATCGGTCGCCTGCTCGGTGACGGACGCGTGCAGCGCGGTCGTAACGCGCACATACTTTGCGCCGGTCAGCGCGGACAGGTCGATCGTGCCCTTGCCGTCCTTCAGGTCGGCGTTCACGCTCGACAGCACGGTCTTGCCGTCCGCCGAAGCCTCGACCGTCGCCTTGGCGGTCGCCGCACCCGGTACGGATACGTCATAGTTCATGCTCGTGAGCGCGCCCACGACCGGACGCCACTCGGTGACATGTGTGCCGTCGGTGTCGATGTTCTTGGGATCAAAGTCCAGCCAGACGACCAGCTTGTCGCCCTTCGGGCCCTTGGCAGCCGGTGCAGCATAGATCGCCTTGTTCTCCGCCTCGGTCAGCTTCGCGGTGTAGAAACGGATCTGTCCGAGATCGCCGGTCAGCATGGTGTGCGTCTTGCCGCGTCCGCGCTCTGCGAGCAGATGACGGTGGAACGAGAAGCCCGCATACATGGACTTGCCTTCCCAGTTCTTGATTGCGGAATCGAAGTCCGGCGCGTCGATCTGACCGCTCAGCGCGGTGTTTTCCCAGCTTGTGCCGCCGGTCGCGCGGTCAAAGCCGCCCGTGTACTGCACCCACTTGCCGAGATCGACGCCCGCGTCCTTGATCTTATCGTCGTCGTTCCAGAAATATTCGCCGTTGTCGTTGTCAAAGCCTACGCCATAGGTGACCATGCCGGTCTGGCGCACCGCCATGCGGTAGAGATAGTTTGTGCCGTAGCTGATGGATGCGCCCTTCATGAGCAGCGGGTTGTGATCCCACTCGCCCGCCTGTGCCAGACGCGCGACATTTGCCCAGACCATGCCGGTCAGACCGTCGGTCACCTTATAGTTGCCGCGGTCGGGGATCTCGACGTAATCCTTCTTGCCGTCAAGCTTCAGACCGTAGCCGCCGTCGTACTTGACGAGGGTCGGCGCGCCGCGCAGGATGCCGTCGTTGCCCAGACCGGACTTGTCGCGCACGATCGGGGTGGACTGGATCGTGCCCAGCACGGTAACCGTCTGCTCCGGAGAGGTGCCGACGCGCACCTTATAGTCGCCGCCCTGTGCGAAATCATAGGCAAATTCGACCGAACGGGTCTGACCCGCGGTCAGCGCAACGCGCTTGGTCTCGACTGCCTTGTCCGCGACATAGAGCGTCGCGCTCGACGTGCCCGCTTCGTTGCCGATGTTCTTGACGTCCGCGCGCACATGCAGGCGGTCGCTCGTCAGGTCGCTGACCTCGCCGTCGCCCAGCTTGACGCGCAGGTTGGAATACTGATAATCCGCCTTGCGGAACGCAACATTGACGGTCTGCGACACATTGCCGAGTGTCAGCTTATGGGCGCCGAGCGCGACCATAGACAGTCCGGCGGACAGCTCGACCGATTCGCCCGGCTTGAGCGCGACCACGCGCCCCTGCTTGCCGAAGTGATAGAGGTAGCGCGTTTTGCCGTTGTCCACGACGGGCAGCGCGACCGCCGCCAGACCCTTGCCGCTGTTCGTGACCTTCGCGGACACGGTGACCGCGTCGCCCGACTGCACGGCGTTCGGCGTGATCTTGACATCGGTCACATCGAGTTTGGGTGCGTCCTTGGTCAGCGAAATGGTCTCATAGACCTCCTCGCTGCCGCTCTTCAGGCCGACATTGGCATAGGTCAGCACGCCGTCCTTGACGGTGACCTGGAGCATGTCGCCCTTACCGGTCGCAAGCGTTTCCGCAAAATTCTCGTTGACGCGCGCGTCCAGCTTGCCCGCGTCGATCTTGCCGTCGCCGATGCGCGCGTCACCCTGCGTGACATACAGCGTGCGCGTGCCGCGTGCGGGATCGGCGGAAGCTGTGCGCGAATACACATGGGTGTGACCGCCGAGCATGAGATTGACGTTGCCCGCTTCCGCGATCGGCGGAATGTTCTTGCGGGTCAGGTCGTCCTCATAGGGATGGTGCATGGTCATGACACGGAAATCCGCGTTCTTCGCCGCATCGGAGGCGAGATCGCTCTTGATCCAGCTGAGCGACTCGTCGACGAGCGCCTGCGTTTCCGCGTTGACCGTGCCGCCGGTGACCGCGTTCAGACCGAGCAGCGACCACGGGTTGCTGTCGACCATCGTGAAGTGCACCGGACCGTAGGTGAAGGAGATGTTATGTCCGTTTTTGTTGGACGCATAAGCTTCCTTCTGCACCTTGGTGACGTATTCCTGATAGTAATCGCCATAGTCGTGGTTGCCGGTATTATAGATGACCGGCACGCGGCGCAGGAAATCGCCTGCGTTGTGGAACCAGTAGGAGAACTGCTCCTTCTGCGAGCCGGTGCCCTCGACCATGTCGCCCGTGTGCAGGATAAAATCGGGATCGAACTTTGCGATCGCGTCAGAGACCTGCTTGGCGGTCTCAAAGCGGTGGCTGTCGCTGACAACGACGAAGCGCAGCTCCTTCGGGTCTGCCGGCAGCGTGCGGAAGCTCCCCTCCGCCTTCTGTCCGTTCTCCAGCGCGACCGTGTAGCTGTAGGTCGTGCCTGCGGTCAGACCGGTCAGGCGCGCACGGTACATGTGCATCTTTTCGCCCTTGTAGGCAGTGCCGTCCTCAACCGGCACGTCGACGCTCTTGGTCTCGCCGCCCGTCACACCATAGGTGATCGTCGACTTCATCGCCTTGGAAAGCTCCCAAACGACGACCATGCTGTCGGACTTGGGCGCCATCAGATAGGGGCCGTTCAGGAAGCTGTCCGCATCCGCGGCAAACGCGGTCGGCAGCATCATGAGCAGCATCGCGCAGGTCAGCAGCGCGCTGACCACACGTTTTCCGAGCCTTTTCATGTGTTTTCCCTCTTTTCTTTTCATTTCTCTCTCTTCTTGCGTTCCTGTGTGCGCCCTTACGGGAGCTTGCGCGCATCGGTCTGCTGCCGGAACGCCTGTGTCAGACCGGTTCGGTTTGTGCCCGCCCATGCGGGGTCGCACTCGATGAGCGGCAGTGTGTCCGGTTCGGGCAGCCCGTCCGCAGCGCGTGCGTTCGTGTTCGCGGGCAAACGGCTGCTCTTTGCCTCGAGATAGCACTCCTGCCCGCGCTCGCTCGTCATCCAGTCGATGAGCCGCATGGCATTTTCACGCTCCTTTGCGGGGCCGCCGCGCACGAGTGCGCACGCGCCGACCTCATAGGGCACGCCATCCGCGGGATAGCGCAGCGCGATGGGATAGCCGTCGAGCGCGGCGCGTCTGCCGTCGTGCGAAAACACGACCGCGACGGCGCGTTCGCCCCGCCGCACCTGCTCCGCGGGCGCAATGCCCGAGCGCGTGTAAGCGGGGATGGAATCGCTCAGCGCGCGCAGATACCGCAGCGCATCGCGCTCGCCGCGCTGCCGCGTGAGCGCCGCGAGCACCGTGTAGGACGTGCCCGAGGTCTCGGGTGACGCCATCGCGATCTGTCCGCGCAGCGCGGGCGCGAGCAGCGCATCCCAGCTGTCGGGCAGCGGCTCACCGTGCGCGAGAAACCAGTCCTCGTTGCAGGCAAAGCAGATGACGCCGATGTAAATGGGGTTCCACACGCGGTTTTTGTCGAGATACCGCTCGGGTACATAGGACAATGCGGGGCTTTGGTACGGTTCGAGCAGCCCCTCCGCGTCGGCCTGGGCGTAGCTCTCCGCCGGACCGCCGAGCAGCACGGACACACGCGGCGCGTCCTGTTCCCGCTGTACGCGCGCGATCATCTCGCCCGCGCTCAGCCGCTCATAGGTCACCTCGATGCCGGTATCCCGCCGAAACGCGTTGAGATACACCGGGATCTCGTCATCGGGCAGCGCGCTGTAGATCGTCAGCCCGTCATAGGCGGGCGGCGCCTGTTCCGGCACGACGGGCGCGGCTGTCGGCGGCGGCGCGGGGGCGTTCGCGGCACAACCGGTGAGCAGGCAGACGAGCAGGACGGCAAGCGCGCGGGTGCGCGCGGGCGGCTGACGTTTCATGGACTTCCTCTCCTTTTAAAAAAGGGTGGAATTCTTCCACCCTGTGAGTATAACAAAACACGTCCCCGCTTTCTACCGAGGGCAATCCGATAAAATCGCACCTGCATGACGGGGACGTATGTTTTTTTACGGGAAATTTTTATCCCTCGCGCGCGCTGCGGCGGTAGTCGCTCGGGGTCATGCCCGTGATCTTCTTGAACAGATAGCTGAAATAGTGCGGCTCGTGATAACCGACCGCAAACGCGACGTCACTCATGCGCGCATCGCCCTCGCGCAGCGCGCGGCACGCCGCCTCAATGCGCACGCGCGTCAGGCACTCGACAAAGGTCTCGCCGGTCTCCTGCGAAAACACGGTGGAAAAATGGTTGGGGCTGAAGCCGACCTCCGCGGCGACCGTGTGCAGGGATAGACCTCCATCCGCATAATTTTCCTGAATAAACCGCTTCGCGCGTCGAATTTCCGCGCCATAGCGCACGTTTTCCCGCTGCGGCGCACTCCTTAGCAGCGCGGTCAGCGTTTCCGCGGCGCATTGCTTCGTGCCCTCGAGCGTCGCGGCGCGGCGCAGCACCTCCTGCGGATCGGGCGGGCGTGGGGTCTCGCCGCCCTCGCCATGCATGCGCGCGGCGGTGACGAGCAGATCCATGAGCAGGTAGTTGCGGTAGAGCACGCTCTTGACGTCGTCCTCCTCGGCGGAGCCGAAATACGCCGCGAGCAGCCGCGGCACATCCTCTGCCGTTGCATGGCGCAGCTTTTCCTCGAGGGACACGTTCGCGGTGAAGTCGAAGCGCGGCTGCGCGGGCAGGTCCGCATAGCCCACGATTGCGCCGCTTGCCGCCTCCGCCTCGCGCGCACAGCGGTAAGATTCGGGCAGCGCGCCCAGCCGCTCGACGACCGTGCCGATGCCCACGCGCACGGTCAGCCCGAGAAACGCGTCCATCTCGTGGCGCAGCGCCTGCGCGGTCTCGTAGGCGCGCTCGCGCACCTCGTCCCCGTCCTCGCCCTTGAGCAGCAGCACGAGCCGGCTGCCGCGAAAAAACCACACGATCTCCGTGCGCTCCTCAAACGCGCGCGTGACGACCGCACGCACCTGCCCGAGCGTTTCCGCCGTGCCGCCGATCTTGCACTGGCACACGATATAGCGGCGCGCAGCAAGCTTGAGCCCCCAGTCCTGCTCCATCGCGGTCGCGGTGCTCACGCGGCCGGACAGCAGTTCATTCAAAAAGTAGCCGTGCAGAATGTCCTGCTCCCCGCGGTCTGCGGCGCGCAGATAGCTCTGCCGCTCCTGCTCGATGCGCGCGGCGATCTCGTGCAGCGTGTGCACGAGCCGCGCGGAATCGACCGGCTTGAGCAGATACGCGTCCGCGCGCAGGGACACCGCCTTTTGCGCATACTCGAACTCGTCGTGACCGCTCAGGAACACGATGCGCGTCCACGGCAGGGCGCGGCGCACTGCGCGCGCAAGCTCCAACCCGTCGAGAAACGGCATGCGCACATCGGTGATGAGCACATCGGGCTTCATTTCGAGCAGCATGGGCAGCGCCATCTCGCCGTCGGGCGCTTCTCCGGCAAAGGCAAAGCCCTCGTTTTCGATGCAGCGCCGGATGCCGTCGCGTATGATTTCCTCGTCGTCCGCGATAAAAATGCGCATGTTCATCCCTCCTCCTGTATGCAGGGCACGACAAAGCCCACCCGTGTGCCCTTGCGGTATTCGCTTTCGATGGTCAGCCCCGCGCCCCAGTACAGCCGCAGGCGCTCGTCGACATTGCGCAGCCCGTACCCCGATCGGCTGTCGGGGTCGCGCAGACTGCGGCGCAGACCGTCCAGTCTTTCGGGCGTCATGCCCACGCCGTCGTCCTCGACCGTAAAGCGCATGCAGTCGCCCTCGCGCCGTCCCGTGATGCGCAGAAAACCGCGCCCGCGCTTGCCCTTGATGCCGTGATAGATCGCGTTCTCAACGAGCGGCTGCAACATGAGCTTGAGCATGCGGCACGCGCCGAGCGCGGGGTCGATGTCGATCTCATAGCGCATGATGCTGCCGTAGCGCACGGACTGGATGGCAAGGTAGCTGCGCACATGCTGTTCCTCGCGCGCGACCGTGATCCAGTCCTGGCCGCGGCTGAGCGAGATGCGCAAAAAGTCCGTGAATGCCATCGTCATGTCGACGACCTCACGGTTTCTGCCCTCTTCCGCAAGCCAAACGATGGTTTCGAGCGTGTTATAGACAAAATGCGGCGTGATCTGTGCTTGCAGCGCGCGCAGCTCCGCCTTGCGGGTGCGTGCCTCCTGCCGCGCGCGCTCCTCGAGCAGCCGCTCGAGCTGTCCCGCCATATCGTTGAGGTCGCCGGTCAGTCGGTACAGCTCCGCAACGCCTGCAGGCGGCACGCGCGCGGACAGATCGCCCTGCGCAATACGCGCCGCCATACCCTCGAGCCGCGCGAGCGAGTCGCGGATCGCGTCGTCGACCGTGCGCAGCGAACGCCCCGCCTGCCGCAGCAGCACCCCGAGCAGCACCGCAAGCGCGAGCAGCGTGATCCCTGTGGCAATCTGGATATGCGCATTGAGCTGTCCGAGCCGCACGGTCTCCTCGGACACATAGCGGCGCAGCATGGTCGCCGCGAGGCTCGACACATCGGTAATCTCGCGATACAGGCTCTCGTTGCGGCTGACCGCGCCGCCCCGCGCCATCTGCACGCCAAGCTGTGCCACATAACGCCGCGCCGTGCCCACCGCACGCAGTGCCGCGCCGAGCGTGCGCCGCTGCCCATCGTCGTCCGCGCGGGCAAGCATACCGGAAAGTTCGCGCTCCGCGCCCGCGAGCATGGTCTCCTGCGCGCCCTCCTCAAAGCGCACGCGTCCGGAAATGACGCGCCAAATCTCATCCGGCAGCGCGCTTTCCAGCGTTTCGCTCACGACCGCCGCGCGTGAGGTATCCGCGATGACCGCGTCATACCGCTGCGTGAGCAGCACGAGCAGCCCCGCGAGCAGCACGGTCGGGGCGAGCAGCCCCGCGACCAGTCCGGCGAATGACCGCCGCAGCATATCATGGATGCTGCGCGTGCCCCGCGCGCCGCTCACGCCGCCACCTGCACGCGCGCCTCGGCAAAGCGGCGCACCGTGCGCGTCGGGTCGTCCACAAGCTGCCGCGCGGTCTCGACCGTCTTGCGGGCGAGCGAAGCGTTGTCGCACACACCGACCACCGCGATGCGTCCCTCGTCAAGCAGCCGCAGCACATCCGCTCCGCCGCCGAATGTGCACACCGCGAGCGCGCCGTCCAGTCCGTGGTCGTGCGCATAATCGACCGCGCCGCGCGCCATCGCGTCGTTGTGGCACACGAGATAGCCCACCTGCTCGAGCCGCAGACTCTCCATAATTTCATAGCCGCGTGAGCGCATGCCGTCGCCGCACAGACTTTCCGGGATCGCGCCCGCGGTCTCGCGGCAGCCGCGTGCAATTTCACGCGCGGGAGACGAGCCGAGCGTGCCATACAGCTCCGCAACGCCGCGTTTCGCCGCCGGTCGGCGCAGCAGCGCCGCCATCGCCTCGCGCGCAAGCCCCTCATAGTCGAACCCGACATAGGACGCCGCGCCCCCACGCACGGATTTGTCCATCGCGATCACGGGCACACCCGCTTCGCGCGCCTCCCGCAGCACGTTGTCCCAGCCGCTCTCCACGACCGGCGAAAACACGATGACATCGACCTGATAGACCGTGAGCGCGCGCAGCGCCTCGATCTGCGCCGCCTGCGTGCGCTCGACCGGCATGGGCATGACGGAAAAGCCCGCCGCCTGCGCCTGTTCGGTCAGCGCGGCGTACTGTTCGTCCTTCCATTCGTCCTCCGACGAGGCATACACCACGCCCATGACCGGCGCGCTCGCCGCCGCAGGCTGTGTGCGCACGCCGCCGTACAGCAGCGCCGCCGTGACGGCGAACAGCGCCAAAACCCCCGCAATACGCCCCTTTTCTCCCCACATGATCCATTCCCTCCCGCTTATTTTCCCAGTTTACCACATCGCCGGCCAAAAGAAAAGGCGGCATGGCGGGATCGATGCATGGTGCGTAAAAAAAAGCCGCACCGCGTCGGTCACAGCAGACGGTCTGCGCGACAAACGGGGTGCGGCATGCGGCTTCCGGTTACTTTTTGAGGAATTCGGGCAGGCGACGGCGCGCTTCGAGCCGGTAGATGCGGCTGCCCTGCGAGGAAAAGCGCTCCTCATACTCGGTCATGACATTGCCGACAAAGTCGGACGCATGCAGGTCGAGCGAGATGTTTTGCAGCAGCCAACCGTACTGGCAGATCTCTCCGAGCGTCCACTCAAACAGCCGCTGGTTGTCGGTCTTGAAGTAGAGCGCGCCCGTCTGGGTCAGGATGCTATCATATACATCGAGGAACGCGCGCCAGGTCAGACGGCGCTTGCGCTGCCGGTTGGGCGGCCACGGGTCGGAAAAGTTGAGATAGATGAGGTCGACCTCGCCCGGGGCGAACACCTCGCCGAGCGCCGCCGCATCATAGGACAAAAAGCGCACGTTCGCGGGGCGCGTTTCCATCGCCTTTTCGGTCGCCATGATGAGCGCGCCCTCTTCGCGTTCGATCGCGACAAAGTTGATGTCGGGATGCTGCTGCGCCATGCCCAGCACGAAGCGTCCCTTGCCGCAGCCGATCTCGACATGCAGCGGGTGGTCGTTGCCGAACAGCGCACGCCATTGTCCGCGCTGCGCCGCCGGTTCGGTGACGAGCACCGCTTCGCACGCAGCAAAGCGCTCATCCAGATGTTTTTTCTTTCTCATTCTCATAACTGCGGCATCCCCCGTGTCGTTTTTCTTACTTTTTCTATTATACTGACTTCAAAATCGCTTTGCAAGAAAAATCGCATGGACGCGCGCGGTATCTGCCAGAATTCTGCAGCATTTTTCACGCACAAATTGACAGTTTTGTCCCAAACCGCGTATAATAACAGTATCATCAGCGGCGCTTTGCGCCCATCGGAGGAGACACCATGTTTGATCGTTCCAGCGGTGTGCTCATGCACATCACATCCCTGCCCTCGCCCCATGGCATCGGCTCGCTCGGCAAGACCGCGCACGACTTCGTCGATTTTCTCGCGGATGCCGGGCAGACCTACTGGCAGGTTCTGCCCCTCGGGCACATCGGCTTTGGCGAGTCACCCTATCAGTGCTATTCCGCGGCGGCAGGCAATCCCTACCTCATCGACCTTGATCTGCTCGTGCGCGACGGTCTGCTGACCGCCGACGAGGTTGCCGCTGCGGACGCGGCAATGGACGCATGCGCAATGCCCGATCATGTCGATTTTGTCTCGCTCGCGGCGACACGCTGGCCGCTGCTGCGCCGTGCAGCGGCGCGCGTCCATGTGCTGGAGCAAAAGCAGCTCGACATCTTTTGTGCCGCACACGCGGACTGGCTGCCCGATTACGCGCTGTTCATGGCGCTCAAAGACCACTTTGGCGGCCGCGCGCTGTGGGAGTGGGACGACCCTTCGATCGTCGAGCGCCGCCCCGAAGCGCTCTCCACCTACCGCGCGCTGCTCGCGGATGACATCGCGTTTTACACCTTCGTGCAGTTTCTTTTCTTCACGCAATGGGACGAACTGCACCGCTATGCAAACAAAAAGGGCATTCACATCATCGGGGACATTCCGATCTATGTTTCGCCCGACTCTGCGGATGTGTGGGCGCATCCCCCGCTCTTCAAGCTGCGCCCCGATCGCAGCCCCCGCATGATCGCGGGCGTGCCGCCCGATTATTTCTCTGCAACGGGTCAGCTCTGGGGCAATCCGGTCTACGACTGGAAGGAGCACGAACGCACAGGCTATGCGTGGTGGATTTGGCGTATCCACACCAATATGGCACTGTTCGACGTCATCCGACTCGACCACTTCCGTGGCTTCGAGGCGTTCTGGGAGGTCAAGGCGGGCGAGCAGACCGCGATTCACGGCGCGTGGAAGCGCGGTCCGGGCATGAAGCTCTTCCGCGCCATCGGCACCGCACTCGGTGACGTGCCCTTCATCGCGGAGGATCTGGGGGTGCAGACCGAGCGCATGCGCGCCCTGCTCACGGCAACCGGCTTCCCCGGCATGCGTGTGCTCATCTTCGGCTTCGACGCCGAGGGCGACAGCGACCATTTGCCGCACAACTATCCGGTGCACTCCATCGTCTACACCTCGACGCACGACTCCCAGACTGTGTGCGAGCAGGTCATGGACGTGTGTACCGCGGAAGAAAAGCAGTTCGCTTATCGCTATCTGCGCTCGTCGATGTCCGAGGCACTGGGCTGGAGCGCGATCAAATCGGTCTTTGCCTCGCCCGCGTGCATCGCCATGACCACGATGCAGGACATTCTGTCCCTCGGCGCGGATGCGCGTATGAACATCCCCGCGACGGTCGGCGGCAACTGGCGTTGGCGCGTGCGCCGCGATGCGATCAACCCACAGGTCGCATCCATGCTGCGCGAGATCACAAAAACCTACAAACGATGATTGGTGAAGTTTAACATGCAATATACCCATGTAATTTTTGATCTGGACGGCACTCTTTTAAATACGCTTGGTGATTTAACGGACGCAGTCAACTTTTCGTTATCAAAGCGCAGCTATCCCACCCGCACCGTCGAGGAGGTGCGGCAGTTCGTCGGCAACGGCGTGGGCAAGCTCATCGAGCGCGCACTGCCTGAAGCACATGTGCGCGAACGCGACGACTGCCTCGCGGATTTCCGCGTGTACTACAACGACCATATGACCGTGCGCACCGCGCCCTACGACGGCATCCCCGCCTTACTCGACGCGCTCACCGCGCGCGGCGTGATACTCGGCGTGCTGTCCAACAAATACGACCCCGCGAGCCGCGCGCTCGTACACCACTATTTTGGAAAAACGCGCTTCGCGGATATTCGCGGCGAGCGTGCCGGCGTGCCGCGCAAGCCCGACCCGACCGCCGTGCACGACATGCTGACCGCCTTCGGCACGGATGCGGCTCATGTGCTCTATGTCGGAGACAGCGGCGTGGATATGCAGACCGCAAAAAATGCAGGACTGTTCGCAGTCGGCGTAACATGGGGATTTCGCTCGCGTGAAATTCTGCTTGAAAACGGCGCGGATGTGCTGATCGACACGCCGATGGCGCTTTTGGACAAACTGGAGCTGTGATTTTCATGGAACTCGACAAGGTATGCGCAGCGTTTCGCGCGCACGGCTTCGCTGTGACCTATTTTGAGCGCGCTGCGGACGCGACCGCTTACCTCGCGACCGCGTGCGCGGGGCACAGCGTATCGTTCGGCGGCTCGATGACACTGGATACGCTCGGCGCTTATGATGCACTGACCAACGCGGGCGCGACCGTGCACTGGCACTGGAAAAACGGCGGCGTACGCGTGCAGGACAGCGAAATTTATGTGACCTCTGCGAACGGGCTGTCCCAAACCGGCGAGATTGTCAACCTGGACGGCTCGGGTAACCGCGTGTCCGCCGCGATCTACGGGCCGAAGCGCTGCTACACCGTGTGCGGCGTCAACAAACTCGAGCCGACGCTTGCCGATGCGATCCGCCGCACGCGCGAGATCGCCGCGCCCCGCAATGCGCAGCGCCTGCAATGCAAAACGCCCTGCGCGGTCGACGGCGTGTGCCATGACTGCCAAAGCCCCGCGCGCATCTGCCGCGCGCTCAGCGTGCTGTTTGCCCCGCCGATGAGCTTTGCGCACTATGAGCTTGTACTCATCGGACAGGACTTGGGGTATTAATCCCGCGGTTTTCCTGCGATTGGAGCGATTTTGGGGGCGCTGCGGTGCTCCCAAAATATTTTGAAAATATTTCGGAAAAACGCTTGACGAAACGTGAATGAGTTGATATAATAATCAACGTTGACACGACATGTCAACAAAACAAAAACAAAATATGCGGCTGTAGCTCATCTGGTAGAGCGCCACCTTGCCAAGGTGGAGGTAGCGAGTTCGAGCCTCGTCAGCCGCTCCAAGAAACAAAGCACTTGTCAAACGACAGGTGCTTTTTTCATTGCTTGCGCTCGCTGCCTCCACCTTTTTATAATCGAGGTGGGGTCCCCGTGAAAGCTCGTCTTTCACGGGGTGTGATAGCGAGTTCGAGCCTCGTCAGCCGCTCCAAAAGAAAAGAACCAATCACAAGATTGGTTCTTTTCTTTTGGAATCCGTGAGAATTTAATACTTCCGGACGAATGAATCGTCCGGAAGTCGCACGTCGCAGGGGCGGCGGCTCGCTCGCGCTCGCACAAAGCACTTGTCAAACGACAGGTGCTTTTTTCATTGCTTGCGCTCGCTGCCTCCACCTTTCCTCCGACACTAAAATAAGGGCTGCCGCATACGCGGCAGCCCTTATTTGCTTTTTACTTATAGTGGACATGCAGCAGCTCGTGGCTGCGCCCCTTGAGTGCGCCGGCGTACAGCTCGGTGACATAGGGGTTGCACTCCGAGCTTTTGATGAGCGCGTTTCGGTCGGCTTCGTACAGACCCTGAGCGCGCTGCCGCTTGAGCGGGCTCAAGCCGTAGGGCTGTCCCGCGCCGCCGACACAGCCGGTCTTGCAGGTCATGACCTCGACCAGATCGAAGTACTCGTTGCCCGCTTCGATGTCGTCAAGCAGCTTCTGCGCGTGCACCAGACCGTGCACGACCGCGATGCGCAGCGCGCGGTCACCGACCGGAATGGAGATCGCGCGGATGCAATCCGTGCCGCGCAGACCGGAGAACTGGATCGCTTGCAGCGTGTTCTTGGACTTGTCCTCGACCACGCGGCGCACGACTGCTTCCGCGACACCGCCCGTCGTGCCGAAGATGGTGGCCGCACCCGTGCCCATGCCGAATGGCAGATCGGGCGCTTCGCCGTCCAGCTCCGCAAAGCGGATGCCGGATTCCTTGATCATGTTGATGATTTCCTGCGTCGTGAGCACGAGATCAACGTCGCGCTTGCCCTCATGAAGGAACTCGTCGCGCGCTGCTTCCATTTTCTTCGCGGTGCACGGCATGATCGCGATGTGGAAGGTCTCGCGTCCGTCCGCCGCGTCCTTTGCGGCATACTGGTCACGCAGCACGGCGGCGAACATCTCCATCGGAGACTTGCAGGTCGAAATATTCTTGAGGAAGTGCGGACGCTTCTTTTCGACGTATTTCACCCATGCCGGACAGCACGAGGTGAACATCGGGAACGGTCCGCCCGCCTTGAGACGCTCGAGAAACTCGGCGGACTCCTCCATAACGGTCAGATCCGCGCCGAAGGTCGTGTCGAACACCTCGTCCGCGCCCATCATCTTGAGCGCCGCGACCAGCTTGTCGATCGCGTTGACCGAGGACGACAGACCGAACGCTTCGCCCACGGCGACACGCACAGCAGGCGCGATCTGGAACACGACACGCTTGTTTGGATTGTGCAGCGCTCGCCACGCACGACCGATCTCGTTGAAGATCGTGATCGCGCCGGTCGGACATGCCGCCGCGCACTGTCCGCAGCTGACGCAGTCGGTCTGGGCGAGCTTGCGGTCGAACGCAGGCATGACCTGCAATTCGCTGCCGCGGAACGCAAAGTTCAGGATGCCCATGCCCTGCATTTCATCGCACACACGGATGCAGTCGCCGCACAGGATGCACTTATTGGGGTCGCGCACGATCGCGGGCGAGGAATCGTCGGTCTCGTACTCCGGACGGGTGTCGGCAAAACGCACGCGGCGCACGCCGAAGCGCAGCGCCAGCTCCTGCAAACGGCAGTCGCCGCTCTTTTCGCAGGTTGTGCAGTCGCGGCAGTGCGAGGACAGCATGAGCTCCAGAATCATACGGCGGTGCTTGAGCAGCTTGGCCGTGTTCGTGCGGATCTTCATGCCGTCCTTGGGCTCCATTGAGCACGAAGCGTCAATGTTGCCGCGCTCGTCCTCGACCACGCACATGCGGCACGCGCCGTAGACCGAAAGTTCGGAATAATAGCAGAATGTCGGCATGTCGATGCCCGCCTTGCGGATGACTGCCAGCACGTTTTTCTCCCCGTCGAAGGGCACGCGCTGACCGTCGATATACATAATTCCCTTTGCCATCGCTTAACCCTCCTTGATCGCCCCGAACGGGCAGTTCTGGATGCACGCGCCGCAGTTGACGCACTTGTCCGCGGTGATGGTGTGCACCTGCTTGGGTGCACCCTCGATCGCGTCCATCGGGCAGTTCTTGCGGCACTTGCCGCAGCCCTTACACAGCTCCGCGACGATCTTCGGGTGCGGTTTTTCCTTATTGCAGATCGGGCAGTGGTGGTCGACGACATGGCGCAGATATTCGTCGCGGAAATATTTGAGCGTGCTCTGCACCGGCTTGCACGCGCTCTTGCCGAGGCCGCACAGCGCGGTGTTCGTGATCGTGCTCGACAGCTCCTCAAGCAGGTCGAGATCCTCGAGCGTGCCCTTGTTGTCGAGAATGCGGTCGAGGATTTCCAGCATGCGCTTGGTACCCTCGCGACACGGCACGCACTTGCCGCACGATTCGTTCTGGGTGAAGCGCATGAAGAAGCGCGCCACCTCGACCATGCAGGTGTCCTCGTCCATAACGACCAGACCGCCCGAGCCGATCATCGCGCCGATGCCCTTAAGCGAGTCAAAGTCGAGCGGCAGGTCGAGATGCTCCTTGGAGGCACAGCAGCAGCCGCCCGAGGGGCCGCCGATCTGCACCGCCTTGAACTGCTTGCCGCTCTGGATACCGCCGCCGATGTCAAAGACGACCTCGCGCACGGTCGTGCCCATGGGCACCTCGATGAGACCGGTGTTGACGACGTTGCCGGTGAGCGCGAACGCCTTGGTACCCGGGCTGGTCTTGGTGCCGATCGAGCGATACCAATCCACACCGTTGCGGATGATGAGCGGCACGTTCGAGAAGGTCTCGACGTTATTGAGCACCGTGGGCGAGTCCCACAGACCGTGCTCGATGGTGCGCGGGGGCTTGACGCGCGGCATGCCGCGGTTGCCCTCGATCGACGCGGTCAGCGCGCTGCCCTCGCCGCATACGAACGCGCCCGCGCCGCGGTTGACATGGATATGGAAGCTGAAATCCGTACCCATGATGTGGTCACCGAGCAGACCGTAGTCCTCCGCCTTGGCGATGGCAGTCTTGAGGCGGCTGACCGCGAGCGGATACTCCGCACGCACATAGACATAGCCCTCGCGCGCGCCCACAGCGAGGCCCGCGATCATCATGCCCTCGAGCGTGCTGTGCGGGTTGCCCTCCATGACCGAGCGATCCATGAACGCGCCCGGATCGCCCTCGTCGCCGTTGCACACGATGAACTTCTGCGGTGCGTTCTGGCGGCGCGCGCCGTCCCACTTGCGTCCGGCGGGGAAGCCGCCGCCGCCGCGTCCGCGCAGACCGGAATCCGTGATGACCTTGCAGATGTCCTCGCCGGTCATCTCGAAGAGCGCCTTTTCAAAACCCTCATAGCCGCCCTTGGCGATGTATTCTTCGATGTCCTCCGCGTCGCTCTTGCCGCAGTTTTCGAGCACGACGCGGTGCTGTTTTTTGTAGAAGGGGATGTCCTCCTGCTTGGGATAGGCTACGCCGTCCAGATGGTAGACCAGACGGTCGATGATCTCGCCGCCGAGGATGGTCTTTTCGATGATCTCGTGGCAGTCCTCGGGCTTGACGTGGATGTACATGATGCCCTGCGGTTCGATATGGACGAGCGGTCCCATTTCGCAGAAGCCGTGGCAGCCGCTCATCTTAACGTGCAGGCTCTTTTCCTCGTCGGAATCGTGCTTGAGACCGACATAGACGGGCAGACCGCGCGCCGCGCACTCCGCCTGAATGTTCTCATAGATGTTCATCGCGCCGCCCGCGATACAGCCCGTGCCCGCGCAAATGAGCACCGAGGTGATGCGTTCGCTCTGGCGCAGGGCATTGCGCGCATTCGCCTGAAAAACGTGGAAGCTGTCGCGTGTCATTTTGGTTCTCATCCTGCCTGCGCCTCCTTGCTGCGGATGTCCTGCAGCAGCGCGAGCGCTGCGTCAGGCGTCATTTTCGCATAGACCTCGCCGTCGATCGTCATGACGGGCGCAAGCCCGCACGCACCCAGACAGGCGACGGTCTCGAGCGTGAACATGCCGTCCGCCGAGGTCTTTTTCTTGCCCGTCAGCTCCAGATAGGACGCGATCGCGTCATAAATCGGCTGCGATTTGCGCACATGGCACGCCGTGCCCGCGCAGACCTTGATGATGTGTCGCCCCTTCGACTCCAAAGAAAAGTTTTCGTAAAAGGTGGCTACACTGTAAACCTTCGCTGTGCTCACGCCCAAAAGCTGGGCGACCAGTGTCAATGCTTCTTCACTGAGATACTTCGCGTCCGCCTGGATCTCCTGTAAAATGGCGATCAGGTTTGCCGGATTCGCGTCGTATGCCGTGACAATTTCCCGCACGCGTGCGAGCTGCTGCTCCTGCATAGGGTCGACCTCCTAGAAAAATTTGAGTGCGAAATAGAACCTTTTTAATCATAGCATTTTTCGTAACAATGTCAATATTGCGCTGGTTAACCGGTTATTTTTTAGCTGATGCACCAAAATTCTGTACGTTTTTTAGGCATTCCGTGCAAAGGCAAAACACCCCCGTCCAAGCATTCGGGCGGGGGTGTGCCTCAGAAAAATTTTTTGCGTTTGCACAGCCAGACCGTGACCACGACGATGACCGCGCTGAGCACGCACACGGCGGGGTAGCCGTAGCGCCACGACAGCTCCGGAATATTGAAGTTCATGCCGTACCACCCGACGATGAGGGTGAGCGGCATGAAAACCGTGGTGACAACGGTCAGGATCTGCATGATATTGTTCTGTTTCAGTTCGATCTGCGCCTGATATTCGCTGCGCAGTTGGAGCAGGCTCTCACGCAGCATCTGTGCCTCGCCCTCGAGCCGTGCGCAGCGCGCGGAAAAACGCTCAAGCTGTGCGCGGTCGGTATCGCCCAGCAGCGCGCTGTCGAACAGGGTATCGCACAGGTCGATGAGCTGCAAATAATAGCGGTCGAACGCAACGATTTTATGGTTGAGCAGCATATAACGCGCGGAAAAATCTGCAAATTCGCCTGCAAGCAGTGTTTCCTCATAGGAGACGATGCTGCTCTCAAGCTGCTGCAAGTAGGCAAGGTCATTTTCGATCAGCGTTTCGAGCACGGCGATGAGAAAGGTCGGCAGCGTCGTCCAGCTCCCGTTTTCCTGCGCGCGGGCGAGCAGACCGTCGACCACGCCGTGATCGTCGAGAAAAATCAGCCGATCGGGCACGAGCAGGAATGCAAACACGCCGGTTTTACGGCGTTCGCTCTTCTCGGGTGCGGCGATCGTGCCGAGCACAAGGTCAGCATAGCGCTCCGCCTTGCAGAAGTGGATATTGGTCAGCGCCCTGCCGAGCGTTTTGGACAGTCCCTGCTGCTCGACACGCGCAAGCCCCTCCGCGAGCGGCAGCACCTCGACGGTACCGCCGAGTGCTTCCCCATCAAATTTCATGTGTGATTCCCCTTTACGGTTCGGTTGGCTTTGGCTCTATCCTATCACAAACCGCCGCGCCAGTCTTATGTGCATAGCGCGAGCGCGGCGCTGTAGAAATTCTGTGCATCGTCCGCGTTTTCAAATGCGGCGAGCGGCACGGTGATCGCCTGCCGGTCGTGTGTGAGCACGAACAGATGGGTCTTGTCGCGCGCGACGCAGGACAGCGCCGCCGCCGGAAAGTGCTCGACGCCCTCGGGTGTGGACAGCGTGAGTCCGTCCGACACGACGGTGAGCGAGCGTTCCCCGAGCGCAATGCCCTCGCCCTCGCGCACTTGCAGCTCGACACGACGGGACAGGCTGCTGCGCGCCTGATTTTCCACATACACAAAAAACAGCACCGCCGCGAGCGCAAACAGCCCCATCGTGGGGAAATACGCGCCGTGCAGCGCAAACCGGCACACCGCCGCGCCGAGTACGAGCACCGCCGCCGCGCCGCCGAACTGCACGGTGCGGATGCGCCGCCGCATCGCGGGGTCATGCTGTAGGAGATAGCGGTTGAACGCGACATAGTCCTCCGGCGTCAGCCGATAGCTTACCGTCATGGGCGCGCCTCCTTTTAAGTGACGTTGCCCGTGTGATCCATACGCAGGATCCCGGGCGTTTTTGCAAGCTCGCGCATGAATTCCGACTGCACGAACAGCCGATCCTTGGTCTGAAAGGATACGCGGAAGGTCAAAACGTAAGTATTATGCGAGGTGCGGCGGAACGACAGGTTGGACAGCGACGCAAAATAGCGCTCGGTCAACTGGTCGAGCCGCACGAGGATCTCACTCAAATGCTCGTCGCACTCAATCTGCGTATCGAGCGAGGAATGACCATCCTGCCGCAGCTTTTCCTGCAAAAAATCAAAGCAGGTCAGCGTGACAAAGAGCGCGATACAGCCGACGACAACGAGTTTATAGTAGCCCACGCCTGCGGCAAGACCGAGGCATGCAACCGACCACAGGCTTGCGGCGGTCGTCAGCCCGCGCACCGAGATGCCGTCGCGCAGGATCGTGCCCGCGCCGAGAAAGCCGATGCCGTTGATGACCTGCGCGCCCAGTCGGGCGGGGTCCGGTCCGGTGCCGTACATGAGCTTGGTGTCCTGAAAGAGCAGGCAGCCGGTCAGCATCACGATGCAGGAACCGAGCGCCACGAGCGTGTGCGTGCGCAGACCCGCAGGATGCGCGGTCAATGTGCGCTGACCGCCGACGACGATCCCGATCGCCATCGCCGCAAGCAGACGCAGCACCATATCGAGCAGGGTGATATGCTCCATAGTTTGCCTCCTTCGAGTGGATGTCCGGATAGGAAAACAGGCGGCGGCCCCCATCTGTACAGATAGGAGCCGTCGCCGCCGCGAAATGCATTTACGCGAGGGAACGGGTCACTTTTCCCATTCCTTTTCCTTGAGGTTTGTGTAGATGTACACGCCCGCCGATACCGAGCAGATCAGGAACATGATGACCGACAGCGCCGCTGCCTTTTCATATTCCATATAGAGGTTGAACTGCGAGTACAGCGAGATGCCCAGCATTTTCGGCGCATTCGCGCCCATCAGGTACGGTGTCGTGAAGGAGCCGACATTCGACATAAAGACGAAGGTCGACGCGACCACGACATCCTTGACGGACAGGGGCAGAATCATCGAGCGGAACACGCGCAGCTTGGATGCGCCCACGTCGCGCGCGCTTTCGATGATGGAGTCCGGAATGGCGCCCAGTCCCGCGGTGATCATGAGCGCGGCAAACGGAATGTTGAACCACAGGTTCATGACGATCATGCCGCTTGCGTGGTACATGAGACCGAGTTTGACGTCGCCGCCGAACAGATGCGACATTCGGTTGATGAAACCGGAGTCGCGGATGATCGTAATCATCGCGTAGACCGCGACCAGACCGGGCACGAAGCGGGGCAGCAGATAAAGGCTGCCGATCGTGCGCGAGATCGGCGATTTGACAAAGCGCAGATAGAGCGCGAGCAAATACGCGATCACAATGGCGAGGACGACCGTGACGACAACGACGAACATCGTATACGCGAGGTTCTTAAGCTCGGCGGGATCGGTGAAAAAGTAGGTGTAGTTGTCGAACGTAAATTCACCGGTCTTGCTGTCCTTAAAGGAGCGCACCACCGAGGCGAGGATCGGATACGCGACGACCAGCATGACGACGAGAAACGCCGGCAGCACCAGTCCGTACGCGGTCAGTTTTTGCTTGATAGCTTTACTCATTAAAAAACACCTTCATACAGCTTTGCGAGGCAGCATCAGCCGACAGAGCCGATTTCCTGCTCCCAGCGCTTGTTCAGATCGGTGACGAGGTCGCCGATGGACTGCGTGCGGAACTTGGAGACATCGAGGGTCGCGAGATCCTCAACACCGGTCATATCGAGCTTGGAAGCGTCGATCAGCGGGATCGCTGCCATGTCGTCGACCAGGATCTTCTGCCCCTGCTCGCTGAGCATGTAATTCATGACCGCGTAAGCGCCCTCCGTGTTGGAGCCGAATGCCGGAATTGCAAGCGACTGTACCGCGCCGGTGAAGGACGGGTCGATCGTCGTGATCTTGATGGACTCAGGCAGTGTGCCTGCGCGGCGCTGAGACAGAACCATGTCTGCCCATGCCGGGCACATGTCGATTTCCTTGTTGCCGAGCAGGTCGAGCGTGCCCTGGTTCTTGTTCGGGTAGAGGATCGCGCCGCCGGACTTGTACATGGACGAGTGCAGATCCTTGAGGAACGCAAAGCCCGCATCCCACTGTTTCTCCCACTTCGGGTCGTCGCTCATCAGCGCACTTTCGTCGGGGATCTGGTTGTAGATCGCGGTGCGCACGAAGGAGTCGCCTGCGCCGCCGGTGCCCGGTACGTTATAGGAGAAGCGGCCCGGATTTGCCTTGATCCACTTGACGAGTTCGTCCATGGTCTTGGGCGGGGTCGGTACGGTCTCGGAGTTGTATGCCAGAACGACGGTCGTGCCGCGATACGGCTGGAACACGTTCTCGCCCTGTACCGGCTTTGCCTTAACGGTCGCCGCGTTGGGCACCTTGGTCTTGTCAATCTTGACGAACATGTCCTCGCCGCCCTGCGACAGGCACACCGACATATCGGTATCGTTCAGGTCGACGATGTCGAAATCGCTCTTGGTCTGACCAGCCTTGTACGCTGCGACCAGCATGTCGCGCATGTTCTGTGCGCCTGTGCCGGACAGCACGAACTGCAGTTTGGCTTCATACTTGTCCTTGTACTCGGAGTTCGTGTTGAAGTCGGTGATGAGCTTCTCCCATACGGAACGGACGTTGTCCGAGCCAGTCGCATAGATGTTGACCGTGCTCTTCGCACCGGATGCCGCTGCGTCCTTGCCGTCACCCGCTGCTGCGCCGTCGGTCTTTGCGCCGCCGCACGCCGTCATCGAGAGCAGCATTGTGCCCGCCATAACCGCTGCCAGAAGTTTTTTCATGCCTTTCATGATGTTTCCTCCTCTTTTCTCCCGAAGTTCTGCATCAGAACTCCTTGTGTTTTGCGAATGCCAGATGGACGGTGTCTCCTACATTTAATTGGTCAGCTTGCTCGCGCTGTACGAAGCTCTTCACAACGGTGTCGCCGCACTGGACGTTGACCTCGACATAGTGTCCGAGGATCATGATTGTGCGCACCGTGCCGGTGATGTCCGCGGGGTTCGCCGAAATGGCGACGTCCTCGGGGCGCACCGCGATGGTCTTGCCGCCCTGCTCGATGAAGTTCATTTCACCGATGAAGGACGCGACATATTTGGATGCCGGATTGTCATAGATCTCGGTCGGCGTGCCGACCTGCTCGAATACGCCCTTGTTCATGACCACGATACGGTGGGAGAGCGCCATGGCCTCCTCCTGATCGTGGGTGACGAACACGACCGTGATGCCCAGCTCGGACTGAATCTTTTTCAGCTCCTCACGCATCTGCTGGCGGATCTTCGCGTCGAGCGCGGAGAACGGCTCGTCGAGCAGCAGCACCGAGGGCTTGAGCATGAGCGAACGCGCGATCGCGATACGCTGCTGCTGTCCACCGGAGAGCTGTCCGGGATATTTCTTTTCCGTGCCGCTCATGGAAACGAGAGCGAGGTGATGCTTGATGGATGCGTCGATCTCCGCCTTGGGCACCTTGCGCAGCTTGAGACCGAACGCAAGGTTTTCGTAGATCGTCATGTGCGTCCACAGGTTGTAGCTCTGGAACACCATTGCGGTGGGGCGCTTCTCCGGCGGGAGATTGACGATCGACTTGCCGTCGATGGAAATGTCGCCGCTCGTCACATCGAGGAAACCGCCGATCGTGCGCAGGATGGTCGACTTGCCGCAGCCCGAGGGGCCGAGCATGGTGACGATCTCGCCTTCGTAGATCTCCAGGTTGATGTGCTCGACGCCGTCGCCGTTGCCGTATTTTTTCGTCATGTCGCTGATCTTCAGCTTGACTGTACGTTCACCCATAATCTCTCTTATCTCCTTACTTCATCTTGAAACCGCCCGCGATCGCTTCGGGGCCAATGTACTTGCGCATCATAAAGATCAGCAGCGCCGACGGGATGATGAGCAGGATCGCGAACACCGCGCCCGCCTGACCGGGATAGTCCAGGATGATGCCGTACATTTCGACCGGCATGGTCTTGATTTTTGCAAGACCGACGAGCAGCGTGCCCTGTGCTTCTTCCATCGAGCCGAGGAAGGTATAGAGCGTTGCGACCGCGATGCCCGGCATCGCCATCGGCAGCGAGACCTTCCAGAACGTGCGCAGCGGACCTGCGCCGACATCGCGCGCGGCTTCCTCCTGCTGCCGGTGCACTGAGCGGAACGCGCTCGCGGGCAGCCAGACCATGAACATCATGGAGTTGATCATATGGATGATGACGACGCCCGGATAAGTACCCATGAGGTTATACTTATAAAACAGAATACCAATCGAGGTGAAGATACCGATCTT
The DNA here is from genome assembly GCA_029267335.1 of Intestinibacillus massiliensis. Lineage (GTDB taxonomy): Bacteria > Bacillota > Clostridia > Oscillospirales > Butyricicoccaceae > Intestinibacillus > Intestinibacillus massiliensis_A. The sequence continues at coordinate 221,780 of JAJUJC010000002.1, read as the reverse complement.
CGGGAACGCGTTCGTCAGCAGGAAGGACAGCATGAAAATCTTGCGTCCCGGGAACTTGAAACGCGCCAGTGCGTATGCGGCGGGGATGCAAAGCAGCATCGAGCACGCCGTCGTGATGATCGCGATGAGAAAGGACTGGATCATCGAGGACACCAGACTCTTCTGCGCGAAGATGAACCCCCACCACTTGACGCCCCACTGCTGTGGGAGCACCGCGGGTGCTTCGTATTTGTCCGCGAACGCGAGCATCAACATATTGAGCATCGGGCCGTAGAAAAACAGAATAAACACAGCCAGTATGAGGAACTCCCAAAAGTGCTGTTTACCGACCGCGTGATAAAATCGCTTCGGGTTTAAAAATTTGAACATACGCTCTCTCCACCTTCTTTTCTGATACGCCCCTGCAAAGCACCGCGCTTACCCCGCCTAATTAAAAAAAGCCAAGCGCAACCAAACAAACCCTCTCCGTTTTGGACGGATGCGGATTCGCCCTCTGCTGCCTTGACTCAATCTTCTCAAGCAACGCCGTGTTTTGTTTTCTGGTGTCAGTATACCATAGCCCCCTACCCGTGGCAAGCGCAAACTGCCGTTTTCCTGGTGATTTATCCAGTTCTTACAATTCCTTTTTGCAAATTTTATCTATTATTTACAAAACCCGCACACATACTTTCGTGGACTGCCGCATCGCAGAAAACTGCACCGCACGCGGCTTTTGTGTGGTATACTAAGAAAGAGAACAGTTTGGGAGGACACACCCCTATGGCATCAAAGGCATCCAACGATAAATTATTCGAGCTGCTGAGCGACGCGCCCATCATCGCGGCGGTCAAGAACGACGACGAACTGCAAAAGGCGCTGTCCTCGGACTGCCGCATCGTTTTCATCCTGTACGGCACGCTCATGAACATCGCTTCGCTCGTCGACCGCGTCGCCGACGCGGACAAATACGCCCTCGTACACATTGACCTCGTCGACGGGCTGTCGACCAAGCGCGACGTGGTCGTGGACTTCATCTGTGAGTGCACGCGCGCCCACGGCGTCATTTCCACGCGCCCCGCCCTCGTGCGCCACGCCAAAGCGCGCGGACTCATCGCCATCCAGCGCTTTTTCCTGCTCGATTCGCTCGCGTTTAACAACGTGCTGCGTCAGCACGCCGAGGGCGATGCCATCGACATCCTGCCCGGCACGATGCCCAAGATCATTCAGCGGCTCGCCGCCGAGGTGCGCTGCCCCATCATTGCGAGCGGGCTCATCTCGGACAAAGAGGACATCATCGCCGCGCTGTCTGCGGGCGCGAGCGCGGTCTCGACGACCAACGCCGCGCTGTGGTTTGTGTAAACCGCCCGAAAATTCCCCCTTGCATTCGCGCCGCGAACGTGTTATATTTGTGTCAAAGTACAAGTGCATATTTGCTTGGAGTTTTGAGTCAAAGCATGAAGAACCGCCCTTTTGGTCAAAAAGGTCGCGGTTTTTGATGCTTTGACTCTTTTTCATTGTAAGGAGGGTTTTTTTCTGATGTATGACGTGACTGTGATCGGCTGCGGCGTGACCGGCGCGGCGATCGCCTATCAGCTCGCGCGGTACGATCTGCGCGTGCTCGTGCTCGAGCGCGAAAACGACGTCGCGATGGGGGCGACCCGCGCGAACAGCGCCATCGTGCACGCGGGCTTTGACCCGGAACCCGGCACGCTCATGGCAAAGCTCAATGTGCGCGGGTCTGCGTGCATGGAAGCGCTGTGCCGCGACCTGTCGGTCTTTTACCGGCGCACCGGCTCGCTCGTGCTCGCGTTCACAGACGAAGAGAACGAGCAGCTTGCGCACATCTATGAAAACGGCGTGGCAAACGGTGTGCCCGCGATGCGGCTGCTCGATGCGTCCGAAACGCTCGCGATGGAGCCGTCGGTGTCGCCCGCCGTGCGCGGCGCGCTCTATGCACCGACCGCCGCGGTCGTCGACCCGTGGGGGCTGTGCCTCGCGATGGCCGAGACCGCCGTCAAGAACGGCGTAGAGCTGCGGCTGCGCACCGAGGTGACCGGCGTGGAGCGTGCAGGCGATCATCTCGTGCTGCACACGCCGCGCGGCGATGTGAAAACGCGCTACGCGGTGAGCTGCGCAGGCGGCCACGGCCATACGCTCGCCGCGCGCGCAGGCGACGCGGTGTGGAAGCCGCTGCCCTCGCGCGGGGAATATTATCTGATGGACAAATCCGCGGGCGATCTGGTGCACCGCGTCATCTTCCAGTGTCCGACCGCCGCAGGCAAGGGCGTGCTCGTCGCACCGACCGTGCACGGCAACCTCATCGTCGGGCCGAGCGCCATCCCCGCGGAAAGCCCCGAGGACACCAAGACCACGGGCGCCGGACTGGAAAGCGTACGTCTTTCCGCACAGAAGAGCGTGCCTGCCGTCGACATCCGCGCGTGCATCCGCACCTTTGCGGGCGTGCGCGCCAACACCGACCGCGGCGATTTCATCCTCGAGCCGTCCGCGCACACACCCGGTCTGCTGCACGTCGCAGGCATCAAGTCGCCCGGACTGTCCGCCGCCCCCGCGATCGGGGAATACGCGGTCGAACTGCTCGCGGGCATGGGGCTGACCCTGCGCGACAAGCTGCATTTTGACGGCACGCGCCGCCGTGTTGTGTTCCGCCACCTCTCTGCTGCAGAAAAAGCCGCGCGCATCGCGGAAAATCCGCTGTACGGCCGCATCATCTGCCGCTGCGAGACCATTACCGAGGGCGAGATTGTCGACGCGATCCACTCGCCCGTCCCCCCCTGCTCAATCGACGGCATCAAGCGCCGCGCGGGCGCGGGCATGGGGCGGTGTCAGGGCGGCTTTTGCGGCCCGCGTGTGCTCGAGATTCTCGCGCGCGAGCTGAAAATTGACCCCAAGACCATTCCGCAGGACGGCGACGGTTCCCTCCTGCTGCTCCAAGAGACCAAGCAGGGAGGTGCACAGGCATGAAATACGATCTCATCGTTGTCGGCGGCGGTCCCGCGGGGCTTGCGGCGGCATGGGCGGCGTGGAACCGCGGCTGCCGCTCCATCTGCATCGTCGAGCGCGACCGCGAGCTGGGCGGCATCCTCAACCAGTGCATCCACAACGGCTTTGGTCTGCATCACTTTAAAGAAGAGCTGACTGGCCCGGAATACGCGGGACGTTTCATCGAGCTGCTCGCGCAGACCGGCGTGGAAACGCGCACGGACGCGATGGTGCTCGAGCTGACGCCGAACCGTCAGGTGCATGTCGTGAGCGCGGCGCACGGCTACGAAGTGCTCGAAGCCAAGGCGGTCGTGCTCGCCATGGGCTGCCGCGAGCGCACGCGCGGCGCAATCGCGATTCCCGGCACGCGTCCGGCGGGCGTGTTCACCGCGGGCGCGGCGCAGCGCTATCTCAACATTGAGGGGTATCTCGTCGGCAAGCGCGTCGTCATCCTCGGCTCGGGCGACATCGGACTCATTATGGCGCGGCGCATGACGCTTGAGGGCGCAAAGGTGCTCGCCTGCGTCGAGGTGCTGCCCTATTCCGGCGGTCTGACGCGCAATATCGTGCAGTGCCTGCACGATTTCGACATTCCGCTCTACCTTTCGCACACGATTACCGACATTCAGGGACACGACCGCGTGGAGCGCGTCGTCGTCGCGCAGGTCGACAGCGACCGCCGCCCCATTCCGGGCACGGAAATGACCTTCGACTGCGACACCGTGCTGCTCTCGGTCGGTCTCATTCCGGAAAACGAGCTCAGCCGCGCGGTCGGTCTGGACATCGACCCGCGCACGAACGGTCCCGTCGTGCGCGAAACCATGGAGACCTCCCTTCCCGGCGTGTTCGCCTGCGGCAACGTGGTGCATGTGCACGATCTGGTCGATTTTGTCACCGCGGAAAGCATCCGCGCGGGCGAAGCCGCCGCCGCGTTCTGTCAGGCGACCGCCGGCTCCTCCTCCGCCCTGCGAAGCACCGTGCCCGGCGCGGGCGTAGGCTATGTCGTGCCACAGCGTGTGGCACTCGACACGCGCGAAGTCTCGCTCTTCTTCCGCGTACGCGCGGAGTACGGTGCGAGCAAAATCCTTGTCACCGACGGCGAGGGCACGCGCATCGCGGCGTTCCCGCGCGAGCGGCTTGCCCCGGGTGAGATGGAGACCATCCGTCTGCCGCATGCGCTGCTCGACAAGGCGCGCGGCGACCTGACCGTTTCGATCGAAGGGAGTGCCAAGCAATGACCGAACTCATCTGTATCACCTGCCCCAAGGGCTGTCATCTGACCGTGGACGAAGAACACGGCTACGCGGTCACGGGCAATGCGTGCCCGCGCGGCGAAATTTACGGCAAAAACGAATTGCAGCATCCCGTGCGCGTCGTGACCTCGACCGTGCGGCTGACCGGCGCGGCGCTCGCGCGGCTGCCCGTCAAGACCGACAAGCCGCTGCCCAAGGAAAACATGTTCGACTGCATGGACGCGCTCACCCGCGTCACCGCGACCGCACCCGTCACGGTCGGACAGGTGCTCGTGCCGAACGTATGCGGTACCGAAGTCAACATCGTCGCGACCAAGAGCGTCAATGCGGTATGATTTCTCTTTGATTTGAACAAACTGCACATAAATACAATCGCTGTTTTATGTAATTTGTCAAGTGTATGTCTTGTTTTCTCCTTGCAAAACTAGTACAATAAAGACGATAAAAAATACCGTTTTTATGGAAGGAGAACAACAATATGTTCCGTTTTATTGAAAAGAAGCGTGCAGCCAAGGCAGCGCGTGCAGCCGAGCTCGAAGCCCGTTGGAATTCCCTGAGCGTCCCGGCGACGATCTTCCGCGTCAACCAGTAACTCTCACAATACAGACACAAAAAAAACGGAAGCGGCCGCACGGGCGCTTCCGTTTTTTTTGGCGTTATGCCGTGCAGTCAAAGCGCGCAAACCCGCAGCGCGCAAAAAAAGACGACCCAAAGTCGTCTTTTCCTGTCTGCTGCTTATTTGCACAGCGCATCCGCGACGCGGCACAGCACATCAGGGTGATTGGAGATGATGCAGTCGACGCCGCGCGCGATCATGTCGCGCATGTTTTCCTCGTCGTTGACCGTCCATGTGTTGACCTTCATGCCGCGCTCGTGGTACAGCCCGACCAGCTCGGGCTGATATTGCAGCAGCATGTAGCGCGGGTGCATGTTGTCCGCGCTCGAGCGCGCGATATACGCACCGATGTCAAGCAGCGGCTTGTCGTAGAGCAGACCGGTCTCGATATCGCCGTCAAGCTGCTTGAAAAGCTGCATGGAAATGTGGTTGAAGGACGACACAAATACGCGATCCTGCATTTTGTGCGCGCGGATCGCGTCGATCACGCGCTGCTCCAGACCGTCGTAGAACACCTCGTAATTTTTCAGCTCCATGTTGAGCAGCATATGGGTCTCGTCGCAGAAGTCGAGCAATTCGTCGAAGGTCCAGATGTGCTCTCCGGCATAGTCGGGGGACTTCCATGCGCCGATGTCGAGCGCGAGCAGCTCGTCGTAGGTGTAGTCTTTAATGTAGCCCGTGCCGTTCGAGGTGCGCTCGAGCGTCGCGTCATGGAAAATGACCAGCTTGCCGTCCTTTGTGATGTGCACGTCGGATTCAAAGCCGTCCGCGTGCGTCAGCTCGACCGCCTTGCGGAACGCGAGCGGGCTGTTCTCCGGATAGTCGCCGGAAAAGCCACGATGGGCAAGCAGCATGGGTTTTTTCATAAAAAGCATCCCTCTTTCTTCATAAAAAAGCGCACAGAGAAACCTACGCCTGTTTGGGGCGTGTTTCTCTGTGCGACTGTCTCAAAATCACCGTGCACCGCAGCGCGCGCACTTGCCGTGGGGCTGCGTTTGGAGTATTCTATTCATATGTTTTATTATACTGGATTACCGCCCGGGTTTCAAGTAAAAGGAGAGAAAAAAACATGTTCATTACAGCACATTCCGGTGCAGACGGCACGCCGGACAATTCTCTGGCGTTCGTGCGCCACGCGCTCACGCTGCCCGTCGATGCGTTTGAGATCGACGCGCACCGCCGCGCGGACGGCGTGCTCGTCATCGCCCACGACAGCGACCCCACGGGGCGCTACGACGGCTGTCCCACCCTGCGCGAGGTGTTCACGCTTGCGGCGCAGCGTCCCGCGCTCGCCATCAACTGCGACCTCAAGGACGCAGGACTGGAGCGTGCGGTCGGCGCGCTGTTTGCAGACTGCGGCGGCGCAAATCCGCTGTTCTTTTCGGGCACGGTCGCGCCCGCACAAACGCCGCGCGGCGTGACCGTGCTGCGCAACGCGGAGGAACTTGTGGGCGGCTTCTATGACCGCATGCGCGCGGGCGAGGAGGTCGCGTGTGCGCAAGATATCGCGGCGCGCTGCCTCGCAGACGGCGTCACGGTCGCGAACGTGTACTATCGCGCGTGTACCGACCGCTTCCGCGAAACACTCGCGGCGCATGGCATCGGCGTTTCCGTGTGGACGGTCGACGCGCCTGCGGACGCGCTGCGCTTTCAGGCGGCGGGTGCGTTCAACCTGACGACGCGCGCGCCGGGTGTGCTGCTGCCCGCGCTGCGCCCGTAAACCATTTTGTCTTTCTAGGTTTACAGACCGTCCCGCGCGTGCTATACTGGTGGTCATACAAACCATCTTGGGAGGATTTTTTTCATGACCACATCGTCACGCACACACCGCATCGTGCTATGCGGCCTGTTCACCGCACTCATCGCCATCGGCGCATTCCTCCAGATCCCCGTGCCCTACCTCGACTATTTCACGCTGCAATTCCTGTTCGTCGTGCTCGCGGGCATGCTGCTCGGCGCGCGGCGCGGCGCGGCGGCGGTCAGCGCATACCTCGTGCTCGGGCTTGCGGGTCTGCCCATCTTCGCGGCAGGCGGCGGGCTGCAATATGTGCTGCGCCCGAGCTTCGGCTATCTGCTCGGCTTCCTCGTGACCGCGTGGCTCGTCGGGCTGCTGTGTGCGCGCACGGGCGCGACGCGCTTTGCGCAGCTGCTGCCCATCGCGCTCGCAGGCATGGTGGTGACCTATATTATCGGCTTTGCGTACAAATATGTCATTTTAAACGCCTATCTTGGCCAGCCCACGCCGCTTGGCGTCGTGCTGCTGTCCGCGTTTCCGCTCGATCTGCCCGGCGACACGGTGCTGTGCATCCTCGCTTCCGGGCTTGCCGTGCGGCTGCGCGCGGCGCTCCACAGGGAGGGATTACTGTGAATTTACTGGAAACACTGACCGCGCGCGTACTCGAGGGCGGCGCGGCCGACCGCGACGAGGCGCTCTCCCTGCTCGATGCGCCGCTTGACGCGCTATGCGACGCGGCGAACGACATCCGGCGCGCGCGGTGCGGCGACCGCTTCGAGCTGTGCGCGATCATCAACGGCAAAAGCGGACACTGTCCGGAAAACTGCGCCTTTTGCGCACAATCCGCGCACCACGCAACGGGTGCGGAGGTCTATGCTCTGCTGCCGGAGGACGGCATCGCACAGCAGGCGGCAGCCCACCACGCGCGCGGCGTGCGGCGTTTTTCCATCGTCACGGCGGGGCGCGCGCTGACCGAGGGCGAGACCGCGCACGTTTGCCGTGCGTTCCAGGCAATTCGCGCGCGCTGCGGCGTTTCGATGTGCGCGTCGCACGGGCTGCTGTCCTATGAGCAGCTTGTGCGGCTGCGGGACGCGGGCGTGACGCGCTACCACTGCAACCTGGAGACCTCACGCCGGTTTTTCCCCTCCATCTGCACCACGCACACCTATGACGACAAGCTGCGCACGCTGCACGATGCGCGCCGCGCGGGGCTGACGCTGTGCAGCGGCGGCATCTTCGGTCTGGGCGAGACCGCGGTCGACCGCATCGACATGGCGCTTGCATTGCGTGATCTGGGTGTAAACTCCGTGCCGCTCAATGTGCTGAGCCCCATCGCGGGCACGCCGCTCGGCGCACAGCCGCCGCTCTCCCCGGATGAAACGCGCCGCGCGATCGCCATTTATCGCTTCATTCTGCCGGGCACCGTGCTGCGCATGGCGGGGGGACGCGGGCTGCTGCCCGACCGCGGACGCGCAGTGTTCTCGGGTGGGGCAAATGCCGCAATCACGGGCGACATGCTGACGACCGCAGGCGTGACCATCGAGACCGACCGCGCCCTCGTGCGCGACCTCGGCTATCGGGAGGGATTGCTATGACGGGCGGCATTTTCGTCACAGGCACGGGAACCGATGTGGGGAAAACCTATGTTTCCGCGCTGCTCGTGCGCGCGCTGCGGCAGAATCATGTCAATGCAGGCTATTTGAAGCCGGTGCTGTCCGGCGCGGTGCGGCAGGGCGACCGGCTGATCCCGGGCGACGCGGACGCGGTGTGCCGCACCGCCGCGCTGCCCGACGCGCCCGAGACCTATGTCGCGTATGTGTACGAGCCTGCGGTGTCGCCCCATCTCGCGGCGCGCATGGCGGGCAAGCCGCCCGAACTGCCGCATATGCTCGCGCGGCTTGACGTACTGCGCGCCCGCTTCGCGTATGTCGTGGCGGAGGGCTGCGGCGGGCTGTTCTGCCCGCTGCACGAGGGCGAGCCCCCGCTCTTCCTGACCGACGTCATCGCCGCGACCGGCTATCCGCTTGCGCTTGTCACCCCGAGCGGACTGGGCGCGTTGCACGCCGCAATGACGACGCTCGCTTATGCCAAACAGCACGGCCTGCGCACGCGTGTGCTCTACATGAACCGCTTTGTCGCGGGTGACCCCGTGCACGAGGACAACCGCGTGCAGCTTGCGCGCATGACCGGTCTGCCTGTCATTCCGGTCGCGGCAAACGCGCAAACAATCGACTTTTCCCCCTTGTTGTGATATAAAAAGACCACCCACAAATTGTGGGTGGTCTTTTTTTGCGTCAAATGAAAGCGTACAGCAGCGTGCCGACCACGCCCGTGCCGAAAATGATCTGGATGGCGCTTAAGTGCCAGCGCCGCAGCGCGAACAGCGCGACCGCAAACAGCCCCAGCTCGATGACATGCAGATTTGCGAGTGCGGGCGCGCCGCCGCCGAACAGACCGAGCAGCAGAATAGACAGTCCTGCCGATGCGATGAGCGCGACCACCGCAGGACGCAGCGCGGCGAGCACCTTTTGCACGCCGCCGAGCTGACGGTACTTATAATAGAAGTACGCGAGCGCAAGGCAGATGCAAAATGCGGGCAGCACGCAGCCCAGTGTGCAGATGATCGCGCCGGGCACGCCTGCGAGCCGCGTGCCGACGAAGGTCGCGGAGTTGATAGAGATCGGTCCCGGCGTCATTTCCGCGATTGTGATGAGATCGGTGAACTCCTCGAGCGTCATCAGGTGATGGATGCTCACGATCTGGTTTTGAATGAGCGGGATCGCGGCATAGCCGCCGCCCACGCTGAACAGACCGACCTGTATAAAACTCAAAAACAGCTTGAAAATCACGTTTCTTCCCCCTTCTGTGCCAGCTTATCCCGCAGCATGGGCACGAACACATCGGCAAGCCCGACCGCGAGGCACACCAGAATGACGAGCATCGCACTCACCTTGCACACGACCGCCGCAAAGAACGCGCCGACCATCAGCCCAAGATAGAGTGCACGCCGCGTTTTGACCACGTTCTTCGCGAGGTTGAGCACGACGTCGAAGATGACCGCCGCAACGCCCGCACGCATAACCTGCAACGCGGTCGCGATGACCGTATTCTGCCGGAACTGCGTGTAAAAGACCGCGATGAGGGAAATAATCACCATCGGGGGCAGCGCCGTGCCCAAAATCGCCACGAGCGAGCCGACCACGCCACACATACGGTAGCCCAGAATGACCGATGCGTTGATCGGGATCGGTCCGGGCGAGGACTGCGCGATCGCCGTGATGTCGAGCATCTCGTTTTCCTCGAGCCACCCCAGCTCCTCGACAAATTTTTTCTTCATCAGCGACACGATGACGAACCCGCCGCCAAACGTGAACGCGCTGAGCGTGAAGGTTGCGCGAAAAAGCTGCCACAGCATTTTCGCCTTGCTTTGCGTTTGCTGCACGAAAACCCCTCCTGTTTTTTTGTCTTACTTCATCTGCCCTCAGTATAACAGCGATCATTCATAATGTAAAATGATAACTATTTACTTCGCCATAAATATTTGTTATGATAGGCGCATGAGGTGACAAAAATGCAGGATATTCGCATGGAAACTTTTTTAGAGGTCTGTGATCGCATGAATTTTACGCACGCAGGCGACGCGCTCGGTCTGACCCAGCCCGCGGTCTCCCGGCAGATGAAGGCGCTCGAAACGCACTACGGCGTGCCGCTGTTCGACTACGCCGGCAAAAAGCTCGTGCTCACCGCGGCGGGCGAGCGGCTGCGGCGCGCGGCGCGTGCGATGCGGGCGGACGAGGAGCGGCTGCGGCGCGCACTCAAGACGCACGCGCCGCGCGTGCTCCGACTGGGCTGCACGCCGACACCGGGACAGTTCCTGCTGCCCGCGCGGCTGGCGGACTATCTGGCGGCGCAGCCCTGCACCGAGGTGCGCATGACCGTGCGCAACACCGCGCGCCTGCTCACGCTGCTCGACGCGGGCGAGATCGACTTTGCGGTCGTCGAGGGCAACTTTCCCAAGCAGGATTACGCGCATCTGTTGTTTTCACGGCAGCTTTTCGCGCCTGTGTGCGCGGCGGACAGCCCGATCGCGGGCGGCACGCTCGAAGCGCTGCTCGGGCACACGCTCGTGCTGCGCGAGGTGGGCTCGGGCAACCGCGAGATCCTCACGCACTGTCTCGAGCGTGAAAACCGCACGGTCGAGGACTTTGCCGCGCGGGTCGAGGTCGACAACGTGAGCGCGCAGAAGGCGCTGGTGCGCGCAGGGTGCGGCGTGGCGTTCCTGTTTGGTGCGGCGGTCGAGGACGAGCTGCGCGCGGGCACGCTGCGCACGCTCGCAGTCGAGGGGTTTCCCGTCGCACATGAAATCAACTTTATCTGGCGGCGCGACAGCATTTTCGCGGCGGAGTACCGCACACTCGCACTCGCGCTCGGCGCTCAAGCATCGCAGTCGTAGCCCACGCAGGATGACACCTGCAGCGAGAACTGTCCGTTCTCGCTGCGCAACAGCCCCTCCTTTTTGAGCTTGTTGAGCTCGGTGGACAGGCCGCTGCGGTCGAGGAACAGATAATCGGCAAGCTCCTGCTGGGTAAACGGCACGGGAAAGGGATTGCCGCCCGCGCGGTCCATGCATTCGGACAAATAGGACAGCAGCTTGCGCCGTGTCGTGCGGCCGCACAGGTGGATCATTTTTCGGTTCTGCGCGATATACTTTTCCGCAAGGATACCGACCATATTGCGCGGCAGACAGGTATGCGCCGTGCATCCCTGTTCACAGGGTGCGAGCACCCGCGCGGTATCGAGCCGCAGCACGAGCGCATCGGTTTGGGCGATGACTGCGACCAGACTGTGCGGACTGCACGAACAGCCGAATACATCCCCGAACAACTGCCCCGCTTCGACCGTGTCGAGGATGCTGCGCCCTCCAAACGCATCCTCGTACACCGTGCTCACGCGACCCCTGAGCACAACGCCCATGCGGTCAAACCGCTCGCCCTTCGCCGCAACGGTCTCGCCCCGTGCATAGGTGTGTGCCTCCGCGTGCAAACACGCGAGCAGACCGGGCAGCGCGTCCTGCCGCACCCCCGCAAACAGCGGGATATTGCTACACAATGCCAGCACCTGTTCCATGGATACCCTCCCCCCACTGTTGAAAATTAAACAGACGGTTTGTTTTTATAGTAGTATACTGTGACTATATTCGTCAAGCCCCGTGCCGTTTCGGTGCGGCGGTTTTTCAGAAGGAGGCGTTCCATGGACATTCTCACCCTCTTTTCCGCGCGCGGCGACTGGCTGTTCGCGCTGCTTGTCGAGCATCTCGGCATTTCGCTGCTGTCGAGTGCGATCGCGTGTGTGGTCGGTCTCGCGCTCGGCATTGCCATCAGCGAGCACCGCGGCGCATCCAAGCTGACCCTCGGTATCGTCAGCTTTGTGTACACGATCCCGTCGATCTCGCTGCTGGGCTTTCTCATCCCGCTGTCGGGCATCGGCAACGCGACTGCGGTCATTGCACTGACCATCTATGCCCTGCTGCCGATGGTGCGCAATACCTACGCGGGTCTGACGGGCGTTGAGCCCGCGCTGCTCGAGGCGGCGGCGGGCATGGGCAGCACCCCTGCGCAGATCCTATGGAAGATCAAGCTCCCGCTTGCGCTTCCGGTTGTTCTGGCGGGCGTGCGCAGCATGGTGACAATGACCATTGCGCTCGCGGGCATCGCGTCCTTCATCGGTGCAGGCGGTCTAGGTGTCGCGATCTATCGCGGCATCACCACGAACAACACGGCGCTCACCCTCGCGGGCAGCCTGCTGACCGCGCTGCTCGCGCTCGCCGCGGATTTCATACTGGGTGCGCTCGAACGCGCCGCAACACGCCGCCGCGCGCGTGCGCCGCGCCGCCGTGCCGCGTTCACCGCAGTCGCGCTCGCGGTCATCGCGGCGATTCTCGTGCCAATGGCGCTCCCGCATGACACAGGCGTCATCCGCATCGCGACCAAGCCCATGACCGAGCAATACATTCTTGGCGAAATGCTCAAGGAGTACATCGAACACGAGAGCGACCTCAAGGTCGAGATCACCTCGGGCGTAGGCGGCGGCACCGCGAATATCCAGCCCGGCATGGTGGCGGGCGAGTTCGACCTCTATCCCGAATACACCGGTACGGGCTGGAACGTCGTGCTGAAACGCGACGGGCTGTACGGCGAGAATCTGTTCCCGCAGCTTCAGTCCGCATATGAGAGCACGCTCGGCATGACCTGGGTCGGCATGTACGGCTTCAACAACACCTACGGCATGGTCGTGCGCGCGGATGTTGCGAAAAAGTACAACCTCGAGACCTATTCCGACCTCGCGGCCATCGCGCCCCAACTGACCTTTGGCGCGGAGTACGATTTTTTCGAGCGCGAGGACGGCTATAACGCACTGTGCAGCGCCTACGGGCTCAAGTTCGGCAAGACGGTCGACCTCGACATCGGCCTCAAATATCAGGCGATCGCAGACCACAAGATCGACGTCATGAACATCTTCACGACCGACGGGCAGCTCAGCGTGACCGATGTCAAGGTGCTGCGCGACGACCGCAATTTCTATCCGTCCTACCGCTGCGGCAATGTGGTGCGGCAGGCGGTGCTCGACGCGCATCCGTCCCTGCGTCCGCTGCTCGAAAAGCTGAGCGACCGCATCACGGACGACGATATGGCACGCATGAACTACGAAGTCGAGGGCATGGGCAAGGAGCCTGCTGCCGTCGCACACGCTTTCCTTGTCGCGCAAGGACTGGTTCCGGAAGGAGGAAAGACCGCATGAGCACTCCCGCAATCGTATATCAGGCGCTTTCCAAGTCTTACGGGAAGCAGGAAGTCATTCGTGCGCTCTCCCTGACCATCGAGCAGGGCGAATTCGTCACGATCGTCGGCGCATCGGGCTGCGGCAAGACCACGCTGCTCAAGCTGACGAACGGGCTGCTCTCGCCCGACGGCGGCACGGTGCTCGTGCGCGGTCGAGACATCCGCACGGAAAATCTCATCGAGCTGCGGCGCAACACGGGCTATGCCATTCAGGGGAGTGTGCTCTTCCCGCACATGACCGTCGAGCAGAACATCGCCTACGTCCCCAATCTGCTCAACGGACGCGACCGCGCGCGCACGGCTGCAGCGGTGCGCAAGTGGCTCGGCATCGTCGGGCTGGACGAATCGCTGCTGCCGCGCTATCCCGATGCGCTTTCCGGCGGACAGCAGCAGCGCGTCGGCATCGCGCGCTCCCTCGCCGCCTCGCCCGACATCCTGCTCATGGACGAGCCGTTCGGCGCGGTCGATGAGCTGACCCGCGCACAGCTGCAGGAGGAACTCGCGCGCATCCATGCGCAGACCGGCATCACCATCCTGTTCGTCACGCACGACATGTCGGAAGCGCTGCGGCTGGGCACGCATGTGCTCGTTATCGAGGCGGGCACGGTTGCGCAATACGGCACGCCGGACGAGCTGCGCGCCGCCCCCGCCAGCGCCTACGTCGAGCAGCTCATGCGCGGTCGGGTATAGACGCGCACGCCGTGCGGGTGGTATACTCAACTATATCACCAAAAAAAGGAGCGGACAACATGTTATCCTTCGCAAGCGACTACACCACGGGCGCGCACGAGGCCATCCTGCGCCGCCTGCTCGAAACCAACCTCGAGCCGCAGACAGGCTACGGCTTTGACGACTACTGCGCGAGCGCGCGTGACAAGCTGCGCGCCGCGTGCGGCTGCCCCGAGGCGGACGTTTATTTTCTGTCGGGCGGCACGCAGACCAACGCGACCGTCATCGCGGCGATGCTGTCGCCCTATCTGGGCGTGGTGTGCGCCGCAACCGGTCACATTGCAGGGCACGAGGCAGGCGCGATCGAATACACCGGTCACAAGGTGCTCCCCCTGCCCGAGCGCGACGGCAAGCTAGACGCAGCGACGCTCGAAGCCTTTCTGCGCGACTACGCCGCGGACGACAATCGCGACCATGTTGTGTGCCCGGGCATGGTCTATGTGTCCCACCCGACCGAGTACGGCACGCTCTATTCCCACGCGGAGCTGACTGCGCTGCATGAGGTGTGCCGCGCACACGGTCTGCCGCTTTTCCTCGACGGCGCGCGGCTGGGCTACGGTCTGGCGAGCCTCGACACGGACGTCACACTGCGTGACATCGCCGCCCTGACCGATGTGTTCTATGTCGGCGGCACCAAGGTCGGCGCGCTGTGCGGCGAAGCGGTCATTTTCCCGCGCGGCAATGCACCCACGCACTTTTTCAGCATCATGAAGCAGCACGGCGCGCTGCTCGCCAAGGGGCGGCTGCTCGGGCTGCAATTCGACACGCTGTTCACCGACGAGCTGTACTTTCGCATCAGCCGCCACGCGATCGACATGGCGGAGCGCATGAAGCGCGGCTTTGCCGATCTCGGCTGCACGTTCTTCCGTCCCTCCCCGACGAACCAGCAGTTCCTCATCCTGCCAAACGAACTGCTCGACCACCTGCGCTCCCAGGTCGCCTTCGGCTTCTGGGAAAAATATGACGACACGCACACGGTCGTGCGCTTCGCCACAAGCTGGTCGACCACGCCGGATGATGTCGACGCGCTGCTCGCCATCCTGCGCACGCTGCTATAACGCCCAAGACCACCAAGAGCGAACTCTGCCCGCTTTTGGTGGTCTTTTTTTGTTGCTTTAAGTGGAATTTTTGTATATTTTCTGCAACTTTTGGTTGCATAATGTTCTAATATTTCCTAAATTATTTTTATTTTGTCACTTTTGTGCGATATTTTTGTCATAGTTCACATTTTTAGGTCATTTTATCTGGATATTATTAACAAAATTATATGTTTTTCCGTGTTTTTGCTCGTTTTCATTGTAACCGAGACTATCTTTCTTGACGCGGTGCATGGTATAATATTACTATTCTCCTGCACATGCACCGGCATGATGACAGGTGACAAAATACTCCGGGTGCAGCCGGCGATGGAGTGGAAGGAGCCTCCCAACTATGCGACAAAAAGTTCAACTGCGTACCTATGCACTTGTCTGCGCGATTATCCTGATCGGCTTTGCCGCGACGGTCGCGACGCTGTATCACGCCTATTTTAAGACCTATACCCAGCACGCGGAGGAGGTTTCTTCCCTCGCGAGCGAGGGCATCTATTATCAGCTCGACTCCATGCTCGCGCGCCCCATCACGGTCGTGCAGTCCATGGCAAACGACACCCTGTTGCGCTCTTTCATGGAGCAGGAGACCGCGCGGAGCGACGATCCCGCCTTTGCGGACACCCTGCGCGACTATTTGCAGGGCTATCATGCGCGCTATGGCTATTCCTCTGTGTTTTTTGTGTCGTCCGTCACCAACCGCTACTACTATTACGGCAGCGCGGCAAAATCGCTCGATCCCAAAGATCCGAAAAACGCATGGTATTACGATTTTCTGTCCTCCGGCGCGGTGTGGAAGATCCAGATCGCGGATGATCCGATCTCCGCGAACGCCAAGACCGTGTTCGTCACCGCCCGCCTGAACAGCGCGCAGGGTCAGGCGCTCGGCGTCATCGGCGTGGGTCTGCGCATGGACACGATGCAGACGTTGCTTGCAAGCTACGAAAAACGCTTTGATGTGCGCGCATTTCTGGTCTCACACGACGGCAATGTGCAGCTTTCGACCGATCACGGCTCGTCGGACAACGTGCGGCTTTCCGAGGTCACCGGCAGCGCGGAAAGTACGCAAAAACTGCTGCATTCTCAGGCGGGCGCCAAGTTTTTCTGGGATGAGACCGAGTTGGGACGCATCTACATCGGCTCGCGCTATATTCCGGGGCTTGCGTGGTATCTGGTCGTGGAAAACGACACCACACCCGTCATCCACGCGCTGCGGCAGCGCATGTACGCGGGCATCGCGCTCGCGCTGGCAGTCATGGTCGGCGTGCTCGCAACCATCACGGCGGCGCTGCGCTACTATAACAAGCGTATCATCGCGTTGACCGAAGAGGCGGCGCGCGCAAGCCGCAGCTTCTTTGAGCGCGCAACGGCGGAAATGTTTGAAAGTATTGTGGACATTGATATCACCCATGACCGCGTGTCAAACGAATGCAGCATGGCGCATTTTCGCAAGCTCGGACTCAATCCGGCTATGCCCTACAGCGAGCTGCTGCCCATCCTGTGCGAGGGGCAGCTCCAACCCGAGTTCCGGGACGGCTACCTGCGGCTGTTCTCACCCCAAAGCATCCTCACCGCCTATGACAGCGGCATCAACTCCCTGCGCTACGACGCGATCATGACGAGCGACGGCGAGCATTACGGTTGGATGCGCATCATAGCGCGCATCCTGCGTTGGGAGCAAGACGGCTCGATCCACCTGCTCACCTATCAGCAGAATATCGACGCGGAAAAGCGGCAGGAGACCCATCTGCTCGACCAGATGCAGCGCGACGCGATGACCGGACTGTACGACAAAATGGCAACCGAGGAGCACATGCGTGAGGCGCTCAGTATGGTTCCGCTGCATGCCTACGCGTTCTTTATCATTGACATCGACAACTTCAAGGGGATAAATGACCGCTTCGGACATGCGGCGGGTGACTTTGCGATCATCGCCTTTGCGCACACGTTGGCAAACTCGCTGCGGGATAGCGACATCATCGGGCGCATCGGCGGCGACGAATTTGCCGCGCTGCTGGCGCTTTCGAGCCGCGACCTCGCCGCACAAAAGGCAGCGAAGCTGGTCACGGCTCTCTCGCAGACCGTGGTTTTCGAGGGGCAGGAGATCCCCCTGTCCGCAAGCATCGGCGTCGCGCTGTCGACCGCATCGGGCGGCGTCTTTGAAACGCTGTACCGCCACGCGGACGTGGCGCTTTATCACACCAAGCACAGCGGCAAAAACGGCTTTATGATCTACGGAGAATTTTAAGACACAAAAAAAGGGCGTGCGGTCTGCGATCGACAGACTGCACGCCCTTTTGCGTGCAAAAAAGCAGGCACTACACGGGATGGCGGCGTTTATTCCTCGACCGCCGGCACGATCGTGTCGAGCGGCGCCGCTTCCGGTGCGTCGGGCTTGTAGGGCAGTTTGGGCTTGCCGCGGCGCTCTTTAGAGGGACGTTTCCCGCAAAAGTGCACCTGATAACGCTCCATACAGTCGCGGATGACGTCCTCCGCCTCCTTGCGCATGAGCGCATCCGACGTTGTGGTATGGGTGTGCTCCAGTCCCTTGTACACTTCAAAGAAGTGCGCGATCTCGTTGGCAACATGGGGCGGGAGTTGGTCAATGTCCTTATAGAAATTCCACGTCGGGTCGTCGGCGGGAATGGCGATAATCTTGTCGTCGACCTCGTCGTCGTCGATCATGCGAATGACACCGATGGGGTAGCACTCGACCATGACGAGGGGATCGAGCGTTTCCGAGCACAGCACGAGCACGTCGAGCGGGTCACCATCGTCGGCGTAGGTGCGCGGAATGAAGCCGTAGTTCGCCGGATAATGCGTCGAGGTATAGAGAATACGATCCAGACGCAGCAAACCGGTTTTCTTATCAAGTTCATACTTCTTTTTGCTGCCCGCAGGGATTTCGATGACCGCCATAAACGCCTCGGCGGAAATGCTCTCCGGGCTGATATCATGCCAGATATTCATTATACAATCACCTTCTCTTTCGATAAAATCATCGTACCATATTCTTCCGTGTTCGTCCATAGAAAAAATAAATACCGACGCAAAAAAGGAGACACGGCAAAGCGTGTCTCCTTTTGCATTCTCTTTATGATGCGGCGGTATGCGTGGCGGAAACCGGCAGAATATCGTCGTAGACGAACGCGTGCAGCGCATCGGACGCCTGCGCGAGATCGTAAACGATGTACTGTCCGGAGGACGAATACTCCCATGCGCCGTCGACCGGCACGCGGGTATGGACCAGTTCGGGCATGCCGCCCTTGACCGCGCCGAGCGCGAGGGGCATCAGCTCTGTCGGGGACAGGCTGGTCGTCACATCGTCCATCATGGTCTGCATGAGCGAGACCAGCTCGCCCGTAGACAGGTTTTTGACCTGTGCAAACATCGCATTCAGCACGACCGACTGCCGCTCCACGCGTCCCCAGTCGTCGCCCGTGCCGCCCTTGCGGATGCGTGCATAGCACATCGCCTGCACGCCGTTCAGGTGCTGATAGCCGGACTGCTCGATCGGGGTGCGTTCGTCCTTGGGCACGCCCTTTTCCTTCTGGTATGCCTTGATGAACTTGTTGGCCTCGACGCGTTCCTTTTCGGAAACGTCGATCCACACGCCGCCGACCGCGTCGACCAGCGTCTTCATCTGCCCGAAATCGACCGTGACATAGTCCTGAATGTCCATGCCGAAGTTGCGGTTGATCGCGCGGATGGCGAGCTTGGGGCCGCCGTAGGCGTAGGCGTGGCACAGCTTGTCCTCGCCGTGCCCCTCGACCTCGACGCGGCTGTCACGCATCAGACTGGTCAGCTTGAGCTTGTGTCGCTTGTTGTCGACCGTCAGCACCATCATGGTATCCGAGCGCGTGCCGATGTCGACTGTACGCGTGTCTACGCCAAAGAGCGCAATGTTGGTCACGCCGGTATCGGGCGTGACATTCGCGGCAAGATCTGCGCCCTTGAGACTGTCGTCATAGGTATAACCGAACGCCGTGCGGTAGGCATACAGTCCAAGGGTGACGGCGAGCGTGAGCACGACCGCCATCAGCGTCCAGCGGCGCAGGATACGCACAAAACGCCTCATGGGAACGCTTACTTCTCTTCCGGCAGGCGGAATACGCGCAGCGTGTTCGTGAAAGTCGCCTGACCGACCGGCATGCCCGCGGTGATCGTGATGAGATCGCCCGGCTTGCAGTCGACTGCGCGGCGCGCCGCGATCACGGACTGCTCATACAGCATCGTGCCCGAGGTCGGACGCTCGACGAGCACCGGATAAACGCCCCAGGACATGGACAGACGGTGATAGGTCTTTTCGCTCGGGGTCGCGCCGACGATCGGATGTTCCGGACGGAAGGACGCGACCGCGCGCGCGGTGGAACCGGACTCAGTGAATGCCACGATGCACTTCGCGTCGAGGTCGTGCGAGGTCGTGCAGGTCGCGTGGGAGATCGCGTTCGTGACGTGGTCGCCCTTCATGTGCAGGCTCTGGAACTCCGGGCGGGTCATGCGGCGGGTGTTGTAGTGGATGTTCGCCTCCGCATTGACTGCGATGGAGCTCATTGCGGCAACGGTGTCGACCGGATACTTGCCAGTCGCGGTCTCGCCGGACAGCATGATCGCGGAGGTGCCGTCATAGACCGCGTTCGCGACGTCGGAAACCTCGGCGCGGGTCGGGCGCGGGTTCTTTGCCATGCTCTCGAGCATCTGGGTCGCGGTGACGACGCGCTTGCCGCGCGCGATGCAGCCCTTGATGATCTCCTTCTGGATCTGCGGCAGCATCTCGAACGGAACCTCAACGCCGAGGTCGCCGCGCGCTACCATGACGCCCGCAACCTCGTCGAGGATCTCGCACAGGTTGTTGACGCCTTCCATGTTCTCGATCTTCGCGATGATCTGGACATCTTCCTGACCGTGCGCCTTGAGGATCGCCTTGATGTCGCGCATATCCTGCGCGGAGCGGCAGAAGGAAGCCGCGATAAAGTCAATGCCCTGCGTCAGACCGAACTCGATGTCTGCGCGGTCCTTGTCGGACAGGTAGGGCATGTTGAGCGTAATGCCGGGTACGTTGATGGACTTGCGATTGGAAAGCGGACCGCCATTCGTGGCGCGACATACGATGTCGGTGCCGTTTTCGATCTTCTCGACGACAAAACCGACCAGACCGTCGTCGATCAGGATCTTGGTGCCGGGCTGTACATCGTTCGGCAGACCTTCGTAGGTGATGGAAACGATGGTGTTGTCGCCTTCGATGTCACGAGTGGTCAGGGTGAAGAGCTGACCCTCCTCAATCTCGATGCGGCCTTCCTTGTAGGTCTTGGTGCGGATCTCGGGACCGCGGGTATCGAGCATGATGCCGCAGGGACGACCGAGCGCGGCGCGCGCCGCCTTGACCATATCCATACGACCCTTGTGCTCCTCATGGTCGCCGTGGCTGAAATTCATACGGGCAACGTTCATACCCGCCTTCATCATATTTTCAAGGACGCCGGGGACATCCGTAGCAGGGCCGAGAGTGCAAATGATCTTTGTTCTGCGCATTTTACAAACCTCACTTTTTTCCAGTTCATTCTTCATACCAACGCAAGTATTTTATCATTTTGTGACGGGCTTTGCAATGAAATTTGCAGACCGCCGCGCAGAGCTTGGCAGATTTTTAACAATCGTACAAAACACCGTGCCGCGCATCCCATAAATCGGTTATTTTCACGAGAGCGCCGCGCGCGTGGACAGGGCTTTTGTGCCCGCCCTTGTAATCATACCCGTTATCCTTTATAATAATAGCAAACAACGCTGTAATTTTACCTTTTTGGAGGGATCATAGATCATGACACAACCGGTTTTAGTCATTATGGCGGCGGGCATGGGCTCGCGCTACGGCGGACTCAAGCAGATCGACCCGGTCGGTCCGCACGGGCAGATCATTCTCGACTATTCGCTCTATGACGCGTATCGCGCGGGCTTCCGCCGCGCGGTGTTCATCATCCGCCCCGAGCTGCGCGAGAGCTTCGAGCAGGCGATCGGCGCGCGCGCGGCACAGCGCATGCGCATCGACTACGTCTACCAGACGCTTGAAAGCCTGCCCGAGGGCTGCGCCGCGCCCGCGGGCCGCACAAAGCCGCTCGGCACGGGCCACGCGGTCTGGTGCGTGACGGGCACGGTCGACGCGCCGTTCGCGGTCATCAATGCGGATGATTTTTACGGTGCGGACGCATTTCGCCGCATATACGACCATCTTTCGTGCGCGCAGGACGACGACAAGGCGCGCTACTGCATGGTGGGCTACCGCGTCGAGAACACGCTCAGCGAAAGCGGCACGGTGTCGCGCGGCGTGTGCACCGCGGATGCGGACGGCTTGCTGACCTCGATCGTCGAGCGCACCGCGATCGCGCGCAGCGCGGACGGCGTCATCCGCTGCGAGGACGACCGCGTGCTGCCCGAGGGCACGCCGGTGTCCATGAACCTGTGGGGCTTCACCCCGTCCTTCCTGCCCGCGCTCGATGGGCTGCTGCGCGACTTTATCGCGACCGAGCTGCCCAAAAACCCGGAAAAGGGCGAATTTTATCTGCCGTTTGCGGTCGACCGCCTCATCCGCGAGGGACGCGCGAGCGCCAAGCTGCTCCAGACCGACGCGCGCTGGTTTGGCGTGACCTATCGCGAGGACAAGCCCACGGTCGTCGCCGCGATCGCCGCCATGACCGAAGCGGGCGAATACCCCGCGGAATTTTAAGGAGCACCGCCATGCAGGACTTTGAAAGCGCATGCGCCCGTTTCCTCACGCTGTGCGAGCAGGATCTCAAAGCGCCGTTCGTGTGTGAGCGCGATGCGCTTATCGAGGGGCGGTGGACGCCGCTCTACGCGCAGTTCACGCTCAACACAGAGCGCAAGGTTTTCGGCATCATGTCGACCGGAAACCACACGCATAGCCACGAATACTGCATCTTTTTGCCCGTCGAGCGCGTGGACGAAGCGGGTCTGGACGAGTTGCTCGCCTATCTCGGCAGGGTGCGGAACAGCTGCGTGCAGCCCGATCACTCGCATGAGTTCTCGCTCGTGTCGCTCGTGCTCGTGACCGGCGGGGCACCCGACCGCGCCGTCGCAAAGCGCATCAAAAAATTGGTGGAAGATGTGCAGTACCGCGAGCCGCAGCGCGGCTGGTCGTCCGTGCGCGTCGCGCTCGTCGACCTTGAGAGACGCAAAATGGTCTGCAACCGGGCGGGCACCGCGCTCGCCGACCGCATGAAGAGCGCGCTGCAAAAGCTGTGACGACCTGCGCAAAAGCGCGCAAAACATGTGGGAATTTCACTTTTTTGCTTGCCAAACCCCCGGGCTTGTGCTATGATGATTTATGCGTAATCAGCGCTCAACATCTGTTTTGAGCGATAAACCGGATTTGATAAGTCTTTTTGAGTGGAGGATCAATCGTTATGGAAACCGTAAAATTTGCACTTTCGATCGTTGAAGTGATCGCAAGCATCTTCCTCATCGTCACCATCCTGCTCCAGCCGAGCAAGCAGCAGGGTCTGGGCGCGATCGAGGGCGGCGCGGATACCTTCTTCGGCACCACCAAGGCGCGCGG
Source organism: Intestinibacillus massiliensis (assembly GCA_029267335.1). Classification (GTDB taxonomy): domain Bacteria; phylum Bacillota; class Clostridia; order Oscillospirales; family Butyricicoccaceae; genus Intestinibacillus; species Intestinibacillus massiliensis_A. The sequence continues at coordinate 198,971 of JAJUJC010000002.1, read as the reverse complement.
CATCGACGCGGTGCTCGCCAAGATCTCGACCGTCGTCGCCGTTGCGTTCGTCGTTATCGCGATCGCGCTGAACATTCTGTAACATGCTGCAATATGTGCTGCTCGCGGTGTTTGCCGTGTGTGCGGTCGTGTGCTTTCTCGCGCGTCTGCGCGTCGGCATGCTCGAAGGCGCGGTATCCCGCGAGCGTGTATCCGAAGCGGAGGCGGCTTTGCAGCGCGTGCGATGGGAACGCATCGCACGACTGAGCGCCATCCTCGCGGCGGCAGCGCTCCTGCTGTGCATCGCGGTGGGCGCACTCACCCACATCGCCTGACAAAAATCCCCCTGAGCCGACCGGTTCAGGGGGATTTTTTTACGTTATGCGAGATTTTTGACCGCGACAAACACGTCAGAGATCTTATACCACGTCGGGAAATTGACCTGCCCCGTGACCGGCAGATCAAAAATGCGCTGGAATTTCTTGACCGCCTCCGCGGTCGCATCGCCGTACACCCCGTCCGCGGTCAGCGCGCCGATGAGCGGATAATTCTTGGCGATGGCGTTCAGCTGCTCCTGGATCGTGCGCACCGCGTCGCCCGACGAGCCGATGCCGAGCACCTCCCCCGGGAAGGACAGCGGGATGCCCTCGACCTTTTCCGCCTGCCGCAGCTCGATCTCGCGCCCGTAGTAGTTGCGCAGGATCTGTAGCGCGGTCAAGCCCTGATCGGCAAGCCCCTTCGAGCCCCACTGACTGAGCCAGCCGTCGCGCACGACCTTGCGCCCGTCGGAATACTGCGTGAACAGCGGCTGAAGGACGTCGGGCTTTGCGATATAGGTCGTGAAAATATCGTCCACCACCTCGGAGATCTCGCGGAACACATTGCGCCCGTAGGTGAATGCCTGATCGAATGCGGTCGAGTTCGTGACCGTGAAATCATAGCCCTTGCCGCGATACCACTCGGTATACACGCGGTTGAGCGTGAAGGACAGCATGGCGAGGATATTCGCCTTGAGCGCTTCCACCGGCCATGTCGCGTAAATTTCGCTCGATGCGACATTTTTGATGTAGTCCTTGAAGCCCACGGTGTAGTTGGGCGCGGTGCGGTCGTTCGGGCGGCCCGCATGCACGACGACGAACTCCGGTACGACCGGCTTTGGCAGCACGACCAGATTGGTCGGCGTGATGGGCTTGATCTCCGCCTCCGGAATTTTAGGCGGATAGTCGCCCCACAGCACGGGATAAGGGATGTCGACGATCTGATAGGTCGGACGCAGCACGACGTTCTGGATCGCGACCGCGTCCGGGTAGACCTGCACATTGTTGACGACGGCCTGCTGCGTGCCCTCGAGCTTGACGTGAAGGGAATATTCGTTGAACGGACGCGGCTGATCGGGTGACATGGAGTAATCGAGCGGCGGCGCGGGCAGACTGACCGGCGGCAGCTGCCCTGCCGCGTCGGTCGTCAGTTCTTCGAGCGTCGCATTCTGCGTCGCGTCGTAAATGCGCACAGTCGCACCCTCCGCGGGGCGCGCGATGGTATTGACGAACGCATTGACCTGCAGCGTGCCCACACCGCCCGTCGTATTTTGTTCCGATGCCGCAAAAACACTGTATTTCATGAAAAAAAGCACCTCTTATGGTTGATAATTGACGTTGGACTCCTTGAGTGTGGTAAAGGCGCCAAACAGATTGAGCTTGCCGTAACCCCATTTGACATTGGGATACACAATGCCCTCCTCGCGGTCGCAGCCGGCGATGAGCAGTGTGCGCACATAGTTGCCATCCATCGCCGGCTCATTGCCATTTACCACGCCCCATTCCAGCAGCAACGCGCACGCGCCTGCGACAATTGACGCCGCCACACTCGTGCCCGACATGACGCCCGTGCCCGTGGGGTAGATGCCCTTCACGTTGACGCCGGGCGCGACCAGATCGGGCGCCATGCGCGGCAGGCGGGTCGGCCCCCACGAAGAGGACACGAACAGACTGCCGTCCGCGCCGTTATACGCGCCGGTCGCGATGCCGCGCTGCGAGGTGGCGGGCGACACGATCGTATTTTCCGGCACGGGGCGCAGGAACTCGACATCCGGACTGACCTGCCCCGCGACGGGCAGCCACGCGTAGTAATCCCCGCCGACGATCGCGTCGCCAAACAGCTTGATCTCCCAGATGCCGCGCGTAGCATTGCGAAATTTGAGAAAAATGATGGAGTTGACGTCGCGATAATATTCCACGCTGATGAGTGTCTTTTCAAAAATGAGTTTTTCCTCAAAGGATGCCCCCGCGCGAAATGGCAGGCGGGGCACGACCTCGCCCGTCGGGGAGGTGATGCTGACCGACAGCTTATCGTAGGCGTTTGCAAACATTATGACCGAGAACGACGCGTCGCGCTCGCCTACGCGCAGGTTGACGGTATCCGTTGCGCCCGTACGCGCAATGCGGCCCTGCGTGTGGTGCTTTAAATTGCTCTCGTTGCCCGCCGCCGTGACAAACACATACCCCGGACGCTGGGACACGAACGAAATATATTCCTCAAACAGCGTTGTACCGTCGTGCCCGCTCAGGTTCGTGCCCATGCCGATGAGGATGACCACGGGCACGTTCAGCTCCTCCGTGCGGTCGAGGATGTATTTGACCCCGAGCAGATAATCGGTCACCTCGTAGAGGTTGGGGTTCTCGGGCGGCAGCAGGAATTTTTGGATGTAATAGGGGTGCGCGCGCCGTAGCTTGACGACCATGAGGGATGCCCCCGGCGCCGCGCCGATGTACTCGTTCTCCTCGCTGCTCGCCGCCACGGACGCGAGAAACGTGCCGTGTCCGTCGGTGTCGCGCGAGGGCACGACCGCATACGGATCGGGGGCGGCAAGCGCGCGGTCGATGTCCTCATTGCTATACGCCGCACCGTAATACAGATAATCCGGTCGGCTGCCCTCGATCGTCTGATCCCACAGCCTAAGGATCTTGCTCTTGCCCTCCGGCGTGCGGAACGCGGGACTTTGGTAGTCGATGCCGGTATCGACGATGCCGATGACCACGCCCTTACCCGACAGATTGAGATAGGGCTGGCTGAGCACCTGCGTGATACCGGACTCAAAGTTGCTCTTATCATCGAGCGGCGACAGAATACGCGGATAAAACCCAATAAAATCGCTGCCCAGATCGCGAAACACGGCTTCCAGATTCGCCTGATTCGTATAGACCGGTACATAGCCGTTGGCAAGCTCCGTGCCCACCCGCAGATAGGGGCGCGCGGCGGCATATAACTTGAACCGGTCGGAATTGATGACGTTAAAGTCGATCGTGGTCGGCAATGCGACAAATTCCGCGAGCGACAGCGCCTCTTCGTTTACAGTCTGCTCCATAGATCATAACTCCCCAGTTGATAGTCGACGAGTGCTTTCATGGTGTTTGCAAGGCACAGCGTGCCGTAGCCGTAGGACGGATTCGGGTAGGTCGTGCCCGCCTTGCGCGCCGCGCCGATGCGCAGAAACGCTTTGACCCGTTCGCCGTACAGGAACGGGTCCTTGCCCTGCACGATGCCCCACTGCATCATGAGCGCCGCCGCGCCCGCGACAAACGGCGACGCCATGCTCGTGCCCGTGAAGGGCGCATAGCCGCCGCCCGCGGCCGCGCTCACGATGCCGACCGCGGGCGCGGCGAGATCGGGACAGGGCAGCGCGGTGTTGGCGTAGCCGCGTCCGGAAAAATCCGCGATATTGCCCACGCGGTTTTGGTAGCCCGCAACGCACACGACTCGCGCGGCGGTCGAGGGAATGGTCAGCGTCGCAAGCTCGGATGCGACCGGGAAAAAGGTCTTGGCGGTGACCTCCTCGAGCGTGGGCAGCCACATGTCAAAATTGCCGTCAACGATGCGGTCGGCGTGCAGCCGCAGCTTCCACAGCCCTGCGTCCAGTATGCCGTCCTCGGTCGCCTGTACCTCGACGCGCAGCTCCTGCTGCACCGTGTAGCGGCTGGGCTGACCGTAGAAGATCGTTGCGACGAACCCCGATTCGCGTACGGTCTTGACCTGACTTTCGATGCCCACGATGCCCGAGGATTTTCCGTTTGGAAACACCACTTCGATCGAAAAATCATCCTCAAAATGCTTCCATAACGACACAAAAAAGCCGCTGATGCCGTTTGATGTGAAAAAGTCGATCTCGCGCTTTTCGTTCGTCGCGATCGTGCCCTGATAATGATGCCCCGCCGCGGCCTCGTTGCCGGTCGGCACGACGAACACGCTTTTCCAGCGCGCGGACGCGTCGTTTAAGTAGGTTTCAAACACGCTGTCGCCCCGATGCGAGCCGTCGTTCATGCCCAGACTGAGATTGACCGCCACCGGCCGCCCAAGCTGCTCGGCGCGGTCGACGACGTATTTGACCGCGCGCATGATCTCGGTCGTGCGCGCAAACGAGCGAAAACCGCGCAGTCCGATCTTGACGATGAGCAGGTCGGCGTCGGGCGCAACGCCGATCGTTTCCGCGCGGCTGCCGTTGCCCGCCGCGATGCCCGCGACCGCCGTGCCGTGTCCGTTCGTGTCCTTAGCCGGCACGACCGAAAACGGCGCCTCCTGTGCGAGCGCGGCATTGAGCTGCGCATTCGTATACTCCGTACCGCCCAAAAAGCCCGCGGGCGGCGCGCCCTCGATGGTTTGATCCCACAGATAGAGCACACGGCTCGTGCCATCTGGGCGGCGAAACTCCGGATGGGTATAGTCGATGCCCGAGTCAATGATCGCGATGAGCACGCCCTGACCGGTCAGCCCGAGGCTGTTGCGGTCCTGTACGGTCGGGATGCAGCTTGAGGTCAGATCGAAGGAGGCTTCGATGCTCAGCCGTTTGGGTGGCTCGACATGCTCGACCTCGGGATAGGTCAGCAGCTTTGCAATGGCGGTCTTTTCGAGTGTCACGATCGCGTAGCCATCATAAAGCACCTCGACCTCTGCGCCGATGACGCGCCCGATGGCCTCCAGATCGCCGTGGTACTTGACGATCAGCTCCCACTTATTCGGATCGCTCTGTAGAGTATCGTTCAGCCAGATGTCATCCGCCATGATGTGATCCCTCCTTTCCAGGATACACGCGGACGCCCGTGTGTTCGCTATCAGTCTACGCGCGGGACAAGCGCGGCGTGACGGTTTTTGCCTTTTCCCAAAAACAGGTTTCAAAAAAAGCGTGCGGCTGTGATATAATTATTAAATCATCAAAAAGGAGGTGCGTCACCCTGAAAGAATTGCTGCACTGTCCGGTGTTCGCGGGACTGGGCGAGGGCGAGATCGACAAGTACCTTGCGTGCGGCGGCGCGCGCATCGTTGAGTATCGGCGCGACGACATCATTTTTGCACAGCAGGACACGCCGCGCCGGCTGTACATCCTGCTGTCGGGCAGCGTTGCCGTGTGCAGCGACTCGGCTGCCGGTCGGCGCACGATCATTGCGAGCTTCCAGAATGCGGGCGATCTGTTTGGCGAGGTATTTCTGTTCCTCGAAAACCAGCCCTACGACCACTATGCGCAGGCACTGGAGGCAGCGCGCCTGCTCGAACTGCCGCGCGAGTTCCTCTACCACACCTGCGGTGAGAACTGCGCCTTCCATACGCGCGTCATTTCCAATATGCTGTCCATTCTCGCGGGGAAGGCATACTACCTAAACCAGAAGCTGCGCCTGCTGTCGAGTGCGACCCTGCGGCAAAAGCTCGCCAAGGTGCTGCTTCAAGCGCGCACCCCCGACGGACAGGTGCACCTGTCCATGAATCGCGAGACCCTTGCGGATTTTCTGGGTGTGGCGCGTCCGTCGCTCTCGCGCGAACTGATGAAAATGCAGGAGGACGGGCTGATCCGTCTGGACGGGCGCGCCATCTCCCTGCCCGATCCCGACGCGCTGCAGGAGCTGCTGTGACCGCCGTCCATGCCGCAAAATACGCACTTTATGTCCATTTGGCGCGCGAAAAGGCGGTTCTTTTCTGCAAAAGAACCGCCTTTTCATGTATGAGAAGAATGAAATGTGAGGGACTTGTTCAGAGCTGCGCCTTGAGCTGCTCGAGCCGTGCCGCGTCCATTGCGGGCGTGTCCGCGAGCGGAAAGGTCAGCCCCATGCGCTCGTATTTTTCCAGACACAGCTTGTGGAAGGGCAACAGTTCGAGCTTTTGGAAGTTGGGATAGCGTTCTGCGCGCGCCTTGACCGCCCGCAGATGCGGCAACGAATCGGTCAACCCGGGCACGACCACATGCCGTATCCAGAGCGGCACGCCCATCGTCGCAGTGAGCTGCAAAAAGCGCTCGACCTGCGCGAAATCTGCTGCGCAGTAGCGGCGGTAGTCCGCGGCGGTCAGAAATTTGAGGTCGGCGAGCACAAGATCGGTGTGGCGCAGCACGCGCTCCGCTGCGGACAAGCTGCCCACGCCCGAGGTATCGAGCGCAGTGTGCACGCCCTCGGCATGCAGCCGCTCGAACAACTCCGCGACAAAATCCGCCTGCATCAGCGGTTCGCCGCCCGAAACCGTCACGCCCCCGCCGTTTTTCCAGTAGGCGCGGTAGCGCAGCGCACGGCGCACGAGGGTGTCGACATCGGTCTGCTCGCCGCCCGCCGCGTCCCAGGTGTCCGGATTGTGGCAGTAGGCGCAGCGCAGCGGGCAGCCCTGCAAAAATACGACAAACCGCACGCCCGGCCCATCGACCGCGCCGAGCGTCTGGATGGAATGGATGTTACCAAGCATGGGTTTCCTCTCCTTTCACTGGGCGCCTCGCCTGCGGGCGGGACAAGAGACGCGGTTGTATGCGGATAACTCCCCCGCGCCGGCGAGGGGCCCGCTGTGAGCGGCTCAGACCGCTTCGTGGAAGGTGCGGGAGATGACCTCGCGCTGCTGCTCGCGGCTGAGCTTGTAGAAGTTGACCGCGTAGCCCGACACACGGATGGTCAGGTTCGGGTAGTCCTCCGGATGCTCATACGCCGCCATGAGCGTTTCCCGGTTGAGAACATTGACGTTTAGATGATGCGCATTCTGCGCAAAATAGCCGCCCAAAATGGTCACGAGGTTGTCGACGCGTGCGTCCTCGGTCTTGCCAAGCGCCCCCGGCGTGATGGAGAACGTGTTGGAAATGCCGTCGCGGCAGTATTCATAGCTGAGTTTCGCGACCGAATTGAGCGACGCAAGCGCGCCCGACTGGTCGCGCCCGGACATCGGGTTTGCGCCCGGTGCGAGCGGCTCGCCGCGGCGACGGCCGTCCGGCGTGTTGCCCGTCTTTTTGCCGTACATCACGTTCGAGGTGATGGTGAGAATGGACAGCGTGTGCTGCGCATCGCGATAGAGCGGATACGCCTTGAGTGCTTCGTAGAACGCTTCGACCTGCTCGCACGCAATCGCGTCGACACGGTCATCGTCGTTGCCGAACTGCGGATAGCTGCCCTCGATCTCGAAATCGACGACAATGCCGGTCTCGGGGTCGCGTACGCACTTGACCTTGGCGTACTTGATGGCAGACAGCGAATCCGCCATGCAGCTCATGCCTGCGATGCCGAACGCCATCAGGCGGCGCACCTCGGTGTCGTGCAGTGCCATCTGGCTCTTCTCGTAGGCATATTTGTCGTGCATATAGTGAATGGTGTTCATCGCGGACACATAGGTCTTGGCAAGCCACGGGCGGTAGAAGTCCATGCGCGCGCGCACCTTGTCGTAATTGAGATACTCGTCCTCATAGACCGGCATTTCGGGGCCGACCTGCTCGAGCTTGTTTTCGTCGCGGCCGCCGTTGATCGCCATCATGAGCAGCTTGGCAATGTTCGCACGCGCGCCGAAGAACTGCATATCCTTGCCCACGCGCATCGCGGAGACGCAGCACGCGATCGCGTAGTCGTCGCCGAAGTAGGGACGCATGACGTCGTCGTTCTCGTACTGGAGCGCGTCGGTGTCGATCGAGGTGCGCGCGACAAAGCGCTTCCAGTTTTCCGGCAGCTGTTCCGACCACAGCACGGTCAGGTTGGGTTCCGCCGCGGGGTTGAGGTTGTAAAGCGTGTGCAGCATGCGGTAGCAGTTTTTTGTGACCAGATGACGACCGTCCTCACCGATGCCGCCGACCGCTTCGGTGATCCACATCGGGTCGCCGCCGAACAGCTCGTTGTACTCCGGCGTGCGCAGGTGGCGCGCCATGCGCAGATGGAGCACGAAATCGTCCATGATCTCCTGCGCTTCGGTCTCGGTCAGCACGCCCGCTGCGAGGTCGCGCGTGAAATAAATGTCGAGGAAGGTCGACACACGGCCCAGGCTCATCGCCGCGCCGTTTTGCTCCTTAATGCCCGCGAGATACGCAAAATACGTCCACTGCACCGCTTCCTTCGCGGTCTCCGCGGGGCGGGTGATGTCAAAGCCGTAGCTCGCCGCCATTGCAATCATATCCTTGAGTGCCTTGATCTGATCGGTCAGCTCCTCGGCGGTGCGGATCTGCGCTTCGGTCGTTGCGACCTCGCCCAGCGCTTCCTTATCCGCCTGCTTTGCTGCGATCAGACGGTTGACGCCGTAGAGCGCGACGCGGCGATAGTCGCCGATGATGCGGCCTCTGCCGTACGCATCGGGCAGTCCGGTCAGCAGACCGACGTGGCGCGCCTCGCGCACGTCCTTGGTGTAGGCGGAAAAGACACCGTCGTTGTGGGTCTTGTGATAGCGGAACGCCTTGTCGATCTCGGGCGAGACCTCATAGCCGTATGCCTTGCACGCGTCGTGCACCATGCGCATGCCGCCGAACGGATTGCACGCGCGCTTGAGCGGCTCGTCGGTCTGCAAGCCGACGATGACCTCGTTGTCGCGGTCAAGATAGCCCGGACCGAACGCGGTGATCGTGATGACGGTGTTGGTGTCGATATTGCGCACGCCGTTCTTCTCGCTCTCCTCGCGCAGCAGCGCGTCGAACTTGTCGCGCATCGCGAGCGTGCGCGCGGTCGGCGCGGTGAGAAACGCGCTATCGCCGTCGTAGGGGGTGTAGTTCTTCTGAATAAAATCGCGGACGTTGATGTCGTTCTGCCAGTCGCCGCTTACAAAGGTATTCCAAGCATTCATATGGAAAGCTTCCTTTCTAGTCTCGTGCGCGCCCCATTGGGACGCGGTGCGTGGGTGCCGCCCGCGCGCTGCCTTTTGCAGAAAACAAAAGGGCAGCGCCACGACAAAATCGCGACACTGCCCAGACGGTCGGCATAAAAGAAGCCCTCGTTCCCCGGTGGTTTATCCACCTTGTCCGTCAGTCGCGGGGGCTTTGTCTATGGTTTCATAATAGCATGGCATCCGCGGAATGTCCATCGTGACTTCCGACAAAATAGGACGCGGTAAAACCGTTAAAAATCGACCGAATAAAACACCTCGTCCAAAATCAGCCCGCGCGCGGGCAGCGTGATGCCTGCCTGCGCACGGTCGCAGCTGTCCAAAATCGCGGGGATGCTGTCCGGCGCGCGGTCGCCCTGCCCGATCTCAACGAGCGTTCCAGCCAGGATGCGCACCATATTGTAGAGGAAACCGTCGCCCTCGAAGGTCAGCCGCACTTCGCCGCCGATGCGCTCGATGTCGAGCCGCGTCACGGTGCGCATCGTCGATTTTTTCATGCGCTTATTCGAGGAGAACGCGCGGAAATCGTGCGTGCCGCACACCTGCGCCGCCGCGCGGCGCATCGCATCGAGATCGAGCGCGCGCTCCCACGGGCACACGAACCGCCGCTCGAACACGTTGGGCACCGCGTCCGTCCACAGCCGGTAAACATACCGCTTGCCGGTCGCGTTCAGCCGCGCGTGAAAGCGCTCATCCGCTTGGTCGCACGCAGTCACGGCGATGTCCTCGGGCAGATAGCGGTTGCAGTAATCGCGAATCTCGCGCGGCGAAAGCGCGGTGTTCAGCTTGCAGTGCGCGATCTGAGCGCGCGCATGCACGCCCGCATCCGTGCGCCCCGCACCGTGGATCTCGACCGCGTGCCCGACCATTTCCCCGAGCACATGCTCGAGTTTGCCCTGGATCGTGCTGCCCGTATTGTCCTGCCGCTGCCAGCCGTCGTACCGCGTGCCGTCATATTGTATGGTGAACCGTAAATTTGTCATAATGACCTCCAAACTTTGTTTCTATTGTAGCATTGTACACCGCTGTGCGCAATGCGGGGATTGTTGCTTTTGCAAAAAAGTGATATACTAAACCCGGCAATAGAGATATGAAACATGTGCAAGGAGGGCTTAAGATGGAACCGTTCGTACTGGCAAACGGGTTGGAGCTGCCGCCGGTCGGCTTCGGCACCTACAAGGCGGCGCAGGGCGACGACGTGGGCGTGCTGCGCGCCGCGATCGAGGTGGGCTACCGCTACTTTGACACCGCCTCGTTCTATGGCACCGAGGGCGCGCTCGGCCGCGCCATCCGCGAGAGCGGCGTGCCGCGGGAGGAATTTTTCCTCGCCACCAAGCTGTGGAAGGACGAAATGGGCTACGAAAACGCCAAGCAGGCGTGCGAAAATTCGCTCAAGCGGCTCGGCGTCGACCAGGTCGACCTCTATCTCATCCACTGGCCGCGCCCCGATCTGGTGAGCGACTGGCGCACGCTCGACCGCGAAACGTGGCGCGCGCTCGAGGAGCTGTACTACGACGGCTACACCCGCGCCATCGGCGTAAGCAATTTCCTGCCGCACCACCTGGAAAATCTCGGGGAGGAGGCGCGCATCTTCCCGATGGTCGATCAGCTCGAGTTCCATCCGGGCTACCCGCAGATCGAAGCGGTCGAGTTCTGTCAGCGCTGCGATGTGCTGCCGCAGGCGTGGAGCCCGCTCGGCCGTATGCGCATGCTGTCCGACCCGCTGCTGGCCGGCATCGCCGCCGCACACGGCGTGACCGGCGCGCAGGTGTGCCTGCGCTATGCCCTGCAAAAGGGCGTCATGCCGCTGCCCAAGTCGTCCGACCCGACGCGTATGGCGCAAAATCTGGATGTGTTCGGCTTTGCGCTGACCGACGACGAAGTAAATGCACTTGACGCAATGCCCCAGACGGGCTGGTCAGGCGAGCACCCCGACCGCGATCGCACCCTTGTGTGAGCGCCTAAACTGGCATGGTAAAATAATCATGTTTTGGCACTTTGAATCCAGCCACCTTGCGCGTATGCTAGGAATCATCCAAGATACCGTTAAAGGGGGATTTCTCATGGAAACCAAGACAAAAATCAGCTTGTACGACATTATTGTGACCGCACTCATGGCGGCGATCGTGTTCGTTGTGACCTCATTGCTATCGATCAAAATCCCGACCCCCGCAGGTCAGACTATGATCAAGCTTGCAAACGCCTTCATGCTGCTCGCGGGCATGCTGTTCGGCGGCTGGCGCGGCGGACTGGCAGCAGGACTTGGCTCGATGTTCTATGATTTCACCGACCCGAACTATGTCGCGGAGGCGTGGCTGACCTTTATCCGCTTCTTCCTCATGGGCGCGATCTGCGGCGGCATTGCATGGTCAGGTGGCGCGCAGGGACGCAAACCCGCACGCAATCTGGTCGCAGGTGTGGTCGCGTCGGTGTTTTCGACCGTATTTTACATTGTGAAGGGCGTTGTCGTGCTCCTGCTCGGCGGCAGCGCGTTCGTGCCTGCGCTTGTCGCACAGGCGACCAAGATCGTGTCCTCGAGCATCAACATCGTCATCGCGGTCGTGGTGTCGATGGCGCTCCTGCCCGGACTGCGCCGTGCGCTCGACGCCGCACATATTTACGACAAACTGCACATCGGCAAGACCGCCTGAGCATGCGCAGCGGCAGCACAGGCGGAACCCCCCGTTTCGTGCCCGACGGCGCGCGGATGTGCCGCGCAGCAATTTTTGATCCATCCAAAGCGGACGGCCGACTGGCGTCCGCTTTTTGCCGCGTTTTCGCACACAAAAAAACCTCCCACATGCGTTTTTCCCTTTCATCTGCTTATGGTTTTGCAGATTAAAGCACTGATTTCTTTGCGGGAAGCACCTCTATCATGCTGCAAAAAATTTCTCGTCACCTGCGAAAATAAGGCAAAAATCGGCTAAAACTGCAAGAGTGAAAGCGCTCCCTGTCATGTATGTCAAAAACGGTAGAAGAAAACCCGCAAGAATCGTTAAAAACTCCGAAAATGTGTGTGAGGGGTCGGAATCCCGATAAAAATACGTTGCAAATCACAGATTTGTAGTATAATGATTAAGTATACAGGCAGCCCGCGCCGGTCTGATATGGTGCGGCGGGGCGTCCACACATACGTTAGGAGGCATTCTACATGAAAAAGACTTTGAGCGCACTTCTCGCCGCAGCAATGCTCGCGACCGCTCTGACCGGCTGCGGGGGCAGCACGGACAGCACTGCGAAGCAGGATGGCACCGACGCCAAGGCGGGCGACTCCACCACCTCGGCTTCCGGCACCGCCTTTAAGCTCGGCGGCACAGGCCCGCTGACCGGCGCAGCCGCTATTTACGGCAACGCTGCAAAGAACGGCGCGCAGATCGCGGTCGACGAGATCAACGCGGCAGGCGGCGATATTCAGTTTGAACTCAAGTATGAGGACGACGAGCATGATGCGGAAAAGGCGGTCAACGCTTACAACGCGCTCAAGGACTGGGGCATGCAGATCTCCCTCGGCTCGGTCACGTCCAAGCCCTGCGAGGCGACTGCGGCTGAGACCTACTCCGACCGTATTTTCGCGCTGACACCGTCCGCTTCCGCGGTCGCAGTCACCGCTGACAAGGACAACATGTTCCAGATGTGCTTTGCAGACCCGAACCAGGGCACCGCATCCGCGGACTACATCGCGACGAACAAGCTCGGCACCAAGGTCGCGGTCATCTACAAGAACGACGACGTGTACTCCTCGGGCATTTTCGACAAGTTTAAGGCGCAGGCCGATGCCAAGGGTCTGAGCATTGTCTCGACCACGACCTTCACCGACGCTTCCGCGAACGACTTCACGGTACAGCTCGGCGAGGCACAGAAGGCGGGCGCGGATCTGCTCTTCCTCCCGATCTACTATCAGCCCGCATCGCTCATCCTGCAGCAGGCAAAGAGCATGAACTATGCACCCAAGGTGTTCGGCGTTGACGGCATGGACGGCATCCTTACCCTTGAGGGCTTTGATAAGGCACTGGCAGAAGGCGTCATGCTGCTGACCCCGTTCAACGCGGACGCGACTGACGAAAAGACCGTGAACTTTGTCAAGATCTACAAGGAAAAGTTTGGCGATGTGCCCAACCAGTTCGCAGCGGACGCATATGACTGCGTCTATGCATACAAGCAGGCGCTCGAAGCAGCAGGCTGCACCGCGGACATGAACGCACAGGACATCTGTGAGAAGCTCGTCGCGACCTTCCCGACCATGAAGTTCGACGGTCTGACCGGCTCGGGCGTGACGTGGGATACGACCGGCGCGGTCTCCAAGACCCCGAAGGGCATGGTCATCCAGAACGGCGCATACGTCGGTATGTAATTCCATCCGGTCGTATCGGCAGAATTTGAGAAAGAGCAAAGGAGGACGCCGTTTATCCAAGCGACGATCCTTCTTTGCTCTTTTTTCCATACGGTGCGGGGCGAAGGCTTGACTTTTGAACGCGAACCCCCGCCCCACACCATATGTGACCAAACAAAAAGATTTGAATCGAGGTGTATCGAATGACCTTTCTATCCTACCTCATCAGCGGTATCAGTCTGGGCAGCGTGTATGCGATCATTGCGCTGGGCTATACCATGGTCTACGGCATTGCAAAGATGCTGAACTTCGCACACGGTGACGTCATTATGGTCGGCGGATACATGTCCTTTATCGCGGGCGCATATCTGGGCTGGGCGCCGTGGATGGGCGTGCTGCTCGCGGTCGTCGTATGTACCGCGCTCGGCGTCGTCATCGAGCGTCTGGCGTATAAGCCGCTGCGGCAGGCGACCTCGCTCGCCGTGCTCATCACCGCGATCGGCGTGTCCTATTTTCTGCAAAACGCCGCGCTGCTGCTCTGGACCTCCAACCCCAAGACCTTTACCTCGGTCGTGGGCGGCGGCTCGGTCAAGCTGTTTGACGGCGCGCTGACCATTTCCCATGTCACCATCGTGACCGTGCTCGCGTGCATCGTGATCATGGTGGGTCTGACGTGGTTCACCGGTCACACCAAAATGGGCACCGCGATGCGCGCAGTCAGTGAGGACAAGGGTGCGGCGCAGCTCATGGGCATCAACGTCAACACGACCATTTCGGTCACGTTCGCCATCGGCTCGGGCCTCGCGGCGATCGCGGGCGTGCTGCTGTGCTCCGCCTACCCCACCCTCATGCCGACCACCGGCTCTATGCCCGGCATCAAGGCGTTCACGGCGGCGGTGTTTGGCGGCATCGGCTCGATCCCGGGCGCGATGCTCGGCGGTATCCTGCTCGGCGTGATCGAAATTTTCGCAAAGGCGTACATATCTACACAGCTTTCCGACGCGATCGTGTTCGCGGTGCTCATTGTCGTGCTCATCGTCAAGCCTGACGGACTGCTTGGCAAGCACAGAAACGAGAAGGTGTAAGACATGCAAAACAAGAAAAAGTGGCTTGCAGACAGACGCAACAGCCTGGCATGCTATATCATTGTCGCGGTGTTCTTTGTCATCGTGCAGTCCATGATGGGCGCAGGGCTGCTGACCAGCTCCTTTAAGGGGCAGCTCGTACCGATCTGCGCGTACATCGTCATGGCGATTTCGCTCAACTTGACCGTGGGTATCCTCGGCGAACTGTCTCTCGGCCACGCGGGCTTCATGTCGGTCGGCGCGTTCGCGGGCATCATCGTCACGAACAGCCTGACCGACCTCGTGCCGCTCGCGCCCCTGCGTCTTGCCATCGCAATGGTCGTCGCGGCGATCTGCGCCGCCATTGCGGGCGTCATTGTCGGCGTGCCCGTGCTGCGCCTCAAGGGTGACTACCTCGCGATCGTCACGCTCGCGTTCGGCGAGATCATCAAGAACCTCGTGAACGTGCTCTACGTCGGCAGAGATGCGAACGGTCTGCACTTCAGCCTGCTGCAGCAGGGCTTTCAGCTTGGCGACGGCGGCAAAATGATCATTAACGGGCCGATGGGCGTGTCCGGCATCCGCAAGATCTCGACCTTTGGCACGGGTGTTGTGCTCATCGTCATCACACTGTTCATCGTGCTCAACCTCATCAACAGCCGCGCGGGGCGCGCCATCATGGCGGTGCGCGACAACCAGATCGCGGCGGACTCCATCGGCATCGCGACCACGCACTACAAGCTGCTCGCATTCGTTGTATCCGCAGCGCTCGCGGGTATGGCGGGCACGCTGTACGCGATGAACTACTCGACCGTCGTCGCGTCCAAATTCGACTTCAATACCTCGATTTTGGTGCTCGTTTTCGTCGTTCTGGGTGGTCTGGGCAACATTTGGGGCTCGATCATTGCGGCGGCGCTGCTCACCGTTCTGCCCGAGCTGCTGCGCGCGGTCAACGACTATCGCATGCTCATCTACGCAATTTTGCTCATCGCGATGATGCTCTTCAACAATTCCGGGCTCAAGCAGCGTGTGTTCGCGGGACGCGCGGCAAAGCGCGCCGAGCAGGCACAGAAAAAGGAGGGCGCGTGATATGGCAATGCTTGAAGTCACCTCGCTCGGCATTTCGTTCGGCGGTCTGCGCGCCGTCGACGAACTGAGCATGAACATCGAAAAGGGCGGACTCGTCGGTCTGATCGGGCCGAACGGCGCGGGCAAGACCACCGCCTTCAACATGCTGACCGGCGTATACCGCCCGACCGACGGCGGCATCCGTCTGGACGGACAGAATCTTGTCGGCAAAAAGCCGCATGAAATTTCGCGCCTGGGCGTGGCGCGCACATTCCAGAATATCCGCCTGTTCCCCGGGCTGAGCGTGCTCGACAACGTCAAGGTCGGTCTGCACAACCAGATTTCCTACTCCCTTGCGGCGAGCCTGTTCCATTTTGGCTCGTACCGCCGCAAGGAACGCCGCATGGACAAGCGCGCGCTCGAAATTCTTAAGGTGTTCGATCTGGACGGCGTGGCGGATTACAAGGCGTCCAACCTGCCGTACGGCAAGCAGCGCAAGCTCGAGATTGCGCGCGCACTCGCGACCGATCCCAAGCTGCTGCTGCTCGACGAGCCTGCCGCGGGCATGAACCCGCAGGAGACCGGCGAACTGATGGAGACCATTCAGCTCGTGCGCGAAAAATTCGGTGTGACGATCCTGCTCATCGAGCATGACATGAAGCTGGTTTCCGGCATCTGCGAATACCTCTATGTGCTCAATTTCGGTCGTCTGCTCGCGCAGGGCACACCCGCCGAGGTGCTGCGCAATCCCGAGGTCGTCACCGCCTATCTGGGCGAATAAAAGGAGGGAAATCACGCCATGGCAATGCTGGAAGTACAAAATCTCAACGTTTATTACGGTCTGATCCACGCGCTGCGCGACGTTTCCTTCGAGGTCGGCAAGGGCGAGGTCGTCGCGCTCATCGGCGCGAACGGCGCGGGCAAGACCACGACGCTGCACACGGTCACGGGTCTGCTCGGCGCGAAAAGCGGCACGATCACGTTCGAGGGACATGACATCACGAAGAAGCCCGGGCACGAGATCGTGCGTCTGGGCATGAGCCATGTGCCCGAGGGTCGCCGCGTCTTTTCCGAGCTTTCCGTGCTCGAAAATCTCAAAATGGGCGCGTATACCCGCCCAAAGGAGGAAATTCCGGACTCCCTCGCGAGCGTTTACAAGCGTTTCCCCCGTCTGGAGGAGCGCAAAAACCAGCTCGCGGGCACGCTGTCGGGCGGCGAGCAGCAAATGCTTGCGATGGGGCGCGCGCTCATGAGCCGCCCGAGCCTGCTGCTGCTTGATGAACCGTCGATGGGTCTGTCTCCCCTCTTCGTCGGCGAAATTTTCAAGATCATCGAGGAGGTCAGCGCGGCGGGCACGACCGTGCTGCTTGTCGAACAGAACGCGAAAAAGGCGCTGTCCATCGCGGATCGCGCGTATGTGCTTGAGACCGGTCACATCGTCAAATCGGGCGACGCAAAGACGCTGATGGACGATGATGCGATCAAAAAGGCCTATCTCGGGGAATAAAAAAAGGGGGAAAATCGTCATGCAACCGTTTATCATCACGATCGCCCGTCAGTACGGCTCGGGCGGCAAGACGATCGGCAAAATGCTCGCGGAGCGGCTCGGCATCCCGTATTACGACCGTGACATCATCACGATGGCGTCCGAGGACAGTGGTGTCAACGCCGTGCTCTTTTCCGACGAGCGCTTAAAGCCCGATCTCGCCCACCGGCTGCGCAGCCACTTTCCGGGCGGCGATCCGGTCTCGCCGGAGGATCGCAAGTTCACACGCGACGACAACCTCTTCCGCTATCAGGAGAAGATCATCCGCCGCCTTGCCGAGCAGGGGCCATGCGTCATCATCGGCCGCTGCGCTGACCATATCCTGCGTGAGCGCAAGGACGTGGTGCGCGTGTTTGTGCATGCGCCCGACGATTTCTGCCTGCGCGAGGCAATGAAGGTCGACTCGCTGCCCGAGCGCGATGTCATCCGCAAAACCATTGAAATCGACGACTATCGCGCGAAATACTACAAGTATTACACCGGTCAGGAGTGGAAGGATGCGCGCAACTACGACCTGTCGCTCAACAGCGCGGTGCTCGGTTTTGACGGCACAATGGAAGCGATCCTCGCCTATTTAGAGGTGCGCAGCCGCTATTTTACCCGCTAAAACGGGCGCAGACCCTTGACAATCCCGCATGCGCGGGCGTATACTGTCCACATAGCAGGGGGACCGCACAGGCGGTTGAGATGACTGGGTTCACAGTCACCACCCTTTGAACCTGTTGGTTAACACCATCGTAGGGAAGCGTGACATAGCAGCTTTTGTCAGGGAACTGTATCTTGCAGCTCCGGCTTACCAAACATGGTGGGCCGGAGCTTTTTTTGCGTCCAAAGGAGGACTTTTGATGAAGGTAAACGGACAATTTTGCGATCGCACGCATACCGTCGCGGCGCTGCTCGCGCTGCGCGGGCTCGACCCGCAGCGTGTTGCGGTCGAACGGAACGGCGCTATCGTGCCGCGCGACGCCTTCGCCGCGACCGTGCTCGCGGACGATGATGTGCTTGAGATCGTGTCATTCGTAGGCGGCGGCTGAGCATGCTCAGAAGAATACGCACAACGCAAGGAGGAAAGTGAGCATGCTCACACACAAGGAATTGCACGACGCACTCGTCGCGCGGCACGGCGCGGACGTGCAGGCGGTGCTCGACCGCGCGACCGTCGGCATCGCGGGACTGGGCGGATTAGGCTCAAACATCGCGGTGCATCTCGCGCGGCTCGGCGTCGGGCATCTTGTGCTCGTCGACTTTGATGTGGTCGACGTGACCAATCTCAACCGACAGCACTACACGATGAAGGATCTCGGCGTGCCCAAAACGCTCGCGCTGCTCGAACAACTAGAAGCAATCAATCCCTATTTAAATTACGAAACGTATACCGAGCGTGTCATTCCGTCGAACGCCGTGCGGCTGTTTGCGGGGTGCGATGTGCTGTGCGAGGCGTTCGACCGCGCCGACCAAAAGGCGATGCTCATCGAAACGCTGCTGCCCGCGCTGCCGGAGGTGCCCATCGTGTCGGGCAGCGGCATGGCAGGCATCGGCTCCGCGAACGACATCGTCACGCGCCGCCGCATGGGCAGGCTGTATGTGTGCGGCGACGGCACCTCGGATGTGGCGGACGGACTCGGGCTGATGGCGCCGCGCGTCGCGGTGTGCGCCGCACATCAGGCGACCGCTGCGTTGCGGCTGCTGCTCGGGCAAGAACCGTAAAAAAGAGAAACAACAGAAAACGAACAAAACGGAGGGTTTTTCATGCAAGATACGCTAATTCTGGGCGGACACGAATTTACGTCCCGCTTCATCCTCGGCTCGGGCAAATTTTCGCTCGAGCTGATGCGCGCGGCGGTCGAGGACGCAGGCGCGCAGATCGTCACGCTCGCGCTGCGCCGCGCAAATGAGGGCGGTATCGCAAACATTCTCGACTACATTCCGGAGGGCGTAACGCTGCTGCCCAACACCTCGGGCGCACGCACCGCGGACGAAGCAGTGCGCATCGCGCGGCTCGCGCGCGCGTGCGGCTGCGGCGATTTCATCAAAATTGAGGTCGTGCACGACTCCAAATACCTGTTGCCCGACAACTATGAGACCATTCGCGCGACGGAAGTGCTCGCAAAGGAGGGCTTTGTCGTGCTGCCCTACATGTACCCCGATCTCAACGCCGCGCGCGACCTTGTAAGCGCCGGTGCGGCGGCGGTCATGCCGCTCGGCGCGCCGATTGGGTCGAACAAGGGGCTGTGCACGCGCGATTTCATCAAAATCCTCATTGACGAAATTGACCTGCCGGTTATTGTCGATGCGGGCATCGGGCGCCCGTCGCAGGCGTGCGAGGCGATGGAGCTGGGCGCGGCGGCGTGCATGGTAAACACCGCGATCGCGACCGCGGGCGATGTGCCGCACATGGCGCATGCGTTCAAGCAGGCGATCGAGGCGGGGCGCGCGGCGTACCTGTCGGGATTGGGTCGCGTGCGCGAGACCGCAAGCGCGTCCTCGCCGCTGACCGGTTTCCTGGAGGCGTGATGATGAACGAAAAACGGCTTGATCCCATGCAATATCTGCCCAGCATGGAGGTTTTGGCGGACAATTCGGTCATGGACGAGGTGCTTGCGCGCCGCGCGTCCTATGACGAGCACGCCTACACCGCCGCGGATGTACGCCGCGCGCTCGCGCGCGATACCCTGTCTCCCGAAGATTTTGCCGCGCTGCTGTCGCCTGCGGCGTTCCCCTTTCTCGAAGAACTGGCGCAGCGCGCGCAGGAGGAGACGCGCCGCCATTTCGGCAACGCAGTGTGCCTGTTCACGCCGCTCTATATCGCGAATTACTGCGAAAATTACTGCATTTACTGCGGTTTTAACTGTCACAACCACATCCGCCGCGCCAAACTCGAGCCGGATGAAATCGAGCGCGAGCTGCAGGCGATTGCCGCAACCGGCTTGCAGGAAATCCTGATCCTGACCGGCGAAAGCCGCACAATGTCGCCCGTTTCCTACATCGGGGAGGCGTGCCGCCTGGCGCGCAAGTATTTCCGCGTCATCGGTGTGGAAATTTATCCGCTCAACACCGACGAGTACGCGTATCTGCACGAGTGCGGCGTCGACTATGTGACGGTTTTTCAAGAGACTTACAACCTCGAAAAGTACGAAACACTGCACCTTGCGGGGCATAAACGTATTTTCCCCTACCGTTTGTGTGCGCAGGAGCGCGCGCTGCGCGGCGGCATGCGCGGGGTCGGCTTTGCGGCGCTGCTCGGTCTGGACGACTTCCGGCGCGACGCGTTCGCGACCGGTATGCACGCGTGGCTGCTGCAACGCAAATATCCGCACGCGGAGATTGCGTTCTCGTGTCCGCGCCTCCGCCCGATCATCAACAACGACAAAATCAATCCCAAGGACGTACACGAGCCGCAGCTGCTACAGGTCGTGTGTGCGTACCGCATCTTCATGCCGTTCGCGTCCATCACGATCTCCACGCGCGAGCGCGCGCACTTCCGCGACCACATCATCGGCCTTGCCGCGACCAAAATCTCCGCAGGGGTCGATGTCGGCATCGGCGGACACGCGGGCGAGGAAAAGGGCGACGAGCAGTTTGAAATTTCGGACGGCCGCACGGTGGACGAGGTGCTCGCCGCGATCACCCAGCACGGCTTGCAGCCCGTCATGGCAGATTACGTCTATGTCTGACATCCTCTGCGTGACAAACCGTATGCTGTGCCGCGAGGACTTTACAACGCGGCTCGCGCGCATCGCGGCAGCAGGGCCGCATGCCATCATTTTGCGGGAAAAAGACCTGTCGGACGAAGAATATGCCGTGCTTGCGGCGCGCGTGCACGAGATCTGCACCTTTTGGGGCGTGCCGCTCGTGCTGAACGGACACGCCGCGCTCGCGGCGCAGCGCGGTCTGCCCGCGCAGCTTTCGCTTGCGGCAGTGGGCGAGGGGCGCACACTCACCGGCTTCGGCGTATCCGTGCACGCACCCGAAGAGGTGCGCACCGCATGCGCACAGGGTGCGTGCTGGCTCGTCGCGGGGCATGTGTGGGACACCGCGTGCAAGGCGGGCACGCCCGGACGGGGCGCGCATTTCCTGGGCGATACCGTACGCGCGGCGGCGGGTGTGCCGGTCTATGCCATCGGCGGGGTCACACCGGAGCGTATGCCTGCCGTGCGCGCGGCAGGCGCGGCGGGTGCGTGCGTGATGAGCGCGCTTATGACCTGTCCCGACCCCGCCGCCTACCTCCACGCGCTGCAAAACGCCTGAATGACTACCGTGGGCGTCCAATCCCCCCTCCAAACCGTGCGTCTGCGACGCACGGTTTGTTCTTTGTGCGCATGGCACTTCGCCAAAGCTACATGACCTGTTCACACAACCGACACATGCGCCCGATATGCTTGTAACATCCTAAATTATAGTGATGCAGGAAAGGAATCGGAGCGTTATGAAACTGCCGTTTAAGAACAGGGGGGACGCTGCACCCGACCGCGCGGAAGGCGCGGCGCCGGTGAAAAAGCGCAAAAAACCCAAGCACCTCAAACGCATCGTTGCCCTTGTCGTACTGATGGGCATTGCGGGCGGCGCGGGCTACCGCTACTGGAAAAGCAAAAACACCGACACCACGCAGACCTATACCGATGCCACAGTCGCGCGGCGCGACATCCAGAGCGTGCTGACGGGCACGGGTACGCTCGCGCCGCTCAATCAGTACGACGTGACGACGCTCGTAAAGGGCGAGGTCACTTCGTGCACCTTTGAGCAGGGCGACGTGGTCAAACAGGGCGACCTGCTCTATACGATCGACTCCTCCGACGTGCAGGATTCCATCGACCGCAGCCAGATCTCCGTGCAGCAGAGCGAGTTGTCCTATCAGCAGCAGCTTGAAAACCTCGCCGATCTGACGGTTAAGGCGGAAAAGTCGGGCGTGGTCACCGATGTGGCGGTCGAGGTCGGGGACGATCTCAAGGCGGGCGACACGATCGCGACCGTACGCGACAGCGCGACGATGAAGCTCAAGGTGCCGTTCAACTCCGCGGACGCGCAGAATTTCCACGTTGGGCAGGCGGCTGCCGTGACCATCGACGGCAGCTTTGAAACCCTGTCCGGCGCGATCACCGCGATCGACGGCGCGGACACCGTGCTCAGCGGCTATCAGATGGTGCGCTATGTGACGATTGCGGTGACGAACCCGGGCGCGCTGTCGTCCTCTGCTTCCGCGACCGCAACGGTCGCGGGCATCGCGTGCAACACGGGCGCAGCATTTGAATATAACGCGGAATCCACGATCACCGCAGCGGTCGCGGGCAAGCTCGCGTCGCTCAGCATCCGCGAGGGCGGCACGGTCACAGCGGGACAGGTCGCCGCCAAGCTTGCGAGCACCGAGCTGCAAAATCAGGTGAAAAATGCGCAGCTTTCGCTCGAAAGCGCGCAGAAGTCGCTGCAAAGTACGGTCAATTCCCTCGAGGATTATAATATTACTGCGCCGATTTCGGGCACGATCGTCACGCGCAACACCAAGGCAGGCGACTCGATCGACTCGTCCTCGGGCATCACAGCGCTCGCGGTCATTTATGACATGTCCGCGCTCAAGTTCGACATCGCGCTCGATGAACTCGACGTCAACGAGGTCGCGGTCGGCCAGAGCGTCGAGGTCGAGGTCGACGCGCTTGACGGCGAGACCTTCACGGGCAAGATCACGAATATCAGTGTCGCGGGCACGACGACGAACGGCGCGACGACCTATCCGGTCACGGTGCAGATCGAAAACCCACCGGAAAAGCTGCTGCCCGGCATGAATGTCAACGCGTCGATCATCGTCGACGAGGCGAAGGATGCGATTGCGGTACCGGTGGCGGCGATCCAGCGCGGCAACACGGTTTATGTCAAGAATACCGACGGCACGCAGACCGATACGGCAAGCGATTCGAACGCAACTGACCCACAGGATGCGAACGCGCCGGCAGCACCCACGGCGGGCGACGCGACCCGGTCGGCGGCCGGCAAGTCCGGACAGCGGGGCAGCGCCGCAGCGAGCAAGGTGCCCGACGGCTATCACGCGGTCAGCGTCAAGACCGGTCTGTCCGACGACAGCTACATTGAAGTGACGAGCGGCCTGCGCGAGGGCGACATCGTCTATGTGCCGCAGGTGACGCACACGAGCGACAGCAGCAAGCAGCAGCAAGGCATGCCCGGCATGGGCGGTGGTATGGCGGGCGGCGACATGAGCCGCGGCTCCGGCGGACCGCCGAGTGGCGGCGGCATGGGCGGCGGGGGAGGAATGCCCGGATGACACACAAGGGTAACAACTGCACGCCCCTGATCGAGTTTCGCGATATTTTCAAGATCTATCACATGGGCGACAGCGAAGTACACGCCGCCGACGGCGTATCCTTCCGCATTTACGAGGGCGAATTTGTTGCAATCGTCGGACAGTCCGGTTCGGGCAAGTCGACCTGCATGAATATCATCGGCTGCCTCGATGTGCCCACGAGCGGGCAGTATCTGCTGCGCGGCGAGGATGTTTCCGAGCTGACCGACGACGAACAGGCGGATTTCCGCAACCGTATGCTGGGTTTCATTTTTCAGCAGTATAACCTGATCCCCAAGCTGAACGTGCTCGAAAATGTCGAGCTGTCGCTGCTGTATGCGGGCGTGCCCGCGCATGAACGGGCACTGCGTGCACATGGTGCGCTCGCGCGCGTCGGGCTGGAGGACAAGGCGAAAAACCTGCCCTCGCAGCTCTCCGGCGGACAGCAGCAGCGTGTGTCCATCGCGCGGGCGCTTGCGGGCGACCCGTCGGTCATTCTTGCGGACGAACCGACCGGCGCGCTTGACAGCCGCACAAGCCGCGAAGTGCTCGACTTCCTCAAAAAACTCAACGACGAGGGCAACACCATCGTGCTCATCACGCATGACAACTCGATCGCATCCGAAGCCGAGCGCATCATCCGCCTGTCGGACGGGCGCATCGTATATGACGGTCCGTCCGTGCCCGCCGATCAGGTGCAGTATGCCACGGGTGTGCACGCGCTCGACAGGGAGGTGGGCTGAGTGGGGTTTGTGCAAGCCTTCCGGCTCGCGCTCAAGAGCCTGACGAGCAGCAAAATGCGCTCCTTCCTGACCATGCTCGGCATCATCATCGGTGTCGGCTCGGTCATCATTCTGGTGTCGCTCATGCAGGGCATGTCGAACAAGATGACCTCGACCTTTGAGGATCTGGGCACGAACCGTCTGACCATTTCGATCACGGGGCGCGGCTCGTCGCGCTCGGTCGACGTCGACGACATGTATGCGCTTTACGACGAAAATCCCGATTATTTCGGCGCGATGAGCCCGACGGTGTCCATGCAGGCGACCGTCAAGCAGGACACGACAAGCTATGATTCGACTACGGTGACGGGGGTCAGCGAGGACTATCAGTCCATCCAGAAATACGACCTGTCCGAGGGTCGTTGGCTGGGCTATGTCGACATGGAAAAGCGCAGCAAGGTGTGCGTCATTGGCTCGTATCTCGCGCAAACTGCGTTTACGGGCGACGCACTCGGCAAGACCATCAAAATAAACGGCAATGCATTCACGGTCATCGGTGTGCTGGGCGAACAGGACGACTCGACCGAAGGCTCGTCGGATGACTGCCTGTTTCTTCCCTACACCGTCGCGTCCAAGCTCGGACAGAGCCGCGTCTCCAGTTACATTTTTATGACCGTCGACCCGACCCTTAACACGCAGGCGACGACGATTCTGGACAATGCGCTCTACAAGGTGTTCCAGAGCGCGGATTTTTACAAGATTTCCGATATGTCGGAGATGCTGTCCTCCATGGAGGAGCTGACCGGCACGATGACGCTGCTCGTCGTCGGCATTGCGGCGATCTCGCTCGTGGTCGGCGGCATCGGCATTATGAACATCATGCTCGTTTCGGTCACGGAGCGCACGCGCGAGATCGGTATTCGCAAGTCGCTCGGCGCGAAGCGGCGCGACATCATGCGGCAGTTTGTCATTGAGGCGGCGACGACCTCCGCCTGCGGCGGCGTGATCGGCATTGTATTCGGCGCGGTCGTCGCGATCGTGGTCGGCAAGGTCATCGGCATGAACGTCACGCCCTCGGTGAGTGCGGTGCTTGTCGCGTTCGGCGTATCCGTCGCGATCGGCGTATTCTTCGGCTTTATGCCCGCGAACAAAGCCGCCAAACTCAACCCGATCGACGCCCTGCGCTACGACTGACGCCTCGCAGGCGTAGGCATGTCGGCGGCGGGACGAAAGACAAACCACCCGTCGGTCAAACACCGCCAAAGGCATGCAGGTGCGGGACAGGATCTATGAAAAGGGCACGATAATAGGAGGATCTATATTGAAACGACTGATTTCACTCGCGCTGAGTGCGACGCTTGTGCTCTCTGCGCTGCCGCTGTCCGCGCGCGCGGCGACCGGCGACCAGACGACCGTGCAGCAGGTGGTGGGCGCGCTCGGCATCGTGACCGGCGACGCGAGCGGCAATCTGCGCCTGACTGCACCCGTGACGCGCGCGGAATTCGCCAAAATGCTCGTGAGCGCGTCGAGCTACAAGGACACGGTGTCCGCTGCGGGCAACGCTTCGCCGTTTAAGGATGTGCCGTACACCCACTGGGCGTCAAGCTACATCAAGACCGCGGTCAATCAGGGCTGGCTGACCGGCTATCTCGACGGCAGCTACCGTCCGGAAAATCCGGTCACGACCGCGGAAGCCGCGACCGCCGTACTCAAACTGCTCGGCTACACCGCGACCGATTTTTCCGGCTCTTATCCCTATGCACAGATGGCGCTTTACCGCTCCCTCAAGCTGTCGGAGGGCATTTCCGCGGGGTCAACGACCGCAATGACGCGCCAAAACTGCATGCGGCTGTTCTATAATCTGCTCTCGGTCGACCTCAAGGACGGCAGCAAGAGCTATATGGAGCAGCTCGGCTACAAGCTCGACACGAACGGCGATCCCGATTACAACGCGCTGCTGCAATCGACGATGGACGGTCCGGTCGTGTTTACGAGCGGCAATGTTTACGGCACGCTCGGCTTCACGCCGACCACGGTCTATCGCAACGGCGCGACCGCGACGGTCGCCGCGCTGCAACGCTATGATGTGCTCTATTATTCCGCCGCGCGGGGGACCGTGTGGGCATATTCACGCCGCATCACAGGCACCTATGAAGCCGCGACGCCGAACAAGGAAAGCCCGACCTCGGTCAAGGTGGCAGGTGTGACCTACACGGTCGACACGCCGTCCGCGATCACGCAGCTGAGCACCGAGGGCGGTCTTGCGATCGGCTCGAGCATCACGATCCTGCTCGGCAAGGACGGCGGCATTGTCGCGGCATATCCCGCGAGCACGCTGACCACCGACTTTGTCGGACTGGTCACGGCGGTGAACAAGTCCAGTTATACGAACGCAGACGGCTCGACTTATACCGCCAAGACGCTGACCGTGCTCGCCGCGGACGGACAGACCTACACCGTACCGGTGACGACGCTCGACAGTACCATCACGACGGGCACGCTCGTGCGCGCGACCTATACCAATGCGGGGGCTTCGGTCAAATATCTGTCCAAAAATTCGCTGACCGGCAAGGTCACGACCGCAGGCGTGGGCAATTATCGCTTTGCGGACGACGTGAACATCCTCGACATCGCGGATGAGACCGGTGTGCGCGTCTATCCGTCGCGGCTTGCGGGCATGACGCTGCAAAACGGCGATGTGTACTACTATGAGCTGGACACGGAGGGCAAGATCGCGACGCTGCTGCTGGGTGACGCGACCGGCGACTGCTACAGCTACGGCATCGCAACGCAGGCGACGCTCAATCAGGGCGAAACCAACTATACCGTCAATTACAGCTTCCTCATCGACGGCAAGACGACCGCCCTCACGACAAACGGCACGATGTTCACGCTCGGCACGTCGACCGGGCCCGCAAAGCTGCTACTTTCGGGCGGCACCGTGACGCGCGCAACCAAGCTGACCGAACTCAAAAACGTCGTTGCGCTGACCGATCAGACGATCAAAAGCGCGGACGAAACGCACACAATCTGGGATCGTGCGGCGGTCTATGTGGTGCGTGACGGCATCTATACACAGATCGAGCGCAGCTCGCTCAGCCTGAGTGCCTACCATGTGC
Source organism: Intestinibacillus massiliensis (assembly GCA_029267335.1). Lineage (GTDB taxonomy): Bacteria > Bacillota > Clostridia > Oscillospirales > Butyricicoccaceae > Intestinibacillus > Intestinibacillus massiliensis_A. The sequence goes on along the minus strand of JAJUJC010000002.1, from coordinate 171,767 downwards.
GCGCCTACTATGACGACACCGATGCAAACGGCGGCCGCGTGCGCGTACTCATCGCGACCCCCGTCACCTGATCTCCGCTGTAACAAAGTGCCGCTTCTCACAGAGAAGCGGCACTTTTGCTTTGTTGACAGGGGCGCACAAAGTTGCTATAATGAATATGCATTTGCCGCTGTGGTGGAACTGGTAGACACAAGGGACTTAAAATCCCTCGGTAGCAATACTGTACGGGTTCGATTCCCGTCAGCGGCACCACAAAAAGCGCCCTGTATCGCGTGATACAGGGCGCTTTTTGCTGCTTTTTTTTGGGGGGGATCGCGCGAAGAAATCTCTGCACTATCCCAGCTTGCGCCAACGGTTTGTGCCGAGCAAATAGGTTTCCAAATCGCCCTCGATGTCTGGAAACAGCACACTGGCCCCATCGATTTTATGCGTAGAGGGATGCCGCACCTCGGACACATAGGTCGCCCCCTGGTAGTACACGGCATACCCGTTCCAGCCTGCATATCCGGTCGAAGAGGTGTTGGCGTATAAAAAGATGGTTTTCGTGCCGTTCACGGTCACGACCTTCGGTCGCCAATAGAGCGTGTTGCCTCCGCCGGAAATCGACTCGCTGCCAAACAACTCGGACACCGCGACCGATGGCAACTCGCCCATAGCCTCGATCAGCGCATCTCCGGTATGCGACGGACCGTTAAACGCCGCCTCCTGCGCTGCCGCCTGCGCCGCAAACGTATCCAGTTCCGTACCCAGGCCCCATGCAGCCGTTTCCGTGCCGTCGTTCTTCACCGTGACGGCGACGATCTGCGCCCTGCCGTTTTTAAGCGGAATACCGGTCGAGCCCTCGACGGCGGCAGTCGATTTGCCATACCCCGTGAACGCCGCTGCCGCTGTCTTGTCCGTGGTGACCGTGCCGCTGTCCGCGTCGAAATAATAGGTCGCCCGATCCGTCGGATCGGTGAGATACGCCGTGACCGCTGCCGCCTTGGCATTGCGCACGTTCGCGCGGTCGACTGCGGCACTGGCACGCGTGATCTGGGCGGCAAACACCGCAACCGCGATCGCCACCAGAATACCGATTATCGCAAGGACAAGCAGTAGTTCCATCAAGGTGAAGCCGCCTGCATCCGTTCTTTTTCTCATGGTATCCGCCCGCCTTTTGCCCTGTCCTGCAAGGCTTATTATTATTATTTTACCATAAAAATCAAATAATTTCAAAGTATTTGGATCTTACCGCTTTTTGAAATACGATAAAGTCGTACAGTTTAACCCATGCAAAGAAGCGGTAGCCGTCGCGCAGATAGAACACACCGATCTTCCAGTCGATTGGACGCGGCAGCACCGCGAGCAACTCGCCTGCGCACACCTTGAGATAGAATACTTCGCCCGCTTGCGTGAGATAAAAGGATTTGCTCGTGCGCTTGATGCGCTGCACGCCCATATCGGACTCAAGCTGCTTGAGGGCTGCATGATGAACAGTGCCTCCGCGAAAGCATGCACATGCTGAATTTCCATACCGTCTGTTTGTCTGATGAGGCGCGGGGCAATGGTCGCACGGAATTTTCCTTCCCCATTCGATCTCGCTGTCTCTTTGTTGCTTTATTATCGCACAGTCCGTCCGGTTTGGCAAGCATCACAAACTTTCTTGTAAAAAAACACTTTATCTGGCTAATGCACCGATATGGCAAAAGAATAGCACTTTCCCAAGGCAACGTCAGCAAGTTCGGCACGCACGGGGGAAGACTGCGCAGCCGATGCCGGAAAGCTACCGCACGCTGAACGGCTGGACGGAAGAACAGGATCTGCTCGGCAAGGCGAAGGAACTGTATAACCGCCCGACCGAGACCGATAACCTGCCCATTCAGATGATGGCAGCTATGGTCGAGTAATGCATTGAAATGTTCCGCAGCGCACTGTAAAAACAGCAAACCCCCCGACATAGCACAGGCTGTGTCGGGGGGTCCATTTTACACGCACATATACGCGACGATGTCGGTCGTGCCCTTGCCGCGATAACGCTTCATCTGATATTTTTTAGGAAATGCCGCGATCAGGTCGGGCAGCTTGGCATAGCCGTAGGTGCGCGGCGTGAAATCCGGCTTGGCGCGCTTAATGTAAGTGCCTGCGGACGCGACATTGACAAAGCCGTCCTCATCCTGATAGCGCTCATAGGCGATGCGCAGCAGGTTGTGCACGTCCTCGATGTTGGGCATCGCGACCGCCTCGACCGGCTCCGGCTCGTCCGCGACCGGTGCGGGCACAGGCTCGACGGCAGCGGGTACGGGGGGCGCGATGGCGGGCGGGGGACAGGGCGCATCCGCCTGCGCCAGATAATCGAGCAGCAGGAAATCGTCGCACGCATTGCGGAACGCCTCGGGGGTCTTGTTTTCACCCACGCCGATGATATATGCGCCCGACTCGCGCAGCCGGATGGCAAGCGGCGTGAAATCGCTGTCGCTCGACACAAGGGCGAACGCATCATACAGTCCGGTGTGCAGCAGATCCATCGCGTCGATGACCATGACGATGTCGGTCGTATTCTTGCCGGAAACGTAGTCGAACTGCTGCTCCGCCTTGATGGCGAGCCGCTTGACCTCATTCTCCCAGTTCTTGAGCGTGGGCTTCTTCCAGTTGCCGTAGGCTTTTTTGACGACGATGCGCCCGTAGGTCGTCAGCTCGTGAAGCACCGCCTCCAGCTTGACGAGTTGGGTGTTGTCCGCGTCGATGAGCACCGCGATGCGCTGCATGTTGTCCACAGTCTAGTTCCTCCCTTGTGCGGTATTCTATTCATTATACCACAGGATGCTGCGCGAAAAAACAAACTTCGCGGGGCAGCGTCAAAAGCATGGGCACAGAATACTACGATATGCTATATTTTTTTCTTTTTATTGTAAATACAAATCGCTCCGGCGCCGACCGGAGCGATTGAAGCGGCATGGTATCTTAATAGGAATCGCGCGCGAGGGGCTGCAGCGCGGTATGGCAGGCGGGATTACCCGCGAGGATGCTGCCACCATGCGCGAGGGAGGGTGCATCGCCCGTCCATGTCGTGCACACGCCGCCCGCTTCGCGCAGGATCAGACCGCCGGCGGCGTAGTCCCACGGCATGATCGCATACTCAAAGTAGCCGTCCATGCGCCCCGCGGCGACATAGCACAGCATCAGCTCCGCCACGCCGAGCGCGCGCACATTGACACATTCGATATAGCACTTTTCGAGCAGCGGATACAGCTTGCCGAGCGTGACCGGACGCTCGCCGTAGCCCTGTCCGAAGCACACGACCGCGTCCGCGAGCACCTTGTCCGATACATGGATCGGCTGTCCGTTGCAGAACGCGCCGCGCCCCTGCTCCGCCCAGAAGAACTCGCCGCTCCACGGGCAGTACACCGCGCCCGCAAGGGCTTCCCCGTCGCGGCACAGCGCGACCGCAAGGCAGCTCAAATGCAGATCACGCACGAAATTTGTCGTGCCGTCGATCGGGTCGACCAGCCAGTAAAGCTGTCCGCGGGCGGGCTGCTGCGACAGGTCCTCCTCGCTGCGGAACGCCGCCTCGGGCAGCACCTTGGCGAGCGACACGCGCAGCTCTTCTTGCATGCGCACATCCATGTCCGTGACAAAATCATGGTCATTTGCCTTGGAACGCACGGCAAAATCCCGCTGCGTGGGCAGCTTGTCGCCCGCCTGACGCATCGCGCGCTCGATCGACTGTCTCAGTTCTTCCATCGCTGTCGTCTCCTTTTGGGTTTTATAGTATCAGTATACCACAAAACCGCGGGACGCGCACAAAACATTACATCGTCATGCGATTGGACAAAAAGCTTGCGGCGGTCTGGCTGAGCTTGCTCTCGACCTCGCTCGCATCGACCGCGGCATCCGACAGGAACGCGACACAGCCCGACACATCGCCCTCGGTGATGATGGGCGCGGCGACGACCACATGATACGGGTCGTTTCCGGAGATACTGACGGTAGTGTCGCCGTCATGATGTTCATAGACATGGCGCTGCTCCATCAGCGTTTCCAGATCGGGGCTGACGGTCTTTTCATAAATGTCCTTTTTCGCGCCGCCCGCTGCCGCAATCACCGCGTCGCGGTCACAGATCGCGCAGGACAGCCCCGAGGTGCGCGCGAGCGCATCCGCCAGTTCAGACACACACGCGCCCAGCTCCCCCATCGGGGAATACTTTTTGAAAATCACTTCGCCGTCGCGATCGGTGTAGATCTCGAGCGGGTCGCCCTCGCGGATGCGCATCGTGCGGCGAATCTCCTTGGGGATGACGACGCGACCGAGATCGTCGATGCGGCGGACAATTCCAGTTGCTTTCATATTCGGATAACCTCCAATACCTTATTCCGGCTTGCGATACTGGTATTATCTCTTTATCGTGCGGAAAATATGTAAACCGCGGTTTCCAAGTAATGGGTCGCCGCCGATTTTTTGCCGCACAGGAATTGACAAGGTTCAAAAAAGCCGTTATGCTGAAACTATCCCAAACAAACAGACCAAAACGGAGGACAAAAATCATGGAAATCGGCATCAAGGGCAGCTACAGTCATCGCGTGACCGAGGAGCAACTCGCAAGCCGTGTAGGCAGCGGACTGGTTGCGGTATTCGCCACCCCAATGATGATCGCTGGCATTGAAAAGACCGCCGCGGAGAGCGTGCAGCCCTACGTCGGTGAGGGTAAGACTACGGTCGGCACGCGCGTCGATGTGACGCACGAGGCCGCGACGCCGTGCGGCATGGAAGTGCGCTTCGAGACCGAGCTGACCGAGATCAGCGCAAACGGCAAGCTGCTGACCTTCAAGGTTGCAGCGTATGACGCCGCGGGGTTGATCGGACAGGGTATGCACCAGCGTGCGATCGTTGCGACCGAGCGGTTCGAGAGCCGCGCACAGGAAAAGCGGAATAACGCATAAAACCAAAGCGGGGCACGCTCTTTCAGCGTGTCCCGTTTATTCTTGTAGCTTTTTCGGCGCGTCCGGATAGACATATACGCCGCTTTTTCCGCTCTTTTTGACCTCATACATCGCAAGATCGGCTTTTTTCAACAATCGCTGATAGCTGGTATCCTCCGCCACAGCGAATGCGATGCCGATACTTGCAGAAATCATGATCTCACAATCATTGACTGCACAGATCGTGCAAATGTCCTCGCACAGCTTATATGCAGTCGAAACAACGGAAAGGGCATTATCATATTGTGCAAAAAACACGAAAAATTCATCGCCGCCCAAGCGCGCGGCGCACGCGCCGGGATATTCAAGTGTGCGCAGCACCTCTGCGACTGCGATGAGCACCCCATCGCCGGAATCGTGCCCGTAGCAGTCGTTGACCTCCTTAAAGCCGTCGAGGTCGAGCATGAACGCGGCGCTGTGCGCAGAAAAATCGCGCTCCATGATCTCATAGACCGCCTTACGGTTGGCAAGTCCGGTGAGCACATCGGTGCGTGCGGCGGCGGAAAGCTGACTATAGCTCATGCTCAGACGGCGCGCCATGAGGTTGACCGCGTCGTACACCTGCGCGAACTCGTCTCTGCGGCGCTCCTCAACCGTGTGGTCAAGCTGCCCGTCCGCAACGATGTTGATGTTCTCAATGAGCGTGCCGAGCGGTGCGGTGATGGTGCGCACGAGCCACAGTGCGCTGCCAAGCGAAACCAGGCCGGTGCACAGCGCGGTGAGCAGGAAAATGCGTGTTGCGACGGTGCTGCTGTGGTTGATCTCGTTTTCCGGAACGGCGGCGACCGTGACCCAGCCGATCGCGGGCACGACGCTGCACGCGGCGACGGTCGCCTGTCCGCCCAAAGAATACCGCATAAACGGGTCGCGCGTGGAGACCGTGCCGTTTTGGGTGTCGCGAGCGAGGGCGCGCAGGGTATCGTTCGTTTGCAGCGCGCGGTCGAGCGCATCGTGGATCGCAGCCGTATTGGTCAGCGGCTCCGCACCACGGTCGAGCACAAACAGATAGCCGCTTTGCCCGATGCGCAGGTCGGTGACATAATCCTTGATGTCTGTCAGGCTCAGCTCGCGCAGGATAACGCCGAGCATTCTGCCGTCGTTATCGGTCACGGGATAGCCGAGCAGCACAGCCTTGCCCCGCTTGGTGGACAGCATTTGATATGCATCGCTGTGGCGCGCGACCGCCTGATAATAGGCGGGATAATCCGCCATAGACGTGCCGATGCAGTTGCCGTCCGAGCAGGCGACGACCCTGGCGTTGATATCGGTCAGGATGATGCGGTTGATGGACTCGTCGGTCGCGACCGCGACGCGCTGTAGATCCTCCACCGATTCGCGCAGGGCAGCGCCGGACGCGGTGTCCCCGGCGCGCAAGGCAGTGAGGTATTTGCGATAGATTTCCAGACGGGAGGCGTAGACCAGACCGTTTTTCTGGGCAATATACAGGCTCGACAGGTGCTGCGCGGAGGCTTGCGCCTGATCGGACAGGATCATGCGATAACTACGCAGCGAGGTCTCGCGGCTGACATGCAGCATGACCACCGACAGAAACAGCACCGGCACGACGGACAGCAAAATCGCGAGCAGCGGCAGTTTATGCTTGATTTTCATGCTGAAAAGCGGCATTCTCTCACTTCCATTCGGCGTTTCCCGTGCAAAAACGATGCGCAGCGGGATACACGACCAGTATAGCACAGTTTTAGTAAAAATACTATGGGATTAGCGGAATTTATCAAAATACGAGAAACGGTACGAAAAGTGTACCGAAAACGTTCTTTTTACGAACAATCGGTGAAAAGATTGACAAAATGAACTTTTGTTCGTATTATGAAAGGCAACCTGAATCATGCGCATGAGGGAGGGGAAACCGACAAGGAGGGACAAGCAATGTTTGACCACAAAATTGAAAAATTCACCAAAACGGTGGGCGGGCTGCCCGATCAGCCCAATATCGAGCCGCAGGCGCTCAAAAACTGGTTCGATGCCGCGCCGGAGGAGCTGCGGCAATCGCTGAACGGCGTGTGCGAGGATGGGGCGGCGCTTGAGAGCAGGGTGAACGGCATCATCGACACGACCTTTCCGGACGCGATTCGCGAGGATATGCTGGAATCCAATCTGAGAAAGAATATCGTTATGCAAAGCGATATTGTCGTGGGAGAATATATCGGAGACGGTGTGTATCCGCGCAAAGTCGCGCTAGGCTTTCGTCCGAAAGCGGTATATGCCCAATATCACGATGCGACACGCAGCAGTTTGGGCTACGTCGGTCATGCACTGTTCATTGACAGTGGAAAAGAAGAGACATTCTACACGATTTTAGACGATGGTTTTCTTCTAAAGCAGGACGCCTCCGTCCGTAATGGGTTAAATGTGCTCAATTATCGCTTTATCTATATTGCGCTGCGTGGATAGACATAGAAAAGCCCCCTCGGGAAAATCCCGAGGGGGCTTTTTGTGCTAGATACGAATCTGCTTACCGTGAGGTAGGGAGATTATACACCACTAACAACCGTCAGCGTGTAGGTTGCAGTAGCAGTGCCATCTGCATTGACGTTAAAGCTATCCGCAGTGGCACCCTTCAGTGCCGGTGCAGCAGTTGCGGTGATCTCACAGCCGGTTGCAGGCTCAAAGGTGGCAGTAACAACGATCATATCGCCGGTTGCCAGTACCTTCGTCGAATCAACTACAACACCGCCAGCCAGCTTAATTTTATAGGATGCTGTTACATTAGCGGTACCGTTAGTAACATATGCACCCGCAACCGCGCCTACAGTCTGGCCGTTAATCGGTGCGCCTGCAGCATTTACCACGGTATTATCTGCAGTCGTAATAGCCGCCAGGGAAGCAACCTTATTGCTATCAACCGTAAAGGTAACCTCAGTGGTCGTGTCAGCAACCGTGAATACAGCCTTATAGGTGCCTACCGAAGTGGTGGTGCCGGTTACGATCTTCAGCGCAGAGGTTTTGCCGTTCTTGGCAACGTCGTCCGCAGTAACCGTGATTCCATCCGAAGTTACCGTGGAATCCGCCTTTGCTACAGAAGTGCCATTTTTGAACAGTTCAACGTTAACCAGCGTTGCAGCAGTCGTGCTAGCAACAGCAGAGAGTGTCAGCGTGCCAGTCGTGCCAGTCGTATTCAGCGCAGTACCATAATTCGTCTGGAGCTTAGCGCTGTTAGTCATGTCGCCCGACAGCGTTGCGGTGGTAGCGCCATCATTGACTGCATACGGGCTGTCAACGAACTTGCCCTGTACGTCGATAACGACCAGCTCAAAGTCCGTACCGTCGAGCAGATACAGAACGTTGGTGTAATCAGAGGTATTGACAGAGCCACCGGCGATACCGATGTTGCCGCCCTCTTCGTTCGCGTTGTAGTCGTTGTCAGAGTTGACATAGAATACGGTGGTGTCGTTGACGATGTCGTGCTCGCCAGCAGCCAACGTGGTGTCCGCCAGAGCCTTTGCAGCGGTTGCAACCAGATTCAGGGTCTTGCCGTCCGCAGACTTATCAGAGATACGCGCAACGCCCATGTTCATGACAGTAACGTCATCGAGCTTGTTGCTGTTAGCGGTATCGATCGACTTGTAGCCAATGACGGTGCCAGCTGCACGCTCAGAGAGGTTACCGCTGAACTTCTCAGTAGCGTCGATCTTCTGGGTGCCGTTCCAGATCGGGTAAGAAACGGTGTCAGAACCGGTCTTGACCGCGTCGTCCAGAATATAAGCATAGTTGTCCTTGGTGGTCAGCGTATCCGGCAGCGCCGAGACCTCAACGGTCATCGCACCGATGCGGGTCAGGCCGCCCATGTCGCCCTTGAACGCAGAGGTGACGCCTACAACCGTGATCGCGGTGAAGTCCAGAGCCTTGAACTGCTTGCCAGTGATCGCCTTGCGATCGTTATCAGCATACAGCAGAACCTTTGCAGAGTCGTCGATCTTTGCAGAAGACTCAACACCCGTAACCTCATCCTTCGCAGCATTCAGGCCCAGAGAGGAATCGTACGCGGTGAAGTCGCTGTACTGCTCCTTGTTCGCGCTTTCGCCGGTCAGCAGATTCGTGAACTTATAGTCCGAACCGGAGACCGTGTACTCATAAACGTTACCCGGAGTCAGCGTAACAGCGGTATCGCTGTCAATATCAACGGTCATTTTGGTGCCGTCGAACAGCGCGATGGACGCCTTCTTGGTGCCGACTACCGTGTCGGTATCGAGAATCATTGCAACATCAGAGATATTGCCGTTGGTTGCAGTAGAGGTGCGCTTGACATAGTAAAGAACGCCGTTGACTGCAACTGCCTCGACGGAATCACCCGCCTTGACGGTGTTCAGGTCAGTCTGATTGCCCTTCACTGTACCATTCGTAGCAACATTGTACCATGTGCCGTCAATGCTGTACTTGTTGAAGGTAGCCTTGGTGGACAGGGTGCCGGTCTTGGTCGCGGTCAGCTTGCCGGTGATCTTGTCAGCCTTGGTGACCTTCTGGCAATCGTTGAAACGGTCATAAGAAACAACGACCCAGTCGTCCTTCTGGATGCCGTCTGCGATCTTGTCGTCAGCGTACTTGTAGGTAACGCCGCCCGCAACGATCTGAGAAGCAGAAGCATAGGTGACCTTTGCTGCCGCATACTCGGTGATGATCGCGGTGTCGAGCTTGCTGTCTGCGTCAGAATCAACGAAGGTCAGCATGTTCGCAGACTGGTCCAGATCGTCAAAGTAAGAAGCATCCTTGACAGTGGAACCAGTGTTTTTGGTGTACTCCGTGGTCGTGCCGTCAACATCGGTATAGTATACAGCGATCTTATCGTTTACAGTCACCGGCGTGGCATCGGTCGTGGTGACCTTCATCGAATAGGAGCTGCCGTTTACCTTGACCTTTTCACCGTCCGGCTCAACGCTGTTCGCATTTGCCGTGTAGATCGTGTTGTCGCTCGTCGGATATACGCCCAGAACGGTGTTGGTCTTGCCGTCCTTGAACATAATCTTGACCTTCTGGCCCAGCATGTTGGAATAGTCGGTCGTGACCTTGCTGAAATCAGTACCGTACTGATAAGTGACGGTAGCGCCGCTAGTGGAAGTACTGATCGGATCGCTCTCTGCGCCCTCAACATTCGTGAGGGTCAGGTTCTGCTTGGCTACGCTGACCAGCGTACCGACAGAGCTGTAAAGACCCATGTACTTGCGGCCGACCTTCTCCTGAACGCCGCCGTTCTGGAAGTAGTCGAAGCTGTTGGAGTCGGTCGACCACTTAACGCGATATGCGTCGAGGGTGTTGTAGATCTCCTGCGCTGCATACTGACGGGGCAGGCCCTGCTCCAGAGCAGAGTTTACGTCGTCCAGAATGCCGGCCTCAGCCGCCCACTTCAGGGTGTTGGTCGCCCACATAGAGCCGGTCAGACCAGCCTTGTCCGGGGTGTAGCCGGTCAGAACGAGCAGCATCTTGGCCGCTTCAACACCGGTTACCGGTGCGTCCGGATCGAACTGGGTCGCGGTCTTGCCCGCGATGATGCCCTGAGACTCGCAGAACTTGATGTAGCCTGCAGCCCAGTGACCCTTGATGTCCGTGAACTTGGTGGCGAAGTTCTGATAAGCAGAATCATCGACCTGGTTATTGCGGACGACGAAGATCATCTTCGCCATCTCTGCACGGGTGACTACCGTCTCCGGCTTGTAGCTGCCATCTTCGTAGCCGTTGATGACGCCCAGAGCAGACAGCATGTTGACCGCGTCGGTCGACTTGATGTCCGCCTGGTCGGTGAACGCCGCACCAGCCGTTACGAACATGGACGAAACCATGGTCGCAGACAGACCCAGTGCGAGAACCTTCTTGAGATTCTTCATAGGTTTTTTGCCTCCTTTTTCGTTCGGAGTTTTCTCCGTTGTGTTCACATCTTAAACCAAACTTTTTTGAGCGTCAACATTTCTGCGCCTTATGTAACACATGTGTAACAGAAATGTTCTTATATAGTACAATTACGCCTCTTTTCGTTACTTTCAGTAACATTTTATGCATTTTAGTGCCTTTTCGGAACATTTTTATATTGTGCTTTTCCAGAACATTTCACGCCGTTTTGGCGCAAAAAAGCCACCGCACGAAGCGGTGGCTCATGGACGGCGGACTGTGATTTCTTTAGCTGTTTTTGCTCTTTTGCAGCGCATAGACGATGCGCGAAACCAGGGCCTCGGGCGCGAACCGGCGCAGCGCGAGCGCCGCCTTCATTTGCAGCCCGGGCACGATCACCCCGCGGTTTGCGAGGATGCCTTCGACTGCACACTTCGCGACCTCGCGGCTCGTGAGCGCCTTGACCGTGAAGCGCACGTTTGCGATCTGATTGAACTCGGTATCGACCGGCCCGGGGCACAGCGCACACACGCGCACGCGGCTGCCCGACTGGCGCAGCTCCTCGCGGATGGCCTGTGTCAGCCGCAGGACATAGTTCTTGCTCGCGTAATAGGTCGCCATGAGCGGCCCCGCCATAAAGCCCGCGGACGACGCCACATTGAGGATCGCGCCGCGGTTTTTGCGCTTCATGTCGCGCAGAAACAGCTTGGTCAGGATGTGTACCGCGCGGATATTGACGTCGATCATGCGCAGCTCGCTCGTCAGCTCGGTCGCCGCGAATTCTCCGAACATGCCAAAGCCCGCATTATTGACCACAATGCGGATGTCCTCGCCGCGCACGCGCTCGTACAGCTCGTACACCGACGCGGTGTCCGACAGGTCGGCGCGGATGATCTGACAATCGACCGGCAACTCCGCCGCGAGCAGCCGCAGCCGTTCCTCCCGCCGCGCGACCAGGATGAGATCGAAGCCGCGCGCCGCCAGCTCGCGTGCAATGTCGCGCCCCAGTCCGGCGCTTGCCCCCGTGATAAGTGCCCGCATGACCTTGTACCTCCTACAATCAAATGTTTGCTTTTATGATACCCCGCCGCACGTTTTTTTGCAAGGGTTTGACTGTTAAATCGCGCCGGTGCGTGGTATACTGAAAACAGCCGAAAGGAGGTCGTACTTTATATGATGGACGAACTGGACAGCCGCATCCTTGCACAGCTTGCAAAACCCGCGCGCGGAGACGAACTGGCGAAGGCACTGCCCGATGTGTCGAAACGCAACCTTGCCGCCGCACTCGACCGCATGACACGCGCGGGGCTGCTGGTGCGCAGCAAAAAAAATAAATACGGTCGCGCGGAGGATTTTGGGTGTATGCGCGGCACGTTCCTCGCGACCGAGCGCGCGTTTGCGTTCGTGTCGCCCGAGAATGGCGGCGACGATGTATTCATCCCGCCCCGCGCGGACGGCGGCGCATGGCAGGGCGACCGTGTGCTCATCCGCCTGTCCGACACGCCCCGCGACAAAAACCGCCCCGAGGGCGCGGTCGTACGCGTGCTCGAACGCGCGAAAAAGGACATCACGGGTACGCTCCGCAAGCGCGGCCGCGCGTTCTTTCTCGAGCCGGACTCCGGCAAGTTCCCGGTGATCGAGATCGCAAAAAACCGGCAGGCGGGCGGACAGCCCGGCGACAAGGCGGCGGTACGCGTCGTGTTCTGGGGCGATGATGGCAAGCGCCTGCCGCCGCAGGGCGTCGTGACCGCGCTGCTCGGGGAAAGCGGCTCGATGGACGCGGCGATCGCGGCAATTTTGCACGAAAACGCAGTGTTTGACGCATTTCCGAACGATGCGCTCTCGCAGGCCGACGCATGCGGCGACACGGTGGACCCCGCCGAAGCGGCGCGCCGGGTCGATCTGCGTGACAAGACCATTTTCACGATCGACGGCGACGACGCGAAGGATTTTGACGACGCAGTCTCGCTCGAGCCGCTTGAAAACGGGCATGTGCTGCTCGGCGTGCACATTGCGGACGTATCCCACTATGTCACGCCCGGCTCGCCGCTCGATGATGAGGCGTGGAAACGCGGCACCTCGGTCTATTTCCCGGGACATGTCGTGCCCATGCTGCCGGTCGCGCTGTCCAACGGTCTGTGCTCGCTCAATCCCGACGTTGACCGCCTGACCTTTTCCGCGTTTATGGAACTCGATCGCGACGGCCGCCGCCACAAGGCGAATTTTGCCAAGACCATCATCCGTTCCAAGGCGCGCATGACTTATCATAAGGTCAACGCCATCCTCGCGGGCGACGAGGGACTGCGCGCGCAGTATGCCGCCCTCGTGCCGACCTTTGAGCAGCTAAACGACCTGACCCACACGCTGCGCCGCCGCCGCATGGAGCGGGGTGCGCTCGATCTTGACATTCCCGAGGCCGAGGTCGTCATGCAGGACGGGCAGGCAGCCGACGTTATCGCGCGCCCGCGCGGCGACGCGGAAAAGCTCATCGAGGAGTGCATGCTGCTTGCCAACGAGGCGGTCGCGGAATATATGGACAAGCGCGACGACCCGACGGTCTACCGCGTGCACGAAAACCCCGACCCGGAAAAGCTGCGCGCATTCGCGAGCTTTGCCAAGCAGTTTGGTTATCGCGTCGACGCGGGCAAGCCGCAGGACACCGCACAGCTGCAGGCGGTGCTGAACGGCGCGAAGGACAAGCCCGATCAGCGCATCCTGCCGACCATGCTGCTGCGCTCGCTCGCCCGCGCCCGTTATGATGCGGAGTGCATCGGCCATTACGGCTTGCAGGCGAAGTTCTATCTGCACTTCACCTCGCCCATCCGCCGCTATCCCGATCTGGTCGCGCACCGCATGCTGTTCAAGGCGCTCACCGCCCAGAGCTTCACAAACGCGGACCATGTGTTCTGTGCGGAAGCCGCGGTGCAGTCCACCCTGCGCGAGCAGGCGGCGGACAACTGCGAGCGCGACGTGACCAAGCTCTATCTCGCGGACTATATGTCCCGCTTCCTCGGCGAGGAATTTGACGGCGTGGTCGCGGGCGTGACCTCGTTCGGCGTGTTCATCGAGCTGCCCAACACGGTCGAGGGACTTGTGCGCATCGAGGAGCTGCCCGGCAGCGGCTGGGAGTTTGACGCCACCCGCATGACGCTGACCGCGCGCAGCGGCCAGCGCATCACCTTCGGTACACCCATGCGCGTGCGGCTCGTCGCAGCATCCAATATCACGGGACAGATCGACTTCGTCCCCGCCGATCAGCCCGCGAGCGAAACCCATTGACCCCATAGGAGTGACAACATGCCCGGACTCATCCTGGAGGGCGGCACGTTCCGCCCGATCTTCACTGCCGGCGCGCTCGACGCGCTGCTCGCGCACGACCTGATGTTTGACTATATCATCGGTGTGTCCGCGGGTATTTCCAACGCATTTTCCTATGTTTCCCGTCAGCCTGGGCGCAATCTCGAGATTTTACGCCGTTTTCGCAACGACAGCCGCTACTTCGGCGCGCGCAACCTGCTGCGCTGCGGCAGTGTGTTCGGACTGGATTTCATGTTTGAGGACATTCCGCGCACGCACCTGCCATACGACTACGACACGCTCCGCCGCTACGACGGGCGGCTGCGCGTCGGCGTGACGGACGCGCGCACGGGTGCGCCGGTCTATCTCGACGGGCGCGCGCTCGACGACAAATGCACGATGCTGCGCGCGACCTGTGCGCTGCCGCTGCTCTTTCCGCCCATCGACATTGGCGGCACGCCCTACTTTGACGGCGGCATCGCAGACCCCATTCCGATCCGCCGCGCGCTCGCGGACGGGTCGCACAAAAACCTCATCATTCTGACCCGCACGAGCGCCTACCGCAAGCAGCCCACCCGCACCGACCGGCTCGCCGCGCTGCGGGTCGGTCGGCGGTTTCCCGCGCTGCCCGCGGTCATCGCGCAGCGTCCCAAGCGGTATAACGACACGCTGTGCTTTGTACAGCAGCTCGAAACGCACCGCCCCGATACGACCGTCGTACTGCGTCCGTCCGCGCCGCTTTCCAGCTTTGAAAAGGATGTCGCGCAGCTGGAAGCAAGCTATCGGGCGGGCTATGCCCTCGCGGAGCGCCGTCTGGATGACATTCGTCGACTGTTTAACTGATCTGTCCCGCTACATAGGGAGGTGATCGCATGCCCCGAAACGTGCGTATCGCGCTCGGCATGGCGCTCGCGCTGTGCCTTGCCGCGTGGTACTATTTTTTGTACACCACACCCGCATTGCGCTACCACGGCGAAATCTTTTTTGCCCCGCGCGGTGACCGCACCGACACCGTATACACCGCGGGCGACAGCACAATCCATGTCCAAGCAACGGCGGACGGTACCACGCTCACGCTTGCGCTGCCCGTGGGCACGCACCGCTTCACCGTCACGCAGGCGGGCGACCACGCGACCGTGACAGGCAAGGACGGCAGCACGGTGTTCGACCGCGCCTATCGCGCCGACCCCATCTATCGTGCGCTGCATGCGCGCTCCGCGCACGCCACGCTTGCGCAGCCGCCGACCGCCGCAGATGCCTTCGACCTCGCGCGCGCCTATCCCACCGCGACGCGCGGCACGGGACGCGCCCTGCCTTGGGTGTTCTGTGCGGTCGTGTTCACGCTGTTCGTGCAGCAGCGGTTGGACGGCGGCATGCCGTGGGAATCTCCCAAAAAAGAGACGCGCATACCATGCGCAGCCGATGCAAACCCCGCACCCTCCCGTGAAGCACACAAGACCCCCATCCTCGTATCCGTCAGTTGGCTGCTGTGCGCGCTTGTATGCGCGGGAGCACTCATCTATGATGTGTGGCATTACTGAAAACAGTGCAAGCTGATTGCGTTTCCACCACAAGAAACGCGTGAATAGCAAAAAATCTGCCGCAAGCGAGCACTTGCGGCAGATTTTTTTATTTCGTGGTGATGCGCACCGCGCTGCCGCTTGCCGCGACGGAAAACCGCAGCTTCGCCGCAAGGTCGGTCAGCCGCACAAAATGGCTGCCGCGCAGATCGTACACGCGCAGCGCGCCCGGCGCGCCCGCATAGGCGAGCGGTTGGGTATCGCCGCGCAGGATCGGGGTGTCCGCCGCGTACGCCGTGCCGCCCGTGACCGGTGTCAGTTCGCCGCCGACCGGCAGATAAGGCTGTCCGTCAAACACATAGACCGCGCCGTCCCGTTCCGACCAGGCAACGTCGAACGCCGCCCGTGTGCCGCGCAGCGCCGCCGCGAGATCACGCAGCCGCACATAGACCGCGCCGCCGATGCGCACGCCGGTGAGCGCGCTTTTGCTGCCGTCGACCGTAAAGATTGCGCCCGTCGCCGTCGCCGCTGCGGTGCGTGCGGGCAAATGGTCAGGCTGCGCGAGCACACACGCGACCGGACGGTCTCCGCCCGCGAGATAATCGTCGACCGGTTGGGGCGCGGACAGCGCAGGCGTGAGTGAATCCGCGCCGAACGCGCGCGCTGCCTGATAATAGCTGCTGAGCGCGACCCACTGGGTGGAGCAGCTCAGCCGCGAGCCGTCGGACAGGACCTCCCGCACGACCGAGCCGAAGTGATCGACGCTGCCGCCCGTCGGCGTGCCGACCGTGACCGCGCCAAGCTGTGCAAGCTGCACCGCGCCCGTGACCGCCGCGGAGAACGTGCCCTCGCCCACGAGCGCATAGACCTTTATGCCGCGCTGCTGCGCCGCGATCAGTTCATGCAGGACCGGACGCAGCACGCCGTCCGAACCGCCGCCGTTCGCGCGCAGGTCGACGATCACACGCGCATAGCTGCCGTGTGTCAGCGTGTCGCGCACCTGCGCGGCAAATGCCGCCATGGGGTAGTTTTCGTCCTCTTTGCACGCATTATATTGAATATACAGCGTGTAAGGAACGAGATCCAACGCCTTGTAGATCACATTCGGGTCATACTCGGTCACGGGCACGGCACGGCGCAGCGCGGACAGCGTGCACATACCGTCTGCATGCACCGGCAGCGTCGCGTCGCGGTGCAGCCCGTCCGGCGATACGACATGCAGCGCCACGGTCTCCGCGCTCTCGCTGAGCACGCCCGCATGCACGAGCGCACCGCGCAGGGTGACCGCGCTCGCGAACATGCGGCGGCGGCGCGTGTCGTTGTCGTAGCTGAGATAGGGGTCGAGCGCGCGCTCAACTGCCGCGATGGGTCTGCCCGCGATGCCCTCGACCCGCCAGCCCAAACAAACGCGCTGCGGCGCGGCGACCGCGGTCACGACCCATGCGCCGTTCATCCACGCGATCGTAAAGGGCAGCGTGCCCGCACCGTCCACCGGCAGGCTGAGCGCGGTATGCGCATCGCCCACCATCGCGGTGAGCGACTGCACCTCAAGCGCAAAGCCGAAATCGTCCCAGCTCGCGGCATTTTGTGCAATGGACGCGCGTTTTGCGGCGAACGCCTCACGGCTGACATGCGCATAAAGATCGGGGTGGTTTTCGCTGAGCATGCTCACGACACGGTCGAGCTCCACGCGGCGCGCGTCGGCGCAATCCGCTGCACAGACGGGAAAGCTGAGCATGCTCAGCGTCAGCACGCCCGCCAGGATCCGGCGCAAAAAAGCCATGGACGCTTGCCCTCCTTTCCTCCGATTTGTCTTTCCTGTCCATGGTAACACGCGAACGCCCGTGCGTCTACGGCTTTCGGGCAAAAATTTTTGGTTTTCGCCGCAGTTTTTCATGATTTTCTCGCCATAAAGACACAAAATGGACAAAATACCGTGATATACTTTGCACAATGAAACCGTTTGTGCTACACTGTAGGCACAACCTGACAGGGAGGAACTTGCGATATGGGAACGATTCTTCTGGCGGATGACGAAGCACGCATTCGCCGTTTGGTCATTGATTTTTTAAAGAGAGACGGTCACACGGTCGTGGAAGCGGGCGACGGCGAGCAGGCGATTGCGCTGTTTGACCGGCAGCCCGGCCGGTTCGATCTGGTCATCCTTGATGTGATGATGCCGGGTGCGGACGGCTTTGCGGTGCTGCGGCATATCCGTGAGAGCGGCGCGCCCACACGCGTACCCGTCATGATGCTGACCGCGCGCGCAGAGGACGCAGACGAGGTCTACGGGCTGTCCTCCGGTGCGGATGATTATGTCACGAAGCCCTTTTCCCCGCTCGTGCTCGCCGCGCGCGTCAAGACCCTGCTCGGTCGCTACGGCAGAGAGGATCGCACGGTCGGGGCGTTCGGCGCGCTGCAAATCGACGAGATGCGCCGCGAGGTGCGCGTTGCGGACGCGGTGTGCGAGCTGACGCCCAAGGAATACGAACTGCTCATCTACTTTAAAAACAACAAAAACATTGCGCTCTCACGCGAGAGCATCCTAAACGCGGTGTGGGGCTATGACTACTTCGGAGACCTGCGCACGGTCGACACGCATGTCAAAAAGCTGCGGGCCAAGCTGGGCGACTGCGGCGAGATGATCGCGACTGTGCGCGGCTACGGCTACCGCTTCGAGGCGACCGCATGAGCAGATTCGTGCGCCATTCCATCAAATTCAAGCTGTTTGCGGTCATTTCCGCGATCGCGCTTGCGTTTGTCGGCATCCTGACCGCGCTCAACGTGTTCTTTTATGATGACTACTACACCTTTGAGCGGCGCGGCGCGCTCGCAGACCTCTACCGCGACGTCAATCGCACCTATGACGGCACGATCACGAACATTTCCGACTCGCTCGAGCAGCTCGAAAACACGACGGGCGTGCGCGTGTCCATCGTGTCCGCGACCGGCATCATCCAATACGACTCTATTTTCCGCGAGCAGCGCGCCCAGATGAACGACGACAGCACCGCGCCATTTCGGGTGCAGCTTTACGATTTTCCGCTCAGCGGGGCGACGCTGACACAGGAAAATCTGGAGCAGATGAAGCGGCAGGGCTATACCTTCACGACCGTGGTCGACCGCGACGAGCCGACCAGACGCATGCCGCACACGGGCTTTCTCGCGCTCGTCGGACGGCTGGACGCGAACAATGCCCTCATCATCGCACGCGTCCCGCTCGCCTATGTCGAGCAGAACTCTTCCTTTAACCTGACCTTTCTCGCCATCACCGGTCTGCTGACACTTGCCGTGTGCATCGCTCTGGCGTATTTCGTGTCGCGGCAGTTCACGCGCCCGCTCATCGAGATCGAGGAGGTCGCGACCGCGATGGCGGAGCTCGACTTCTCCAAGCAGTACACCGGCGCGGCGACCGACGAGATCGGACGGCTCGGGCAGAGCATCAACCTGCTCAGCGAGCATCTGGCGCAGGCGATCTGTGCGCTCAAGGGTACAAACGAGGAGCTTGCACACGAGATCGAGGAAAAAGAGCGCATCGACAGCATGCGCCGCGAGTTCATCGTCAACGTATCGCACGAGCTCAAGACCCCGATCGCGCTCATTCAGGGCTACGCCGAGGGGCTGCGCGTGGGCATCACGACGAGCGACGACGACCGCGAATTTTACTGCGATACGATCGTCGACGAGGCGCAGCACATGAACCATCTGGTCATGCAGCTGCTCGACCTGTCCAAGCTCGAGCTTGGACGCGAGACCCCTGAGCCGACCGACGTCGACCTGTACGGTCTGTGCCGCAGCGTGGCGGAAAAGACCGCCGTGCTCGCCGCGGAGCGCGATCTGCACCTTGACTACACGGACACGCACGAAAGTATGTACGCGGACTACGGCATGCTCGAGCAGGTCGTGACGAATTTCGTGTCGAACGCCATCCGTTACACGCCGGCAGGCGGACACATCACGCTGCACGCCGCGACCGAGCCGGACGGCGCGGTCACCTTTGCCATTGAAAACGAAGGCGAGCCCATCGCGGAGCACGATCTGGAAATGATTTTTGAAAAATTTTACCGCACGGATAAGGCGCGCTCGCGCGAGTCGGGCGGCTCGGGCATCGGGCTATCCATCGTGCGCGCGATCGCGGACGCCCACGGCGGTGCATGCGGTGCGGAGAACACGCCGGGCGGTGTCCGTTTTTGGTTCCGCGTACCCGCCAAGCGTGCGGTGTGACCGCCAAACGCTGCATTTTGCCCGTGATTTTTTTGGACCATTCGCGTTCCGCCGCTTGACAGCCGCGCCCCTCGCGCGTACAGTGTAGTAAAAGAATTCGAAGACACTTGCCTGCGGAAAGCGAGGGGATGGGTATGCTACGGCGAATCGACAAGTCTTATTTTGCGCTCTACCGCGAGGAGATCGCTGTGTCCAACCTGCGCATGCTGCAAAGCATCTCGCTGTTCGGCACCTTCACGAGCCTGCTGTCACTGGCTTTGAGTTTTTTGTTTCCCTCCCCGTGGAACTCCCTGCCGGTCTACCTGATGTGGATCGCGACCAATCTGCTGTTTTACGGGCTGTGCCGCCACGAAGCGCAGCCGCTGCGCCGCGGTGCGACCGTCTGGCTGTATACCTATATGGGCATCATGACGCTGTCCGCCATCGTCAACGGTACCGTGCTCTTCCAGACCGGCACCTCTGCCACGGTCGTGGGTTTCTTCACGCTTGCGCCCTTCCTGATGATCGACCGCCCGCTGCGCTTTGCCGTGTTCCAGAGCCTTGCATGCCTGTGCATGTGCGTCTTTGCCCTCGCGTATAAGCCCTTTGACATCGCCATAATCGATTGCTGCAACGCGATCGGGTTTTCGCTGCTCGCGTGCTTCATGAGTTACACGCTGATCGGCATGAAACTACGCGAGCTGTCGAGCCGCGCGGCGCTCATCGCGGAGCGCGACACCGACGGACTGACCGGCATCAGCACGCGGCAGGCGGCGGAAAAACACATTCGCGCCTGTCTCATGCATTCCGGCGGCGAGGCCACGCTGTGGATCCTCGACATCGACTGCTTCAAAAACCTCAACGACACGCTCGGACACCTGTGGGGTGACCATGTGCTCATCGACTTTGCGCAGACCATCCGCGCTTCGTTCCGCTCGACCGATTACGTCGCGCGGCTCGGCGGCGATGAATTTCTCGTGTTCGTCACGGGCGCGACCGCGCCCGAGGTCATCCGCGAGCAGGCCGACCGGCTGCTGACCGCGCTGCGCAAGACCGTGTCCGACGGCGAACACACCTGCAACGTGACCGCAAGCATCGGTATCACACGGTGCTCGGGCAATGGCACCTTCGAGCGGTACTATGAACAGGCGGACACCGCGCTCTACCGCGTCAAAAACGAGGGGCGCAACGGATTTTGCATCTTTTGAACGCGCTCGCGCGGCGTGCGCCTTCCTCTTTACCGAGATGCATAAAAAAATGACCCCGAGTGCCGCTTTTGTGCAGTCGGGGTCGTTTTTTACATTTGGAAGGTCGTGTGGGCGGCGCAATCCGGACAAATACAATTCGCCACGAGCGAATATCCCGTGATCTGCATGCCCGAACGCTCCGCGAGCTGCTCCGGCAGGGAATGCTCCAGCTTGACATCGAACAGGCGGCCGCATTTTTCGCAGACCATGTGGTCGTGCCATTCGCTCATACGGTCGAAATGATCGGGCTGACCGGGCACGGCGATCTTGCGGAGCATGCCCATGTCAACCAGCACGCCCAGATTGCGGTACACCGTGCCCAGACTGATATTGGGCATTTCGGCGCGCACGGACTGGAATATATCGTCGGCGGTGGGATGGGAAAAACTGTTTTGTACCATCTCGTATACGAGCTGGCGCTGTTTTGTGCGGTTCATAAGCCTCATCCTTTAAACTAGAAACAAATAATCATTCTTACTTCTGTTTACAGTATAGCGAAGCAAAGTGCACTTGTCAACGGGAAAACGCAACAAAAGTATAGAAAGCATGTTATTTTGGTAACAATACTGCGTTTTAAACAAATGAAACCGTTTTTTTCTGTGCGTAGTCGACATCCCGAATTTTACGCGTTCGCACACAACGATTTCATTTGCAGAATACGGTTTGCAATGTCCATTTTTTTATGTAACCAGTTTACACTCTTTATGCAAAAAATGTATTATATTTATTAGAGAAAAATGAAAAAACCGCAGATTGTCGTAGGCGCCTACAGGAAATGTCCCGCGTGCTCTGATGCGCGCATACGAAAAAGCCGCCCGTTTGGGCGGCTTTTTCTCGTGTTTACTTTCCGTCGTACTCACGCTTTTCGCGCTCGGCTTCGCTGATCTTGCGCTCGTTGGCGTACACGCGGCGCTGGAGCTGGCACAGCTCCTGCGCGAGCGGATCGGGGATGTGCACCTGATCGAGATCGTATGCCGGCGTCACGCCGACGCGCTGTCCGTCGATCTTGACAACGCGCGCCTTGACGCCCACGACCGTCGAGTTCGGGGGGACCTCCTGCAGCACGACCGCGTTCGCACCGATGCGCGAATTGTCGCCCACCTTGAACGGGCCGAGCACCTTCGCGCCGGTGGAAATAAGCACATTGTTGCCGATGGTCGGATGGCGTTTGCCCTTGTCATGGCCCGTGCCGCCGAGCGTCACGCCGTGGTAGATCGTGCAGTCGTCCCCGACCTCCGCGGTCTCTCCGATGACGATGCCCATGCCGTGGTCGATGAACAGGCGGCGGCCGATCTTTGCACCCGGATGGATCTCGATGCCGGTCATGTGGCGGGCGAACTGCGACAGCGCGCGCGCCAGAAAAAAGTGCTTATGGGTGTACAGCCAGTGCGCCTGCCGGTGATAAAACAGCGCGTGGAAGCCCTGATAGAGCAAAAAAACCTCGAGTGTGGTGCGCGCGGCGGGGTCACGCTCACGGATGGAGCGCGCGTCGTCGAGCAGTCCTTTGAAGATCATAGAAATACTCCCTGTTCGGTTGGGGCGACCCCGTGCCGCAGCGTGCACAGCCGCCCGAGATTATCATTCACAGTACATTATAGTCCTGAGCAGGTGAAAATTCAACGTTTTTTGTGCAAATACAAATTGTAAGCGCGGCGTATTTGTGATACAATGACTGCAAAGCGGTCACCCGCTCTGCGGGCGCGCCATAGAATGACATGGTACGGCGGCATTTTTTTGCGCTTTTGCGCGCGCTGTGCTATACTAATTGATGACACGAAATACGATAGAAGGAAGTTTGGGAACAATGAAGAAAATCACTGTCATGGGTCTGGGCTATATCGGTCTGCCGACGGCGATCACGCTGGCGGGCGCGGGCTATGAGGTCTGCGGCTTCGACGTGACCCCCGCGGTCATCGACAGCCTCAAAAACGGCAAGATCCACATTGTCGAGCCGGGATTGCAGGAAGCCTTCGACAAGGCGGTCGCAGGCGGTCATCTGCACTTTTCGGGTGAGCTGTCCCCGTCCGACGTATTCTATATCGCCGTCCCGACCCCGTTTTACGAGGACGAGACCGGCGCACACAAGGCGGACCTCAAGTACGTCGAGAGCGCCGGCCGCATGGCGGGCAAGGTGCTCCGTCCGGAAAACCTCGTCATCCTGGAATCCACCGTGCCTCCGCGCACGTCCGAAATGCTCGCCCGCGTGCTGAGCGAGGAGTCCGGTTTCCCGATGGACTCGCTGCACGTCGCGCACTGCCCGGAGCGCGTCATTCCGGGCAACATGATGTACGAACTCAAGAACAACGACCGTATCGTCGGCGCACGCACGCCCGAGGCGGCGCAGATGGCGAAGGAGATCTACGACAACGTGCTCGATAAGGGCGTTGTGCGCGTCACCGACGACATCACCGCGGAAATGTGCAAGCTGACCGAAAATACCTTTCGCGACGTCAACATCGCATACGCAAACGAGCTGTCCGTCATCTGCGACAAGATGGGCATCGACGTGTTTGAGCTCATCAAGCTCGCAAACTGCCACCCGCGCGTCAATATCCTGACCCCGGGCGTCGGCGTCGGCGGCCACTGCATCGCGGTCGACCCGTGGTTTATCTATGAGCAGTTCCCCGAGGAGGCCAAGGTCATCCACGCGTCCCGTCTGCGCAACGAGAACAAGCCGCGCTTTGTTGCGGAAAAGATCGTGGCATCGCTGAAAAACCCCGCGACCGACACCGTCGCCGTGCTCGGCCTGTCCTACAAGCCCGACGTCGACGACCTGCGTGAGTCGCCCTCCATCGAGCTGTGCAACATCCTGCGCGACAAGGGCGTGCATTTTGTCGCGGTCGAGCCGTTTGCGCCGCTCGGTCAGGTGCACGGCATCGAAAATGTGTCCTTCGAGGACGCGATGACGAAGGCGGATTATGTCGTCGTCACGCTCGCACACAGCCTGTTCAAGGAAAACAAGGATAAAATTCGCGAAAAGCCGTATTTTGACTGCGTCGGCATGCTCGAGGACTGAGCACGCAGCACATCGCAGACTATGTGCAGCAAGCGCATGTGCGCATGCAGAGCGCAGCGGGCGACACGCAGGAGAGCGTGCGCCGCATGGACAGCACCTTTGCAACGCGCAAGCGCGACATCGGGCATCTCTCCATTGTCGACGACAGCATGTCCCCGGTCGCAGAGGAAACCGTCAAGACCCTCGAGGAGATGGGAAAAGCGCTCTAACGCACCAAAACCGTCCAAAAAAGCCGCCCAAACGGGCGGCTTTTTTTATGCCTGTGTTTCATAAGATGCGATCGCTTCGAGAAACTGCTTGCCGTATTTTTGCGCTTTTGTGTCGCCCACGCCCGACACATCGAGAAATTCCGCGTGCGTGCGCGGTTTGCGCGCCGCCATATCCTCGAGCGTCGCGTTCGAGAAGATGACGTAGGGCGGCACGCCTGCCGAGCGCGCGAACTTGGCACGCAGATCGCGCAACACATCATACAGGCTGCTGTCGACCGGCGTGGTCGCGCGCGGTTGCGCGGCAGACACGGTGCTGTGGCGGCGCGGCAGCTTCATCGACACGGGGCGGCGTTCACGGATAATTTCTGCCGAGCGCGCGGTCAGCACGATGCAGGGCTTGTCGCCCGCGGTCTGCGCGAGATAGCCGTGGAGCAGCAGATGCTCGAGGATTGCACGCAGCCGCGCGGGCTTTTCCTCGCGCATGATGCCGTAGGTAGACAGATCGGTCAGCCCGTACGCCGCGATGCGCGGATCGTCGCCCGCGCGCAGGATGTCGGAGAGCATGCCCCTGCCAAAGCGATGCCCGCGCTGCGCGAGCCGGTAGACGCAGGACACGATCTTCTGCGCCTCGATTGTCACGTCGACCGTGTCGAAATGGGTCAGGCAGTTGCCGCAGTTGCCGCAGAAATCGGGTGCGTGCTCCCCGAAATAGCGCAGTAAATATTGGCGCAGACAGCCGTCGATGGAGCAGTAAAAGGTCATATCCCGCAGACGGTCGAGGTCTTTTTTGCGGATCGCGGCGCGCGCCTGCTCGCTCAGCGAGGGGTCCGGCTCGCTGTTTTCGATGAGGAACTGGTTGGTCTGCACATCTTTTCCCGCATAGAGCAGGATGCACGCGGCGGGGGAGCCGTCGCGCCCCGCGCGACCCGCCTCCTGATAGTAGCTTTCCAGGTTTTTTGGCATGTTATAGTGCACGACGAGCGACACATTGGATTTGTCGATGCCCATGCCAAACGCATTCGTTGCGACCATGATCGTCTTGCGATCAAACAGAAAATCATCCTGATTGTCGCGTCTCTCGCGGTCGGACAACCCCGCGTGATAGCGCGTCGCCGCATAGCCGTGCTCGCACAGTGTTTCGCATACCTGCTCGACATTTTTGCGTGTCGCACAGTACACAATGGCTACGCATTGCCGCCCGTGCTCGCGCAAGATGCGCAGCAGCTCCTGCATCTTGCCCTGCGGACGGCGCACCGCAAACTGCAAATTCGGGCGGTCGAATCCGGTGGTGACCAGTTGCGGCTCGTGCAGCCCAAGCAGGCGCACGATGTCGTCGCGCACCTCGGCGGTCGCGGTCGCGGTGAACGCGGACACGATCGGACGCGCGGGCAATGAGGCGATGAAGTCCGCGATGCGCAGATAGCTCGGTCGGAAATCCTGCCCCCACTGGGACACGCAGTGCGCCTCGTCGATCGTCACCATGGAAATGGGCGTGTGCGCGGCGATGCGTGCGAGCGCAGGCGTGTCGAGCCGCTCGGGCGCGACATATAGCAGCTTCAGCCCGCCGCGCATTGCACGATAGACGGTCTCGTCGTACTCGGCATAGTCCATCGTGCTGTTGAGACAGCCCGCGGGCACACCCGCCTGCACGAGCGCGCCGACCTGATCTTTCATGAGCGAAATGAGCGGCGACACGACGATCGTCAGCCCACGCAGCGCGAGCGCGGGCACCTGATAGCAGATGGATTTGCCCGCGCCCGTCGGCATGATGCCCAGCGCGTCGCGGCGCGACAAAACCGCCCCGATCAATGTATCCTGACCGGGGCGGAACGCATCATATCCAAAATATTGTTTTAAAATCTGCACCGCGGTGTCCAAAAAGCCCGTGCCCCTCTTTACTTATATTTCTGGTATGCGCCAACGGCAAGCTCGTCGCAGCGGTTGTTTTTCGGGTTATCGGCGTGGCCCTTGACCCAGTGAAAGTGCACCGTGTGCTGGTCGAGCAGGTCGAGCAGCGCGCCCCACAGCTCGGGGTTCTTTGCGGGGGTCTTATCCGCCTTCTTCCAGCCGCGTGACCGCCAGCCGACCGCCCAGCCCTTGGTGATGCCGTCGATAACGTATTTCGAGTCGGAGTAGAGATCGACCTCGCACGGCTCGCGCAGCAGCCGCAGCGCCTCGATGACGGCGGTCAGCTCCATTTTGTTGTTGGTCGTCGACGGATCGCCGCCGGACAGCTCCTTTTCGTGTGCGCCGTATTGCAAAATCGCGCCCCAGCCGCCCGGTCCCGGGTTGCCCGAGCATGCGCCGTCGGTGTAGATCGTCACTTTTTTCATGCGAATTTCCTTCATATGCTGTTATAAAATCTTGGGTCAGCTCTTTGCCTTGGTGTAGTTTCCCGCGTGTGCGGTGTCTGTGCCGCCGATGCGCAGCACAACCGAGCCGTCATCCTGCTCGTCGTAGGTGAAGGTATACTTGCCGTCTGTCGTCTGGGCG
The DNA here is from genome assembly GCA_029267335.1 of Intestinibacillus massiliensis. GTDB lineage: Bacteria > Bacillota > Clostridia > Oscillospirales > Butyricicoccaceae > Intestinibacillus > Intestinibacillus massiliensis_A. Next base: position 144,988 of record JAJUJC010000002.1, on the reverse strand, counting down.
GTGTTGCCCTTGACGCGCGCGACGCCGTCGCCGCTGTCCGAGAAGTAAAACTCGAACGAGGTCGAGTCCGCCTGCATCAGTTCGATCGAAATCTCGCCGTTTTGGAATACGCCGTTCCAGTCGCACTGTGCGTCGGTCGCCGCGTCATACAGCGGAAAGTCGCTGTATTCGCTCAGCGTGCCCTCGCCGGCATAGTTATAGCGGTCGCCGCTCTCGCGGTCGATTGCGACCGTGCCGACCTGCTTGCCGTCCTGATCTGCGACCGCAAACAGCGCATAGGTCGCGCCCTTTTTGATCTGGTCGCTCTCGACTGTGCCCGACGCGGTCGCCTGATAGCCCTCGGGCAGCTTCTCCGTGACGAGCGCCTTGGCCTCGTCCTCGGTCAGCTGGGTCTTTGCCGGCTCCTGCGGGGTCGGGGTCGGGGTGGTGGGCTGCTCGGTCTGGGTCGGGGGCGTGATGTCCACCTTCTTGCCGCAGCCGGTCAGCGCGGTGCTCATGGAAAACAGCAGCAGCGCGGCGCTCAGCCCGGCGAGCAGCTTTCTAGTATTCTTTTTCATGGAAATTCCCTCCTGAACGGTATTCGTTGCGGTTAGGATGTGTTTTTCTACTTTCATCATACCCTGTTCGCGCGGAAAATGCAAGCAGAAGCCTGTCGATAAAGGAGGGGAGTGCGGTGTACGCGGTGTCACTCCCGTCCCCGCGGCGGTCATAGCGGCACTCAGCCGTCCGCCGTTGACTTTATCACACCGGCGAGGTGGGCATATACGCCGCCCTGCCGTAGCAGCTCCTCGTGTGTACCCTGCTCGACGATGCCGTCGCGGTCGAGCACGAGGATGCGATCCGCCCCCTGAATGGTGGACAGCCGGTGCGCGATGGTCAGCGTCGTGCGCCCGCGGCTCAGCCGCTCGAGCGACTGCTGCACGATGAACTCGCTCTCGTTGTCGAGTGCGCTCGTCGCCTCGTCGAGCAGCAGGATGGGCGGGTTTTTCAGGAACACGCGCGCAATGGAAATGCGCTGCTTTTGTCCGCCCGACAGACGCACGCCGCGCTCCCCGACATAGGTGTCATAGCCGTGCGGCGTGGCGGCGATGAACTCATGCGCGCCCGCGAGCCGCGCCGCCTGCTCGACCTCGTCGCGCGTCGCGCCCGGCTTGCCGTAGGCGATATTTTCGAAAATGGTGCCCGCAAACAGGTACACATCCTGCTGCACCACGCCGATCTGCGCGCGCAGCGAATCGAGCGACAGCGTGCGCACATCGTGTCCGTCGACCTTGACGCTGCCCTCGGTCACATCGAAAAAGCGCGGGATGAGGTTGCACAGCGTGGTCTTGCCGCCGCCCGACGGACCGACAAGCGCGACGTTTTCGCCCGCGCGGATGTGCAGGTCGACATGGCTCAAAACCGGCGTGTCGAGGTCGTCCTGATAGGCAAAGGCGACCTGCTCAAAGTCGATGTCGCCCCGAATCTCCCCGAGTGTGGTCGGATTTTCCGGATCTTTGATGTCCGGAGAAATGTCCATGATCTCAAAATACCGCTCGATACCGGTCATGCCGCGCTGAAACTGCTCGGCAAACTCCACGATGCGGCGAATGGTCGCGAGCAGCGTCGTGACATACATAATATACGCCATCAGGTCTGCGGCACCGATGTCGCCGCGCAGCATGAACAGTCCGCCGCCCACGATGACCGTGAGGTACATCAGCCCGTCAAATGCGCGCGTCGTGCAGTTGAATGCCGCCATCCAGCGATAGTTTTCCTTCTTGATGTCGAGCCAGTCGGAATTGCCGCGCTCGAATTTCTCGATTTCGCGTCCCTCGGCCGTAAAGGACTTGACCACCCGAATGCCGAGCAGCGAGTCCTCGACCTGCGCGTTGACCTCGCCCACCTGCTCGCGGTTGCGCTTGAAGGTCGCGCGCATGGCGTGGTTGAACCGCGACGAGCACACGACCATGAGCGGCACGATGAGGAACACGAGCAGCGTGAGCGGGATATTGATGCCGCACAGGATGAGAAACGATACCGCGATCTTGAGCCCCGCAATGAAAAATTCCTCGGGGCAGTGGTGCGCGAACTCGGTCACGTCGAACAGGTCGCTCGTGATGCGCGCCATGAGCTGGCCGACCTTGGTACCGTTATAAAAGGTGAAGGACAGCCCCTGCAAATGCCGGAAGAGCGCGGAGCGCATGTCGGTTTCGATCTTCGCGCCCATGACATGACCGACGTTGGACATAAAATACTGTGCGGACACATCAATGATGCGCAGCACGAGATACAGTGCCGCAACGCGCAAAATCATGCCTACGCTGAGCGACGCCAGTCCGTTCATGCCGCGCTGCGCGAGATAGCGCACCATCATGGGCAGCACGATGTCGCACAGCGAGGTCAGCCCCGCGCACAGCAGGTCGAGCGCGAGCGTGCCGCGGTACTTGCGGAAAAACGGCGCAAAGCGCCGGATGAGCGTCCACGTTCCGATGGTCTGTTTTTCCAAAGTTGGGACCTCCTTTTTGTGGATTTATTCTTGACTTTATTGTATCACAGCGCGCGGCGCAAAAGCAACCGACCGCACCATTTTCCGGTGTGCGCGCGGGAACAGCAAAAAAGAGACGAAGCCGCGCGGCTTCGTCTCTTTCTATTAGATTCCCTCGTTCTGCGGGATGTGCGGCAGGGTGTCGAACCCCTTTTGCAGCTCCTCATCGCTCGGCACATGGTCGACCATCTTGCCGTCGTGATAGGCGGCGTATGCGGTCATATCAAAGTAGCCCGTGCCGGTCAGACCAAAGAGAATGGTCTTTGCCTCGCCGGTCTCCTTGCAGCGCAGCGCCTCATCGATCGCGCCGCGAATGGCGTGTGCGGACTCGGGTGCGGGCAGAATGGTCTCGTTCTTCGCGAAGAACACCGCGGCGTCAAACACGTCGGTCTGCTTGACCGAGACCGCTTCCATGTAGCCGTCGTGGTACAGCTTTGACAAAATGGGGCTCATGCCGTGATAGCGCAGACCGCCCGCGTGGTTCGGGGCGGGCATAAAGCCCGAGCCCAGCGTGTACATGCGCGCCATCGGCGTGACCTTGCCCGTGTCGCAGAAGTCATAGGCGTACTTGCCGCGCGTAAAGGACGGACAGGACGCGGGTTCGACCGCGACGATGCGCGGATTCGCCTTGCCGGTCAGCTTGTCGCGCATGAAAGGCGCGATCAGTCCGCCGAGGTTCGAGCCGCCGCCCGCGCAGCCGATGACAACATCGGGATATTCGCCGAGCTGCTCCATCGCGATCGCGCTCTCCAGACCGATGATCGACTGGTGCAGCAGCACCTGATTGAGCACCGAGCCGAGCACATAGCGGCAGTTTTCCGTCGTAACCGCGCGCTCGACCGCTTCCGAGATCGCGCAGCCGAGCGAGCCGCCCGTGCCGGGGTTTTCCGCAAGGATTTTCTTGCCGATCTCGGTCAGCGCGCTCGGAGAGGGGGTGACGTTTGCGTCAAACACCTGCATGACCGCCTTGCGGAAGGGCTTCTGCTCATAGGATACCTTGACCATGAACACGTCGAGGTCGATGCCGAAGTATGCGCACGCCTCGGACAGGGCGGTACCCCACTGGCCCGCGCCGGTCTCGGTCGTCAGCTTGGTGATGCCCTGCTCCTTCGCATAGTACGCCTGCGCGACCGCGGAGTTGAGCTTGTGGCTGCCCGAGGTGTTGTTGCCCTCGAACTTATAGTAGATCTTCGCGGGCGTGCCGAGCGCCTTTTCCAAATGATATGCGCGGCAAAGCGGCGAAGGACGATACATTTTATAGATTTCCTGCACTTCTTCCGGGATGTCGACAAAGCGTGTCGCGCTGTCGATCTCCTGATGGGTAAGCTCCTTGCAGAAAATGGGGTACAGCTCGGGCTCGGTGATGGGCTGGAGCGTACCGGGGTTGAGCAGCGGATCGTGCTGCGCAGGCATATCGGCGCGCAGATTGTACCACTGGGTGGGCATCTGGTCTTCGGTGAGGTACAGTCTGTGAGGAATTTTAGCCATAATCGTGTTCTCCTTTTCATCGCTTGTGACAAATGATTTGGGAAGAAGGCATAAAAAAACGACCTTCGCCCCATGCAATAATTCTGGGACAAAAGCCGAAGCCTCTGCGGTACCACCCGGATTGACGCCCGTGGGCGCCCACTCGTTTTCGCACATCAAAAAAATGCACGCTCCCCTGGTAACGGGTGGAGTCCCCGTCTTGCGTACTGCGCCCTGCGGCGGTTCGGCTCGCCCTGATGAAGTCCATTCGCACCGGTTCCCCCTGCCGCGCTCACAGCGCCCGCGGCTCTCTGGAAGGCGGAAAATTCGGCCTACTCGTCTTCGTCATCGGTTTGGCAGCCACGGCGCTCCGTGACCTTGGTGTCATTATATGCGTGCGGCGCGGGTTTGTCAAGCACTTTTATAGAAAAAACTTGCTTGCTTGCGCACAAAACGCGTGCCATACTTTAGCACAGTGCTGAAATAAATAGCCGGACTGGGGACGAGAAGCATGGTCAGATCGACAAACAGCGCTTATTTGTGCGCGCTGCGCGCGGTCGCGTGCGCGCTCGGCGCGGCACCCATCGCGGGTGGGGCCATCGTCGGCGTAGTGCAAGAACAAAAAAACCGCGCAGACCAAAGCCCCCTGTTTCCGATGAACAGGGGGCTTTAACCAGCCGATATGAAATTGTGCATTGGTTTTACCTGTTTCTTTTAGATTTTCCCCACTTGGACTTTTGGATTCTGCGGGAATGATGGTCTCCGCAGTTGTGTTTGTGTGTCCCGATCAATTTGCGTGTTGACGGGGTGTTCAGGATCGGGCTTTTCGGTGTGCTGTGGGTGCTCATCACCGATGCAGGGTCGCTGCCAGACTGTTTTTTTGGGGAGGTTTGTGGTTTTTGACGCCAAATGATTGGATTTGATAAGCGCGAAACTGCATTTTTTTCGACCTTGTCTCTCGCTGCTGCATCGCGGCGGTGCATCGTTTGCCCATCGGCATGCCCATCGGCGGATGACCGTGCTGTGTGCGGTGTCCGAAGGATCAGAAACCTTTTCCCTTTTTTCCGCTTTGGAGAATTCACTCTTGGAGGGGAAATCCTTTCTCGGGTCGGTCGGTGTGCTGCGGTGGAGGTCGTGTGCCCGTATGCCGCTTATCAGGCGGCGCGGTGCGCGTGTTTCGCGGGTGGTTCCGTTGGCTGTTTCTCGGTTGCCTAAACGAGCGGAAATTCATGTTTTGATCGTAAGATCGAGGGGAAAGCTCCCCTTTGGGTTGCCGCCGTGCTAGGGAAAGGGACATGCCGTGGAACGAAGGCTGTGGTGTGCTGTTTGTAAGGACACGGACTCACTCACTTTCAAAGTTCTATATAAAGGAAGATTGAAGTTTGCGGGGCGGGTCAACATCCGCACCGCCGAGGGTTGGTGGTTTACACTACAGCGCTGGCTGCGAGCCCTGCCGGTGAGAGCTCTGCTGACTTACCATTGGACTCACTCCTTTCGGGGAAACGCGATACTTTTTGTTTGTATCCACGCTTCTTTTTGTGCCTTTATGATAACACCGAAAGGGCGCAAAGTCAACGGTTTCAAGGCGTAAAACGGTACAAAAAGAAGGGCTAAAAATCGTCATTTTGTGCTTTTATTGCGCGAGAAAGTTTGCTATAATATAAATACTGGGGTTTTTATTCCTTGCAGGGGATTGCCCTTGCGCACATAGGGTGCGCGTACGACCATACACAGGACTGACGCCCGCGCGAGCGGGCGGAAACACACAGGAGGACACCGTTATGGGATTTAACTACTATATGCCTACACGCATCTTTTTTGGCGCGGGCAGCGTCAAAAAACTTGCAAAAACCCGTCTCCCGGGTAAAAAAGCGCTGCTCATCACGGGCGGCAGCTCGACGACCAAGCTCGGCTATGTCGATCTGGTGCGCTCGCTGCTGACGCAGGCGGGTGCAGACAGTGTGCTGTACGATCAGGTGCAGCCCAACCCGACCATCGACAGCGTGCGCGCCTGTGCGGCGCTTGCGCGCGAGCAGGGCTGCGATTTCGTCGTCGGTCTGGGCGGCGGCTCGTCCATCGACACCGCCAAGGCGACCGCGGTTGCGGCGGCAAACCCCGGCGATTACTGGGACTATGTTTATGGCGGCACGGGCGGCGGCAAGCGCATGGAGCACGACCCGCTGCCCATCGTCGCCATCACCACGACCGCGGGCACGGGCACCGAAGCCGACCCGTGGATGGTCGTGACGCACGGCGAGGAAAAGATCGGCTCGGGCGGCGACAAGACCTTCCCGACGCTGTCCATCGTCGACCCCGAGCTCATGAGCACTGTGCCGCCGCGCATGACCGCGTATCAGGGCTTTGACGCGCTGTTCCACGCGGTCGAGGGCTACATCGCGACCATCGCCAGCCCCATCACCGACATGTATGCGCTGCGCAGCATCGAGCTCATCGGCAAGAGCCTGCCGCGCGCGGTCGCAGACGGTATGGACATGGACGCGCGCGCGGACGTTGCGCTCGCGAACACGCTGTCCGGCTTTGTCGAGAGCATGTCCTCGTGCGTGTCCGAGCATTCCATCGAGCATGCGCTGAGCGCGTTCCACCCCAAGCTGACCCACGGCGCGGGACTTATCATGCTGTCGCTCGCGTACTTTGAGACACTGCTCGGCGTGTGCGACGAACGCTTCATCGACATGGCGCGTGCCCTGGGCAAGACCGACGCCAACCGCGCGGAGGACTTCCTCGAAGCACTGGCGGACTTGCAGCGCGCGTGCGGCGTGGACGACCTGCGCATGAGCGAGTTTGGTATCACCGAAGAAAAGTTTGGGGACTACGCGGATAACGCGCGCGCGACCATGGGCGCGCTCTTCAAGCTCGACCGCAAGCAGCTTTCGCGTGAGGACGTCATCGACATCCTGCGCCGCAGCTACCGCTGACACCACAACATAAGAAGGACATCATTTTGAAGCACATTCTCATGCTTGCGACGGGCGGAACCATCGCAAGCCGCGTTTCACAGGGCGGGGGGCTAACCCCCGCCCTGACCGGTCAGGTGCTACTGCGCTTCGTGCCCACGCTCGCGCAGGTGTGCCACGTCACAGTGCGCGATGTGTGCGCGCTCGACTCGACCGATCTGACCACTGCCGACCGTGTGCGCATGGCCCATGTCATCTGGGACGCGCGTGCGGACTACGACGGCTTCGTCGTGACGCACGGCACGGACACCCTCGCCTATACCGCCGCACTGCTCGCACACATGCTGCCCGATTTTGACAAGCCCGTGCTGCTGACCGGCTCGATGTACCCCATCGGCGCACCCGATTCCGACGCGGAGGGCAACCTGCTCGGCGCGTTCCGCGTCGCGGCGAGCGGCAGGTACACGGGCGTTGCGGCGTGCGTGCACGGACTCATCCTGCGCGGCAGCCGCGTCGTCAAGGTCGACAGTGCAGCGGTCGCGGCGTTTATGTCGGTCGGCGCGCCGCCGGACGGCAGCATACACGCGGACGGCACGGTATCCGTCGCGCAGCAGCCGCCGCGCACGCGCGCGCCCCGTCTGGTCGAGCCGCGCGACACGCGCGTGTTCGTGCTGCGCCTGACGCCCGACACCGATCCCGCCGTGTTTGCGCTGCTGCACGGCTTCGACCACGTTATCCTCGAGAGCTTCGGCGCGGGCGGCATCCCCGCACGGCTGGAGGACGCGCTGGGCGCGCTCATCGCCGCGCGCACACGCGTATACATCACGACCCAGTGCCCGTTCGGCGGCGCGGATCTGACCAAGTATGCGGTCGGCTGCCGCGCGCGCGCGCGCGGCGCAGTCGATCTGGGCGCGCGCACCATTGAGGACAGTCTCGCCGCCATCGCGTGCGGCGACTTGTGACAAAGAGGACTTTTTTTAACCATGCAAATTCAAAGAATTGGGCTGATCGGCTTGGGTTCGATCGGCATTTTATACGGAAACGCCTTTCAGCGTGCATTCGGACGGGAGAACGTGTGCTTTATTGTCGATCCCGACCGCGCAGCGCGCTACACGCGCGACGGCGTCCAGTGTAACGGCGTGCCCTGCGATTTCCGCTACGAGACCGGAGAAAACGGCGCGGAACCGGTCGATTTACTGCTGTTTTGCGTCAAATACCCCGGGCTTGCAGACGCTACCCAGCGCGTGCGCCCGTTTGTCGGCGCGCATACGATTTTGGTCAGCACGCTCAACGGCGTGGTGAGCGAGGGGGAAATTGCCGCGGTCTACGGCGACAAGCTGCTCTACTGCACGGTGCAGGGCATGGACGCGACGCGCGACGGCGTGGATATGCGCTGGACGAACGCGGGCTATCTTGCGCTCGGTGAGGCAAACGGCGGCACGAGCGCACGGCTGACCGCGGTATGCGCCGCGCTCGACCGCGCAGGGCTTGCCTATCGGCTGCCGGACGACATCCGCCATCAGCTCTGGAGCAAATTCATGCTCAACGTAGGCGTCAACCAGGTGACCGCAGCGCACGGGTTACCCTATGCAGGTGTGCAGCAACCGGGCGCACCGCGCGACGAAATGCGTGCGGCGATGGTCGAAGCGCAGCGCGTCGCGGCGTGCGAGGGCGTTACCCTGACCGACCGCGAGATCGACGACTGGATCGCCCTCATCGACACGCTCGACCCGTGCGGCATGACCTCCATGCGGCAGGACACCCTGCGCGGCCGCAAGACCGAGCTAGACCTGTTCGCAGGCACCGTGTGCCGTCTGGGCGTGAAACACGGCATCCCCACACCGGTCAACGACACCCTTTACGATGCGATCCGCGCGATCGAAGCGCGTCCCGCTCCCATTTCATAACGCAAACGGAGGTACCCGATTATGCATGATTTTAACCTGTGTTTACCCACGAAAATCGTATTCGGACGCGGAATCGAGGCGCGCATCGGCACGGAGCTCAAAGCGCTCGGCGCCACGCGGGTGCTGCTGCACTTCGGCAGCGGCAGCGTCAGGAAAAGCGGTCTGCTGGATCAGGTTGAGGCAAGCCTGACCGAGGCGGGACTGACCTTCGTCGAGTTCGGCGGCGCACAGCCCAACCCGCGCATCGAGCTGGTGCGCGAGGGCATGGAGGTATGCGCGCGCGAAAAGATCGACTTCATCCTCGCCGTCGGCGGCGGCTCCGCCATCGACTCCGCAAAGCTCATCGCGCACGGCTATGCGACCGGACGCGACCCGTGGGAATTCATTGCGACCGGCGAAAAGCCCGACCGCACCACGCCGCTCGGCACCGTGCTCACCTTGTCCGCAACGGGCAGCGAAATGAGCGACTCCGCGGTCATCACGAACGGCGATCTTAAGCGCGGGCTGAGCACACCGCTCAACCGCCCGCTCATTTCCTTTTTAAACCCCGAAAACACGTTCACCGTGTCCAAATTCCAGACCGGCTGCGGCATCGTCGACACGATGATGCACACGCTCGAGCGCTACTGCACGCCCGACACGGACACCGACCTGACCGACCGTATCGCGGAGGCGCTGCTCGTGTCCGTGCGCGACGCGGGCCGTGTCGCGATTGCGCATCCCGATGACTACGAGGCGCGCGCAACGCTCATGTGGGCATCGACCCTGTCGCACAACGGGCTGACCGGCTGCGGCAAGGACTATGCCTTCACCGTGCACAAGCTCGAGCATGACATTTCCGGTCTGCATCCTGCTGTTGCGCATGGTGCGGGTCTGTCCGTGCTCTTCCCCGCGTGGATGTACGAGGTCATGGAGCGCGATGTGCGCCGCTTTGCGCGCCTTGCGGTCAATGTGTGGGGCTGCACGATGGACCACGATCACCCCGCGCGCACCGCACGCGCAGGCATCGACGCGATGCGCGCGTACTTCCGCGAGATCGGTATGCCGACCACGATGGCGGAGCTGGGCGTGACGCCCGCGGACTATGCCGCAATCGCGGATCTCACGACCGGCGGCGGCACCAAGACCCCACCCTCGTGCTACGGCGAGCTGACGCGCGAGCGCATTTTGCACATCTACAATCTTGCAGAGTGACAAAAATCCCCCTGTTTGAGCAAGCAGGGGGATTTTTATAGCGGTACACGATCATCCGCGCGCTTTCGGTTGCGGTTTCCGCCTTTGCTGTGGTATGATAAGAATACATTTCATTTTTTGGCGTACACATCGAAAAAATGCGTACCGTTGCGTAAACAAGGAAGGGGCTGCGTATGTATCGCGTATTACTTTGCGACGATGAGATCCATGTGTGTCAGCTTGTGCAGTATCTGGTGGACTGGGATGCGCTAGGGTTGGAACTCGTCGGCATTGCAAACAGCGGCGTGGAAGCCTTTGAAATGCTCACCGCATGCAGTCCTCATATCGTGATCTCCGATATCCGCATGTCCGGCTACAGCGGCATAGATCTGCTTGAAAAGGCGCGGGAGCGCGGCTTTCACTGTCGTTTTGTGCTTATCAGCGGCTATCGGGAGTTTGAATACGCACAAAAGGCGATCCAGCTCGGCGTGACCGACTATGTGGTGAAGCCACTGAAGAAGAACGATCTGGAAACCGCGTTGCGCAAGGCGATCGCAGAGCTTGCAGAGCAGTCCGTCGACCCCGCGGAGGGCGGCGTATCGGAGATAGACCGCGTAAAGCACGACCGTGAGCGGCTGCTCGCGGATTGGCAGGGCGGCGCGCTAGAGGACGACCGTCTGACCCGCACCTATTTGGCAGAACAGTATGCGGTCGATCTATCGGGCACATGCTGCGCACTGGCATGGCATTTTTTGTGCTACAGCACCTTTTCGGAGGAGACCCTGCGGCTGCTTGAGGGCAAGGTATGCACCTATCTGGACGCACAGGCGGATGAGTGGTTCCGCGAACACTTGCTCCTGCGGCAAGACAGCGGGCTGCTCCTGCTGTGCGCGTGTGATACCGCGGAGGGCATGCCGGGGCTCCGCCTGATGCTCGACGGCTGCCGCGCGGTGCTCGCCATTTGCAGCGGATGGGACGTTTCTCTCGGCGCGGCATTTTTGCATGGCGAGGAGACCTTCGACCGCTTATTTGCGCGCGCGGAAAGCGCGGCATACGAACAGCTTTTTGACCCGGCGCACAGCATCCACAAGGAAGCCGCCGCCCTGCGCACCGAGGCGGATTTTCACACGGTCGTGGATTTTGACGCATGCGGCAGGCTGTCTGCGGCAATGCAGATCTTAGACAGCGTCACGGTGCGTACCGAGATCGAGAGCGGGTTTTCCGCGCTTGCACGCTCCGATGCAGCACAAGCCGCCGCCGTATTCGGCTACGCCGGATGGGTGATCGGCACAATGAACCATGCGCTCAGCGCGTTCGACATCGGTGCGGATGTCACGCGTTACCTCGACCGCCCTGTGCTCGAGCGCGAGCTGCGTCATATACCGGACGTGCCTCGTATCGGACGGCGCCTGGGCGAGGTCGCCGCCGCACAGATCGAAACCGTGCGCGAAGCCGTGCGCTCGGCGGAAAACCGCCCGATCCGGCAGGTCAAGGAACTTGTCGCGGCACATTACATGGAGCCGCTCAGTCTCAACCAAGTGGCGGCGGCGGTCGATCTCAATCCGGTGTATCTGTCCGTTCTGTTTAAAAAAGAGACCGGCACGAATTTTAAGGATTACCTGACCGGTGTGCGCATCGAAACCGCAAAAGCCCTGCTGCGCGACGGGGAAAGCATGCTGACCGCGGCGGAAAAAGTCGGGTACAAGGACGCGAAATATTTTAGCAAGCTGTTTACGCGCGTCGTCGGGGTCAACCCTACCCAATACAAAAAGTTGTATCTGTGAGAAAGTGCGGTGAAAACGATGAGGGAGCGTTGGTGTCATCTGAGCGCGCGCCTGAGCATGCTCACGATCTTGAGCGGCGGCGCGGCTATTGTGCTCCTTTTCCTGAGCATGCTCAGGGTGATCCCTGCGTTTGCGGGGCTGATCGCGCTGTCGGGCGTGAGCGTTGCATGCGCATGCGCACTCTACCGTTGGGTATTCCGTCCGCTGCGCACCGCAGAGGCGGCGCTCGGTACGCCGGAGGAACCGTTTGACCGCATGCTGACACGGCTCGATGCGCAGACCACGCTTGACGGCTTCACCGCAGGGCGGACGCTGCGCGCACTGGGCGGCAAAGTGCATGCCCAGTATGACGAAGCGCTGCTGCGCGGACAGGTCGAGCTGCGCACGCTGCAAAGCCAGATCAACCCGCATTTTCTTTATAATACGCTCGATTCCATCCGCGGACAGGCGCTTTTCAAAGGGGCGGAGGATATTGCGGATATGACCGAGGCGCTCTCCACCTTTTTTCGGTACTCGATCTCCAATCGGGACAGTGTGGTCACGCTGGAGGAAGAGCTTGAAAACGTGCGAAATTATTTTAAAATACAGCAATTTCGATTTAATAACCGGTTTCGGCTGTCCATTCTTCCCATTGCACGGGACGATTTGGAGCAGTGCCGTTTGCCCAAGCTGTCGTTACAGCCGATCTTGGAAAACGCGATCCTGCACGGGATGGAGGGCATGCTTGCGACGGGTACGATCATGATCCGCGTGGAGGGGACGGAGCATCTGGTCATCGTCACCGTGTCCGATGACGGCATGGGCATGAACGAGGAGACGCTGCTTGCGCTGCAAGCGCGCGTGCGCGGCGAAACCGTGGAAGCGCGTGCGGACGGACGCAGCACCGGTCTTGCTCTGCCAAACGTCGCACGCCGTATTCGCTTGATGTTTGGGGAGTATTACGGCATGCAGATCATGAGCACCGTGGGCACGGGCACCGATGTTGTGCTGCTCCTGCCGCGGCAGCAGGGAGAGGGCAGCGATGGAACATGAGGTCTTGCGCGCCTGCGGACTTGTGTACTGCGACGATGCGGGGCAGCCCCGGCTCGATCACGTTGATATTCTGCTGACCGCGGGAAGCGGCTTCGGCATCGTGGGCACGGCGGGCGCGGGCAAGCACAGCCTGTGCCAGGCACTGTGCGGCGAGATCGTGCCGCAGGGCGGCTGCATTTTACTCGACGAACAGCCTACGGATGCCCAGACCCTGCAGCGCGTCAGCCTGCGCATCGACCGGGAGAGTCGCCTGCTCAAAGGTCTGAGCGTGGCGGAAAATCTGCTGCTTGCGCAGTCTTTTCGGCGGTTTTGGTATCCTGCGCGGCGGCTGCGGCGGCTATGCGGCGAGCTGCTTGCGCCGTACGGTCTGGAACGCTATCTGGATGCATCTCCTGCGGAGCTGCCGCCTCCGTTGCAGCACAGACTGCTGCTCGTGCGTGCGGCGCTGCAAGGCAAGCGCTTTGTTGCGCTCGATGGCGCAGCGGACGGCTGCACCGTAGAAGAGTGCATTGCGCTCGCGGATACGATCGCCCGCGTGCGCGCACGCGGCTTGACGGTCCTGTACACCGCTGCGTATATGGACAAGGTTCTCTATTCCTTGCAGCGCTGCGCCGCAATCGAGCGCGGGCGCGTCGTAAAGCTCCTCCATCCGCTCGATGGCGCACGCGCGGCGATGCGCCCTTATCTCTACGGCTACTGCGCCCCCGTTCGGCTGTCCCTCGCGCAGGACGCCGCCGGTGCGCCGCTCGTGACCGCATGCGCGCGGCAGTTTTATGCGGGCAGTTATGTGGCAATCCTCGACCACGACGGTACGGCACATGATTTTGTGCGTGCGCTCTCGCATGCATGCGCCAAAGAAAAGCTGCCCGCGCCCGCGGTGCTCGGTGCAGACGCCGCTGCGCACAGTTGGGTCACGGGCATGGACATCCTTGACAATTTGCTGCTCGCAGTGTCCACGCGCATTGCCGGCCCGTTTTGGCATATTCGGGCGCGCATGCGCCGACTGGTGCGGCAGGAGTGCGCCGCCCACACCGGTCTGCGCGACGCACAGCTCTCGGGCACGCCGGATCGGCTGACGCACGGCGAACAGCTCAGTCTGCTGCTCTATCGCGCCTCGCTGCGCGGGACGCGTGTCTATGTGCTTGAGCATCCGAGCGCAGACCGCGCGGACCGTGCGGTGTTCGCACAGGCGACGCAAAGCCTGCTTGCGGACGGCTGCTGTGTCGTGCACATCACCTCGGGCGCGGAGGAGCTGTTTGACAATCCGGCGTCGCTGCTCTATTGGGAAGGCGGGACTTTGCGGGAGGATACGGTATGAAAAAAACGCTTCGCGCGGATGCGGGCGCCTATGTTGCCGCGGCGCTGTTCGGGCTGCTGCTCGTATGCCGCGCGTGTGTGCCCGGCTTTCATCATGTGGGCATGTATTTTAACATCCTCACACAGGCATCCATCACGGGCATTCTTGCGATCGGCATGCTGTTTGTGTTGATTTGCGGCGATATTGACCTGTCGATCGGCGCACAGACCTCGCTTTACGGCGTTTTATGCGTCTATCTCATGAAACAGGGCATCGTCCTGCCGGTCGCAATGCTGCTGACGATGGCGTGTGCGCTTGTGATCGGCGGAACGCTCGGCTGGCTCATTCAAACGCGCCGGCTCAATTCCATGGTCGCAACGATTGCCGCCGCCGTCACGCTGCAAGGCGTGACCTACATTGTCGCACGCGGGCTTCCGCTGTTTAATATTCCGGGCTCGCTCGAGCGCATGGTGTCCGCCAAAATCGGTCGGTTTTCGTTTTGCTCGCTGTTGTTCGCGGGCACCGTGCTCCTCGCCGGTCTGATCCTGCACCACACCTACTGGGGAAAATTTTTTTATGCCGTGGGCAGCGACGAAAGCACAGCGGAGCGCGCGGGTGTGCCGGTGCGCCGCACACGCGTGCTCGCGTTTGCGCTGTGCAGCTTGCTGTGTGCGTGCGGCGCGATCGCCTTCACCGGACGGATCGGGCTTGCGTCGCTCGACGCGGGAGGCGAATCCGTGCTCGACGTCATGACCGCCGCCGCGCTCGGCGGGGTGGGTTTTCAGGGCGGACGCGGAAAGATCCTGCCCGTGGTGTGCGCCACGCTGCTGCTCGCCACGCTCAGTACGGCGTTTATCGGCCTGCGCACGCCGTATTATTATCAAAACCTGATAAAAGGCGGCATCCTATTTCTTGCAATTTCCACAAAAATAACAAAATCTTAATTTTGTCCCCCATCATGTAAAATCCGCCCCATTGTACAGGGGGCGGATTTTTTGTATGATGGGAGCAACCAAAAAAGGGGCAAGGAGGGGGAAACGCATGGCGGAATTCGTACTGGAGATGAACCATATCGCAAAATCATTCCCGGGCGTAAAGGTACTCGATGATGTTACGCTGCGCATCCGACCGGGCGAGGTGCACGCGCTCATGGGGGAAAACGGCGCGGGTAAATCCACGCTGATGAAGATCCTCATGGGCATCTATACGGCGGACGCAGGCGAACTGGTCTTTGACGGACAGCCGTTTACCGTGCGCAATCCGCGCGACGCGATGGATCGCGGCATCGCGATGATCCACCAGGAGCTCAATCCGATTCTGGATATGCAGGTGTACGAAAACATTTACATCGGGCGGGAAAAAAAGCGCGGGATGCTGGTCGACCAAAAGACCATGCAGAAGGAGACTGCCGCGCTGCTGCAAAAGCTGGGCATCGACATTTCCGCGACCGCTTACATGCGCGATCTGTCGGTCGCACAGTGTCAGCTCATTGAGATCGTCAAGGCGATCTCCATCGAAGCCAAGGTCATCGTGATGGACGAACCGACTTCCGCGATCACAGACCGCGAGGTCGATACGCTGTTCACGCAGATCCGCCGCCTGCGCAGCGAAGGCGTGGCGATCATCTATATCTCGCACAAAATGGACGAAATCTTCAAGATCTGCGATACGATCACGGTGCTGCGCGACGGTAAATTCATCGGGACGGACGCCGCCGCGCACATGACGAGCGAGCAGCTCATCCGCATGATGGTCGGTCGTGACATCACCGAGGTATTCCCCAAGGCGGACGCGCAGATCGGTGAAACACTGCTCGAGGTGCGCGGTCTGTCGATGGGCAGCCGCGTGCGGAACGTCAGCTTCACGCTGCGCCGCGGCGAGGTGCTCGGCATTGCAGGACTGGTCGGCGCGGGACGCAGCGAGCTTGTCGAGACCATCTTCGGGATGCGCCGCAAATCGGCGGGAGACATCCTCATCGGCGGCAAACCGGTCAAACTGGATACGCCTGCGCATGCCATTGCACACAAATTGGCACTCATTACGGAGGATCGCAAATTCACCGGTCTGAATCTGGACGGCTCGGTCGCAGAAAATGTCACATTGGTCGAGCTCAAGCGGCTGTTTCCGTCCGGTCTGATCGACCACGCGAAAGAAAAAAGCATCGCGAACCGCTATATCGAGGAGCTGTCGATCAAGACGCCCGGACCGGAGCAGCTCGTCGGCAACCTGTCCGGCGGCAACCAGCAAAAGGTGGTCATTGCCAAGTGGCTCGTCACCGAGCCGGACATCATCATTCTCGATGAGCCGACACGCGGCATCGACGTCGGCGCCAAGCGCGATATTTATCTGCTCATCGGGGAGATGGTCCAGGCAGGCAAGGCGGTCATCGTCATCTCGTCCGAGATCCCCGAGGTCATGGGGCTTGCCGATCGAATCATTGTCATGGCGGAGGGGCGGCTGACCGGCGAGGTCGAGCGCAGCGCGTTCTCGCAGGAGCGCATCATGACATATGCCGCACAATTTGGGGAGTGAGAGCAATGGATAAAATGAAAAATAAGCATTTAATGAAGGATTTCGGACTGCTGCTGATCTTTTTGGTTCTGGTCATCGCGCTGTCGGTCATCTCGGGCGGTAAATTTGCAAACGCGAAAAACTTTATCAACGTATTGAAGCAGACCTCGGTGAACGGCATCCTCGCGATGGGCATGCTGTTTGTCATCTTATCAGACGGCATCGACCTTTCGGTCGGCTCGATCGTCGGTCTGTCGGGTGTAGTCGCGTGTATGTGTGCGCATCCGGCGGCAACGGGGGCGACGACCGGCGCAGGGCAGTATCCCTTTCTCGTGCCCATCCTCGCCGCACTGCTCGTCGGGGCATTGGTGGGCGTGTTCAACGGCGTGGGCATCGCCTATGGCGGCATCCCGCCCTTTATCGTCACCCTGGGTTCTATGACGATCGTGCGCGGGCTTGCGCTCATCGTTTCGGGCGGCTCTCCGGTCTTTGACGTCACGGCTAAATTTGAAAAGATCGCCTCCGGAAAGCTTGCGGGCATCCCGTATCTCGCGTTTTATCTGGTTATCATCGTAGCAATTTGCGCGTTCATTCTCAATAAGACCATCTTCGGCCGCCGCATTTATGCCATCGGCGGCAACCAGACCGCGGCGGAGGTGTCCGGCATCAATGTGCGCCGTCTGCGCGTGGCGGTCTATACGATCTCGGGCGTGCTCGCCGGACTTGCGGGTCTGCTCGTCGCTTCCCGTACGATCACCGGCTCGCCCACCGCAGGACAGTCCTATGAAATGGATGCGATCGCAGCGGTCGTCATCGGTGGCGTATCCATGTCGGGCGGCTCCGGCAAATGGCACGGTGTCGTCATCGGCGCGCTCATGCTCGCGGTCATCTCGAACGGTCTGGACATCCTGCGCGTCAATTCCAATTTCCAGCTCATCATCAAGGGATTTATCATTATTTTCGCGGTACTGATGGATATCCGCGGCAAGGGCAAAAAAGCATAGTTTGCGCACGCCGATGATATAACAACCACTGAAAAAAGGGACAATATTAGGAGGGCTTATCCATGAAAAAGAGACTTTTGGCAATGCTGATGGCAGGCGCGATGGCGCTGACGATGACGGCGTGCGGCGGTGCGGACACAGCAAAGACCGACGACGCAGCAGGCACGAAAACCGATGCGGCAGCGTCGGGGGATGCTGCTGCCGGCACGGCAAGCGGCAAAAACTACCGCATCGCGCTGTGCATGAGCCACCAGACCAACGCCTTTACGACCGCGGTTTCTGCAGGCGCAAAGGCAAAGGGCGAGGAACTGGGCGTGACCGTCGATGTATTTGACGGCAAGCAGGATCAGGCGACGCAGACGAGCCAGATCGAGCAGGCGATCAACTCCGGCTATGACGGCATTCTGGTCGAGCCGGTCTCGGTCGACGGCATCGTACCCGCAGTCAAGGAAGCCAATGACGCAAAGATCCCGGTCATTACCGTGGTACAGAAAATGAGCGGCCAGGAGCAGTATGCCAAGGCCTATTGCGGCGGCGACGATTCCAAGGCAGGCGAGCTGCAAATGACCAAGGTCTGTGAGGAACTGGGCGGCAAGGGCAATATCGCCGTGCTGTATGGTCCGATGGGTTCCGACGGTCAGCTCATCCGCAAGCAGGGCTACGACAAGGTGCTGAAAGCCAATCCCAATGTGAAAATGGTGTTTGATGAGACCGCAAACTGGGTCACTGCCGACGCGCTCACGCTCGTTGAGAACTGGCTCCAGACCGGCACCGAGCTCAATGCGATCGTCGCACAGAACGACGGCATGGCAATGGGCGCGCTCAAGGCAGTCGAGGATGCCGGCTTACAGGATAAGATCAAGGTCTATGGCATCGACGCCGTCGATGACGCCGTCGCAGCGATCGCAGCCGGTCGTCTGTCGGGTACGATCTCGCAGGACGCACCCGGTCAGGGCGCGCTCGGCGTGGACACGATGGTCAAGCTGCTGAACGGCGAAACCGTACAGCCGACAAGCTATACCGAGTGCATCTGGATCAACAAGGACAACGTTGCACAGTATCAGAAGAAGTAATTTTGCCCCAACACGCGGCGCGGCCGCACGGGCCCCCTCTCTGACCGTGCGGCAACACGCCGCGGCTTCCCCCTCGGCAAAAGGAAAACGCCGCCTGATCGATTATCAGGCGGCGTTTTCTGTTTCTTAACCCAGTGCAACGTCGAGCACCATCATGAGCGCGAAGCCGAGTGCCGCACCGATCGTTCCGATGTTGCTGTGTTCACCCGCCTGTGCTTCCGGGATGAGCTCCTCGACCACGACATAGAGCATCGCGCCCGCCGCAAATGCCAGGATATAGGGCAGCACAGGGCGCACGAGCGCAGTCAGCCCAATGGTCAGCAGCGCACCGACCGGCTCGACCACACCCGACGCCAAGCCGTAGCCGAACGCGCGGCGACGGCTCAGACCGTTTGCGATGAGCGGCATGGAGATGATCGCACCCTCGGGCACATTCTGGATGGCGATGCCGACCGCGAGCGCGAGCGCCCCCGTCGTCGTGATGACCGCGCTGCCCGACAGCGCGCCTGCGAGCACAACGCCGACCGCCATGCCCTCGGGCAGATTGTGCAGCGTCACCGCAAGCACGAGCATGAGCGACTTGCCCAGTTTGCTCGGTCTGCCCTCGGGCTTATCCGAGTCCATGTGCAAATGGGGGATGACCGTATCGAGCAGCAGCAAAAAGCCGATGCCGAGCAGAAAGCCGATGAGTGCGGCGGGCCAGCCCCGTCCGCCCGCCGCCTCGTCCATATCAATCGCAGGGATGAGCAGCGACCAGACCGACGCCGCGATCATCACGCCCGACGCAAAGCCGAGCAGCGCCTTGCGCACGCCCTCGCGCATTTCGTTTTTCAGAAGAAATACCATCGCCGCGCCGAGCGTCGTACCGAGCAGCGGAATCCCTACACCGATCAAAACTGTTGTCATATGATCCATAGTGTCACCTCCCTTTTTAAATTTCGGTTTTCCTATCTGAGAGTATAGCACACTATGCGCCGTACGCCTATGGGAAATTACGCGTCTTTTGCGCAGAAAAAAGGGCTGCTTTTCGATGTAGTTCCGAAAAACAGCCCTGCGTCCGAAAACGCGGTGTCAAAAGAGAAAAAAAGGTAGAAAAAAGTGGGGGTTCACAGCAAAGGACATCCGGGGGATGGACGTCCTTTGCTGTTTTTATAAAACTTAGGGGGGTAAAGAGAAACGAAAAGATACCGACATATCTTCTTTATCAACAATCTCTTGTTGATGTACTCAGTATACTACCGCGAAACGACCCAGTTGTGAACGGTTTGTGAACCTTATGTGAAGAAAAAACGAAGGTTTTGGCGACAGGCGGGCATTGTGCTTTGCGTGCCGATGTGATAGTCTTATTGGAAAGAGTATTTCCAAAAGAATAAGGAGTGGGAACATATGAAAAGGATGATTTCGCGGCTGCTCGCCGTGCTTTTGAGTACGGCGCTGCTCGGCATGAGTGCGCCTGCCGCGTTCGCCGCGAATACAATCGCGGTCACGGTCGACGGCACGGCGCTGCAATTTACCGCAGCGGGGGGACAGCCGCTGCTGCGCGGCGGACGCACCTATGTGCCGCTGCGCGCGATCTTTGAGGCGATGGGCGCGACGGTCGGCTGGGACGCCAAAACCCAGACCGTGTCTGCGACGCGGGACGGCACAGCCGTGCAGCTTGTCATCGGGCAAAAGACCGTGACCGTCACCGAGCAGGGCGAGACCCGCGCCGCCGTGACCGACGCGAAGAGCTTCCTCGAAAACGGGCGCACCTATGTGCCCGTGCGCTTTGCGGCGCAGGCGTTCGGCGCGAATGTGGGTTGGGATGCCGCAGCGCGCACGGTGGTCATCGTGGATGCGGCAAAGCGCGGCGCGGTGAACACGAACGATTTCACGGTGATGGATCGCTATCTTGCGCTGCTCGCACCCACGGACAGCCGCGCGGTGTCGGGCACACTGAGCGTGCTCTACACGGTGCACGCGGCGAATGGCGACTTCGCCGTGCCTATGAAAGTGAACTATTCCGGCACGCGCGATACGACCTCAGCGGCGCTTGACATTCAGGTTACGACCGACATCGCCGCGCTGACTTCCGCGCTCGCGCAGGACAGCGACGCGGTATCCGAGGGCGTGGCAAACCTGCTCTCACAGCTGCAAAACGCGACGTATTCCTGCGTCATCAGCCGTCCGGACAGCGCACTCTATCTCAAAGGTCCGCTCACCGATTTTGGCGTGCCGAACGGCGCATGGGTGCGTCTGCCGCTTGACCCTGCGCTGCGTGCGCTGTCCGGCGGCAAGCTGACCGAAAGTGCACTGACCGGACTTATGCGCCACAGCTTTGCGCAGTACACGACCGGCGCAGCGGCGGGCAGCAGCATCACGCACGCCGCTGCCGACAATGTCGGAACGTTCACGACCGCGCTCACCGCGCTGCGCGCGCCCTATCGCGACAGCGCGTTCACCGCCGCCCAGGGCGGCATCGGCGTGACTGCGACCGCGACCACAGCAGACGGCGCGACCGACACCCGCACGCTGATGCTCACGACCGACGCGGCAGGCGCGTTCACTGCTGCCAAGAGCACGCACACCGTGGCACAAAACGGCGTGACCGTGCTGTCGAACACGATCACGCGCAATGCGGCGGGCATGACCGCATCGCTCGACATCGCGAGCGCAAGCTATCACCTGACCGCGTCGCTGACCGAAACGAGCGCGCCCGCGTCCGCCGCGCCCGCCCGTCGCCCCACGGGCACCATCGTCCCCTAGCCCCGCACCGGGGCAGGTGATGTCAACGGCGGGCGGCTGCGCGCCGCTATTTCCGCCGTTGGCACGGGGGATGCGGGGCGCTCAGTTTTTTCTCGTCCCGCCCGCAGGCGACAATGCTCGCCCTGGCGAGGGGTCCGCCCGGAATCGACATTTGTCTGTCCGGTCGCTGAACAAAAAAGCCGCAAAGCATGTGCTTTGCGGCTTTTGTCTTATGCCTGCGGGCGGTTTCGCGTGAGTTCGATGGATTCCTTGCCCGACAGATGCTCGATGTCGAGCGCGAGCAAACACACGATATTGAGCATGCGCTCGACCTCGTGCGCGCGACCCTCGACCTGGTCGGGCGAATATTTCGCGGCGAGCTTTTCAAACCACATCCGCTTTTCGTCCAGCTCCTCGATCTTACGCACATGCCCGAACGCGATCACGCTCTCAAAATAGCTCGTGTACTTCTCCGGCACAATATCGTCGCGCGCGATGACGCAAAACGACGCCTTGGGATTGCGCGCAAGCGCATCCATCTTGTGCCCGTCCTGCGCGGTGTGGAAAATCAGCGTGCCGTCCTCATAATAATAGTTGAGCGGTACGGCATAGGGGTAGCCGTCGTCGCCATCGACCGCGAGCACGCCCGAGGTCGCAGCGCACAGCAGCTTTTCACAATCCTCGCGGCTCAGTTCCTGCTTAAAGCGTCGCATTTTTCGAAACATCGTTCATTTCTCCTCACGTTTGTCAGTATCTGTATCCGCATAAAGCGTGACCAGTGTTTTTGCCATGCCGAGCGCGGTCTCGCCCTTATTGAGCCGCAGCGACACATAGGGCTGCGCACCGACGTTGAGCAGCAGCCGCCCGCGATAGTCCGGCGTGCCGCACAGGGCGCTCAGCCGCGCGAAGTCCGCCTTTTCCCAGGTCAGCAGCAGCCGTCCCTCGCTCTGCTTGAGCTCCACAATGCCCTGTGCACTCGCCAATGCGCGCAGCAGCGCGATGTCAAGCAGCGCGACGGTCTCCTCCGGCGGCTCTCCGAAGCGGTCGATCAGCTCATCGAGCAGGTCGGCGCGCTGTTCCTCATCGCGGATGAGCGCGATGCGGCGGTAGAGGTCGACACGCTGTCCCGCGTCCGCCACATAGCGGTCGGGGATGTTCGCGGATACCGTGAGATCGGCAGCGGTCTCCACGCGGCGCTGCGGCGTGCCGCCCTGCTCCTCAATGACCGCTTCCTCCAGCAGCTTGAGATAGAGGTCGTAGCCGACCGACATCATGTGGCCGGACTGCTCCGGGCCGAGCACATTGCCCGCGCCGCGGATCTCGAGGTCGCGCATCGCGATCTTGAAGCCCGAACCGAACTCCGCGAACTCGCGCACCGCGGACAGACGCTTCTGCGCGATCTCGCTGAGCACCTTGCCGTGGCGGAAGGTCAGATAGGCAAACGCATGGCGGCTCGAGCGGCCGACGCGCCCGCGCAGCTGATGAAGCTGTGCCAGACCCATATTGTCCGCGTCCTCGACAATGAGCGTGTTCGCGTTCGGGATGTCGATGCCGGTTTCGATGATGGTCGTGCACACGAGAATGTCGATCTCGCCGTCGCTCATCGCGCTCATGACGTTTCCCAGCTCGCGCTGGCTCATTTTGCCGTGTCCCACGCCGACGCGCGCGTCGGGGAACACCTTCTGAATGCGCGCCGCCGTGCGGTCGATGCTTTCCACGCGATTGTGCAGATAATAGACCTGTCCGCCGCGCGACAGCTCGCGCCGCATCGCGTCATCCACGATCGCGTCGGAATACTCGACGACGTAGGTCTGCACGGGATGACGATCGTGCGGCGGCTCCTCAATGACCGACATGTCGCGGATGCCGGACAGCGCCATGCCGAGCGTGCGCGGGATGGGCGTTGCCGACAGCGTGAGCACATCGACCTGCTTGGACAGCTCCTTGAGCTTTTCCTTATGCCCCACGCCGAAACGCTGCTCCTCATCGACGACGAGCAGCCCGAGATCGCGGAATTTCAGGTCCTTGCGGAACAGCTTGTGCGTGCCGATGATGAGGTCGAGCGTGCCCATGCGCAGTTTCTCGAGGATCTTTTTTTGCTCAGAGGTCGTTTTGTAGCGCGAAAGCAGCTCGATCTGCATCGGATAGCCCTTGAAGCGCTCCAAACAGGTCAGATAGTGCTGCCGCGCGAGCACGGTGGTGGGCACGAGGATCGCCGCCTGCTTGCCCGCGAGCACGCACTTCATAATGGCGCGCAGCGCGACCTCGGTCTTGCCGAAGCCCACGTCGCCGCACAGCAAACGCTCCATCGGGCGGGGCGACTGCATGTCGCGCTTGATCTCCTCGATGCATTTGAGCTGATCGTCGGTCTCGTCGTAGGGGAATGCGTCCTCAAACTCGCGCTGCCAGTCGTCGTCCGCGGGAAACGCGAAGCCGGTCAGCTGCGCGCGCTCGGCGTACAGCTTGATGAGCCCCTCAGCAAGCTCCCGGGCTGCCGCCTTGGCACGCGAGCGCGCCTTGGACCATTCCGCACCGCCGAGCTTATTGAGCCGCGTTTTTTCCGGATCGCCGCCCCCGCCGATGTATTTGGAGATCAGATCGAGGTTCGTCGCGGGGACGTACAGGAAATCTGTACCCGCGAACGCGATCTTAACAAAATCGCGCGCCGCGCCGTCGACCGTCACGCGTTCCATGCCGACAAAACGGCCGACACCGTGATGCTCGTGCACGACCAGATCGCCGGGCACAAGGTCGGTGTAGCTCTGCACGCGGTCTCTGCCGGATTTTTTGCGGGTCTTGACAGGTGCGCGGCGGCGCGCAAGCACCTGTCCCTCGGTCATGACGACCAGTCCGATTTCGGGATACTCAAAGCCCGCCGACAGCGCGCCCTCCATGATGTTCACGCGCCCGCCGACCGGCACACCGTCCGCGACCGCGCACGCGACCCCCGCGTCGCGCAGCGTCTCATACATATTTTTACAGCGCAGCGCGCTGCCGCACAGCATGACCACGCTGCGCCCCTGTCCGGCATAGAGCGAAATATCCGCCGCCGCCATGTCGAGATTGCCGCCGTAAGCGTTCATCTGGTTTGCCGTGAAGTTGACGACCGCGCCGAGCGCGAGTCCGGGTGCGGTGCTCAGGAAGGTATCGAGCAGCAGCGGCGTGCGCGGCGCGAGCTTTTCCACAAGCTGTGCAAAACTATATGCATATCCGAGCGGCACTTCGCCCGACAGCTCGCCGCGCTCGACGAGCGCTTCGACATCCTGCTGCACCCGCAGCGCAAAGCCCTGCGCCGCCTCGCGCACGCGCGGCGTGTCGTCGATGCAAAACAGCGTGTCCGCGGGCATATGATCGAGCGCGGTCGCGCCTTGCGGGTAAAGCAGCGGCAGATATTTATCGCCGGCAGGCAGCGTACCGTCGTCACGCAGCCGCTCAATGTCATTTTTCACATGTTTTTCAAGGTCAGGATGCTTTTTCTTGCGGCTTTTCAGCAGGTTTTCAAGCACTTCGGCGCAGCCCGCCGCGCCGCCCTGCGCCAGATGGGGGAGCGCCTCCGCGCACGGCAGACACAGTAGCGTATCGAGCGCGTCCCCGCGCCGCTGCGTGCCGACATCGAAATAATGCATCGTGTCGACCTCGTCCCCGAAGAACTCGACACGCACGGGCGCGCGCTCCTGCGGCGGATAGAGATCGAGCAGGTCGCCGCGCAGCGCAAACTGCCCCGCGCCCTCGACCTGCACGGCGCGCGAATACCCCGCCCGCGTCAGCCGGTCGGCGAGCGCGCGCAGATCATATTCCTTGCCGGTTTCGAGCGTGAGCACGGCGTCCGCCAGTTTGTCCGGCGGGATGCACGCTTGCAGCGCGGCTTCCGCGGACGCGACCACAACCGGCGCGCCCTGCCCCATGCGATAAAACGCCGCCATGCGCTGCTGCTCCGCGCCGCGCGACGCACTGACCGCAGGCACGAACAGCAGCTCGCGATAGGGCAGCCGCAGCGTTTCACGCTCCAAAAACGCGGACAGGTCGCTCGCAAGCCGCTGCGCCGCCGGCTCGTCCGCCGTGATGACGAACACCGGACGCGAGGTCTCGGTACGCAGCGCCGCAAGCACATGCGCCTTGTGGATGGGGGACAGCCCCGCCGCTGCGACCGCGCCGTTTTGCGCCCGCAGCGCGTCATAGACCTCGCGGTAGGCGCGCAGCTTTGTAATACTTTCAGTTATTTTTATCATGTTAATCACCATTCGTATGCGTAGACGCGATGCGCATACGCCAAAAGGGCAGATTTTTCAATCTGCCCTATGGTATGCAATTTTTTGGGGAAGTATGCCCGGGACCAGAGCGGGTACTGGCGCGCGCGGCGCGGGGGATTTATGCGCGCACGACCGCGTCCCTCGTCCCAACGGCGGAAATAGCGGCGCTCAGCCGCCTGCCGTTGACACTACCTGCCGCTGTGAGCGGCGTTAGTGTTCGCAGCCGCAGTTTGCGCAGTCGCAGCTACAGCCGAGGATCTCCTGCGGGTCCTTGCCCATACGCTTGTAGTAGTCCGCGATCGCGCTGCGCAGCGCTTCTTCCGCGAGGACAGAGCAGTGCATCTTGACCGGCGGCAGACCGTCGAGCGCTTCCGCAACCGCCTTGTTGGTCAGCTTGAGCGCTTCTTCAAGCGTCTTGCCCTTGACCATCTCGGTCGCCATCGAGCTCGTCGCGATCGCCGCGCCGCAGCCAAAGGTCTTGAACTTGACGTCCTCAATGATGCCGTCGTCCGATACCTTGAGGTAAATCTTCATGATGTCGCCGCACTTGGCGTTGCCGACCTCACCGACGCCGTTCGCGTCCTCGAGCTCGCCCACATTGCGGGGGTGAGAGAAATGGTCGAGTACCTTTTCACTGTATTGCATTTCAATATGCTCCTTTTTATATAAACCGTTGGGTTTTACACACTGAATTAGTGGTGATGATGGGTATGTGCGGTCAGCTCGGACGCGGCGGTCAGGTTGGGCGCGCCGTTCTCCCAAACCGGGCTCATGGAACGCAGCGTTGCGACGACCTCGGTCAGCTTTTCAATGATATAATCGACCTCTTCCGCGGTGTTCTGCTCGCCGAGGGTCAGACGCAGGCTGCCATGCGCAATTTCATGCGGCAGACCGATCGCCATGAGCACATGGGACGGGTCGAGCGAGCCGGTCGAGCACGCCGAACCGGTCGAGCCGCAGATGCCGTACTCGTTCAGACGCATGATAAGACCTTCGCCCTCGATCGCCTCGAACACGAACGACGCCGTGCCCGGCAGACGATTCACCGGATCGCCGGTAAAGTGGGTGTAAGGGATCTTCATGACGCCCTCGACCAGACGGTCGCGCAGACCGCGTACATACGCCATGATCTCCTCGCGGCGCTCGGTCGCATCGCGTACCGCTTCGCCCAGACCGACCATGCCCGCGACGTTCTCCGTGCCGCACATAATGCCGCGCTCCTGTCCGCCGCCGTGCACGAGCGGCACGAGCTTAATGCCCTTCTTGACATACAGCGCGCCGATGCCCTTGGGTCCGCGCAGCTTATGCGCAGTCAGGGAGAGCATGTCAATCTCGAGCGCGCGCACGTCGAGCGCCATGTGGCCGACCGCCTGCACCGCGTCCGTGTGGAACACCGCACCGGCTTCGTGCGCGATCTTTGCGATCTCTGCAAGCGGCTGGATCGTGCCGATCTCGTTGTTCGCCGCCATGATGGTAACAAGGGCGGTATCCTCGGAAATCTCGCGGCGCAGCTGGTCGAGATCGACATGACCCTGTGCGTCGACATCGAGATAAGTGACGCGATAGCCCTGCGATTCCAGATATTCGCAGGTGTACAGCACCGCATGGTGCTCGATCTTCGAGGTGATGATGTGCTTTCTGCCCTTGGCGCTCGCGCCCGCCATAAAGCCCTTGATGGCGAGGTTGTCCGCCTGCGAGCCGCCGCCCGTGAAGATGATCTCGGACGGGTCGCAGCCGATGCCCTTGGCAACGAGTGCACGCGCCTCGTCCATGGCGCGGCCCGCCTGCTTGCCGGTGTCATACATCCAGCTCGACGGGTTGCCGTAGCCCGTGGTCAGCCACGGCTGCATGGCGTTGTATACGTTCTTGGAAATCGGCGTTGTCGCCGCATTATCTGCATAAACCAAAGGTTTCATAACTGATTGCCTCCTATGTTGGCTTTTACTAACTTCAATATACACCTGCGGGGTATACATTTCAATCTTCAAAATGCACGAAAGCAATATGCGGGAATCCGAATATTTTATACTCTTTTTGTAGGAATGGACAAAAGACCCGGAATGGGCATACTTTCTATTTTCCTATTTTACCCGCATTTCCACATAAATGCAAGATAAAACGCAGGAAATTTCACGCATTTTTTCACTTTTTCGGCGTTGTCGCACGTTCCGCGCCGCATCCGCCTGCATCTCCCAAAGAATCCGACGGAAAACGGCAGGAAAAAGCCGTTTTTTCTCCGAATCTATGGTATAATAAAAAACAGCAAAGATTCTGCCAAAACCGGGCAAAACAGCCGCAGCAGCAATGCCTGTGTGTGCAAATTGACTGAGCATGCTCAGTCGTGTTTGATCACAAGCGCGGTTTTCTGAGCATGCTCAGTGTGTTTTGACGGGCCGCACACACAGGAGGACACATGACGCACGAAGAATATCTGCCGGGCGGGCTGCGGCTGCGCGTGGGCGCGGGCGTGTTTCCGCTCGGACAGGACAGCATGCTGCTCGCGGATTTCGCGCGCATTCCGCGCCGCGCGCGCGTGCTCGATCTGGGCTGTGGGGCGGGCACGCTCGCGCTGCTCGTGCTCGGCAAAAGCCGCGAGGCGACCGTGTGCGCGCTCGATTTCGATCCGGCGGCATGCGCGCAGACGGCGGAAAATATCGCGCTCAATGCGCTCGAAGCGCGCATGACCGTCGTGCAGGCGGACGCGCGCGACGCGCACACGGTGCTGCGCGCGGGCGCATTCGACGCGGTCGTATGCAATCCGCCGTATTTTGATCCTGCGGCGGGCAAAGCGCACAGTGCGCTGCCCCACGCGCGGCAGGCGCGCGCGGACACGCTGGCCAGTTTGTGCGCGGCGGCGGCGTTTGCGCTGCGGCAGCGGGGCAGGTTCGCGCTCGTGTACCGACCGGAGCGGCTCGCCACGCTGTTTGCCGCGCTCGCGCAGGCAGGGCTGACCGTCAAGCGGCTGCGCTTTGTGCAGCAGACCGCGGGGCACGCGCCGAGCGCGGTGCTCGTCGAAGCGATGAAAGACGGTCGCGAAGGGCTGCTCGTACTGCCGCCGCTGCTCGTGCGTGATGCGGACGGCGCGTACACCGCAGACTATTTACACGCTTACGGGAAAAATCCGGTCGAGAGAGGCCGATAAGAATCATAATTTGGAGAAATATAACGATGAGTATAGGAACGCTTTATTTGGTCGCGACACCGATCGGCAATTTGAACGATTTATCACCGCGCGCGGCGGCGACACTCGGCTCGGTCGACTTCATTGCCGCCGAGGATACACGCGTCAGCCAGAAGCTACTCGCGCATCTCGACCTGCACAAGCCCATGGTCAGCTATTATGAACACAACCGCAGGCAGCGCGGCGAGGAAATTCTTGCGCGCCTGCTTGCGGGCGAAAACTGTGCCCTCGTGACCGATGCAGGCACGCCGGCGGTGTCCGATCCCGGCGAAGATCTGGTTGCGCTGTGCGCCGAGCACGATGTGCCCTGCATTCCCGTGCCCGGCGCGTGCGCCGCGGTGTGTGCGCTTGCTGCGAGCGGTCTGCCCTCCGGTCGGTGGTGCTTTGAGGGGTTTCTGTCCGTCAACAAAAAGACGCGTCGGGAGCATTTGACGACCCTTGCGCACGAAACACGCACGATGATCTTTTATGAAGCACCGCACAAGCTGCGCGCGACGCTCGCCGATCTTGCAGCGGCGTTTGGGGACGCGCGGCGCGTCAGCCTGTCGCGCGAGCTGACCAAGCTGCACGAGGAAACGCGGCGCACCACGCTGGGTGGCGCGGTGGAATACTATGGGGAGCACGACCCGCGCGGCGAGTTTGTGCTCATCGTCGAGGGATGCGCGGACGAGCCGTCCGAGCAGGACGACGACGCGCGTATGGAGCGTGCGCTTGAAGAAGTCCGCCGCCGCATGGAGGCAGGGGAAACGTGCAAGGACGCGGTCAAAATGGCGTCCGCAGGCTGCGGCGTCAAAAAAAACGCGCTCTATCAGCGGGTTTTGCTAGAAGCAGATCGTAATTTATGATGAGCAGCAGCGATTTACGTACGATTCCCGGCGTAGGAAAGACGACCGAGGGCGATTTGCATGCACTCGGATACGACAGTGTTGCTTCTTTGCGCGGCGCCGACCCCGAAGCACTCTATGCTGCAGACTGTGCGCGGCGCGGTTGCGTGCTCGACCGCTGCGTGCTCTATGTCTACCGCTGCGCAGTCTATTTTGCCGAGCATGCGCAGCCCGAACCGGAAAAATGCAAGTGGTGGTACTGGAAAGATCATGATAACGTGCATGAGTGACAATTTTTCTCTACTATTTTCAGTTATTCTGCGTGAAATATTCCGCTGTTTTAGGAAATCAGCCAAAAGAAGGAGGCGTTTTTTATGTCCTTTGCAAAAAGCGATCTGCATCTGCATTTAGACGGCTCGCTGCCGGTCGAAACCATCCTCACACTCGCGCGGGAGCAGGGCATCGCGCTGCCTGCATACACCGTCGAAGCGTTGCGCCCGCACTGCACGGTCTCTCCGGATTGCCGCTCGCTTGCGGACTATCTGACGCGCTTTGCGCTGCCCGTAAGCGTGCTGCAAACCGCGGATGCACTCTATAGCGCAACACGCGCACTGCTCGCACAGCTTGCCGACGAGGGGCTTACCTATACCGAATTGCGCTTTGCGCCGCTTCAGCATGGGCAGCGCGGACTGCCGCAGGCGGGTGCGATCGACGCGGTGCTGCACGGCGTGCGCGACAGCCGCATGCCGCGGGCAGGCGTGATCTTATGCATGCTGACGACCGCGGACATGGGCGCGAACGATGCAACCGCGACGCTTGCGGCGCGCTATCGCGGACAGGGTGTGTGCGGTCTTGACCTTGCGGGGCAGGAATGTGCGCGTCCGCTGTCCGACTTTGCGCGGATTTTTGCACAAGCTGTGGAAAATGATGTCCAAATCACCATTCACGCTGGCGAGGCGTGCGGCGCAGACAGCGTTGCCGCGGCGCTCGATCTGGGTGCGCGGCGCATTGGGCACGGCACGCGCGCGATCGAAGATCCCGCCGTTGTACGCCGTGTGGTCGAGACCGGCGTGACGCTTGAGCAATGTGTGACAAGCAACGTGCAAACGCATTGTGTGTCCTCCCTCGCGGAGCATCCCATTCGCCGGCTGTTCGACGCAGGTGTGCACATCGCGATCTGCACGGACAACCGCACGGTCTCGGGCACGACGCTTGCGCACGAATATGACATTTTACAGCGCGATTTAGGATTTACCGACGCAGAATGTGCGGTTTTGGCGCGTTATGCCCGCGAAGCGGCGTTTCTGCCGCAGAAATAACCGTTTTTGAGGCGACGATATGCAAAAGCAGACGGCACAAAACCGTCTGCTTTTTTCACAGATATTTGCAGTTTTATTCAGAGAAATCAGAGAAAAATTTAGGTAAACTTATAAATTATCAATCATTTCTTTGGCATCGAGCAAGGGTAATTCGGTCTGACGGCGCAGCACCCGAACCGCTTCCACGGTCTTGCCCTGCTGCTTGAGCGCAAGCAGGCGCGCCCGCATCTCGTTGCTCACCCAGCATGATGCAAGCGGCTCATTGCCGGTGCGCTGCGCGAGGGCGTCGAGCCGCCGCTCCAGCCGCTGCACACGCTTACGCAGCTTGGAGATCTCAAGCTCTGCAAGGGCAAGGGCGATCAAAATCAGAGCCAATACGATTTTTTCTGCCATATTTTTCTCCTTTTCTGTCCTTAAACTGTGCCTTTACGCATCTGTTCTCGTTGTTTGAGCAACTTATGTATGGCGTTCCATTCGCGCGGGGAGGGGGACAGCCGCCCGCCCGGCGCGGTGCTTTCCTCGCCGCCAAAGGGCGTGATGGGCAGTTCTACCCCTTCGCGGAACGATGCGGCAATGGCGCGGCACGGCGTCCAAACCACGCGCGCGACCTCTTCTCCGGGGGCAAATGCGGGGGTTTCCGGCGCAAAATACAGGAATGCGGTCGCGATCTCATCGTCAAAATGTGAGGGCGACCGCTGCACCTGAAAATGGAACTCCCCTGCGGGGACCAGCTCCTCCGGCGCAATCTCCAGCCCAATCTCCTCGCGCGCTTCGCGGCACGCGCCGATCTCCGGCGTTTCCCCCGGATCAAGATGGCCCGTGGACGTCCAGTCATAATAACCGGGCAGGGTAGGGCGGTCAAAACCGCGCTGTTGCAGCCAAATGCCGCAGGTTTGACGCCGCGTTTCAAACACGAGCACATGCACCACGCGGTGACGCAGCCCGCATGCGTGCACAAGCGAACGCGGCAGCGTGCCGCAAGGCTGATTTGCCGCGTCGAGCACGGTCAGAAATTCATCCTCGGTGCGCGCGGTGTGCGCGACGAGCGCTTCCTTTTCCGCACGGGTCAGCTTTTTGAGCGCCGCCTCACGGCGCATTGCCTCGGACTGGTCTGCGCATTTTTCACAGTGCACCAGTGTCACCGGACGGCGTGCACGCGTATATTTTGCCCCCGCCGTACCGCCGTTGTGCGCCGCGAGACGGCGTGTCACATCACTCGTCCAACCGCTGTACAGCGTGCCGTCCGCGCAACGCAGGATATAAACATATGACATGAAGCCCCTGCTCCCCTTCTCTTTACAAAACTTATCGGATTATTTTACCACAGCCCGGCACAAAATGCAAAGAAAAGAGCGCGCCGCAGGTGCGGCACGCTCTTGGGTGCTTGCTTTTGGGAAAAGATTACGCCTCGACCTTGATCCAAGCGCCGCCGTTACGGCAGGACTCGGTTGCAGCCTTTGCCATGAGAACCGGACGCAGACCGTCGATCGCGCCGACCGGAACCTCGATGTCCTTGGTGATCGCGTTGACGAACTCGATGACCTGATTGACAAACGCCTGGTTGTAACGCTCGAGGAAGAACCACAGCGGCTTCTCGCTCTTCGCGCCATCCTTGGTGATGATGGTGGTGTTGTTCAGCAGGTCGTTCGCGTCGGAAGCCATACCCTTGGAGCCGAACGCCTCGACGCGCTGGTCGTAGCCGTAAACTGCCTGACGGGAGTTGTTGATGACTGCGATGCAGCCGTTTGCCATCTTCATGGTGACAACAGCGGTGTCAACGTCCGGAATGCCGGACTCTTCCTGCAGCTTCGGGTTAACGAGGCAGGAACCGACTGCGGAGATCTCAACAGCCTCGGAACCGGTGACGTAGCGCACCATGTCGAAGTCGTGGATCATCATATCATAGAAAATACCGCCGGAAACCGCGACATAGGATGCCGGGGGGGGCTCAGGGTCACGGGAAGAAACGATAACGATGTGGGGATCGCCGATCGTGCCGTCCTTGACAGCGTCCGCGACTGCCTTGTGGTTGTGGTCGAAGCGGCGGTTAAAGCCTACCTGGAACTTTACGCCCTTCTCTTCGACCAGTGCGAGCAGCGCCTTGATCTTGTCGATATCATAATCGATCGGCTTCTCGCAGAAAACGTGCTTGCCAGCCTTGACAGCCGCCATCGAAACGTCGCAATGCGTGTCGGTGGAGGAGCAAACGAAGACAACGTCAACGTCCTTGTTGTTGACAACGTCCATAAAATCGGTAGAAACGTTGGTGATCTTGCGCTCTGCAAGCCACTCACGCGCGCCGGACTTGTCCAGCATCGGGTCCGCAGCGGCGATAACCTCGACGCCCGGAACGGAGTTGATCAGATTGTTGATGTGCAGCTTGCCGATACGGCCACAGCCGACGACGCCAATACGAAGATTGCCCATTTTTACATTCTCCCTCTCGCTCAAAAATTGGCTCATTCTTGCCTATATACAGCCCAAAATAGGGTTGTTTCCTGTGTATGTTTCTATTATAAATCTTTCACAAGCGCAAAAACAAGGGGCAGTTTGAAATTTGTATTCCTGCCTAACCACACCCAAAATTGTTTATGCATATCGCTGAAAAAACACGTTTTATTTTTGTAAAAAGTGCCGTGCAATGTGCTTTTCGCCAAAAATGCACGCACAGCCCTTGAAAAGCACACACAGGTCTGTTAGGATAAAGTGAAATCAGAAATAAATTGTGATAAAGGAGGCGTTTTTTATGGCGAAAGTCACGGCACAGGCGATCGCGGATCAATGTGGGGTATCGCGCGGCACGGTCGATCGAGTGGTGAACCAACGCCCGGGGGTCGCGCCCGAGGTGCGCGCGCGGGTCGAGGCGGCGATCGCGCGCTCCGGCTACCGCACGCCCACGGCAAAGCGCGCGGCGGGCGGACGGGTCACGATCGGCTTTTTGCTCGCGCACTGGGATCTGCGGTATTATGTGACCGAGATGCACCGCGGCATCAAGCGCGCACAGCGCAATATTTTCCGCGATGATTTCGAGATTCTGGTCGAAGAAATGCACGGACGCACGCCGCGCGAATATTTTGAGTGCATCGAGCGGCTGCTTGCGCGCGGCGCGCGCGGACTCATCTTAAACGCGGGTGATGTGCCTGCCATTCGCGATGAGATCGACCGCCTGACCGCGCGCGGCATTTCGGTCGTCACCTATGATTCCGATGTGACGGGCAGCAGCCGCATTTGTCACATTTGTCAGGATTACGGACGCACGGGACGCATGGCGGGCGGGCTGATGCTGCGGCTCGTACCGCCTGCGAGCGATGTGCTCATTGTGACCGGAAACGTGGAATACACGACACACCGCGGACGGGTGGACGGTTTTTGCCGTCGGCTTGACGAGGCGGGAACGGATGCGCCGCGCACGCGGGTCATTGAGTGCCTCGAGCGCTATGACCTGACCTATGACGGTGTGCTGCGTGCCGCGCGGGAAAACCCCAAGCTGCGTGGGGTCTATATGGCGACCGAGAGCGTGGACGCATGTGTGGCGGCGCTCTCCAAGGCAAAGCTGCCGCATCGCATTCCGGTGGTCTGCAACGATTTGACACCGTGGGCGCGGGAATTTCTGCTCGACGGACGCGTGGATTTCGTCATTGACCAGGAATTTGCCAAGCTCGCCGAGCGCGCAGTGCTCGTGCTCTATGAATTGTTCTGCCGCGGCAAAGCGCCCGCTTCCGATGTGGAATATGTACGCACGCGCATTGTATCCCGCGAAATGGTCGAGCACTCCAAACGACCGGCGGCGCACGGCGGAGTCCGGCGGCCGGACAGCCGGATGTCGATTCCGGGCCGTTGACACTACGCACCACTGTGAGCGGTGCAGAATCTTAAGCTTTTCTTATTTTTCACACGTTTTCAGTCTGAACGTGGTACAATAACACTGTACTTTTGTGTAAGGGAGACTGGGAACAGCATGAAAAAACAACTTTGCGCGGCGGGTCTTGCCGCGTGGATGACGGTGTCGGGCGCAGGCGCGCTCGCTGCGTCGATGCCTTCGAATTGGGCGCAGAACGATATTCAAACCGCGCTTTCCAACCGCCTCGTGCCCGATGCGCTGCAAAGCGACTGGCAGCGCCCGATCACGCGCGCGGAATTCTGCACGCTCGGCACACAGCTGCTGACCGCGCAGGGCTATACCTTTGCCGCGCTGACCGGCGACAGCCCGTTCACCGACACCGCAGAGGAAGCGGTGCGCCGCATGCAGGTACTCGGCGTCGTCAACGGTGTAACCGACTCGACCTTTGCGCCCGACGCACCGATTACCCGGCAGGAAGCCGCGACCATGCTCTACCGTATGACGAATTCCGTCGCGCTGCCGACGTCGTACGCCGATCAGCGCACGCCCTATACCTTTGGCGATGACGACAGCATCGCGGACTGGGCAAAAGAAGCGGTCACATTCTGCTATCGCGGCGGCGTGATGAGCGGGGTGGGACAAAACCGCTTTGACCCCTTGAGCCGTTATACTGTCGAACAGGCGGTGCTGACCATGCTGCGCCTGCGCAGCTATGCGGCGGCACAAGCACCGACTCCCATCACGATGACTGCCGAGGGCGTGCCCATGCTCTACTCCAACAACCCCGAGGGCTTTGTCACGCGTAAATTTGAGCGCGGCGGCTTATACACCGCACAGACCGAATTAAAAGTCGATCAGCCGACCGACATCGAATTTTATCACTGGAACTACATGGGTTCGTATCAGCCGATGAAGGTCGGCGTCGTCGTGACGAACAGCGGCAACCTTGCGGCGCAGGTGTCCGTCGTGCGCAAGGGCATCGGCGTGGGTCTGGATTCCATCGACGTATCTGCGGATTGCTACATGCATTTTTATGCCGATCAGCAGCCCGAAACCGTATCGGTCGACAAGGGCGAATCCAAGCTCATCGTATCCACGACTGTGCCGGGCGGCAGTCTCATCAACGCGCGCTATCAGCTTTCGACCGCATCGGAAGGGCTGACGATGAAAATCGTTGCACTCAAGCAGGATATGGCGTCGGAATACCTCGCCAAGCTGCCGCGCGGAACGGATGATGCCGCGGGACGCACCGCCGGACTGTTCAAATACTCGGAACGCCGCGCGACGGTCGACGCCTCCAAGGTGCGCAATTTTATGCTGTGCGGCAACCGTCCGAGCCATTGGAAACTCAATCCCGGGGAATATCCGCAGAGCTATACCGACGATCTCGCCGCGAAGGATATGGGCACGGCGAACTTCACCTATTTTTTAAACGGGAACTTTGCGACCACCTACAACCTCGATTTCACGAATACAAGCGGTAAAACGCTCTATATTCGTCCCGATGATCCCGCAGTTCGCACCGGCGTGGGCAAGTATGCGCTCTACACGCCCAAGCAGGGCTGGCAGGTCATCGAGGCGAGCGTCGCGCAGCCCTATGCCCTCCCGCTCGATGACACGCAGTCTTTGCGTTTCCTCATGCTCGGCGGCAATTACGGCAATATCGGATTCCATATCGCATAAAAAAACAGCCGGTATCCCTTTTTCATGGAGATATCGGCTGTTATTTTATACTTCAGGGATGTTTTTGCGAATCTTTTCGAGCAGCTCGGGATCGCCGCAGCCACCGCACTTCGCGCAGTCGTGCATGCACTGCATGGGGTCGTTTTCGTCCATCTGGATCTCGACCGACAGGATGGACGGGTCGCCCTGTGCTTCGCCGCGCAGATAGGTCGCGACCGCCTCGTCCGCATCGCCCAGACAGCCCGGAATGAGCTCAAGCTCCATCATCTGGAACGCCGAGCGTGCCATAAGACCAAGTTCGCCGCAGATGAGCGCGGTTGCGCCCACGCCCGCGAGCAGGTTGACGACCGATACATTGCCCTCGCCGGGGGCGGCTAGGGTCTCGCGCGACAGTTCGCGCCCCGCCTGCGCCGTGACGAGCAGAAACGCAGTCGCCCGACCGAGATCGGGGTCAATTTGTCCGTTTTTGACCGGAATTGCAATCTTTTGCATGATAATCAGAACTCCTTTTTGGAAAGCGCTTCGAGCGCATCCATCGCGCCGCCGAGCGCTTCGGGCAGGGTGGCGTCCTCGATCGCACCGGCATCGACCGCAGCCGCAAGCGCGGGGTCGATCGGCAGCTTGGCGAGGACGGGCAGGTCGTACTGCGCCGCCGCTTCGTCCACATGGCTCTCGCCAAAGACCGAAATGTGCTTGCCGCAGTCCGGACATGCCAGATAGCTGTAGTTTTCGATGACGCCGACGATCGGTACCTCCATCATGCGCGCCATATTGACCGCCTTGCCGACGATCATGCTGACGAGATCCTGTGGGGACGTCATGACGATGATGCCGTCAAGCGGCAGGGACTGGAACACGGTCAGCGGTACGTCGCCCGTGCCGGGAGGCATATCGACGAACATATAGTCGACATCCTGCCACACAACGTCCT
This sequence comes from Intestinibacillus massiliensis, assembly GCA_029267335.1. Lineage (GTDB taxonomy): Bacteria > Bacillota > Clostridia > Oscillospirales > Butyricicoccaceae > Intestinibacillus > Intestinibacillus massiliensis_A. The sequence continues at coordinate 107,545 of JAJUJC010000002.1, read as the reverse complement.
GCCAAAACTGATGGACGGTCTGCGCGAGGATGGGACCGCGATACACGACCGGATCGTCCTCATGCTCGAGCACGAGGTTGATCGACACAACGTCGATGCCGTATTTGCCGGTCTTGGCGGGGATGACGCCGCCTTCGCCCATCATCAGGCGCTCGTGCAGACCGAACGCCTTGGGGATGGACGGTCCGGTGATGTCCGCATCGAGGATGGCGGTGTGCTTGCCGCGCGCGGCAAGACCGCAGGCGAGCATGGACGTGACAAGCGATTTGCCGACGCCGCCCTTGCCCGAAACAACGCCGATGACCTTATGGATGGTCGACAGCGGATTGGGTTCTTTGCGTAAGCTCTGCGGCTCGTGGCAGCCGGAAGAGCAGGACTCACAGTTGTGGGTGCAGCCCATGATGTTTTCAACTCCTTTGTTTTTCGGCATATACCGGATAGGTGTAGTATACGCCTAAATCCCTAAAATAGCAACTGTTTCAGTGCCTCATCGACACGGTAAGGCACTGGCAAGACACGCAAAAAGCGTGTATAATAGAAATGCATTCACTTTTTCATAGGAGGAATCGACATGTATGAATATTCGGCGGTGCAATGGCTGCTGATTTTTTATAGCTACTGCTTTCTTGGTTGGTGCTTTGAGACCACGGTCGTATCCGCGCAGCAAAAGCACTTTGTCAACCGCGGGTTCGTGCGCGGGCCCATGCTGCCGCTGTACGGCACGGGCGCGGTACTGCTTTTGTTCGTCGCGCTGCCGCTGCAAAAACAGCCGGTCGTGCTGTTTTTTGCGGGCATGGTGACGGCAACTGTGCTCGAATACTGCGTTGGTTGGGCGATGGAAGCCATTTTTAAGGTAAAATACTGGGACTATTCGTCCCACCGGTTTCAATATAAGGGACGCATCTGCCTGCAATCCTCGATCGCATGGGGCGTGCTCACACTGTTGCTCGTGCACTTCATCCATCCGCCGATCGCGGACATGCTCGCGCTGCTGCCCCCGCTCGCGGGCGTCGTCGTCGCCACGGTGATTTCCGTGGTTTTTGCGGCGGACGTGGGCTACGCGGTGCGCACCGCACTCGACCTTGCCCGTGTGCTCGAAGAGCTGACCCGTCTGCGCGCACAGATGGAGGAGACCCGCGTGCAGATCGCCCTCGCAGCCGAGGAGACCCGCGAAAAGCTGTCGACCGTTGCGGAGGAGACGCGCGAAAAGCTGTCGACCGCAGCCGACGATACGCGCGAAAAGCTGTCTGCCGCAGCGCAGAACACCCGTGAACGCCTGAGTGAAGCCGCCGCAGGCACGCGCGACAAATTGCAGGGCGCTCTTGACGAATTGCAAAGCGCTTACGACAAATCACTTGCGGGCGTGCGCGGCGCTTCTCGGCAGCTGCTGCGCGGCAACCCGAGCGCGGTCTCCGCACGCTTCAGCGATGCGCTGCGCGAGCTGAAGGAGCGTACCGCACACAAGAAATAACGCGCGTTTTGTGTCTGTTTTGTGTTTTTCCACGGATAGCATTGTGTTACAGTAGGAGAAGTGTTATACTGTAAGAGCGTATTTTTAACAAGGGAGTGTCTAAGAAAAGTATGAATAAAAAGGTCATTCCAGCCGTTTGTATGGCTGTTGTATCCGCATTGTGCGTCGGCGCGGTCGTCGTTGCCGATCCCATCCCCACCTACCGCTTTGACGATGGCGGCACACCGGTCGTCATGACCGTGAACGGCGAGCAGGTGCATGCCAACGAGTATGCTTCTTATTTTCTGAGCGCGAAAAACGGCTACGAAAACCAGATGGCACAGTTTGGTGCAAACACCGAGTCGCTGTGGAAGGATGAGAGCATGGTCGATTCGCTGCGCGCGAGCGCAAAGGATATGGTGACCCAGTATCGCGTTGTGCTCCAGCAGTTCCAAAAGGACGGTCTCAAGCTCAATCGTGCGGATGTGAACGAAATGCGCGACTATAAGCGCTCGATCGTCGATCAGCTTGGAGGCGAAGAAGCCTTCCAGAGCGCGCTCGCACAGCAAGATATGACCGAGCAGATGTACGATAACAGCCTCATTATTTCCGCGTATGCCAAGGCGCTTAACAACGATTACTTCGGTCCGAACGGCAAGCTGACGCCGTCCGACGAGGAAATGACCAAGTACTTTAACGATAACTATATTCAGGCGAAGCACATCCTCATTCAGACCACCGGTGCGGACGGCAAGGCGCTGACCGACGCGGAAAAGGCGCAGAAGAAGGCGCTCGCGGAGGAAATCGCGAAGAAGGCTGCCGCGGGCGAGGATTTTGACGCGCTCATCAAGCAGTACAACGAAGATCCGGGCATGGACAGCTCGCCCGACGGCTATATCTTCACCCAGGGTGAGATGGTCGACGAGTTCTACAACGGCGCGAAGGCGCTCAAGGAAAATGAGGTCTCCGGCATCGTCGAGAGCCAGTTCGGCTACCACATCATCAAGCGTCTGCCGCTCGACGCGAGCAAGATGGATTCCTACCGCGAAGCCATCCTCAAGGGCGCATCGGGCAAGGACTTCAGCACACTGCTTCAGGAGTGGTCGACCGCAGCGAAGGTCGAGACGGTCGACGCGGAGATGAACAAGATCACCGTCGACAACGCCGCCGAGACCGCAAAGCTGGGCGACACCGGCCGCATCATTGCCCCGGGCAAGGCAAAGACTGCCGCGACCGACGCAACCATCAAGGCTGCCAGCTGATTTGTCACACGAACCAAAAAAGCGTCATCCGATCGGATGACGCTTTTTTTTGTTATCTTTTTTACTGAGAATACACGACTGTACCGTCTTTGATCGTCGCGAGCACGCGCAGCGTGCGCAGCTCCTCCGGCGGGACGGCGAGGGGATCGCGGTCGAGCACGACAAAATCCGCACGCGCACCCACGCGAATGACGCCCTTGGTCTCCTCCTCGAAATACTGGTACGCGGCGTTCCTCGTGACCGCATACAGTGCTTCCTCTGCGGGCAGACGCTCGTTTTCCCCGAGCACGAAGCCGCTTTTGGTCGTGCGGCAGGTGGCGCACCACAGTGTTTCAAGCATATCGGGCGGAATGACCGGCGCATCCTGATGGAACGTGAACAGGATGCCCGCGCGCCATGCCGACATGGCGGGACTGATGCGCGCAGCGCGCGCTTCTCCGAAGTTTTTACGGTGCACATCGCCCCAATGGTAGACATGCGCCACGAAAAACGACGGGATAACGCCGGTCGCGCGCACCGCGGCAAACTGATCGAGGTCAAGCAGCTGCGCGTGGATCATGACCGGACGGGAATCGCGCAGGGTGGGGCAGGTGCTCTCCGCGCGGGTGAGCGCCGCAAGATATTGCGCCGCCGCCGCGTCGCCGTTGCAGTGCGCGAGCAGCTGCATCGAGTGCTCCTTCGCCTTTTCGATGACCGCATCGAGCGCTTCGTCGGACAGCGTGCCGTAACCGCAGTCACCGTCGCTGTCCTGATAGGGCGTGCGCATCCATGCGGTGCGTCCCTGCGGCGAGCCGTCGAGGAAGGTTTTGATGCCGCCGATGCGGATGTGACGGTCATACTGCCCGACGCTGTGCGGAAACAGTGAGGTCATCAGGTCGACCGTCGCCGCATCCGGATAGGACACAAGATCGAGCCGCAGCGCACGCTGTTCGTACAGATAGCGATACATGGGCAGCATCTGCTCGACGACCATGCCGTCCTGCACGGTCGTGATGCCGTGCGCGGCGTACAGTGTCTGCGCCTTGTCGAATGCGGCCTGCATCGCCTTGAGATCGGGCATGGGGACGCGCTTCATATAGGTCATAAATGCGTTCTCTTCCAAAAATCCGGTCAAACGCCCGTTTTTCTGCCCGATCACACCGCCCTGCGGCGCAGGCGTCGAGACCGTGATACCCAGTTTTTTGAGTGCCAGACTGTTGCACACGCCCGAATGCCCCGAGCGGTGCTGCACGATGACGGGATGCCCGGGCAGGCAATGGTCGAGAAAATCCCGCGTGATATGCCGCCCGCCGGGCAGCATATTGTGATCATAGCCCTTGGCAACGACCCATGCACCCGCAGGCACGCGGCTGCGGCGCACAAAGTCGGTCAGCGCATCGCGAATCTCCGCGACCGATACCGCTTCGTCGAGCGGTACCTGCAAAAACGAGTTCGCGACTGCGGATAAATGGCTGTGCGGGTCGATGAACGATGGCAGCAGCGTGCACCCGTCCAGACTGCGCATCGCCGCGCTCGGTGCGGAGGCGTGCAGCAGCTCGGGTGATCCGATCGCGGCGATTCTGCCGTGGCGCACGAGCACCGCATCGACCTGACGTTTGTGATCCAGCGTCAGAATCGTGCCGCCATAGTAGATCTGTTCCATCCAATTCCTTCTTTCCGTCCCTTGTGTGGGAAGGGAGAGTACCATTTTTGTGAAAAATCCCGCGGTGCAGCAGGAGAAAATCCGTTTTGTCCTTCGTCTCGTGCCGTGCGCGGCAGTCCCCGCGACGGCAAATGGCTAGAGGGATTCGTAGAGCGCTTCGTATTCGCGCGCGGAGGTATTCCAGGAAAAGTCCGCGTGCATGGCGCGCTGCACCATCGCATCCCACGCCGCGCGGTCGTGATAAAACAGCTTCTGCGCATAAAGCAGCACATACAGCATGTCATCCGCGTTGTATTGCGTGAAGGAGAAGCCCGTACCCGTGCCGTCATACTCGTTATAAGGCTGCACGGTGTCGCGCAGACCGCCGGTCTCGCGCACGAGCGGCAGCGTGCCATAATGCATAGAGATGAGCTGCGTCAGACCGCATGGCTCAAACTGTGAGGGCATGAGCATAAGATCGGCAGCGGCATAAATACGGCGCGCACGACCGTCATCAAACATAATATTTGCAGAAACCTGCCCCTGATGCAGCCATTCATAATGCCGCATCATATTTTCGTATTTCGCGTCGCCCGTACCCACGATGACGAGCTGCACCGGTGTGCCGAGCAGCGTATCCATGATCCACGCAAGCAAATCCAGACCCTTTTGGTCGGTCAGGCGCGTGACCATCGCGATCATCATGCGGTTGGGATCAGGCACAAGCCCAAGCTCCTGCTGCAAAGCGGTCTTACACGCGATCTTACCCTCGCGCACGGTTTCCGCGGTGTAGTTTTTCGGGAGTTTTTTGTCTGTCGCGGGGTCGTAAAACGCGTAATCCACGCCGTTTATAATACCGGACAGGCTATTCGCGCGGGCGCGCAGCAGACCGTCCAGCCCCTCGCCGTAAAACGGATCGCGGATCTCCTCGGCATAGGTGCGCGATACGGTCGTGATGCGGTCGGCATAGACCAGACCGCCCTTAAGCATGTTCGCGTCCTGGTGATACTCCAGTCGGTCGGGCGTAAACACCTCCTGCGGCAGTCCGGTATAGTGCGCGATCGTGTCGATGTCCCACACGCCCTGAAAGCGCAGATTATGAATGGTCATCACGGTGCGGATACCGTGGAAGAAGGGATTGGGATTGAACAGGGTGTGCAGATAGACGGGCACAAGACCTGCCTGCCAGTCATGACAATGAATGATGTCGGGATGAAAGTTGATAACGGGCAGAATGGCAAGTGCTGCCTTCGAGAAAAAGCAGAATTTTTCAATGTCCCATTGCAGGTCGCCATACGGTTTTTCCCCGCTGAAGTAGTGCTCGTTATCAATGAAATAATACCGCACGCCCTCGTGCTCATACCCCATCACGCCGACGTAAACATCACCGAGACCGCCGAGATCCATATAAAAATGCGCGATAGGATGAAATTTTGCGCGATATTCCGGCTTGATGCAGCGATAGTTCGGAATTACCACGCGCACATCGTACTGCTCCCGATCGAGCGCGGCAGGCAGCGCACCGACCACATCGGCAAGCCCACCGGTCTTGACAAACGGTACACATTCGGATGCGACAAACAGGATCTTTTTCACGGCAGACGCCCTCCTTAATTTTACAAACAACCTATGCGTTTAGTATACCGCATTTCCTACAAAATCAAAAGAAAAACTTGTCCGGCAGCCGGACAGCCAGGTGTCAACGGCGGGCGGCTGAGCGGCCCCTCGCCGGGGTGGGAAGTGTCGCCTGCGGACGGGACGGAGAAAAAAATCTCTGTCCCCCGCGTCCTTCGTCCCGATTCCGGAAATAGCGGCGCTCAGCCGCCCGGAATCGACATTACCTGCCGCTGTGAGCGGCAACAGCGCCCGCTCCTGTGATGTTCGGAACGGGCGCTGTCTCTTATTCTTCGGTTGTGGGTGCTCCCGTAGTTTCATCAGCCCCCTCGGTTTCGGAAGGTTCGCCGGGTTCCGGTTCTTCCTTTTCCGTGCGGGCGATGGAAATGACGCGCACATCCTCGCCGGTGCGCATCGTGATGACGCCCTGCGACGAACGGCCGCACACGCGAATGTCCTCGCAGGCGGTGCGGATGATGACGCCGTCGTCCGTGATAATCATGACGTCGTTGTCGTTGTCGACGACCGCCAGACCCGCGATGGGGCCGGTCTTTTCGGTCAGTCCGTGCAGCATAATGCCGCCGCCGCCGCGATGATGGACGGTGTATTCTTCGACCGGCGTACGCTTGCCGTAGCCGTTTTCCGTAATGGTCAGCACAAATGCATCGGGACGCGCACGTCCCGCGCCGATGACATAATCGCCGTCCGCAAGCTTGATACCGCGCACACCGGTCGCCGTACGACCCATTGCCCGCACTTCGGTCTCGTCGAAGCAGATGGCGCGGCCGTCATGCGTTGCGATCAGGATGTTCTGGTTGCCATCCGTCAGGCGCACGTCGACCAGCGCGTCGTCCTCATTGAGGTTGAGCGCACGCAGACCCGCGCGGCGGATGTTTTGCAGGTCGGACAGCACGATGCGCTTGGCAACGCCCTGTTTTGTGACAAAGAACAGGAATTTATCATCGGAAAATTCCTTGATGGGGAACATCGCGGTGATCTTCTCCTCGGGGTCAAGCTCCAAGAGATTGACGAGGTTCATGCCCTTCGCACTTCTGCCGGTCTCGGGGATCTGATAGCCCTTGAGCTTATAGACCTTGCCGAGGTTGGAGAAGAACAGAATCGTCGCATGGGTCGACGCGGTGAAGAGATACTTCGCAAAGTCCTCCTCGCGGGTCGCCATTGCGGACACACCGCGGCCGCCGCGGCGCTGTGCGCGGTAAGCCGAGGTCGGCTGACGCTTGATGTAGCCGAAATGGGTCAGCGTATACGCGCAGTCCTGCTCCTCGATGAGATCCTCGATGTCGATCTCGTCTGCGACGTTCTGGATCTCGGTGTGACGCTCGTCGCCGTACTTCTGCTTGATCTCCTGCATTTCCGCCTTGACGACCTCGAGCAGACGGTGCTCGGATTCCAGAATCTCCATAAAGCCCGCGATACGGGTCTCGAGATCGCTGTATTCGTTGTCGATCTTTTCGCGTTCCAGACCGGACAGACGGCCCAGACGCATATCGACGATCGCCTGCGCCTGTGCTTCGTCCAGGTGGAACTCAAAGTCCTCCTTGCCGTCGACAATGCCCAAAAGTGCGATCTGATTGACGATAAACGGCTCTTTTTGCAGATTCTCCTTGGCGATCGCCTCATTTGCGGAGGCGCGGATGATGGCGATGATGCGGTCGATGTTATCGGTCGCGACCTTGAGACCCTCCAGGATGTGCGCGCGATCCTGCGCCTTTTGCAGGTCAAACCGCGTGCGGCGCGCAACGACGTCCTTCTGGAAGCCGATATAGTGGTCGATGATCTCACGCAGCGACAGTACCTTGGGCTGCAGCTTGCCCGCCGCGCCGGTCGGCACAAGGGCAATGTGGATCATCGAAATGGTGTCCTCAAGCTGGGTGTAGGTATAGAGCTGATTCAGGAGAACCTGCGCGTTTGCGTCGCGGCGGATGTCGACCACGATCTGCATGCCCTCGCGCGAGGAGTGGTCCTGAATGTTCGTAATGCCGTCGACGCGCTTTTCCTTGACGAGATTCGCCATGGACTCGACCAGACGCGCCTTATTGACCATATAGGGGATCTCGGTGATGAGGATCTGGCTTTTGCCGTTCGCCAGCTCGACGATCTCCGCCTTTGCGCGCACCTTGATCTTGCCGCGGCCGGTCGCATACGCCGCGCGGATGCCGGAGCGCCCCATGATCGTGCCGCCGGTCGGGAAGTCCGGCCCCTTGATGAACTGGCAGATCTCGTCCAGTCCGGCTTCCGGGTTGTCGATGACGTAGCACACGCCGTCGATGACCTCGGTCAGGTTATGCGGCGGGATATTGGTCGCCATGCCGACCGCGATGCCCGACGAGCCGTTGACGAGCAGGTTCGGGAAGCGCGAGGGGAGCACGAGCGGTTCTTTGAGCTCCTCGTCGAAGTTCGGGCCGAAATCGACCGTATTTTTCTTGATGTCCGCGAGCATGGCGTTTGCGATCTTTGCCATGCGTGCCTCGGTATAACGGTAAGCTGCCGGGGGGTCGCCGTCGACCGAGCCGAAGTTGCCGTGGCCGTCGATCAGCGGATAGTGCAGCGAAAAGGGCTGCGCCATGCGCACGAGTGCGTCATAGACGGACGCGTCGCCGTGCGGATGATAGCGACCGAGCACGTTACCGACCGTGGTCGCGGATTTGCGATAGGGCTTATCCGAGGTCAGACCGTCCTCGTACATCGCGTACAGGATGCGGCGGTGTACGGGCTTCAAGCCGTCGCGCACATCGGGCAGCGCACGGCCGACGATGACGCTCATCGCGTAGTCGATGTAGCTTTTCTTCATCTCGCGCTCGAGATCGACCTGTAGGATTTTCTGCTGTTCGTATTCTTGACTCATTCTCTGCCTCCTGAAGCGCCTCGCGGACGCGGGCTATTGAAAAACGGTGCTGTAAGACCCGTTTTAAATATCCAGATTCATGACATACCGCGCGTTGCGCTCGATAAATTCGCGGCGCGGCTCCACCTTTTCGCCCATGAGCAGGGCAAAGGTCTCGTCCGCGGCGGCGGCGTCCTCCATCGTCACCTGCAGCAGGGTGCGCGTCGCGGGGTCCATCGTGGTCTCCCAAAGCTGCTGGGGATCCATCTCGCCAAGACCCTTATAGCGCTGCACGCGCACGCCCTCGCCCATTTCCGCAAGTGCCTGCCGCTGCTGTTCGTCGGTGTAGGTATAGCGCACATCCTTGCCCTTTTCGTCCTTGAAAAGCGGCGGCTGCGCGATGTAAACATGTCCCTGCTCGATGAGCGGACGCATGAACCGGAAGAAAAAGGTGAGCAGCAGCGTGCGGATATGGCTGCCGTCGACATCCGCATCCGCCATGAGGATGATCTTGCCATAGCGCAGCTTGGCGGGGTCAAAATCGTCGCCGAAGCCCGCGCCGAACGCGGTGATCATCGGGGTCAGCTTTTCGTTGCCGTAGACCTTGTCGAGCCGCGCCTTCTCGACGTTCAGCATCTTGCCCCAAAGCGGCAAAATCGCCTGATGCCGTCTGTCGCGTCCCTCCTTGGCGGAGCCGCCTGCCGAATCACCCTCGACGATGTAGATTTCGGTGTAGGTCGGGTCTTTTTCAATGCAGTCCGCGAGCTTGCCCGGCAGGGAAGCGGAATCGAGCGCGGACTTGCGGCGCGTCATTTCGCGGGCGCGCTTTGCCGCCTCGCGGGCACGCGCCGCGGTCTGTGCCTTTTCGATGATGGAACGCGCGACCGCGGGATTTTCCTCAAAGAAGGTCATGAGCTTGTCGGACACCATCGTGTCGACGAGCGCGCGCATGTCGCTGTTGCCGAGCTTGGTCTTGGTCTGTCCCTCGAACTGCGCCTCTTGCAGCTTGACCGAAATGATAACGGTCAGGCCCTCGCGCGCGTCCTCGCCCTTGAAGGACTCGTCGTCCTTGAGCAGCTTGTATTTTTTGCCGTACTCGTTGAGCACACGGGTGAGTGCCGCCTTGAAGCCGGTCTCGTGCGTGCCGCCCTCAGTCGTGTTGATATTATTCGCAAAGGATAAAAACAGCTCGCTATAACTATCTGTATACTGCATCGCGACCTCCGCCATCGAGCCGTCGCGGCTGCCCTCCATGTAAATGACCTCGTCGTGGAGGGGGGTCTTGGTGCGGTTGAGGTGCTGCACGAACTGGCGGATACCGCCCTCGTAGTGCATGACGTCCTCGGTCGGCTCGTCGTCGCGCTCGTCGCGCAGCGTGATGCGCAGACCCGCGTTGAGGAACGCCTGCTCGCGCAGACGCTTTTCGAGCACGTCGTAGGTGTACTCGTTGGTCTCGAAAATTTCCGGGTCGGCGTGGAAGCGGATGGTCGTACCGGTCTCGCTCTCGCACGGGGTGTCGCGCATTGCAATAACGGTCTTGCCGCGCTCAAAACGCATGAAGTGCTTGACGTGACCGTCGCACACCTCCGCCTCCATCCAATCGGACAGGGCGTTGACGACCGAAGAGCCGACGCCGTGCAGACCGCCGGATACCTTGTAGCCCGTGCCGTCGAACTTGCCGCCTGCGTGCAGCACGGTGAGCACGACCTCGAGCGTGGGGATGCCCATCTGCGGGTGGATGCCGCAGGGGATGCCGCGGCCGTTGTCCGACACGCGGATGATGTTGCCCTTCTCGATTGTGACCTCGATGTGCGTGCAATAGCCCGCGAGCGCCTCGTCGATCGAGTTGTCGACGATCTCGTAGACCAGATGATGGAGTCCGCGTTCCGAAGTCGAGCCGATATACATGCCCGGACGTTTGCGCACGGCCTCCAGACCCTCGAGCACCTGGATCTGGCTCTCGTCATAGGTCTCTGTGACGCGCAGATCGAGCACCTCGTCGCTCATTCCGCTTAAGTTTATCTCGCTCATACTTCACTTTCCTCCGATAAATAAACCGACTTAAAACCGAAAAAAGAGCGCCCAAAACGCATAGGACGCTCTGTTGATTGCCCCCGTTTTGCCGCTTTTTTGATGAAAAAACCTCAAATGAATTCGCCCGCCCGCACACGCTCGACACGCTGCGCGAGCGTGACCGAGGAGATCTGGGAGAGGTAGAGCCGCTCGCCGAGCGCGGTCTCGCACAGCACGGCGGATTTCGGCAGATCGTCGAACAGCGACACGACGCGTCCCTCGCGCTCCATGCGCGCGATAAAGCCGCGGGTATGGCGGCTGAGCGTCGCGGTGTCCATGTCGAAAATGCCCAGAATGGAGCGCACCGGCACGATATAGTCCTGTCCCAGATGCACATACATGGGTTATCTCCTCCCGCACCGGTCCGGCACAAAAACTCTACCTGTATTATAGCACATTTTTTGTGACTTGTGGTGGTTTTTCATGAAAAATTTTCTATTCTTTTTCCGTTTTCCAAATAGAAAACCGTTCCACTCCCGATTTTTTCCGCAAGCGCGGGCTCGCAGCAGGTGATGAGCACCTGACCGCCGCCGATGCGGCCGAGCACATAGTCCTGCCGGCGCGCGTCCAGCTCGGAGAGCACGTCGTCGAGCAGCAGGATCGGGTACTCGCCGCAGTCCGCGAAGAACAGCTCGCGCTCGGCAAGCTTGAGCGCGAGCGCGCAGGTGCGCACCTGCCCCTGCGAGCCGAACGACGCAGCGCGCTGCCCGTCGATCTCAAGCAGCAGATCGTCCTTGTGCGGGCCGGACAGGCACGAACGCGCGGCAAGCTCCGCGCCCCGATGCGCCATCGCGTGCGCGTACAGCCCTTCTGCGAGCGTTTCGAGAGGGGCAAAGGGATCTTGTATACCCGACACCGTGAGATAGCGTACGGACAGGTTCTCGCCGCCGCCCGCAATATCCGCATGGATGCGCCGCGCCTCCTGCGCGAGTGCGCGCACGAATTTCGCGCGCCGCTGCACGAGGAGTGCGCCGAACGAGCACATGCGCCGCGTGAAGTCGTCGAGCAGATCGAGCAGCGCGGGCTTTTCCTCGCTGTCGCGCAGAATACGCGTTTTATGCTCGAGCAGGCGGTTGTATTCCTCGAGCGCGGCGGCATAGCGCGGACGAAGCTGACACAGCGCGGTGTCGAGAAAGCGCCGCCGCGCCGCCGCACCCTCGCGCACAAGATAGAGATCGTCCGGCGAGAAGAGCACCGTGCGCAGCAATCCCGCCGCGTCGCTCTGCCGCTTGACGCGCACGCCGTTTCGCAAAATCTCCATGGTCTTGCTGCGGTGCAGCCGCAGGGTCATCGTGAAATCGCGCCCCTGCGCGCGAAACGCCGCCTCGATCTCCGCATCATCGCAGCCGAAGCGCAGCCCGTCTTTTTTCTGCCCCGTGCGAAACAGCCGCATTGTCGACACCGCGCACACCGCCTCGAGCAGGTTGGTCTTGCCCTGCGCGTTGCGGCCGCAGATGAGGTTGACCCCGTCCCCGAAGTCGAACGACTGCGTTTCGTAGTTGCGGAAATTATGAAGTTTTATGCGCTCAAGCTGCATACCGACCCGTCTCTCCGTTTTGCAGGAAATCCTGCATCATTGGGTATTTCCCGGGGGTTACTACACTTCGGGAAATATTCATGTTTCGTATAATTATTCAATTTCCACGGTGTCGTCACCCAGTGTGATACGGTCGCCGGGATGCAGCTTTTTTCCGCGCATCCTGCAAATTTCACCGTTGACAGAAACCTCGCCCTCCGCGATGCGCAGTTTGGCTTCGCCGCCCGTGCCCACGAGCGACGCGAACTTCAAAAGGGCGTCCAGTTTGATGAATTCGCCCGAAATTTTGCACTTAGTCATTGGCTTTCAACCTCACAGGCAGCACAAGATAGGTGAACCGGTCGCCCTCGAGCGGGGTGATGACGAGCGGATTGAGTGCGCCCTTGAACGCGAGCGCGATTTTTTCGTTTTCGTTGCAGGCGCGCAGCGCGTCGAGCAGATAACGGTTGTTAAAGCCGATCTCGAGGTTGCTGATCTCGCCGTCAAAGGTGCATTCGTCGTAGCTTTTGCCGATCGCGGTGATGCAGCTCAGCTTCAAAACGTCACCGTCAAAGTCCAAACGCACAGGATTTTTGAGTTTTTCCGTCGTGATGAGCGAAACGCGCTCGACCGCGGTGATGAGCGCGCGCGTCTCCGCCTGGATGCGGTAGTCTGCGTCGGTGGGGATGGCAGCGCGATAGTTGAGAAATTCGCCGTCAATGAGTCGGGTAATCAGTTCGGTGTCACCCACCGAGAACAAAATATGCTTTTCATCGGGATAAATGGCGACCGAACCGTCGGAATCGTCCAAAATCCGCTCGAGTTCGCGCAGCGCCGAGCCGGGCACGACAAATTTCAGCGGCTCGAGCACGGGCGCGTCGAGCGTTTCGCGGCGGATGGACACGCGATAGCCGTCGACTGCGACGATGTTGAGGTTGCTGCCCGACACCTCGAACAGCTCGCCGGTGTGGATGGGCTTGCTTTCGTTGTCGGAAACGGCAAAAATTGTTTGGGAAATTGCGCGTTTCAGTACATTTTCGGGCAGAGAGATCGAGCAATCCTGCAAAACCTCGGGAAGCTGAGGAAAATCATCTGCCGGGGAGGCGATGATGTTGAACACCGAGCGGCCGCACTTGATGGTGGTCAGCAGCTTGTCGTCGGTCTCGAGGTAAACCACATCATCGGGCAATTTGCGGATAATATCGCCTAAAATTCGCGCGCCGAGCACAACTTCTCCCGGTTCGATGACGTCCGCGTCGACTGTCGTGCGGATGCCGAGCGACAGATCGTAGCCGGTCAGGGTCAGGCGGTCGCCTGCGCGCAGCAGCAGACCTTCGAGCAGCGCCATTGCGCTCTTTCCCGAAACCGCACGCGAGGAAATGTTGATCGCGTCAAGTAAGGTCGATTTTTCGCAGGAGAATTTCATGTGATTTGCTTCCTTTCTAGTGAATCCACAGCGCACGGCAGGAGGCTGTGAAATTTCTCGGGGAATCTTAAAGAGAAATAGATTATTTTTTTAGTAGTAGTCGTAGTAGTGGGGAAACTGTGGAAAAGTCCCGCGCAGCCTGATGTGTCGGGCTTTGGCGCGTCCACGGGGGGGTGTGGAAAAGTCCGGCGTAATTTGGCGGAAAATTGGGAAGGAAAGTTTTCCACAGGTTAGGGGGTGTGGAATCCACAGGGCTTCTGTGCAGAAAACGGCGCGGAAAATGCACAGGGTGGCGAGGGAATGTGGAAGATGAGATGTGTCTCATTGTCCCCCGTCCCGATTGCGGATCAAGCGCGGCTCACGCGCCCGGAATGGACACTTGGCTGCGCCGCTGCGGCGCTAGGGTTGGATATTGGAGATGAGGGTTTTGAGGATGGCATCCATTTCCGCGGAGTTTTTGCGCTCGTCCTCGATTTTGTTGATGGAGTGGAGCACGGTCGTGTGATCGCGCGAGAAAACCTTGCCGATCTCGGGCAGGGAATAATTCGTCAGCTCGCGCACGAGATACATCGCGACCTGGCGCGGCTGCACCGTGTCCTTGGAGCGGCGCGAGCCTACGATCTGCTCGACCGGAATGCTGTAATAATTCGCGACTGCCTGCAAGATCTTGGGCGGGGTCGGGATCAGGTCTTCGTCCGAGCCGCGCACCTCGTCGATCGCTCGGTTGGCAAGGTCGGTGTTGATCTCCTGACCAAGCAGATTGTGCAGCGCTTGGATCTTTTTGATCGTGCCCTCGATTTGACGGACGTTCGAGTGCAGCGTCTTGGCGATGACCTGCACGACATCGCCGGGAAGGTCAAATCCGAGCTTTTCCGCCTTCGCGCGCGTGATCGCCATGCGCGTCTCGTAATCCGGCGGCTGAATGTCTGCGAGCAGTCCCCACTCAAAACGGGTCTTCATACGATCCTCAAGGGTGTTGATCTCCTTCGGGGGGCGGTCCGAGGTGAGCACGATCTGCTTGTGTGCCTCGTAAAGCGCGTTGAAGGTATGGAAAAATTCCTCCTGCGTGCGCTCTTTGCCCGCAATGAACTGAATATCGTCAATGAGCAGCAGATCCGCCATGCGGTATTTCCCACGGAAATTCTGCACGTCGCCCTCTTGAATGGCGCTGACCAGCTCGTTTGTGAAATCCTCGCCCTTGACATAAATGATGCGGTAGGAGGGATGATTTTTGCGGATGACCGCCGCGATGGCATACAAAAGATGGGTCTTGCCCAGTCCGGACTGACCGTAGATAAACAGCGGGTTATAATATTGTGCGGGATTTTTCGCGACCGAAAGCGCCGCTGCGTGCGCGAATTTGTTGGAATTGCCTACGATGAACTGCTCAAAGGTGTAGCCGTCGTCCGGCGTCAGACCATAGCTGACCCCGCCCGCGTTTTCCATTTCCCCCGTCGTTACCGTGACCTCGATGTCTGTACTGCTCATCAGTTCGCGCAGCGCGGTCGTCAGCGGAATGAGAAACCGCTCCGTGATGATGTCCTTCTTGAAATCGTTCGGCGTGTGCAGCGTCAGCACGTTGCCCGAAAAATCCACGACCGTCGCGTCGTCAAACCACGCGGTCAGCGATACGGGATTGATCCCCTGCGTTTTCTGCATCTGGTCCAGCGCCATCGCCAGAATGTCATTTTGTGCGCTCAAAGCCGTGCGTCCCTCCTTTATCATTACCGAGTCCTATTCAGAATATATAATAGCACGGAAGTGCGCGACCCGCAAGGGAAAATGACGGGAAAACGTACAAATGTATGATTTTAAGGGGCGTTCTTGCAAAAGAAACCAGATATGGACGAAAAATGCGCAAAAAGCCTAGAAATTGTGGTTGACAAGCGGCTTTGCTTTCCGATATAATAGATGCTGACTTAAAGTGGAGATGGTGTAATTCCATCCTGCTCGGTCACGCCGAAAATCGGACGGGCAGCGGCACGCGCCCGATGGCATCGCCCGCCCAGTTGCGGACACGTGCCGGTGCCCGATTTCACAAAATATTTGAGAAATGGAGGTGCGTTTCGCATGAAGAGAACTTATCAGCCCAAGAAGCGTCAGCGCTCGAAGGTTCACGGCTTCCGCAAGAGAATGGCTACCGCAAACGGTAGAAAGGTTCTTGCCCGCCGCCGCGCGAAGGGTAGAGCTCGTCTGACCCACTAATCGTAAAGACACAAAGATGGATCGCGGTAGCGGTCCATTTTTTGTCTTAATTTCACGGTGTTCCACGGTTTTATCCACAAGTTGTGGACAAAACCCTGCCTACACCCACAGAAAGCGCATTTTTGATACGTCGTCCACACCGTGTGGATAAGCCGCGGCACTCTGCGTTTTTCGCGCAGGGGTCTATTTTCCTGCGCCGCGGCAGCAGGAGCGGCATACGCGCCGGCAATGGGTACCGCCGGAACGTGCGCGCCGCTTGCATCTCCTGATAGGAGTATTTTTTCATGAAAGAAACCTTTTCCATCAAGGAAAATCGTGATTTTCGCAGAATGTATCACCGCGCAAAGAGCGCGCCGACCGGACTTCTCGTGCTGTATGCCGCGAAGAATCGGCTGGGGCACCGCCGTCTGGGTCTGACCGTCGGCGTCAAACTCGGCGGCGCGGTCGTGCGCAACCGCTGCAAGCGGCTGCTGCGTGAGGCATACCGCCTGCACGAGCACGAGCTGCCCGAGGGCTGGGACTATGTTCTGGTCGCACGCACCCGTCTGACGGGCGCAAAATGTCAGGACGCGGAGCGCGCCCTGCTCAAAGCAGCAGATATGCTGAATTTGCGGAAATCCATGCAGAAAAGCGGGGAATAAACCATGAAACGCTTGGCAATTCGCCTCGTCCGGTTTTATCAGAAGCATATTTCGCCTTCGATGGCGCCGCGCTGCCGCTACATACCGACCTGTTCGCAGTATGCGGTCGAGGCGCTTGAGAAATATGGCTTTCTAAAAGGCGGCTGGCTTGCGCTGAGGCGTATTTTGCGTTGTCATCCGCTGTCCAAACGCGGGCCGTACGATCCGGTCCCGTAACAACATTTTATCGGAGGAACGAAATTTATGGGTGATATTTTCGGTCTAATCATCGTCCGACCCTTCGGTCTGATTCTGATGTGGATCTATCAAATGGTCGGCTCCTACGGTCTGGCCGTCATCCTGTTTGCGGTGCTTGCAAAGATCATCCTGTTCCCGCTGTCCTACAAGAGCAAAAAAAGCATGCTCAAGATGAACGCGGTGCAGGGGCGTTTGCAGGAATTGCAGAAAAAATATGCGAATAATAAGGTCAAGCTCAACGAAGAGATGCAGAAGCTCTATGAGAGCGAAGGCGTCAGCCCGATGAGCGGCTGTCTGCCGACCTTTATCACGCTGCCCATCATGATGGGTCTGTATTATGCGGTGCAAAAGCCGCTCACCTTTATGATCGGTCTGGGCACGGCGGATATCGCGCTGCTCGGCAATAAGGTCGGCATCGACGTTGCGACGGTCGCCGCCAAGAGCGCGACCTATCAGCTTGACATCGCGCAGGGGCTGAACAAGTTCCTCGATGCGTCGGGTGTGTTCTCGAACGATATTATGGGTCTGTCCCAGAATATCAAGGAGCTGCTCATCCCGATCGACTTTAACTTCTTCGGGCTGGATCTGTCGCTCACGCCGCACATCAGCCAGCCGTCCGTGCTGTGGCTCATCCCGCTTCTGTCCGGTCTGACCGCGTTCCTGTCGAGCTACATCATGCAGAAGATGCAGAAAACGCAGGCGGCGGGCACGATGAAGACCATGCTGTATATGATGCCGCTCATGAGCGTGTATTTCGGCTTCCTGTTCCCGGCGTCCATCGGCATCTACTGGGTGACGAACAACATTCTGACCACGGTGCAGGAATATGCACTGACCAAGTACCTCAATAAGCGCCATCCTGTGCTGACGGATATTGAAATGCGTCAGAAGGAGCAGGAGGAAAAGCGCGCGGCGCGCGAAGAAAAAATGCAGCGCATCGCGGAGGAGGGCACACGCCCCGATCCCAACACCAGCCGCAAAAAGAGAGACAAGAAGTAAGGGGGACGTTTAGGATGCTTAAATCCATCGAAACGCAGGGCGCGACACGCGATGACGCGATCGCCGCGGCACTTGCTCAGCTCGGTCTTGACCGCGATTCGGTATCGGTAGAAGTGCTCGATAACGGCAAAAAGGGCTTTCTCGGCATTGGCGCAACACCTGCGCGTGTGCGCGTGACCTATGAAGCGCCGGATGCTGCGCCCGTCAAAAAGCCCGCGCCGCCCGCGCCCGTGCGTCCCGCTGCACCGGTCGAACCGCCGGTCAAGCCCGCCGCACAGCCCGTGCGCGAGAGCGCGCAGCCCGCACCCTGCGCGCCGCGCGAGGAAGAGCAGGCGCCCCGTGCGCCCTATGTGCCCGGCACGCCGCTGGCACAGGATGCCATTCCGCAGGTCGGCCACGACGCGGTCAGCTTTGTCGACGGTCTGCTCGAAAAGTTGGGTGTTGAGGGTCACGCGGTCGTGCTCGACTCGACCACGGAGGACACTGTGATGATCGAGATCGTCGGTCCGGACATGGGCCCGGTCATCGGCCGCCGTGGCGACACGCTCGACGCGATCCAGTATCTCGCGAGCCTGGTCGCAAACCGCGACCGTGACGATCACACCCGCATCACGATCGACACCGAGAACTACCGCGCCAAGCGCGAAGAGAGCTTGCAGCGTCTCGCGCACAAAATGGCGAGTAAAGTGCTCAAATATCACAAAAATATGACGCTCGAGCCGATGAATCCCTACGAGCGCCGCATTATCCACGCGGCATTGCAGGATGTCCGCGGCGTGACGACCTATTCGACCGGCACCGAGCCGGGCCGTCGTGTCGTCATCGCGCCCGAAGGTCGCCCCGCCGGCGGACGCAGCGGTTATGCGCCGCGTCACCGCGACGACCGCGCGCGTTAAAAGGGGTGTCATGAAAACATGAGTGACACCATTGCCGCCATCGCTACAGCGACCGGCGGGCCCATCGGGATTCTGCGGGTGTCGGGAGACGCCGCGATCGACGTCGTTTCCGCGATTTTTGCCCCTAAAAGCGGCAAATCGCTGCGCGACGCCTCCTCCGGTCGGTTGGTGTTCGGCGAGTTATATGACCGCTCGGGCGATCTGCTCGACTGCTGCTTTGCGGCGGTGTTCCGCGCGCCCCATTCCTACACGGGGGAGTGCATGGCGGAAATCCAATGCCACGGCGCGCCCGCCGTGCTGAGCGAGGCGCTTTCCGCCCTGTTCGCACGCGGCGCACGGCAGGCGGCTCCCGGCGAATTTACCCAGCGCGCTTTTTTGAACGGTAAAATGGATCTTTCCGGCGCGGAAGCGGTGCAGGAGCTGGTTTCCGCGCGCACGGTCGAAGCGGCGCGCAACGCAGTCGCCCAGATCGAGGGTCGCGTCGGCACGACCGTGCAGCACACCCGCGAGGCACTGCTGCAGCTCGTCGCACATTTTCACGCGGTCGTCGACTTTCCCGACGAGGAGATCGACCCGTTTCTGTTTGAACAGGCGCAGGAAACGCTGCACAAGGCGGCGAGTGCGCTCTATCAGCTTGCAGAAAGCTACGAGCGCGGCCGCATCATTGCGGAGGGCGTGCCCTGCGTGATCTTAGGCCGTCCGAATGTCGGCAAGTCCTCACTGCTCAACGCGATCGTGGGCGAGGAGCGCGCGATCGTCACCGAGCAGCCAGGCACGACCCGCGACATCATCGACGAGACCGTGCGCATCGGCCCTGTGCTGCTGCGCATCCTCGATACCGCCGGTCTGCGCGACACCAACGATCCGGTCGAAAAGATCGGCATCGAACGCGCGCTGCAGCGCGCTAACGACGCGATGCTGCTGCTCGCGGTGTTCGACGGCGCGGAGGATTTTTCGGACGACGATCTCATGGTCATCGCGCGCAGCCATGGCCGCCGCGCGATCGCAGTCGTCAACAAATCCGACAAGACCCAGTCGCTCGAGCTTGCGCGGCTGGAAAAGCATTTTTCGCACATCGTACATGTCAGCGCCCGCACGGGCGAGGGAATGGACGAGCTGCTCCACCTGATCCCTGCGCTCGTCGGTCTGGACGGCGCGGTCTATGACGGCAGCATCATCACCTCGGCACGGCAGGCGGCGGCACTGGCGCGCGCGGCGGAACGCTGCGAAGCGGCGCTGTTCGCGGCACAGTGCGGCATGACCCCCGACGCGGTCGTCATGGACGCCGAGGGCGCGATCGCCGCGCTCGGCGAGGTCACCGGTCAGAACGTCACGCAGGACGTCGTGGGCAGAATTTTTTCCAACTTCTGCGTCGGTAAATAGCAGCCAAAGGGGGAGCGCACGCGCTTCCCCTTTTTGCCCATTTGCCGCGCGCCGGTGAGTGTCCCGCGGGGCTGCGGGGGCGTGCGCGTACTTTCCACATGCTGTGGAAAGGCGTGTGGAGCACACTAAATATAGAAATCCATAGAGTATAAAAATAAAAAAAATTACGATTAGTTTTCAAAAATCAAAGAAAATATAGAGTTATCCCCATTTTACACAGAGTTATCAACAGGGTGGGGGTAATCATGTCAATAGGTTCAGCGAGAAATGATGGATGAAAAATACACAAAAAATTCAGCGCGCGAAAGGGGTGCTTGTGCTTGACATGGGACGCAGGACAATATGATGTGGCGGTGATCGGCGCGGGGCATGCGGGCATCGAAGCGGCGCTCGCCTGCGCGCGGCTCGGGCTGCGCACGCTGTGCTTCACGATCAACCTCGACGCGGTCGGCAACATGCCGTGCAACCCCGCGATCGGCGGCACCGCGAAGGGACATCTGGTGCGCGAGATCGACGCGCTCGGCGGCGAAATGGCAAAGGCGGCGGACGCGGCGTGCATCCAGTATCGCATGCTCAACCGCGGCAAGGGGCCGGCGGTGCACTCGCTGCGCGCGCAGGCGGATCGCATTGCGTATCGCGCGTATATGAAGCACGCGCTCGAAAAACAGGAGCATGTGTTTCTGAAACAGGCGGAAATCACGAAAATTCACACGGAAAACGGCGCGGTCTGCGCGGTCGAGACCCATATGGGTGCGGTGTACAGCGTGCGTGCGGCGATTATCTGCTCCGGTACCTATCTGCGCGGACGCATCATCATCGGGGAGCATTTCCGCGAGGGCGGGCCGGACGGCATGTTCGCCGCGACCGAGCTGACCGACTGTCTGCGCGCGCTCGGGCTGAACCTGCTGCGCTTCAAGACCGGTACACCCGCGCGCGTCAACCGCCGCTCGGTCGATTTTTCCGCGCTTGAGGTGCAGGAGGGCGAGGACGACGTCATCCCGTTTTCCTTCGAGACCGCGAGCGCGCCGCCCAACCGCGCGGTGTGCCACATGACCTACACGACTGCAAAAACGCATGAGATCATCCGCGCAAATTTGGATCGGTCGCCCATTTATTCAGGAAAGATTGAGGGCATCGGCCCGCGCTATTGCCCGTCGATCGAGGATAAGGTCGTGCGCTTCGCGGACAAGCCGCGCCATCAGCTTTTCATCGAGCCGATGGGACTTGACACCGAGGAGCTGTATGTGCAGGGTTTTTCCTCGTCCATGCCCGAGGACGTGCAGCTTGCGATGCTGCACTCGGTCACGGGACTGGAACACGCAGAGGTCATGCGCCCTGCGTACGCGATCGAATATGACCTGATCGACCCGCTTGAATTGCTGCCCACCCTGGAGACCAAAAAGGTCGCAGGGCTGTATGGCGCGGGGCAATTCTGCGGCTCGTCGGGCTATGAGGAAGCGGCGGCGCAGGGTCTGGTGGCGGGCATCAATGCCGCGCGCAAGCTCAAGGGGCAGCCGCCGATGGTGCTCGACCGCGCGGACGGCTACATCGGTACGCTCGTCGACGACCTTGTGACGCGCGGCACGAACGAGCCGTACCGCATGATGACCTCGCGCTCGGAATATCGGTTGCTGCTGCGGCAGGATAATGCCGACCGCCGGCTCGTGCCCATCGGCGTACGCGTCGGACTGAACGACGCGGCGCGCGGGGAACGTGTTGCGGCAAAATACGCGCGCGTGGAAGCGGAAATCGCGCGGCTGGGCACGGTTACGGTCGGCCCGAGCGAGGAGGTGCAGGCATTTTTGCGCATGCAGAACAGCACGCCGCTCAAATCGGGCGCATCGCTGCTTGAGCTGCTGCGCCGCCCCGAGCTGGGCTACGATGCACTTGCGGCGTTCGACCCCGACCGTCCCGCGCTGTGCCACGCCGAGCGCGAGCAGGTGGAAATTTCCGTAAAGTACGCGGGATACCTTGAGCGGCAGCAGCGCGATGTCGAGCAGTTCCGCAAGCTGGAGGGGCGCGCGCTGCCGCAGGACATCGACTATCAGACCGTACCCTCGCTGCGGCTTGAGGCGCGGCAAAAGCTCGGGCAGGTCAGACCCATCAATTTTGGACAGGCGAGCCGTATTTCCGGCGTGTCGCCCGCGGATATGACCGCGCTCATGATCTATGTGGAGCAGCGCGAACAGGAGGGCAGAGCATGAACGACACATTGACACGCGGGCTGAGCATGCTCAATCGACAGACTTCTCCACAGGCTGTGGAAAAGCTACTGGATTTCTGCGGCATGCTGCTCGAAAAAAATAAGGTGATGAATCTGACCGGCGCAAAAGATGAGACAGAAGTGGTCGAAAAGCACTTTTTAGACTGCGCAGCCGCGTTTGCGCCGCTTGATCTGTCGGAAAAACGCGTGATCGACGTGGGCTGCGGCGCGGGTTTTCCGGGTATGCCGCTCGCCCTGCTCTACCCGCAGGGACAGTTTACACTGCTCGATTCGCTCGGCAAGCGCATCGCGTTTTTGCAGGAATGCATCGACGCGCTGCCCGCACCAAACGCGGTCGCGGTGCACGCGCGCGCGGAGGACTATGCGTTGCAGCATCGCGAAAGCTACGATGTTGCGACCTCGCGCGCAGTCGCAAACCTGAGCATGCTCAGCGAGCTGTGTCTGCCGTTTGTGCGCGTCGGCGGCGTTTTTGCCGCGATGAAGAGCACGGGCAGCGACGAGGAGCTGGCGCAGGCGGCGTATGCAATCCGCGTGCTTGGGGGTACGGTCGAGCAGGTGCGCGACTACGACATCCCGCTGACCGGCGTGCAGCAGCGGCTCGTGCTCATCCGCAAGACCGCGCCCACGCCCGCAAAATATCCCCGCCGCTTTTCCAAAATCAGCGCCGCACCGCTCGCGGCACGCTGAAGCACCGCGCGTTTCCCAAGAAATATTACCCGTTGTCATCTTGACAACCTGTAATATTTTATGCAAATAAAACGCGGAAAATATGCGGAAATGCGGCATTACCGTCATTTTTACGTTCGGTCTGTCGAGAAATGCGAGCGAAAGTTCTTTACAAAATGGTTAAAAATGGTATTCTGGTTACAGGGAGCAATCAAAACCGCCCCAAACTGACACCTTGGAGGAGGAACCGTCATGCCAATCCCGTTTCTGGATACCGTGCGGCCGCTCAGAAAGATCAAGATCGCCTCGATCAGCCGGAATCCGTACCAACCGCGCAAAAATTTTGACAAAGAGGCGATCGACCGACTTGCAGACAGCATCCGGCAATACGGCGTGCTCAACCCGCTGACCGTGCGGCGGGTCGATGCGGGGTATGAGCTGATTGCGGGGGAGCGCCGCCTGCGTGCATCCCGTGCCGCGGGACTGAGCGAGGTGCCGTGCATCGTCATCAATGCGGACGAGGAACAAAGCTCCGCGATCGCACTGGTGGAAAACCTACAGCGCCGCGATCTGGACTTTTTTGAGGAGGCATGGGGCTATAAGCGTCTCATCGAGCTGCACGGACTGACGCAGGAGGAGGCGGCGCGGCGCGTCGGTAAGACGCAGAGCGCGGTCGCGAACAAGCTGCGTCTGCTCAAGCTGTCGCCGCGCAATATGCAGCTGATTCGCGACGGCAATCTGACCGAGCGGCACGCGCGCTCCGTGCTGCGCCTGCCGGATGAGGAGCGGCGGCTCGCCGCGACGCAGTACATCATTGACCACGAGTTGAATGTCAGCCGCAGCGAACAGTACATCGACAAGCTGCTGAGCGAGCAGGAGACCAAGGTGCAGGAGCGCCACATCACGCGCTTCATTAAGGATGTAAGATTTTTCCTAAACACGGTCGACAAGGCGGTCGGCGTTATGCAGCAAGCCGGGGTCGATGCAAAGATCGAGCGCGAGGAGCAGGATGGCGAGCTGATGCTGCGCATCCTCATCCCGAATGTACACAAGTAAGCAGGAATGAAAAACGTTTCACGTGAAACACTAGAGGGGAGACCCTCGGCAATGTTTCACGTGAAACGTTTTTTTATTTAGTACTGCGCAAAATCACAATGTTTCACATGAAACATTTTTCCTCGCTGTTGAATCCCGCGCGATGTGTGCTATAATAGAAAAGGACTGGGGCAGGGAACAATTATGATCCGTGGATGCCCCCATTGCACTAACAGAACGGGAGAGAGACTATGGCGAAAATCATCGCATTCGCAAACCAGAAGGGCGGCGTTGGTAAAACGACTACCGCGGTCAATCTGGCGGCTGCGCTCAGCGAACAGGGAAAGCGCATTATGATCTGCGACTTTGACCCGCAGGGCAACGCGACCTCGGGCTTCGGCGTGGATCCGCGTTCGCTCGAATACAGCATCTACGACGCGCTCGTCGAGGATGACCTCGATCCGCACGACTGCATCATTAAAACCAAATGGGTCGATCTCATTGGCGCAAATGTCAACCTTGCGGGCGCGGAGCTTGCACTCATCAGCATGGAGCAGCGTGAATATCGCCTGCGCACCGTGCTCGAGCGTGTGCGCGACGACTATGATTACATCCTCATCGACTGTCCGCCGTCCCTCGGGTTGCTCACACTCAACTGTCTGTGTGCGGCGGACAGCTTCCTCGTGCCGCTCCAGTGTGAGTACTACGCGCTCGAGGGATTGACGCAGCTCATGAGCACCGTGCGCACGGTGCAAAAGGCGCTCAACAAGGGCATCCGCCTCGAGGGCGTGCTGCTGACCATGTTTGATGGACGCACAAATCTGTCGATTCAAGTGGTGGAAGAGGTTAAAAAACACTTCGGAAGCCAAGTTTATGCGACGGTTGTGCCACGCAACGTGCGCCTGTCCGAGGCGCCGAGCCATGGGCAGCCCATCACGGCTTATGACCGATATTCGCGCGGCGCAGAGGCTTATATGCGGCTGGCAGAGGAGTTTTTGGAAAAGAATAAAGGGTAAGGGCGGTGCGTAATGGCAAAAGCGGTACACAGAAGTGGACTTGGAAAGGGACTGACCGACCTGTTCGGCGGGGAGGAGCTGGCGCGGGAAGAGAGTGAAGGCGCAGGCATCTCGACGATCTCGATGACACTGATCGAACCGAACCGCGACCAACCGAGGAAAATTTTTGACCCTGCCGCAATGGCGGAGCTGACCGAGAGCATCCGGCAGCACGGCGTGGTCACGCCGATCACAGTGCGTAAAACCGAAAACGGATATTTTCAAATCATCGCAGGCGAGCGTCGCTGGCGTGCGGCGCGCGGCGCGGGACTGACCGAGATTCCCGCAATGGTGCTGGATGTGACCGACGAGCAGGTCATGGAGCTTGCGCTGATTGAGAACCTGCAACGGCAGGACTTAAACCCGATCGAAGAAGCAGAGGGCTATGAATCGCTGATGAAGGGCTTCGGCATGACACAGGATAAGGTTGCGGAGCGTGTTGGCAAGTCACGTCCCGCGGTCGCAAATGCGCTGCGGCTGCTCGCGCTCGACGAGGGCACGCGTCAAATGGTCGCAGAGGGACGCTTATCCGGCGGGCATGCGCGCGCGGTGCTGTCCATTCGGGAGGAAGCGCTGCGCCCAGAAGCGGCAAAAAAAATGGAGGGGCTGTCGGTGCGGCAGGCGGAGAGCCTTGCCAAGCGGCTCAATAAGGAGCAAAAAGAGGAGGAGCAGCCGACACAGGCGCAGGTCGACTACGTCGCGGAGCTGGAAAAGCAGCTGGAAAGTCGGCTCGGTCGGCGGGTGACCATCCAGACCGGCAAGACCCACGGCATGCTGTCCCTTGAATTTTACGGCAACGAAGACCTCGAACGGCTGAGCGATGCGCTCGGTGGCGTACAGATCTAAGGAGGAAATGATGGAAGAACAAGACAAGCAGGCGCAGGAAACAGAAAGCGCCAAGAAGCATTCCAAGCGGTTTCTGGTCGTCTACATCATCGGGTTGTTTTCGGTCGCGCTCGTGCTCATCCTGCTGAGCTATCTGACGCAGGTGCGTGCAAACAAGCAGCTCGCGTCCTTACAGGATCAGGTGACGACCCAGACCACGGTCGCACAGGGTGCGCAGCAGCAGATTCAGCAGCTTCAGACCACACTGGAGGAGCAGCAGAAGAAACTTACGGTGCAGAGCGACGCAATCGCAACGGTGCGCGCGCAGCTCGGCGTGCAGGAAGGCGAGAAGATGGTCGACGCGGTCAATCAGCTCAATGAACGATATATCGCACTCGATGCATTGCAGCAGGTGCGCCGCATGGTCGCCGCGCAGGATATGATCGGCGCGAAAGATCTGGCAAATAAGATGATTGAAAAGTATGGGGTAGACAAACTCGTGCCGCCCGACGGCGACGACGAGATTCTGCTCGGACAAAACGCGGCGGAGTTCCGCGACCTGTGCGCACAGCTCGGCATCGACGCGATCTACACCATGGCAACGATTACACCGACAAACCAGTAAAAACAAGATATAAAAGGAGAATAAAACATGCTGGACATCAAACTCGTCCGAACCAATCCGGAACTCGTCAAGGAGAACATCAAGAAGAAGTTCCAGGACGCAAAGCTGCCGCTCGTTGATGAGGTCATCGAGCTGGACGCGAAATTCCGTGCGGCGCGCACCCGTGCCGACGAACTGCGTTCCCAGCGCAACACGCTGTCGAAGCAGATCGGCGGCCTGATGGCGAAGGGACAGAAGGAAGAAGCGGAAACCATCAAGGCGCAGGTCAAGGCGATGGCGGACGAAATGGCACAGCTGGAAGAGGACGAAAAGACCTACGCGGCGGAAGTACGTCAGCGCATGATGGTCATTCCGAACATCATTGACCCGTCGGTGCCGATCGGCAAGGACGACTCTGAGAACGTCGAGATCGAGCGTTTCGGTGAGCCGGTCGTGCCGGAGTATGAAATTCCGTACCACGTCGACATCATGGAGAAGTTCTCGGGCATCGACCTGGATTCCGCGCGCCGCACCTCGGGCAACGGCTTCTACTATCTGGCGGGAGACATTGCGCGCCTGCATTCGTCCATCCTGTCCTATGCGCGTGACTTTATGATCGGCCGCGGCTTCACCTATTATATCCCGCCGTTCATGATCCGTTCGGATGTTGTGACGGGCGTTATGTCCTTCGCGGAGATGGAGAACATGATGTACAAGATCGAGGGCGAGGATCTCTATCTGATCGGCACCTCGGAGCACTCCATGATCGGTAAGTTCATCGACACGATCAACGAGGAGGAGACCCTGCCGCAGACGCTGACGAGCTATTCGCCCTGCTTCCGCAAGGAAGTCGGCGCGCACGGCATTGAGGAGCGCGGCGTGTACCGCATCCATCAGTTCGAAAAGCAGGAAATGGTCGTCGTGTGTAAGCCCGAAGAAAGCCCCATGTGGTATGAAAAGCTGTGGCAGAACACGGTCGATTTCTTCCGCACGCTCGACATTCCGGTGCGCACGCTCGAGTGCTGCTCGGGTGATCTGGCAGACCTGAAGGTCAAGTCCTGCGACGTAGAGGCATGGTCCCCGCGCCAGAAAAAGTATTTCGAAGTTGGTTCGTGCTCCAACCTCGGCGATGCACAGGCGCGCCGTCTGGGTATCCGCGTACGCGGCAAGGACAGCAAGGAGCTGTACTTTGCGCACACACTCAATAACACGGTCGTTGCGCCCCCGCGTATGCTGATCGCATTCCTCGAGAACAACCTGCAGGCGGACGGTTCGGTGCGCATTCCGGAAGCGCTGCGTCCGTATATGGGCGGTCAGGAAGCCATCCGCTAAGCACCTCGCCGGTGCGGGCAATGTCGCGCGCCGCGCGGGACGAGGATTTTAGGCAAAAAGGCAGTCACAAAATGTGACTGCCTTTTCTTTACCCGGAAAACACGCAGAAGGCACACCTGCCTGGCAGGTGTGCCTTCCAAACCCATATCCCTGTTAGTGGAGGATGTGTGCTATATTAAGCCTGAGGGCGGTGCCGCTTGTGCCGTCTGCGGAGACATCGTTAGAAAAGATCGCCGTGCCGGAGTGAATGGTTTATTTGCTGGTTGTTGTTAGAATAACATAAAAATCTTAATACTTTCTAAAGAATCGGTTACGATTTGCTGACAAAGTCTGAAGAAAACGGAAGCAAGGGGCGTTTTTGGTGTGATTTAGACCAGTTCGACGCGATATTTTTTGAACCAACGGTCGAGTTGGATGAGATAGGCGAAAATTTGCGGGCCGCGCATGAGCTGTCCGTACCACGGCTCAGCGAGCGCATCGGGCTGTTCCATGAGCGCCTCGAGTGCGGTGTGATCGAACAGCGATGCTGCAACGGAGTGCTCGTCGCGCAGGATCTGGCGCACATAGCTTGCGGTCAGGTCGGTATAGAGCGGGGAGAAGGTCTTGGGATAGGGCGATTTCTTGCGCTCCACGATGACGGCGGGCAGCGCGTCCGCGAAGGCTTCGCGCAGGATGCCCTTTTCGCGTCCGTGCAGGCTCTTGAGTGCCCACGGCATGTTGTACGCATATTCCACGATGCGGTGGTCGCAGAAGGGCACGCGCACCTCGAGACCGGAATACATCGACATACGATCCTTGCGGTCGAGCAGCGTTGCCATGAACCATTGCAAATTGAGCAGGAACATCTCGCGCATACGCGCGTCCTTGGGGGAGTCGCTGTCCAGTTTGGATGCCGCGTCGCAGGTCGCGCGGTAGCGGGTGCGGACGTATTCCTCCGCATCCGTGACCACGCCCTCGCGCAGCAGGCTGAGCCGCAGCCCGACCGAGCGCGACCACGGGAACGTGTCGTCGAACAAAATATCCTCGCGGTGATACCACGGATAGCCGCCGAACAGCTCATCGGCGCACTCACCGGACTGGCAGACCGTAAACTGCTTTTTGACCTGCGCGCAGAACAGCAGCAGCGAGGAATCCACATCCGCCATGCCGGGCAGGTCGCGCGCGTCGGTCGCGGGCAGCAGCGCGGCGCACAGCGCGGCGTTGTCGAGCACGACCTCATGATGCGCCGAGCCGATCGCGTCGACCATGGTTTGAATGAATTCGCTGTCGGGATTGGGCTGGAACGCGCTCTGGGTGAAATACTTGTCGTTGTCCTGATAATCGACCGACCAGGTGTGCAGCGGCCCCTTGCCGGTTTGCGCGTACTCGCGCGCCGCGAGCATGGACAGGATGGACGAGTCCAGCCCGCCCGACAGGAAGGTGCATAGCGGCACATCGGACACAAGCTGCCGCCGCGCCGCGTCCTCGACGAGCCAGCGCGTGTGCTCGATCGTCTGCGCCTCGTTGTCCGGATGCTCGCGCGCTTCGAGCGTCCAGTAGGGGCGCTCGGTAAAGCCGTCGGGCGTGAGGACCGCATAATGCGCGGGCAGCAGCTCGCGTACATTGCGGAAGATGCCGTCGCCCGGCGTGCGCGCCGGCCCGAGCAGCAGCAGCGAGCGCAGACCGTCCTGCGTGATGCGCGGCGCGACTGCGGGATGGCGCAGCAGCGCTTTGAGCTCCGAGCCGAATACGATGCCGTCCGGCGTGCGGGTGTAAAACAGCGGCTTGACGCCCAATCGGTCACGCACAAGCGTGAGCGTACGCGCGCGTACATCCCACACCGCAAAGGCATAGATGCCGTTGAGCCGCGGCAGGCAGTCCGTGCCCCACGCGAGAAACGCATGCAGCAGCACCTCGGTGTCCGACGTGCCGATAAAACGGTGCCCGAGCGTGTACAATTCGCGGCGGATGTCCTCGGTATTGTATAACTCACCATTATAGATTAAAATGACATTGCCATCCGGCGAGCACATGGGCTGTGCGCCGCCTGCTGGATCGACCACGATCAGACGTCGGTGCACGAGCATCGCGGCCTCGTCGCACCACTGTCCGCCCGCATCCGGCCCGCGCGGCGTGAGCACGCGTGCCATCGCATCCGCGACGGTGCGCTGTTCGCGCACATCCTCCTCATAATCCACAAAACCCGCAATGCCGCACATAAAAAAGCCCTCCTAAGTAGTAAAACCATCTCGTTCGGGTTATTTTATGCGCGAGCGGGAAAGAATATCCCGCGGACAGACTTCTTCACGCCGGACGCTTACTTTTTCGTGCGTTTGTGGTATACTACTCATATATCCCCTGTAGGTGGGGAGATGTTAGGAGGTTCTCCGCTATGAAGGACGGATTTATCAAGGTCGCGGCGGCGACGCCCGCGCTGCACGTCGCGGACTGCGGCTATAACGCCGCGCGCATCGTAGAGCAGGCGCAGGATGCCGCGGCGCACGGTGCATCGGTGGTGGTGTTCCCCGAGCTGTGCCTGACGGGCTACACCTGCGGCGATCTGTTTTTACAGGAAACGCTGCTCGCGGGCGCGGTCGACGCGCTCGATCATGTGCGCCGCGCCACCGTGTCGCTTGAGGCAGCCGTGGTCGTTGGTCTGCCCGTGCGCAGCCACGGCAAGCTGTACAACTGCGCGGCAGTGCTGTGCGGCGGCGAGGTGCTCGGGCTTGTGCCCAAGCAGCATCTGCCGAATTATTCCGAATTCTATGAGCAGCGGCATTTTGTGTCCGGTCAGGACATGCCGCTGCGCAGTGTGACGCTGCGCGGCAGCCGGTCGATCGTGGTCGACGTGCCGCTGTCGCCCGAACTGCTGTTTTGCTGCGAGACCATTCCGGAGCTCACGCTCGGCGTGGAGATCTGCGAGGATCTATGGGTGCCTGCGCCGCCCTCGACGGTGCATGCGCAGCGCGGCGCGACGCTCGTCGTCAACCTGTCGGCGTCCGATGAGATCATCGGCAAGGCGGCGTATCGCCGCGATCTCGTGCGGCAGCAGTCCGGACGGCTGCTATGCGGCTATGTCTATGCGGATGCGGGCTTCGGGGAGTCGACACAGGATCTCGTGTTCGCGGGGCACGATCTGATCGCGGAAAACGGCGCGCTGCTCGCGGAGAGCCGTCGATTCGAGAGCGGCATCGTGTATGCCGACCTCGATTTGCAGCGATTGTTGCACGAGCGGCAGCGCATGAACACCTTTGAACTGGCCGAGGGCGGGGAACGCGTCGCATTTACACTTGCGCCCAAGGAGAGCGACCTTGCGCACCGCGTGTTCCCACGCACGCCCTTTGTCCCCGCCGATCACACCAAGCTGATCGAGCGCTGCGAGGAGATTTTGACCTTGCAGGCGACCGGACTCGCGACGCGGCTTGCGCACACGAACGCCAAGACCGCGGTCGTCGGGCTGTCGGGTGGACTGGATTCCACGCTCGCGCTCATCGTGCTCGTGCATGCGTTTGACCTGCTCGGCAGAAAGCATGAGGACATTCTTGCGGTCACCATGCCGTGCTTCGGCACGACTGCGCGCACGCGCGGCAACGCGGAAAAGCTCGCGGACGCGTACGGCGTGACGCTCCAGACGGTCGACATCAAGGCAGCGGTCGATCAGCACTTTGCCGACATCGGGCAGTCCAAGGACGAGTTGACCGTCACCTTTGAAAACGGGCAGGCGCGTATGCGCACCATGGTGCTCATGAACCTCGCGAACAAGCACGGCGGTCTGGTGGTCGGCACGGGCGATCTGTCCGAGCTGGCGCTCGGCTGGGCGACCTACAACGGCGACCATATGTCGATGTACGGCGTCAATGCCTCCATCCCCAAGACGCTCGTGCGCTTCCTCGTCGCGTATGAGGCGGAGCGCACGACAGGGGAGCTGTCCGAGGTGCTGCGCGACGTGCTCGACACGCCGGTCTCGCCCGAGCTGCTGCCGCCCAAGGACGGTGAGATCAGCCAGTGCACCGAGGAGCTGGTCGGCCCGTACGAGCTGCACGATTTCTTCCTGTATTATATGCTGCGCTTCGGCTACGGCCCGCGCAAGCTGTATCGCGTGGCGCTGCGCGCCTTTGCGGGCGCGTATGACGACGAGACCATCCTCAAGTGGCTAACAACGTTTACCCGCCGCTTTTTCAGCCAGCAGTTCAAGCGTTCGTGCCTGCCTGACGGCCCCAAGGTCGGCACGATCACGCTGTCGCCGCGCGGCGATTGGCGCATGCCCTCGGACGCGTGCGCGACGCTGTGGATGCACGAGCTTGAACTCTTGTAAAAAGTATAAAAGATACGATGCGTGCACCTGCCTGGCAGATGCACGCTCTTTCTTTTGGGTAAGAAAATGAATAAAATACAAACTGTGCCAAAGTGTCTCCAAAAGCATTGCATATGATAGCAAACAACGGGGTATTTTTTGTAGCATTTGTATGGTATGGTAAAACGGTTAGCCAAAACATGGGTTGATTTTAGCAAAATTAGTTGTGTTTTTGGGTGAATTTCGTTCGTTAATTGATTGACAAATGGCGCGCGCCGTATATAATAGTAATAGGCATGCTATTAGGTAAGGTGTGTCATAAATACAGCATGTGTGGTTGCTTTGGGCGCTTGGACAGCCGCGAAGCGGCGCAGGCGTCTGTATTGAAAAACACGACTACATTTTTTTGGGAGGTTTACTGGCATGGATTTTAGGCTTACAAAGCAGCAGGCAATGGTCCAGAAGCTGGCGCGCGAATTCGCCATCAACGAGGTTGAGCCGATCGCTGCGGAGATCGACGCAGAGGAGCGTTATCCGGAGGAAACCGTACAGAAGCTGATGAAGTACGGCATGATGGGCATTCAGTTCCCGAAGCAGTACGGCGGCTCGGGCGGCGACTACATCTGCTATTCGATCGTCATCGAGGAGTGCTCGAAGTTCTGCGGCACCACCGGTTGCATCATCTCTTCTCATGCAACGCTCGGCGCTTGGCCGATCTACGCATACGGCACCGAGGAGCAGAAGGAAAAGTGGCTCCGCCCGCTGGTTTCCGGTCAGAAGCTGGGCGCTTTCGGCCTGACCGAGCCTAACGCAGGCACCGACTCCGCTGCACAGCAGACCATTGCTGAGAAGCAGGCGGACGGCTCCTGGCTCATCAACGGCTCCAAGGTGTTCATCACCGGCGGCGGCCGTGCAGACACTTACATCATCTTCGCGATGACGAACAAGGCTGCGGGCAACAAGGGCATTTCCGCGTTCATCGTGGACAAGAATGACCCGGGCTTCAAGATCGGCAAGATCGAGCACAAGATGGGTATCCGCGGCTCTCAGACCGCTGAGCTGATCTTTGAGGATATGCTTCTGCCGGCGGATCGTCTGCTGGGCAAGGAAAACGGCGGCTTCAGAATCGCGATGACCACCCTGGACGGCGGCCGTATCGGCATCGCGTCTCAGGCACTCGGTATCGCACAGGGCGCACTGGATCAGGCGATCAAGTACATGAAGGAGCGCGTCCAGTTCGGCAAGACCATTGATAAATTCCAGGGCCTCCAGTGGATGGTCGCGGACATGGACGTCAAGATCGACGCTGCTCGTCTGCTCATCCGCCGCGCTGCATTCAATCATGACGTCGGCCTCCCGTTCTCGAAGGAAGCCGCTATGGCGAAGCTCTATGCTTCCGAAGTCGCGATGGAAGTTACCACCCAGTGCGTACAGCTGCACGGTGGCTACGGCTACATCCGCGAGTATCCGATGGAGCGCATGATGCGTGACGCGAAGATCACCGAGATCTACGAAGGCACGTCTCAGGTTCAGAGAATCGTCATCGCCGGCGCACTGCTGAGAAAGTAATAGAGGAGGAAGTACTACATCATGAAGGTTTTTGTATGCGTAAAGCAGGTTCCTGATACGTCCGGTAAGGTCGCAGTTAACCCGAACGGTACCCTGGACCGCGCCTCTATGGCGACGATCATCAACCCCGACGACAAGAACGCGGTCGAAGCCGCACTGACCCTGAAGGACAACCTCGGCGCAAAGGTCGTTGTCATCACCATGGGCCCCCCCCCGGCAGCAGACATGCTGCGTGAGCTGCTCGCAATGGGCGCTGACGAGGCAGTTCTGGTTTCCGCGCGTGAGTTCGGCGGTTCCGATACTTTTGCAACCTCCCAGATCCTTGCGGCTGCCATCAAGAAGATCGGCATCGAGAAGGACGACATGGTACTGTGCGGCCGTCAGGCAATCGACGGCGACACCGCGCAGGTCGGTTCTCAGATCGCTGAGAAGCTCGGCATCCCGCAGGTCTCCTACGCTGCCGACATCGAAGTCGACGGCACCAAGGTCACCGTTAAGCGTATGCTCGAGGATGGCTACATGACCATCGAGACCCAGACCCCGTGCCTGCTGACCTGCATCAAGGAGCTGGGCGAGCCTCGTTACATGTCCGTCGGCGGTATCTTCTGGGCGTTCGAGCAGGAGATCACGGTTCTGGACTACGAAGCACTCAAGGACGATCCGCTCATCGAGCTGGACACCATCGGCCTGAAGGGTTCTCCCACCAATATCTTCAAGTCCTTCACTCCCCCGCAGAAGGGCAAGGGCGTTATGCTCGAGGGCGCTGACAAGGCGACTTGCGATACCCTCGCTGCTGCGCTGCTGAAGAAGCACATCATCTAATTGAAAGGAGAATTCTAACAATGGCTGATTTTAACAACACCAACCTCGCTGATTTTCACGGCGTTTGGGTTTTCTGTGAGCAGCGTCAGGGCACGCTGCAGCCGACCGTTCTCGAACTGATCTCCGAAGGCCGCAAGCTGGCGGACGATCTGGGCGAGGAGCTGTGCGCGCTGCTGCTCGGCGACAACGTCGAGGGCATCGCGAAGGAGCTCGGCGCTTACGGCGCGGACAAGGTCTTCCTGTGCGAAGACGCAAAGCTCGCTACCTACACCACCGACGCATACGCAAAGGTCATTTGCGACGTCGTTATGGACAAGAAGCCGGAGATCATGCTGATCGCGGCTACCAACATCGGCCGCGACCTCGGCCCGCGCTGCGCAGCTCGTCTGCACACCGGTCTGACCGCAGACTGCACCCACCTCGACGTTGATGTCGAGAAGTATGCTGCATTCCTGGCAGACGCTTCCACGCTGCCGGCAGAGCAGCTCGCGGCGCTCGACCGCTCTGACCGCAACCTTAAGATGACCCGTCCGGCATTCGGCGGTCACCTGATGGCAACGATCATCTGCCCGCGCTTCCGTCCCCAGATGGCAACTGTCCGTCCGGGCGTTCTCAAGAAGGGCGAGTACGACGAGGCAAAGGCAAACGCTGTTAAGGTCGAGAAGCTGGCAGTCAGCCTGTCTGACGCAGATCTTCAGACCAAGGTCGTTGAGATCGTCAAGGAAGCAAAGGAACTGGTCGACCTGACCGGTGCTGAAGTCGTCGTTTCCGTCGGCCGTGGCATCTCCAAGGATGTCGACAAGGGTCTGGCACTGGCACAAGAGCTGGCTGCTGAGTTCGAAGGCTCCGTCATCGGCGGCTCTCGTGCGGCAACCGACGCGGGCTGGCTGACTGCTGACCATCAGGTCGGTCAGACCGGCAAGACCGTTCATCCGAAGCTGTACATCGCTCTGGGTATCTCGGGCGCGATCCAGCACCGGGCGGGCATGCAGGATTCTGAGTGCATCATCGCCGTCAACAAGGCGGACACGGCTCCGATCTTCGACGCTGCCGATTACGGCATCTGCGGCGACCTGTTCAAGGTCGTTCCGATGATGATCGACGCAATCCGCGCTGCAAAGAACGCTAAGTAAATCTCCCAAGATTTCGAACCCCCATCCGCTTGCGGATGGGGGTTCTTTTTGTCGTTTTTTTGTTGTGCACAGTGCCTGTGGAAAAGCCTGTGGAAATGTGGATAACTCTTTGTAATGTCCTTTTTAAAAGTACCGTATTGCGGCATTCTATGTTTACCTGTTGTATATGGAAAGTTTTGCTAGGTATTTCTGCGGGCATAAAGCCGCAAAGTACGGGCAAAATGACGGTATAGAATGAGAGAATAGGGAGGCTCAGATTTATGGAAAATACCGAAAATAAGGACGAAAAGCAGGAAAACGAGGCGCAGGACGTGGTCACGCAGACCGGATCGATCACAGCGCGCTCGTCGCGCGGCGTCATCCACTGCATCACGATCATCGGACAGGTCGAAGGGCACATGGAGCTGCCCGCGCAGACCAAAACGACCAAGTATGAGCACATCATCCCGCAGATCACCGCGGTCGAGGAGGACGAGGAGATCGAGGGCCTGCTCGTGCTGCTCAACACGGTCGGCGGCGATGTGGAAGCCGGGCTTGCGATCGCGGAGCTGATCGCGGGCATGCAAAAGCCCACGGTGTCGCTCGTGCTCGGTGGGGGCCACTCGATCGGCGTGCCGCTCGCGGTCGCATCCAAGCGCAGCTTTATCGCGCCGTCCGCCGCGATGACCATCCATCCCGTGCGCATGACCGGCATGGTCATCGCCGTCCCGCAGACCTACGAATATTTTCAGCGCATCCAAGACCGCATCGTGCGGTTTATCACGACGCATTCGCACATCACAAAGGATGGCGTGCTGCGTCTGATGATGGAGACCGGCGAGCTGTCGGGCGACGTGGGCACAATTGTGGGCGCGGAACGCGCGGTCGACTGCGGGCTGATCGATGCGGTCGGTTCGCTGTCGGACGCGCTTGGCTGTCTGCATGATATGATCGCGGCACGCCGCGCGGAAAAGACGCAGGAAAACCAAACAAAAACGTAAATTTGCATTGTGAAACCCCTGTAAATATGCTAGAATACCATATGTACGCGCAAGTATGGGACATATGAAAAGGGGGAAACACACAAAGTGAAAGAAAGAGAATCCTTCAGTTCGCGATTGGGCTTTATCCTGATTTCGGCGGGCTGTGCAATCGGTTTGGGCAACGTCTGGCGTTTCCCGTATATCACCGGTAAATATGGCGGCGCGGCATTCGTGCTGTTTTATCTGTTTTTTCTCGTCGTGCTCGGTTTGCCGATCATGGTGATGGAATTTTCCGTCGGACGTGCGAGCCAGAAGAGCGCGGCGCGCTCGTTCCATGTGCTCGAGCCGAAGGGGACAAAGTGGCATCTTTATAGTTACGGCGCGATGCTCGGCAACTATTTGCTCATGATGTTCTACACGACGGTCGGCGGCTGGATGCTTGCGTATTTCGTCAAGCTCGCGGCGGGCAAGTTCCACGGACTGACGCCCGATGCGGTCGGCGGTGTGTTCAATGCGATGCTCGCAAATCCGGGCGAGCAGGTGTTCTGGATGGTCGTCATCACGCTGCTGTGCTTCGGCGTGTGCGCACAGGGTCTGGAAAAGGGCGTCGAGCGCATCACCAAGGTCATGATGGTGTGCCTGCTCGCGCTGCTGCTCGTGCTCGTGTTCCGTGCGGTCACGCTGCCCGGCGCGGCGGAGGGTCTGCGCTTTTACTTGCAGCCCGACTTCCATGAGATGGTCAAGGCGGGCGCGGGCGAGGTCATTTTCGCCGCGATGGGGCAGGCGTTCTTCACGCTGTCGCTCGGTATCGGCGCGATGGCGATCTTCGGCAGCTATGTCGGCCGTGACCACACGCTGACCGGCGAGGCGATCAATGTCATGTTGCTCGACACCTTTGTCGCGCTCATGGCAGGTCTCATCATCTTCCCGGCGTGCTCGGCGTTCGGCGTCGACGCGGGACAGGGTCCGGCGCTCGTTTTCGTCACGCTTCCCAACATTTTCAATGAGATGACGGGCGGCAGACTGTGGGGCGCACTGTTCTTCGTATTCATGTCGTTTGCGGCGATGTCGACCATCATCGCGGTATTTGAAAACATCATCTCGTTCGGCATCGACATGTGGGGCTGGACGCGCAAAAAGGCGATCGCAATCAATCTGGTGCTCATTATTGTGCTGTCGCTGCCGTGCGCACTGGGCTTCAATGTGTGGAGCGGCGCGGTCGTTCCCGGCATTGGCAACATTCAGGACTTTGAGGACTTCATCGTCTCGAACAACCTGCTGCCGCTCGGTTCGCTCGTATATCTGCTGTTTTGCACCTCAAAACGCGGCTGGGGCTTTGAAAACTTCACCGCGGAAGCCGATCAGGGACGCGGTCTGCGCTTTCCGAAGTGGGTGCGCGGCTATGTTTCCTATGTGCTGCCGGTCATCGTACTCATCATCTGGGTCGTCGGCTATTGGCAGAAGTTCCACGCCTAAAACAGGAATCTCCCAACCCCGCCCTCACGGCAGCGTGAGGGCGGTTTTTGTTTGAGCATGCTCATAAAATTGAGCATGCTCACCAATTTATGTCGGAAAATAGGAGAAAAATCACAGCTATTTACACAAAGAGCGTGCAAAGAACTTGTACGCTATGTAAAATCTTGGTCAGAACTTTTGTGCACTGTTGAAAACGCACGAGCGCCCATGCTATACTTGCGATAAGGCAGCGGGGGAATGGGCAGATTGCTCCGCGCCCAAAGCAGAAACAACGGATAGACAAGGAGGCTGACATGAAACTGAAAAGCAAAGTGCTCGCGCTGGGCGTCGCGTTCCTGATGGGTATGAGCACACCGCTTGCGCTGGCGGGCATCGTTGCAAAGGATTCCACGACCAAGATCCTGCTCAACGGCAAGGATGCCGCCCTCAAGGGCTATGAGGTCAACGACAACAACTATTTTAAGCTGCGTGATCTGGCAAAGGCGCTCAATATCAGCGTCACCTATGACGAAAAGACAAACACCGCTTCCCTCGACAGCACCAAGCCCTATGTAGACGGCGCGCAGAAGCTCGCGGCCGGCAACTGGGCGAAGGAAACCCGCGAGGCGATGCAGGCGGTCATGGACAAGAACGCGGGCGCGGGCAAGTATGTCGTATTCGATTTTGACAACACGACCGCGATCAACGATGTGGAGGAAGCGCTGCTCATCTATCAGATTGAGAATCTGGCATTCAAGATCAAGCCCGACCAGATGTACAACGTGCTTAAGACCCAGATCCCCGATATGAACAAGGCAGTGGGCAAGAACGACGCGGGCAAGGAAGTCACGAGCGACATGCTCGCAAACGACATCACCGCAGACTATAAGGTGCTTTATAACGGCTACAGCGGCTTTAACGCGGGCGGCAAAATGACGCTCGAGGAAGTGCATAAGACGAACGCATATAACGATTTCGCGGCAAAGCTGCGCTACATGTATTCTGCGGTCGGCGATACGTTCGACGCGTCGGTCTCCTATCCGTGGGTGACGTATCTGTTCGCGGGTATGACCGCAGACGAGGTCTATGCCCTCGCAAATGCGTCGCATCGGTATTGGTCGGCGTATCCGGAATGGACGGAGAAAAAGTGGACCTCGCCCGCGGCACAGCCCGGCAAGTCCGGCGTGATCACGGCAAGTTATCTGACCGGCATCCGCATCACCAGTGAGCTGCGCGATCTGTACACCAAGCTCATGGCATCGGGCATCGACGTATATGTGGTATCCGCATCGTTTATCGACGTCATCCGTGCGGCGGCGCGCGATCCGTTCTTCGGTCTGAACGTGCCCGAGGATCACATCTTCGCAATGCAGCTTAAGAAGGACGCAAACGGCCGCTATCTGCCGGAATACAACTATGATTTCGGCGCCGCGGGCAAATATGCGCAGACACAGGCGGCCGGCAAGTCCACGGTCATCAAGAATTTCATCGCGCCCAAGTACAATGGCGCAGGTCCGCTCATGGTCTTTGGCGACAGCGCGGGCGACTACAACATGATGACCGAATTCAGCGACACGGTGCTCGGCGTTATCTTCAACCGCTACCGCAAGACGAGCGACCCGATCTGGAAGGTGTCCGTCGAAGCGGCGAACACGATTGGACAGGCAAATCCGCGCTATGTGCTGCAGGGTCGTGACAATAACACGGGCGAGCTGCTGCCCACGCAGAAGTCCCGTATGCTCGGCAAGGAAGAGCTGGTGCTCGTCCGTCCGGCGGCATAACACATGTTTTCTGCGAATTAGTTCAAAAAACGACAAGAAAATCCCTCACAGCATCATGCTGCGAGGGATTTTCTTTGTCTCTATCAGGGATTATGCACGGTAGAACGCGCCAAAGCCCTTGTGCGCCATATACAGATCAAGTTTTGCAATGGTCTCAAATGGTGCGTGCATGGACAGCACAGGCACGCCCGCGTCGACCGTGTCGATGTTGCGGTTGGCGAGGTACATCGCGACCGTGCCGCCGCCGCCCTGATCCACGCGGCCAAGCTGACCGGTCTGCCAGATGACGTCTGCGCCGTCAAAGATCGTGCGCATGCGCGCCATGAGCTCTGCGGTCGCATCTGACGTGCCCGACTTGCCGCGCGCGCCCGTGTACTTGATGAGCGCGAGACCGCTGCCCGCGCGCGCGTCGTTGCGGCGCTCGGATACCTCGGGGAAGTTGGGGTCGAACGCGTTGCACACGTCAGCGGACAGGCACATTGAGCTTTCGTAGCAGATTTCGGGCGGCACGCCCTCTGCACGGCAGAAATCCGCGAGCAGCGTATCGAAGAAGCGCGACTGCATGCCCGTCACGCCGTCCGAACCGATCTCTTCCTTGTCCACGAGCAGCGCCATTGCGGTGTGCTCGGGCGTGTCTTCGAGCGCGAGCAGCGCAGTCGCGGCGGGATAGGAGCACACGCGGTCGTCATGTCCGTATGCGCCGATGAACGCGCGGTCGAAGCCGATGTCGCACGCGTTCCATGCGGGTACGGCGCACAGCTCGGCAGACTGGAAATCCGCTTCGGTCATGCCGTATTCCGCGTGCAGGTACTCCATGACCGCAAGCTTGACCTTGTCCTTGCACTTTTCGTCCTCGGTACGGCTGGGTTCGAGCGCGAGCAGCAGGTTGAGATCCTCGCCCTTGACGATCTCGGTCACCTTTTTGCTCATCTGGTCGGACGCGAGGTGGGGGAGCAGGTCGGTGATGACGAACTTCGGGTCGCCCGGCTTGTCGCCGATGTGCACATCGACCTTGCGGATCTCGCCCTTGTCGCACACACAGACCACACCGCGCAGCTCAAGCGGGATCGCCAGCCACTGGTATTTCTTGATGCCGCCATAATAATGGGTCTTAAAATATGCCATGCCGCCGTCCTCATAGAGCGGCACGGTGCGGATGTCGATACGCGGCGCGTCGAGGTGCGCCGCGGCGAGACGGATGCCCTCGGCAAGGCTCTTTTGACCGATGACGGCAAGGGCGATCCCCTTGCCGCGGTTGACCTTATACACGCGGTCGCCGGGATGCAGCGCCATCGTGCGGTCATACGCACGGAAACCCTTGGCTTCTGCCATGCGAATGAGCTCTGCGACCGCGTCGCGTTCGGTTTTTGCAGTGTCGAGGAACGCCTTATAGCCCTCGGCATAGGGGGCGATGCGGACGCGATCGTCCTCGGTCAGACGGTCAAAACCGGATTTTTTGTCAAAAAACAGTTGTTCTGAAGTCATAAAAAAGCTCCTTTACCGGATGATTTGTTCATAAAGTGCGTCGACAAGCGGGCGCAGCGCGTCCAAGCCGTCGTTGTTTTCGATGAGATAGCGGCAGCGCGCGCGATAAAAGTCGTCGGGCGGCTGCGCATCGATGCGGGCGCGGG
Organism: Intestinibacillus massiliensis; assembly: GCA_029267335.1. Taxonomy (GTDB): domain Bacteria; phylum Bacillota; class Clostridia; order Oscillospirales; family Butyricicoccaceae; genus Intestinibacillus; species Intestinibacillus massiliensis_A. The sequence goes on along the minus strand of JAJUJC010000002.1, from coordinate 66,010 downwards.
CGGCGGCTTCGGTCAGTCCGTCGCGCAGGATGATGCGCGCCACGCGTACGTCATAGGGGGCGAGCACGCCGATGACATCGTCACACAGGTCGTCCGCGCCGCTTTCAAACAGGGTGGGCGCATCATACAGCACGAGCGGACGGTCGGACAGCGCGTGCAGCGCGTCCTGCGAGGCGCGGCGGATGTAGGGGGTGGTGAGTGCGCCCAGCCGTGTCAGCGCGGCGGGGTCGGAAAACACGATGCGGGCGAGGGCGGGGCGGTCGAGCGCGCCATCCGGACGGCGCACCGCGCCGAATTCGTGAGCGAGTGCGGCGAGCATGGGTTCACATGACACGCACAGGGTGTGATACACCGCGTCCGCATCGACCCAGCCCGCGCCCCGCGCGACGAGCAGCGACGCCACGGTCGATTTGCCCGTGCCGCTGCCGCCGGTCAAGCCTAGGATTGCCATAATTTCTTCCTCCTATGCGCCTCGCCGGCGCGGGCACTATCGCCTGTGGGCGGGACAAAAGGATAAATCGCATTGTGATAGAGAAGGTTCCATCTAAGCGCGGATTTTACACCGTTACACCTCCACGATGTGGAATCCCGCCGCTTTTTTGATGCGGTTTGCGACCGCAAGCCCGAGCCCGGTATCGTCGGGGCACTGGGCGAGGATGGCGGTCACGGCGGTGTCGTCGAACGCGCGCAGGCGGTCGAACACACGCTGCGCCTGCGCCGCGAGATCGCATGCGCTGCCGAAGGTCTCCACGGTCAGTCCGTGAAACTGCTCCGCGTATTCGTCAAAGCACAGCACGCCGGTGTGTGCGTCGGCATGCGCGCGAATGTAGGCGGCGGTCGCGTCGGGCGCACCGCGCACGACGGTCACGGGCGCTTTGGGCGCGTAGTGACGGTATTTCATGCCGGGCGCGGACACTTTTTCACTGTCGTCGATTGCTTCGCGCAGCGCGCGGTCAACGACGACTTCACCGAGCACCTCGCGCAGCTGCTCGAGCGTCACGCCGCCCGGACGCAGCAGACGGGGCGTGTCGCCCGCGAGCGAAACGACCGTGGACTCCACGCCAACCGTGCACGCACCGCCCTCCACCACCGCGGGGATCTTGCCCGTGAGATCGCGCAGAACATGCTGTGCGGTCGTCGTCGACGGGCGGCCGGAGGTGTTTGCGCTCGGGGCGGCGATGGGTACGCCCGCCAGCCGGATGAGCTCCCGCGCGATGGGATGTGCGGGCAGCCGCACGCCGACCGTGTCCAGTCCGCCCGAGGTCGCCGCGGGGACGCGGTCGCTCTTGGGCACGATGATGGTCAGCGGGCCGGGCCAGAACCGCTCCGCAAGCGCACGCGCGGCGTCGGGCACGGCAGGCGATAGCGCGTAGATCGCGTCAAAATCCGCGATGTGCACGATGAGCGGGTTGTCCTGCGGGCGTCCCTTTGCGGCGAAGATCTTGCCGACTGCATCCTCGTCGAGCGCATTCGCGCCCAGACCGTAGACCGTTTCGGTCGGGATGCCGACGACCTCGCCCGCGCGCAGCAGCGCCGCCGCCTGGGCCAGCGCGGTGGGATCAAGCGCCGGATCGAGCAATTTGGTTTCCATAGGGTACACTTCCTGTAATTAAAATAAAAATCATAACATTCAGTATCTTGCTTTGCACGGTGAATGCAAGGATACAGCTTTATTATAGCATAGCTGTGCACGAATTCAGCCGTACACATGTAAATTTTATGTGTGCGCCAAAAAAGCCGCCACAAGCGGCGGCTTTTGCGGTCAATTCCCCTGTGCCTTGAGCTTTTCCGCCGTATCGGCGGTAATGAGCGCATCGAGCACCTCGTCAAGATCGCCGTTTAAGAAGCGGTCGAGCTTGTAGAGCGTCAGCCCGATGCGGTGATCGGACACGCGATTCTCCGGGAAATTATAGGTGCGGATGCGCTCGGAGCGGTCGCCCGTGCCGACCTGACTGCGGCGGTCCGCGGCGATCGCGTCGTCGCGCTTTTTGACTTCCGCTTCGTACAGACGGGTGCGCAGCACGCGCATCGCCTTGTCGCGGTTTTTGAACTGCGAGCGTTCGTCCTGACACTCGACGACCGTGCCGGTCGGCAGGTGGGTGATGCGGATCGCGGACGAGGTTTTGTTGATGTGCTGACCGCCCGCGCCCGAGGAGCGGAACGTATCGACGCGCAGGTCGCCCGGATCGATCTTGAAATCGAGCTCCTCCGCCTCGGGGAGCACGGCGACGGTCGCGGTCGAGGTATGCACGCGACCCTGCGACTCGGTCTCGGGCACGCGCTGCACCCGGTGCACGCCGGACTCGAACTTGAGCCGCGAATACACGCTGTCGCCCGTCACCTGAAAAATGATTTCCTTGTAGCCGCCAAGCTCGGTCTCATTTGCGTTCATGACCTCGACGTTCCAACCGCGCGCGGCGGCGTACATCGAGTACATCCGATAGAGCGACGCGGCGAACAACGCGCTTTCCTCGCCGCCCGCACCGCCGCGGATCTCCACGATGATGTTTTTGCCGTCGTTCGGGTCGCGCGGCAGCAGCAGCAGCTTGAGCTCGGCTTCGAGCCGCGCCTCGTCCGCCTTGGCGGCGGCAAGCTCGTCCTGCGCCATTTCGCGCAGCTCGGGGTCGGACAGCATTTCCGTCGCGTCGGCGATCGTGCGCTGCGCCCGCTTGTAGGCGCGGTACGCCTCGACGATGGGCGCAAGCTCGCCCTGCTCGCGCAGCAGCTTGGCGGCGTTTTCGGGATCGGCGTACAGATCGGGCGCGGAAATACGGCTCTCCAGCTCGGAAAGGCGCGTTTCAAGCGCGTCAAGTTTGTCAAACATGGGGCAAGCCTCCTGTTTTAAATGAAAAAAGGTTTAAAAACGCCCGCTCAGAACCAAACCCATGATCGAGCAGTATTCGCGCAGATGGAGCGCGACACGCTGATAGAGGTACGGGGTGGGCGCGGGCAGCCCGTAGGGGTCGAGTCCGGCGCGCACCATGAGCCGCCGCGCACGCGCGAGATGAAAATCGCTCGTGATGACCGCAGTCGTGCAGCCGTTCGGGAAACGCTGTGTGAGCAGTTCTTTGGCGTTTGCGATATTTTGGATGGTGTTGTTCGAGGCATCATCGAGCAGCAGGCGCGTGGTGTCCGCGCCGTGCTTTTCGAGGTAGGCGTACATCGCGGCGGCTTCGGTCACGGGTTCGTTCGGCCCCTGTCCGCCGCACAGCACCGCAACGGCAGCGGGATGCGCGTGCAGATAGCCCAGCGCGGTGTCGAGCCGCTTTTCGAGCGTCGCGCTCGGGCGGTCGAGCGCATAGACCCGCGCGCCGAGCACAAGTACGGCGTCCGCGCGGTCGGCCTGTGCATCGGGCCGCATACCGGCAAAGATCACGCCCTGCACGAGCACGAACGACGCGACAAACGCGCCAAAGAGCACGCGCCCGACCCACGCGACAAGGTGCGCGCGTCTGCTATGCGGTGCGGCGGTCACGGCGGCAGCTTGTGCGGCGCAGCACGCCGCGAGCGCGCACAGGAACACACCGCCGAAGCGCGAGGGCGAGGGGAGCAGCAGCGGCACGCCGCACACGGCGAACGCGATCGCAAGCCACTTCCACAAGCGCTGCTCGGTCATGAGCCGTTCTCCAACTCGTCGAGCGCGAGCGACACCGCTTCCCACTCGTCGAGTTTGGCGGCGAGGGTGTCGTCACAGGTTTCCTTTTCCGCCATCAGCTCGAGCAGCTTGCCGGAATCGCTCGCGGCGTCGATCATGCGCTGCTCGAGGTCGGCAGACTGGGTTTCCAGCTGTGCAATCTCGCGTTCCAGGGTGGAAAGCTGCTTTTGCAGCGGCTTTGCGCCGCCCGTGCGCTTTTTCTTTTCGGGCGGACGCGGGACGTCGTCGAGCGTGGGCACCGCACGCTTGGGCGGCGGGGGTGCGTCCTGTGGTGCGGGCAGCGGCCCGCCGCGTTCCATGTAGTTCAAAAACGCCTCGTAGCTGCCCTGAAAGTCGATCAGCCCGCCGTCGCGCAGATAGAGCACGCGCGTGGCGAAGCGCTCGACGAAATAGCGGTCATGCGAAACAAAGAGCAGCGTGCCCGTGAAGCCCTCGATCGCCTGCTCGAGCCATTCGCGCGCGAGAATGTCGAGATGGTTGGTCGGCTCGTCGAGAATGAGCATGTTGAGCGGCTCGTACAGCAGCTCGCACAGGCGCAGACGGCTTTTTTCGCCGCCCGACAGGCTCTTGACCAGCTTGAGTTGATCCTCGCCCGTGAACTGGAACGCGCCCAAACGATTGCGCGACTGCTGCATCGTCCAGTTCTTGTCGTAGATGAGCGTGTCGATGAGGTTGCGCTGCTCATTGGCAAAATGCACCTGCTGCGGCAGGTACGCGGGGCGCAGTCCGACACCCTTGCGGATCGTGCCCGCGTCCGCGGTCTCCTCGCCAAGCAGGATGCGCAGCAGCGTGGTCTTGCCCGCGCCGTTGTCACCGAGCAGGGCAATGCGCTCACGATTGCGCACATTGAAAGATACGTTCTGTAATATTTTTCGGTTTTCATAGCTTTTTGTAATGTCTCGAACCTTGAGAACCTCTTCGGTTTCGTAGTTCGGGTCACCAAAGGTCAGGCTCATGCGCTTCTCCGGACGCGGACGATCTGTCACCTTCATGCGCGCGATGCGCTTGTCGATCGAAGCGGCACGCTTGGCGAGGTGCTCGGTGCCGTGCTCGTGCATCTTGCGCGCGGTCGCCTCCAGACGCTTAAGCTCTGCAAGTTCGTTTTCGTGCTGCGCCTGCTGCTGCTCCATGCGGCGCGGACGTTCCTCCGCGTAAAATGAGTAAGAACCGGCATAAAAATCGACCTTGTGGTCGTGCAGCTCAATGATGCGCGTGCAGCAGCGATCGAGGAACCAACGGTCATGCGAGATCGTGAGCACCGTGCCGCGATAGCCGTCGAGATACTCGCCGAGCCACGCGACCGCGCCCATGTCCAGATGGTTCGTCGGCTCGTCGAGCAGCAGGATGTCGGTCTTTTGGAGGATGATGCGCGCGAGGTTGACGCGCGTCTGCTCGCCGCCGGACAGCAGCGCAAAGGGCTGCGTGCGCTGCGATGCGGGGATCTCCAGACCGTTTGCAACCTTGTCGATCTCAAAATCGTGGTTGTAGCCGCCGAGGGCTTCGAGCCGCTGCCCGAGCGCGCCGTAACGCTTTAACAGTCCGGCGTTGTGCGCGTCACGCGCCATTTCCGCTTCCAGTTCAATCATCTGGCGCGCGATGTCGTCGCTCTCGCGGAAGGCAAGACGCAGCACATCGTCGACCGTCGCGCCCGCCTCCACGATGGGCATCTGGTCAATGATGCCGACCGTGCGCCCCGCGCCGATGGAAAATGAGCCGTCGTCATGCGGCAGACGACCGGTGAGGATGCGCAGCAGGGTGGTCTTGCCCGTGCCGTTCGCGCCGAGCAGCGCGACCTTTTCGCCGGGCTGAATGTCAAAGCTGATGTGATCGAGGATCAGCCGGTCGCCGTAGTATTTTGTTAAGTTTTGAATGGACAGATCGGCCATACTATCACCTGTGGGTCAAAAAATGTGGATGAAAAATAGAGGGGCGGCTGATAGCCGCCCGTGGGGGTCCTTTTGCGCGCGAAAACATCGTGCCCCGTCCCAACGGCGGAAAAGTGGCGCTCAGCCGCCCGCTGTTGGCACTTGGCAGCGCCGCCGCGGCGCTAGATGGTGAGCTGCTCCTGATCCGCCTCGGTGGGCAGCAGACCGTAAGCGACGTCAGGGCGCAGCGTCTCGATGAAGTTGACGCCCATGCCGATGAGGCGCTGCAGCATCGCTTCGTCATGACATTCCGTGGTCGCGACGAGCAGACCGACCGAGTGTGCCGCCTCGCACAGAGCGGGGGTGACGACACTGGGCGCGACACGCAGACCGAACAGTCCCGCGGACTGCGCCGCATGCAGCAGCGCACCCTGATTGTCCGGCGTTTCCAGTACGTCCGCCATGAATTGCAGGGTCGGGAAACGCGCGGCAAGCTTTGCCGCCTGATCGAGGGTCAACTCAGTGAAATATGCGCCCTCGGCATAATCTGCATGGTGCAGCGCAAGCTGTAGCTGTGCGCACGAGGTCACATCCTTAAGATGGATGCACAGCTTGGCGGCGCAGGACTTGGCAAGCTCGATGACCTGCCCGACGGATACGATCTTGGGGAACGCAGCACGCGCTTCCGCAAAGGTCGCCTCAGACAGCGCAAGGCGCGAACCGTCCGCAAGGGTGAAGCCGCCGTGCGCGCACAGCACCGCAATGCCGTCCGCCGTCACGTCGAGATCGACCGCGCAGCCGTTTGCACCCGCTTCGTTGCCCGCCATGATAGCCTCAAGGCTGTCCGCATCCGTGCCGAGACAAGCGGGTGCAGACACAATGAAGATGTCGGTATAATTGATTAGCATAGTTCTGAAGCCTCTTTATCACAAAAAACGATGACGCACGCAGCACGCGCGCCGAGAAAAATCACACCTTTTCCGGTGCTTCGTAGGTCACGCCCAAGGTGTCGACCGTGACGCGCTGCATGCGCTGATCTGCACGCGGACGGTCATGGTAGTCGCGGGGGGAGTTGACGATGGTGTCGCACGCCTCGATACCCTCGATGACCTTGCCGAACGCGGCATACTGCCCGTCGAGATGGGGCGAATCGGTGGTCATGATGAAGAACTGGCTGCCCGCAGAGTCCGGCATCGCCGTGCGCGCCATGGACAGCACGCCGCGCGTGTGCACCAGATCATTGCGGAAGCCGTTCGCGGTGAATTCGCCGCGGATGCAGTAATCCGGTCCGCCCATGCCCGTGCCCTGCGGGTCGCCGCCCTGGATCATAAAGCCCGGGATGACACGGTGGAAGATCGTGCCGTCATAAAAGCCGCTCTGCACGAGCGAAACAAAGTTGCGCACGGTGTTGGGTGCGATTTCGGGATAGAGCTCGGCGCGGATCACGTCGCCGTTTTCCATTTCGATCGTAACGATGGGATTCGACATAATTTGATTTCTCCTATTCATTCAACAAAACAGTGTTTCATTTAAAATCTCAGCTTTTTCTATTTTATCAAAGTTTGCCGTTTCGGGCAAGGTACAATGCGCGCGAAACCGAGAAATATTTGCCGGTATCCCGCAATTTCTTTTTGCACATACTGAGCGTGACGCGTCCGGTGGGCGCGTTGCAGCCAAAAAAAGGGGGGAACAGGTATGGACAAAAAGCACGCAGACGACTGGCGCTTTGACGCGCACGAGGCGAACAGCCGCTATGCCGCCGAAATGTACGGCGACCGCATGTATCAGACCGACCCGCATGTGGCGGCATGCCGGCGCGACCGCGTGGAACCGCCCGCGACCCAGACGGTGGATGACACCCGCGAATGGTGTCTGGAGCACGAGACCTGACGGGTCGCCGGCGCGAGGGCGTTCACACGCTTTCGCGCCGGGTACATTTTGCCGTCAGTCCTGCGGCTCGTCCTTTTGGCGCAGACGCGGGATGAAGCGTTTTGCAAACTTGCCCTTGCCGCGCGTTTTCACATAGAAATAGCCGATGACCGAAAAAACGACCGCGCCGATGAAGTTGACAAGCAGATCCTTCATCGTGTCGATGATGCCGATGTCGAGATAGCCTCCGTATTTCGCAAGCCAGTCCTCGCCGTTGACCACCAGGCTGCGGATCGGCACATGCATGACCGTGTTCAGTCCGTCCGGGTTGAGCAGCACGGAATTGACCTGCGTGACGACAAAGTCCTTTTGCATGTCGGTCGCGAAAAAGCTGTCCATACTGAACTCAAAAAATTCCCACAGCACGCCGACCGTCATGGAAAAGCAAAACGCCACGACCGCGACAAACAGCGGCGACAGCTTGAACGCAAAACGGTCGCTTCGGTTGAGGATGTCCACGAGCGCAATGCCGATCGCCGCCATCAGAAAACCGTTGATCGTGTGCAGCATGGTGTCCCAGTAGGGGATGCGGGTGTAAAACGAGTTGATCTCGCCCAGAATTTCCGCGGAAAAGATGAACAGATAGATGATCGTCTCGAGCGCGGGCGGCAGGTCGATGCCGAGCCGCCGGTCGATGATGAGGGGCACGGCAAACAGCACAAGCGTGAGCACGCCGACAAAAATACCTTCAAAGTTGTGGTTCATCGCCTGACGCACGATGCTCAGCAGCACGAGAAACGATAAAATACCGCGCACGGTCAGACGCTTGCGGGCATGTGCCGGCATTTTCTGCGCAGATGTATTTTTGGCACGCTTCATAAAAAACAGCTCCTTTTCCAGTTTAAGTGTGGTAGCATGATCAGTATACCGCGTTTTACAAACTTTGTACAGGGGAAGCGGGAGAAGTATGATGAGTGCGCGAGCACGCAATTTGTGAATATGCCGAAAAACCCGCAAAAATTTTATGCAAAAAAAGAGCGGTTTGCGCCTGCATTTCGCGTGCCGCCGTGTGATCTGTACGGAAAAGAAATTCGGCAGCAATGCGGAATTTTTATTTAAAGCGTTTGCGTGCCCGGTTACACAACGAGGAAAAGGTTGCGGTCGCGTGGTATGCCAGCTTGTTTTGAAAATGTTGCGTGTGCGGACACACGGGGAGGAATGGCGCTGCGATGCGCAGACTGACCGCCAGCTTTTGGTTTCGGACGCTTGCCAATTCGGTAATTTCTGTTATAATAGTTTACAAAAATTGCGTGTGTCGCGGTGTGTGCCACGGCACGGGTGTGAGGATGAAGCTTATGGCTGTGACACTCGCAAAAATCGCGGAGCTTGCGGGCGTGTCCCGCGGCACGGTCGACCGCGCGCTCAACAACCGCGGCAGAGTTGATCCGCAAGTCGCTGAGCGTATCAAAAAAATTGCAAAAGAGCACGATTATCAGCCGAACAGGGCGGGGAAGGCGCTTGCACTCGCCAAAAACCCCATCAAGATCGGCGTCATTTTGCAGTCCGCGAGCACCGCGTTCATGCGTTTGGTGCTCGAGGGCATCGACTATGCGTGCGAGTCGCTCGGGGAGCACGGCGCGCAGGTGCTCGTGCGCACCATCGACGGCATCGACGCGGAGCAGGAGCTGCGCCTGATCGACGAGCTGCTTGAGCTGGGCATCGGCGGGCTTGCCATCGCACCCGTCAACGACCCACAGATCCACGACAAGCTCACGCGGGTGACCGCGCGCATTCCGGTCGTCACCTTCAACAGCGACATGCCGGGCTGCGGCCGCATGTGCTTCGTCGGACAGGATACCACCGCGAGCGGACGCTGCTGCGCGGGCCTGATGAACATGCTGCTCGGCGGAAAGGGTAAGGTGCTCGTCATCACGGGACACCCGTCCAACCTGTCGCATATGTGCCGGTCCGAGGGCTTTATGGAGGAAATTCGCACCGCTTTCCCGGGTATTGAACTGCTGCCCCTGGAAAAATGCTACGATCGCGACGAGATCGCCCACGAGATCGTGTGCGATACGCTGCGCTCCCATACCGACCTTTCGGGCATCTTCGTGTCCGCAAACGGTCAGGTCGGCGTGTGCCGCGCGCTGGGCGAGTTGGGCATGGATGACCGTGTGCGCGTGATCTGCTATGATATTACGCCGCAAAACGTGGAAAATGTGAAAAACGGCGCGATCGATTTTCTCATCGGGCAAGATTCGTTCGCACAGGGCACCCGTCCCGCACAGATCCTTTACGACTACCTGTTCACGGGCGCAAAGCCCAAAAAGGAACTGCTCCTGACTGCCATAGAAATCAAAACACGGTACAATTTGTAAGTGCAAAGCGGCTGTCCGACAGGGGACTGCCGCTTTTTTCATCCCCGCGAAAACAATTTGGTAAAGCGGTTTGCATTTCCGTAAAAATCGTGCTATACTCGAAGCATAGCGAAAAAACCTCGAAAGGTTGTGCGCAGGGTGAAGGACAGGAAAAAATATACCATCGCGGACATCGCGCGGGAAGCGGGCGTTTCCAAAACGACGGTGTCGTTTTTTCTCAACGGCAAGGTCAATAAAATGTCGCAGGAAACGCAGGCGCGCATTGCAGAGGTCGTCGAGCGGCTGCAATACCGTCCGAGCCTTGCCGCGCGTATGTTGGGAGCGGATCGTTCCCACCTGATCGGCGTGGTCATCGGGGATATTACAAACGGCTTTTCCAACCAACTCGTCAAGGGCATCGACGAAGTGTGCCGGCAGCATGGTTATCAGATGATCGTCGGCAGCTCGGACTACCACGGCGAGGAGGAGCAGCAGCACATCGGTCGTCTGCTCGATATGAACGTTGATGGGCTGATCGTGCAGCCGACCGTGCAGTTTTCCGGCGAGGAAGTGCTCGGCGGCCCACCGGTCGTCTTTGTCGATAGCCGTCCCGAGGGCGATTGGCCGTGGGTGCGGACGAACAACTATGAAGCGTCGCGGCAGGCGATCCGCGAATGCGTTGCGCGCGGATACGACAGCTATCTGATGTTCACCGCTGCGCCCGAGCATATGATCCCGCGTATCGAGCGCATGAACGGCTGTCTTGACGCGCTGCGCGAGACCAATCTGGGCTGCCGCGTCAAGGTCATTGGCGCGGAGACCTCGGAGGCGGATATTCTGCGCGTCGTGCGCGCGCAGCTCGAGCCGGACAAACGGCTGCTCGTGTTCGTCACGAGCTGCTGGCTGCTCAGCAAGGTCTTTCTGGCGCTCGCTCCGCTGCGCGAGGAGATTCCTCAGCAGATCGGACTGCTCGGCTTCGATTCGACCGAGTGGTGCGACCTGTCCGTGCCGACCGTGTCAACGATTGTACAGCCCACCTTTGAGGCGGGCGTCGCCGCTGCCCAAGCGCTGCTTGCGCGCATCGAGGGCGCTGCGGAGACCGAGGAGGAACGCATTCTGCCGTGCGAGATCTGTTGGAGACAGTCGACCTAATGCGTATCGTGTACGAGCATGCTCACCGCCGCGTGTGAGCATGCTCAGCCGGGCACAGACGACTCATAAAAAAATTCGCAAAAAGTGTTGACAAGTACGAGATTGCTTGTTATAATATTCAAGTCTCAGGTAACCCGCGGGTGTAGTTCAATGGTAGAATGTCAGCCTTCCAAGCTGAACACGTGGGTTCGATTCCCATCACCCGCTCCATTCTACCCCATCACACAGCAGGCGGGATGCGAGACATTCGATCCGGTTCCCCATCGACGGGATCAGCCTTATGCGCCAATAGCTCAGTTGGATAGAGCAACTGCCTTCTAAGCAGTAGGCCGGGGGTTCGAATCCCTCTTGGCGTACCAATCTTTCATATGGTGGATATAGCTCAGTTGGTTAGAGCATCGGATTGTGGTTCCGAGGGCCGAGGGTTCGAGTCCCTTTATCCACCCCATTTTTTTCTTGACGTAACGCGCTGCAAAAAACGCAGCGCGTTCTGTCTAGATTCCCCTAAATAGCTGGTATCACGACATTGGGGCGTAGCCAAGCGGTAAGGCAGAGGACTTTGACTCCTCGATGCGCTGGTTCGATTCCAGTCGCCCCAGCCAAATACGGTTCATTAGCTCAGTCGGCAGAGCACCTGCCTTTTAAGCAGGGTGTCCGGGGTTCGAATCCCCGATGAGCCACCAGAAAAGCCGGAATTCCATCGGAATTCCGGCTTTTCTCCATTTAAAATGCGATAACGGTTGCATGACTTTTTGCGTAGGTACGTTGGATGTTGCACCTTGTGCTGCACCGAATGATGCTGCATAACATGAAAAAGGGACGGATGAAAATCCGTCCCTTTTTTGTAGCGATTGCACGGTCAGCACCTCGCGTCCTGCGTCCCACCGGCGGGAAAAGCGGCGCTCAGCCGCCCGCCGGTGACATTACCTGACGCTGTGAGCGGCCTAGATGGTTTCGACGCGGAGTTTGTCGTCCTGTACGGTGACGTGCGCACCGGACAGGGGATGGTCGTAAGAAGCGACGATCTCGGACGCAAGCGCGTTCTCCACCTCTTTTTCGATCAGACGGCGCAGATTGCGCGCGCCGTACTTGGTCGAAAACGACTTCTTGACCAGATACTGTACGAGAGAATCATCCCACGTCAGGCGGATCGCACGCTCCGCAAGCGAATCGCGCAGCTCGCCCAGCAAAATCCCCGCAATACGCGTGAAATCGTCCTCCGTGAGCTGATTGAACGCGACGATTTCGTCGATGCGGTTGAGGAACTCGGGGCGCATCATGCCCTCCAGCGCCTTGAGCGCGCGTTCCTTGCCCTGCTCGGTCGTGGTCTTGCCAAAGCCGAGGGACACCGTCTTGCTCTCCGAGCCTGCGTTTGAGGTCATGACAACAACCGTGTTTTCAAAGTTGACTACGCGGCCGTGTGCGTCGGTGACACGCCCGTCGTCGAGAATTTGCAGCAGAATGTTGAGCACATCAGGGTGCGCCTTTTCAATTTCATCAAAGAGAATGACAGAATACGGGCGGCGGCGAATCTTCTCGGTGAGCTGTCCCGCCTCGTCATAGCCGACATAGCCCGGAGGCGAGCCGACCAGACGCGAGACCGTGTGCTTTTCCATGAACTCCGACATATCGAAGCGAATGAGCGACTCGGGCGCGTCGAACAGATCGGCGGCAAGCGTCTTGACGAGCTCGGTCTTGCCCACACCGGTCGGCCCCACAAACAGGAAGGACACCGGCTTCTTTTTGGGGGAAATGCCCGCGCGCGAGCGGCGGATTGCGTCGCCAATCGCATGGATCGCGTCCTCCTGCCCGACGACATGCGCGCGCAGGCGCTCTTCGAGCGTTGTCAGGCGGGAGAATTCCATTTCCTGCACCTTGGATGCGGGGATGCCCGTCCACAGCTCGATGACCGACGCAAGATCCTCGCCTGTCAGCGCGGGTGCGGGCTGCCGGCGTAACGTGTCGAGCTGCTCTTGCAGCTGCAGCGACTGGCTTTGCAGCAGCGCAAGCCGCTCATAGGTGTGCTCGTTCTGCTCGCTCTGCAGCAGCCCGTCGCGTTCGCTCTGGATGGTGTCCAGCTCGGTTTGCAGGCGGGGAATGTCGCTGATAAACGTGCTTTTGAGGTTGAGTCGCGAGCACGCCTCGTCGATGAGGTCGATCGCCTTGTCGGGCAGGAAACGATCGGTGATATAACGCTCGGACAGTGTCGCTGCCTGGCGGCAGATCTCATCGGAAATCTGCACGCCGTGGAACATTTCATAGTAGGAGCGCACACCGCGCAGAATCTCGGTTGTGTCCGCAATGGACGGCTCCGCGACCGTGACGGGCTGGAAACGGCGCTCGAGGGCGGCATCCTTTTCGATATACTTGCGGTATTCCGCAAAGGTCGTCGCGCCGATGACCTGAATTTCACCGCGCGACAGGGCGGGCTTGAGGATGTTCGCAGCGTTCATCGAGCCCTCGGAATCGCCCGCGCCGACGATATTGTGGACCTCGTCGATGACGAGAATGATGTTGCCGAGACGCTTGACCTCGTCAATGAGTCCCTTCATGCGGCTTTCAAACTGGCCGCGGAACTGCGTGCCCGCAACGAGCGCGGTCAGGTCGAGCAGGTGGACTTCCTTGTTTTGCAGCTTGTAGGGCACTTCGCCCTTGGTGATGCGCAGCGCAAGCCCCTCCGCAACCGCGGTCTTGCCCACGCCGGGCTCGCCGATCAGGCAGGGGTTGTTTTTCTGACGGCGGTTGAGAATCTGGATGACGCGCTCGGTCTCTTTTTCGCGGCCGATGATGCGGTCGAGCCGTCCGTCCCGCGCCTTAGCGGTCAGGTCTTCGCAGTAATTCGTCAGGAATTTGCGCTTTTTGTCCTTTTTGGGGTCTTTTTTCTCGGTCTGTGCGGTGGAGGGACGCCCTTCGGGCTTGTCGCCGTGGCCGCTTTGGAACAGGCTCTCGAGGAAGGGGAAGGAGCGCGTCGTAGAAAGCTCGCTCTCGTCCTCATCGCCCGCGGGCAGATCTTCGACGTTCTCCGGCTCGTCGTCCTCGGGGGCGTTGTCGTCCCGCGACGCGGGAGACAGATCGACGAGCTGACTCATTTCCCCGGAAAGCGCTTCGAGATCGTCCTCGGAAATGCCCATCTGCTCCATCAGACTGTCGACGGGTTTGATGCCCAGCTCACGCGCGCACTTGAGGCACACGCCCTCATGAGAGGTCTTGCCGGACTGATCCATTTTGGTGATAAAAACCACGGCAATATTTTTGCCGCAGCGCGAACACATAGGCATTTGCATGTTGTTCTCCTTTACTGGGGGGGATATGGGTCCGACCGTCACGCGGTCGGCAGGTAGGGGACGATCACGTCATAGAGGGAACGGGTGAGCAGTGTCTTTTCGCGCGCGGCGGGGGACAGCGTGCCCAGATCCGAAAAGGTCGCGGGGGAAAACGCGGAAAGCACCGCGAAAATCAATAAGATGAGCAGCAGCGCGCCCGCAAGACCAAGCAGGCCGCCGCCCAAGCGATTGAGCGCGCCAAGCGGTCCGATCTTGGTCAGCAGCTTGAGCGTGCGGAACAGCGTGTGCAGCAGTGTGCCGAATACGGTCATGAGGATGAAAAACAGCAGCGTATAGGACACGCTCTGCGCCATGCTGCGCGCCGCCTGCCCCGCCGCGGTTTGCAGCGGATGTGCTGCTGCGGACACGAGGTCGGTATTGAGCAGCCCGCTCAGTCCGCCCAGCGCGTTTGTCCCCGCGCCCTGCGCGCCGAGTGCGCCCGACAGCGCGGTCTGCGCTTTTTTCTGGAACACATCCCCGACGATCGGCATCACGAGATACTCCGCGACGTAGGGCGCGCACACGCGCGCCGTGAAGCCCGCAAGGGTGAACGCCGCCACGCCCTGCACAAAGCCAAATACCGTGCGCAGCAAGCCGCGATGGCAGCCATAGGCAAAGCACAGGATGCAGATACCGAGGATGATAAGATCACTTGGCGTCAGCAGCCGCCGCAGCGTTTCCGGCTGAAACAGCGGGCTGAGCTGGGATAGAAATGTCATTGTCGGACCCCTCTACAGTGTTTTTGGTGAAAAGACGCGCGTTCTTGCTCATGAGGACGAATGCCGTGCCGTCGTCACCGAGCAGCACGCGCCGTCCGCCCGCCGCCGCGGTATCCGACCACAGCGGGCGCAGCGCGTTGTCATACAGATGCAGACCGGTCGGGGTGAGCACTGCGACATCACCCGCTGCGCAGGACAGGCTTTGCAGTTCCTGCGACAGATAGAGCGGTGTGGGCGCGTGGCCGTCGCCGTCGAGCACATGCAGCTCGCTGCGCGCCGAGCGCACATAGGAGCGGGTCGCAAGCGCGAGGTGCTCTTCGCTCCACGCGAAGCTGAGCAGATCGTCCGCGGCGTAGTTCTGCTGCGCGAGGATCTTGCCCGAACGCGACACGACGAACGCGCCGGTGTCGCACACCGCGCCGACCGTGCCGTCCGACAGGAAGCGCGTTTCCAGACCGAGCGCGGTGCCGAGCGATACCTCGCCCGCGATCTTTTCCGAGCCGAGATCAAAAAACAGCAGCTTGCTTTCGAGCATTGCGCCGTTCATGTGAAAGCCCAGTGCGGCCATGCGCTTGCCCGAGGGCGCGAGCGCGGCGGACTGTACATAGTATTCCGAGGAGGACCATTTATACGTCTGCTTGCCCTCGGGCGAGTAGACCGTGACCGCGGATTTGTAGCCTGATTCGCCCGAAACCACGACATAATCGCCCTGATTGCTGATCGAAGCGGTCAGAATGTCATTCGGCAGCTCGGTCTGCACGAGGGTGGTCAGCGCGTTCGCGACGGTCAGCCCCTTCGCGCCGCGATCGTATGCCAGAATGAAGTTTTCCGACGCGTCCAGCGCGATATGCGCATAAGAAAGCTGCAGGGTGAGCTGATTTAACCCGCCGGGCTTGGAAACATAGATCGTGTCTGAGTCCGCAAGTACCAGTCCGCCGTCGAACACGATGGCGTCCGCCACGCCCCCTGAGGCATAGGGGATGGCGTGCAGGTCGCCCTGCGTCGCGGACATGCCCGCGCGTGCATAGCTCGTCACGCGGCGGATGCTCGTGGGCGTGAACAGGCGAAAATTGACCGCGAGAAAGGCGAGCACCGCAATCGCGAGCAGCCAACCGGTCAGCGCGCGCAGCACGGACACGATGCGCAGACGCACATCGCCCGCGCGGCGCAGCAGACGGCGGCGCTCCCTGCGGGAGGTCGGGAACGCGGTCACGTTTTGCGGTTGTTTCGCCATGGCTTGTCCCGTCTCCTTTCCATTGTACCGCGCGCGGCGCACGCAGGTGTGAATCATTTGTAAATATCTTCAGGGTGCGTCGAGCGCGAAAGCGTCGAGCGCGGGGGTGTGCTCGTACCACAGGCGGTTCATGAACAGCCCGTGCGCGGGCAGGGTCGGTCCGGCGGCGGCGCGCTCGAGCGAGTCGAGCACGGTGCGCACCTCGTCGGGGGCAAGCTTGCCGCTGCCCACATAGACCAGTGTGCCCGCGATCGCGCGTACCATGTTATAAAGAAAGCCGTCGCCGCACACGCGGATGCGCAGCAGCCCGTCGGGCAGTTCGTCGACCTCGCACCAGAACACCGTGCGCACGGTCGATTTGACCGGCGTACCCATTGCGCGCACCGCCGCAAAGTCCTGCCTGCCGACAAAGTGCTGCGCGCCGCGCCGCATGCGTTCCGCGTCGAGCGCGTAGGGAAACCGGTAGGCGCGATGCGACAAAAACGGATCGCGCAGGCGCGAGGGATAGAGGTAATAGGCGTATTCCTTCTTGGTGCAGTCAAAGCGCGCGTCGAAGTCGTCGGGGACGCACAAAGCGCCCGACACTGCGATGTCCTCGGGCAGCAGGGAATTGAGCGCAAGCGGCAGGCGGTCGAGCGGGATCGTGCAGTCCGCCTTGCAGTTTGCAACATAGCGGCGCGCGTGCACGCCGGCATCGGTGCGGCCTACGCCGGAAACATAGGCGTCGCAGCCGAGTAATTTATTGACGGCTTTGGTCAGCGTTTCCTGAATAGACGCGCCGTTTTTCTGCACTTGCCAACCGTGATAGGCGGTGCCGTCATAGGAGAGGCGCAGGGCGATGTTCATGCGCGCGCCCTCACAGTCCAAAGCGTCCGAGCACGATGACCGCGCCGAACACGACCACGCACACCGCGATCGCGCCGTAATCCACGCCGCTCACACGAAGCTGACGCATGCGGGTGCGGCCGACATCGCCGCGGTACAGGCGGCATTCCATTGCGGTGGCAAGCTCGTCCGCGCGGCGAAACGCAGAGATGAAGAGCGGCACGAGGATGGGAATGAGCGCCTTGGCGCGTTTGACGATGCTGCCGGTCTCAAAATCCGCGCCGCGCGCCTTTTGCGCGGACATGATCTTGTCGGTCTCCTCGATGAGCGTCGGAATGAAGCGCAGCGCGATCGACATCATCATGGACAGCTCGTGCACGGGGGCGTGCAGCTTTTTGAGCGGGGAAAGCAGGCTTTCCAGACCGTCCGTGAGCTGGATGGGCGAGGTCGTATAGGTCAGCATGGAGGTGCCGATGATGAGCAGCATGATGCGGATAACCATGAGCACCGCGACCTGAATGCCCTCGAGCGTGATGTGCAGGAAGCCCCACGACCACAGCTCGCGTCCCGGCGTGTAGAAAATATTGAGCACGCCCGTGAAAATCATGATGAACAGGATGGGTTTTAGCCCGCGCACGACCATTTTGGGCGGAATGCGCGACACGCCGATGACGAAGCCGAGAAACGCGAGCACAAGCGCGTAGCTGATGGGCCCCGCGCCGAGGAAGATCGTGACGATGAACGCCATGACGAGCACGATTTTAACGCGCGGGTCGATGCGGTGGATGGCGGTATCGCCCGGGAAATACTGCCCGAGGGTGATGTCCTTCAGCATGTGCCCGCCTCCTTTGCGCGGCGCAGCGCATCAAGCGCCTGCTCGATCGTGAAAACCGACGGGTCGACCGGCACGCCGCGGCGATGCAGCTCGCCAAAGACCTGCGTGATCTCGGGGACGGCAAGTCCCGCCGCGACCAGCTCGTCCGTCCGCGAAAAGACCTCGCGCGGGGTGCCGGTCATAAGCACGCGCGCATGGCTCATGACGAGCATGCGATCCGCAACGCGCGCGATGTCCTCCATCGAATGGGTGACGATGAGCACGGTCGCGCCCGTGTGCTTGTGATAGTCCTGGATATAGCCCAGGATTTCGTCGCGTCCGCACGGATCCAGACCCGCCGTCGGCTCGTCGAGAATGAGCACCTCGGGGCGCATCGCAAGCACGCCTGCGATCGCAACGCGGCGTTTCTGTCCGCCGGACAGCGCAAACGGCGACTTTTCCGCAAGCGTCGGGTCGAGCCCGACCACGGTCATCGCGTCCGCGACGCGCTCGTCGACCTCGCTGACGGGCAGACCCATATTGGTCGGCCCGAACGCGATGTCGCGCGCGATGGTCTCCTCAAAAAGCTGATATTCCGGATACTGGAACACCAGACCGACGCGAAAACGCACGTCGCGCGCGCATTTGCCCTTGGCGTTCCAAATGCTGCTGCCGCCGAGCAGAACCTCACCCGAGGTCGGCTTTAACAGGCCGTTAAAATGCTGGATGAGCGTGGATTTGCCCGATCCGGTATGACCGATGACGCCGACGATCTCGCCCTGCGCGATGTCGATGTCCACATGGTCGAGCGCGGTGCGCTCAAAAGGGGTGCCCGCTCCGTAAACGTAAGTCAGGCCCCGGGTTTGCAAAATGTAGGACAAGGTACAGCCCTCCAATGAATTAGTTCGCTTTCAGGTAGCGTTCGAGTGTGTCCGCGCACTCGGATACGCTCAGTGCATCGATCGGCAGAGAAGTGCCGGCGGCGCGGTTTAAGTCGTAGAGCACCTCCACGGTCTGCGGTACGGTCAAGCGTGCCTGACGCAGCGCGTCCACCTGCGTGAAGATCTCGCGCGGTGCGCCGTCCATGAGCACACGACCCGCGTGCATGACGACGACACGATCCGCCTGTACGGCTTCGTCCATGTGGTGCGTGATGAGCACGACCGTGATGCCAAAGCGCGTATTGAGCGTGCGCACGACCTGCATGACCTCGCGCCGGCCCTGCGGGTCG
The DNA here is from genome assembly GCA_029267335.1 of Intestinibacillus massiliensis. GTDB lineage: Bacteria > Bacillota > Clostridia > Oscillospirales > Butyricicoccaceae > Intestinibacillus > Intestinibacillus massiliensis_A. Next base: position 46,966 of record JAJUJC010000002.1, on the reverse strand, counting down.
AGCATGGCGGTCGGCTCGTCGAGCACGACGCAGCGCGGCATGACCGCGATCACGCCCGCAATCGCGATGCGCTGCTTCTGGCCGCCCGACAGCATGTGCGGCGCGTGGCGGCGAAATTCGTACATACCGACCGCGCGCAGCGCATCCTCGACACGCGTGCGGATTTCCTCCGGCGGCACGCCCAGATTTTCGAGGGCAAAGGCAACGTCCTCCTCGACGACCGTCGCGACAAGCTGGTTATCGGGGTTCTGGAACACCATGGACACGGTCTTGCGCACCTCGTAGGTGGTCTGCGGGTCGGCGGTGTCCATCATGTCGACGTAGCATTTGCCGCCCGTGGGCAGCCGAATGGCGTTGAAATGACCCGCAAGGGTCGATTTGCCCGAGCCATTGTGCCCGAGCACCGCGACGAACTGTCCGCGCTCGATCGACAGATCGACGCCGTTTAGCGCGAAATGCGCACCGTCTTCGTCGTGGTAGGCATAGGTCAGTTGTTCGGTTTTAATGATTTCAGACATCGGATTCCATCCTTTGTGTTTATTGTCCTATGTCGAGGAAGAATGCAGACGCGTCCTTCGTCCCGATTCCGGGAATAGCGGCGCTCAGCCGCCCGAAATCGACATTTGCCTGCCCCTGCGAGGGGCTCGCCCGCCGTTGACACTACCTGCCGCTGTGAGCGGCCCAGCGGGCGGAGGAGCCGCAGGGGAGGACGAGACCGGTGGATTCGACGGGGAGACCAAGCTCCTGCGCGTCGATGGTGCCGCCGTATTTCTTAGCGACCGTGATGCCCAGCAAATAGCGCATGACGGACGGGGCAAGCCCGGTCGAATAGCTTGAAATGAGCACGAAAAGCGGATCGTCGGACAGGACACCTGCGGCAAGAGCCACAAAATCCGCAACATCCTCCTCGATCTTCCACGTTTCGCCCGAGGGTCCGCGGCCGTAGGAGGGCGGGTCCATGATGATCGCATCGTAGCGTCTGCCGCGGCGAATTTCACGCTCGATGAATTTCTTGCAGTCGTCCACGATCCAGCGGATGGGCTTGTCCGCAAGCGCGGAGGATGCCGCGTTCTCACGCGCCCACTGGGTCATGCCCTTCGACGCGTCGACATGGCACACCGAAGCGCCCGCCGCCGCCGCCGCAAGGGTTGCGCCGCCCGTGTAAGCAAAGAGATTGAGCACGGAAACGGGACGCTTCGCCGCGCGGATCGTGCGGTCGATAAAATCCCAGTTCGCCGCCTGCTCGGGGAATAGACCCGTGTGCTTAAAGGACATGGGCTTGAGGTTAAAGGTGAGCTCGCGGTAGTGAATCTGCCACTGTGCGGGCAGCTTTTTGATGTCCCAACTGCCGCCGCCCGCGCTCGAGCGGTGATAGGTCGCGTGCGCCTGCGCCCATGCACGACAACCCGCGTCGCGCGGCCAAATCGCCTGCGGGTCGGGGCGCACCAGCACCTGAGTGCCCCAGCGCTCGACCTTCTCGCCGCCGCCACAGTCGAGCACGGCGTAGTCTTTCCATTGATCTGCGATCCACATGAAAGTATTTCCTCCGGAAAAGGCGCACTGCGCGCCGTATTTTCAATCCCTTTTATTTTACCACTAACGCGCGCGCGACGCAACGAAAACACGACCGCAAGACAGGAAAAACCGCGGCAAAATACCGCGGTTTTTGTAGAAGCAGGCAAATTTGCGCCCTATAGCGCGATGCCGCGCGGCGGCACGGGACTGGAGAAAACAATCTGCGTTTCCGTCTTGCCAAACTGCTGGAGCTGTCCGATGAAGCTGTCCAGCTCCTGCGTCGAGGGATAGGATACCTTGATGAGCATGGAATATGCCCCTGTGACGCAGTTGCACTCGATGACATTGGGCACGGAGGCGATGAACGGAATGAATTTCGGCTTTTCGTTCGGCGTCATATCAAGATTGATGTACGCGAGAATGTGATGCCCGAGCTGCAACGGATCGACATCAAGCGTGTAGCCGCGGATGATGCCCTGCCGCTCGAGCCGCTCAATGCGCGCGGACACCGCGGGCGACGACAGAGAAACCTCCTGCGACATGGATTTGATCGGGCAGCGCGAATTGCGTTGCAGTGCACGCAGCAGTTTGTGATCTATTTCGTCCATTTGACAACCATCCTTTCGCCTTTTAAATGCAAAAAAAGTAAAAAGGCGCCCACCTTATTGGTGAACGCCTTTGTTCAAGTTTTATAATACCATGCTGTGTGCGCCGTGTCAATTAAAAAAATAAAGTCCAGCGTGTAAATTTCAGCAAAAGAATAAGGGTATGCCTTGCAAAGCGCGGCTCAGCTCTGCGCAACCGGTTTGGTTGCAGGTGCGTCACGCTCGCTCTCGTGCGCACGGCGCAGACGACGTTCGCTGTGTACGAACAGCGCGCACGCAAGCGCGATTGAGCACACATCCGCAATCGGCTGTGCATAAACGATGCCGTCAAGCTGCAAAACCGCGTTGAGCACGATGAGCAGCGGAAGAAAGAGCAGTCCCTGACGGCTGATCGACAGCACGAGCGAGGCGATCGCCTGACCCATCGCTTGCAGCGCGTTCATGAACACGAACAGCACGCCGAGGAACGGCCCGGACAGCATGAGTGCACGCAGCATGTGCACGCCGTAGGTGACGACGGTCTCATCCGCGATGAACGCACGAATGATCGGCTTGGTCGCAATGAAATAGAGCGCGGTGAGAGACAGACCGAGCGTGACGGTGCAGAGCATCGTAAATTTCATGATCGCTTTCATGCGGGCAAAGTTCTTTGCGCCGAAATTATAGCCGATCAGCGGCTGCGCGCCGAGCGCAAGCCCGATCTGTACGAACACGACGAGCATATTCGCCTTCATCGCGACGCCCATCGCCGCGACCGCCGCGTCGCCGTAGGACGACAGGAAATTGTTGAGAATGATGTTCGCAAGGCTCAAAAGCAGCGTGTTGACCGACGCGGGCAGACCGATCGACAACACCGTGCCCCACACGCCGCGCAGCGCGAACGCCTTGGGCGCGATCGACAGGATGGACTTGCGGCGCGTGAAATACAGCAGGTAATAGACGAGCGTGGACGCGTTGCCGATGACGGTCGCGATCGCCGCGCCCGCAACGCCCCAGCCGAAGGTCAGGATCATGAGCGGGTCGAGCACGATATTGACCACCGTGCCGAGCATCATGCCGAACATCGCCTCGCGTGCCGCGCCCTCCGCGCGCACCAGATTGGTCAGCGCGCCGCCCGTCAGCGTGAGCGGTGCGCCGAGCGCGATGACAAACAGGTATTGCCGCGCAAAATCGACCGTATTCGCGCTCGTGCCGATCAGCGTGAGCACGAGCGGCATGCCCGCGAGCAGCGCGATGACAAGCACCACACCGACCGCAAGCGAGCCATAAAAGCAAAAGCTCGAGGTGTTTTTGACGCGTTCGCGCTCGCCCATGCCCAGAAAACGCGAGATCGCCGCGCTGCCGCCCATGCCGAAAATATTGCCCATCGCCATGATGATGAGGAACACCGGCGTGGCGAGCGACACCGCCGCCACCTGATTGGCGTCGCCGGTCTGCCCGACGAAAAAGGTATCGACCATGTTGTAAACGACCGTGACGAGCATGCTCAGCACGGTGGGGATCGCCATCGTTGCGACTGCGCGCGGAATGGGCGCGGAGGCGAACAGCTCATTTTTGTCTTGCATGAAAATAACGCTCCTTTTTAAGTAGTATGCTATATAATTTTTGCGGGTAAAAAAGGACGCTGCTGCGCCCTTTGGGGTCAGTGAATCATTCCACGGTAATGTTGTCGTACAGCCAGCGCAGCCAACGAAGCAGCAGCGCCTGTTCTTCTTCAGACAGACCGCGTGTCAGGCGTTGTTCCATCTCCGCGACGGCTGCGTGCAGGATCTGGCGCACCTCATCCGCGCGCGCGGTCGTGCGCACCAGACGGCAGCGACGATCGTTTTCCGCCGTTTCGGTCGAAACAAAGCCCTTTTCCTCCAAACGGTGCACAATGCCGACCACAGTCGGGTGCTTGAGATGAAAGTGCAGTTCGAGATCGCGCAGGGTCGTGGGTGTGCTGCGCTGCGCGAGGAAACGCAGAAAATCCGCCTGCGCAAGGGTCAGGTCATAGGGACGCAGTGCGGCATTTGCCGCCGCGGCGATCGCGTCGTGGATTTTTTTGATGGCAAAGCCAATGTCATGAGAGAGTGGGTCCATCGCGCACCTCCGGTTCATAATAGGTAGCATGCTACATAGTAGGATAACAGAAAAACCCCCTGCCGTCAAGAGGGCAGGGGTGAAAAAATAGTGGCAGGGGAATCAGACGGGCTGTTTTTTGTCGGTATACATATTACGGTCGGCTTCTTTGAGCAGCGCGTCGACACACGCGGCGGAATCCCGAAAATCATGCGTATAGGCAACACCGAAATTGGCAACGGCGAATTTGCCATGCTCGCTGTCGTAGACGACCTCCTGTTCCATGCGCAGGCGAATATGCCGGATGACGCGCGCGGCGACCTCGGGCGTACTGTGGCTGAGCACGATGAGGAACTCATCGCCGCCCATGCGGATGATGGAATCTTCGGACCGCACGCACGACTGCATCGCGAGCACCGTGTGTGCGAGCACCCAGTCGCCCAGTTCGTGTCCGTAGGTGTCGTTGATGTCCTTGAACTTCTTGAGGTCGCACATGATAAACACCACATCGTCCGCCAGCTCGACCCGGTCGTTGTGACAGAAAATATGCTCGTCAAAATAACGGCGGCTGTACGCTTTGGTCAGGGAATCTTCAAAAAGACGCTTTTCCGAGGCGAGGATCTTGTCGATAAACTCGTTTTGTCCGAACGCGCCGAGCAGAACCTCGTCCGTGATGTTGCTCACAATCTCGAGCACGCAGTGTACCTGCGCGTCCTGATAGACAAGCTCGATCGGGATTGCGGTGACTTGGAAGATGTCCTTGTTGACAAACTCGTATTTTGTAAGACGGCGACCAAGCTGATAGGTGCGCAGGCTGATGCAGTTGGTGCAACGTGTACGCTTGTGCCAAACCTGATAGCAATAGTATGGTTCGTGGGTAAGGCTGTCATCCGACTCAATGTGCAGGATGTGACGACCTGCCGGTTCGACCAGGCGCACCAGATCAAAAAGCTGCTCCAATGTGGTAATGGCCTGTCGGATTTGTTCCACCGTGTATTCCATGAGAAAACACCCCTTTATGTCTCTTTATCCCGCTGTGCCCGTGCACGGGTCAGCCTTTCTTGCGTGCCTTGGGCTTTGCCCAACCGGATTTGCGGCGCGGCGGTGCAGCGGGTCGTTCCACGGGCTTGCGTGCGGAAGCACCCGCGCGCACGGCGGCTTTCGCGGCGGGCTTTTCCGGCGCGGATTTGGAAGCAGCGTGGTGGGATTTCGCGCCGGACCGCGGCGCAGGTGCGGCCCGGTCCGGGCGGATGAGACAGTCACGGTCGTAGCCAATGAGGTCCTCGCGTCCCGCACGGCGCAGCGCGGCGAGCACGATCGGACGCTTGTCCAGTCGACCCCATTGCAGCAGCGCGCGCTGCATCGCCTTTTCCTCGGCGGTCTTGGCAACATAGACCGGCTGCATGGTGCGCGGGTCGAGTCCGGTATAGTACATCGCGGTCGACAGCGTGCCCGGCGTGGGGTAGAAGTCCTGCACCTGCTCGGGCATGTAGCCGACCTTGTGCAGATAACAGGCAAGCTCGACGGCATCGGCAAGCGTCGCACCGGGGTGCGAGCTCATCAGGTAGGGGACGAGATACTGCTTGCGCCCCAGTTGGGTGTTGATCTTGGTATAGCGTTCACGGAAACTTTCATATACAGAAAACGATGGTTTGCCCATATAATACAAAACGTTATCGCTCATGTGCTCAGGTGCGACCTTGAGCTGTCCCGAAATGTGGTGCTCGACAAGCTCGCGGAAGAACGCGTCGTTGTGATCCGCCATCATATAATCATAGCGCAAACCGGAGCGCACAAAGACCTTTTTCACGCCCTCGACGCGGCGCAGCTTGCGCAGCAGAGACAGGTAATCGGTGTGGTCGGCTTCGAGCTGTGAACACGCCTGCGGAAACAGGCAGCGCTTGTCGCGGCACAGACCGTGTTCCGCCTGCTTTTTGCACGAGGGGGAGCGAAAGTTTGCCGTCGGTCCGCCGACATCGTGAATGTAGCCCTTAAAATCGGGCATCGCGGCGATCTGTTCCGCCTCGGTCAGCACGCTGTCGTGGCTGCGCGCCGAGATGGCGCGTCCCTGATGGAACGCAAGCGCGCAGAAATTGCACGCGCCGAAGCAACCGCGGTTGTGAATGATGGAGAATTTGACCTCGGAGATCGCGGGCACCCCGCCGCGCGCCTCATACGAGGGATGATAGGTGCGCTGATAGGGCAGGGCGTACACCTCGTCCATTTCCGCGGTGGTCAGCGGACGCGCGGGCGGGTTCTGGATGAGCACGCGCTTGCCGTGGCGCTGCACGAGTGCACGGCCGCGCACGGCGTCCTGTTCGTCGTACTGCACCTTGACCGAGCGCGCATAGGCGGCAGGATCGGCGAGGGTATCCTCATAGGAGGGACATTCGACGGCGGGGAACGCCAGATCGTCCGCTGTATGCGCGAGATAGGCGGTGCCGCGCACGCCGACGCAGGCTTCCGCGCCCTTTTTGCCGCGCTTGAGGTTGTGCGCAAGCGTGACGACCGAGTGCTCGCTCATGCCGTACATCAGACCGTCTGCGCCGGTGGCGTCCAGAATGGAGGGCAGGATACGATCCGCCCAGTAGTCATAATGCGCGAAACGGCGCAGGGAAGCCTCCAGTCCGCCGAGGTAGATCGGGGTGTCGGGGAATGCGCGGCGGGCAAGCATGGAATAGACCGTGACCGCGCGGTCCGGGCGCGCACCCGCCTTGCCGCCCGGGGTATAGGCATCGTCCGAGCGGCGCTTTTTGGCGGCGGTGTAGTGCGCGACCATGGAGTCGATGTTGCCGCCGTTGATGAGCACCGCGTAGCGCGGGCGTCCCATTGCGACAAAATCCGCTTCGGAATGATAGTCGGGCTGGGACAGGATCGCGACTTTGTAACCCTGCGCCTCGAGCACGCGCGAAATAATTGCGGTACCGAACGACGGGTGGTCGACATAGGCGTCGCCCGTCACGAGCAGAAAGTCGCAGTAGTACCAGCCGCGCGCGACCATATCATCATGAGAAATGGGGAGAAAATCAGACATAAAATACCTCGGAGCACCTTGCCGGTGCGGGCTGTATAGCACAAAGAAAAGAAAAAAATTACATAGAATACAATATGATATAAATTCATTATAACGGATTATACTGCATTGTCAAGCAAGATAACAGCGCGATTGGGCGTAAAAACGCGTTGTTTGCACATTGTAACCGCGTGCGAAAGTTTTTTTGAAAATAATACTTGACAAAGCGGATGTATGATTGTATTATTGTGTCATACGGTTAATACAGAGATACAAAGCGTATCCGGAAAGGAGCACAAAGATATGATGTGGAATATCACAAGCGACAGACCGATCTACCAGCAGCTCACCGAAGGGCTGACCGAGCGCATCGTCAGCGGTATTTATCCGCCCGGCGCAAAGGTGCCTGCGGTGCGCGAGCTTGCGGCAGAGGCGGGTGTCAACCCGAACACCATGCAGCGTGCGCTCGCCGACCTAGAGCGCGACGGTTTACTTTATACACAGCGCACAAGCGGGCGCTTTGTCACAGAGGATGAGGGGAGGATCACGCAGATGAGGGAAACGATCGCAAAGAGCAGAATCGAGGATTTTCTCAGCAGCATGCGGCAGCTCGGCTTTACGAGCGAGGAAACGCTGCGGCTGCTGACGCAGACGGCAAACCGGAAGGGGGACTTACAATGAATGAAAAGAATCTGATCGTATGCACCGGACTGACCAAGTATTATTCCGGTCTGTGTGCGCTGAGCGATCTCAATTTGACGATCGGCAGGGGGCGTATCGTCGGACTGCTCGGCCCGAACGGCTCGGGAAAGTCGACCACGATCAAACTGATGAACGGACTGCTCACCCCGTCGAAGGGTGAGGTGCGCATCGACGGTGAGCTGCCCGGCGTGTACACGCACTCCGTGGTATCCTATCTGCCCGAGCGTACCTATCTCAACGATTGGATGAAAACAAGCGATGTGATTGACTTTTTTGCGGATTTTTATGGGGATTTCGACAAGAACAAGGCGTATGAAATGCTGCGCGCGCTTGATATCAGCGCGGCGGACCGCTTGAAGACCATGTCCAAGGGCACCAAGGAAAAGGTGCAGCTCATTCTGGTGATGAGCCGTGCGGCACAGCTGTATGTGCTTGACGAGCCGATCGGCGGCGTAGACCCCGCGGCGCGCGACTATATTTTGAACACGATCTTGAAAAACTACAGTGAAAACAGCACGGTGCTCATCTCCACGCATCTGATCTCCGACATCGAGCGCGTGCTCGACGAGGTCATTTTTCTGCAAAGAGGCAAACTTGTGCTGCATGAAACGGTCGACGACATCCGCGAAACACGCGGCAAGTCGGTCGACGCGCTATTCCGGGAGGTATTCGCATGCTGAAGCATCTTGTAAAATATGAATGGAAGGCGACCAGCCGCATTCTTCTGCCCGTATTCGGCGGCGTGCTGCTGCTCGCCCTGCTCAACCGTTTGCTGTGGGTCGGTCACGGCGCGCAGCTGAGCGCCATCGAAGGCATGGCGGGCATCGTGCAGTTTGTGGCAATGACCGCGTATATCCTCTTTATGTGTGCGGCGTTTATCATCACCTTTGTGCTGCTGCTGCAGCGGTTTTATAAAAGTCTGCTCGGGGACGAGGGCTATCTGATGTTTACGCTGCCGGTCACGGTCTCGCAGAACATCTGGGCAAAGACCATCATTGCGGCGATCATGAGCGTGCTCAGCGGCGTTGCGGGCGCTCTGAGCGTGCTCATCATGGCGAGTAATGCGCAGTTTTGGGCGCAGTGCAGCCAGATCTTCGGCGAGGGATTCCGCATGCTGTTCAGCAATGCGCACTTCCCGATTTTTGCACTGGAGGGCATTCTGCTCTTTATCCTGAGCACGCTCGCAAGCATTCTGTTCCTGTATCTGTGCATCGCGATCGGTCACCTCGCAAAGCGTCATCGCGTCGCGGCGGCGATCGGCGCGTACTTCGGTCTGTCGCTGATCGGTCAGTGGCTGCTTGGCGTCACCCTGTTTGCATCGAGCGACAGCGGCATGTTCGGCTGGTTGGGCAATCTTAACCTGCAGCCCATCCCCGCGGTACATCTCATTATGTGGGTGATCATCCTATTGTGCGTGATCTGCACCGCCATTGCGTTCTACTTCACACGATATATCCTGACACGGCGCTTAAATCTCGAGTAATACACTTGCGCAGCCCCCATTCCTTTGCTATGATGAACATAGGATATAGGAAGGGGGCTGCTTTGCCATGAAATGCCGAAACTGCGGAATCAACTTCTATGACGAAGATAAGGTCTGTCCGATGTGCGGCACACGCGCATTCGGGAATACACAGAAAAAAGCCGTGCGTCCGACGATTTTGAACGGACGGGTCGTGGGCAGCGGAAATATACCGCGCACCACCGAGCGCGCCGTGCTGAATGGGCACAAAACGCGCACAGCGCGGCAGTTTTCGGGCGATGGGAAGGTTGCCGAACACAAAAAAGGCGGTGCGGTCGGCTGGCTCGTGGCGATCGGCATCGTGCTCAAGATCGGCAGCGAGCTGCTTTCGGGGGGCGCGCTCGGCGATCTCGGCGCGTTTGCACGCGAGAAACTGGAGGACTTTACAGGCGAACTTGTGCCCGCATTTTCCGACAGCGTGCCCGAACCCATGCCGGATCGCACGGTAGAAGCGTCGCTCGCGGGTGGATGGCAGTTTACAGAGGCGCACGGCGCGCAGGCGACGCTCTATATGCAGCCGGAGGGCACATATACGATGCACCTGGAGGGCAAAACGTGGATCGCGGATGAAAACGGCGTGTGCTGGACCGAGCCTGAGCCGCAAGGCACGGTGCGTGCGGAGGGCATGCCACCCGCCGAGGAGTTCGATGCATATATATTACATTTGGAAATGCATACACGCACTGCCTCGGGGGACGATGCGCCCGAGCATGACACATCCTATATGCTGACGCTGTATCAAAGCAAAAAAGATGATACGGTGATCGCGGTCGACGACACGGGTGCGCTTGTGCAGGAGGCAGAGATCTGGGAACCCATGCAATAATGCAAAAAGCGGGCGGATGGTTGGCATCCGCCCGCTTTTTAAGCATCTTCCCGTCCGAGAAGGTGATAGATCGCCTGTGCGACGCCGCCGTGGTTGTTGTCCGCGGTGACGTAGCGCGCGAGCGCTTTGACCTCGGGCGCGGCGTTGCCCATCGCGACCGGCATGCCGACCACGCGCAGCATTTCGAGGTCGTTTTCGCTGTCTCCGATCGCGATCGTGCGCGCGAGCGTCGTGCCGTAGCGCTCGCACAGGCGGCGCAGCGCGCTGCCCTTGTCCGCGCGGCGTGCGACGACCTCGACGTTGTCGAAGTACGAGCTCATGACGCGCACACCGGGCAGACGCTCAAGCTGTGCGCGCGCGTGTGCAAGGATGACCGGATTCGTGCAGCGCGAAAACAGCTTGTCCACCGCGTGATGTCCCTGCGCGATGTACTCCGCGACGCTGGGCGCGACCTGCTTGACGGCAAGATAGCCCTCGTTCGACTTATATCGCCCAAACTCCATGTCGGAATAGGGGGTGAGCACGATGTGCGAGTCGATATACACCATGGTGATGAGGCTCGCGCGCTCGAGGATCGCCGCAGCGCGCACCGCCTGCTCCCACGGGATGGACACATGCTCAAAGCACGCCCCCGTTGCGACCGAGCCGAGCGCCGCGCCCCCCGCCGTGACCATCTCGTCCTCCGTGCCGATGCGCCGCGCGAACTCCGCGGCTTCCCCGCAGATGCGTCCGGTCGAGACCACGACACGCACGCCGTGCTCCCGCGCCCATCGCACAGCGTCTATCGTTGAGCGCTGCACCTCATTGTTCGAGGACAGCGCCGTGCCGTCCAAATCGAGTGCGATGAGATCGTATTGCATAGTCTCTCCTTTACCATTTTCCGAATGCTTAGTGAAAACTACTAAATATTAGCATAAACTTTTTTGCATGATATCGCAAGAAGCACAGTGGCAGAACTTTTTTAAGTTTGAGACTTCTTTTCTGGAAAGTTTGCCAAAGTTATGGTAGTATAATAACGTATGTAATTTCTGACGGATTCTTTTTGGAGGAAAATCGCTATGTCGATCATTCAAGCCATCATTCTCGGTCTGGTACAGGGTTTGACCGAGTTTCTGCCCGTGTCGTCCTCGGGTCATCTCGTGCTTGCCCAGGCGCTGCTCGGCGTTGATCCCGAAGCGGACTTCGTGCTCTTCAGCGTGCTGCTGCACTTTGGCACGCTGCTCGCGGTCATCATCGCGTTTTGGAAGGACGTAAAGGAACTGATTGTGGAATTTTTCGGCTGGGTCAAGGACGGCTTTAAGCTGAAAGACCGCCCCTACCGCCGCTTTGTCGCGATGGTGCTGCTCACCATCGTGCCGATGTTCGCGGTGCTGCCCTTCAAGAGCAAGATCGAGGAGGCGATGAGCTCGACCTTCCTCGTCGGCTGCATGCTGCTCGTCACGGCGGCGCTGCTGCTCTTTTCGGAAAAGTACAACCACGGACACAAGACCGAAGCGGATGCGACCTGGGTCGATGCGCTCGTCGTCGGCGTGATGCAGTGCTGTGCGCTGCTGCCCGGTCTGTCCCGCTCGGGCACGACCATTTCGGGCGGTCTGCTGCGCGGCTTCTCGCGCGATTTCGCGGTGCGCTTTGCGTTCATCATGTCGCTGCCGGTCGTGCTCGGCGCGAACATTCTTGAGGTGGGGGACGCGCTCAGTGCACCGCCCGCCGCGGGCATTCCGCTCTATGTGTACCTCATCGGCGTGGCGGTCGCGCTGCTTTCCGGCCTCGCCGCAATCAAAATGGTTCGTTTTATCGCCAAACGCGGCAATTTCCGCCCGTTTGTCGTCTATTGCACGCTGATCGGCATCATTACGATCGTCGTCAGCTTCATCAAAGGGTAACTGATTACTTAGCAGGGGTGTAAAACTTGGCAACGAGCAAAAAATCGACCGGAACGCGCAAAAAATCCACGGCAAAGCGCGCGCCGCAACAACAAAAGACCGGCGGCATTCGCCGCGAGGCGTGGGCGCTGCTGTATGCGGTGCTCGCGCTGCTTGCGCTGCTCTCGCTCTTTGGGGCGAGCGGCGCGGTGCTCGGTTGGCTGCGCACCGGACTGGGCGGTCTGCTGGGCCGCGGGCTGTATGTGCTGCCGCTCGCGCTCGCGGGCATGACCGCGCTGCTGCTCATACAGCGCAAGGGACCGGTGCGTCTGCGCGGCACCTGTGTGCTGCTGCTGCCCGTGTTTGTCGGCGCGCTGCTGCAAGGCATGCTGAACGCGCACGAATATCCGATGCAGGTGTCCTCGCTCGGTGCACTGCTCGCGAGCGGCGTGGACGCAAAGTCGGGCGGCCTGATCGGCGGTCTGCTCTATGTCGCGCTCGAATGGGCGCTGTCCGGCGGCGGCGCGCTGCTCATGCTCGTGCTGCTGATCGTCGCCGCACTCATGATCGCGTGCCGCATCACACCCGCCGCGCTGTGGAACATGCTCAAGAGTCCGGAATTTGAATATGCGGACGAGGAGGAGCGGCAGCGCTATGAAGCCCCGCCGCAGCTGCCCAATGTGCGCGAGCTTGCCGCGCGGCGTGAGGTCGAGCGTGCGGCAAAGCGCCGCGCCCGCCGTGCCATCGACATCCCGATTGACGACGCGCCGGCGGACGAGCCTGACCAAGCGCCTGTGCCCGTGTATACGCCGCCTGAGCCCGCCTCACCGGTCTATGACGCGCCCGTCACACCGATCGACCTTCCGGACGAGCCGGTTGCCGCGGCATCGTCCACGGCTGCGCCGGAGGAGGACGCGTTCGAGGATATTCTGTCGCTCGTGCAGCAGGCACAGCCGCTGACACAGGCACAGCCTGCGGCAAACTCCGCCCACGCCGACGATACGCCGCCGTGGGAGGAGAAAAAGCCCGACAAAAACGCGGATGCCGCCGCGCAGCAAGCCCTTGCCGCGGAAATGTCCGCCAGCCAGAAGACCCCCCCGCCGGCATATGCGTATCCACCGCTCACGCTGCTGAACGAGCCCAAGGGCAATCCCGACGGCGACCCGCGCGCGGAGCTGACCGAAAGCTCGCAGCGGCTCATCGACACGCTGGAATCCTTCGGCATCGAGGCGCAGATCATCAACATCGTGCGCGGTCCGTCGGTCACGCGGTTTGAGCTGACCATCGAGCGCGGTATCAAGTTCTCGCGCATCACCTCGCTGTCCGACGATATCGCGCTGTCACTCGGCGCGGTCTCCGTGCGCATCGCGCCCATTCCGGATAAGGTCGCCATTGGCATCGAAGTGCCGAACAAATCGACCGCGACCGTCTTTATCCGCGAGGTCATCGGCTCGCGCGCGTTCCAGAGTGCAAAAAGCCGCGTCGCCTTTGCGGTCGGCAAGGACATCACGGGCGCGGCAGTCATCGGTGACATCGCGAAAATGCCCCATATGCTCATCGCCGGTACGACCGGCTCGGGCAAATCGGTATGCATCAACTCCATGCTCATTTCACTGCTCTATAAATCCACCCCCGAGGAAGTCCGCCTCATCATGGTCGACCCGAAAATGGTCGAGCTGGGCAACTACAACGGCATTCCCCATTTGCTGATCCCGGTCGTCACCGACCCGAAAAAGGCGTCCGGTGCGCTGAACTGGGCGGTCGGCGAGATGGAGCGGCGCTACAAGCTGTTCGCGGACAATCAGGTGCGCAATCTGGTGGGATATAACGACCTCATGCGCCAGAAAAAAATCCAAGCGGAACAGATCGAGGGCGGCGCGCCCGAGCAGTATAACGTGCTGCCGCAGATCGTCATCGTCATCGACGAGCTTGCCGACCTCATGATGGTCGCGGCAAAGGAGGTCGAGACCTCGATCTGCCGCATCGCGCAGAAGGCGCGCGCCGCGGGCATGCACCTCGTCGTAGCCACGCAGCGTCCGTCCGCGGACGTCATCACGGGCATCATGAAGGCGAATATCCCGTCGCGCATCGCGTTCGCGGTCGCGAGCCAGATCGAAAGCCGCATCATCCTCGACACGACCGGCGCGGAAAAGCTGATCGGCAAGGGCGACATGCTCTATGCACCGCTCGGCGAGGGCAAGCCCACCCGCGTGCAGGGCTGCTTTATCTCAAACGACGAGATCGAAAACGTCATCGCCAAGGTCAAGGAATCCGCGACCGCGGAATACTCCGAGGAAATTCTCGAGCACATTGAGCGGCAGGCGGAAAGCGGCTCGTCCGGCGGCGCGGGCGGCGACCCGTCCGAGGACGAGGACGAAATGCTGTGGGACGCGGTCGATGTCATCATGGACACCAAGCAGGCGTCGGTCTCCATGCTGCAGCGCCGCCTGAAGCTCGGCTACTCCCGTGCTGCGCGCATCGTCGACCAGATCGAGGAACGCGGCATCGTGGGCGCGTCCGAAGGCTCCAAGCCGCGTCAAATTTTGATCTCCCGCGAGGAATGGCAGGAGATGAAGGCAAGACGACGCATTTAGTGAACACCGTTTTGCATAGAATAGTTACCAAATGGGAGGGACACAACTATGGCATTACAGAAAGTTGCGCTCGATACGCTGCGCGTCAATCCGTTTGATATGATCGGCAAGCAGTGGATGCTCATTTCCGCCGGAAACGAGCAGAAATTCAACACGATGACCGCAAGCTGGGGCGGCGTCGGCGTGATGTGGGGCGCGCCCAGCACGATGGCGTTCATCCGCCAGACCCGCTATACCAAAACCTTCGTCGACGCGGGCGAATACTACACGCTGACCTTCCTCAAGGACGGCCACCGCGATGCGCTCAACCGGCTAGGCACCAAATCCGGCCGCGACATCGACAAGATGGGCGACAGCGGTCTGACCCCGCTCTTCCTCGAGGGACAGCCGACCTTCGCGGAAGCGGAGACCGTGTTCATCTGCAAAAAACGCTACGCAGGTCCGGTTTCACCCGAGGATTTCACCGATCCCAGCGTCGATACCAAATGGTACGGCGATAAAAATTATCACACGATGTACATCGGGGAGATCGTCGCGTGCTATCGCGACGCATAAACACCCGCACAGAGAAAGGAAGTACAACACCATGGCCGTTACAATGACCGACGTTATCCGCTACCTCAACCACGAAGAGTGGCACTATGAGCTGCATGAGGACAAAAACTATGTTATGATGCACATGAAGCTGCAGTCCGTGGAAAACTGCGCGTGCATCCTGTCGCCTGTCGACACTTCAACGCTGCTGTGTTACACCGTATTCCCGATCAAGGTGCCCGAAGAGCGCCGCGTTGCGGTTGCGGAGTTTCTGACCCGCGCAAATTACGGGCTGTATCACGGCAACTTCGAGATGGACTTCTCGGACGGTGAGGTGCGCTACAAGACCACCGGCATGGCGCCGCAGGACGAGAGCATCGACCCCGACATCACGGGCCGCATGATTCGCCTCGCGGTCATGATGCTCGACCGTTACGCGCTCGGCATCCTCGCGGTCGCTACCGCAAACGAGGAGCCGGCAAAGGCACTTGCGTTCTTACAGCAGCAGTGGCAGAAAGCCGCGCAGGCACAGCAGGCACAGCAGGCGCAGCAGTAAATCATCAACAAGCGAAAGCCGCTCCCTTAGGGGAGCGGCTTTTTTTTGCGCGCACGACAGGAACGTGGGATAGCCCACAAAACAAATGTTTGAAAAATGCTTGACAGAACGAATGTTCACGGCTATTATATCAAACATCCGTACGGAAAGAACGAGGTGGAAAGGAGAGGGGATGCGATTGGAAGACGAAAACATGCGCGCGGAGGTACTGGATGCCGCGGCGATCTGTCTCGAACGGCTGCGCGGCACGCTGCGCGACGACGCGCTCGAGGCGAAGGAGCTGATCGCGGCATCGAAAGAGCTGCGCGCACTCGCGGAAACGATCGACGCGCTGACACCGCGCGAAGCGGCGGGGGACTTTCATCTGGTGCTCACGGTCGAGGGCGAGTCGACCTGAGATTTGGCGTGACGCGGCAGCAGCTTGCGTTTTTGCGCTCGGACGCGGATGAAACGCTGTTCGGCGGCGCGGCAGGCGGCGGCAAAAGCTGGGCGCAGCTCATTGACGCACTGATCTACGCGCTGCGCTATGCGGGGTCGCATCAACTGCTGCTGCGGCGCACGATGCCCGAACTCGAGCGTTCGCTTGTGCGCGTCAGCCTGACACTCTATCCACAGGCTGTGGGAAACTATGTGGCAAGCGCACACCGCTGGCGGTTTTGCAACGGCTCGGAACTGGAATTCGGCTACTGCGACGCGGAAAGCGATGTGGTCAAGTACCAAAGTGCGGAGTACGACGTCATTCGCTTCGACGAGCTGACACATTTCACGCGGTTCCAGTTTACGTATCTGCTCAGCCGCATCCGCGGTGCGAACGGCTACCCCAAGCTGGTCAAGGGCACGACCAATCCCGGCGGCGTGGGGCACGACTGGGTCAAGCGGCGCTATATCGACGCGCTGCCGCCCAATCAGCCCGTGCCGTTTGACGGGCGCACGCGGCTGTTTCTGCCTGCGAAAGTGCAGGACAACCGCTTTTTGATGGCGCGCGATCCGGGCTATCTTGACCGGCTGCGGCAGCTTGGCGAGCACGAGCGGCGCGCGCTGCTTGAGGGCGACTGGGAACTGACCAAGGGGCGTTTTTTTCCGGAATTTTCGCGCGGCACGCATGTCATTGCGCCGTGCGCAATTCCCGGGGAATGGCCGCGCTACCTGTCCATCGACTACGGACTGGACATGCTCGCGGCGCTTTGGATCGCGGTCGACCCGCGCGGCTGCGCGTATGTGTACCGTGAGGTGTACGAAAGCGGGCTGATCGTATCTGCCGCGGCGGAGCGGCTGCGCGCGGCGGAAGGACCGGACGAGCGCATTCGGCAGCGGTTTGCGCCGCCCGACCTGTGGGGCAGGCGGCAGGAGACCGGACGCTCGGCGGTCGAGATCTTCGCGCAGCATGGGCTGTATTTTGACAAGAGCGACAACCGCCGCGTGACGGGCTGGCTTGCGGTCAAGGAATATTTGCAGCCGCAGCCCGATGAGCAGGGCATTTTGACGCCGCATTTGCGGGTATTTGATACCTGCACGCAGCTCATCCGCACGCTGGGCGCGCTCATGGCGGACAGTGCCGACCCGAACGACGCGGCGAACCGTCCGCACGAGCTGACCCACGCGCCCGATGCGCTGCGCGGCTTTTGTGCGACGATGCGCGCGGATACGCCTGCGCGCCGCGAGGAACGCGACGAGGTGGATGCGTTTCTCGCGTACTTCTAGTGCCTGGCCGGCATGGACACCGCCCCGCGTGGCGCGGGACGGGAGATTCGTTAGGATTTGGGAGAGACAAATGGACTTTTTACTGTTTTCAATCGGTGCGGTGCTGCTTGTCGCGGCGGGCGCGCTGCTTTCGGGCGGTTGGTCGCCTGCGCCGCGCGGGGTGCATGCGCCGCCGGACAAGCCGCGTGAGGATGATTTCGGAAACGATCTGGCGGCGCTGCTCGGCTATCAGGGCGCGCCGCAACGGGAGGAGGACGACGATGAAACGTGAAGTGACCCCTGCGGGCATTTGGCGGGAATATGAACGCGGACAGGCGTACAAGCAGCGCATTGGACTGTATGACCGCGTGCGCCGCAACGAGGATTTTTTCCTCGGCAGACAATGGGAAGGGCTGCGTGTGCGCACGCTCGACCCACTGATCTTCAATGTGCTGCGCCGCTGCGTCAATCTGTTCGTCAGCATGCTCGTTTCGGACGACGTTGCCGTGCAGGCATCGCCCTTTGACGGCGATGAAACGACCGAACAGGTGCTGTCGCAGGCATTTCGTGAGGCGATCGAGCGCAGCCGCGTGAAGAGCATGGGCAGACAGCTGCTGCGCGACGCATGCGTCGACGGCGACGGCTGCTTCTATGTGCACTTCGACCCGTCGCGGGAAAGCGGACAGGCGGTGCGCGGCGAGATCGCGGTCGAACACATCGACAATACGAATGTCTTTTTCGGCAATACCACCTCCGATGAGGTGCAAAAGCAGCCCTACATCCTGCTTGCAATGCGCCGCGACGTGGATGAGCTGAAATGCGAGGCACTGCGCCATCACGCATCCGCGGCGGACATCAACGCGATCGTGCCCGACGGCGCAGACCCCGACGACGGCGTGCCCTATGCGACCGCGCTGCTCAAAATGTGGCGCGAGGACGACGGCATCCACTTTGTCAAGGTCACACGCACCGCGACGATCATGCCGGAAAAACGCACGCCCTACACGCGGTATCCGATCGCCTATATGAGCTGGTATCGCGTCAAAAACTCATGCCACGGCGCATCGCCCGTCACCGAGGCGATCCCGAACCAGATCGCGATCAACAAGCTGTACTCGATGTATGTGCAGTGCATCAAGCAGGTCGCGTTCCCCAAGGTGATCTACGATATGACACGGTTCCCCAACGGCTACTCGAACGATGTAGGCAAGGCGATCGGTATGCACGGTAACCCGAACGAAGCGATCCTGACGGCGTTCCGTGCGCCGGACATCTCTGCGCAGGTCATGACCGTGCTCAAACAGATGATGCGTGACACCATGGAGCTCATGGGGGCATCGGACGCCGTGCTCGGCAACGTCGCGCCGACGAACACCTCCGCGATCGTTGCGGTGCAGCAGGCGACCGCCGCGCCGATGGAACTGACCCGCATGGAATTTTACCGCTTCATCGAGGATTGGGCGCGCATTTTCCTCGACCTGATGGGCGCGCACTACGGCGAGCGCAGCTACCGTGTGACGGCGGAGGACGGCAGCGAACGCACGGTGACGTTTGACTTCGGCACGCTCGCGGGGCGCGAACTGACCGTCAACGTCGAGGTCGGTGCGGCAAGCTACTGGTCGGAGACCATGCAGACCGTGACGAACGACCATTTGCTTGAGAGCGGCGTCATCACCGACCCGCTGCTCTATGTGGAGAACATTCCCGATGCACAGGTGCGCGGCAAAACGGCTCTGCTGCGTGCGCTCCGGGAAAAACGGATCGAGCCAACGCAGGAAGGAGCGAAACAAGCATGAACAATCTTTTTGACACAGCGGCGCAGGACGGCACGCAGGGGGGCGCACCCGCAGCGGGCGCGCAGACCTATGCGGTGCAGGTTGACGGGCAGACGCTCGAGCTGACACTCGAGCAGCTCGTGCAGGCGGCACAGGCGGGGCTGAGCGCGCGCAATCAGGCGGTACGCCGCGAGACCGCTGCCGCCGCGACCCCGATGGGCGACGTTTACGCCGCGTTTCTCGCGGAGTATCCCGATGTCGCGCCCGCGGACATCCCGCCCGAGGTGTGGCAGGATGCGCAGGCGGAGGGCAGTCTGGTCGCGGCATACCGCAAGTATGAGCTTGCGCAGCTGCGCGCGCAGCTTGCCGCGCTGACCAAGGACAAGGCAAACCGCGCGCTCGCGATCGGCTCGGCGGCATCGGACGGCGAAGCGCCCGAGGGCGACCCCGTTGTGCGCGCGCTGCTGGGTAAGTAAAGAGTATCAGGGAGGAAAAAGGATATGGCTATCAATCTTGCAACCAAATATGCCGACCAGATCGCGTCGGTCTTTACTGCGGGCTCGTTCGTCAAGGGCAAGACCGCAAACACCTTTGACCTGACGGGCGTCAAGACGCTCAAGGTCTACACCCCCATCACGGTCGAGGAGACCGACTATGTACGCGACGGGCTGAGCCGCTACGGTACGCCCACCGAAATGCAGGACACTGTGCAGGAACTGAAAATGACGCAGGACAAGTCCTTCACGCTGACGATCGACAAGGGCAACAACCTCGACCAGAACCTTGCCAAGCGCGCCGCGGACATGCTGCGCTTGCAGCTGAGCGAAAAATCCACCCCCGCCGCCGATCGCTATGCGCTGCGCCGTTTTGCGACCCTCGCGGGCACGGTCGAGGAGGCTGCCGCCGTGCCGTCCAAGGCGAACATCGTGTCGCTGCTCGCACGCGGCGCGCAGGTGCTCGACGACGCGCTCGTGCCGGACGACAACCGCTATGTCTATCTGACGAGCGAGCTGTACAAGTATGTCTGCACCTCGGATGAGTTCACGGGCGTGCCCGCGCTCGGGGAAAAGAGCCTTGCAAAGGGCGTGGTCGGTGAGATCTTCGGCATGCAGCTCGTGCGCGTGCCCAAGAGCTATCTGCCGGAAAACTGCTATTTCATCATCACCCACCGCGACGCGGTGCTGCTGCCGTATAAGATCTCCGACGCGAAGGTACACGAGGATCCGGTCGGCGTATCGGGCGCGCTCATCGAGGGACGCCACTACTATGATGCGTTCGTGCTCGGCGCAAAGTGCGCGGGCGTGTATGCGCTTGTCGCGGCGGACAAAACGACAAAGACGCCTGCGATCGAGGTCAGCGGTCAGACCGCGACCATCACCTGCGCGACGAGCGGCGCGGCGATCCGCTACACGGTCGACGGCTCCGACCCGCGCTACTCGGACAGCGCGAAGGACTATGTGTCCGCGGTCACGCTTGCAAGCGGTGAGAAGGCGCGCGCGTATGCGGTCGGCACGGGGCTGTACCCGTCCGCCGTCGCCGCACAGTAAGACGGAACAAGGAGTGCGCCGCGTGCATACTCGCGCACGCGGCGCACGAAAGGAGGGAACGCCATGACAGGCAAGGAATGCTACGAAGCCGCGCTCGCGCTGCTCGGAGAAACGAGCGACAGCGCGGGCTATTATGAAAAATTCGCGCTCTATCACATGAATCAGGTGCTGGCAAACTGCCGCCGCGAGCTGTGCGCGCTCAGCCTTGCGGCGGGTGGGGAGGCGATCAGCGCGCCGCCGCGCATTACCGCGCTTGAGGACGCGCTGCCCGCGCCCGAAGCGCTCGCGCGCGAATGCTTCCCGTATGGGCTGGCGGCGCTGCTCGTGTGCGACGACGACAAGCTCAAATTCAACTGGTGCGCGGCGGAATTTGCCGACCGTCTGCAGCGTTACTGTCCGGTGACGCTGCAGCCGGTCGAGGAGATGGACTGATGCGGGCGTATGCCTTCCCGCGCGCGGAGACCGTGCACGAAACGCGTGCGGAGCGCTTCGGCGGCATCGACCTCGGCACGCACCCGACCAAGGTCGGGCTGACGCGCAGTCCGGACATGAAAAATCTGGTCGCGGAGGAAACGCATTTTCTCGTCAAGCGGCCGGGTTACAAGCGGGTGTGCACACCCGGTACGCCGGTATACGGGCTGTTTCCGCTGCCGGACGGCGGCGGCGCGCTGCTGTGCCATCACGGCGACACCCTCAGTGTGCTTGCGCAGGACGGCACGCTCACCGCGCTCGTCACGGGGGCGGCGTGCGACTTTTCCGCGGCATTTGTCATGGGCGGCGCGCTCTATGTGCTCGACGGCGCGACCTACCGCGTGGTGAAACAGGAAGCGGGCGTGTGGAAGGCGCGTGCGGTCGCAGAGGTCGCGTTCGTGCCGACTACGACGATCAACGCGCCGCCCACGGGCGGCGGAACGGCGTTTGAGCCGGTCAATCTGCTCACGCCCTGCCGCATCAACACCTTTGTCGGCAACGGCTCTGCGACGCAGTTTTTTCTCGACGTCAAGAATCTCGACAGCACTGCGGTGACGGCGAGCGTGAACGGCACGGCGGTCACGGTGTCTGCGGTCGACCGCACGACCGGCGTGGTCACGCTCGCCAGCGCGCCGCCAAACGGGAACGGTGTCGCCAATGTGACGATCACGTTTGCTAAAACGGTGAACGGCTATTTGGAGAAAATCAACAAATGCCGCATTGCAGGGCTGTACGGCGGCAAAAACGACACGCGTGTGTTCCTGTCCGGCAATGCCGATGAACCCGCGTGCGACTGGCAGTCCGGCTTATACGACCCCACCTATTTCCCCGATACGGGTTACACGCGCATCGGCTCGGACGCATCCGCCATTGTGGGCTATGTCAAGCAGTATGAGAGCCAGATCGTCGTCAAGGAGGGCGGCACGCAGGAGGCGACGCAGTATCTGCGCACCTATCTGATGGCGGACGACGGCAGCGCGCTCTATCCGCTCAAGCAGGGCGCGCTGGGCGCGGGTGCGCTGGCACGGCGCGGGTTCGCATCCCTCGGGGATACGCCGCTGTTCGTGTCCGCGCGCGGGGTCATGGGCGTGTATGGCACGGCGGTCGCGGAGCAGCGCGCCATCCGTTCTGCATCGCGCGCCATCGACCCGCGTTTGACCGCGGAAAACGATCTTGCGCACGCGTGCGCGGCGGTCTTTGAGGACAAGTATTATCTCGCGGTGGGCACGCACTGTTATGTCGCGGACGGACGCATTACGGACGAGGACGGCGCGCCGGCATGGTACTACTGGGACAATTTTCCCGCGCAGTGCTTCGCAGAGAGCGGCGGCGCGCTGTATTTCGGCACGGCGGACGGTCGCGTGTGCCGGATGTGCCGCGCGGATGAGGAGCACGCCTATCTCGACGATGGCGCGGCGATCGACGCATACTGGTGCACGCCTGTGCTCAGTCTGGGCGATTGGAGCGGCTACAAAAGCGTGCGCGCGTTTTTTCCTGTGCTCATGCCATATTCGCGGTCGGGCGCGCGCGTGCGCTATCTGGCGGACGGCAATCCGGTCGCGGAGGAAACGCACAATCTTGATCTGTTTTCGTTCGCAACGTTCAATTTTTCGCGCCTGTCATTCCGCTGTGTGCCCGGTGCGTCGCCGTTTCATATGCGGCGCACGCTGCGGCGGTGCACGACCGTGCAGCTGCGCGCGGGCAACGACCGCGCGGACGAGCCGTTCGGGCTGCTCGCGCTCGTGCTGCGGTATACGCGCGGTGTGGATGTGAAATAAACCGGAAAGGAGGGGAAACGCGTGAAATTCATGGACAATGATACGATTGCGCTCGCGGCGCTCGGCGTCATCTGTATTTGCGGCGTGTTCCTGCACATGGAAAACCTGTGTGCGGCGGCGGTCGGCGCGATCGGCGGTTATATCGGCTCGCGGGTCGCAACGGATGGGCGTTGAGGGGTGGGCGGCAGTCGTCGCGTCGGCGGTCATCCAAATCGTCGGGCTGGTGCAGTCGAGCAGGCTCATAAGCTACCGCATCGGGCAGCTCGAGCAGCAGGTGCAGCGGCTCGGCGGGGGTCTGGAACGCCTGTATAAGGTAGAGGAGCGCGCAAAATCCAACTCGCACCGGCTGTGCGCGCTCGAGGAGGAAAGGAGAGGAGCATCATCGCGGGCTATTATGTAAAAAATAAGGACTATTCTGCGGCGATCGCGAGCGAAACCGATACGGCAAAGCGCGAGACGCTGCTCAGTGAGCGTCAGAACAAGATCGATGCGGAAGGGCTTGCGGGCAAGGTCGCGAGCAATCAGGCGGTGTCGCAGTGGAGCGGCGATTACAGACCGTATTCGACTTCGGCAGGCGGAGCGACCATCGGCAGGAGCAATATGGGCAGCGCAGGCAGCTTCGGCACGGGCGGGGGTTACAGCGGCACGGCGGGCGGGGCGATCAATATCGGCAGTCTGTACGACGCGATCGAGCGGTCGCGTCTCGAAGCGTTTGAGGCGGCGCGGCAGGAAAATGCGCGCCGGCTCGCCGCACAGCGCAGCGCGATTGAGCAGCAGTACACCGCAAACGTCACGCAGGCGCAGACCGATGCGCGGCTGACCGCGCGCGGGAGCGAGGAAAAACTCGCCGCACTCGGACTGAATGCGGGCGGCATGTACGCCGCACCCACGACCGGCTATGCGGAAAGCACGCGCATTACGGCGGATAACGCGCTCAAAAGCGATCTGAACGGCTTAGCCGCTGCAAAGCAGACCGCGCTCGGCGCAGCGGAGGACGCCGCGATGACCGCGGATACCGCGCTGCGCACGCAGAACGCGACCGCGGCGGCGAGCGCAGCGCAGCAGCTTGCGTCGATCGCGCTGTCGCAGTATAACGCCGACCGCAGTTACGCCTTGCAGCAGCAGTCTGCCGACCGAAATTATGCGCTGTCGAGCGCGGCGGTCACGGGGTATCTCGGCGGCACACCGACGCTCGATTATCAAAAGTATACGGCTTCACTGGCGCAGCAGCAGGCGCAGCGCGAGAGCGCCGCGCAGCAGACCGCCTTCGAGAATGCCATGACGCGCTGGAAGACCTACGGCTATGTGCTGCCCGCAGACGCGGCGACGCTCGGCGTGCCCGCCGGGACCGGTACGGCGGACGCGCGCTACAGCGCGGCGGCTTTGCGCCTGAACCAGATCAAGACTGCATATCAGACCAGCAAGTGAGCAAAAGTTGCTCAGTTATGCAGGATAAAAAAATGAATCTTGCAAAAATCGCAAAATCACTATTGACGAGCAGGGGAAAACGGTAGTATAGTATATAAAGCGGAGTGTTGGAAAAAACTTAGGTAAGGGATTTTCCACAACTTTGATTTATCAGCCGGATTTCGATAGGGCGCCGCGGCGTACCGCGCGATCGGCTCACAGGAGGTTATCAGGATGGACCAGTTATTACAGAAGTTCACGTTCACCGAGGAACTGACCGATGTGATCGAACATTGCAAGGGCGTTTCCGTGCCGACCAGCAAGGCGGAGCTGTACGACATGGTATTCGGGCCGGACAAGGCGGATACCTATGATGTGCTCTTCGACGTGCCCGGCAAGGGCATGGTCAAGGAAGCGGACGTCGTACGATGCAAAAACGGTGCTTCGGTCAACTATGTTGAGGATTACATGCGCCGCCGCGATCCCGATTGCATGCGCATCGCGGACGACAAGCCGACGGACAAGCCGCGTTTTAAGGACGTTTACGGCTACGAGTTCGGCAAGCTGCGCCAGGAGACCATGGAGTGGTTCAAAACGCAGGAGCTCATCCTGATGCCCTTCAACTCCGGCGGCAACATTTACGGCTACGGCTCCATGCTCGTGTGCCCGAAGCAGGCGGCGTTCTTTGCGTTTGCGCTCGCACATCTGCAGGGCTTTGTCGATGCACGCGAGACCGAGGGCTTTAAGCCCCGCGCGATCGTGTATGTCGCGCCCCCGTTCCGTCATACGCACTTTGACGGCCGTCAGGTCGTCGTCCACAATCGTCTGGACGACTGCCATGAGGTCTTTTCCTACAACCTTTATCCGGGACCGTCCGCAAAGAAGGGCGTTTACTCGGTTCTGCTCGACATCGGCGAGCAGGAGGGCTGGGTGACCGCGCACACCTCTGCCGGTCGTGTCATCACCCCGTATGAAAACGAAATCGTCATCATGCACGAGGGCGCGTCCGGCGGCGGCAAGAGCGAAATGCTGCAGGACATCTCCCGCATGCACGACGGCAACATCCTGCTCTCCACCCACACGGTCACGGGCGAGCAGACCATTCTGACCATGGGCCCGACCTGCAAGATCGAGCCGGTGTGCGACGATATGGCGACCTGCTACCCCGCGATCCAGAACCAGAGCGGCAAGCTCGTACTGGTCGACGGTGAGGATGGTTGGTTCCTGCGCATGGACGGCGTGACCCACTACGGCAGCGATCCGGTGTACGAGCGCATCTGCACCCAGCCCAAGGAGCCGCTGTGCTTCTTTAACATGGAAGGTCATCCGGGCGCAACGCTGCTCATTTGGGAGCACACGCTCGATTCCAACGGCAAGCCCTGCCCGAACCCGCGTGCCATCGTTCCGCGCTGGGATGTGCCGAACATCGTCAAGGAGCCGGTCGAGGTCGATGTACGTTCTTTTGGCGTGCGTATGCCCCCGTCCACCCGCGACAACCCGAATTACGGCATCATGGGTATGATGCACATCATTCCGCCCGCACTGGCATGGCTGTGGCGTTTGGTCGCACCGCGCGGCTTTAACAACCCGTCCATCGTCGGCGGCGGTGAGCTCAAGAGCGAAGGCGTTGGCTCTTACTGGCCGTTTGCGACCGGTCTGTGCGTCAAGCAGGCGAACCTGCTGCTCGATCAAATCGTCAAGAGCCCGAACACCCGTTATGTGCTCATCCCGAACCAGCATATCGGCGTATACAAAATCGGCTTCATGGCAGAGTGGATCTCGCGTGAGTATCTCGCGCGCCACGGCGGCGCAAAAATCCGCCGTGAGCACCTTGAGCCGGCACGCTGCCCGCTGCTTGGCTATGCGATGAAGGATCTGACCATCGACGGTCAGCGCATTCGCTCCAAGTACCTGCGCTGTGAAACGCAGGATCTGCTCGGCACCGACGGCTATGACGCGGGCGCCAAGATCCTGAACGATTTCTTCGCAAAGGAGCTCGCAAAGTTCAATACGCCCGAGCTCGATCCGCTGGGCAAGCAGATCATCGAGTGCTTCCAGAACGGCGGCACGCTCGCAGACTACGAGGCGATCACCCCGACCAATCTATAAGCAAGACAAAGCGCGCTGCATATTGCAGCGCGCTTTTTGCGCAAAAAAAGCACCGGAAAGAATTTTCCGGTGCTTTATGTTACTTTGCCGAGATGACGACGGTCGAGGCGTCGGCGTTCCAGCCGACGAGTGCGCCGAGCGATTCCGAAATAAAGCGCACGGGCACGAGGGTGCGCGCCGCGCCGGTGGGGGAGGAGAGCTGCGCGGGCACATCGAGCGTGCGGGTCTCGCCGCCCACGGTGGCGGTCTTGCTGCCGATCTTGACCTTGACGTCCACGCCGCCGCGCGTCATCGTTGCGGTCTGGGTCCCCTGATTCCACTCGACGGTCGCGCCGAGCTGTTCAAAAATACCGCGCACGGGCACGAGCGTGCGGCCGTTCACGATGCGCGGCGCGACGTCGAGCGACAGGAACGTGTCGTTGACGACAAGCTGCACCCCGTTGGCGGCTTCGGGCAGCGGCATCGCCGCAAAGCGCACGCTGTCCGCGCGCACCTCATAGGTGTAGAGCACGCCGTTTGCGGTGTAGGTACGCAGGTTTTCACCGTCCGTGACGGGTGCTGCCTGATCGAGCTTGAGCACAGTGCTCACCGTTTGAGAGGATGCAGTGGGAGAGACCAGTTTGACGATCGCGGCGCATACCGCGCCGAAATCGGTCGAGGCGGCGAGTGCGGCAGTCTGGTTCGAGGTATCGAGCCTCGCCGCGACGACATGCGTGCCGGTCGGGCTGCCGGACGCAAAGACCGTGATGCGGTCCCCAAGCTTCGCGGTCGAGCTGGACGCGGACGAACCGGTCACCGTGAGCGCGTCCAGACCGAGCGTCGTCAGGCTGGCGGACAGGTCGGTATGTACCGCGGCAGGTGCCGCTTGCAGCGCGCCGCCCGAAATATCGTATGCATTGACCGCGCCGCACAGCATTGCGGTCGCAAGCAGCACAGAAAGTGTTTTTTTCATACAAAAAGACCTCCTTGGATGTCTTTTTATAGGATAGCACGCTGCACGCAAAATGACAAGCACACGGGGCAAAACGTTATACAACTGCAACATAAGCGCAAAAAAGCCCCGCCGTGCAGCGGGGCTTTTTCGCAGTTACTTGAGCTGTCCGTTTTTCATGCGGGTGAAGTAGCTGCGGGTCTCCGCAACGACCACGCCGCTGAGGGTGATGAGTGCGATCATGTTCGGGATCGCCATGAGACCGTTGAAGATGTCCGCGATCGTCCAAACGGCGGAAACCGTCATGTAAGGACCGATAAAGACCGCGAAGATGTACAGCCAGCGATAGGTCATGACGCTCTTGAGGTTGCCCCCCGAGAGGTACTCGAGGCAGCGCTCACTGTAGTAATCCCAACCGAGGATGGTCGTGAATGCGAAGAACACGAGGCACAGCATGAGAATGAACGAGGAGACCTGCGAGGGGAAGGGCAGACCGTTCTGGAACGCATAGTTCGTGACCTGCACGCCCTCCAGACCGGGCACCTGCCATGCGCCGGTGATGACGATGGACAGACCGGTCATGGTGCAGATGATGATGGTGTCGATGAACGTACCGGTCATCGTGACCAGACCCTGACGAACCGGCTCATGGGTCTGCGCCGCGGCCGCTGCGATCGGTGCGGAGCCCAGACCTGCTTCGTTCGAGAAGATACCGCGCGCGATACCCTTTTGCATCGCGACGATCATGGAGCCGACGACACCGCCCGTGACCGCAGCCGGGTTGAATGCGCCCTTGACGATCGTGGCAAATGCAGCCGGAACGTGGGTAATGTTACAGCCAATCAGGATGACGCAGAAAAGAACATAGATGATCGCCATGAACGGCACAACGACCTGCGACACGCTCGCGATACGCTGCAAGCCGCCGATGAGCACGAGCGCAACGCACAGCGCGAGCACAAGGCTTGCGATGACGACTGCCCACGAGTAGGTGCCGATGCCGGGGATGGTGACCGTCCACGCCTTGTTGGGATCAAAGAAATTCTGTACGGCGGACGTGATACCGTTGACCTGCGAGAAGGTACCGATGCCGAACAGACCGACGCACATGCCGAAAAATGCAAAGCACTTTGCGAGCCACTTCCATTTTGCGCCCATGCCGCGCTCGATATAGTAGAACGGGCCGCCAAGGGAATGACCGTTTTCGTCCACGGTGCGATATTTGACCGCGAGCAGACCCTCGGAATACTTGGTTGCCGTGCCGAAGATCGCCGCGACAATCATCCAGAACAGTGCGCCTGGACCGCCCGCCGTGACTGCAGTCGCAACGCCGACGATGTTGCCCGTGCCGATGGTCGCGGACAGCGCGGTGCACAGTGCGCCGAAGCTCGTGACCTCGCCGTGGCCACCCTCTTCATTTTTGACCATGTACTTAAGTGCAAGAATGAGTTTGCGCACCTGCAAGCCACGCAGACGCACGGTGAGCAGGATACCGCCTGCGAGGATGAGCGCGATGAGGGGGACACCCCACACGGCGTCGTCGATGGCGACGAGGATGTTGTTGATGGTTTGGAACATTTGGTTTTTTCTTCCTCTCTTGTAAAAAAATAAAAGTCGTGCCGAAACGGCGCGACTTTGAAGAGAAAAAGACAAAAAGCATGTAGCCTCTGTCCTTTTGCCTGAGAGATTGGCACGGGGAATTGCCCCTTGCCGTACACCTTCGGCGCTTTCCGCTTTGCGGGAAAGACTCTCCAGAGTCACGATCGTGTGATCGTGGTAAAATGTTAACATACTTGTCGGGCAAGTTCAAGGAAAATTTACAAATACGGCAGAACACACAAAAAAGCGCGCCGCACCGGGAGATTTTCCGGCACGGCGCGCTTTTGTTTGACAGAGTTTATGCGGGTTCGACAGCATTTTGCATGGTGAGCGTCAGCTTACCGTCATTTTCGTCGAGCAGAACGGTCTGACCTTCCTTGATCTTTCCGGAGAGCACTTCCTCCGCGACCAGGTCCTCGACCTGCGCCTGGATCGCGCGGCGCAGCGGACGCGCGCCGTAGATCGGATCGAAGCCCGCCTTGGCAAGGTGCGCGCGCGCGGGGTCTGTCCAGCGCAGCAGAACGTCCATATCCTGCATGCGCGCGGCCACGCCTGCAAGCATGTTCGCCGCGATGCACTCGATCTCGGACTCGCTCAGGCGGTTAAACACGATGATGTCGTCAATGCGGTTGAGAAACTCGGGGCGGAACGCCTGCTTGAGGTCGCCGAGCACTTCTTCCTTGATGGCATCGAAGGTGCGCTCGTCGCTCGCGCTGTCCCCGTCCGTAAAGCCGAGGGATTTGCGGCTCTTACCCGTGATCTTGGTCGCGCCGATGTTCGAGGTCATGATGATGACCGTGTTCTTAAAGTCGATCTTGCGCCCCTGCGCGTCGGTCAGGATGCCGTCCTCGAGGATTTGCAGCAGGATGTTGAACACATCGGGGTGCGCCTTTTCGATCTCATCGAACAGCACGACCGAGTAGGGCTTTCTGCGCACCTTCTCGGAGAGCTGACCGCCCTCGTCGAAGCCGACATAGCCCGGAGGCGAGCCGATCATCTTGGACACACTGTGTTTCTCCATATATTCGGACATATCCACGCGAATCATCGCGTTTTCGTCGCCAAACAGTGTTTCCGCGAGTGCCTTGGACAGCTCGGTCTTGCCGACACCCGTCGGGCCGAGGAATACGAATGAACCGATCGGACGCTTGGGGTCGCGCAGACCGACTCTGCCGCGGCGGATCGCCTTGGCGACCGCGGTGACCGCGGCGTCCTGTCCGATGACGCGCTCATGCAGCGTATCCTCGAGGTGGAGCAGCCGCGCGGACTCGTCCTCGGTCAGCTTGGCGGCGGGGATGCCCGTCCAGCCCGCAATGACTTCCGCAATGTCCTCCGGCGTGACCTCGCCGTGCGCCTTTGCCTGACTATCGTGCCATTCCTTGCGGCGCTCGTCCATCTGGGTCTGGAGCGCCTTGGCCTGATCGCGCAGCGCGGCCGCCTTTTCGTAGTCCTGGCCCTTGACCGCCTCTTCCTTTTCCGCGTTTGCCCGCGCAAGCGCATCCTCGAGGTTCTTGAGGTCGGGGGGCGCGGTCATTGCCTGCAAGCGCACGCGCGAGCATGCCTCGTCGATGAGGTCAATCGCCTTGTCGGGGAGCTGACGGCCGGAAATATAGCGCACGGACATTTTGACCGCGGCTTCGATGGCTTCATCGGTGATTTTGATGCGGTGATGTGCCTCGTAGCGGTCGCGCAGACCTTGCAGGATGCGCACCGCGTCCTCGCTGCTCGGCTCGCCGACCATGACGGGCTGGAAGCGGCGCTCGAGCGCGGAATCCTTTTCGATGTGCTTGCGGTACTCGTCGAGGGTGGTCGCGCCGATGACCTGAATTTCGCCGCGCGACAGCGCAGGCTTGAGAATGTTTGCCGCGTCGACCGCGCCCTCCGCCGCGCCCGCGCCGACGAGCATGTGCAGCTCGTCGATAAAGAGGATGACGTCCTTGGCGTTTTGCAGCTCTTCGAGCACGCCCTTGATGCGCTCCTCGAACTCGCCGCGGTACTTGGTGCCCGCGATCATGCCGGTCAGGTCGAGCGACAGGATGCGCTTGTTTTTGAGGTTGTCGGGCACGTCGCCCGCAACGATGCGCTGCGCAAGCCCCTCGGCGACCGCGGTCTTGCCGACGCCGGGGTCACCGACGAGGGCAGGGTTGTTCTTGGTGCGGCGCGACAGGATCTGGATGACGCGCTGAATTTCCTCCGAGCGACCGATGACCGGATCGAGCTTGCCCTCGCGCGCCGCACGGGTCAAATCGCGTCCATACTGCTCGAGCGTCTTGGTCGAGCCGCCCGCCTTGCCGCCTGCTGCCGCAGGGGCCCCACCCGCGACCTCGTCCGCATTGCCCGCGCCGACCGCCTGTGTCAGCGCGTTTGCGAGCCGCTGCATATCCACGCGGAGCGCTTCGAGCAGCTGCAGCGCGACGTTTTCGCCCTCGCGCAGCAGCCCCATGAGCAGGTGCTCGGTGCCGACATAGCTGTGCCCCATTGCATTGGCGGACGCGACCGCCAGTTCGATGATGCGCTTGGTGCGCGGGGTCATGCCCTGCGGCGCGGTCTGGTCAGGCTGTCCGCGCCCGATCGTGCGCTCGATCTCACCGATGAGTTTTTCCTCGGTCACACCGAACTGTGTGAGCACCTGATAGGCAACGCCGCTGCCCTCGCGCACGAGACCGGTCAGCACATGCTCCGAGCCGACGTAGCTGTGCCCAAGCTGCGCCGCGGTATCCTGTGCAAGCGAGATCGCGTTCGCTGCACGCTCGGTGAATCTATTTTGAAATGCCATGTAAAATCACTCCTTTGGGTGAATTTGCTTTAATATGGTACTTTTTATACGTTTAGACCGTTCCACAGTCCGCGCAGCCGCGCGCGCACCAGTGTCGCGCGCGCTTCGTCGCGTTCGCGCGAGGACAGGTCGCGGCCCGCCGCGAGCACGAGGGAGGCCGGACGCAGTTCGCGCATGACGGCATAGAGTTCCGGCGCAGTCACACCTGTGAGCATGCTCAGCTGCACGCCCATGAGCACGTCGGACAGTGCGCGCTCCGCCTCATCGGTCGAGAGCAGACGCGCGGTCAGCAGCGTGCCCGCGGCACGGTACAATCGGTCGGAAAGTGCGTTTTCGTCGCGCTCGCGCATGGTCTGGCGCGCCTTTTGCTCGCTTTCGAGAAGCTGTGTCGCCATTTCGGTCAGGCGCTGACACAGCATTTCCTCGGACATGCCGAGCGTGATCTGGTTGGAAAGCTGATAGAATCCGCCCTCCGCCGCCGTGCCCTCGCCGAACGCGCCGCGCAGGGTGCAGCCCTGTCGACCCGCCCAGTTGACCACATGGTTCATCGCGTGCGTCGCGGTCAGCATGGGCAGATGGAGCATGACCGACACGCGGAGTCCCGTGCCGAGGTTGGTCGGGCACGCGGTGAGATAGCCGAGCCGCTCGTCAAACGCGAACGGGAGACGGCTCTCGAGCAGCGTGGACAGCCGCTGTGCTTCTGCAAGGCATTCGCGGGGGCACAGTCCCGCGCCCATAACCTGTAAACGCAGGTGATCTTCCTCGCCGATCATGATGGAAACGCCGCCGTCCGCCGACACGAGCGCCCACCCGCCGGCTTGTGCAAGGGCGGGGGAGATGGTGTGATTTTCGACCAAACGCTGCGCTTCGGCGGTGTTTGGTACAATTTCGGTGCGCGTAAAGGTCGCGGCGAGGGAGGGCGCGGTTTGCAGCGCGTCCCATACCTTGTCGGTCAGCTCACGCAGCGTTTCCGCGCTCTGCCTGCCGAAGCGGTAGCCCCTGAGGTTGCGCGCGAGCCGCACGCGCGAGCTGGCGACGATGTCCTGAAAGCCGCCCCGGATGCTGAACGTACTCATTTGCCTTCACCCTCCAATCTGCGAATTTCATCGCGCAGACGCGCCGCTTCCTCATAGTTTTCGCTGCCAATCGCCTGTTGCAGCTTGGCTTTGAGCGCTGCCACCGGATCTTCCTGCGGCGGCTGTGCAGTTCCCGCCGCGTCGCCCGTCGGCGTGCTGCCGATGTGGCTGTCTGCGCCGTGCACCTGCTTGATGTACGGGTTCAGGATGTCCTCGAACGCGTGGTAGCAGTCCGGACAGCCCGCGCGTCCGGTGCGGCGCAGCGCGGATTCGGTCATGCCGCAGGTCGGACAGCGCCGCTCTGTGCCGAGCAGACCGCCCGTCATGGGCAGCGCACCCGCAAAATCGTCCCACAGCGCGCCGAAGCCGCTGCCGAGCATGGACTGGAAGGGATCGCTCAAGAAGCTGCCGAACCCCGCGTCCGCAAAGCCGGTCGCCATGCTCGCGAACGCGTGCTGAAACGCGCCGCCAACGTTCATCTCACGCGCGCAGTCCGCGCACAGATGCAGTTCACGGGTCTTGCCGTTGATGCTCTCTTTGTAATAAGTCGTAGCTTCATTCTTGCCGCATTTTTCGCATTTCATAAGTCAACACTCCTTTATACAGGGTAAAAGATTACAAATTTTTCGTCAAGCGGTCGCCTAGGTGGCGATGCCCAGGATCGCGCAGCGGAAGATCGCCGCACGCAGTCGGTCGCGGTCGGTTTCCTGCACCTCCGCGAGCGCGCCGTCCGAGCACGCCGACAACAGAAGCTGTCCCTCGGTCGGGCTTAAAAGCTGCGCGCTCACGAGTGCATGCGCCAGACGTGCCGCGTCACTCTGCCGCAGCCGTCCGCCGATGCCGCGCGCCGCTTCGACGAGCGTACGCTTTTTATCGTCCATCAGCCGCACGATGCGGATGTAGCCGCCGCCGCCGCGCTGGCTTTCAACGAGATAGCCGTTTTCCGGCGTAAAGCGCGTTTCGATCACATAATTGATCTGACTGGGCACGCACGAAAACTGGCTTGCAAGGCTTTTTCGCTGTAGTTCTGCAACGCCGCCGCCGTCGGACAGCATTTCGCCGATGAAATCCGCGATGATGTCGCTCATTTTCATACGGTCGTCCTCCCTTGTGATACTCTATTTCCAAAGGCGGGAAAGCATTCTTTTTATCTGACCTTTCCTGACCTTTGTATTTATCATACACGTCAGCCGCACAAAACGCAACACTGATTCTGACCTTTCCTGACCAATGGGAAAACACAAGAACTGGTTATTTCAAATTATCTCCGGTTTACGAACCGATACGCTGTTTTTCACGAAATATGAAGCTATTTTGATTTTCCCTGACCAATAGACGGATGTCGCACGGCTGCACCGCACAAAGCATCCCTCAAAAGGAAGAACACGGCGCAAAATGTTATGGTTAGCTAACATTCGCCTTTGTTATTGTTTTTTCAAAATCCTGTGTTACAATGTAAATAGAATTTTTCAACGAGGAGGTACTTCCAATGGCACATGTAATTTCTGACGCTTGCATCAGCTGTGGCTCCTGCGAGGGCGAATGCCCCGTCGGCGCGATCTCTGCGGGCGACGGCAAGTACGTCATCAATCCCGACGCTTGCGTTGATTGCGGCGCTTGCGCTGGCGGTTGCCCGGTAGGTGCGATCACCGCGGGCTGATTCCTGCGTACTTAAAAAGTCCGGTTTAAAGAGACCTGTCCCTTGGGGCGGGTCTTTTTATTCCTCTTTTTGGGTGCTCCTTTGTCCTTTTTTGGCGTAAACTGATGATTTTTTGGAAGCGAGAACCGCGCTTTTTTGTGCATATGGACGTTGCTTTCCCCATACGAACGGCGTATAATGGCATCCGTGCCGAAAAAGTAGGGGGACGAAATCCCTCTCTGCTTTGCGGCCACGCCAAATAAAAAGGGAGGCGCTTTCCATGAACGTACCACAGATTTTTTCCATCGCGGTTTTTCTGGTTGTCATCATCGCCATTATGAGCGAGAAGGTGCACCGCTCGGTCGCGGCAATCGCGGGCGCGATGGTGCTGCTGCTGTCAAAAATGCTGACAGTGGATTCCGCCATCGGTTACATCGACTTTAACACGATCGGTGTGCTGATCGGCATGATGCTCTTTGTCGCCGTTGTCAAAAACTCCGGCATCTTCGAGTATATTGCCATCCGGTCGGCAAAAATATGCAAGGGCAATCCCTGGCGTATCATGATCATGTTCGCGGTCATCACGGCGCTGCTGTCGGGCTTCCTCGACAACGTTACGACCGTGCTGCTGATCGGACCGATGACGCTTGCAATCACGCACATCCTCGGCATCGACCCCGTACCGTTTATGATCACCGAGATCCTCGCGTCGAATATCGGCGGTACCGCGACCCTGATCGGCGACCCCCCGAATATTATGATCGGCTCGGCTGCAAACCTGAGCTTTATGGATTTCATGGCAAATACCGGCGTTGCGGTCGTCTTTGTTATGATCGCGACCATGGTCTGCATGTACTTTATCTACGGCCGCAAGATGCACGTCGCGCAGGAAGCGATGCACGCGGTCATGGAGCTTGACGAGCAAAAGGCGATCAAGGATCGCGCGCTCATGACCAAGAGCATCGTGCTGATCGTGCTCATCGCGCTCGGCTTTGTGTTCCACGCACAGTTCGGCATCGAATCGTGCACGATCGCGCTGACCGGCGCAGCGATCATGCTGCTCGTCGGCAAGCAGGACGCGGAGGAAATCATCCTCGGCGTGGAATGGTCGACCATTCTGTTCTTCACCGGCCTGTTTGTGGTCGTCGGCGGTCTGGTCGAGACCGGCGTCATCAAGATGCTGGGTAATGCACTCATGTCTCTGACCGGCGGTCACCCTGTGCTCACCATGATGATCATCCTGTGGCTGAGTGCTATTTTCTCCGCAATTTTGGATAACATCCCGTTTGTTGCGACGCTGATCCCGCTCATTCTGGCAATGCAGAAGGATGGCATGGACGTAACGGCACTGTGGTGGGCGCTGTCGCTCGGCGCATGCCTCGGCGGCAACGGTACGCTCATCGGCGCATCGGCAAACGTCGTGCTGTCGGGTATCTCCGCGAAGGACGGTCATCCCATCACTTTTATGGGGTATCTCAAGATCGCATTCCCGCTGATGATCCTGTCGATCATCATTTCTTCGGTATTCCTGCTCATCCGGTATTGATTCCTTAGGAGGGCTGTATTATGAACGAAAATACCATTAGCGGCGACCTTATCGGCATCTCTTTGCGCCAGCTCGGCGCGGTCTCGGTGCGCGAAATCCGCAGCATGATGCACATTGCGACCTTTGATCTGGGGGACGGGATCGAGGTATCGTATGTGTTCAACATCACAAAGGGCAATCAGTATTATTTGCAGCGCATGCGTCCTTACGCGCTGCCGTGGGGCATGTTTGCCGATGCGGCACAGATCGTACGTTTCATCACGTCCGATATCGAAAAGTTCCGTAATGCGGTGCATTCCTCCAACTTTAAGGAGTTTGTCGGTCTTGCGGAAAAGACCACGATGCTCGTCAGCCAGCTCGAAGCGGTGTTCCTCAATAATAATGTAACACCCGAGTCGCTGCACGCATTTGACGACGAGCTTGATAAGCTCATGGCAAAGGCGGATGATATGCGCGAGCAGTCGCATCCGCTCTGAGAATTGCCCGGAAATCATCTCGTTTTACCCCGCCGGCTTCCCTAGATACATTGGGAAGCCGGCTTTCGTTTACTTTAAATAGGAAAATATGCCATTTTTTACATTGCGCGCCACAGACAAAGGGTGTATAATAGCACACATTGGCAGGGAAGCCTTTGGACAGGCAAACACCGGCACAAGGGGGATGAATGCATGGAATCATATCAGTTTTTATTGGTTTTGGCGATCATTTTATTATCGACGAAGGTGCTTGGGCTGCTGTCCGAGCGCGTGCACATGCCGCAGGTGGTGGGCGCGTTGCTTGCCGGCATCCTGCTCGGGCCGAGCGTACTGGGAATGGTGTCGGAAACCGATTTTTTGACAAAAACCTCGGAAATCGGCGTCATAGTCCTGATGTTTGGCGCGGGTCTGGACACCGAACTCAAGGAACTGAAAAAGACCGGCGTCGCCTCGTTTGTCATTGCGCTCATCGGTGTGCTCGTGCCGCTCGCGGGCGGCTACCTGTGCTATGAAGGCTTTTTCGGCAGCGGCGCCGATCCCGAGCATGTGCTCAAGGGCATGTTCATCGGCGTGGTGCTGACCGCGACCTCGGTCTCCATCACGGTCGAGACCCTGCGCGAAATGGGACGGCTGCACGGCAAGGTCGGCACGGCGATCTTGGGCGCGGCGGTCATCGACGATGTGCTCGGTCTGATCGCGCTGACCGTGCTCTCCGCGTTTACGGATGAGTCGGTACGCATCCATATTGTGCTCGGACGTATCGGGCTGTTTTTCCTGTTCGTGGCGGCGGTCGGCTTCGTCGCACATAAGATTTTTGAGCGCATGGACTCGACGTGGGGCGAAAAGCGCCGCGTCGCGATCGGCGGTCTGGTATTCTGCCTGTTTATGAGCTATTTGTCCGAGGCGCTGTTTGGCATCGCGGACATCACAGGCGCCTATTTTGCCGGTCTCATCCTGTGCAATATCATGCGCACGCGCTCCTATATCGCGAAAAAAATGACGATTATCTCGTATATGTTCTTTTCACCGGTCTTTTTCGCAAGTATCGGCATCAAAACCGAGTTGACCGGCATGTCCGGCAAGTTGTTTGGCTTTTCCATCGCGCTGCTCGCGGTCGCGATCCTGACGAAGATCCTCGGCTGCGGTCTGGGCGCGAAGGCGTGCGGCTTCCGTATGCATGAGGCGGTATCGGTCGGTGTGGGTATGATCTCACGCGGCGAGGTCGCGCTCATCGTCGCGCAGAAGGGCGCACAAGCGGGGTTGGTGGATGCGCATATGTTCCCTGCGATCGTGCTCGTCGTCATCGTGACGACGCTCATCACCCCCATTTTGCTCAAGATCGTGATGCGGAACGATCCGCCGCAGCCCGAACCCCACACCTGACCCGACAGAGGGACGGACGGACACGCTTCCACCCGTCCTTCTTTTTTGCAGATGACTTGGATTTCGCGCAAAACTGTGCTATACTGATACCATCTGTGAATTTTGATCGCGCTGGAGGCGTTTTGTATGAAATTGAAGCGATATATCCCTGTGTTTGCGGCACTGGCAGGCATCGTAGGAGCGGTGCTGCGCGGGCTGAACCTGCACGGCGGGTATGAAGAGGGGACCGGTCTGCCAATTCCGGGCAATGTGCCGCAGACCGCGCTCGTTGCGCTGTCGATCGCGATGGTGGTGCTGTTTTATGTGCTCGGGCACGGCTTCCGCGGACAGCGCGGCGCGTTGTTCGAGGACACGTTCGGCTGCTCGTCGACCGGCTATAAGACGATCGCGGTGCTGTGCGGTCTGGCAATGGGCGCGGCGGGCGCAGGCGGTCTGTATCTGCTCGCGACAGGTACAGGCACGGGGGCGCAGACCATGCTCGAGACCCAGCCGTCCGTGCTGACCACGGTGCTGCCGCTTATTCCGCTGTGGCTGCTTGCGCTGCTGTCGATGGTGGCGTTCATTCTGGTCGCATCCGTGCAGGCGCGCGGTACGATGACGGAAAGCCACGCGGCGTTTACCCTCGTGCCCATGTTCTGGGCGTGCTTCGACCTCATCATCACCTTTAAAGACAACGGTGCAAGCCCGTTTGTCTCGCTCTACGCGTTTGAGCTGTTCGCGGCGATCGCGCTCGTGTTCGCGTTCTATTCGATCGCGGGCTTCCTGTATGCGCGCTCGAACCCTGCGCGGTTCGTGTTTGCGTCCGCACTTGGCGTATTCTTTTCGTGGACCTGCGTCGGCGGCTATCTGGTGTACGGGCTGCTCGGCGGCGGTACCATCACGCTGACCATGGAAGCTGTGCTGCGTTACGCGTGCTTCGGTGCGGCGTCCGTGTATCTGCTCGCGAACCTCGTTCTCGCCACCCGTCACCTCGATTACGCCCCGCGCCACTGAGTGGAGCTGTTTGCCTGTCCTGCCGCTAGTTGCGGTCGGACAGGCTTTTTTTGTGCGCAAAACAGGTTGGTTTGCGGGTTTTGCACCGCGTTGCACCCGCCTATGCAGGAAAGGCTGCAAAAAGACCCGACCCACGACCTCGGATATGCAAATCCGTTTTATCCTACAAAAACGCAGGATAGACCAATAAAACTACAAAAAATGATAATCTTTCACCAAAACGAAAACGTTTGCATAAACGGGATAAAGGTATAGTATACAGGGATAAAACCAACTAAAATAATTTTTGTAGTGAAATTATACAAGGGTGGCGTGCGGGTTTCGTGAAATCCCCCAGTGGAAGAGCCAGAGAAAAATATGGTATAATTCTATCGTGAAATTGAGTAAATATGGATGCGAACGGCAAGGCACGATTGGAGGAAACAAACAACATGAAAAAGTATGTATACCTGTTCTCCGAAGGCAGCGGCAAAATGCGTGAACTGCTGGGTGGCAAGGGCGCGAACTTGGCAGAAATGACCAATCTCGGCATGCCCGTACCGCAGGGCTTCACGATCACGACCGAGGCGTGCACGCAGTACTACGAGGACGGGCGCACGATCGCTCCCGAAATTCAGGCGCAGATCATGGAATACGTCGGCAAGATGGAAAAGATCACGGGCAAGAAGTTCGGTGATCTGAGCAATCCGCTGCTGGTTTCGGTTCGTTCGGGCGCACGCGCTTCCATGCCCGGTATGATGGATACCATCCTGAACCTCGGTCTCAACGAGCAGGTCGTCGAAGTGCTCGCGAAGAAATCGGGCAATCCCCGTTGGGCGTGGGACTGCTATCGCCGTTTTATCCAGATGTATTCCGACGTCGTCATGGAGGTCGGTAAGAAATATTTTGAGCAGCTTATCGATAAGATGAAGGAGCGCAAGGGCGTCACGCTCGACGTCGAGCTGACCGCGGACGATCTGCGCGATCTGGCGGAGCAGTTCAAGGCGGAGTATCACGCCAAGGTCGGTGCAGACTTCCCGACCGATCCCAAGGAGCAGCTCATGGGCGCGATCACCGCGGTGTTCCGTTCGTGGGACAACCCGCGTGCGAACGTCTATCGCCGTGACAACGACATTCCGTATTCCTGGGGCACCGCGGTCAACGTGCAGTCGATGGTGTTCGGCAACCTGGGCGATACCTCGGGCACGGGCGTGGCGTTCACGCGCAACCCCGCGACCGGCAAGAAGGAACTGTTCGGTGAATTTCTGCTCAACGCGCAGGGCGAGGACGTCGTCGCCGGCGTGCGCACGCCCGAGCCGATCGCGCGTCTGGGCGACCGCATGCCCGAGGTGTTTGCGCAGTTCAAGCAGATCTGCAGCACGCTCGAGCGCCACTATCACGACATGCAGGACATGGAGTTCACGATCGAGAACAAAAAGCTCTACATGCTGCAGACGCGAAACGGCAAGCGCACGGCGGCGGCAGCTCTGCGCATCGCGTGCGAAATGGTAGATGAGGGTACGATCAACGACAAGCAGGCGCTCATGATGATCGAGCCGCGCACACTCGACACACTGCTCCATCCGCAGTTCGATACCGCCGCGCTCGACGCCGCGACGCCGCTCGCGCGTGCACTGGCAGCATCGCCCGGCGCGGCATGCGGCAAGATCGTGTTCACCGCCGAGGACGCCAAGGAATGGGCGGCGCGCGGCGAAAAGGTCGTGCTCGTCCGTCTGGAGACCTCGCCCGAGGACATCGAAGGCATGAAGGCGGCGCAGGGCATCCTGACCGTGCGCGGCGGCATGACCTCGCACGCGGCAGTCGTTGCGCGCGGCATGGGCACTTGCTGCGTTTCCGGCTGCTCCGCCATTACAATGGATGAAGAGAACAAGGTGTTCACGCTCGCGGGCAAGACCTTCCGCGAGGGCGACGCGATTTCGATCGACGGCTCGACCGGCTGCATCTATGACGGACTGCTGCCGCGCGTCGACGCGGAGATCACGGGCGATTTCGACCGCGTCATGGCGTGGGCGGACAAATATCGCCGTCTGCGCGTGCGCACGAACGCGGATACTCCGCGCGACGCGACCAAGGCGCGCTCGTTCGGTGCGGAGGGCATCGGCCTGTGCCGTACGGAGCATATGTTCTTCGAGGGCGAGCGCATCGAAGCCATCCGCGAGATGATCTGCGCGGATACGCTGGACGAGCGCGAAGCTGCGCTTGCCAAGCTCGAGCCCATGCAGCAGGGCGACTTTGAAGCGCTGTATGAGGCGCTCGAGGGCTGCCCGGTCACGATCCGTTTCCTCGATCCCCCGCTGCACGAGTTCGTGCCGACCGAAGAGGACGACATCGCCCAGCTCGCCAAGGCACAGGGTAAGACCGTCGAGCAGATCCGTGCGATCATCGCGTCGCTGCACGAATTCAACCCGATGATGGGGCATCGCGGCTGCCGTCTGGCGGTTACCTATCCCGAGATCGCGGCGATGCAGACGCGCGCAGTCATCAAGGCGGCGCTCGCCATCCAGAGCAAGCACCCGGATTGGGAGAATGTGCCCGAGATCATGATCCCGCTCGTAGGCGAGGTCAAGGAGCTGGCATTCGTCAAGCGCACGGTCACCGAGACCGCGGACGCGCTCATCGCGGAAGCGGGCACCAACCTGCACTATAAGGTCGGTACGATGATCGAGATCCCGCGCGCAGCGCTGACGGCAGACGAAATCGCA
This sequence comes from Intestinibacillus massiliensis, assembly GCA_029267335.1. Taxonomy (GTDB): domain Bacteria; phylum Bacillota; class Clostridia; order Oscillospirales; family Butyricicoccaceae; genus Intestinibacillus; species Intestinibacillus massiliensis_A. Next base: position 5,288 of record JAJUJC010000002.1, on the reverse strand, counting down.
AAGGAAGCGGAGTTCTTCTCCTTCGGCACGAACGACCTGACCCAGATGACCTTTGGCTTCTCGCGCGACGACGCGGGCAAGTTCCTGAGCGCGTACTACGACAATAAGATCTACGAATTCGACCCGTTTGCCAAGCTCGACCAGATCGGCGTAGGCCGTCTGGTGCAGATGGCATGCGAGCTGGGCCGCCAGACCCGTCCGGACATCAAGCTGGGCATCTGCGGCGAGCACGGCGGCGATCCCTCGACCGTCGAGTTCTGCCATCGCATCGGGCTGAGCTATGTGTCCTGCTCGCCGTTCCGCGTGCCGATCGCACGCCTCGCCGCGGCACAGGCCGCCCTGCGCGAGCAGCAGTAAGTCGTATCTGTCTGCCCCCGCGCCCCGTTTTCGAGCGGGACGCGGGGGTTTGATTTCCCACCGCCGCAAAAGTTTTTAAAGTAGAATATACAAAAACACGCGTCAAAAGTTGTACAGAACGTGGAAATGCACAATTTGTTCACAAAGCCGCTTGACAAAATGGTAGTACAGATAGTAGCATAATAGCAGAACATGACGGGATGTTGGAATGTTACTATTGACAAACGATCGATAGGCTTAACCAACTCTGTACAGCAAGAACAACGGCAGGCGTTTGTCCGCCGCACGATTCATTCTGGTACGGGGTTGGATTATTTTTTGCCCGTGTGCCGAAAGGCAAAGGAAAATGAGCATGAGCTATGTCGTCAAAAAGGTAATCAATAACAATATTCTGTGCGTCACCGACGCGACCGACTGCGAACTCATCGTGAGCGGGCGCGGTATCGGCTTCGGACGCAAAACGGGCGAAACGGTCGAGGAGGACACCATCCAAAAGGTCTACCGTATGACCAGCCCCTCGGTGCAGCGCAAGCTTGCCGACCTCATGGAGCACATCCCTTACGAGCACCTCACGCTGACCGACGAACTGGTGCGCATGATTTGCGAGAGACTGCCTTATACGCTCAACGAAAGCCTGCTCATCACGCTTGCAGACCATATCAGCTTTGCCATCGAGCGCAAGCAAAACGGCATTTCCTTCAAAAATCCGCTCATGCAGCCCATCCGCGACTATTACCCTGCGGAATACCAACTCGGTCGGGATTGCCTCGAACGCATCGAGCAGCAGCTCGGCGTTGCGCTTTCCAAGGACGAGGCGGGCTTCATCGCGCTGCACATCGTCAACGCGGAGCTGAACACCAGCATGAGCGTTATGAACGACATCACGCAGTTCGTCGATGGCTGCATTCAGGTCATCGAGTACTATTACCATAAAACCTACGACCGCGAATCGCTCGATTTCAGCCGTCTGGCGGTGCACATGCGCTTTTTCGCGCAGCGCGTCTTTCAGGGCACGGAATCGACCGATAACCTCGCGCATGATGAGATGTTCCGCACGCTGATCGCGCGCAACTGTCCCGAGCATTACCGGTGCGCCGAGTGCGTCGCCGCCTATGCGGAGAACACCTGGCACAAGAAAATGTCGGACGAGGAACTGATCTTTTTGACCATCCACCTCAAGCGTATCAATCCCGATGGACGGGAAATCGAATAAAATCAATATTTTCCGCGCAGAATTTGTTAGGATAGTAACCGGAGTTATTTACTTCCATGGGCTAAACCTATGCTGCGCGAGCCTGGGACGTCCGGCTCGCGCGGTATAGGTTTTTTTATTTGCCACGCGCGTGCTCGACCGGCCGGAGAGCGCGCGAGAGACGAGAGAAGAAAAGAGAAAAAACAAGCAAACAGGGGCGCGCCGCCCGCACAGGCGGCGCGTTCCGCAACAACAGGGAGGAACTACACCATGAAAGACAAGATATTCGGCGTGCTGCAGCGCGTTGGCAGATCGTTTATGCTGCCGATCGCGCTGCTGCCGGTCGCGGGTCTGCTGCTTGGCATCGGCGGCTCGTTCACCAATGAAACCATGCTCGCAGCGTACGGCCTGAACGGATTGATTCATCCGGGCACGCTGATCTACACCATTCTCGACATCATGGCGCAGACGGGCGGGGCGGTATTCGGCAACCTTGCACTGCTGTTCGCGATGGGCGTCGCGATCGGCATGGCAAAGCAGGAAAAAGAGGTCGCGGCGCTGTCCGGCGCGGTCGCCTATATCATTATGAACACCGCGATCAGCGCACTCATCACCGCGCACGGCGGCGTAGAGGCGATGGCGGCGAACTCCACCACGACCGCACTCGGCATCACGACGCTGCAAATGGGCGTGTTCGGCGGTATCATTGTCGGTCTGGGCGTTGCGGCGCTCCACAACCGCTTCTATAAGATCGAGCTGCCGCAGGTGCTGTCCTTCTTCGGCGGCACGCGCTTCGTGCCCATCATCTCCTCGGTCGTCTATCTGGTCGTCGGTATGGCGATGTTCTATATCTGGCCGGTCGTGCAGGCGGGCATCGCCGCACTGGGTCAGCTCGTGCTCGCCTCCGGTTACGCAGGCACGTTCATCTACGGCATCATCGAGCGCGCACTCATTCCCTTCGGTCTGCACCATGTGTTCTATATGCCTTTCTGGCAGACCGCGGTCGGCGGCACGGCAGTCATCGACGGCGCGACCATCGCAGGCGCACAGAACATCTTCTTCGCAGAGCTCGCGTCCAAGTCCACCACGGTATTCTCGGTCTCCGCGACCCGCTTTATGTCGGGTAAGTTCCCGTTCATGATCTTCGGTCTGCCCGGCGCTGCACTCGCAATGTACCGCTGTGCAAAGCCGGAGAAGCGTAAGCTGGTCGGCGGTCTGCTTTTGTCCGCAGCGCTCACCGCAATGCTGACCGGTATCACCGAGCCGATCGAATTCACGTTCCTGTTCGTCGCAGTGCCCATGTATGTCGTACACTGCATCCTTGCGGGCGCATCCTATATGATCATGCACATCCTGAACGTCGGCGTCGGCATGACGTTCTCGGGCGGCGTGATCGACCTGACGCTGTTCGGCATCCTACAGGGCAATGCAAAGAGCCACTGGATCTGGATCCCGATCGTCGGCGTGATCTATTTCTTCGTTTACTACTTCGTGTTCAAGTTCATGATCACCAAGTTCGACTACAAGACCCCGGGTCGTGACGACACCGAGGAAGTCAAGCTGTACACCCGTGCGGATGTCAATGCGCGCAAGGAAGCACAGGGCGACACGGTCAGCGCGCTCATTCTGGAAGGTCTGGGCGGCAAGGCGAACATCGTCGATCTGGATTGCTGCGCGACCCGTCTGCGTGTCACGGTCGCGGACAGCGCCAAGGTGACCGACGCGACGCTCAAGCAGTCGGGCGCGTCGGGCGTGATCCATCGCGGCAACGGCGTGCAGGTCATTTATGGCCCACAGGTTGCGGTCATCAAGTCGCGTCTTGCAGACTATATGCAGACGGCGGCATCCAATGCACCGGCAGCGGTCGCCGCACCCGCGGCAGCATCCGCGCAGACCAAGGAAGAGATCCTTGCAAGCTGCCTGACCGGTACGGTCGTACCGCTCGAGCAGGTGGAGGACGAAGCCTTTGCAAGCCGCGCACTGGGCGACGGCATTGCGATCGAGCCGAGCGAGGGCAAATTGGTCGCGCCGGCGGACGGCGAGATCTCTACGCTGTTTGAGACCGGTCACGCGATCGGCATGACCACCGCGGGCGGCGCAGAGCTGCTCATGCACATCGGCATCAATACCGTAAAGTTGGGCGGTCAGGGATTCACTTACGCGGTCAGCGAGGGACAGCAGGTCAAAAAGGGCGATACGCTCATCACCTTCGACATGGATGCGATCCGCGCCGCGGGCTATCCGCTCACCACACCGCTCATCGTTTGCAACACAGACGAATATCAGTTGATTGAAGCGCAGAAAACAGGTACAATAAAAGCGGGAGAGTCGCTGCTGCATGTGCGCGGCTGAGCCTGACGTTCATACTATAGGAGGAAACATCATGAAGCAGTTCGAGTACACGATCCAGGATGCGCTGGGCATCCACGCACGTCCGGCAGGTCTGCTGGTCAAGGAAGCAAAGGGCTTCAGCAGCACCGCAACCATCGCCAAGGGCGATAAGAAGAGCGACATGCGCAAGCTGATGGCACTCATGGGCATGGGCATCAAGCAGGGCGATGTTGTTACCGTTACAGTCGAGGGTGAGGACGAGGAAGCCTGCGCCGCAGCGCTCGAGAAGTTCCTGACGGAAAATCTCTAAGGCCCTAATAGGGGCGATCCCCTTTCACAATACCCCCTTTTCATGCAGACACCGGTCACGGACGGACACCGTGACCGGTGTCTTTTTTGTGCACGTCGCAGAGCTGTTACCAAAACAGCAGTAAGCCCCTGAAATGCTGTTACCGGGTTTGTAACCGAAACGGTAATTTCATAAAAGGCTGCATATGACACACAAAAGCAGCAAAATCCATGTTAAACAGGCGGATATAACGCGAAAATAATTTTGATATTGCGAGAAGAAATGTAATAAAATAAAAAACACATGAAAAAAGAATGCAAAATGGCACGAAAACGGAAATACACACCACACGATAACACCTAAAAAGTGGATTACAAAATACGACAAATAGTGCAAAGTGCATAAAAATAGGAAAATTAAAATCACAAAAAAATTTTTTGGGAAAATTGGATTTGTAACTCCTGTGTAACCACAGTGGTATACACTAGGTATAAAGCAAGGCAATTTGAAGGAATAGGGGTGAGACGCATGAGAACGAGCGTGATGCATAAAAAACGGCTGCGCAGGGTGACCGCCGGGATCGTCATGATCCTGCTGGTGCTCAATACCGGCCTGACGACCGCGTTTGCAGCAATGCGGGAAACCGTATCGGTTACCGCGCTGCGCGCGGCTGTCGATGTGGATGCTGTGGCGGATACGTTGCTGGCGCACAGCGACGGAATCGACCTTGCGGTGGAAGATTTGCCGCAGGCGTCCGCCGAGCAGGATAATGCGGATTTGCAGACCCGTTTGCTGCACTCTCTGGAGGGACGCAGACTGGTCGCGCAGGTCAAGGTGGAGGACAACGCGGCACTACTTGTTACCGCATCTGTCGATGGCGATCTGCCGCAGGATGCATCCGTGCAGCCTGCAAACGTCGTCACTGTGCAGAACGAGCAGGGGGAAACACTCCAGCCGGACGGCACATGGGTCATCGTGGAGCAGCCGACCGACACGGCAGAGCAGCCCGCGACCGAGCAGCCGACCGACACGGCAGAGCAGCCCGCGACCGAGCAGCCGACCGACACGGCAGAGCAGCCCGCGACCGAGCAGCCGACCGACACGGCAGAGCAGCCCGCG